>NZ_BCRN01000006.1 GCF_001552615.1 Millisia brevis NBRC 105863
TAGCTGTTCACACCCCGTTGGGTGTTTCGGATCGCGGGGAGCCCGGGTACTGTCGGGAGAGGTACGGCCGCACCGCCCGAGGGCGGGGGTACCGATTCCGAATCTCTGTGAACTCGAGACTATCCCAGTGAGTTCGAGGCCTATCCGTCGACGTTTCGAACGAGAATTCAGGTGTGGAGGGGGTCAACTGTGGGTGACGCGCGCGATGCGACCGATCCGAGGGAGAACAAGGCCGACGCCGAGGAAGTGGCAATTGTAGGAATTGGCTGCCGCTTTCCCGGTGCAGCCAACGGGGACGAGCTATGGGAAATGGTGCGCTCCGGCCGTGACGAAATCACCGAGGTCCCGCCGGACAGGTTTCCCATCGACGACTTCTACGATCCGCGGGCCGGTACACCGGGGAAGCTGTCGACCCGATCTTCGAGCGCATGGTCGCCGAGGTGGACGAGGTGGTCGGGGCCGAGCAGGTCGGGCCTCGACACCTGACTCGACTGCCCTATGTCACGGCCGTATTCCACGAGGCGATGCGCCTGTATCCGCCGGTGTGGGCGCTCACCCGCCAGGCGACCGCGGACACCACGCTCGGCGGGTACCGAATTCGGACCGGTGACTACGTGGTGATCAGCCCGTACCTGGTGCACAGGCACCCGAAGCATTGGCCGCATCCCGAGGTGTTTTCGCCGGAGCGGTTCCTCGGCAAACCCGACTACGCACCGTCCGCGTACATCCCGTTCGGGGCCGGCCAGCGCAGGTGCATCGGTGCCGGATTCACCGTCATGGAGGCCCGGATCGTGTTGGCGACGATCCTGCAGCGCTACCGTCTCGAGCTGGTTCGGGGCGGGGTCGTGAAGCCGAAGCCGGTCATGTCGTTGCGACCGCCGGGCCCCATCCGGATGACGGTCCGTCCGCGTATCCGCTCGGCCGACAGGGTGCCAACCGCATGAGCCCGGTCTCCCGGGGCGCTGCGGCGGTGACGGGCGTCCGAGCCCCGGGAGGTCGGGCTGTACCGGGAGCCCGCGCGATCAGAGACGGTTGGAGTTGGCGATGCGCATGGCCCCGCCGTCGTCGACCTCGACGCTGACCCAGCGGCTTTCGGTGTCGACGGCGCCCGTGGTGGTGCGGTAGGTCAACCCCACCACGACCGACGACGCATCCCGGGGGCGCACCGAGGTCACGGTGACGGAGTCGATCGTGGCCCAGAAGCTGTCGAAGCCGGAGCGGCCGGTGGCGGCCGCGTAGGTCGAGCCGAGGTCGTTCCAGGCGCTGTCGGGTTGCTGGGGGAGCAGGTTGTAGTAGCCGCGGACGAAGGTGCTCATCTGCTCGAAGCTCGGTGTGCCGACCGCAGCGGTCGTGGTGGGTGTGGTCGTGGTGGGTGCGGTGGTCGTCGGCGCGGGCGTGGTGGTGGCCACGGTGGTCGGCGGCGCCGTTGTCGGGGCGGGCGCCGGAACGGCCGCGATCTCCGGGGTGGGCTCGACGGCCTCGGCGGCGGGTGCGGCGGTCGCCGCCGCGGTGCGGGTCTCGGTCGAGGTGCTCTGCAGGACGGCGGCCCCGGTCGCGGTCGCGGTGGCGCCCACGACCGCGAGTGCTCCGGCGGTCACGAGGATTCGGCGTCGACGGCGGCCGGTCCGCTCCGGCGTCGTCCGGCCGGTCGGCAGCGTGACCCCCTCGGCGGTGTCGAGATGTCCGGCCCCGTTCGAGTCCTCGGAGTGGCGGGTACGTACCGACCATTCGCCGGCGGCGAAGGGCACCGGAGTCGCTCGCAGCGGTGTGGCGACCGTAGCGGTCGGCGTCGCGAGGTCGGTGTCCGATCGGGTCGCCGCGGCCCGGGCGAGGGCGGCGGGATCGGGGGCGGTGGCGAGGGCTCGGCGGGCGGCCGCGGCCAGCTCGCCCGCGTCGGCGAAGCGGTCCTCGGGGTCGCGGGCCATGCCGCGGGCGATCACCGCGTCGAAGCCGGCGGGCAACTCCGGGCGCACATCGGTCGGGCGGGGCCGGTCGGCGGTCAGATGGGCCGCCACCTGCTGCTCGAGGGTCTGGCCGGGGAACGGCGGCTGCCCGGTCAGGCATTCGTAGAGCACGCAGGTCAGCGAGTAGATATCGGACGACGGGCCGGCGCCCTCGTTACCGAACCGCTCCGGCGCCATATAGGCCATCGTCCCGACGGTTGTCCCGACATTGGTCAGCGAGGCGTCGGTGATACCGCGCGCGATGCCGAAGTCGATGAGGTACACGAAGTCGCGGGAGCTGATGAGCATATTCGACGGCTTGACGTCGCGATGCAGCAATCCGTGGGCGTGCGCAGCGTCCAGGGCGCCCGCCATCTGCTCGATATAGGAGACCGCCACCGCCGGAGGGATACCGCCCGGCTCGGTGTGGATGCGCATGCGCAAGTCCGAGCCGTCGATGAGGCGCATATCGAGGTAGAGCCGCCCGTCGATCTCGCCGAAGGCGTGGATCGGAATGACGTGGGGGTCGCGCAGCTTGGCGGTGACGAGGGCCTCGCGGCGGAATCGTTCGCGGAAGGTCTCGTCGGCGGCGACATGGCCGGAGAGCACCTTGACCGCCACGTCACGGCGGGTCTCGGTGTCGAAGGCGCGATACACCTCGCCCACCGAGCCCTGACCGATCACCTCGATCAGGCGATACCGTCCGAATGGCGCGCCGTCCACACCCAGCCCCCTCGTCGACCCGACCGACCGTCGGGTACCAAACCTCCCCCAGGCATTATTCACGTCCGCGCGGTCGATCGCATCGCCCCGCCCGGCCGCCCCGGCAAAACCGACCGTCCGTCAGCGGTGAGGATTGTGGTCGATCCCCTCGATAGGCCGCAGCTGTGCGGGGGTTGGGTCCAATCCGGCTGTATTCGCCGATTAGACGGCATATCCGAGGGTTCGGTCGTCCAAATCGGTAGGCCCGGCCCTACGAAAGGCGGGCCGCGTGCACGCCGATCCGACACCCATTTTCCGAGGTCGCGGACGTGCGCGGCGAGCGCTGCGCCGAGGTGATGCCGACTCCCGCACGCCCGGGATCACGACGCTATCGACGCAGGTGGAGGCGAATTTTGTGAGATGGGCCTCCGCCGGCTTTCGGTCGCTCGGGCCGGCCGATCGGCCGGCGGGCAGGTGGCGACGGCGTTTTTCGACGCCAAACCTGCCTGATCGGAGGGTGTCAGTTTCGGCGGTTCGTCCGGAATATGTGAACTGTCTCCCCGAACCGGACTAATGTGACCAGCGACATATTCCCTGGCTCGCCTTCGTATTTCGGCGGGGAGCCGGACAGAAGCCGGGCCGTCGGAGGCCCGGACCGACCGAGGGGATCGCTGTGACCGCATCGCCCGCTCCACCACCAACCGATCCGGCTTACGCCAAGAAGACCAGCCTCAAGCGGGTCGCTGCGGCCAGCTCTATCGGCACGACCATCGAGTTCTACGACTTCTTCATCTACGGGACGGCAGCAGCCCTCGTCTTCCCGACAATCTTCTTCCCGGCGGCCGACGAGGTGACGGGAACGATCGCCTCGTTCGCCACCTTCGCTGTCGCCTTCTTCGCCCGCCCGGTGGGCGCGATCCTGTTCGGCCACTTCGGTGACCGCATCGGTCGCAAGCGCACCCTGGTGTGGACGCTGCTGATCATGGGTGTTGCCACCGTCCTGATCGGCTTGCTGCCCGGCTACGAAACCGGGGTCTTCGGCATGTTCGAAGGCGGCATCGGCATACTCGCGCCCATCCTGCTGGTGGTCCTGAGGTTCTTCCAGGGTTTCGCGGTCGGCGGCGAATGGGCCGGCGCGACGCTGCTGACCGCCGAATACGCCCCGCCGGGCAAGCGCGGCCTCTACGCGATGTTCCCGCAGTTGGGCCCGGCCTTCGCCTTCTTCCTGTCCAGCATGACGTTCCTGATCGCCACCGTCACGCTCGGCGAGACCAGCCCGGCCTTCATCGAGTACGGCTGGCGCATTCCGTTCATCCTGTCGTTCGTCCTGGTGGCGGTCGGCTTGTGGGTGCGGCTCGCGGTCGCCGAGACCCCGGTTTTCCGGGAGGCTCAGGCGAAGCGGGTCGAGCGGCCGGCCAACGAGCCGGCGCTGCCCTTCCTGGACGCGATCCGCTACCAGTGGAAGGAAATCCTGATCGCCGGTGGTTCGCTGGCGTCGCTGTTCTCGCTGTTCTACATGGGCACCGCGTTCCTGACGAACTACGCGACCAGGACGCTCGAGCTCTCCCGCACCTTCGTGTTGTCGGCCGGCATGTTCGCGGCCGTCTTCTTCGGCCTGTCGATCGCCGCGTCGGCGATGTGGTCGGACAGGGTGGGGCGGCGGAAGGTGATCATGGTGTCCTGCGCCATCGCGGTTCCGTGGGCACTCGTGCTGTTCCCGCTGCTCAACCTCGGTGGACGGTTGCCGTTCATCCTCGGCCTGACGATCACGATGCTGATCTTCGGTATCGCCTACGGTCCGGCGGGTGCGCTGTTGCCGGAACTGTTCGAGGCCCGTTACCGCTACACCGGTGCCGGACTCGGATACAACCTGGCCGGCATCTTCGGCGGCGCGATTCCGCCGCTGATCGCCGCCCCGCTGATCGCGTCGCACGGTTCCTTCTGGGTAGGCGTCATGCTCGCCGGCCTGTCGGCGGTGAGTGTCCTGTGCACGTACTTGATCATCGAGACCAAGGACAAGCACATGCACGACAAGACCGTGCGCGACGTGGACGAGACCATCGTGACCGAGGTTCCCTGATCGTCGGGTCGTAGCCACGGCCCTTCCGTCCCGGAGCATCATCCGAACCGGAGCGACATTCCGGATATATCCGGAATGTCGCTCCGGTTCGTTCCGGGTTCGTCACAATGGCCCCGATGGTTACAGCACTGGGGTTCCTTCGCCGCACGGCGGCGGTCGCGACCGCCGCCCTGCTCCTGACCGCCGGCGTGGGTGTCACCTCCGCCGAGGCGCAGGAGTCGGCGCGCGTCGTCGGTATCCGGGCGATCACCGACCGGATGTCCGAGATCGACGTCTACTCGCCGGCCCTCGGGCGGACGGTCACCAATACGGTCCTGCGCCCGACCGGGGGACCGGCACCGACCTACTACCTGCTCAACGGGGTTCAGGGCGGAGTCGACGGAGTCAGCTGGCGCAACAGCTCCTCCTACGCCCGCTTCTTCGCCGACAAACAGGTCAACGTGGTCACCCCGCTCGGCGGCCAGTTCAGCAACTACACCGACTGGGACCACCCGGATCCGGTGATCGGGCAACCGCGCTGGGAGACCTACCTCGTCCACGAACTGCCGCCGGTGATCGACGCGGCCCTCGGCACCACCGGACGAAACGCGATCGGCGGGGTCTCGATGTCGGCCGGTCCGGCGATCACCCTCGCAGCCCGCTTCCCCGGCCGCTACGCCGCCGCGGCCTCCTACAGCGGCTGCCCCGTGGCGAGCGGCCCACTGGGCACCGCGCAGATCACCGCGGTCACCGTCTCCGGCGGCGCCAACGCCTTCAACATGTGGGGTCCGCCCGGCGATCCGCGCTGGGCGGCCCATGACCCGATGGTCCTGGCCGGCAATCTCGCCGGGACCGCCATCCACCTCGCGTCGGCGTCCGGGGTGCCGGGACCGATCGATCGGGTACCGCCGGAATTCCTCGTACCGGTCGCGGTCGGCGGCGGCACCGTCGAGGCGGCGTCGGATCTGTGCACGGCCACGTTCGCGCAGCGTCTGACCGATCTGGGCATCGCACACCGGTACGACCGGTACCCGACCGGCGCCCATACATGGAACCTCTTCGACCGCGAATTGGCCGATTCGTGGGCGACGATCGGACCGGCACTCGGCGCGTAACGGCCGGGGCGCCGAGTTGCGGGGGAGTCCCGGTACCGAGGGCGTAGGGTCGCCATTCGTGAGCAGCGGTGACCGGATCGAGCCCGCACCCGGAGATATCGGCCTGCCCCGGCTCGCCGCCCGTGCCGTCGGCCTCGGCGCGTGGTGGTCGTTGCTGTCGATTCCGCTGCATCAGACCCGCTTGCACGAGTGGGTCGACGACATCTTCGCCGTGATCGCCGTGCCGGTCGGGGCCAGCGTCTTCACCGCCCTGCTGCTGTTCCTTTTCGCCGGCGCCCTGCGCCGCCGACTGCGGGTCGCCTGGTTGGTCGCGGTGATCGTCGCCTCGGCGAGCGTCGCGGCTTACGCGGTCGCGATCCTGGCGGCGCTGGCGGTGCCCGACCTGCGCGACGGCCCCGACCCGATCTCGGACGGCGATCTGGTCACCGGCGGCATCACGCTGATCGGTTCCTGCTTCGTGCTGGTCATCCTGCTGCGCAATCGGGCCGCCTTCCCCGCCCGCACCCGGCAGGGTTCGCTGGTCGCCGCCCTGGGGCTGCTGGTCGTCGGGGTGTTCGGCGCCGTCGCGACGACCTTCCTGCTCTCGCTGGTCGGCGGCGGAACGCTGCACGGGCCGGGCGAGCGCGCGTGGTGGGCGGTCCGCCGCACCATCGGGATCAGCCTGCCCTTCGGCAGCGACGGCGGACACGCGGGCGGCGCCCCGGTCGGTTTCATCGGCGGCGTTCTGGCCGCCCTGGCGCTGCTGGCGGCGATCGCGATCTACCTGCGCTCGGCCCGATCGTCGGAGCTGCTCGGACCCGACGACGAACTGCGGGTGCGGGCCCTGATCGCCGCCACCGGCGACCAGGACTCGCTCTCGTACTTCGCCACCCGCCGCGACAAGTCGGTCGCCTTCGCCCCCGACGGCGCGGCCGCGGTCACCTATCGGGTCGTCGGTCAGGTCGTGCTGGCCTCCGGTGACCCGCTCGGGCCGCCCGCCGCCTGGCCGGGCGCCATCGACGCCTGGCTGCGGCGCGCCCACCAGCATGCCTGGCAGCCCGCGGTGCTCGCGGCCTCCGAGAGCGGTGCCAAGGCCTACGTGGCGGCCGGACTGCGGGCCCGCCCGCTCGGCGACGAGGCGATCCTGGACGTCGAGGACTTCACCCTCGAGGGCCGCGCGATGCGCCCGGTCAAACGGGCGGTCACCCGGGTCCGCGACGCCGGCTACACGATCACCATCCGCAGGCACGCCGACATGTCCGCCGACGAGATCGCCACCCTCGGCCGCCTCGCGGACGCCTGGCGCGGCGACGAACCCGACCGGGGATTCTCGATGGCTCTGGGTCGCATCGGGGACCGGGCCGACGGCCGCTGCGTCGCGGTGATCGCCACCGACGCCGACGGCCATCCGCGCGCCCTGCAGTCCTTCGTGCCGTGGGGGACGCGCGGATTGTCGCTCGACCTGATGCGTCGGGCACCCGACGCGGTCAACGGCGTCAACGAGGCGATCGTCGCCGCCCTGGTCGAGGTGGCCCCCGACCTCGGGGTGCGGCGGATCTCGCTCAACTTCGCGGTTTTCCGCTCGGTCTTCTTCGAAGCCGAACAGGTCGGCGCCGGACCCCTGGTCCTCGCGGCCGAGAAGATCCTCGGCGTCGCCAACCGGTTCTGGCAACTCGACTCGCTCTACCGCGCCAACGCGAAGTACCTGCCGCGGTGGGAACCGCGATTCGTCTGCTACGACTCGACGTCCGCACTGCCGCGGGTCGGCATCGCCGCCGGCATCGCCGAGGGCTTCCTGCCGGGCCGCAGCCCGCGGGTGACCCGCGGCGGAGAGGACCCGGTCGACGATCCGAACGGTGGGCCGGCGCGACCGTTCGCCGACCTGGTCCTCGAACAGGACACCGCGTTGCTGACGCCGGCGCGCCCCATCCGTCGGCTCACCGAACAGCAGCAGGTGCGGCACGACAAGCTCGCGGTCCTGACCGCCGCGGGGATGGACCCCTATCCGGTCGCCGTGCCGCGGTCCGGCTCCATCGGCGCGGCGGTCGTGTCCCCGGTAGGCACCCCCGTATGCGTGGTGGGGCGCGTCCGGGCGGTCCGCGACCTCGGCGGGGTGGTCTTCGCCGTCCTCGAGGAACAGGGCAGCGAGATCCAGGCGCTGTTGTCGGCCGATACGACGCCCGAGTCGCTGATGTCGTTGTGGCGCCGCGCGGTCGACCTCGGCGATCGGGTCTCGGTGACCGGCACGATCGGCCACAGTCGCCGCGGTGAACTGTCGGTGCTGGTGACGACGTGGTGCATGGCGTCGAAGTGCCTGCGACCCATCCCCGATCAACGGGTCGGCTTCACCGATCCCGAGGTGCGCGTCCGACAGCGTCACCTCGACCTGATCGTCAACCGCGACTCGATGGAGATGCTGCTGGCGCGGTCGCGGGCGATCGCCGCGATCCGGCGATACTTCGCCTCGGAGGGTTACGTCGAGGTGGAAACGCCGATGCTGCAGGCGGTCCACGGCGGCGCGACCGCGCGCCCCTTCCGGACGCATATCAACGCCTACGACGCCGATCTGTATCTGCGGATCGCCCCGGAACTGTTCCTCAAGCGGCTCTGCGTGGGCGGTATGGATCGCGTCTTCGAACTCAACCGCAACTTCCGCAACGAGGGCGCCGACGCCACCCACAACCCCGAGTTCACCTCCGTCGAGGCCTACGCGGCCTACGGCGACTACGTCTCGATGCGCATCCTGACCCGCGCCCTCATCCTCGAGGTCGCCACCGCGGTCAACGGCGAACCGGTTGTGGTGCACACCCATTCCGACGGGTCGACCGAGAGGATCCGACTCGACGACGAATGGCGGGTCGTCACGGTGCACGAGGCCGCCTCGCAGGCGACCGGGGTCACGCTGACGTCCGCCTCCTCGATCGAGGAGGTGCGCGCGGCCGCAGATCGACACGGTGTGCGCCATACCGCCGCGATGACCGCCGGCGAGATCGTCCTGGAGATCTACGACGCGCTGGTCGAGAAGCAGACCACGCTGCCGACCTTCTACACCGACTTCCCACTGGAGACCTCGCCGCTGACCCGGCGGCATCGCACCGACCCGGCGCTCTCCGAACGCTGGGACCTGGTGGCCTTCGGCGCCGAGATCGGTACCGCCTACAGCGAATTGATCGACCCGGTCGACCAACGTGAGCGCCTGGTCGAGCAATCTCTCAAGGCAGCGGCCGGCGACCCGGAGGCGATGGAGGTCGACGAGGCCTTCCTGACCGCCCTCGAATACGCGATGGCCCCGACCGGCGGCCTCGGCATCGGCGTCGATCGACTGGTGATGATGCTGACCGGCGCGACGATCCGCAATACGTTGGCGTTCCCCTTCGTGAAGCCGGCCGAATCGGAGGGCTGATGCCCGTTTTCGGATATCGCGGGGGAGGTGTGGTCTCGTTCACGACGGGTCGACGGTCATACTTCGAGCCATGACCTCTTCCCCTCGGGCGATGACGAGTGCGCCGGCCACCACCCCCGGCCCGGCGGCGGTGCTGTTCGACATGGACGGCACCCTGCTCGACTCGGAAAAACTCTGGGATATCGCCATGTACGAACTGTCCCTCCAACTGGGCCGCCCGCTGACCGACGAGGTGCGGCAGGCCACCCTGGGCAACTCCGCCCACGGTGCGCTCTCGAAGCTGTTCGCGCACACCGGAACCGAGCCGACCCCCGCCGCCTTCGCCGAGGCGGAGAGCTGGGTGGTCGCCCGGGTCGCCGGCCTCTTCCGCGAGGATCTGCCGTGGTTGCCCGGCGCTCGGGACACCCTGGCACTGGTGGTCGACTCCGGCCTGCCGAGCGCCCTGGTGACCAACACCGTTCGCTCGCTGACCGAGATCGCCCTGGACACGATCGGGCGCAACTTCTTCACCGTCACCGTCTGCGGTGACGAGGTGGTCAACCCCAAGCCCGCGCCGGACCCCTATCTGCGCGCCGCCGCGCTCCTGGGCGTCGATCCGCGCGACTGCCTGGCCGTCGAGGATTCGCCGACCGGTGCGAGCGCCGCCGAGGCCGCCGGCTGCGCGGTACTGGTGGTTCCGTCCGCCGCCGAGGTCGAGGCGACCGCCGCCCGGACCTTCACCGAGAGCCTCGTGGGCATCAGCCTGGCGGACCTGCACGCCGCCCGCGGGGTCACCCGCCGAGAGGCACGCACGACCACCGGTTTCTGATACCGCGACCGCGCATGAAAGAATCGGACGCCGTGAAGACCTTCGACTCCCTGTTCACCGAGCTTCGGGAACGCGCCGCGTCGCGCCCCGAGGGTTCGGGCACCGTCGCAGCGCTCGACGCCGGCGTGCACGCACAGGGCAAGAAGATCCTCGAGGAGGCCGGTGAGGTCTGGCTGGCCGCCGAATACCAGTCCGACGACGCTCTCGCCGAAGAGATCTCCCAGTTGCTCTACTGGGTGCAGGTGGTGATGGTCGGCCGCGGCCTGACCTTGCAGGACGTATACCGACATCTGTGAACGGGCCGACCGCGATCCGGCCGGCGATGGCGCAAGCCTGCCGTTGCCGATTCCGGACATCCGAAGACCGTTCCCACCTGTCACCCGAGAGGATCGCGAGCACATGCTGCGCGTAGCCATACCCAACAAGGGCGCTCTGTCCGAAACCGCCGTCGAGATGCTGGCCGAGGCGGGTTACCGCCGGCGCACCGACGCCAAGGAACTGACCGTCCTCGACACTGCCAATTCGGTGGAGTTCTTCTTCCTGCGCCCCAAGGACATCGCCGTCTACGTCGGTTCCGGTGAACTCGACCTCGGCATCACCGGCCGCGACCTGGCCCTCGATTCCGGCGCCCCGGTCTCCGAGCGTCTGGCGCTCGGCTTCGGCCGATCGAGCTTCCGCTATGCCGGCCCCGCCGGTCAGGGCTGGACGCTCGACGACCTGTCCGGAAAGCGCATCGCCACCGCCTACCCGCACCTGGTGCGCGACGATCTCGCCCGCCGCGGGATCGAGGCCAAGCAGGTCATCCGGCTCGACGGCGCCGTGGAGATCTCGATCCAGCTCGGCGTGGCCGACGCGATCGCCGATGTCGTCGGTTCCGGCCGCACCCTGCGGGCGCACAACCTCGAGGCCTTCGGTGAGGCGGTATGCCAGTCGGAGGCGGTGCTGATCGAGGCGACCGGCTCCGACGTCAACTGCGAACTGCGCGGCCAGCTCGCCGCGCGGCTCAACGGCGTCGTCGTCGCCCAGAAGTACCTGATGATCGACTACAACTGCCCCCGCTCGGCGCTCGACCGCGCCTTCGAGGTCACCCCGGGGATCGATTCGCCGACCGTCTCGTCGTTGGCGGACAATGAGTGGGTCGCCGTGCGGGTAATGGTTTTGCGGGCGGACTACAACTCGGTGATGGACACCCTCACCGCCCTGGGCGCCCGCTCGATCGTCGCCTTCGAGATTCGAGCCGGACGCTTCTGACCGTTTGGACCCGGTGCGGCCGGCGGCGCCTAATGGGCGTCGACCGGCCGCACCTCCAGGATCTGCGCGCTGCTGGCGACCCGGCCCCGCTCGTCGTACAGATTCGCCCGGCAGACACCGATGCCGTCGGGACCGATCGAGGTTTCCGCCTCGACCCCGATCCATTCGCCCTCGGGCAACCGGGTGATGTGCAGGGTCAGGTCGGTGTTCAGGAAGGTCCAGGCGCGCGGATCGGTGCGGGCGCCGACGCCGTTGGCGAGGTCGGACGCCAGCACCAGCACGACCGCCGGGGAATCGGGCTGTCCCTCGACCAGCGGATGGGCGGTGCGCACCCAGCGCCGCCGCGGACCGGTCGGCGCATCGACGTCGCCGCGGGCGGCGCGCACCTCGACCGACTCGACGAAGCCGTTCCCGAAGAACTCCGGGGCGAACCGCGTCTCGTCGTCCGAGCGCGGCGGCATGACCGGCTCCTCGGTGGCGATCGCGGTCGAATCGTTGACCGCGATCCGCCAGCCGTGCGCACGCGCGACCGTGCGCACCCCGCGCGGGGTGCGCGCCTCGAGTTCCGCGGTGATCAGTTCGATGCGCCGACCCGGCCGATCGACTCGGGCCCGGACGGTGACCTCGTCCACCGGCACCGGGCCGAGCAGTTCGACCGCGATCCGTGCGAGCCGGGTACCCGGTTGCGGCTCGCAGCGTTCCAGCGCCCGGGTCAGCAGCGCCGCCGGCGGCGAGCCGTGCTGCATGGTGTGCGACCAGGGGCCCTCGGTACTGCTGGTAGAGACGAACCGCTCGGCCGCATCGGTGCCATCGACGCCATCGGCCACGGAGGTGCCCTCGTCCGCGAGCCGGGCGACACCCGGCAGCCGGTAGTAGGGGCCCGCCCCGAAATCTGTCTCGTCGGCCATCGTCGGCACCTTCCGTTCCAGCCCGCCGTGCCGCGGCGTGACCGGCCGGCCGCCCCGGGCACGTACCCAGTTGTCCCCGGGTACGTTTCTATCAGCCGAGCACGGGCCGACAGAGTGTCGACGGCGTGATCAACTCTCCCGAAAGGCGTCCGTGACCCACGACACCGCTCCCTCGACCGAACCGACCGACACCGCGGCCGCGGCGGAGACGGTCGACCCCGTGCCGCCCCCCGGTGCCTTCCGCGAGGGCGATCGGGTGCAGCTGACCGACCCCAAGGGGCGCAAGCACACGGTGATCCTCGAGGCCGGCAAGCAGTTCTTCACCCACCGCGGCGCGATAGACCACGACAATCTGATCGGACGATCGGAGGGCTCGGTGGTCGTTTCCGCCAATGGGACGGAATACCTTGCACTGCGACCGCTGCTGAGCGACTACGTCCTGTCGATGCCGCGCGGCGCGGCGGTGATCTACCCGAAGGACGCGGCCCAGATCGTCCACGAGGGGGATATCCACCCGGGAGCGCGGGTTCTGGAGGCCGGCGCCGGCTCGGGAGCGTTGACCTGTTCGCTGCTGCGGGCGGTCGGCCCCACCGGATCGGTGATCTCCTACGAGATCCGCGACGACCACGCCGAGCACGCCGTGCGCAATGTCGAACGCTTCTTCGGGCAGGCCCCCGACAACTGGGATCTGACGATCGGCAACGTCAGCGATTACGCAGGTCCGCCGGTCGACCGGGTCATCCTCGACATGCTGTCGCCCTGGGAGGTCCTCGAGACGGTGGCCCGGGTATTGCGCCCGGGCGGCGTGTTAATTGTCTATGTCGCTACGGTCACACAGCTGTCTCGCGTCGTCGAAGCTCTGCGCGAACAAACGTGCTGGACCGAACCGCGCGCCTGGGAATCCCTCGTGCGCGGTTGGCACGTCGTTGGCCTGGCTGTTCGCCCCGATCACCGCATGCAGGCCCATACCGCGTTCCTCGTCGGCGCCCGCCGGTTGGCGGACGGAACGGTCACTCCGCGACCGCAACGGCGACCCGCCAAAGGGGGCTCGCCGGTTTAGCTGAACCCACATCAGTCGGGATTGACCGGTAGCGTTGAGCAATCGGACCCGGAAGGAGTCGCTCATGAGCCCCAACGACAATCCGGAAACGGCAGCCGCGCGAGCCGAACTCAACGCACTGCGTGCCGAGGCGGCCGCACTGCGTCGGCAGCTCGCGGAGTCGCCGGAACAGGTGGGCAACCTGCAGGCCCGCATCGACTCCTTGACCCTCCGCAATACGAAGCTGATGGAAACGCTCAAGGAAGCGCGCCGTCAACTGGTTGCGCTGCGTGAGGAAGTCGATCGCCTCGGCCAGCCGCCGAGTGGATACGGCGTGCTGATCTCGGTCTACCCCGACGAGACGGTCGACGTCTTCACCTCCGGTCGCAAGATGCGCCTGGCCTGCTCGCCGAATATCGAGATCGAGTCGCTGCGACCGGGCCACACGGTCCGGCTCAACGAGGCGCTGACGATCGTCGAAGCCGGCACCTACGAGCAGGTGGGCGAACTGTGCTCCCTGCGCGAGGTGCTCGACGATCGCCAGCGGGCCCTCGTCGTCGGCCACGCCGACGAGGAGCGGGTCGTCTGGCTCGCGCAGCCGCTGATCGAGATGGCCGGTGAGGGCACGCCCAACGAGGACGGCACGCTGCAGAAGCTGCGCCCGGGCGACTCCCTGCTGGTCGACACCAAGGCCGGTTACGCCTTCGAGCGGGTCCCCAAGGCCGAGGTCGAGGACCTCGTCCTCGAGGAGGTCCCCGATGTCGGCTACGAGGACATCGGTGGACTCGGCCGGCAGATCGAGCAGATCCGCGACGCGGTCGAGCTGCCCTTCCTGCACAAGGACCTCTTCCGCGAGTACGCGCTGCGCCCGCCCAAGGGTGTGCTGCTCTACGGGCCTCCCGGGTGCGGCAAGACGCTGATCGCCAAGGCGGTGGCCAACTCGTTGGCGCGCAAGATCGCCGAGGCCAGGGGACAGGATTCGCGCGAGGCGAAGTCGTTCTTCCTGAACATCAAGGGTCCGGAGCTGCTCAACAAGTTCGTCGGCGAGACCGAGCGGCATATCCGCCTGATCTTCCAGCGGGCCCGCGAGAAGGCGTCCGAGGGCACCCCGGTGATCGTCTTCTTCGACGAGATGGACTCGATCTTCCGCACCCGCGGTTCGGGCGTCTCCTCCGACGTCGAGACGACCGTCGTGCCGCAGCTGCTGGCCGAGATCGACGGTGTCGAGGGCCTCGAGAACGTCATCGTGATCGGCGCCTCCAACCGCGAGGACATGATCGACCCGGCGATCCTGCGGCCCGGCCGCCTGGACGTCAAGATCAAGATCGAGCGGCCCGACGCCGAGTCGGCGCAGGACATCTTCTCGAAGTACCTGGTCGACGAACTGCCGCTGCACGCCGACGACGTCGCCGAGTTCGGTGGGGATCGCGGACTGTGCCTGCGGGCGATGATCGACGGGGTCGTCGAGCGGATGTACGCGGAGAACGACGACAACCGCTTCCTGGAGGTCACCTACGCCAACGGTGACAAGGAGGTCCTGTACTTCAAGGACTTCAACTCCGGCGCGATGATCCAGAACATCGTCGACCGGGCGAAGAAGTACGCGATCAAGTCGGTGCTCGACACCGGTGCCCCGGGTCTGCGGATCCAGCACCTGTACGACTCGATCGTCGACGAATTCGCCGAGAACGAGGACCTGCCCAATACGACCAACCCGGACGACTGGGCGCGCATCTCGGGTAAGAAGGGTGAGCGGATCGTCTACATCCGTACCCTGGTCACCGGTAAGAACGCCAGCGCTTCGCGGGCGATCGACACCGAGAGCAATACGGGTCAGTACCTCTAGACGGGGTACCCGCGGACACACCTGCCGGCGCCGTTCACCCCCGGGTGGGCGGCGTCGGTGTGTGCCCGGCAGATAGGGCCGACCGGGCGATCGGGCGGCTCCGGAGCGAGCGATAGGGTTGTCATCATGCAGCGGATCATCGGCATCGAGGTCGAATACGGAATCTCCTCACCGAGCGACCCCACCGCCAATCCGATCCTGACCTCCACCCAGGCGGTGCTGGCCTACGCCGCGGCCGCCTCCGTACCCCGCGCCAAGCGCACCCGTTGGGACTACGAGGTCGAGTCCCCGCTGCGCGATGCGCGCGGCTTCGACCTCGGTCGGTTCAGCGGGCCCGCCCCGGTGATCGACGCCGACGAGGTCGGCGCGGCGAACATGATCCTGACCAACGGTGCGCGGCTCTACGTCGATCACGCGCACCCGGAGTACTCCGCACCGGAGGTGGCCGATCCGCTGTCGGCGGTCATCTGGGACAAGGCCGGCGAACGGGTGATGGAGGCCGCCGCGCGGCACGCCTCCTCGGTGCCCGGCGCCCCGCGCCTGCAGCTGTACAAGAACAACGTCGACGGCAAGGGCGCCTCCTACGGCACCCACGAGAACTACCTGACCTCCCGCGAGACGCCGTTCTCGCAGATCATCGTGGGTCTGACGCCGTTCTTCGTCACCCGGCAGGTCTTCTGCGGGTCCGGCCGGGTCGGCATCGGCCCCTCCGGTGACGAGCCCGGCTTCCAGCTCTCGCAGCGCGCCGACTACATCGAGGTCGAGGTCGGCCTGGAGACCACGCTCAAGCGCGGCATCATCAACACCCGCGACGAGCCGCACGCCGACGCGGACAAGTACCGGCGCCTGCACGTGATCCTGGGCGACGCGAACCTCGCCGAGATGGCCACCTACCTCAAGGTCGGTGCCAGCTGCCTGGTGCTCGACCTGATCGAGGGCGGGGTCGACCTGTCGGACCTGCAGCTGGCCCGACCGGTCTCCGCGGTGCATGCGATCAGTCACGATCCGACGCTGCGCACGACGGTCGCCCTCGCGGACGGTCGTGAGATGACGGCCCTGGCGATCCAGCGGGAGTACCACGAGCGGGCGGCCAAGTTCGTCGAGCAGCGGACCGACCCGGACCCGCAGGCGCTCGACGTGCTCGAGAAGTGGGCGCACGTCCTCGATCTGCTCGAGCGCGACCCGCTCGAATGCGCCGACCTGTTGGACTGGCCGGCGAAGCTGCGCCTGCTGGAGGGCTTCCGGGATCGCGAGGGCCTGGCCTGGTCCGCCCCGCGCCTGCATCTGGTCGACCTGCAGTACTCGGACGTGCGGCTGGACAAGGGCCTCTACAACCGGCTCGTCGCGCGCGGTTCGATGCAGCGTCTGGTCGACGAGCAGCAGGTGCTCGACGCGATCGGCACGCCGCCGTTCGAGACCCGCGCCTACTTCCGCGGCGAATGTCTGCGTCGGTTCGGTCACGATATCGCCGCCGCGAGTTGGGACTCGGTGATCTTCGATCTCGGCGGGGAATCGCTGGTACGGATCCCCACCCTGGAGCCGTTGCGGGGGACCAAGGCGCACGTGGGTGCACTTCTGGACTCGGTCGATTCCGCCGCGGAATTGGTCGACGCGCTCACCACCTGACGACGTCGGCGGGTCCGGCGCCGGGACGCCGGGCCCGTCCCATCGGACGGCATTCGAGTGCGGAATGGGGAGTGTCCGGCCGCTCTTTCCTGCGGCGAGTCGGATGTCCTCGGTAGGGTTAAGGTTCGACCATTCGCTCGCGATGAAGGAGTTTCGGCGATGGCACAGGAACAGACCAAGCGGTCCGGCGGTGGCGACGACGACGATCCCGCAGTCGACGGTGCCGCGGGCCAGGAACGTCGGGAGAAGCTTGCCGACGACACCGACGACCTGCTCGACGAGATCGACGACGTGTTGGAAGAGAACGCCGAGGACTTCGTGCGGGCATACGTGCAGAAGGGTGGCCAGTGATCGGAGACGGTCGTTTCGACAACACCACGAGTGGCCGGGCCGGGGGGATTCTTCCCCCGGCTTCGCCGTCCTCGTCGTTCACCGAGCATCTGCGGCAGTTCGCGCCCGAACTGCTGCCGACCGCTCGGGTCTTCGGTGATCGGTCCGCAGGAGCCGTCGGCGATCATCCGATCGTCGAGCCCTCCGACGTCGCACCGCACGGCACGACGATCGTCGCCCTGACCTACGGCGACGGCGTCCTGCTGGCGGGGGACCGCCGCTCGACCCAGGGCAACCTGATCGCCACCCGCGATATCCGCAAGGTCTTCATCACCGACGACTACTCCGCGGCCGGTATCGCCGGCACCGCCGGTATCGCGATCGAGATGGTCCGCCTGTTCACCGTCGAGCTCGAGCATTACGAGAAGATCGAGGGCGTGCCCCTGACCTTCAAGGGCAAGGCCAACAAGCTCGCCTCGATGGTCCGGTCCAATCTCGGCGCCGCGCTGCAGGGCATGGTCGCGCTGCCGCTGTTCGTCGGCTACGACCTCGACGCCGCCGGGCCGGCCACCGCCGGGCGCATCGTCTCGTTCGACCCGGTCGGTGCGATCTCCGTCGAGAACGCCGGCTACCACGCGATCGGGTCCGGCTCGCTGTTCGCCCGCTCCTCGCTGAAGAAGACCTACTCGGTCGGCCTCGCGGAGGAGCGTGCGGTGCAGATCGCCGTGGAGGCGCTCTACGACGCCGCCGACGACGACACCGCCACCGGCGGGCCCGATCTGACCCGCGGTATCTACCCGTTGGTGATCGCGATCGATTCCGAGGGTGCCCGCGAGATCGAGAACGACCGGATCGGGCGGATCGCGGCCGATCTGATCGCACACCGCACCCGGGTGGCCTCCGGAGTCGAGAATGGAGCCGGAGTCGAGAATGGAGCACAGCGCGCATGACGATGCCGTATTACGCATCTCCCGAACAGTTGATGCGGGATCGGTCCGAACTCGCCCGCAAGGGCATCGCGCGGGGCCGCAGCGTCGTGGTCCTCACCTATGCGGGTGGGGTGCTGTTTGTCGCGGAGAATCGGTCGAGCGCACTGCACAAGGTCAGTGAGCTCTACGACCGCATCGGCTTCGCCGGGGTCGGCAAGTACAACGAGTTCGAAAATTTGCGGGCGCGCGGCATCGTGCACGCGGATGTCAAGGGCTATACGTACGACCGTGCGGATGTGACCGGGCGGTCGCTGGCCAAGATCTACGCGCAGACCCTGGGCGCGATCTTCACCGAGCAGCTCAAGCCCTACGAGGTCGAGATATGCGTCGCCGAGGTCGGCCGGCCGGGTGAGCCGCCCGAGTCGCAGCTCTACCGCATCACGTTCGACGGTTCGATCGTCGACGAGTCGGAGTTCATCGTGATGGGCGGTACCGCCGAGCCGATCGTGGAATCGCTCAAGCAGTCGTATCGGTCCGATCTCGATCTGACCTCCGCGGTCTCGATTGCTGTGACCGCCCTCGGTGCGGCGGCACCCGCCAACGGCATGACCGGGACCGACACGGCCCGAACCCTCGAGGTCAGTTCGCTCGAGGTCGCGGTTCTCGAGCAGTCCCGTCCGCGGCGCGCCTTCCGCCGCTTTCGCGGTGCTGCGCTCCAGGAATTGCTCGCCGCGGCGGCGGCCGTCGGTGCTGCCGCTCCGGCCGCCGAGGACACTGCCGAATCCGGGGAGACCACCACCCCGGACGCCTGATTCCGGGCCGGCGGCGCCATGCGCGCCGTCGGTTCCGGGTGCGCCGTCCCCGGGCGCGGTACTGTCGAATTGTGCAGCGAAGAATAATGGGGATAGAGACCGAGTACGGTGTGACCTGCACCTTTCACGGGCACCGTCGGCTCAGTCCCGACGAGGTGGCGCGGTACTTGTTCCGGCGAGTGGTGTCCTGGGGCCGCAGCTCCAACGTATTCCTGCGCAACGGCGCCCGGCTCTACCTCGATGTGGGGTCGCACCCGGAGTACGCGACGGCGGAATGCGACAGCCTCGTTCAGCTGGTCACCCACGATCGGGCCGGTGAACGAGTCCTCGAAGAGCTGCTGATCGACGCCGAACAGCGTCTCGCCGAGGAGGGCATCGGCGGCGACATCTACCTGTTCAAGAACAACACCGATTCCGCGGGCAACTCCTACGGCTGCCACGAGAACTATCTGGTGGTTCGGGCCGGCGAGTTCTCCCGCATCTCGGACGTGCTACTGCCCTTCCTGGTGACCCGTCAGCTGATCTGCGGCGCCGGCAAGATCCTGCAGACCCCGAAGGCGGCGACCTTCTGCCTGTCCCAGCGCGCCGAGCACATCTGGGAGGGCGTCTCGTCCGCCACGACGCGGTCGCGGCCGATCATCAACACCCGTGACGAGCCACACGCCGACGCCGAGAAGTACCGCCGGCTGCACGTGATCGTCGGCGACTCGAATATGTGCGAGGCGACCACGATGCTCAAGGTGGGCACCGCGTCGCTGGTCCTCGAGATGATCGAGGCCGGCGTGTCCTTCCGGGACTTCGCGCTCGACAATCCGATCCGGGCGATCCGCGAGGTCAGCCACGACGTCACCGGCCGCCGGCCGGTGCGGTTGGCGGGCGGGCGTCAGGCCGGAGCGCTCGACATCCAGCGCGAGTATTACTCGCGCGCGGTCGAACATCTGCGCAACCGCGAGCCCAATGCCCAGCTCGAACAGGTCGTCGACCTGTGGGGTCGCACCCTGGACGCGGTCGAGGCGCAGGACTTCGCCAAGGTCGACACCGAGATCGACTGGGTGATCAAGCGCAAGCTCTTCCAGCGTTACCAGGATCGGCACGGCCTGGAACTGTCGGATGCGAAGATCTCCCAGCTCGATCTGGCGTACCACGACATCAAGCGCGGCCGTGGCGTCTTCGACCTGCTGCAGCGCAAGGGTCTGGCCAAGCGGGTCACCGAGGACGACCAGATCGAGGAGGCTGTGCGGACACCTCCGCAGACCACCCGGGCGCGGCTGCGCGGCGAGTTCATCGCCGCCGCCCAGGCCGCCGGTCGCGACTTCACGGTCGACTGGGTACATCTCAAACTCAACGATCAGGCGCAGCGGACCGTCCTGTGCAAGGACCCGTTCCGCTCGATCGACGAGCGGGTCGAACGTTTGATCGCTTCGATGTAGGTCGGGCCCGGTCGGCGGCGTGCCGCGCGCGACGCGTCCGCCGACCGCCCGTTAGGCTTCCGCCGTGGCGATCTCCAAAGTCGAACGGCTGATGAACCTGGTGATCTGCCTGTTGTCGACCCGTCAATACGTGTCGGCCGAGCGGATCCGCTCCTCGGTCGCCGGCTACTCCGACAGTCCCAACGACGAGGCGTTCGCGCGCATGTTCGAGCGGGACAAGAACGAACTGCGCGATCTCGGCATCCCTTTGGAGACCGGACCGACCTCGCAGTTCTCCTCGGTCGAGGGCTACCGGATCGACCGCGGCGCGTATTTCCTGCCGGCGATCGACCTCGACTCGGACGAGGCCGCCGCCGTCGCCGTCGCGGCCCAACTGTGGGAGTCCCCGCAACTGAGCGCCGCGGTGCACAGCGCCCTGCTGAAGCTGCGAGCCGCCGGGGTGCAGGTCGACACCGAGGCCGGGCCGGCGAATGTCGGCCCGATGCCCGTGCGCACCCGCGCCTCGGAACCGGCGCTCGGCGCCCTGCTCGCGGCGATCGAATCCGGTCGCGCCGTCCGGTTCGGTCATCGCCCGGAGCGCACGGCGCAGCCGACGACCCGAACGGTCGATCCGTGGGGAGTGGTCACCGCGAACGGTCGGTGGTACCTCGTCGGCTTCGATCACGACCGGGAGGCGGTGCGCACCTTCCGCATCTCCCGGATCGAGGACGATGTGCGCCCCTTCGGTCCTCTCGGCGCCGTCCAGAAGCCGGCCGAAGCCAATCTGCAGCAGATCGTCGCCGCGGCGACCGGGATGCCCCGGTCCGGTCCGGTGGGGACCGCCCGGGTCTGGGTCGCCGATGACCGGGCGGTCGAACTGCGGAGGCTCGGCACCGTCGTCGAGGAGCGGACGGTCGGCGGACGACGGGGGAGCGTGGTGGAGTTCTCGGTGCGTTCCCCCAACTGGGTGGCCCGACTGATCTGCGGATACGGTCCCGACGCGTTGGTGATCGGCCCGGAGGACCTGCGGACCGAGGTCCGTGAACGGTTGCAGCGAGCGATCGGATCCCGCGCATGAGCACACGACTGTCCCAACGCCTGGTGCGGCTGCTGAACCTGGTGCCGTACTTCCAGGAGAACCCGGGGATCTCCGCCGCCGCGGCCGCCGCCGAACTCGGTGTGACGACCGGCCAACTGATGTCGGATCTCAACCAGCTGTGGATGTGCGGTCTGCCCGGATACGGTCCGGGCGATCTGATCGACCTGTCCTTCTCCGAGGACAGCATCACCGTGACCTTCAATGCCGGGATCGACCGACCGTTGCGGCTGACCGGCACCGAGGCGACCGCCACCCTGGTGGCGTTGCGATCGCTGATCGATCTGCCGGGCACCGTCGACCCGGGCGCGGCGCAGCGGGCGATCGCCAAGATCGAGCAGGCGGCCGGCACCGTGCGGGGTCTCGAGGCGATCGCGGAGATCGAGGGCACCGAATCGGAGGCGGTCCGCACGGTCCGCGGTGCGGTCGCGTCGCGGCGGGCGATCCGATTGCGCTACTACAGCGCCTCCCGCGACGCCGTCTCCGATCGGGTGGTCGATCCGCTCGACATCATCGTCGTCGACGATCACACCTATCTGCGGGCGTGGTGCCGCTCCGCCGAGGGGGTTCGGCTCTTTCGGTTCGACAGGATCGAAACCGCCGAACGGCTCGACGAACCCGCCCGGCCCCCGGCCGACACGCCCGGTTCCGAGGATTCCCTCGAACTCTTCCGCGATGATCCGGCGCTCCCGCTGGCGCGGCTCGAGATCGCCGGGAACCTGACCTGGGTACTCGATCATTACCCGATGACACCGACCGAACGCGAAGTTGACGACGGTTCGGGCCGGTTCGAGGTGACG
Organism: Millisia brevis NBRC 105863; assembly: GCF_001552615.1. GTDB lineage: Bacteria > Actinomycetota > Actinomycetes > Mycobacteriales > Mycobacteriaceae > Millisia > Millisia brevis. The sequence continues at coordinate 22,056 of NZ_BCRN01000006.1, forward strand.
ATGCGCTATGCGACTCAGGACTGGATGGTGCGGCTGATCCTCGGTTTCGGCGGTGGGATCACCGTCGTGGAACCGGAGTCGCTGCGCGATGCGGTCGATCGGCGGGCGGGCGACGCCCTGGCGGCCTACGCCGCGTTGGACGACTGATGGCCGCCGCTTTCTCGTTACCGGCCGGCAAGCTCGTCGGCGTAGGCTGCCGACGACCGCTAGAGTCTCTGGTGAACTCACCTGTGGAGGTAGTGATATGGGATCCCTGAGCCCGTGGCACTGGGCCATCGTCATCCTGGCATTCATCATTCTGTTCGGATACAAGCGGCTTCCCGACGCCGCTCGCGGCCTGGGACGTTCGCTGCGGATCTTCAAGTCCGAGGTCCAGGACCTGCGCAATGACGATCGTCGGGACGCGCCGGCCGCTGATGCTCCCGCCGCGGCCCCGTCCACCGCGATCGATCCGCCGCGCACCGCCGAAGCCGCTCCGCCGAATACCTCGGCCGTGACGTCCGACCCCGAACGTCGCTCCGCCTGATCGACGGGTGCGTATTCCGTTCGACCCTCGGAGACGGCGCAGTCGGGTCAATCCCGAAGGCACGATGCCGCTGGTCGACCACCTGCGCGAACTGCGTTGGCGACTGCTGATCTCCCTCGGGGCGATCACGGTCACCACCGTGTTCGGATTCCTTTGGTACGCCTACGGGTTCCTCGGGGTGCCGTCGCTCGGTGAGATTCTGCGCGGTCCGTACTGTTCGCTGCCGCCCGAGTCGCGGGCGGTGCTGTCGGCCGACGACGCCTGCCGCCTCCTGGCGACGGGTCCCTTCGAGCAGTTCATGCTGCGCTTGAAGGTCGGTCTGACCGCCGCCGTCGTGCTGGCCTGCCCGATCTGGCTCTACCAGATCTGGGCGTTCATCACGCCGGGCCTGTACAAGAACGAGCGCCGCTACGCGGTCGGCTTCGTCACCGCCGGCGCGGTGCTGTTCGTCGCGGGCGCCGTGCTCGCCTACTACGTCGTCGCCAAGGCCTTGGGCTTCCTGCTCACGATCGGCGACAACGTCCAGATCACCGCGCTCAGCGGTACCGAGTACTTCGGCTTCGTCATCAACCTGTTGATCATCTTCGGCGTCAGCTTCGAACTGCCGTTGCTGGTCGTGGCGCTCAATCTCGTCGGCATCCTGCCCTACGAGCGGCTCAAGAGCTGGCGGCGCGGGCTGATCTTCGCGCTGTTCGTCTTCGCCGCCGTCGCCACACCCGGGCAGGATCCCTTCACGATGACGGCCCTGGCGTTGGCGCTGAGCCTGCTGTTGGAAGTGGCCATCCAGATCGCTCGCCTGCACGACCGCGCGGTGGCCCGTCGGCCGGGAGCCTTCGACGATCTCGCCGACGACGAGGTCTCGCCGATCGACCCGGTGACACCCGTGGATCCGGCGGATCGCATCGATTCGACGCATCCTCGGTCATGATCGACGCGTGACGGTTGCGATTCCGCCGGAAGCCGGTCCCGAACTGACCGCCTTCGCCCGGCAGTTGCCCTTTCCGCTCGACCCCTTCCAGATCGAGGCCTGCCGCGCCCTGGAAAACGGGTCCGGCGTGCTCGTCTGCGCCCCGACCGGGGCGGGCAAGACGATCGTCGGCGAGTTCGGGGTGCACTTGGCTCTCGCCGCCGGCGCCAAATGCTTCTACACCACCCCGATCAAGGCGCTGAGCAACCAGAAGTACGGCGACCTGGTCCGCCGCTACGGATCGGACAAGGTCGGCCTGCTCACCGGGGACACGAGCGTCAACCCGGAGGCCCCGGTGGTCGTGATGACCACCGAGGTTCTGCGCAACATGCTCTACGCCGGGTCGTCGACGCTGCGCGGCCTGAGCCATGTGGTGATGGACGAGGTGCACTTCCTGGCCGACCGCTTCCGCGGCGCCGTCTGGGAGGAGGTGATCCTGCACCTGCCGCCGCGCGTGTCGCTGATCAGCCTGTCGGCGACGGTGTCGAACGCCGAGGAGTTCGGCGCCTGGATCCAGACCGTTCGCGGCGATACCGAGGTCATCGTCGACGACACCCGGCCGGTGCCGCTGTGGCAGCACATGCTGGTCGGTCGGCGGCTGTTCGATCTGTTCGCCGGGCCGGAGAGCCCCGGCGCGAAGTCGTCCGCGGGTACCGGCCGACGCGGCCGGGGCAAGGGCGGCGAGGGCGGCGGCCGGGGCAAGGCAGCCGACTCCCGCACCGCGCGGGTCGATCCACAACTCGATCGGGCGATCGCCCAACGGTTGGTCGCCGACGAGGACGGCGATCGCGGTGGCCGCGGACGCCACGGGGGCGGGCGCAACCGCCGCCGCGTTTCGCGCCCCGACATGCTCACCCTGCTCGACGCGGACGGCCTGCTGCCGGCGATCGACTTCATCTTCAGCCGGGCCGGTTGCGACGGCGCCGTCGCCCAATGCCTGCGGTCGCCGCTGGTGCTGACGCCGCCGGAGGTGCGCGCCCGGGTCGAGGAGGTCATCGATCGCCATACCTCCGGAATTCCCCGTGCGGACCTCGAGGTCCTCGGGTTCTGGGAATGGCGCGAGGGCGTCCTGCGCGGATTCGCCGCCCACCACGCCGGCCTGCTCCCGGCGTTCCGACATACCGTCGAGGAACTCTTCGCGGCGGGCCTGATCCGTGCGGTCTTCGCCACCGAGACGTTGGCGCTCGGCATTAACATGCCCGCCCGCACGGTCGTGCTCGAGCGGATGGTCAAGTACAACGGCGAGACGCACGCCAAGCTGACGGCGGGGGAGTACACCCAGCTGACCGGTCGCGCCGGGCGACGCGGGATCGACGTCGAGGGTCACGCGGTGGTCGTCTGGGAGCCGGATATCTCCCCGGAGGACGTGGCCGGGCTGGCCTCGACCCGTACCTTCCCGCTGCGCAGTTCGTTCCGGGCCTCGTACAACATGACGGTCAACCTCGTCGAACATATGGGTGTCGCCGACGCCCGCGCCGTTCTCGACCGATCGTTCGCACAGTTCCAGGCCGACCGTTCGGTCGTCGGGCTGGTGCGCGGCGCGGACCGCAACGACGTCGCGATCGCCGAACTGCGGGAGGAACTGGTCGAGATCGACGCCGACGTGCTCGAATACGCGGCGCTGCTCGATCGGTTGACCGGCCGCGAACGCGACCTCGAACGCAGCGGCCGCGCCCATCGTCGCGAGGAGGCCGCCCGTGCGCTGAGCGACCTGCGACGGGGCGACGTGATCGGCATCCCTTCCGGCCGGCGCGCCGGGCTGGCGGTGATCGTCGAACCGGACGGCAGTGCGGACCCGCATCCGGTGGTCGTGACGATCGGGCATTGGGCCGGCCGCATCTCGGTCGCCGATGTACCGGTCGCGGCGGAGGTGCTCGGTCGGATCCGCCTGCCGAAGCAGGTGCAGTACCGCAACCCGCGGGTGCGTCGCGATATCGCCTCGACGATCCGCAATACCGGAATCCTCCCGCCGGGTCGGCCGCGGCGACGCGGATCGACCGCGGCAGACGACAGCGAGATCGCCGCGCTGCGTCGGGTGATCCGCTCGCATCCGGTCCACGACCGGCCCGACCGCGACACGATCATCCGCGCCGCCCAGCGCTACAGCACCCTGGTCGAGGAGACCGCGTCGATGCGCCGGAAGGCGTCCGCGACGACCGACTCGCTCAGCCGCACCTTCGATCGCATCGTCGAACTGCTGACCGAACGGGGCTTCCTGTCCGGTGAGGACGATCCGGGAGGCCCGCGCACCACCGCGGATGGGCGCATGCTCGCCGGCATCTACAGCGAGTCGGACCTGTTGATCGCCGAATGTCTGCGCGCCGGGATCTGGCGCGGCCTCGAGCCCGCGGATCTCGCCGCAGTTGCCTCGGCCGTGCTCTACGAGGCACGCACCGAGGGCTTGGCCACCACCGGTCCGATCTCCGAGGAATTGTCCGAGAGCCTGGCCGCGACGACTCGGCTCTGGCAGGAACTGCGCCGCGACGAGGTGCGCCTGCGATTGCCGACGACGCGGCCCCCGGATGTCGGCTTCGTGGCGGCGATCTCCGCGTGGGCACGTCGCCGCCCGCTCGACGAGGTATTGGCGGCGGGTGCCGGCGACGGCTCGCTGTCCGGTGGGGACTTCGTCCGATGGTGTCGACAGGTGATCGACCTGCTCGAGCAACTCCGGAACGCCTCCGACGACTCCGATCTGTCCGCCGCGGCGACCGATGCGATCGGCGCGATCCGCCGCGGAATCGTTGCGGTCGACTCCGCATGAGTGACGTTGGTCATGTTCCGGATGCGGGTGTTCGGGAAGCCAACAGGGTTTTTTGCCCGAATAGCGTAGGACCGACCTGTCGTCCCGGTGACCGCACCTGCTTCAATACCGAGGTGGGGGATGCCGCCGGTCGTTGCGACCGACCGAGTCGGACCGCCGATGACAGAACACTTTGGCGAAACTGGAGCAACGATGACTGACCCCGGCAATCCCGCCGGACCGGGAGCGGGAGACGATCCGCATCGGTCGGATTCCCCTGATCTCACCAAGAAGGAATCGGACAGGCCCGCGGGTGCGTCCGGGTTCGGTTCCGCCGAGGACAACGAGACCACCCGTGTGGTGAACCCGTCGCCGGCGGCGGGCCAGGGCTCCGGCAACCCGCCCGGATACGCCGGGCGCCCCTACGGTGAGCAGCCGTCCTACGGTCAGCAGCCGAACTACGGTCAGCAGCCCGGCCGTCCGAACTACGGGCAGCAGCCGAGCTACGGCCAGCAGCCGGGCCAGCCGTCCTACGGACAGGCACCGTCCCAGCCGTCCTACGGTCAGCAGCCCGGCCAGAACTACGGGCAGGCGCCGAGCCGGCCCTCCTACGGGCAGCAGCCGAGTGCGCCCGGTCAGCCGTCCTATGGGCAGCAGCCGGGCCAGCAGGGCCAGCAGGGATACGGCCAGCAGCCGAACTACGGGCAACAGCCCGGCCAGCCGAACTACGGCCAGCAGCCCGGTCAGCCGAACTACGGCCAGCCGAGTCAGCCCGGTCAGCCCAACTATGGACAACAGCCGGGGCAGCCGGGCTACGGCCAGCAGCCCGGCCGTCCGGCGTACGGTCAGCAGCCCGGTCAGCCGAACTACGGGCAGGCGCCGAGCCAGCCGGGCTATGGGCAGCAGCCGGGGCAGCCGGGGCAGCCGGGCTACGGTCAGCAGCCCCCGCAGACCCCGATCGCGGACTCCACCCCCGGAGCCCCCTACGGTGCGCCGGTATACGGCGCCCCCGCCGGGCAGCCCGGCGCCGGCTACCAGCCTCCGGGCGGCCAGTGGGGCAACCCGCCGAGCGGCTCGGCGTCCGGCAAGTCGAAGAACCCGCTGGTCATCGGCGGCCTCGCCGTCGTGATCATCCTGGGTGTCATCGGCGGCATTCTGTTCCAGCAGAACTCCGGCACCAAGACCTTCGACCAGGCGGCGGTCCAGGACGGTGTCAGCCGGATCCTCACCGAGGACTACGGCGCCCAGCAGGTCAACCGGGTGTCCTGCCCCTCCGGCCAGGAAGTGGTGGTCGGCTCGACCTTCCTGTGCGATGTCGACTTCGACGGCCGCACCACCAGCGTCGAGATTCGGGTGCTCAACGAGGACGGCACCTACTCGGTCAGCCAGCCGTAGTCGGCGGGATCGAGACGAACGGACACAACCACGGGTCGAGCATCGGCGCCGGCGGGTCTATGGTCGCCACCATGGATACCGCCGGCTCCGTTGTTTCCGCACCCGATGATCGTTTCGAGTCCACCGTGTACGGGGAGCGTCTGTCCCGCGCCGCGAAGCTCGCGGCCGACGCCGGCGTCGCCGCGCTGCTGGTGACCCCCGGCCCGGATATGCGGTATCTGGTCGGCTCCCGGGCGGAGTCCCACGAGCGGCTGACCTGCCTGGTGATCCCGGCCGACGGTCAACCCGCGACCCTGGTGGTCCCGCGACTGGAACTGGCCTCCTGGCGCGGCAGTGTCATCACCGATCTGGGTCTACCGGTCGCCGACTGGACCGACGCGGCCGATCCCTACGCGCTGGTGGTCGAGGCGGTCGGCGGCCCGGCGTCGGCGGCGGTGGTCGATGCGATGCCCGCGTTGCATCTGGTCCCGCTGGCGGACCGATTGGGCGCCCCGGTGGTGCTCGCGACGCCGATCCTGCGACAGCTGCGGATGCTCAAGGACCCCAGCGAGATCGAACAGCTCCGCCGGGCCGGCGCCGCGATCGACCGGGTCCACGCTCGGATGGGGACCTGGCTGCGGGCCGGTCGCACCGAACGGGAGATCGCCGCGGACATCTCCGCCGCGATCCTCGCCGAGGGCCACGCCTCCGCCGCTTTCGTGATCGTGGGCTCCGGGCCCAATGGCGCCGATCCGCACCACGACGTGTCCGATCGGGTTGTCGAGGACGGCGACATCGTCGTGATCGATATCGGTGGCCCGCTGCCCAGCGGCTACAACTCCGACTGCACCCGCACATACAGCATCGGCGAGCCCGACCCCGCGGTCGCCGCCCAGATCGCGGAACTCGAACGCGCGCAGGCGGCGTCGGTGGCCTCGGTGCGGCCGGGCGTCACGGCGGAATCGGTCGACGCCGCCGCCCGCGAGCCGCTGGTCGCCGCGGGCCTCGGGGAGGTCTTCATCCACCGCACCGGGCACGGGATCGGCCTGTCGGTCCACGAGGAGCCGTACATCGTCGGCGGCAACGAGCTGCCGCTGGAGGCCGGGATGGCGTTCTCGGTCGAGCCCGGGATCTATCACACCGGTCGCTGGGGTGCCCGCATCGAGGACATCGTCGTGGTCACCGCGGACGGTTGCGAGTCGGTCAACCTCCGACCGCACGGGCTGACGGTCCTCTAGGGGGTGGCGGCGGTTCCCAGGAGCGTCGAGGAGCCCAGCACCCGCTCGACCTGCACCTCGATCACCACCCGCCGCGGGTTGACCCGCGGCGGACGGTAGCGGCGCTCGTAGCGCTGCTCGGCGTCCCGGACGGCGTCGGCGTCGCGCAACACCCGGGCGGGCCCCTCGAGGGTCAGCCACCGGGCGCCGTCGATCTGGGTCAGGGCGCCACGGCCCCGACGCTCGGCGTTGCGGACCTTCGCCGAACCGTCGGAGGTGATCACCCGGGCGGTCCCGGTCTCCGGATCCCAGGTGAAGCCGACCGCCACCACGTGCGGGCTGCCGTCGGCGCGGACGGTGGCAAGCGTGGCGAGATGGCGTTCGGTGAGGAAGGTGGTTGCGGCGTCGGTGAGATCGGCGGCGGTGCGGGCCATGGGTTCACCGTACGAGATCGGCCCCGGGCAATACTGTTGCGGTGACGGCGAGCGAGGACCCGGGTTGTGTCGTGTTGTTCGGTGGGCGCAGCGAGATCGGCATCGCGCTGGTCGAACGGCTGGCGCCCGGCCGACGCATCGTCCTGGCGGCCCGCCGACCGGATGAGCTGACCGCGGAGGTCGCCGCGATCACCGCGGCCGGGGCGGGCGAGGTCCACACGGTCGCCTTCGACGCCGACGACCTGCCCGGCCAGGCGAAGGTCCTCGACGAGGTGATCTCCCGGTTCGGTCCGATCGATCTGGCGATCCTCGCCTTCGGCATCCTGGGCTCCCAACAGCGGGCCGAGGTCGACCCGGAGGCCGCAGTTGCGGTCCTGCACACCGACTTCGTCGCCCAGGCCGCCCTGTTGACCCTGCTGACCGCCGGGGCCCTGCATCCGCAGTCCCATCCGGTGCGGGCCCGCCGCATCGTCGTGTTCACCTCGGTCGCCGGGGTGCGGGTACGGCGCGCCAACTACGTCTACGGCTCCGCGAAGGCCGGCCTCGACGGCTTTGCCGCCGGGCTGACCGACGCGCTGCATGGCACCGCGACCTCGCTGCTGGTCGTGCGGCCCGGATTCGTGATCGGCAGGATGACCGAGGGGATGGACCCGGCGCCGATGGCGAGTACCCCCGATCAGGTCGCCGACGGGGTGGTCGCGGCCCTCGCGCGCGGTCGCGCCGAGGTGTGGATTCCGGCGCAGTTACAGGTGGCCTTCGCGATCGCCCGCTGGGTGCCCCGGCCGATCTGGCGTCGGATGCCGCGATGAGCCCGGCCGAGGTGAGCCGGGCCGCGATGAGCTCCGCGGAGGTGAGACCCGCCGCCATGAGCCCGGACGCGCCCCCGCGCCGGGCCCGATGACGGGTCCCGCACCCGCCACCGCGACCGAGGCCGGCGCCACGCAGCCGATCGTCACGGTGGTCGGAATCGGTGCGGACGGTTGGTCGGGGCTGACCGACGCCGCCCGCGACGCGCTGCGCGACGCCGGGGTGATCCTCGGCGCGCCCCGCCACCTCGACGCCATCCCCGCCGTACCGACGGGGCGGCGGGTCGCGCTGCCGACGCCGCTGCTCGACCGGCTCGCCGCGACGATCGAGGAGTTGGCGCCCGCCGGGCTCTGCGTGCTGGCCAGCGGCGATCCGATGTTCCACGGGATCGGCGCCACCCTGGCCCGCCTGATCGGCCCCGAACGCCTGCGGGTGTTGACCCATCCGTCGTCGGTGGCGTTGGCGTGCGCCCGGCTGGGCTGGCCGCTCGCCGACCTCCCGGTGGTCTCGCTGGTCAACCGGCCGCTCACCGTCCTGCTGCCGCATCTCGGCGATCGGCGTCGGCTGCTGGTCCTCGGTGAACAGGCGTCCTCGGCCACGGATGTCGCCCGGCTGCTGTCCGACCGCGGGTTCGGCGGCTCGCAGCTGACCATCCTGCGCCGCCTCGGCGACCCGGACCGCGAGACGATCCACCGGTCGACCGCCGACGAATGGACCGACCCGATACCGGATGCGTTGACGATCGTCGCGATCGACTGCCGCGGGCCGGTCGGCGATTCACGGCTGCCCGGCCTCGACGACCGCCGCTACGAGTCCGACGGACAGTTGACGAAGAAGGAGATCCGCGCCCTGACGGTCTGCGCCCTCGCGCCGCGACCGGGCGAACTGCTCTGGGACGTCGGCGGCGGCTCGGGCAGCATCGCGATCGAGTGGTTGCGCGCCGAATCGACCGCCCGAGCGGTGATCTTCGAGCGGGTCGAGGAACGCCGGGACATGATCCGGCGCAACCTGATCGAGCTCGGCGTCCCCGGATCGCCGATCCTCGGGGCCGCGCCGGAGAGCTTCGGCGACGTCGACACCGCCCCCGACGCGATCTTCGTCGGCGGCGGCGTCTCGCGGGCCGGCCTGCTCGACCACTGCTGGCGGCGGCTGCGACCCGGCGGCCGGCTGGTCGCCAATGCGGTGACCCTCGAGTCGGAGGCCGTCCTGGTCGAGTGGTTCCACCGGATCGGCGGCCGACTGCGACGTTTCGAGATCTCCCGCGCCGAGCCGCTCGGCGGCTTCACCACCTGGCGACCGCAGTTGCCGGTGGTCCAGTGGACGGTCGACAAGGACATCGCCGACGGCGACGGGACGCCGCGATGACCGTCCACTTCGTCGGTGCGGGCCCGGGGGCGCCGGACCTGCTGACCTTGCGGGCGGTCGAGCTGCTGCGCCGTACGCCGGTCTGCGTCTACGCCGGAAGCCTGGTTCCCGCAGAGGTTCTCGCCCATTGCCCGCCGGACGCCCGGCTGGTCGATACCGCGCATCTGACCCTGGACGCGATCATCGACCAACTGGCCGCCGCCCATGCCGCCGGGCACGACGTGGTGCGCCTGCACTCGGGGGACCCGTCGCTCTACAGCGCCGTCGCCGAACAGGCCCGACGCCTGCGCGCGCTCGACATCCCGTTCCGGATGGTGCCGGGAGTCCCGGCGTTTGCCGCCGCCGCAGCGGCGTTGGACACCGAACTGACGGTGCCGGCGGTGACGCAGAGCGTCGTGCTGACCCGGGTATCGACCGTCTCGACGCCGCTGCCGTCGGGGGAGCGTCTGGTCGACTTCGCCCGCACCGGCGCGCTGTTGGCGGTGCACCTGGGTGCCCACCGGATCACCGAGGTGGTCGCCGAGGTGATCGGGGTGCTCGGCGGCGACTGCCCGGCCGCGGTGGTCGCCTTCGCCAGCCAACCGGGGGAACGCGTCCTGCGGGCCCCGCTGGAACGGATCGCCGCCGATACCGTCGCGGCCGGCATCACCAAGACCGCGGTGATCTTCATCGGCCGTTCGCTCGCGGCCGAGGAGTTCCCGGACAGCTACCTGTATTCGGCGGCCCGCGAACGGAAGTGGCGATCGTCGTGACCCGGATTCTGATCCTCGGCGGAACGATCGAGGCCCGCACGACCGCGCAGGTGCTCGTCGAGCGGCCCGGCGTTCGGGTGATCACCTCGTTGGCCGGGCGCACCGACCACCCGATCCGACCGGCCGGCGAGCTGCGGATCGGCGGCTTCGGTGGGGCCGACGGCCTGCGCGACTATCTGCTCGCCGAGCGGATCGACCGCGTCCTGGACGCCACCCATCCCTTCGCCGCTCGCATCTCCGCCAACGCCCGACTCGCCTGCCGGGCTGCCGGGGTACCGCTGGTGGTCCTCACCCGGCCCCGCTGGGCGCCCGAACCGTCCGATCGGTGGCTGACCGCCGCGTCGCCCGAACGGGCCGCCGCACTGGTGGCGGACCTGCCCGCCGGAACGGTACTGCTGACGATCGGGCGTGGATCGCTCGACGCCTTCGCCCCGATCGACCGGCACCGGTTCGTCATCCGCAGCGTCGACGCCCCGACCGGCCCGCTGCCCGCGCGGCACGAGATCGTGCTGGCCCGCGGACCGTTCACCCTCGCCGACGAACTCGAGCTGATGCGCGCCCGGGGTGTGGACGTGCTGGTCACCAAGAACAGCGGGGGACCGGCGGCCGCGGCGAAACTCGACGCCGCCCGCACGATCGGTGCGACCGTGGTGGTGATCGACCGGCCCACCCCCGACCCGACCGACGCCGACCCGACCGACGCCGACCCGGCCGGCACCGACCCGACCGACGCCGACCCGGCCGGCATGGACCCGCTCGCTCCCGATGTGCCGGTCGCCGGGGTCGTCACGGTCACCGACCCTCGCGAAGCGATCGATCAGCTGCTCGACTCGGCCACGCCGACACCCTGAGCGGTCTGCGGGGTGTGCCGGCGCGGGGTGTACACGATGCGACCGGCGTCCCGCTCGACCAGCACGCTGCTCGAGGAGCCGACGATCAGCAGGCAGCGCATGTCGATGTCGGAGCCGGCGAGGTCGGCCAGGCGCACGGTCCACACCCGTTCCTGCTCGCTGCCCACCGCCCGGCCGATCACCACCGGGGTGTCGGGGGAGCGGTATGCGAGCAGCACGTCGCGCATCGCGTCGACCTGCCAGGTGCGCGAGGCCGATCCGGGGTTGTAGATCGCGATCGCCAGGTCGGCCGCCGCGGCGGCGGCGAGGCGCCCGGCGATCACCTCCCACGGCTTGAGCCGGTCGGACAGCGAGATCACCGCGTAGTCGTGCCCCAGGGGAGCGCCGATCCGGGCGGCGACCGCGTTGGCTGCGGTGACGCCGGGGATCACCCGCACCGGGACGTGCGACCAGGCCGGTTCGGCGGCCACCTCGAGCACCGCCGACGCCATCGCGAACACCCCGGGGTCACCGGAGGACACCACCGCGACCCGTCGTCCCTCGGCCGCGAGGTCGAGCGCCATCGCGGCCCGTTCGGATTCGACGCGGTTGTCGCTGGCGTGTCGGCGTTGCCCGGCGCGCGCGGGAACCCGATCGATGTAGGTGGTGTAGCCGACCAGGTCGGTCGCCGCGCGCAGTTCGGCGGCCGCCTCCGGGGTGAGCAGCCCGTCCGGGCCGGGGCCGAGGCCGATCACCACGACCTCCCCGGCCGGGGTGTCGGTCGCCGGCAGGTCTTCGGCGCGCCGGGGTGGGGAGACCACCAGCGAGAAGTAGGGGACGCCGGTCGGGTCGACCGTCTCGGCGGGCTCGACGCGTTGCCGGTCGCTGCTGGCCCGCTCGACGTAGTGGGCGGTATCGAGCCGCCCGGACTGCTCGAGGGCTCGGCGCACCCCGGCGAAGGTCCGGCCGAGCTTGACGATCGCCGCGGCATCGGACTCCCGCAGCCGCGCGGTCAGCTCGGCGACGTCGAGGGTGCCGGGCAACACGGTCAGGGTCTCCTCGCCGGTCACCAGCTCGTCACCGACCGCGGCGGACGCCGCCGATACCGACGTCACGCCGGGGACGATCCGCGCCTCGAAACGGTTGGCGAGGCGCCGATGCAGATGCATATAGGAGCTGTAGAACGTCGGGTCCCCGGCGGCGAGCAGGCCGACCGATCGCCCGGCGGCCAGGTGTCCGGCGAGCCGTTCGGCGGCCGCGGTGTAGAAATCGGCCAGCGCGCCGTCGTAGCCTCCCGGATGGTCGGTGGTCTCGGTGGTCAGCGGATAGACCAGGTGTTCCTCGATCTGATCCCCGCGCAGATACGGCGCCGCGGTGGCCCGCGAGATGCTGCGGCCGTGCCGGGCGCTGTGATACGCGATCACGTCGACCTCGCCGATCAGTCGCGCGGCGCGGACGGTCACCAACTCGGGGTCGCCCGGGCCGATCCCGATGCCCCACAGGATCCCGGTCATTCGGCGACGCTCGCCAGGGCGTTGACCGCGGCGGCCGAGATGGCGCTGCCACCGCGTCGCCCGGTCACCACGATGTAGTCGAGACCCTCGGGCGCGTCGATCAGCGCCTGCTTGGACTCCGCGGCGCCGACGAATCCGACCGGCCCGCCGACGATGACCGCCGGCCGCGGCCCACCCGCTTCGATCAGCTCCAGGAGCCGGAACAGTGCGGTCGGGGCATTGCCGATCGCGACGACCGCGCCGTCGATGCGGTCGCCCCACAGGTCGACCGCCGCCGCCGAACGGGTGGTGGCGGCCCGCTGCGCCAGTTCGGCGATCCCCGGCGTCTTGAGCGTGCAGATCACCGGATTGTCCGCGGGCAGCCGAGCCGGCGTGATGCCCGCGGCGAGCATCGTCGCATCACACAGGATCGGCGCACCCGCGGCGAGCGCCGCCCGCCCCCGCCGTGCCGCGTCCGGGGTATGCCGGACCGCGTCGACCAGGTCGACATCGCCGGCGGCGTGAATCATCCGGACCACCACCCGCTCGGTGTCGGCGTCGAACCGGTCGAGGTCGGCCTCGGCGCGAATGATCGCAAACGATTCCCGGTAGATGTCCGCTCCGGTGCGGAGGTAGTCGTGCACGTCGGACACCCTAGCCGGGCCCGAACACGAGCCGGCGGCGCGCGTAAGGGTCCGGGGGTGGGCGTCAGGATCCGTATCGGGCTGCGATCTCCTGCGAGGTGGCCCACTTGCTGTAGGTCGGCGACTGCGGCCAGCCGTTGGGCACGTCCTGCCATTGCTCCTGGCGCCCGTAGGGCAGCACGTCGAGCAGACCGAACAGGAAGCCGAGTTGCTCGGTGCCGCGTCCGTTGGTCTGCCAGATGCGATACACAGTGTCGCCGTCGCGGACGAAGGTATTGATCGCGAACCCCTCGCCCGGCCCGGCGCCCATATCGCTGCCGAAGCTGCCGCCGCCCGTCGAATACCAGGCCATCGTGTTGCCGACGCGGCGCTGGTAGGCGAGAACCTCTTCCATCGGACCATTGGTGACGATCACGAAGCGCGCGTCCCAGGCGTCGAGCGCGTCGAGTCGCGTGAACTGCGAGGTGAATCCGGTGCAGCCCGAACACTGCCAGGGCTCGCCGTCGGTCCACATGTGGTGATAGGTGATCAACTGGCTGCTGCCATCGAAGATATCCGCCAGGGGCACTCGGGCACCGTCCTCGCCGATCAGCGTGTACTCGGGCAGTCGGACCGCGGGCAGCCGCCGTCGCGCGGCGGCGATTGCGTCCAACTCTCGGGTGGCGGCCTTTTCGCGCCGGCGCAGGGCCTCGAGTTCGTGTTGCCAGGTCTGCGGGTCGACGACCGGGGGTAGGGGGTTCATCCTCGCTCCTCGTCGTGGCTGGTGTTCGTGGGTTTCGGCGGAGATGTTCACGGCGTGCACATTTGATATGTTCACACCGTACACATGTGTGTGGAAGGACACAAGAACCGATGGCGTACCACCATGGAGACCTCGCGCAGGCGCTGATTGACGCGGGCCTGGAAGCCACTCGCAGCGGAGGGCGGGCAGCGTTGACGGTGCGCGATGTGACCCGCCGGGTAGGCGTCAGCCCGAACGCCGCATACCGGCACTTTCCGGATCGGCGGGCGCTGCTTCGGGCGGTGTCCGCCGCCATCGAGCAACGCATGGCCGACGCCATGCCGCTGCTCGACACGCAGGGCCCGGTCGAACGGCTGCGCTCGGTGGGGCTGGGGTACATCGGCTTTGCGCTTGCCGAACCCGGCTGGTTCTCGGTCTGCTTCTTCGGCGACGAGGCGCCCGGGATCGACGAGCTTGCCGATATCCCGCCGTATCGGGCGCTGACCGACGCCCTCGACCTGATGGTGCACGCAGGTCTGGTGCGACCGGAAGCGCGTTCGTCGGCGGGCTGGTCCTGCTGGTCGATGGTGCACGGCTTCGCCGAGATGGCCTTGCACGGACCGTTGCACCATCTCCCCGGCGATCGGATCCTGCCGCTGGCCGAAGCGGCTGTCGATGTCGCTATCCGCGGTGTGCTGGTGTGACCCGTCCGGATCGCGTCTGCGTCGAGACCTCGGTGGAAGCCGTATATGCGGTCAGACCAGGTCGCGTCGTTGCAGGTTCCGCAGCAGCGGCCAGCCGATCGCCACCGGCAGCCAGGTGGTGGTCACGCGGTAGAGCAGCACCGCGGGCACCGCGATCGCCGCGGTGGCCCCGAAGGCGGTCAGACCACCCATCAGGGCGGCTTCGACCGCGCCGACACCGCCGGGGGTCGGGGCGGCCGAGGCCAGGGTGCCGCCGACCATCGTGACGATCGTGACCGCGACGAAGTCGACCGAACCGGAGAAGGCCTTGACCGCGGCCCACAGGGCCAGACCGGCTCCCACGGTGGTGACCGCGCAGCCGAAGACGATCGTCAGCAGGCGGGCCGGGTCGCGGGCGAGCGCGACCAGTTCGTTGCCGACCCCGGCGAGCTGCGGACCGAGTTCGTTGATCAGCCACCGCCGGATCATCGGGATGGCAAATGCCAGGCAGACCGCGGCGGCCAGGGAGACGACGACGATCCACAGGACCGCGGAGCTGGGCATGAAGCGGCTCAGCTCGGCGTTGCGGCCGGCCATCAGGCTGAACACGATCACCAGGATCAGGTGCGTCGTGAGCTGGACGGTCTGCTGCAGGGTGACCGCCGCGGTGGCTCGCACCGCGCCCAGTCCGGTCTTCTGCAGGAATCGCACGCTCAGGGCCAGACCGCCGACCCCGGCCGGCGTGGTCGTGGCGGTGAAGACGTTGGCGACCTGCATGGTCAGCAGGTCCCGCCAGCTGACCGGGGAGCCCGCGCAGGCCCGCAGCGCCGCCGCCGCGCCGACGTATCGCATCGAGGCGAACGCCAGACCGGCCGCCGCCCATCCCCAGTTGGCGGAGCGCAATTCGTCGACGAACAGCGGGGCTTGGGCGAGGTACGGGTAGCCGACGTAGACCAGACCCACCAGCAGGACCAGCTGCACGATCTGGTTGCGGCCGATGCGGGTGACGCGGGCCAGGCGAATGTCGTCGGTGCCGGTCTGCTCCGCGGCCTCGTTGCGGATCTGCTCCATCAGCTGGATCGACCCGGGGATCGAGGTGCGCATCTGACGGGGTTGCGCGCTGCGGGTCAATCGACCGCACGCACTGATGACCTGTTCCCGCCCGACCGCGGCGAGGGCCGAGCGCACCGCTCGTTCCGGACCGAAGAGGGCGGACGTCGTCAACAACAGTTGAGCGGTATCGGAGTCGACGCGGGCGCGGGTGGTGCCCAACTCGGCGAATCCGAAGCCGGCGAACAGGGCGACCCCGTCGTCGACCCGGATCTCGGTACCGCGCAGATCGCCGTGGCAGATCTGATGGTCGTGCAGCACGTCGAGGGAGCGCCAGATCGCGTCCGGATCGGTCTCGTTCGGATCGGTCAGCAGCAGCGGAGTGCCGCGTTCCACCGAGTGGGCGAACAGCTGCCAGCCGCGGTCGATCTCCGCGTAGACCAACGGGGTGCTGGCGGCGACGGCAACCCGGTCCGCGGCCATCGCCATCAGCGCCCGGTGCTCGACGCTGCGATGCAACGACGCGAAGATCGACACGTTCTCCGAACTGCGCATCGTCACCCAGCGCCACAGCTGGTGCAGCCCGCCGCGGCTGCTCTGATGCATGCCGTAGAGCTCGAGGATCACATCGGCCGGGCGGGTATCGGTCTCCGGGTCGAGCGGCTCGGGTGTGTCGTCGATCCCGCCGACGCGGGGGACCGGCACCGTCACCAACGCCTGGGCACCGCGGGCGGCGGTCTCGGCATCCGACTCGCGGTGGGCGACCCGCGCGGACATGCGCAGCGGGCCGGAGCCCGCCGGGGTGAGCACCCGCAGATCCAGCACCCGATAGCCGTGCTCACCGAGAACCCGCGCCGCGGTGGCCAACGGCACCTCGAGGGCCGGTGTGCCGACCAGCAGCACGATGATCGAGCCGATCAGCCACCCGGCCGCCATCCCGAACATCGACCGGGCCGGGATCACCGAGCTGACGACGAGGTGGATCGGGAAGAAGGCGAACAGCAGCGTCCACCAGATCCGCCGCCAGCGCACGGTCAGCCAGGGTCCGGCCACGGTCAGGATCGCGGTGACGATCGCGATCCAGCGGGCGTCGTCGAGGAATTGCGACAGGAAGGTGTTGAGCTGCACCTCCTCGCCGTACGACCAGTTCGGCGGCACGAAACCGGCCTGGGTGAACGACAACGCCAACCCGGCGAGCGCCGCCGCGGCGGCGTACCCGGCGAGCAGCTTCCACTGTCGGGTGATCACCAGTTCGACCAGGATCGCGAACGGGAACGCGAAGATCGCCAGACCGTAGACGAGGTAGATCGACGTCGACAGGTCCGGCGGAACGAAATCGAGCAGGGTCGCCAGCGCCGACTGCAGACCGCTGTCCCAGTTGTTGTCGGTGATGATCTCGCCGACAACAACCACGGCGACCACGGTTGCCAGCGAGAAGAAGACCTGCAGGATGTCGCGGGTCCGCTTGAGCATCGGCTGCAGCAGGCTGCCGTAGACGGGGATCTGGCGGTCGTCGACGGAGATCAGCAGCGGTCCGCGGTTGCGTCGCATCGTGGTCACTCGGGAGACCGCGGGCGCCGCGTCGGCGTCGCCGGGCTCCGGGGTCGGCGACTGCTGCGGTGACCGCGGGTCGCCCGCGGTCACCGTGTGTATCTCACCCATCGGCAACTCGGTATCCGTCGTCGGTGGCCACCACGATGTCGGCGCCCTGCGGGGTCCCGCAGGCGCGGTCGCAGCCCACCCAGTGTTGTCTGCCGGTGGTCGGCAGGGCGTCGTCGCGAACCGCGTCGACCAGATCGCCCCGCACGTCGGCGCGTGCATGTTCGCACCCCGGTGCTCCGGTACAGGAGGTCACCTCGGCCCACGGCGAGGCCGCGTCGAAGATCAGTCCCATCGGGGCCAGCACCCGCACCACGGTCTCCGCGGTGCCCTCGTCGAGGTCGGTCACCAGGATGAAGCGGTCGGGGGTCAGCACGATCGGGTGGTCGATCGCGGCCAGAAAGTGGGCGGTGCGGGCCGGCAGCACGCCCAGCGGCGTCGCGGCGGCCAGGGTCACCGCGCCGTCGTCCTGATCGAACCAGCCGATCGAGGTCGGTGCGCCGGGCAGATCCTCCGGCGTCGCGGCGTCCGGATCGGGAACGAGACCGGCCGCGGCCACCAGACCGGCGCCGCCGTCGGGCAGATCGCGCACCCGCCAGGCGTCGCCGCGGATGCGGGCGAAGGTCTCCGCGAGGTCGACCAGCACGTCGGGGACCCGATCGCGGGCCACGCGCACCCCGGTGTCCGCGCCGTCGATCAGGATGGCGGCCCGATCGGGGCCGACGAAGTGGGCGCCGAAGTCCGCGCGGCGATGACTGAGGTCCCCGCTGCCGTCGTCGAGGGCGAAGAGCACCCGGCCGGGCAACTCCGCGGTGCCGTCGCGGCCCGTCAACGCCGCGTGCAGGTCGTCGACCAGGGCGCGGACGTCGGTATGGCCACCGATACGTCCCGAATGCGGGGACGCGAGGATATTGCGGACCCGATCGTGGCGGGGCGCGGGCAGCAGGTCGGCGTCGGCGAGCAGGACGGCGAGGGCGTCCGCGTCGCGAACCCCGCGCAGCTGCACATTGCCGCGCGAGGTGATCTCGATGCTGCCGTCGCCGATGGTCTCCGCGGCGGTCGCCAGGGCTTCGAGCTGGCTGGGACGCAGCATCCCGCCGGGCAGCCGGATACGGGCCAGCGGACCGTCGGCCGCCGTATGCAGCCGCAGAACTCCGGGGCAGGCGTCATCGGTCCGCCGGCGGTGGGCCGGGCCCACGTGGCGGTGCTCGCCGTCCTCGGCACCTCCCACACCGATGGTCACCAGCCCAGGCTACGGATGTGAACCGGTGGTGCGGGGACCGACATGAGTGCGTCGCCGATACGATTCCATCGACCAGGGCTGTGGAGTGCGGAAACCGGTGCAAATCCGGTGCGGTCGCGCCACCGTGATCCCCGAAAGACCGGGGAGAGTCGGACCTGCACGCGGCCCGGGTGCCGACCGATCGGGCGCGAAACCCGAGAAAGGCGTTGTCGCCGTGATTACCTTGCTGTCCACGTCGGATACCGACCTGCTCAGCGCCCGGGCCTCGGGTGCCTCTTATCGCACCGCCAACCCGGCGCGGCTGCTGGTCGAGGAGGACCTGCCCGTCCTGCTGGCCGACACCGACCTGGTGGTGGTGCGCATCCTCGGCGGGGTGCGCGCCTGGGAGGACGGGATCGCCGCGGTCCTCGGCTCCGGGCTGCCGGTCGTTCTGCTCGGCGGGGAACAGACCCCGGACCCCGAGATGATGCAGCGCTCCACCGTTCCGGGCAATATCGCCGCCGAGGCGCACCGCTACTTCGCCGAGGGTGGGCCGACCAATCTGGCGCAGGTCGCCCGCTTCCTGTCGGACACGATCCTGTTGACCGGCGAGGGCTTCGAACCGCCGGTGACCACCCCGCTGTGGGGGGCCGCGGAGCGCACGGACACCGTCGCCGCCGACGCCCCGACCGTGGCGGTCGTCTACTACCGCGCCCAACACCTCGCCGGCAATACCGGCTACGTCCACGCCCTCTGCGATGCCCTCGTCGCCGCCGGGGCCCGTCCGCTGCCGGTGTTCTGCGCCTCGCTGCGCACCGCGTCGCCTGAGCTGCTCGCCCACCTGGGGACCGCGGACGCGCTGATCACCACGGTGCTCGCCGCCGGCGGCGCCACCCCGGCGGAGGTGTCGGCCGGCGGTGACGACGAGGCCTGGGATGTCGCGGCGCTGGCCGCCCTGGACGTGCCGATCCTGCAGGGGCTCTGTTCGACCGGATCGCGCGAGCAGTGGCTCGGCTCCGACGACGGGCTCTCGCCGCTCGACGTCGCCACCCAGGTCGCGGTGCCGGAGTTCGACGGCCGCATCATCACCGTCCCGTTCTCGTTCAAGGAATTCGACGCCGACGGGCTCGCTACCTACGTTGCCGACCCGGAGCGCGCCGCCCGGCTCGCCGGTATCGCGGTGCGGCACGCCCGGCTGCGGTCGATTCCCGCCGCCGACAAGCGGATCGCCCTGGTGCTCTCGGCCTACCCGACCAAGCACGCCCGCATCGGCAACGCGGTCGGGCTCGACACCCCCGCCAGCGCCATCGACCTGCTGCACACCCTGCGCGACGCCGGCTATACCTTCGGCGGCCCGGACCACCCGATCCCCGGGCTCGAGGAGCGCGACGGCGATGCGCTGATCCACGCCCTGATCGCCGCCGGTGGGCAGGACCCGGACTGGTTGACCGACAAGCAGTTCGAGGGCAACCCGATCCGGATGCCCGCCGCCCGCTACCGCGCCTGGTTCGACACGCTCTCGCCGGGCCTGCGCGAGGCGGTGATCGAGCATTGGGGCGCGGCACCGGGCGAACTGTTCGTCGACCGCTCCGCCGACCCGGACGGCGAGATCGTCATCGCCGCCATGACGTTCGGCAACCTGGTGATCCTGGTGCAGCCGCCGCGCGGCTTCGGGGAGAACCCGATCGCGATCTATCACGACCCCGACCTGCCGCCGAGCCACCACTACCTGGCGGTCTACCGCTGGCTCTCCGAGTCGGTCGCCGACGGCGGATTCGGCGCCGACGCGGTGATCCACCTCGGCAAGCACGGCAACCTCGAGTGGCTGCCGGGCAAGACGCTCGGCATGTCCGCGGACTGCGGTACCGACGCGGCGATCGGCGACCTGCCGCTGATCTACCCCTTCCTGGTCAACGACCCGGGGGAGGGCACCCAGGCGAAGCGGCGCGCGCACGCGGTGCTGGTCGATCACCTGGTGCCGCCGATGGCGCGCGCCGAGTCCTACGGCGACATCTCCCGGCTCGAGCAGCTCCTCGACGAACATTCGACGATCGCCGCACTCGACCCGGCGAAGCTGCCCGCGATCCGCCAGCAGATCTGGACGTTGATGACCGCGGCGAAGATGGACGCCGACCTGGGCCTGGCCGACCGGCCGGACGAGGAGGTCTTCGACGACATGTTGCTGCACGTCGACGGCTGGCTCTGCGAGATCAAGGACGTCCAGATCCGCGACGGCCTGCACATATTGGGCCGCCCGCCGGTCGACGACGCCGAGATCGACCTGGTGCTCGCGATGCTGCTGGCCCGGCAGATGTGGGGCGGCGAGACCGCCCTGCCCGGGCTGCGGGAAGCATTGGGTCTGAAGGAGAACGACGACTCCCGCGCGAACACCGACCGCATCGACGCGGTGGCCCGCGAACTGGTCGCGCAGCTGCACGCGGCGGACTTCGCCGCCGACGCGGTCGACGGGATCGCCGCCGACCACCCGGCGGCGGTGGCCGATGTGCTGCGCTTCGCCTGCGCCGAGGTGGTGCCGCGGCTGCGGCGCACCGGCGACGAGATCGGCCACATCGTGCACGCCCTCGCGGGAGGATTCGTGCCCGCCGGGCCCAGCGGCTCGCCGCTGCGCGGGCTGATCAACGTGCTGCCCACCGGTCGCAACTTCTACTCGGTCGACCCGAAGGCGATCCCGTCGATGCTCGCCTGGGAAACCGGTCGGGCGCTGGCCGATTCGCTGCTCGAGCGGTACCACGCCGAGCACGGCAGCTACCCGAGCTCGGTCGGCCTGTCGATGTGGGGCACCTCGGCGATGCGCACCGCCGGCGACGACATCGCCGAGGTGCTCGCCCTGCTCGGCGTCTCACCGGTGTGGGACGAGGCATCGCGGCGGGTGAAGTCGCTCGAGGTGATCCCGCTCGCCGAACTCGGCCGACCGCGCATCGACGTCGTGCTGCGGATCAGCGGCTTCTTCCGGGACGCCTTCCCCCACGTGGTGACCCTGCTCGACGACGCGGTCGCCCTGGTCGCCGGACTCGACGAATCTCCCGAGGACAACTACCTGCGCGCCCACGTCACCGCCGACCTCGCCGAACACGGTGACGATCGCCGCGCCCGCACCCGAATCTTCGGTTCGAAGCCGGGCACCTACGGGGCCGGTCTGCTGCAGCTGATGGACAGCGGATCGTGGCGCAGCGATGAGGATCTCGCCGCCGTCTACACCGAATGGGGTGGCTACGCCTACGGCCGCGGCCTCGATGGCACCGCCGCCGCGGACGATATGCGGTCGGCCTACAAGCGGATCGCGGTGGCGGCGAAGAACACCGACACCCGCGAACACGACATCGCCGACTCCGACGACTACTTCCAGTACCACGGCGGCATGGTCGCCACCGTCCGCGCATTGACCGGCGCCTCGCCCGAGGCGTACATCGGCGACAGCACCCGCCCGGAATCGGTGCGCACCCGAACCCTGCACGAGGAGACCTCCCGCGTCTTCCGCGCCCGGGTGGTCAACCCGCGCTGGCTCGACGCGATGCGCCGGCACGGCTACAAGGGTGCCTTCGAGATGGCTGCCACCGTCGACTACCTCTTCGGCTACGACGCGACCACCGGGGTCGTCGACGACTGGATGTACGAGCGGATCACGCAGGAGTACGTGCTCGACGCGGCCAACCGCGCCTTCATGGCGCAGTCGAATCCGTGGGCGCTGCACGGCATCGCGCAGCGTCTGCTCGAAGCGGTCGACCGCGGCATGTGGGCCAAGCCCGACGAGGCGATCCTCGACGATCTGCGCGGTGTCTATCTCGAGGCCGAGGGCGATATCGAGGCGCGCGGCGAGTCCTGACCGGCGTCCGGCTCGGCGCGGACCCCGCCGAGACGGTTCCGGTGTCGGTGGGCAACGATGGGATGTCCCCGCGATCGGACCGGGGACCGTCGGAAGGGGGAGAGGGTCAGTGTCGGATATCGGTGACGAGAAGTACGTGATGCTCACGACGTTCACCAAGGACGGGCGGGCCAAGCCGACCCCGATCTGGGTGGCCCCCTTCGACGGGGGAGTCGCGGTGTGGACGGTCGCCGACAGCTGGAAGGTCAAGCGCATCCGCAATACCCCTCGCGTGACCGTCCAAGGCTCCGATGCGCGCGGTACCAAGCTGCACGGCCCGGTCCTCGAGGGCACCGCGACGATCCTCGACGCCGCCGACACCGCCCGCGTCCGCGACGCGATCGCCGCCAAGTACGGCATCATCGGCCGATTGACGCTGCTGGGCAGCCGACTTCGCCGGGGACCGGCCGGGACGGTCGGCATCGCCATCGTCGCCGGCTGATCCCGTCCGCTACGGCAGAGGAGTTCCACATGTCCGAGAGCACCGACCCGGTCGGCCGGGAGTTCGACTTCGACTTCGGTGATCAGGCGAAGTACCGCCTGCACTTCGTCGATTCCGAGCATCTGCAGGTCACCGTGCTCGCCGATCCGGGTTACCCCACCGGCACCGTCAACGACTTCGATATCGCGCTGACACCGATCCGTCCCGGCGTCTTCATGATCACCTGGGTCGAACCGGCCACCGGCAACACCGTCACCCACGTCGACGACTTCGCCTCGGGCGTCGCGTACACCAATATCACCGACCTTGCCTCCAAGGGATTCTGGCGGCTGAAGGGCTCGATCACCCCTGTGGCCGGCTGATGTCGGCCGGGGACATCCGCGACCACCGCGACAACGGCGACGAGAAGGCGCTCGACCGGCTCGTCGCCTTCGGTGATGCGGTGGTCGCGATCGCCATCACGCTGGTGGTGCTGCCGATCGTCGACCGGGCGATGGACGTCCCGAGCGCGGCCGACTTCCTGTCCGAGTCCCTCGACTCGCTGATCTCGGCGGCGTTGAGCTTCGTGGTGATCGCGGTCCTCTGGCGCGCCCACCACCGGATGATGGCCTACGCCACGGGCTATACCGCCGCGGTGCTGCGGCTGGACCTGTTGTGGTTGGCGGCGGTGGTCGTCCTGCCCGTGGCCACGGTCCTCGACATCGTCGGCACCGGGAACGACCGTCTCGCCCTGGCGATCTACGTCGGCACGATCCTGGTCGCCGGGGTGGTGGTGCGCCTGCAGGAGACCCTGCTGGAGCGGGCCGGGCTGCTCGACACGGGTCCGGTCGATCCGGTGGCGCGCTGGTTGGGCGCGATCCTGCTCGCGGTGATCCTCATCCTGGTGATCGCCGTTCCCCAGCCGGGCGCGCTGTGGCTGCTGCTGTTGCCCCTGGAATCGGTCATTCTGCGCATTCTCGGCCGTCGTCGTTAGCCCGGATCGGGCGACGGCCCACAATATTCCGACAAATCACGTCCACCGGTCCGAACAGGAGTATGAATAGCGCACGACGCAGCACCTGTTCGATCGAAGGGCGTTCCGATGAGCGATACCGAATCCGGCGCCGGCCACGTGCAGGGGACCGACGACGCCGACTACCTCTCGAAACGCCAACTCAAGACCGGGACGGCGGGCTGGGTGCTGTTGGCCGGCCTCGGGGTCAGCTATGTGATCAGCGGCGACTACTCCGGCTGGAACTTCGGCCTGGCCGAGGGCGGATTCGGCGGGCTGGCGATCGCGGCGGTGATCATCGCCGCGATGTACGTCGCGATGGTGCTGGGGATGGCCGAGATGTCCTCGGCGCTACCGGCGACCGGCGGCGGCTATACCTTCGCCCGGCGCGCTCTGGGCACCTGGGGCGGAATGGCAACGGGCACCGCGGTACTCATCGAATATGCGATCGCCCCGGCCGCGATCGCCACTTTCATCGGCGCCTACGTCGAATCGCTGGGCCTGTTCGGCATCACCGACGGCTGGTGGGTCTACCTCGCCGCCTACGCCCTGTTCATCGGCATCCATCTGGCCGGCGTCGGCGAGGCGCTCAAGGTGATGTTCGTGATCACCGCGATAGCCCTGGTCGGACTGATCATCTTCGCGCTGGCCGCGATCGGTGACTTCTCGGTCGCCAATCTCACCGACATCACCCCGACCGACGCGGCGGGCGCCGGACCCTGGCTGCCCTACGGCTATCTCGGCATCTGGGCGGCGATTCCCTTCGCCATCTGGTTCTTCCTGGCGGTCGAGGGGGTACCGCTCGCGGCGGAGGAAGCGAAGGATCCGGCCCACAATGTGCCGCGCGGCATCATCGCGGCGATGTCGGTACTCGTGGTTACCTGCGTGCTGGTGCTGCTGCTGGTGCCGGGGGTCGGCGGCGCCGACGCGATGAAGGAATCCGGCAATCCGCTGGTGGAGGCGCTCGGCGACGGCGGCGCGCATACGGTGGTCAACTACATCGGCCTGGCCGGGCTGATCGCGAGCTTCTTCTCGATCATCTACGCCTACTCGCGGCAGCTCTTCGCCCTGTCGCGGGCCGGCTACCTGCCGAAATCGTTGTCGGTGACCAACTCCCGCAAGGCCCCGACCCTGGCGCTCATCGTGCCCGGCATCATCGGCTTCCTGCTGTCGCTGACCGGCCAGGGCGCGATGCTGCTCAATATGGCCGTCTTCGGCGCGGCGCTGAGTTACGTGCTGATGATGCTCAGCCATATCGTCCTGCGGGTGCGCGAACCGGAGATGGACCGGCCCTATCGGACCCCGGGCGGTGTGGTGACCACGGGCTTCGCTCTGACGATCGCGGTGCTGGCGGTGATCGCCACCTTCCTGGTCGACGTCCGGGCCGCCGGCGGCTGCCTGATCGTCTTCGCGCTGTTCATGGCCTATTTCGGCGCCTACAGTCGCCGCCGCCTGGTCTTCGCGAGCGCCGACGAGGAGTTCGCGGCGATCGCCGACGCGGAGAAGGGCCTGTCCTGAGCCGCCCCGCTTCCGGGCCCGGCTGACCATCGCCGCGACCCCCGTCGCTCCGCCCGCGACCCCCTGACTGGGGAGTGTGAAAGCCGCTGGATGACCATGGAACTCCCCAATGAGGGAGCGCTACTGTGCCTGGCTGACCGAGGACATGTGGAAGTCGGGAATCCGCAGGGCGGGCATGGCGGCTCGGGTGAACCAGTCGCCCTGCTCGCGCGGCAGGGTCGGCTCGGTCGCCCCGACCTCGGTCGCGCGGCGCAGCAGATCCAACGGCGACTCGTTGAACCGGAAGTTGTTGACCGCCGCGGTGACCTCGCCGTCCTCGACCAGATAGACACCGTCGCGGGTCAACCCGGTCAGCAGCAGGGTGGCGGGGTCGACCTCCCGGATGTACCACAGCGTGGTCAGCAGCAGCCCCCGCTCGGTGCCCGCGACCATCTCCGCGAGGTTCGCACCACCGGAACCGCCGGTCAGCACAAGATTGTCGATCGCACCGGCCGCCCGGACGCCGAACTCCTCGGCCGCCGCCCGCGGATAGACCAGCGAGTTGATCGAGCCCCCGCGTATCCAGTCGGTGCGCTCGAGCGGCATCCCGTTGTCGAAGATCGACACCGAATCCGACGAACTCGACGCGACCACGAACGGCAGGGTTTCCAGGCCCGTCTCCCGCGGATCGGAGTAGAGCGTCACCGGCAGATCGGTCAACTTCTCGCCGACGCGGGTACCGCCCGCCCGGGACAGGGCGGTGCGCCCCTCCTGCGCGCCGCGACCGTCCAACGACCAGTACAGCGCGATCATCAGATCCGCGACCGCCGACGGCGGCAGCAATGTCTCGTAGCGTTCGGCGGGCAGGTCGACCCGGCGGTTAGCCCAGTCGAGGCGAGTGTTGAGGTCCGCGAGCATCTCCGGTATCGCGACCGCGCCGAAGTCGGTGCCGCGCGCCCCGACCCAGGCGCTGGGGCCGGTGGCGAGATCGCCGCGCTTGCCGTTGATCTCGATCGTCGCCGTCGGCACGGTATGGCGCCGCCGCAGCCCGGTCGAGGTGCCGACCAGGATGGTCTCCACCCGATGGTGGGCGAAACCGTAGAGCCGGTCGGCCCCGTCGAAGCCGGCGGCGAGGTCACCGACGATCGGCGCGAACACCTGCACATCGGTCAACGGCGCCGGTTCCGCCCAGTCGTCGGGTACCCCGGCGTTCTCGATCAGGGGCGCGACATCGCGGGCGGGCGGCGCCGACTTCGCGGCCTCCTCCGCGGCGCGCACCACATCGGGAATCGAATCCGCGTCGACCGTCGACGACGCGACCGTCCCGACGCGCACGCCCTCGGCGTCGTCGATCAGCGCGATCACCGACCACCCGCGCGATTGGGTGACACCGTTGGTGGTCATCGAGTTTCCCGCCCACCGCAGCGAGGCGTCGCCGCGATCGGTGACGATGACGATCAACGCGTCGACGGTCCGCGCCTGCAGCGCCATGTCGACCACGCGGTCCGCGCTGATCACCGGCCGGCCTCCGATCGGGTGTTGAGTACCTGCACGCCGCGGAAGAGTGCGGACGGGCTGCCGTGACTGACCGCCGCGATCTGGCCGGGTTGCGCCTTGCCGCAGTTGAAGGCGCCACCGAGACGCCAGGTCGACTTCCCGCCGACCGCCTCCATCGACCCCCAGAAGTCGGTGGTGGTCGCCTGGTAGGCCACGTCGCGCACCTGCCCGACCAGCCGTCCGTTCTCGATGCGGAAGAACCGCTGGCCGGTGAACTGGAAGTTGTAGCGCTGCATATCGATCGACCAGGACTTGTCGCCGACGATGTAGATGCCGCTCTCCACCCGGGCGATCAGATCGTCGGTGGTGCGGTCCGACTCCGGGTCGGGTTGCAGCGAGACGTTCGCCATCCGCTGCAGCGGCACGTGGTGCGGCGAGTCGGCGTAGGCGCAGCCATTGGAGCGGTCGAGGCCGAGCTTCGGAGCGAACGAGCGATCGAGCTGGTAGCCGACCAGGATGCCGTCGCGCACCAGATCCCACCGAGTACTGCCGACCCCCTCGTCGTCCCAGCCGACGCTGGCCAGGCCGTTCGGCTCGGTGCGGTCGGCGGTGACGTTCATGATCGGCGTGCCGTAACGCAGCGTGTTGAGCTTGTCCGGGGTCGCGAAGGACGTTCCCGCGTAGGCGGATTCGTAGCCGATCGCCCGATCGTATTCGGTGGCGTGGCCGATCGACTCGTGGATGGTCAGCCACAGGTTGGTCGGGTCGATCACCAGGTCGGTCGGGCCCGCGATCACCGACGGCGCGGCGATCTTCTCGGCCAACCAGTCGGGGATGCGGGCGATCTCGTCGTTCCAATCCCAACCGCCCTGCGCGCCGCTGATCGGATCGACCAGGTACTCCCAGCCGCGGCCGACCGGCGGCGCGAGGGTCCGCATCGTTTCGAAGCTGCCGGCGTCGGCATCGACGGCGGTCGCCTCGAACGCGGGCTGGATCCGGACGCGCTGCTGCACGATCGACGATCCGGCGGTGTCCGCGTAGAAGGTCTGCTCCTTGACCGCGACCACGTGGGCGCGCACGTGATCGATACCCGGCGCCGCCAACAGCCGCCCGGACAGGTCGGCGAGCAGTTCGATCCGCTCGGCGGCCGGTACGTCGAACGGATCGATGCGGTACGGCGAGACCCAGGTGGCGTTCGGGTGGACGTCCTCGTCGGCCAACCGCACCGGATCCCGATTGAGCTCACGCAGGGTCCCCGCGACCTGGATCGCCCGCCGGGCGGCGGCGACGGCCGCACCGGGATCGAGTTGCGGGGTCGAGGCGAACCCCCAGGTGTCGTCGTAGAGCACCCGCACGGCCAGGCCGAGCACGTCGCCCTCGACCGACGATTGCACCGCGCCGTCCTGCAGCGCCAGCGATTGGGAGCGCAGCCGATGGACCCGCAGGTCGGCGTGCGTGGCACCCGCCCCGCGAGCGGTCGACAGCGCGGCGTCGGCCAGGGCGGCGAGCGGGAGCGCGAGGAAGTCTGCGTCGACCTCCCGCGTGCTCTCCGGGCCTCGGCCGTCCACAGAGTCGTTCACCACACCAAACCTAGTCGACCGGTAGTGGACGGGGCGTGCAACCGGCGCCCGGGCCGCGTCCGAACACACCGTTCGGTCCGCCGGTGGGTGCCCGGACGCCCGCCGGAAGTGGCGACGCCGGGGCCGGATACCACGGTTGCGCCGCCGGTCATCACACTTGTGGGGTGGGAGAATTGGAGACGGCCGGCGATCCCGGACCGCACTTGCTGCTCGCCGGTCGGATCTACTCACCGACCACCCCCGATGCCACCGCGATGGTGGTCGAGAACGGCCTGGTCACCTGGATCGGTTCCGACCGGGTCGGTCGGGCCCTGCATCCCACCGCCCGCGAGATCGACCTGGACGGCGCCTTCGTCGCCCCCGCCTTCGTCGACGCCCACGTCCACACCACCGACCACGGGCTCTCGCGGCTCGGGCTCGACCTGAGCCTGGCCCGCACCCGCGAGGAATGCCTCGACCTGGTCCGGGCCGCCTGTGCGGCGAGCGACGACCCGATCGTCTGGGGTCAGGGCTGGGACGAATCCGGCTGGCCGCAGCCGATCGCGCCGACGTCGGCCGAACTCGACGCGATCGGCGGCGGGCGGGCGATCTACCTCGCCCGCATCGACGCCCACTCCGCGGTCGCCGACTCCGGGCTCTATCGGGACGCCGGTCTCGCGGAGCCCAACGGGCCGGTGATCGGTGACGACCATCACCTGGTGCGGACCATCGCCCGCGAGCGGCTCGGCCGCGCGGGACGCGATCGGGCCCGCCGCCGGGCCCTCGACGACTTCGCCGCCCGCGGGATCGTCGCGGTGCACGAATGCGGCGGCCCCCAGATCGGCGGCCGCACCGACGCCCTCGAACTGCTCGCCCTCGAGCACGGGGTCGAGCGGCGACTCAACTGGGGTGAGGCGGTCGACTCCGCCGACGCCGCCACCGCCCTGATCGCCGACCTCGGCGCCCACGCCCTGGCGGGCGACCTGTTCATCGACGGCTCGATCGGCTCCCGCACCGCCGCCCTGCGCGACGACTACTGCGCCGGCGGCCGCGGTATCCGCTTCCTCGACGTCGACACGGTCACCGCGCACCTGCGGGCCTGCACCCTCGCCGGCGTCCAGGCCGGGTTCCATGCGATCGGCGACCAGGCCCTCGACACCGTCGCCGCCGGGCTGCGCGCGGTCGCCGACGAGCTCGGTGGCACCGCGGTCGCCGCCCTCGGGCACCGCATCGAACACGCCGAGATGCTCGACACCGAGACGATCGAGCTCTGCGCCCGGCTCGGGGTCATCACCAGCGTGCAGCCGATCTTCGACGAGCTGTGGGGCGGACCGGACGGCATGTACGCCGAGCGCCTCGGCGCCGAACGAGCCGCGACGATGAACCCCTTCGCCCGGATGGCGGCCGCCGGCGTCTCGTTGGCCTTCGGCTCGGACGCCCCGGTGACCCCGCCGGACCCGTGGCGGATCGTGCGCGCGGCGGTCCATCACCACACCGACGGATTCGGGATCTCCCCGCGGGCGGCGTTCGCAGCGGCCACCCGCGGGGCCTGGCGGGCCGGGGGAGTGCGCGACGGCGTCGCCGGCACCCTGGTCCCCGGCGCCCCCGCCTCCTACGCGATCTGGGATGTCGGAGACCTGGTGGTCGCCGCGACCGCCGACTCGGTCCAACGGTGGTCGACCGACCCGCGCTCGCGGGTGCCGGGCCTGCCGGAGCTCGACGCGGACGCCCCGGAGCCGGTCTGCCTGCGGACCGTCCACCGCGGCGAGGTCGTGTACTCCCGATGACCGGCACCGCGGCGGTACCCGGCACCCGAAGCCTTCCGACGTTGCCGACCCGATCGGGTCTGATCCGCCTGGCGGTCACGAGCGCGCTCGCGATCCTCGCCGGGCTGGTGCTCTACCTGTCGTTCCCCCCGGTCGCGCTCGGCTGGTGGCTCGCCCCGATCGCCATCGCGGCGATCGTCGCCCTGGCGGTGCGGGCGCCGCGCGGCCGGGGCGCGTTCGGGCTCGGCTTCCTGTTCGGGATGGCCTTCCTGCTGCCCCTGCTGTCGTGGGTGGGTATCCCGGTCGGGACGGTGCCGTGGGTCGCGCTCTGCGCGATCGAGGCGCTGTTCTTCGGGCTCTTCGCCGTCGGCGCGCGCATCGTCGCCCGGCTGCCGCTCGCCGCACTGTGGATCGCGGCGGCCTTCACCTCCGTCGAGTGGCTGCGCTCGTCCTTCCCGTTCGGCGGCTTCCCGTGGGGGCGGTTGGCGTTCGGCCAGGCCGACTCGCCGCTGCTGCCGCTGGTATCGCTGATCGGCGCGCCGGGCTTGACCTTCGCGGTCGCCCTGCTCGGAGCGGTCCTCGGCGTCCTGGTGGTGCGCCTGGTGAACCCCGGTAGCCGGTGGGGCGCCGGCAGCCGGGGCACCGGCCTCCCGGCCGAACCGGACGATGCCACCGCGGTCGCCGGAGCCGACGATCCCGCCGGCGGGGGAGACGTTCGCCGCGGTCGGTGGGTTCGCGGTACCGCGATCGGCGTCCTGGCGGTCTGGGTGGGCGTCGTCGTGGCGGCGGTCGGCGTCGGTGCGGTCGGGCGACCCGCCGCCGACGACTCGGTGACCATCGCCGCGATTCAGGGCAATGTGCCGCGCCTCGGCCTCGACTTCAACGCCCAACGCCAGGCGGTTCTGGACAATCACGCCCGCGCCACGGTCGGACTGGCCGCCGAGGTCGCGGCGGGTTCCGTCGCCCGCCCGGACATCGTCTTCTGGCCCGAGAACGCCTCGGATATCGACCCCTACCGGTCCGCCTCGGCGGCGGAGGCGATCGACCGCGCCGCCGCGACGATCGACACGCCGCTGCTGCTCGGAGCGGTGGTCAACAACGGCGACGGGACCGGGTCGAACGCGACGCTGGTCTGGGATGCCGGTAGCGGCCCGGTCGAGCGCTACGACAAGCGCATCCTGCAGCCGTTCGGGGAGTACCTGCCCTGGCGGAGCTTCTTCGAGGCGCTGACACCGCTGGCCGGTATGGCCGGCAGCTTCGTCCCCGGCGACACGCTCGGACTGGTGCACGCCGACATCGCGGACGGTCGCTCGGTGCCGATCGCCGTGGCGACCTGCTACGAGGTCGCCTTCGACCGCGCGTTGACCGAGCCGGTCCGCGAGGGCGCCCAGCTGATCTACGTACCGGCCAATACCGCCACCTTCGGGGTGGCGATGTCCGAACAGCAAATCGCGATGTCGCAGGTCCGGGCGGTCGAGTTCGGTCGCACGGTCGTGGTCCCGGCGACGGCCGGTCGCAGCGCGATCATCGACCCGGACGGCTCGATCATCGCCGAATCGGACTATTTCACCACCGCCACGCTGGTGGAATCGGTTCCCCTCGCGACACGTACTACTCTGGCAACTCACGTTGGTATCGCGGGCGAGGTTGTGTTGATCGCCGCAGGGGTGGTCGCCGTCGCCGCGGGCCTGGTGGTGGGGGGTCGGCAACGGCGCTCGGCCGCGCCCCGCGAGACCGCCGTCGTCGACCGGCCCACAGCGGGCCGGGAGGAAGGACCCGAATGACCAACCCGTCGTACCCGTTCCGCGTACTCGTGATCATCCCGACGTACAACGAGGCGGAGAACATCACGACGATCATCTCCCGGCTGCAGGCCGCGCAGCCGGAGGCGCACGTCCTGGTGGTCGACGACAACAGCCCCGACGGCACCGGTGACATCGCCGACCGTCTGGCCGCCGAGGATGCCGCCGACCGGATCCACGTGATGCACCGCACCGAGAAGAACGGGCTGGGCGGCGCGTACATCGCGGGCTTCCACTGGGGTCTCGACAACGGCTACGACGTGCTGGTCGAGATGGACGCCGACGGCTCGCACGCCCCCGAACAGCTGCATCGCCTGCTCGACGCGCTCAACGACGGCGCCGACCTGGTCTGCGGGTCGCGCTATGTGCCCGGCGGGTCGACGGTCAACTGGCCCAAGCGGCGCGAGATCCTCTCCCGAGGCGGCAACATCTACTCCCGCCTCGCGCTCGGCAGCAGCCTGCGCGACATCACCGGCGGCTACAACGCCTTCCGTCGCACGGCGCTCGAGACGATCGACATCGACAGTGTCGAGTCGCAGGGGTACTGCTTCCAGGTCGACCTCAAGTGGCGGACCGTTCGCGCCGGCTTCGACGTGCGCGAGGTGCCGATCACCTTCGTCGAGCGGCAGATCGGCGAGTCCAAGATGAGCGGCGACATCGTGCGCGAGGCGCTGGTGAAGGTCACCGTGTGGGGTTTCCGGTCCCGGCTGGGACTCGACCGCAAGGACGGCAACCCGGTGCGTCAGGGCTGACCGCCCGACCCGCGGATACGCCTCGGGCCCGCCTCCCGTAAGGGAAGCGGGCCCGATATGCGTTCCGGGGGTGGCTGCCGGGTCAGACCCCGGCGCCGCGCCGACGTGCCTTGAGCAGGTCGAGGCGCTCCTTGAGCAGCTCCTCGAGCTCGTCGACCGAGCGGCGCTCGAGCAGCATGTCCCAGTGGGTACGCGGCGGCTTGACCTTCTTGGTCTCCGGCGCCGCTCCGTCGATCAGCGTGCCCTCGAGGCCGTTGCGGCACAGCCACGTACCGGGGATCTCAGCCTCGTCGGCGAAGGGCACGTCGAATTCCTCACCGTTGTCGGTGCGGTACCGCGCCATCCGCCGCGGAGCCAGGTCGTGGTCACGATCCGTCTCGTAACTCACCGCTCCGAGCCGGCTGCCCCGAAGTACTCGATCTGCCATGGCGCGTCTCTCCACCTTCCATACGTCGCGAACCGGGTGACCCGCTGCGCGCCCGCGTCCTCGGACGTCGACCGCTGGATCACCGCGCTATGGGTTCAACGGCGGCGAGCCGGGATTCGTTCCCGAGCATCCGCCCCGGGTCGGCCGCCACCGCGTGTCATCGCGACACCGCGCACGATGATATCGGTCCGGCCCGTACGCTGATTCGGTGCCCGACGTTCGCGACCAGCCCTGCCTGTGGTGCGGGCGGCCCGTCGGCTCCTCCGGGGTGGGCCGTCGCCGCCTCTACTGTCGTCGGGCCTGCCGTCAGCGCGCCTACGAACACCGTTCGGCGGTGGAGAGCGCGGCGCTGCCGGTGGGCAGCGTCGTGTTGTCGGCCGGCGAGGCTTCCGCGGTGGTCGATCGGGCCTATCTGGTGCGCTGCGCCGCCGAGGACGTGCGGTCCGCCCTGCTCGAGGGGGCGCCGATCACCGACACCGCGGAGTTGTGCGAGAGCCTGCTGGAATTGGCCCGCGACGCCGAACGCCTCCGCTGACGGTTCCTACCGGGGTCGGCAGACGGCGAGGCGTGGATGCGGTGTCACGCGTACATGCAGTGTCACGCGGGTATGCAGGGACAGGGGCGGGAGCGTGATCGCCCGGGAGAGGTGGTGCGGCGGATGGACAGGCACTGGTCGGTCGGCGACGTCTTCGGTCCCTACGAACTGCGATCGTCGTTGGGCAAGGGCGGGATGGGCCAGGTCTTCGAGGCGTACGACCGGCAGAAGGACCGGGTGGTCGCGCTGAAGCTGCTCGACGCCCAACTGGCCGCCGACGCCGCCTTCCGGGAGCGGTTCCGCCGCGAATCCCACGCCGCGGCCCGACTCAACGAGCCGCACGTCATCCCGATCCACGACTGGGGTGCGATCGACGGCACCCTCTACATCGACATGCGCCTGGTCCGGGGTCGGGATATCCGCTCGGTGCTGCGCCACGAGCACCGTCTGCTGCCCGAGCGTGCGGTCGCCATCGTGACCCAGGTGGCTTCGGCCCTGGACGCCGCCCACGCGGAGGGCCTGATCCACCGGGACATCAAACCGGAGAACGTCCTGCTCACCGACGACGACTTCGCCTATCTGGTCGACTTCGGGATCGTGCAACTGACCGACCGGGGCGGGCTGACGTCGGTGGGCAGCGCGATCGGCTCGGTCGCGTCGATGGCCCCGGAGCGGTTCGACGATCGGCCGGCCACCCCGGCGACCGACGTCTACTCGCTCGGCTGCCTGCTGGTCGAATGCCTCACCGGGGCGCCGGCGTTTCCACAGGACAGCACCCCGGCCCTGCTGCGGGCCCATATCTACGAACCGCCGCCGCGGCCGACCGATCGGGTCCCACAGCTGCCGATCGGCCTGGACGACGTGATCGCCCGGGCGATGGCCAAGGACCCCGCGGCTCGCTATCCCAGCGCCGGGGCGTTCGCCCGTGCGGCCCGCGAAGCGCTCGGCACACCCGCGCGCGCGACGCTCCGCCGACCGATGGGCCCGGGGTCCGACGGCGCGGGTCCGGCCACGGTGGGCTATTCGTCGTTGTACGGCGGACCACCGACGCCACCGCGGCGATCGAGTGGTCGCGCGGTGGCGATCGGGGCGGGGGGCGTCGCGGTGCTCGCCGTCGCGGTGGGTGCCGGGCTCTGGGCCGGCGGCATCATCGGGACGGACGGGTCGAACGGCACCGGGACGACGACGGCGATCGCCGCGACCATCAACGTCGGCTCCGCGGCGTCGGCGACGATCGACCCGGCCGACACCACCGGGCCCACATCGTCCACGACCACCGGCTCCACGTCCACGACCACCGCCGCGTCGGTGAACGAGCCGCCGCCGCTCAACGCCGCGGTACCCGCCGCAGGCGAACGTGGATTCACCGACGGGCTCGGCCCGCTGTGCCTCGGCTCGGAGTTCGCGCAGGCGATCGGCACCACCGACTCGTCCCGGTACCTGATCTGTCAGAACGCGGACGGCGCCCGCTACTACAACGGCATGCGTCTGTCGGACGGCGCGGACATCCAGCTGAACGACCCGGTCGCCCTGGGCAACGGGGTCTACGAGGTGGTCAATCCGGCGGACGGCACCCGCTACCGGATCGGTCCGGCCGGCCTGGTGATCAGCGTCGACGGGGTCGACGTGGTCAACGAGGTGGCGACCGCCTACGCCTACCGCGAATAGGCCGCGGGCGCGCTCGTCGCGCAGGCGACCCATTCGGACGTGCCGTCGACGAAGGTCTGCCGCTTCCACACCGGGACCTCGGCCTTGATCCGGTCGACGGCGGCCGCGCAGCCGGCAAAGGCGTCCACCCGATGGGCCGCGCCGACCGCGACCACCAGTGCGACATCACCGATCGCCAGGCGCCCGACGCGGTGCGCGGCGACGATCGCGCAGGCGGGATACTCGGCCGCGACGGCCGCGACGGCGGCACGCAAGAAGTTCTGCGCACTCGGATGCCCGACGTATTCGAGGTCGGCGACCGCCTGCCCGTGATCGTGGTCGCGCACGATGCCGGCGAATCCGACGGTCGCGCCCCGATCGGTCGCGGCGACCATCGCCTCGAAATCGGCGGGGTTCAGCGGGGCCTCGGTGACGATAGACTCGTCGATCAGCGCCGCCGGAGACGTCAGCCTCGGCTTGGATGGTGTCGGGCCGGCCGGAAGTACGGGCATGGCGCGATCATCCCGCACGTCGGATCGGGTCGCAACGAGCCGGTGGGCGTTTCGGGTCGTGTGGACTCCGGTCCCGACTTACCTTTCGGTAGGGTGTCTGGCACGGCATCGGGGAGCTGAGCTAGATTGCCGGGCATGCCGATCGGCCTGTGTGGTCTTCATCACGTCTGGACTCGTCCTCCCGTGTGCGGACTGCGAGGCATGGTCGACCGCCCGCGCCGGTGTGGTTCCCAACCCCTGTGAGGCGCGTGTGAAGGTGTCGCCGACCGTTGTTCGAACGGCGGCCGTCGTTGTTGCCGTCGCGATGGTGATGGCCGTCGCGGCGACCGGTCTGCTGTCCGAACGCTGGTCGACGATCGTCGACGATGCCGCCCAATTGGTCGCCGGTACCGCCGCGACCGTCTGCTGTTTCGTCTCCGCTCGCCGCCGCGAGGGTTCCGCCCGGCATTGGCGCGTTCTGATGGGCCTCGGCATGGCCGGTTGGACGCTCGGCATGATGATGTGGGCCTTCTACCGATCGATCCTGCACACCCCGATTCCCAGCCCGTCCGTCGCCGACATCGGATTCTTCGTGCTGCCGTTCATGGCGGTTCCGGCGTTGGTGATCCTGGCCAATTCCAAGCCCGGTAATACGCGCCGCATCGCCGGCAGACATTTCTGGGTGATCGCCCTGCTCGATTGCCTGGTGATCGCCGGCACCCTGCTGTCGCTGAGCTGGTGGACCGCCCTCGGCGCGGTCGCCGGATCGTCGGAACTGCACTCGGTATTGGGGTTGGTGGTCGCCGCCTCCTATCCGCTGACCGACTTCGTCATGTTGGCGATGATGCTGCTGCTGTGGGCGCTGGGCCGGTTCCCGCCCTGGGCGCGCACCCAATCGCGGCTGCTCGGGGTGGGGATCGCGATGCTGGCGATCTCCGACAGCCTCTTCGCCTACCTCGTCTACACCGGGACCGCGCAGATCCCGATCATCGCGGACATCGGCTTCATCGCCGGGCCGGCCTTCGTGGCGTTGGCGGCGGTCGCGGCGGACGACCCACCGGAGGAGCGTCGTCGACGCATCCTGGGGGAGCGGGTCCACCTGATGATCCCGCACGCGCTGATCGCGGCCGTCGGTACCGGCTTCGTGGTGGCCCTGCTGCTCGGCTGGCAGCTCGATCCGGTCGCCGTCGGCATCTGCCTGGCGATCATGCTGGTCGGGATCGTCCGGCAGATGTACACGCTGGTGGAGAACAGCCTGCTGATCGAGCAACTCCACGAGGCGCAGAGCGAGTTGAGCCACCGCGCCCACCACGATCCGTTGACCGGCCTGGCCAACCGCAACCTGCTGCAGAGCCGCATCCGCCGCGCGGTGGGAGCCGACCCGACCACCGGCGAGCCCGGCGGCCTCGGATTCGCCGGGCTGCTGATCGACCTCGACGATTTCAAGGCGATCAACGACCGGTACGGCCATCAGGAGGGCGATGCGGTGCTCGTCGCCCTGGGCGAGCGGTTGCGACGAGCGGTCCGCCAGAGCGACACGATCGCCCGCATCGGCGGCGACGAATTCTTCATCCTGCTCGAGAACCATCCGATCCCCATCGAATCGGTGGTCGAGCGGGTGCGGCGTGAATGCTTCAACGACTCGTTCGTCATCGACGGCGACGAGGTGCGGCTCGGGGCGAGCATCGGTGTGGTCACCGCCCATCCCCGCACCGGTATGTCCGCCGAACAGCTGATGCTGTGGGCGGACCGCGCGATGTACAGCGGCAAGCGGGCCGGGAAGGGGACGACGATCTACACCCTTCCGGACCCCTCCGCCGCTAGCGGCCCACCGCTGCGGTGATCGCGTAGATCGCGCCGGGCGCGCCCGACCCGTTGCGATTGATCGTCGAACCGACCAGAACGCAGCCACCGGTCGGGGGCAGGGACTGCAGGTTCGTCAGGTTCTCGAGGCTGATCCGGCGGCGGTCGAACAGGATGGTCGACACCTCGTAGGTGTCGTCGATCCCGAGGTCGGGGCCGAAGGTGTCGATGCCGAGGGCGCCGCGTTCGCCGAGGACACCGCGATCGATCAACCACCGGACCGCCTCGACCGAGAAGCCCGGCTGGTGGGTCACGCCGTCGGCGTCCGCGTTGACGTAGGCCGGGGTGCCCCAGCGCTCGGCCCAACCGGTCCAGGCGATGACGGCGCCCTCGGCCGGGATCGGTCCGTTGGCCCGCTCGAAGGCCGAGAGGTCGTCGATCGTGATCGCGTAGTCGGCATCGGCGGCGGCCTGTTCGCGGATGTCGATGCGCACCGCGGGCAGGAAGAGGTCGTCGACGGTCAGCCGGTCGGCGGTCAGACCGCCCTCCTGGAAGTGCGCCGGGGCTCCCCAGTGGCTGCCGGTGTGCTCGCCCTGACGCACGTACTGCAGGTAGTAGCCGTCCGCCGCCACCGTCGTCGCGGTCTCCAGGACGAATTCGGGGTCGCCGGGAAAGATCGGCGTCAGCGCCGGGTCGTTGACGTGCGACAGGCTGCTGATCGACAGCAGATTCTTCAGGGGAAGCGGCAGGGGGATCGCGTCGGCGGGACGCGCGGCCATCGTTCCGACCGTTCCGGCCAGACCGGCGATTCCCAGGCCCGCCAGAACCGTTCTGCGCTGCATGTGCCCACTCGTCCTTCCACCAGGTGTTGCCTATGGTTCGGCGTACCCTATCGCCTGCTCGGACGCGGTGACGGGAGGCTCGGCCGACCAGGGGAAGACGATCCACCGATCGGTGCGTCGCCAGACGTAGTCCGGTTCGATCACGGTGGCCGGTTTCGCGTAGAGCACGGCGCTGCGGGTCTCCGCGTGATGCTTGCGCAGCAGTTCGAGCACCATCGCGAGGGTGCGCCCGGAGTCGGCGACGTCGTCGACCACCAGCACGCGGCGACCCTCGATCGAATCGGTGTCGAGCATCGGGGCCAGCAGAACCGGGTGCGGAAGGGTCTCGTGCACGTCGGTGTAGAACTCGACGTTGATCGCATCGGTGAGCTTCAGACCCAGGGCGTAGGACAGGCCGCCGCCGGGGAGCAGACCTCCGCGGGCGACCGCGATCAGCACCTCGGGGGTGAAACCGGAGTCCACGACCTGCCCGGCGAGCTCGCGGCACGCCGTTCCGAAGGTCTCCCAGGTAAGGATTTCCTTCTCGGGCAGGTTCGTCGAGTCCGCGTGGTATGCCGTCATCCGATAGAGACTAGGGCGGCCTCAGAACAGTCGCCCGGCGCGGGCCTCCTCCGGCTCCTCGAGGTCGAGCAGGGTCCGCTTGCGATCGAGACCGCCGGCATAGCCGGTGAGGCTGCCGTCGTGGCCGACCACCCGATGGCAGGGGATCACCAACGAGATCGGGTTGTGCCCGACCGCCTGCCCCACCTGCTGGGCCAGCGAGACGTTGCCGAGGCGCCGAGCGAGGTCGCCGTAGGTGGTCGTCGCCCCGTAGGGAATCTCCAGCAACATCCCCCAGACCGATTCCTGGAAGTCGTTTCCGCCCGGTCGCAGCGGTAGGTCGAAGTCGCGTCGGTCGCCCGCGAGATACTCGCGCACCTGTGCGGCGGTTCGGGTCAGCGTGTCGTCGTCCTCGACTCGGATGCGTTCGCCGAGGCGCTCGGCGTCCGGCGGATAGCGGTGCGCCGGGAAGTAGAGACCCGTCAGAGCGCCGCCGTCCCCGGTCAGCGTCAACTCGCCGATGGCGGTGGCTATCGCGGTGTGCATCGGGCACTCCCTTCCTCGGCCGATCGCGTCCATCATGAACCGCTTGCGTCGGGTAGACGAGCGCCGCGCGCCGAATGTGAGGTCCGACGACGCCCGTGACCTGGACCACCGATGCGCCGGTCGCTTTCTCTTTACCTCCCGGAACGAATGAATGGTCAGAACATTGGATACCCGGATACTCGCCCGTTTTGGCATGAGTTATGGTGACCACACGCCAATGAATCGGCTCGGATGAGCGGGTTCGCCGATACGCGACTGGAGGCCGATGATCGGCATCGTCACGACGGAAACCACCACGACCAGCGGCGCGGTCGACCCGAAGATCCGGGTCCGAAGCGCAGGAAAACGCCGGTATCGCGGACCTGCCCGCTAGCCGGGCGCGCCTCGGTCCGCACCGTCTCGACGTCTGCCCGACCCACCACCGACACGGGTGACGAGTCGCTGCAATCAATGGCGTACAGCCACGCCCGAAACGACTCCGATCCCTCCGTCATCGTCCGTTGATCGCCATTCTCGCGACCCTCTCGATCCGAATCCGCGGCGATTCGTACCCCGTTCGACACGGAAGGCCCCGTCAGACATGAAGTGGAAGCTGTACTCCCGAACGACCGCCGTCGTCGGCTCCCTGCTGGTGCTCGCCGCCTGCTCCGGAACCGACATCGCCCTGCAAGCCGACCAGGAGCCGGTGGCGGTCGACCGGTCGGTGACCCCCGAGCCCGCGCCGACCGAGGAGCCGGCCGTCGAGGAGGCTCCGCACTGGAGCTATACGGGCGTCGACGGCCCGGAGAACTGGGGCGAGCTGGCTCCGCAGTTCGCCACCTGCGCGGTCGGTACCCACCAGTCGCCGATCGACCTGGCCCCGGCCGTATCCGGCGATGTCCCGCCGATCTCGTTCGCCTACGCGCCCGCCCCGGTGACGATCCTCAACAACGGCCACACCGTGCAGGTCGACTACCCGGAGGGCAGCTCGATCTCCCTCGGCGACGTCCGTTACCAGGTCGCCCAGTACCACTTCCACGCACCGAGCGAGCACACGATCGGCGGTGTCTCCTACCCGGCCGAACTGCACATCGTGCACGCCAACGACGCCGGTGAACTCGCGGTCGTCGGCATCCTGCTGACCGAGGGCGCCGCCAACCCGGCGCTCGAGCCGGTCCTGGCGAATCTGCCGGTCACCACCGCGCCGCCGGTGAATCTCGGCCTGACGGTCGACGCGGCCGACTTCCTGCCCGCCGACCACACGTCCTACCGGTACAACGGATCGTTGACGACGCCGCCGTGCACCGAGGGTGTGAACTGGATCGTCATGGCGACGCCGGTCGAGGTGTCCGCCGACCAGATCGCCCGCCTCGACGCGGTGCTCGCCGGAAACAGCCGACCGGTCCAGGCGGTCAACGACCGCACCCCGATCGAGGACGGCACCGCCTAGCGGCTGCATCCGGGGCCAACGGCCCCCAACCGACCGATCGGGGGTGGGCATACCGCATGTGCCCACCCCCGATCACCCCCACCACCCGGGGTCCGGCCGATCAGCTCAGATGATGTACGTCCTGCAGGCCGTAGATCGGGGTCGGAATGCCCTCGTAGCGCGCCTTGAGCTGCAGCGCCAGGTAGAGCGAGTAGTGCCGGGACTGGTGCAGATTGCCGCCGTGGAACCACAGCCCCGGCTGCTGGGTCGGCTTCCACATATTTCGCTGTTCGCCCTCCCAGGGGCCGGGATCCTTGGTCGTCTCCGAACCGAGCCCCCAGACCTTGCCTACCCGGTCGGCGACGTCCTGGCCCATCAGATCGGCGGCCCAGCCGTTCATCGAGCCGTATCCGGTCGCGTAGACCACCACGTCGGCCGGCAACTCGGTCCCGCCGGCCAGTACCACCGAGTTCTCGGTCAGATGATCGACGTTGCCGTGCGCGAGCTTGATCGTGCCGTCGGCCACCAGATCGCAGGCGCCGACGTCGATGTAGTAGCCCGAGCCGCGGCGCAGGTACTTCATGAACAGCCCGGAGTCGTCGTCACCGAAGTCGAGGTCGAATCCGGCAGCCTCCAGCCGGTCGTAGAAGTCCTTGTCGCGTTCGCGGATCTGGTCGTACAGCGGGATCTGGAATTCGTGCATGATCCGGTACGGCAGCGACGCGAAGGTCAGATCAGCCTTCTTGGTCGTCATTCCACCGGCGACGGCCTGCTCGCTGTACAGCGCGCCCAGACCGATCTCCATCAGCGAATCCGACTTGACGATGTGCGTCGAGGACCGCTGGATCATCGTGGTGTCGATGCCGTTCTCGACCAGCGCCTTGCAGATGTCGTGCGCGGAGTTGTTGGCGCCGACCACCACCACCTTCTTGCCGACGTAGCCGTCCGGGCCGGGGTGGCGGCTCGAGTGGTGCTGGTCGCCCGCGAAGACGTCCTGGCCGGGGAAGGTCGGCACATTGGCCTTGCCGGACATGCCGGTGGCCAGCACCAGTTGGGTCGGATGCAGGGTCAGCCGCTCGCCGTCGCGGTCGACCTCGACGGTCCACTTCTCGGTCGCCTCGTCGTAGGTGGCCGACAGGCAGGAGGTGCGGCTCCAGTAGGGCACTTCCATGACCCGGGTATAGAACTCGAGCCAGTCGCCGATCTTGTCCTTCGGCGCGAAGACCGGCCAGTTCGCCGGGAACGGCAGATACGGCAGGTGGTCGTACCAGACCGGATCGTGCAGGCAGAGCGACTTGTAGCGCTTACGCCACTGGTCACCGGGACGATCGTGCTTGTCGATGACGATCGCCGGCACCCGCAGCTGCCGCAGTCGCGCGCCGAGGGCGATACCGCCCTGGCCGCCGCCGACGACCAGCACATAGGGCTGATCCTCGCGGCCGAGCGCGGCTTCCTCGGCCTCACGCTTCTCCGCCCACGACCGACGATCGGTATCGGAACCGTGGACCGCACCGAGCACCCGGGTCGCGCCGGAGGATTCCTCGTGGCCCTTCAATTCCT
Organism: Millisia brevis NBRC 105863; assembly: GCF_001552615.1. GTDB lineage: Bacteria > Actinomycetota > Actinomycetes > Mycobacteriales > Mycobacteriaceae > Millisia > Millisia brevis. The sequence goes on from NZ_BCRN01000006.1 coordinate 64,468, forward strand.
GCAGGGTGGTCAGCAGCGTCCAGGCGGCGTCGCCGTCGCCGTCGTCGCGCAGCCGCAGATGGCCGACACCGCGCCCGGTAGCGGTGTCGAACTCGATGAACGCGGAGACCACGCCGCCGTCCTCGGTGGCCGGCTCGCTGGTGCGGAAGCCGCTCGGCGCGGTGTCGTCGAGCCGCTCGCCCAGCATGTCGGCGATCTGCTCGCGGCCCTCGACCGTCTTGAGATTCCAGGTGAAGGACACCAGGTCCCGCCAGAAGCTGTCGGTGGCGAACAAGCCGGTGACGCGTTCGATGTCGCGCGCGGCCAGGGCCGCTTCGAACGCACCGAGCCAGGCGTCGACGCGCTCCTGCGGGGAGGGTGCGGAGGCGTCGTCCGGGCCGGTCCGGGGTTCCAGAGTCTGGGTCATGGCGGTGTTCTCCTCGGTGCCACGTCGCGAAGGTTTGTGACTCACAGCACACTCCTTCCGCAACGCGGCATCAAGGGTTGCAGTGGGTTGCGTCACATATGACAACGTTCGAGATGGTGTCGGTGGTGGCCCGGCTCTGTGATTGGGCGCACAATCGACTGCGATGCCCGATATCTCCCCCGATCGTTCCGGACCCGAGCCCGCGGTGGCGTCGGGTGACGACCCACGCCACTACGCCCGCCTGCTGTCGGCGGTGTACGACGCGGCGATGGGCGGTGGGCGCGGTCCCGCGCGGCCCCGGACCGTCATCAGCGACTCGTGGGGTCGCGCGCGCGTGGCGGGGGTCGACCCGGACGCCGGGGCCGGCGATATAGGCCCGGTGGTCACCGATCTGCAGGCCCGGCGGCAGTCCTCCGGTCTGGCATCGATCCTCGAGCATCTCGTCCACGGCCTCGACTCCGTGGTCGCCGACGACAACATCCTGGTCGTCGCGGACGCCACCGGTCGCGTGCTCTGGCGCAACGGGGCCAATCGGGTCCTGCACCAGGCCGACCGGCTCGGTTTCGTCGAGGGCGCCGACTGGGCCGAGAGCGCGGTCGGCACCAATGCGATCGGTACCGCGTTGGCGTCCGGTCGGGCGGTGCAGGTCTTCTCCGCCGAGCACTACGTGCGCAGTCATCACTCCTGGACCTGCGCCGGCGCGCCGATCCTCGACCCGCGGACCGGTGCGGTCCTCGGCGTGGTCGACGTCAGCGGTCCGGCCGAGACGATCCACCCGACGACGGTGACCCTGGTCGACCTGGTCGCCCAGCTCGCGACCTCCCGGCTGCGCGATGCCCACCACCGGTCACTGGATCGGTTGAGAGCGGTGGCCGCGCCGATTCTCGCCCGCGCCGCCGGGCCGGCGCTCGCCGTCGACACCGAAGGGTGGGTGGCCGCGCTCGATACCGTCGCGCCACGCGAACGGGTCACCCTGCCGGCCGGGGCGACGCCCGGACGGGTGCGATTGGCCGAGCTGGGCACCTGCGACCTCGAGCCGCTGCCCGGCGGGTGGTTGGTCCGTCCGGTCCCCGATGACCGGGACCCGGGCAGCGTCCGCCTGTCGATCGACATCACCGATCCGGGACGCCCGCGGGTGACGGTGTCGGGGACCGCCGGCCGGTGGACGCACGATCCCTCGCCGCGGCACGCCCAGATCCTGCTGCTGCTCGCCCGCCGCACGGGTGGGTTGCGCGCCTCGGACCTGTCGCTCGAGCTGTTCGGGGCGGCGGACCGTACCGTCACCGTGCGCGCGGAGATGTCCCGGTTGCGCAAACACATCGGTGGGCTGATCGCCGCGGGGCCGTACCGCTTCGTCGAGGGGACCGAGGTGGTCGTCGTCGATCAGTCGGCGAATTCCCGGTACCAGTAGTAGGCCCGTTCGCCGCCCGGCTCGTCGGCGCAGCGATAGCCCTCGCGGAGGTAGAACCGCTGGGCATCGTGATCGCCCTCGTCGACGTTGATCTCGATCAGCCGGACCTCGCGGGCCCACACGATCTCGGTCATCAGCCCGAGCAACAGTGCGCCCGCGCCGTGGCCGCGGTGCTCCGGCGTCACGTACAGCTCGTCGAGCAGAGCGACCGGGCCGTCGTACCAGACGTTCGGCCGCAGGGTGATCAGTGCGATGCCGATCGCGCTCCCGCCGCTCTCCGCGAGCAGGGCGAGGGTCTGCCCGCCGGTCAGCAGGGAGCGCAGTCGGCCGGCCAGAACGTCGGGCGACGGTGTCGGCGTGTCGTATTCGCTGTTGAAATCGAACAGCAACCGCCCGAGGGTCGCCGCATCGGCGACCTCGGCGCGACGGACGGTGATCGATGCGGCTTCGGAGATCATGCCGCGACTGTAGATCCCGTGCGAACAGGTCCTCGCCGGCCGGCGGCCGGGCCTGTCTACGCCTACAGATGCGTGACGTCGAAGGCGCCCTCGCGGAATTCGGCCCGCAACCGCTTCTTGTCGAACTTGCCGACGCTGGTCTTCGGCACCTCGGGGATCAACGTCCAGTTCTCGGGCAGCTGCCACTTCGCGAACTTGTCGGACAGGAAGTCGCGCAGGTCGGCCATCGTGGCGGTCGATCCGTCGCGCAGGACGACCGCGACCAGGGGGCGCTCGTCCCATTTCTCGTCCGGTATCGCGATGACGGCGGCCTCGAGCACATCGGGATGACCCATGACCGCGTTCTCGAGATCGACCGACGAGATCCACTCGCCGCCGGACTTGATGACGTCCTTGGTGCGGTCGGACAGGACCAGATAGCCGTCCGGCGTGATCGATCCGACGTCGCCGGTCCGCAGCCAGTCGTCGCTGAACTTGTCCGCCGCGTCGACGCCGTAATAGGAGGAGGTCACCCACGGGCCGCGCACCTCGACCTCGCCGACCGCCGCCCCGTCGTTCGGCAGGATCGTGCCGGCGTCGTCGACGAGCCGGGCCTCGACCTGGACCGGGAATCGGCCCTGGGTATAGCGGTACCGCCAGCGCTCGTCGCCCTCGGCCGCAGCGGGCGGACGCGCGACCGAGCCGAGTGGGGAGGTCTCGGTCATGCCCCAGGCATGCAGGATCGTGACGCCGTGGTCGTTCTCGAAGGACTGCATCAGCGCCGGCGGCACCGCCGCGCCGCCGACGAGCACCTCCCGCAGCGAGGAGATATCGGTCGGGCGAGCGGCCAGGTACTGATTGAGGCCCTGCCAGATGGTGGGCACGGCGGCCCCGAAGTTCGGGCGCAGTGCCGTGATCATCGTCGCGATCGGCTCCGGCTGCAGGAAGCGGTCGGGCATCAGCAGCGATGCGCCGATCATGAACGCCGCATAGGGCAGCCCCCAGGACATCGCGTGGAACTGCGGCACGATCGCCAGTGCCAGGTCGCCCTGCCGCAGGTTCGGGCCCGAGGACGAACAGAGCTGCATCGAGTGCAGGTAGATCGACCGGTGGGAGTAGACGACACCCTTCGGGTCGCCGGTGGTGCCGGAGGTGTAACACATGGCGGCGCCGCTGCGTTCGTCGACGTCCGGCCACTCGAAGGTCTCGGGCCGACCGGCCAGCAGGCCCTCGTAGGTGTGCAGGCCGACCCCGTCCGGTACCTCGAGACCGGCGGTCGAGTCGCCGGTGACCACCACATGTTCGACGGTCTTGATCTCGGGCAGGACCGGCGCGAGCAACGGGATCAGGGTCGGATCGACGATGATCACCCGATCCTCGGCGTGGTTCGCGACGTAGACGATCTGCTCGGGGAAGAGCCGGATGTTCAGGGTGTGCAGGACCGCGCCCATCGCCGGCACCGTCAGGTACGTCTCGAGGTGCTCGGCGTTGTTCCACATGAACGTCGCGACCCGCTGGTCGCCGGTGACGCCGAGATCCCGCAGCGCGTGGGCGAGCTGCGCCGCGCGGCGACCGACCTCACCGTAGGTGCGATGCCGCGGCCCGGAATCGGTCCAGGTGATCACCTCCGCGTCGGCGTGCACGGTGCTGCCGTAGCGCAGGATCTGCGCGATCGACAGGGGTAGGTCGTTCATGGTGCTCTGCATGGACGCTCCAGTTCGAGGCTGCGTGACGGTGAGGACGAACACGCCGCACTGTGATGCAGGTCGCACGCCCACCTCCAGGATGCCGGCCGCGGGTGCGTCGCGGGGCCGCTTTCCCGCCGCGTTCGAATCGATCGGCCGTGTTGTCCACCCACCGGCGGCGCCGACGGCGCTGCGCCTGGACCCGTGGGTCCCCTTCCCGCACGGACCCGTGGGTCCCCTTCCCGCACGGGCCCGTGGGTCCCCTTCCCGCACGGGCCCGTGGGTCCCCTTCCCGCACGGACCCGCGGTCCCCCTCCCGCATGCTGTCGCGGGCCGGCTACGGTGACCTCTATCGCCCTCGACCCGCGGATGGGGCGGTCGTGGCATGCGCAGGGTTCGGGAACGGGGGAGACGCCGGGTGACGACACGAGCGTTGGTGATCGGCTGCGGCGGGACCATCGGGGGCGCCTGGAGCGTCGCGGTCCTGCACGCGCTGCGCGAGCAGACCGGCATCGAGCCCGCCGAGTGGGACATCCTGCAGGGCACCTCCGCCGGCGCCGAGATCGTCACGATGCTCGGCGGTGGGGCCGGGGTGGACGACCTGGTGGCGATGCACCGCGGCACCACCGGCGATCCGCGGTTGAAGGCGCATATCGCCGATACCCCGGCGAGCCTGCCGCCGATGCCCTGGCCGGTGACCACCCACATCCGCACGGTGTTGTCGCCCGCGGCGGGACATGCCCGGCTCGCCGGCCTGGCCCCGATCGGACGGGCCGACCCGTCCTGGTTGCAGCGTCTGGCGGATTCCTTCACCGAGGAGAACGGGCGCAGCGGCCACCCCGGCGTCCGGATGGTCGCCTACGACGTCGGTCGGCGACGCCGGGTCGCCTTCGGAGCGCCGGAGGCCCCGTCGGTCTCGGTGGGATCGGCGCTGCGGGCGTCGTGGGCCATCCCGGGCTGGATGCCCCCGGTCCGCATCTTCGGCCATACCTATGTCGACGGTGGTGCCGCGTCGACCGCTTCGGTCGATCTGCTGCCCGAGGACACCGATCTGGTCTACGTCGTCGCGTCGATGGCGTCGGAGCGCGGTCATCGCGTCCCCGGCCCGTCCGGTCTGCTCGAGGACCGGTTGCTGCGGCGGCCGATGTCGGCGGTCCTCGCCCGCGAGATCGCCGAGGTGCGCGCCCGCGGCACCCGGGTGGTGCCGATCCTGCCGACCACCACCGACCTGATCGGCCTGGGCGCGTACTTCATGGACCGCGATCGGCGCCCCGCGGCGTTCGAGTCCGCGATGACCACCGCCGCCGAGACCGTCGCGCGCGCCCTGCGTGCCGGCGACCCGCCGCTCGCGTAACTCCTGAACAGGCCGGTCACCCGCGGGTACCACATGCGGTACCCGCGGTCCTTCGGCGTGCCCATTTCCGACCTGTCGGGCCGGCGCCTTTTCGGTTCGGGTGACCACGATAGTTGACGTGCGAACTACTTGTGGTGTCTGATGCCCAAGGTAAGCGTCAGCTAACGTCCGATACCCATCCTGGAGTCCACACCATGAGATCGCTTCGTCGTTCCCGGGTCGCCGCCGTCGCGGTGGCGTCCGCCATCGTCCTGACCGCCTGTGGCCAGAGCGGCTCAGGAGATGGCGCCGCGGCCGGCCCGTCGGAACTCCCCGACGGCTGGACCTACGTTGCGGGGGAGGATGTTCCGTCGGCGAGCGATACCGACGAGCAGGTCCTGCCGGTCGAGGTGACCGGCGACGACGACGTGATCTCCGAGGTCACCGATACCACCCGCACGATCGCCGGCGGCGACGACATCATCGAGGTTTTCGACGCGCTCGGACGGTCCGACGACATCTTCGCCGCCCCCGAGGAGTCGGCCACCGAGACCGGTCGCAACGCTCCGCAGACGTTCCTGTTCAACCAGACCACCGGTACCGAGGGCGTGCTGAGCCTCGACGGCACCCTCTTCCTGGGCAACAGCGTGCGTCGGCATACCGAGCTCGCCGCCCAGCTGCGGCAGGCCGGGCTCAACGCCGTCGTGATCGACAACCTGCAGGCGCCGGCCCAGAAGGTGCGCCGCATCGCCGAGGCCGCCGGGTACGCCGCGGCCGGCGCTCAGCTCGCCGCGCGGGTCGACGAGCAGCTCGCGGAGGCCACCGAGATCGGCAACACGGTCGACGACGTTCGCGTCCTGCACATCTCGGCCACCGGCGCGGGCGGCGATCCCGCGGTCGCCGGCGAGGACACCGCCGCCCACACCGTGATCACCGCAGCGGGTGCGATCAACGTCGGCGCCGAGGCGAACGTCGAGGATTACTCGCCGATCAGCGAGGAGGGCATCGTCGACACCGCACCGGATGTGATCCTCTTGTCGCAGGCCGACCTCGAGACCTGGGGCGGCGTCGAGGGCATCCGCACCGCCTTCCCGACGCTGATGCAGACCCCGGCGGGCGAGAACAACCGCTTCGTGGTGATGCCCGACCTGCAGCTGAAGATCGGCGGCATCTCCGCCGGCACCGGCGCGGTCGCCCTGGCCGAATACCTCCGCGGGCTGTGAGCACGTCGATCGACCTGGCCGACCGGACCGCGAGCGGGGGCTCGACGGCGGCCGGTCGACGCCGGGCCCGCGGCGCGGCGACCCTCACCGTCAGCTCGATCCTGTTGCTGGTGGCGGTGATCGGGTCCTTCGGCATCGGCGCCCTCGACGTCCCGCCCCTCGATGTGGTGCGCTCCATCGGCGGCAAGCTGGGCCTGGTGGACTACTCGTCGGTCTCGCCGCGCGACGTCTCGGTGGTCTGGGACCTGCGGCTGCCGCGAGTCCTGCTCGCCTGCCTGGTCGGCGCCTCGCTGGCGGTCGCCGGCGCGGCATTGCAGGGCCTGTTCGGCAATCCGTTGGCCGACCCCGGCGTCATCGGCGTCTCGAACGGGGCCGCGGTCGGAGCGGTCGGCGCGATCGTCACCGGCACGACGGTGTTGGGCACCTGGACGATCCCGGTGGCGGCCTTCCTCGGCGGTCTGATCGCCACCTCGATCATCTACCTGCTCGCACGCAAGGATCCGGGTGGCACCACCGTCACGATGTTGCTGGTCGGCATCGCGATCGGCGCGGGGTGTTCGGCGATCACCGGCTTCTTCACCTACATCGCCGACACCGACGAACTGCAGCAGCTGACGTTCTGGCAGCTCGGTTCGCTGGGCAGCGCCAAGTGGGAGCAGGTCGCCATCGTGGTGGTCCCGGTCCTCGCCGGCATCGCCGGGGTGCTGGCCCTGGCGCGACCGCTCGACCTGCTCGCGCTCGGCGAGCGACAGGCCAATCACCTCGGTGTCGACGTCGTCGCCACCCGGCGGCTGCTGATCGTGTTGGCCGCGTTGCTGATCGGTTGCGCGGTGGCCTTCGCCGGGACGATCGGATTCGTCGGATTGGTGATCCCGCATATCGTGCGGCTGCTGATCGGCCCCGGCCACGCCTGGCTGCTCCCGGTATCCGCGGTGCTCGGCGCCCTGTTGATCGTTGTCGCGGACACGCTCTCCCGATCGATCGATCCGCCGCTGGAGGTGCCGCTCGGACTGTTCACCGCCGCGATCGGCGCTCCCTTCTTCCTGTGGCTCATCCAGCGTCAACGACCGAAGGGGATGGCGCTGTGAAGGTGATCGGGCGGCAAGGGAGTCGGACGCCGGACCGGCCGACCGACGCCGGCGAGATCCCGGTACGCGTCGAGGGGGTCGGTCTGCGGATCGGCGACGCGCACATCCTGCAGGGCGTCACCCTCGGCTTCCGGCGCGGCAGCCTGACCGCGCTGGTCGGGCCGAACGGAGCGGGCAAGTCGACGCTTTTCGCGGTGATCGCCGGCGACATCGTCCCCACCGAGGGCGCGGCCATCATCGCGGGTCGGCCGGTATCCGACTGGGGGAGCAGGGATCTCGCCGCTCGCCGGTCGGTGCTGATCCAGGACCACCGGGTGCGCTTCGCGTTCACCGTGCGCGAGGTCGTCGAGATGGGCCGTCAACCGCACCGCAGCGATCCGCTCGCCGACGACCGGATCGTCGGCGCAGCGATGACGACCACCGATGTCGCCCACCTCGCCGAACGGGAGGTCCCCTCGCTGTCGGGCGGCGAGGCGGCGCGGGCGGCCTTCGCCCGCGTGCTGGCCCAGGAATGCCCGATCGTTCTGCTCGACGAGCCGACCGCGGCGCTGGACCTGCGCCACCAGGAGCTATTGCTGACGACGGCCCGTGGGTTGGCGGACGCCGGCGCCTGCGTCCTGGTCGTCCTGCACGACCTCAATCTCGCGGCCGGCTACGCGGATCGCATCGTGATGCTGCGCAGGGGCCGCGTGGCCGCCGACGGAACGCCGTCCGACGTTCTGACCGCCGATACCGTTCGAGATGTCTACGGGCAGAACGTGATGGTGCTCGACCATCCCACCCGAGGGACTCCTCTGGTGGTCACGGTCTGACCCGTCCGAGAACGCGCGCCGCCATACCGGGGATGACAACGGCGCTGCCGGGTGAACCCCGACAGCGCCGTTGTCATCCCCGCCCGGGCGAACGCGGATCGCCCGGGCGGATCGTATGCATCAGACCAGGTCGAACCGGTCGTTGTTGGACACCTTGGTCCACGCCGCGACGAAGTCCTTCACGAACTTCTCGTTGGCACCGTCCTGGGCGTACACCTCGGCCAGCGACCGCAGGATCGAGTTCGATCCGAAGACGAGGTCGTTGCGGGTGCCGGTCCACTTGAGCTCGCCGGTCGCCCGGTCGAAGCCCTCGTAGATGCCCTCCTCGGTGGCCGACGGCTTCCATTCCGTCCCCATGTCGAGCAGGTTGACGAAGAAGTCGGTCGTCAGCACCTCGGGGGTATCGGTGAGGACACCGAGCGAGGACTGGTTGTGGTTGGCACCCAGCGCCCGCAGGCCGCCGACCAGCACGGTGACCTCCGGCGCGCTCAGGCCGAGCAGGTTGGCCTTGTCCACCAACTGGAACTCGGCGGGCAGGCGGTTGCCCTTGCCGAGGTAGTTGCGGAAGCCGTCCGCCCTGGGTTCGAGGTACGAGAAGGACTCGACATCCGTCAACTCCTGGGTCGTGTCGCCACGACCCGGCGTGAACGGTACCTCGACCTCGAATCCGGCTGCGGCAGCGGCCTTCTCGACGGCGGCAGCTCCGCCGAGGACCACCAGGTCGGCGAAGGAGACCTGCTTGCCGCCGGTCTGGGCCGCGTTGAACGCCTCCTGGATGTTCTCCAGGGTGGCGATCACCTGGGCGAGCTGATCGGGGTCGTTCGACTCCCAGCCCGCCTGCGGCTGCAGCCGGATGCGGCCACCGTTGGCGCCACCGCGCATATCGCTGCCGCGGTAGGAGGCCGACGCGTTCCAGGCCGCCGATACCAGCTGCGGGATGGTCAGCTTCGACTCGAGGATGCGGCCCTTGAGGGTGGCGACATCATCGGCGTCGATCGTCTCGTAGTCGACCGCCGGGATCGGGTCCTGCCACAGCAGTTCCGCCTCAGGGACCAGCGGTCCCAGGTAGCGACGCTTCGGGCCGAGGTCGCGGTGGATCAGCTTGTACCAGGCCTTCGCGAACTCGAGGGAGAGCTCCTCGGGGTGGTCGAGCCAGCGGCGGGTGATCTGCTCGTAGATCGGATCGACCCGCATCGACAGGTCGGTGGTCAGCATCGTCGGGGGACGACGCTTCGACGAGTCGAACGGATCCGGGATCACGTCCGCGCCCGCACCGTCCTTGGGCTGCCACTGGTTGGCGCCGGCCGGGCTCTTGGTCAGCTCCCACTCGTAGCCGTAGAGAATCTCGAGGAAGGAGTTGTCCCACGTGGTCGGGGTCGGCGTCCACACGACCTCCAGGCCGCTGGTGATCGCGTCCTTGCCGACACCCGTGCCGTAGGCGGACTTCCAGCCCAGACCCAGCTGCTCGATCGGCGCAGCCTCGGGCTCCACCCCGACCAGGTCCGCGTCGCCGGCGCCGTGGGTCTTGCCGAAGGTGTGGCCACCGACGATCAGGGCCGCGGTCTCGACGTCGTTCATCGCCATCCGGCCGAAGGTCTCGCGGATGTCGATCGCGGCGGCCAGCGGATCCGGATTGCCGTTCGGGCCTTCCGGATTGACGTAGATCAGACCCATTTGCGAAGCGGCCAAGGGCTGTTCGAGGTCACGCTTCCCGGTATAGCGCTCGTCACCGGCCAGCCAGATATGCTCCGGGCCCCAGTAGACGTCCTCGTCCGGCTCCCACTCGTCGGCGCGGCCGAAGCCGAATCCGTAGGTGGGCAAGCCCATCGACTCGATCGCGACATTGCCGGCGAAGACCAGCAGGTCGGCCCAGGACAGGGCGTTGCCGTACTTCTTCTTGATCGGCCACAGCAGGCGGCGCGCCTTGTCGAGGCTGGCGTTGTCGGGCCAGCTGTTGAGCGGGGCGAAGCGCTGCATGCCGGTGCCTGCGCCACCGCGACCGTCCGAGGTCCGGTAGGTGCCGGCGGCGTGCCACGACATACGGATGAACAGCGGTCCGTAGTGGCCGTAGTCGGCGGGCCACCAGTCCTGCGAGGTGGTCATCACCTCGACCAGATCCTGCTTGAGCGCGTCGACGTCGAGACCCTCGAAGGCGGTCGCGTAGTCGAAGTCCTCACCCAGCGGGCTCTGCGCCGGCGGGTTGAGGATCTTCAGATTGAGCTGGTCGGGCCACCAGTCACGATTGCTGCCGCCCTCCACCGGGGGCTTCAGGCGGGCAGCTGCCACCGGGCAGCCGGCCGCGGGTTCGGTATTTGCGTCGCCGATGGGCGGATGATCCTCAGGCACAACATTCCTTCCGGGGATGGGGGCTGATCCGTGATCACCCGGGCGATCACGGCGAGGGGGCTGTGGAGCATTCGGGGCACAGGCCCCAGTAGATGACCTCGGCTTCGTCGATCCGGAAGCCTCGGGGATTCGACGCGGCCAGGCACGGGGCCTCACCGACGGCGCAATCGACGTCCGCGATGGTCCCGCAGGACCGGCAGACGACGTGATGGTGGTTGTCGCCGACGCGCGTCTCGTATCGCGCGACGGTGCCGGACGGCTGGATGCGACGCAGGAGCTGTGCGTCCGTGAGTGCATGCAATACGTCGTAGACCGCCTGCCGGGACACCTCGGGCAGGCCGGTGCGCACGGCACCGAGAATCGTCTCGGTATCGGCGTGTGGGTTGTTGTGGACGGCCTCGAGTACGGCGACCCGCGGACGGGTCACCCGCAGATCAGCCGCACGAAGCTGATCGGCAAACTCTGTTATCGGCGCCACACGTCAACAATGAAGGCTTTTCTGGACTGAGTCAACTATCAAACGGACTTTTTCTGGATTCGATCAACTATCCGCAGGTGAACGCGCCGCCGCGCGGGATGCCGCCGACGGCCCGTCGTACCGGTCCGGTTGACTGATGCGATGGCGACGACCCGGCCCGTCGATCCCGCATCCGGCACCTGGAGTGTCCATCCGGTCACCCCCGAGCGGGTGGACGACTTCGTCGCGGTCACCAATCCGAATCGGCGCGCCACGCACCGGTCACCCCCGAGCGGGTGGACGACTTCGTCGCGGTCACCAATCCGAATCGGCGCGCCACGCATTGCTGGTGTCTGTCCCATCGACTGACCGCCGGCGAGATCGACACCCTCGGACACGGCAGCCGCGAGACCGCCTTCCGGGCGCTCTGCGAACGCCCGAATCCGCCGGGGGTGATCGGCTACCGCGACGGAATCCCGGTGGCCTGGTGCAGTATCGAACCGCGCAGTGCGAACACCAGACTCGGCCGATCGAAGCTGATCCGACCGATCGACGACGTTGCGGTGTGGAGCATCATCTGTGTCGTCATCCGCAGCGGCCACCGCAAGCGTGGCTACACCACGGCGCTGCTGGAGGGGGCGGTCGCCTACGCCGCCGAGCGCGGCGCCCCCGCGGTCGAGAGCTACCCGGTCGACGCCGCCGGCGGACGCATCGACCTGACGATGGCCTTCGTCGGCACCCGGGCGATGTTCGAGGCCGCCGGCTTCCACGTCGCCGGGACCACCGATGCGGTCGCGAGCAAGCTGCCCCGACTGGTCATGCGCCGCGATCTGCCGCCTTCGGTCTCCGGCACGTAGCGATCCCACCCGCGCCGCCCGTGGACGTCCCACCCGCCGGCCGGGCCGGGCGCCGACGTCAACTGCTAGAAACAACAGCGGAACAGTCCTCCGGCCATGTGTATGGCCCGGCAGATCGGAGCACCCGGATGAGCCGCTACCAGCAGGAGGACCTGCCCGCGCAGGAGGTCGCCCGGTTGACCGCCCGCGCGACGCGCCTGGCGGACGCGGTGCGCGCGGTCGTGCAGACCACCGTGGTCAGCGAGGTCGGTGACGCGGAGGTCGACGAGGCGATCGCCCACCTCGAGGCCGCCAACGCCCTGCTCGGGCGCGAGACCTTGCCCGGCTCGTTCGGGGTGCGGTTCAACACCGACGGCACCCGCCGTGCCTGGGGCAATGCGGTGACCGGTACCCGCAACCCGATCGCACCCCCGGTCGTCCTCGAGCACGACGGCGAGCGCACATGGGGTGAGGTGACCCTCGGGCCGGGCTACGAGGGCCCGCCGGGACTCGTCCACGGGGGCATCCTCGCCGCGATCCTCGATCAGATCCTCGGTGCCGCCGCCGAGAACGCCGGGGCGCCCGGGATGACGGGCACCCTGACGGTCCGGTACCGCCGCGGCACCCCGCTCGGACCGATCCGGGCCGAGGCGTGGCTCGACCGCCGCGAGGGGGTCAAGACGTTCACCAAGGGGCAGCTCTCGACCGCCGACGGGGTGACCGCCGAGGCGGAGGGAGTCTTCATCCTGCCCCGCTGGGCACGCGAGGCCGCGGCCGAGTTCCTGCGTCCCGGCGTCGGCGACGCCTGAACGGTCAGGCCGTCTCGCCGGCCGAGTCGGCCGGCTTGCGGGGACCGACGACCCGATAGCGCAGGCAGGCGAAATCGCCGTTGCGGGCGATCTCGGTCAGCTCGAGATCGAAGGGCCGCGGGAACAGGGGAGCGCCCGCACCGAGGGTGACCGGCGCGATCGACACGGTGACCTCGTCGAGCATGTCGGCCGCCGCGAACTGGGCGGCGAGATCCCCACCGCCGACCACCCAGATATCCCGATCGCCGGCGGCCGCGACGATGCGCTCCCGCAGGTCGGCGGGGGTGCCGGCGACGATGTGCACCGTATCGGCGACCGGTTCGAGGTCGCGGTGGGTGAACACGAAGCAGGGCTGGGTATACGGCCACGGTGAGTCGGCGGAGATCTCGTGCTCGAGCAGCCAGCGGTAGGTGGTCGAGCCCATCACGATCGCCCCGATATCCGCCAGGAACGCGTTCATGCTCATCGGCCCGGCCTCGTCGAAGGTCTGGACGAACAACCAGTCGAGGCTGTTGTGCACATCGGCGAGGTAGCCGTCGAGGGTGGTGGCGGTGTTGTACCTGAATCGGTTGGTGCTCAAGAGATTCCTCCGGATTGGTGGCGATGCCACAGGATGGGGTCGGGTTCGAGGCGCGGATCGGTGCGCGCGACACCCGCGTCGGCGAGCAACATGCGGGCCAGTTGTCGGCGCTGAATCGAGAACGTCAGGACATGCGCGGCGATCTGCGAGAGCAGAAACGACTCCGGCGGATCGCAGACGGCGTCGATGACGCGGTCGTGCCAGGCCCGTCGGCGTTCGATATCGCGGGTGAGCGCCAGCCAGCGCGGAGCGACCTGCCGGTGTCGCTCGAGCAGCGCCGCCGGGTCGTCGGCCGGTGGGGCGGGGGAGTCCTCGCCGGTGATCGATGCGATCCAGGGTTGCTTGTCGTGGACGAGGTGGGTGAGTATCTGCGCGAGCGACTCGTCGGGGGCGTCCCACGGCAGCAGACGGTGGCCGGGCAGCCGCCGGGCGCGGTAGGACTGCTCGTCGACCTCGGCCGCGACGGCCAGCAGCGCCGAGATGTCGTCGAGGTCGTGCCGAATCAGCAGGGCGGGAACATCTCCGGCCGACTCCTCGAAGATCTCGCCGCTGTCGACGTAGAGCACGGTCGGCCCGTGGAAGTGCACCCCATTGGGTGCGGGCAGCCAGTGCCCGCGCCGATCCTCGGGCGCCGGCGCGCTCGGCGGACGTCCGAAGGCGCGACCGAACGCCCTGGCGAAGCCGTCGACCGATTCGTAGCCGGCGGCGAAGGCCGCATCGGTGACCGTCGCACCCCGCTGGAGCTGCCAGGCCGCGCGCTCGAGCATGACCCGACGTCGCAACGCCACCGGCGACTCGCCGACATGCCGGGTGAGCTGTCGACCGAAGTGGAACGGGGAGACGTAGGCGCCGGCGGCCATCTCCGCGAGCGAGCCGTGCCCATCGGCCAGGACCGCGTCGAGGAGTTCCCGAATGCGATCCCGACCGATGTCCGTCATGGCTTCAGTATCGGACGGACCGATCCGCGCGCGCCCGACCGTTCTTGCTCACCCGGTCGGCCGATCAGCCGATGGACAGACCCCGCGCGGAGGCGGACGGCACCAACCGATCCAGCTGGGTGACGTGCTGCGGGCCGAGTTCGTCGAGGCTGCTGACCTGCAACAGCTTCATGGTGCGCACGATCTGCTCCGCGAGGATCTCGATGGCGCGATCGACGCCGGCGCGACCGCCCGCCATCAGGCCGTACAGGTAGGCGCGGCCGATCAGGGTGAACTTCGCCCCCATCGCGATCGACGCGACGATGTCGGCGCCGTTCATGATGCCGGTGTCGATCGCGATCTCCGCATCGCGGCCGACCTCCCGGACCACCTCGGGGAGCAGCCGGAACGGCACGGGCGCCCGATCGAGCTGTCGGCCGCCGTGATTGGACAGCACGAGCCCGTCGACGCCCAGGTCGATCAGCCGCTTGGCGTCCTCGACGTTCTGGACCCCCTTGACCACCAGCTTCCCGGGCCACAGGGCCCGGATCTCGTCGAGATCATCGAACGAGATCGAGGGGTCCATCGCATTGTCCAGCAGCTCGCCGACGGTGCCGCCGGTCGACGACAGCGAGGCGAATTCCAGTTTCGGCGTCGTCAGGAAGTTGATCCACCAGGCCGGTCGCGGGATCGCGTTGAGCACGGTCGGCAGTGTCAGCACCGGCGGGATCGAGAAGCCGTTGCGCTTGTCGCGCAGCCGGGCGCCGGCCACCGGGGCGTCGACGGTGAAGAAGAGGGTGTCGAAACCGGCCGCCGCGGCCCGCTGGACCAGGGCATAGGAGATCGAGCGGTCCTTCATCACGTAGAGCTGGAACCAGTTGCGTCCGCCCGGGTTGGCGTCCTTGACCGCCTCGATCGAGGTCGTCCCCAGTGTGGAGAGCGAGAACGGGATGCCGGCCGCACCCGCCGCGCCGGCGCCGGCGACCTCACCCTCGGTCTGCATCAACCGGGTGAAGCCGGTCGGTGCGATACCGAAGGGCAGCGCGGACGGCCCGCCGAAGATGGTGGTCGAGGTGTCGACATGCGAGACGTCCCGCAGGATCGACGGGTGGAACTCGATGTCGGAGAAGGCCTGCCGGGACCGGTCCATCGAGATCTCGTCGTCGGCGGCGCCGTCGGTGTAGTCGAAGGCCGCCCGCGGGGTGCGGCGCTTCGCGATCTTACGCAGGTCCTCGATGGTCAGCGCCGCCGCCAGCCGTCGGGTGGTCGGATTGAACTCGGGCTTCTTGAGCGATACCTGTTCGAAGAGCTCGCTCGGGTGCGGGAGCTGCCTCTTGATGGTGCTCATGACCTGCCCCTTTCGAGGGTCGTGACGACGTTGTCGGTCGTTCCCTGCTGGCATGTCACCACCTCGCGGCGGATAGGGCAAACCGGTTGGGCGCGGACCGGTCGGCGTCGGCTCCGACATATCCGTGAGAACGGGTCGAACCTGTCGGAGGGGGCCGGCAGGGTGGAGGTGTCCGAGATCGTGAGCGAGACCATCGAAACGGCAAGGGTGGGGATTTCCGTGGCACTCGACGTGCAGGTCACCTTCGATTGCTCCGACCCGGCGGCGCTGGCCGCCTTCTGGGCGGAGGCGCTGGGCTACGAGATTCAGCCGCCACCGCCGGGTTTCGACTCGTGGGATGCGGCACTCGACGCCTTCGGGGTACCGGCGGAGGAGCGCAACAGCCGCTCGGCGGTGATCGACCCGGACGGGAAGGGGCCGCGGGTGTTCTTCCAGCGCGTTCCCGAGGGCAAGTCGGTCAAGAACCGGCTACATCTCGACGTGCGGTCCGCCCCGGGGTTGTCGGGGCCCGAGCGGATGGCGGCGCTCGAGGCCGCGTCCGCGCGCTTGACCGCCCTCGGTGCGGTCCGGTTGCGGCGGATCGAGCCGCAGCCGCCGATGGACGCCGGCTTCATCGTGATGACCGATCCCGAGGGCAACGAGTTCTGCCTCGACTGATGTAGGCCGATGGGTGGGGTGGCCGGTCCGGGGCCGGCGACGGCCGAATCGGGTGCTGTGGTGCGGATTACACGATCGATGCCTCGATCGGGGCGTCGATCGGAATTATTGACCACTCAACCAGGTTATTGCCGACGTAAAGTAATTAACGGCCGCGACGGAGATCCCGCCGCAACCAGCAAGGAGAAGCAACGATGGCTTTCCAAACGCTGAACCCCTACACCGAAGAGGTGGTTGCCACCTTCGACGAGCTGACCGACGCTCAGATCGATGCGGTGATCGACGAGGCGGACCGGGCCTTCCGCGAGTGGAAGAAGACCCCGCTGTCCACCCGGACGAACCTGTTGGCGACGGCCGCGCAGCGTCTGCGTGACAACAAGGACCACTACGCGGAGATCCTGACCCTCGAGATGGGCAAGGTCATCGGGGAGGCGCGGGCCGAGGTCGAGTTGACGGCCGAGATCTTCGACTACTACGCCAAGAACGCCGACCGGCTGCTCGAGCCGGAGCCCATTCCGGTCGCCGACCCGCGCTCCGGGCGGGCCTACCTGTCGCGTGAGCCCTTGGGCGTCATCTACGCGATCGAGCCCTGGAACTTCCCGTACTACCAGCTCGTCCGAGTAGCCGCCCCGCAGCTGTCCGCGGGCAACACCGTGGTGCTCAAGCACGCCTCGAACGTGCCGCAGTCCGCGCTGGCCTTCGAGAAGCTGTTGACCGATTCGGGCGCTCCGAAGGGCGTGTACACCAACGTCTTCGTGGCCACCTCGACCACCGAGCGCATCCTGGCCAACCCGAAGGTTCGCGGCGTCGCATTGACCGGTAGCGAGCGGGCCGGACGTTCCGTCGCGCAGCTCGCCGCCAAGCATCTCAAGAAGAGCACCCTCGAACTCGGTGGGGCCGACGCGTTCATCGTCCTCGAGGACGCCGACATCGACAAGGCCGTCGAGTGGGCCGTCTTCGGACGCCACTGGAACGCCGGCCAGGTCTGCGTCTCGTCGAAGCGCCTGATCGTCGTCGACGCCGTATACGACGAGTTCCTCGCCAAGTACCGCGCCGGTGTCGCGAACCTGGTCGCCGGTGACCCGATGGATCCGGCCACCACCCTGGCCCCGCTGTCCTCCCAGACCGCCGCCGATCAGCTCGGCGAGCAGGTCAAGTCCGCCATCGCCGGCGGCGCCACCGCCGAGGAGGTCGGCCCGGCCGTTCCGGAGAAGGGCGCCTTCTTCCAGCCGACCATCCTGACCGACATCAGCAAGGACAACCCCGCCTTCTACGAGGAGTTCTTCGGGCCGGTCAGCCAGGTCTACCGGGTCAAGGACGAGGCCGAGGCGATCGAGATCGCGAACGACTCGCCCTTCGGTCTCGGTGGATCGGTGTTCACCACCGACGAGGCCCGCGGCGAGCGGGTTGCCCACCAGCTCGACACCGGCATGGTGTTCGTCAACCATCCGACCGGCGTCAAGGCGGACATCCCCTTCGGCGGTGTCAAGAACTCGGGCTACGGCCACGAGCTGATCGGACTCGGCTTCGACGAGTTCATCAACATCAAGGTGATCGACGTCGTCGACATCGACGCCCCGTTCTGATCGAATCTTCTGCACCACAGCGGCGCCCCGGGTATCCACCCGGGGCGCCGCTGTGCTGTCGATACAGTGTCCCGCCCATAGCGCCGCCGCGTCGGTACTGCCGCGGCCGGCGACCGCTAGGACCGGACGTACTCGTTGATCAGCACGCCCGACTCGAAGGGGCTGCTGTTCACCAGCTTCCACGAGCCCGCCGGCCCGCCGAGCGCACCGGCGAAGAGCGGTATTCCGTCGCCGCCGAGCAGGATCGGATTGACCTTCAGGATCAGCCGGTCGATCCGATCGGCGAGCGCGCCGGCCAGGATTCCGCCGCCGCAGAGCCAGATCCCCGCACCGCCGCGGGCTTTGAGCGCATCGACCACCTCCGCCGGCGAACCTTCCGCGCGTTCGACCCCCGGCCCCAGCGGCCGGTCGGTTCGACGGTCGAAGACGATCTGTCGCAGGTGCGGGTAGGGGGAGTCGACTCCCACGGCGCGCCCGACGTCGTAGGTATGCGCACCCATCAACACGGTGTCGAAGCGGTCGACCGGCGGGGTCAGCCCGAGGGCACTGAGCGCGGCTCCGGGCAGGGTATCGGTGAATCGGGTGACGATCGTGTCCATGTGATCACCGACGACGGGAAACGCGGAGTAGTCCCCGTCCGCCGCCGCGATCCGACCGTCGAGACTCACCGCCACGACATAGACCAATTCGCGCATGTCCACCTCCAGTGTGTCGCTGCCAACCGAAACTACGACAGATGTCGTGGTTGAACAAGCGGTTTACGCCCGCGACGTGGGTCCGACCGGCTGGGGCAGGGGACCGGACGGGATGGCCGGCTACTCTCGAGTCATGGTCCGCAACGACGAGCGTCGAGTGCTGATCGCCGACACCGCGATCCGCGTGCTCGCGGAGGCGGGGGCGCGTGGGCTGACCTTTCGCGCGGTCGACGCCGAGGCGCACCTACCGCGCGGCACCACCTCGAACTACTTCCGCGCCCGATCGACACTGATCGGCGCCGCAATCGATCGGATCGGCGCGCGGCTCGCGCCGAACCCGGAGACCCTGCGGACGTTGGGCCGGCGCACCGCGGGTCCCGATCTGTTCGCCGACTACATCCGCGACATCATCGACCGCCTGCTCGGCGACCGGGAGGCGACGACGGCGCTGTTCGAACTGCGACTCAACGCCGCTCGTGATCCGGAGATCGGCGAGCGCATCGGACATTGGCTGCGGACGGCGTTCGCCGCCGACGTCGCGTTCAACGCCGACGCCGGATTGCCGGGCGGCAGATTCGAGATCGCCCTGTTTCACTACGCCATCGACGGGTACATCCTCGATCGGCTCACGATGCCGATCGCCCCGGACATCGGCGGCGACCCGGTGATCGACACCCTGGTGGACGCCCTCTTCGGTCCGCGGACGCAGCGACGCCCGTGAGCTCCGGTCGAACCGGAACCCACGGGCGTCGCCGTACGGCGGCGATCAGTTGCCGGTCGGCCGCGGCGGGACGTGGTTGAGGTAGTCCTCGAGGTGGGAACGGTGCTCGGTCGGAATCAGCGGATTGGCGCTGACCAGGATCTCCTCCTGGTCGGTGGTCTCCTGCTCCTGTCGAATCACCGTACGGAAGGCCGCAACGGTGGCGACGAATCCGACACCCGCTGCCACGCCGAAGATCCAGGCCGTCGAAAAGCCCGAGGCGAGGCCGTAGGCGAACAACCCGAGGAGCGCGAACGACACGATCACCACGACGTACCCGATCGAGGTGAGCGGAATGGCGCGAGCCCTGCTACTGCTCATGATGGATTCCTTCCTGAGAACGATACAGTCAGTGTAGCGCTACATTCAACGTAGCGCTACATGTGATGTAGCGCTTACCGCAAACGGTAACCTCGACACGTGCCGATGAAAGGTGGCGTTGCGGATGAGGCCGACCAGTGACACTCGGATCGTCGCGGCCACCCTGGATCTGATGCGTTCGGGTGGGCCGCGGGCGGTGACGATCGAGGCGGTGGCCGCCCATGCCGGTGTCGCCCGCACGACGATCTACCGTCGATACGCCGACCGCGAGGAGATGCTGCACGCCGCACTGGAGGTGCTGGCCGATCCCGAGCCGATGCCGGCGCTGTCCACCCCGGAGGAGCGGCTGCGGTGGGTGATCGTCACCGCGACCGACATCGTCGTCTCCGGTATCGGTTTCGGCGGGCTCGCGGCATTGATCACCGGTTCCGATCCGGCGTTCAGCGACGCCTTCCGCGACGTCCTGACTCGGCATCGCAGCGCGTTGACCGCAGCTATCGAGGAGGGGATCGCCGAGGGGTCCTTCCGCGCCGACCTCGAGCCGGAGACCTTCGTCGACGGGATCGTCGGGGTTCTGGTATCCGAATGTGCCCGCACCGGTGGGATTTCCGATGACTACGAGGAGCGCCTGGTCACGCTGTTCCTGCCGACCGCCCGCACCGGGCAGGAACGGCCCCGACACCCCCACCGCTCGGGGGAGTCGTTCATTCACGCGGTCGACGGCGAGAGCGCCTGAGACCGTGGCGGATCGGTCGGGGGTGACCCGGTACCGCTATACCAATCTCAGTGCCGCGCTGCGGGATCGGCGGTCACCGCTGCGCGAGTACCTGGATCGGACCTTTCCGGCGGTGCGTGCGGTGCAGTCCGACTATCGGTCCCGGGTGGGAGCGATCGTCGTTCCGTCCGAGGGTGCCGATCCGGCCCTGGTCGGCGTGGCTTTCGATCTGGGCGTTCGGCTTCGGCTCGAACCGGAGCGGGTGCCGGCGATCGCGACGATCGCCTTCGGCGCGATGCCGCATCGGCAGGCGGTGATACGGGAGGTCGGTCACGAGGCCGGCCGCAGCGCTCTCGCCAACGATGCTGCGGGATTCGCCCGGGCCTGTTGGGCGTTGGCGTTGTGTGTCCAGGTCTATCGCGACGGCGGTATCGGCCCGGATTCCGCGCTCTACCGCCTGGTGCGAGCCGACCGCTTCACCGCGGCCGATCTGCTCGCAGTCGCCGGGGCGGCGGCGATCGGTGAACTGATCGGCCTCGACGACCTCGCCCGTCGCCGATTCCTGCCGCGCCTGCGGCGACCCTGGTACCTCGGGCCGACCTTCGACGCTTCGGCCCTCTGCGCGGCGGACGCCGACCTGATCGCCGACCATCTTCTGATCGACATCAAGACCCGACTCGGACCCCGCGATCCGCGTACCGGTGTGCGGTCGGATCGCCTGCCGGCCGCGGACATTCGTCAACTGGTGGCCTACGCGCTGTTCGACACGTCCGATCGTTTCGGGGTGCGTGAGATCGGCATCTACTCGGCTCGGTACGGCGAGTTGGTCACCCGGCCGCTGCGCGAGACGCTCGATCTGTTGGCGGGTCGGCCGGTGGACCTCCCGCACGAGCGAGCCGAGGTGCGTCGGCTGCTCGCCGGGGGAGGTCCGACCGAGCCGGTCTAGCCCGCGAGGATCTGGATCGCGAAGACCAGCGTGTCGCCGATCTCGATCCCGGCGGCCGGCATGCCGTTGGCGTAGCCGTCGGCCGACGTCATCGCCACCGCGACCGTCGAGCCGACCGTCTGGCCCGCGATCGCGAGGCGGAATCCGTCGATCACACCGTTGAGCGGGAACTGTACGGGCGTCCCGCTGGTGTAGCTGCTGTCGAAGATGTCCCCGGTGCGACCGTTGACACCCTCGTAGCAGACCGACACGGTCGCGGTGTCGGCGACGACCGGACCGTCCCCGGCCTGCAGGGTCTGCACCGTGGTCTGGGTGACGTTGAACGGGGTCTGCACGTCGATGCGCGGGGCGCTCGAGTCGGTCGGAGCGACGACCGCGACACTGCCGGTGTCACCGCTGAAGTCCCAGTCCGCGGCGGTATTTGCGTCCGGCACCTCGGTGGGGCAGGTCGCCGCGGCGTCGCCGGACGTCCGGGTGGTGGTGGTCGATGCGGAATCGTCCCCCGAACCGCAGGCGGTCAGGGTGACGGTCAGCGCGGTGGCCACAGCCACGGCAGCGAGGGTGAATCTCATCGGGCCACCGTACAACGCGAGCCCGGTCGCGAACGACGATCGCCCCACCCGCGTCCGATAGGTCCGCACGGTCGTCACGACCTCTTCACCACGGTCGTCCCGACCTCTTCACCACGGTCGTCCCGACTTCTTCACCACAGTCGTCCCCGGCGGCGCCAAAGCGGAGCATGATGGGCAGGATCCGACGATCTCGAACAGCCCACGAGAGCGAGCCGGCCATGTCCGCTGTCCATCAGCCCCACTCCGCCGCGTCCACCCCGCGAACGGAGGAGTCCCCGTCCGATGCCCCGTCGCATCCGACGCTCAATCCGACGCCGGCGGAGGCGAATCCGACCGCGTTCCCGCAGTCGACGCGCCACGACGGGATCGGTCCGGTGCGCACCAGACGCGCCATGAGTCACCCGCCGAGCCCTCGCTACGCCGACCGGGCACAAGCGGACATTCTCGACGTCTCGGATACCGATCTGGCTCGGGATCTTGCGGAGATCGTCGGTGCGGCCGAGGTGTTCACCTCCGCGACCGATCTGGTGCGCTTCTCCGCCGACGCCAGCCCGTACCGCATGATCCCGTCGGCGGTGGTCCGCCCGCGAGATGTCGACGACGTCGTCGCCCTGCTCGGCTACGCGCGCCGCACCGGGCGCGGCCTGACGATGCGCGGCGGTGGGTCGAGCCTCAACGGACAATCGCAGACCGAGGACATCCTCGTCGACATGCGCGAGCATTTCCGGGCGGTCGAGGTCCTCGACTCCGGCGCGCGGCTGCGCGGACAGCCGGGGGTCGTCCTGAACCGGGCGAACGGACATCTGCTGCGGCACGGCCGGATGCTCGGCCCCGATCCCGCCTCGTCCGGCGCGGCGACCCTCGGCGGCGTGATCGCCAACAACGCCTCCGGGATGACCAGCGGCGTGATCCACACCGCCAACAAGACCCTCGACTCGCTGGTGATCGTGCTGCCCTCCGGGACGGTGATCGATACCGGCGCCGACGACGCCGAAGCCGACCTCGCCCGCCGCGAGCCGGCCCTGTACGCCGAACTGCTGGCGATCCGCGATGAATTGCGGGCCGATCCGGCTCTGGCCGAACGCATCACCCGCAAGTTCGCGATCAAGAACACCTCCGCCTACCGGCTGGACGCCTTCCTCGAGCACGATCGGGCGATCGACATCCTGCTCGGCGCGGTGGTCGGCTCGGAGGGCACCTTCGCGGTGATCGTCGACTCGACCTGGCGCACCGTGCCGATCGGTTCGCACCGGACCACCGGCTTCCTGCACTTCCCGGATGTGCGTTCCGCGGCCGCGGTCGTGGCGGGGCTCAACGACGCCGATGCCCAGGCCGTCGAATTGATGGACGCCGCATCGCTGCGCTCCCTGCAGGGGGTCGCGGGCATCCCGGAGTGGGTCGCCGGCCTGTCCCCGGATGCCCCCGACGCGGTCATCCTCACCGAACGACGCGCGGAGGACGACGCCGCCCTCGACGACTTCGAGGCCCGCGTCGAGCAGATCGTCGGCGATACGGTGCTGCGGGACGGCGACGCCCCGCTGATGACCCGCGACCGGGAGCAGGCGGCGGTCTACTGGCGGATGCGCTCGGGCCTGCTGGCTACGATCGGCGCCGCGCGCCCCGCCGGTACCGCCCTGATCACCGAGGACGTCGTCGTGCCCCCGCAACGGCTCCCGGACGCGGTCTCCGACCTACAGCAGTTGTTGGTGGACAACAACTTCACCGGTGCGGTCAACGGTCACGCCTCGGCCGGCAACCTGCACTTCTACCTCTACCTCGACGCCACCACCCCGGAGAAGGTCGCCGACTACCGCACGTTCATGACCCAACTGGTCGACCTGATCACCGGCACCTACGACGGGTCGCTCAAAGGGGAACACGGCACCGGACGCAATATGGCGCCGTTCATCGAGCAGGAGTGGGGGCCGGAGGTGATGCGTTATCTGCATCGCCTCAAGAACGCCTTCGACCCCGACGGGCTGCTGGGCCGCGGGGTCTTCCTCAACGACGATCCCGACGCCGCGTTCACCCACCTCAAGTCGATGCCCGGGGTGCACCCGCACCTCGATCCGTGCATCGAATGCGGCTTCTGTGAACCGGTCTGCCCGTCCCGCCATCTGACGACCACCCCCCGGCAGCGGATCGTGTTGCAACGCGAGATCGCCCGCCAGGGGCACGACGGACCGGTCGCCCGACGGCTGGTCGACGAGTACGCGTACGACGCGGTGGAGACCTGCGCGGGGGACTCGTCCTGCGCGATCGCCTGTCCGGTGGACATCGACACCGGCGCGGCGATGAAGCAGCTGCGCCAGGACGGCTTCGGTTCGGTCGCCGAGGGGATCGGCGCGACCGTCGCGCGGCAGTGGGGGACCGCCGAACGCCTGACCAGGGTGGCCCTGCGCACCGCGTCGACGGCGAAGAAGGTAATCGGCGACAGCGGCCTCGCGGCGATCACCGACATCGCCCGCCGGGTCGGCGGCGAGGACCTGATCCCGCGGTGGGTTCCGGAGATCCCGACCGCGGCGCCCCGCCTGCCGGCCACCACCCGTGAGGGCGCCGAGGCGGTCTACTTCAGCGCCTGCATCAACCGGATCTTCGGGCCGCCCACCGGCGCTCCCGATGCGACCGGTGTCGCGGAAGCCGTTGTCGCCCTGGCTCGGCGGGCCGGACATCCGGTCTGGATCCCCGAGGATATCGGCGGTCTGTGCTGTGCGACGGTCTGGCACAGCAAGGGCCTCCAGGACGGGAACCGACAGATGGCGGCCCGCATTCTGGACGCGATGTGGCGGTGGTCCGATCGGGGCCGGCTGCCGATCGTGGTCGACGCGGCGTCCTGCACCCTCGGGGTGACCGACGAGATCCTGCCCTACCTGACCCCACCGCAACGCTCGCGGCACGAACGCCTGCGCATCATGGACGCGATGACCTTCGCCCGCACGGTTCTGCTCGCGGACCTGACGATTCCGGAGCCGGCGGCGCCGGTCGCCGTTGTGCATCCCACCTGTTCGATGCACACCCTGGGCATCGACGGCGATCTGCGGGCCCTGGCGGCCCTGGTCGGGGAGGAGGTCTTCGAACCGGTGGCGGCGACCTGCTGCGCCTTTGCCGGCGACCGCGGCATGCTGCACCCGGAGCTCACCCGTGCCGCGACGATGGAGGAGACCGCGGAGGTCGCGGCCCGCCTCGACGAACTCGGCGACGCCGCCGATCGGGCGGCCTTCGTCAGCGGCAATCGAACCTGTGAACTCGGGATGCAGCATGCGACCGGCGAACCCTACGAGTCGGTCCTGGTCACCCTCGAGCGTCTGACCCGACCCGCGGTGGGTTAGAGCTCCTCTCCGGCATCGATCTTCAGTTCGGTGCCGGTGACGTAGCGCGCCTCGTCGGAGACCAGCCAGGCCACCGCATTCGAGACGTCGAGCGGCTCGACCCAGGGGATGGGCAGCTTGTTGAGGGTCTGATACCGCGGTGCGATCGCCTCGCGGGTGCGCTCCTCGGGCGGCAGGTCCGGGGCGAACAGCGCATAGGTGGGCGCGTTCTGGATCATCGGGGTGTCGACCGCACTGGGGTGAATCGTGTTGACCCGGATCGATTCCGGAGCCAGCTCGATCGCGGCGGTGCGCATCAGCCCGACGACGCCGTGTTTGGCGGTGACGTAGTGGCCGAAGCCGGCCATACCCTTCAACCCCGCCGTCGAACTGCACATGACGATCGATCCGCCCCGCCCACCGGCGCGGATCGCCGGTACCGCGGCCTGCAGGGTATGCCACATGCCGATCAGGTTGACGTCGATCATGTCCCGGAACTGCTGCTCGGACATCGTGTCGAGGGCGCCGAAGCCGAAGATCCCGGCGTTGGCGACCGCGATGTCGAGGCGACCCAGTTCGGCGACCCCGGCGGCGACCGCCTCGGTCAGCGCCGCGCCGTCGCGCACGTCGGTGCGCGAGGAGACGATGCGACGTCCGGTGGCCTTCACCAACCGCGCGGTCTCCTCGAGGTCCTCGGGTGTCGCCATATCGAAGGGCACGGTGTCGATCTGGCGGGCGATGTCGACCGCGATGATGTCGGCACCCTCCCGCGCGAGCCGAACCGCGTGGCTGCGTCCCTGTCCGCGGGCCGCTCCCGTGATCAGGGCGACCTTTCCGTCGAGCTTTTTTGTCATGGTGTTCTTTCCACCTTCGTATCGGGTCGAGCCGGGTCGAATGGGGAGAAACGGGGTCAGGCGGGCTGTCCGACGGAGGCCGCGGCGAGGACCGCCTCGACCACCCGGTGCGGGCGGGCGGCGGGAACGTCGTGGCCGCAGTCGGCCTCGATGACCGTCGCTCCCGCGCGCTGCGCCATGAAGCGCTGCAGTTCGGTCGGTACCGCGTGGTCGGCGGTGGCGACGATCTGCCACTTCGGCAGCGTGGAAAGCTCGACCGTCGTGGCACCGCCGAGGGCCTCCGCGGTGATCGGGCGCTGGCCGAAGGCCGTGTCGCGGGCGGCGTCGGCGGCGAGCCCACCGGCGTACACATCGGCATACCGATCGGCGCGAATGTAGAGGTCGGTGCGGCCGTCGGCGGTCGGGCGGGTGACCAGGTTCTCGGGGGTCAGAATCGAACCCGGAAAGCGGCCATTGAGCTGTCCGGAACTCTCGCCGCGCTCCGGGATGAAGGCCGCGACGTAGACGAGGGCGACGGCGTTGTCGATGCCGTCGACGGCCTCGATGATCACCGCGCCGGCGTAGGAGTGGCCGACCAGCACGATCGGGCCCTCGATCGTCTCGAGAACCGAGTGCACGTAATCGGCGTCACCCGACAGATCGCGCAGCGGGTTGGCTACCGTGACGATCGGAAATCCCTGACCGGACAGCACGTTCGCGGCGGTGGCCCAGCCGGAGGAATCGGCGAAGGCGCCGTGCACGAAGACGACGGTCGGCTTGAGGGCGTCCCCGGTGGTCGGCCGGTCGTGATGGAAGATGCTCATGGTGAACCTCTTTCGGCGATGGCCCGGATCGGATTCCCGGGCGACATCCCGATGCTGCGCCCCGGGGAGCGCCCCTCGCCAATGCCTATTCGCGCGACTGTGATGCCCTCGAGGCATCAGGACCGGCCGGCGCTGGCGACCCGAACTGTCGTAGGATCCGGCCATGAACCTCGACCTGCGCAGGTTGGAGTACTTTGTCGCAGTTGCGAAGAACGAGAGTTATGTCCGAGCGGCCGAGCAGTTGCACCTGACGCAGCCGTCGCTGAGCCGGCAGATCGTGGCGCTCGAGCAGTCGCTCGGCGTGCAACTGTTCACCCGCGATCGGCGCGGCACCGCGCTGACCCCGGCGGGGGTGCAGTTGCTCGAGGACGCCGAGCCGTTGATCGCGGCGGCGATCGCGCTCGAGCGGCGGGTGCGGGCGGCGGCGCGCACCACGAACGAGTTCACCGTCGGGTTCATGCCGGGGGTGCCGTCCACCGTGTTGATCGCGAAGTTTCGGGCGGCCCATCCGGACCTGACCGTCGACGCGCGCTATGTCCCGATGGTCGAGCAGGAGCCCTACCTGCTCGACGGCACCGTCGACGTCAGCTTCGTGTGGCTGCCGCTACGGTCGCCGGACCTCGGCGCGGTCGAACTGTTCACCGAACCGCGGTTCGCGGTGGTGCCGACCGATGCTCCACAGGCCCGGGCGCCGGAGGTGGCGCTCGATGACCTCGACCCGCTCGCCCTGATCGAGGATCCGGCGACGCTGCCGCAGTGGCACGGGCGGGTGGCCGCCCGGCAACGGCCATTCGTCGCGGTGGAGGAGCGGCTCGAGGCGGTCGCCGCGGGGGAGGGGTTCAGCGTCATCCCCGAGGGGATCGCGCGGTATCACAATCGGCCCGACGTTGTGGCCGTGCGGATTTCGAATATCCCACCGGCCCCCGTCGGTCTCGCGTATACCCGGCATCGGACGATGCCCGAGATCGCGTCCTTCGCGCGCTTCGCCCGCCAGCTGCTGGCCCCGCCGTAGTCGTCGGGGCGCCGGGCGTCGGTCGCGCGCGGCGGGAGCGTCGGTGACTCGACGCGACCGTCGGTGCCGTCGCCTCAGGAGTCCTCCGGGCCGACGTCGATCGGACCGATCGTGGGGGATTGGTCTGACCGAAGCCGAGGGCGGCCAGCGCGAGGGCGAATCCGAGCAGCTGGATCGCACCGAGCGCCTGTCCGAGCACGACGGCACCGAGCGTCGCGGCCACCAGCGGCGACACCAGGCCCAGCAGCGAGGTCGAGGTGACCGGCAGCTTCCGCACGCTCGCGAACCACAGGGTGTACGACAGCAGTCCGCCGAAGAGCCCCAACCACAGGTAGCCGAGCGCGGCCCGCCCGTCGATGTCGGCGGGAACACCCTCGGTCAGCAACGTCAACGGCAGCAGCACCAGGCCACCGGCGGTGAGCTGCCAGCCGGCGTAACCGAGCGCCCCGACGCCCTCGGGGCGTCCCCACCGCTTCGTGAGGACCAGGCCGAGAGCCATCGCCCCGGCGCTCGCCAGGCCGGCCGCGATCCCGATCGGGTCGAACCCCGCCCCGGGGCCGATGACGACCAGTCCGATGCCGACCACCCCGACGACACCCCAGCCCAACCGCCAGGCCGACAACCGTTCCGACAGAACGCCGACCGCCAGCAGCACCACCAGCAGCGGTTGGATCGCGACCAGGGTCGCCGCGACACCGCCCGGCAGCCGTTCGGCCGCGACGAACAACAGCGGGAAGAAGACCCCGATGTTGAGCGCCCCGGTGATGCCGACCTTCCACCACCAGCTGCCGCGCGGCAGCTTCCGCACGATCAGCAGAGCCAACAGTCCGGCGGGCAGGGCGCGCATCAGCGACGCGAAGAAGGGATGCCCCGCGGGCAGCAGTTCGGTGGTCACCAGATAGGTCGACCCCCAGATCGCCGGCGCGGCGGCGGTCACCAGGGTCAGTCCGAGTCGATTCGCCGCGATCCGGCCGAGAACGGTCGCCCGTGGCGGTGCGGTCGAGGGCGCCGGGGCGGCAGGTGTCGTCGTTGTCACCGGATCCACGGTCCCGAAGTCGGGCCCATCAATCCAACACATACTTTTCAGAGCAGCGATCGTGGCCCACGATGGATCGATGGAGCTTCACCAACTGCGGTACGTCCTGGCCGTGGCCGAGACCCAGAACTTCACCCGGGCGGCCGAACAGTGCTACGTGGTGCAGTCGGCCCTCAGCCACCAGATCAAGCATCTCGAGAACGAGTTGGGCGTCAAGCTGTTCGCCCGCACCAGTCGACGGGTCGAACTGACCGAGGCGGGCCGCGCCTTCCTGCCCGGGGCGCGCGCTTGCCTCGAGGCCGCCGAGCGGGCGGCGGCGGACGCGGCGGCGGCCGACGGGCGGATTCGCGGCCGGCTGACCATCGGGGTGATCCCCACCGTCGGGGCGATCCACATGCCGTCGGTGCTGCGCGACTTCCACCTGGCCTATCCGGAGGTGCGGATCACCCTGCACGAGGCGAGCAGCGACACCCTGATCGCCGCGATCGACGACGGCAAGGTCGACGTGGCGCTGCTCGGGCTTCCGGAATCCGACCCGGCCCGACGGGTCCGCACCCGCGAGTTGGCCCGCGACCGGCATGTGGCGGTCATGAGCACCGCGCATCGGCTCGCGGACCGCACCTCGCTGCACCTGTCGGAGTTGATGGGGGAGACCTTCGCCGATTTCCCGGCCGGCTCGCCGGGCCGCGCGCAGACCGACCTGGCCTTCGAGAATGCCCGCCTGCAGCGCACGGTCGCCTTCGAGGCGGCCGACCCCGCCCTGGTCGTCGGGCTGATCGAACAGAATCTCGCGATCGCCCTCCTGCCGTCCGTGGTGGCTCCGGTCCGGTCCGATCTCGCGCGAATCCCCTTGGTGGACGGACCGACCCGCATCGAATACCTGGCGTGGAGTCTGTTCAATCCCAGCCCGGCCGCGGCGGCGTTCATCGAGGTGGTCGCCGCCGCCATGCCACCGACGCCGACGCCGACGCCGGACGATGCTCAGGCCGAGGAGTCACCGTTGTCGGTGAGCAGCTCCCGGTCGAGGTGAAGAATCCCGTCGGCGGCGAGCCCGACGGTCAGCTCGCCGAGGATCTCGGTGTCCAGACCCGACCGCAGCGCCGTCCGCGCCCCGCCGATCGCCAGGCCCACCAGCAGCTCCGCCATCGCGTCGGCCCGGGGCGCGGCCGGCGGGTGCCCGCCCTCGGTGAGGCGTCGGTGGATCATCTCCGAGACCCGCTCGTTGACCGACACCACCAGTTCGTCGTACACCCGGTTGGCCGCGTCCGGGCGGGGGCTGTGCGCGAAGATCAGCCGGAAACCGGCCGGACGGGTGCGGGCGAAGCGGAACAACGCCAGGATGTCGTACCGGATCTCATCGCGCACCGACAGTGATTCCGAGGCGGTGTACGCGGTGAACAGCGCATCGGTCAGCAGGCCGACCTCGCGCTGGAAAGCGCGCAGGTAGAGCGCCTCCTTGTCGCCGAAGTGGGCGTACAACGTCGGTTTGGTGACCTGCGCGGCCTCCGCCAACTCGGCCACGGTCGCGTCGCGGTAGCCCAGACGATCGAAGACACCCACCACGGCGTCGAGCAAGTCGTCGTCCGTGGGGCGATGACCCGAACTCTTGGGAGCTCGGCGCCCGCGTTCCGGCCTGGGCACTGCACAACCTCTTCACATCCGAATTGGTGTGACACACAGTATGCAGCGAGATTGCCGCGACGGCAGAATTCGGACGATATACCGGATATCGACGGCGATTTCGGGCGGCATAACGGACCGGGCGCAGCGGCGTCGTGTCCGATATCGTCGCGCTGTGACCGAACAACTGTTCTCCTACGGGACTCTGCGTCAGGACGATGTGCAGGAATCCCTCTTCGGTAGGACCGTCCCGTCGGTCGCCGACGCGATCCCCGGCTACCGGCTCGAGTGGTTGCCGATCACCGATCCGGCGGTTATCGCGACCAGCGGGTCCGACCGTCACCCGGTGCTGCGCCGCGGCACCGCGGCCGACAGGGTCGAGGGGGACCGTCTCGCGATCGACATCACCGAGCTGGCAGCCGCCGACGACTACGAGGTGGACGACTACATCCGTATCCGGGTCACCCTCGCCTCGGGTGTCGACGCCTGGGTCTACGTCGCCGGGAACGACTGAGCCGCGGATCGCTGCCGCACCGGCCAGCCGTTGCCGCGCCCGATCCCTCGGCCGGTCAACCGGGGAGCGACGGTCTCGACGAAATCGTGCATGCCGGCGGGGCTGTGTGCGAACTTCACCACGAATCCGTCGCAGGCCTCCGCCTCGAGCCATCGATTCATGACTGTGGCGATGTGTTCGCCGGTACCCGCGACGGCGAGGTGTCCGCGGCTGCCGGCGATACGGTCGATCAGATCCCGCCAGGTCGCCGCGTCGCCGATCCCGCGGGCGATCGTGTCGAGCACCCCCGCCCGACTCCGGATGCCCTGATGGTTGCCGTCGAGCACCACCTCCCGAAGCGGGGTGTCGAGCCCGGATCCCGGTAGTTCGACCCCGTACATCCCGAGCATGTGACGCGCGGCGTGTTCGGTGACCAGGGCGTTGAGCCGGCGTCGCAGCTCGTCGGCTGCGGACGCGGTCGGCCCGATGATCGTCAGGATCCCCGGCAGCACCCGCAGCTCGTCCGGATCGCGCCCGAAGTCCGCCGCGCGCCGGCGCAGATCGAAACGGGTGGCACGCGCCGCCTCCAGGGTCGGCGCGGCGATGAACACCACCTCCGCGAACCGGGCCGCGAACTGCCGACCCGCCTCGGAGGCGCCCGCCTGCACCAGCAACGGCCGATCGGCGCCCCAGCGGTCGAGCACCTCCCGAACGACGCCCTCCGCCAGGCGATAGCGCTCGTCGTGTTCCGGCACCGCGACATCCCCGAAGGAGCGGGCGGTCGCCGGGGCGCCGGTGGTCACGATGTTCCACCCGGCCCGGCCACCGGACACCGCGCCCAGGGTGCGATACGTGGCGGCCAACTGTTCCGGGGTCGCGAAGACCGTCGAGCCGGTGACCACCGCACCGATATCGGGGACCGCGGCGGTCACCGCGGCGGCCAGGGTGGTCGGCTCGAAGGGCCATCGGACCACCGACTTGACCAGGGGGTCGAATCCGACGAAGTCCGCGAAGAAGATCCCGTCGAATCCGCCGCCGGCGAGCGTGCGGGCCACCTCGACGTAGTAGCTCGGATCGGACAGTCGTTCGATCGGGGAACCGGGCAGTCGCCAGGCGCCCTCGTGGTCGCCGGAATGGTGCATATCGCCGAGCAGCAAGGGGATGGCACTCATCGGGTGATCTCCTCGGCGGTGGTGACATTCGGATCCGCGACGGCCGGCCCGGCGGCGATCGGAACGGTCCGTTGGGGTCCCGGTGGGGCGTCCAGCGCGGCGTCGATGCGGTAGTGCCGACCGGTGAACCGGACCGGGCGCACCCGGTCGGTGTCGACGTGTACGCCCGACGCGCGATCGTTGATCACCGCGTCGGGCGCCCACGAGGTGAGCAGCCCGGCGACGATACGGGCGGCCTCGGCGGCGCGTTCCGGTTCGACGTCGACCGGGGTCCACGCGAGACGCCCACCGGACAGCTTGTCCAACTCCGCCAACCGGCGGGCGATCGCGTAGGGATGCCAGCGAGGTGTCGGCACCCGCAGGGTGGTGTGGATGCCGGGCACGGCCGTGATGATCGCCGCCGCCAGAACAAACGGATCGATCCCGGGGGCGTTGTCGACGTCGATGACGAGTCGCTCCGGCGCGGTCTGCCGCAGTTCGGCGAGCACCGCCTCCGGTGCGGCGTCGTCGGTGAGGTTTAGGACCACCGCATTACCTACCGCACTGTCCGCCGCCGCCCCGCTCACGGCCGCTCCGGGGCCGGTCGGTACTCTCCGACGTACCGCCCGCCGTCGACGACATACTCGGCGCCGGTCGAGAAGCGGGACGCCGCCGAGAGCAGGAAGACCACCAGGGCGCTGATGTCGGCGGGCTGCCCGGGGGTGCGGATCACCTGATTCGGCAGGATCGACGCGCCGAGACCGGCGATGAAGTCGGTCTCGATCCGCCCCGGGTGGATCGAGTTCACCCGAATACCCCAGTGCCCCAGATCGATCGCCGCCGACCGGGTAAGCCCGCGCACCGCCCACTTCGTGGTGACGTAGGCGGCCCGGTCGGCGATGCCGATCATCCCGGCGATCGAGGAGACGTTGACGATCGATCCGCCGCCGGCGTCGCGCAGGGCGGGCGCCGCCGCCCGGATGCCCAGCAGCGGACCCTCGACGTTGACCCGGTGGACCTGCCGGAACTCGTCGACGTCGAGGTCGGTGACCGAGCCGGAACCGAAGATCCCCGCGTTGTTCACCAGCCCCCGCACGTCGCCGAGTTCGCGGGCGGCGGCCACCGCCGCGGTCCAGGAGTCCTCGTCGGTGACGTCCAATTCGACCGCCGCGGCGGCGTCACCCAGGTCGTCGGCGACCGACTTCACCCCGGCGACGTCGATATCGCCGAGCAGGACCCGCCCGCCGGCGGCGACGATTCGCCGCGCATGGGAGGCACCCATGCCCTTCGCTCCGCCGGTGACGATGTGCACGCCGCCGGCGAGGGCCTCCGGGGTGAAGATGCGGTCGATGTTCCCCTGTTCCGAGCTGCCCGGCGACATCTCAGAGCAGGCCGAGCGCGAACGTGCCGATGTACGCGCGGATCGCGTCGGAGTTCGGCGGGTGGAAGGCGCCGGCCCGCACGTCGCGGTACAGCCGCTCCAATTCGTTGCGGCGGTGCAGTGATCCGGCTCCGGCGATGTCGAGCGCGGCGTCGGTGACGCTGCGTGCGGTGCGGGTGCCGTTCTCCTTGGCGGCGAACAGCCGCAGCAGAACCCGGTCACCGAGATCCTCCCCGGCGGTCAACGCCGCGGTCAGGTTGTCGAGCTGCCCGGTGGTCGCCTCGAGCGCCAATTCCGCCTCGGCGACGTGATATTGGATGAACGGCTTGTTCGCGACGGTCTCGTTGCCCAGGCTCAGAGCGCGCCTGGAGGTCGCGGTGGCGATCGCCAGGTCGAGCGCGCGGCGGGCCACGCCGAGGTAGATGTTGCCCAGCAGCGGCAAAACCCACGGGAAGATCGCGGCGACGTAATCGTCCGGCGGCGTTCCCAATTCGAAGACGCCGACGGTGCGGTCGGCGGGCACGAAGACGTCCTTCAGCACGGTGTCGTGGCTGGCGGTGGCCCGCACGCCGAGGGTGTCCCAGGTCTCCACCGTCGAGACCCCGACGTCCTCGCGGGAGACGAAGGTGTGCACGATCCGCGGATGCTCGGGGTCCGAGTTGTCCCGGGCGTGGATGCCCAGCCAGGTCCAGGCGGGGGAGAGCGAGGTGAAGATCTTGTGCCCGTCGAGTCGGTAGCCGCCCTCGACCGGGGTGGCGATCGTCAGCGAGTCGTCGATGGCCAGGTCGTTGCCCGGTTCGCCGTGTCCGGCGGCGATCACCCGTCCGGCGACCACCTCGTCGACCAGCCACTGCAGGCTGTCATCGCCCGCGGCGATCCGGGAGGCCAGGGCGCCCACCCAGTAGAGGTGCATGTTGATGCCGAGCGCGGTCGCCGGGGCGTAGCTCGCCAGCCGGCGCTGCTCGAGGTTGAGCTCGTGGAGCGACAGCCCGAGCCCGCCGTGCGAGCGGGGGATGACCGCGCGCAGGTAGCCCAGCTCCCGCAGATCCTCGAGATCGTCGGCGAAGAAGGTGTTGTCGCGGTCGTGCGCGACGGCCCGCTCCCGGAAGCGCTCGAGGGTGTCCTCGGGGAGCACATAGGACGGAGCCGACGGTTCGGTGGCGGTCTCGACGGTAGCGATGTCGGCCCGATCGGTGCCGATGTCTGTTTGTGTCATCGTGATTCCTTTGCTGGAGTGCGTACGCGGGCGGGCGCACGATGGGTGAAGTGAGAACCGAACATGTTCGTACCGCTCTGGCGATCGCGGAGACGGCCTCTTTTCGGGCCGCGGCGCTACGGTTGGGGATCAGCCAATCGACAG
Source organism: Millisia brevis NBRC 105863 (assembly GCF_001552615.1). Classification (GTDB taxonomy): domain Bacteria; phylum Actinomycetota; class Actinomycetes; order Mycobacteriales; family Mycobacteriaceae; genus Millisia; species Millisia brevis. The sequence goes on from NZ_BCRN01000006.1 coordinate 99,426, forward strand.
TCAGCGCCCATATCGACTCGCTGGAGACAGAACTGGGCGTCACTCTGTTCGAACGCTCCCGCAGCGGGGCGCGCCTGAGCGCGGCCGGCCGCCTCGTGCACTCGGCCCTGCTCGGCCTGCGCGATGCCGAGGATGTCCTGCGGGATGCCGCCCGCGGCGCGATCACCGACACCAGCGAGGTGATCCGGGTGGCCGCCGTGAACGCGGCGGTCACGACCGTTCTGCCGGAGAGCCTGCACGCGCTGGTCGACGACCCCGCCGTCGAGGTGCGCGTCAGCATCCGCGGCTCGCGCGACGTCATCGACCGGATCCGTTCCCAGCGAGCCGATCTCGGGGTGATCGCCTACGAGGTCGGCCGCGAACCGGACAGCGTCGGTATCCGCATCGATCCGCTGCTGACCGGTTCGGTGGGGGTGCTCACCCCGCCGGGGCATCCGATCGCCCGGGCGCGGCGGGTGACCACAGCGGATCTGCGCGGTCAGCGGCTGGTGGCCTTCCACCCCGGCTACCTGATGCACGCGGTCGCCGAACGGCTGCTCGCCGACGCCGACGTCCGGGTGGTCTCGCACGTCGATTCGACCCCGGACGCGATCCGGCAGGTCGCCGCCGGTGTCGGGATCTGCCTGGTACCGGATTTCAGTGTGGTCGCCGGCGACGCCGACGAGTGGCGGGCGCTCGAGGGGGCCGCGGACCGCATCGGCCTGGCGCTGATCCGCCGCGAGGACGCGGTGCCGTCGTCCCGGCTGCGGCGGCTCGAACAGGAGATCCATCGGCACGCGGCCGACTACCGCCGCCGTCACGGCACGCCCACCGGCAGCACGACCGTCCGGGTGACGGTGTAGTCCTCGATCGCCGCGCGCACGCCCTCGCGCCCCCGTCCGGAATCCTTGACGCCGCCGAACGGGGTGAGATCCGAACGGAACGTGGGGATATCGCCGATGACCACCTGCCCGACCTCGAGGTCGCGGGCGGCCCGGAAGGCGAGGTCGATATCGCGGGTGAAGATGCCGGCGCTCAGGCCGAACCGGGTGTCGTTCGCCGCCGCGAGGGCGTCGTCGACGTGGTCGTAGGGCAGGACCGATACCACCGGGCCGAAGAGCTCCTCGGTGATCGCCCGGACATGAGCGGGGGTGTCGACCAGTACCGTCGGCTCGATGACCCGCCCGTCCCCGCTGCCCGACCCGCCGGTCGCCACGCGGGCACCCGCCTGCGTGGCCTCGTCGATCCACGACCGGATGCGGCGGGCGGCGTGCTCGTCGATCACCGGTCCGACATCGTCGCGCAGGTCCTGGCGGCGGGCCGCGTCGACCAGCGCCGACACGAACGGCTCGAGGTGCGCACGGGGGACGTAGACCCGTTGCGGCGAGGTGCAGGCCTGCCCCGCGTTGTAGAACGCGAAGGTGGCGATCCGATCGGCGGCGTGCGCGATGTCGCTGTCCGACAGGTAATCCGGCGCCACGATGGCGGCCGCGTTGCTGCCGAGTTCGACGATCACCTGCTTGCGCGGCACCGCGTCGACGATCCGCCAGCCGACGGTGTCCGATCCGGTGAAGCTGACCACCGGCAGCCGCGGGTGGGTGATCAGTTCCCAGACGTCGGTTCGGTCGATCGTGGCGTCCGCGACCACCACCGCACCCGCGGGCAGACCGGCCCGCTCGATCACGCCGCGGATCGCGTCGACCGTTCGGGGCGTCCGCGGGCTGGACACCAACAGGGTCGAGGCACCCGCCGCCAACGCCGGTGCGATCTTGTGGATCGCCAGGTGCAGCGGAAAGTTGAACGGCGCCAACGCGAGCACGGGCCCGCGGGGAACCCGCAGGGTCAGGCCCAGCCGTCCGGCACCGGTGGCTTGGGCGTCGAGCCGCTGCGCGTCCGGGTGCAGTCCGATCGCCTCGTGGGCGCCGATCCGCGCGATCGCGGCCGCCCGCTGCGCCTCGATCCGCGCCCACGGCGCCGGCTTGCCGGTGTCGGCGTGGATCGAGGCCGCGACGGACTCGGCGTCGGTGCGGATCGCCTCGGCCAACGACTCGAGCCATCCGGCGCGGTCGGCGGCGGTCGCCGACCGAGTCTGCGCGAACCCCGCCCACACGGCGTCGACGAGCGCGGGCACGTCGAGCGCCGTGGAGGCGGGGCTACCGGCCGTGGTGTCCGCGAGCGTCACGGATGTACCGCGGCCGTGGCGTCGTCGGCGGGGGTGTCGTGCGCGGGAGTGTCGTGCGCGGCGCCGAAGATCTCGCGGTCCGGGGTCAGCCCCAACGCCAGCGAGATCCGATTGGTGGCGTTGATCGCCGCGACGATCTGCACCACCTCGTAGATGTCCTCGTCGGTCAGCCCGAATCCGCGCAGACCCTCGATCGTGTCCGCCTCGATATCGCGCGGGCGGTCGGTCAGCTCCAACGCCAGCTCGATCAGGGCGTGCTCCCGCTCGGACAGCTCGGTCACCTCGCGGTGATCGAGGGCCACGCGGTGTGCGAGCCACCCGTCGCCGAGGAAGGCACCCAGCTCGTGGACGTGCAGGGCGTGGCAATACGAGCAGCCGTTGCGGACCGAGACCACGGTCGCGAGGATTTCGCGTTCGCGGCGGGTGATCCCCTGGCCCGGGGCGTCCGCCGAACCCTGCAGCAGCGGGAACAGATACGCGTTGAGACGCTCGAAATGCCCGTCGTCGAGGGCGAATCCACGCAGCCAGTTCGGCAGGAAGCCGCTCTGCTTGCGGGTCGCGTCGAAGACCGCCTTCGTCTCCGGGGAGACCTCGTCGTCGGTGGGGACGTGCAGCCGGGAGATCCGGGTGGACTCCTGCGGCCGAGCCTGCGTCGATGCGGTCATCGCTCTACCTCCGTTCGTCCGGCGCGATCAGGAAAAGAACTGGTCGTCGGGGGTGACCTGGAGGAAGATGCTGAACCGGTTCGCCGCGGCGAAGGCGGACACCACGTGCACCGCCTCGAAGATCTCCGCGTCGCTCAGTCCGAGGTCGCGCAGCCGCTCGATATCGGCGTCGTCGATCTCGTTGGGGTGCAGCGACAGCTTGCTCGCGAACTCGGCGAGCACCCGGTGCTTCGCGGACAGCTCGCGGACCTCGCGATAGTCGATCGCGACGCGGGTGCCCAGGCGGCGGTCACCGATCGCCGATCCGAGGCTCTGCGCGTGGTTGAGTCGGCAATAGGAGCAGCCGTTCTCGGCGGAACTGACCGTCGCGAGGATCTCGCGATCGACGTACGGCAGCAGGCCGGAGTTCGGGTCGAGCAACGCCAGCAGGTAGGTGTTGAAGCGGGCGGCGTGGCCGCCGCCCAGGGCGAAGGCGCGGGCCCAGTTGGGGATGTAGCCGAGCTGCCGCTCGAGGGAACGCAGCTGATCGGCGAGTTCGGCCGGCAGCTGGTCCGGTTCGGGGACGGTCAGTCGGGAGATCGAGTCCACGGCAGCCGCATGTGGGGTCGCCGACTCGGAAGGGGACGTGAGTGTTTCGGTCATGGCATCCTCACCATCGGTTGCGCCCGAAGGTCCGGGCACGGTCATCGAGGTCGATTCCGCGGCCCGTTCGCCGCGTATCAACCTGCCGAAACGCTAGGTAACCCTCGGGATGTGAACCAGGACTGCAACCGCTCTGGTTCAAACCTTGCGAACCGCCCGTGATCGAGAGTGGGGCGGAAGTGATCGGGAAATCCGATCACCGCCTCCGATTGCCCGAATCGATAGGATGCGCCGGTGGACGACCACGCCCGAGCCCGCTGGAATCACAACATCCACTACCACTCGGTCGTGCTCGACGCCGTGCCGCCACACGCGCGCAGCGCCCTCGACGTGGGCACCGGAAATGGCGTGCTCGCGAACGATCTTCGCGCCGTCCTTACCGACGTCACCGCCATCGATACGGACGCCGAGGTGCTCGCCGAGGCGCGCACGACCGATCCGTCGATCCACTGGGTCCTCGGCGACGTCATGACCCACCGCCTCGCCCGGCGCTTCGACGTGGTGGCCTCGGTCGCCACCGTGCACCACCTACCCGATCTGTCGGCGACGCTACGGCGCCTGGCCGATCTGACCGCGCCGTCCGGCGTTCTGGTCGTGATCGGGCTCGCCGCTCGAACGAGGCTGCGCGACTGCGCGTTCGCAGCCGTGGGAACCGTCCAGCACCGGTGGTACGCGAGGCGACGCGGGTATTGGGAACATACGGCGCCGGTGGTGTGGCCGCCGCCGCATTCCTTCGAGGAGGTCGACCGCTGCGCCGCCCGCATCCTGCCGGGCGTGCGGTGGCGGCACCTGCCGTTGTTCCGCTACGCCCTGGTGTGGCAGAAACCGGCCCACGACAACTGATCGTCGGCCGATTCGATCACCGTCGCGGGCGCGTCAGTCGACAACCGCGGCAACCGCCTCGATCTCGACCAATTGATCGTCGTACCCCAGGACGGTGACGCCGAACAGCGTGCTGGGTACGTCGTGTGCGCCGAAGGCGCCGCGAACGACCTCCCAGGCTGCCACCAGATCGGCGCGATTCGACGACGCGACCAACACCCGGGTGTTGATCACGTCGGTCAACGTCGCACCGGCCGCATCGAGGGCGGTCGTCAGGTTCCGTACGCAGATGGCGGCCTGCCCGGCGTAGTCCCCGATGGATCCGGTACGGCCGTCCCGGTCGAGCGGGCAGGCGCCGGCCAGGAAGATCAGCCTGGCGTGCGCCGGTGCTGTTGCCGCGTAGGCGTATTGCGCGACGGAGGACAGATCGTTCGCTCTGATCAGGGTCACCGCTGTCGGCACGAGAAATCCTCCCACTGGACGATCCCTCATGATCCCGGGTCCGCCGCCGCCGGCCGGCACACTCCCTCCGGTTCGTGCCCGGGGTCAGTTCCGGGTGAGCAGCGGCTGCAGGCGTTCGGTGTCCGCGTCCGTCCAGCCCGCGGGCTCGAGGATCGCCTGCCAGGCGTAGGGGATCGCCGACAGGTAGTTGTGACCGTGGCCGTCCGGCACGCCGGTCGACACCGCCATGTCGGCCGACACCTGCAGGAAGGTGACAAACGGAATCCACCGGGTCGCCCCAACCACGTCGCGGCCGCGGGCTTCCTCGAGCCAGTCCGGCTGGTTGAGGATCAGGTTCGGCGACCACCAGGTGATCGGGTCGGATGCGTGCTGCAGGTAGACCACCCGCGATTGGGCCCAGGGAGCGTCCGGGCGGTCGAGGTCACCCTGGTCGGCGATATAGCGCAGGTGCCGGCCGTCGTCGTAGATCGGAAGCCATTCCGGCGAACCCGCGTCGCGATTGGTGGTCGCATCGCGCCACAGGGTGTTGTTGAACGTCGGACCGACCAGCAGGGCTCCGTCGGTGCGGGCGGCGACCGTCGGCACGGTGCCGAACGCCGCCTCCGCGCCGAACGAGCCGAGGCTCTCGCCGAAGACCACCAACTGCGGGCGCTCCGCCTCCGGCAGTTCGCGGATGCGGGCGTCGATCGCCTCGAACAGCGCGCTACCCGCCTGACGGGCCCGTTCACTGTCGACGAGGAAGGACACCCAACTGGGCAGATACGAGTACTGAATCGCGACGGACGCGACGTCGCCGTTGTACATGTATTCGAGGCTGTCGACGGTCGCCTTGTTGGTCCACCCGGACCCGGTCGTCGCGCCGACGGCGATCACCGCCCGCTCCAAACCGCCGGCCCGCACCAATTCGTCGGCGGCCAATGCGGCGTTCGCCCGCAGATCGTCGCCCGATCCCAGACCGATGAAGACGCGCACCGGCTCGACGGCCGGGCTGTCGTTGAACGCGCTCAGATCCTCGACGCTCGGCCCGTGGGCGATGAACGTTCGACCTTCGCGGCCGAGTGAATCCCAGGTCACCAGGGAGTCCGGTCCACCGGAGCGCAGCGAGGTGGTCGGCGGCTCGGAGCCCGCCGACGTCTCATTGTTCGCGGCGGCGAAGACCGAGTTGAGCGCGGCCAACGAGTAGCGCGCGACCACACCGTTGAGGATCAGCACCGTCACGAGGATGACGATCAACCCACCCGCGGCGGCCGAGATCCGCGGCGGAGCGACCCGATTGAGCGCCCGGGTCAGCCGGATGACCAGACCGCCCCACAGCTGGCCCAACCGGATGAACAGCAGCAGGATGAGCGCGGCGATCAGGATCACCAACGGATAGGCGATGAACGACAGCCGCTCGACCCCCATGAGGTCGCGGATCTGGTTCTGCCAGACCCGGAACAGCAGCAGCATCACCACGGTGCCCACCACGAAGACTCCGCCGAGCCCGAGCCACCAGCGGCGTGCCGGTCGCGGCCACGGCTCGGTGCGGGAGAGCAGGTAGGCGCTCAACCAGGCGCCGAAGACACCCAGGCTGTATCCGAGGGCGCCCGCCGCGCCGGAGACCACACCTTGGAAGAGAGGGCCGCGCGGCAGGAGCGACGGGGTCAGCGACAACCAGAGGAAGAGCACACCGACGATCGCGCCCGGGAAACTGCATCGCGGGATGATCCGCTCGAGTATCGGGGTCTGCTCGGGCTGCCTGTGCCGCGTGACCATGTCCACCTCCGCCGTGGGCCGGGCGCCACTGAGGGATCGCGAGACGACCCGATAGCGGTGGCTCCACGACAGGTCGTTCCACCGAATCGGCGTACCACCTTGGCGACGAGTGCATTTGTATCACCACCGGTCGCCATTCACGACAACAGGAGCCCGCCATTTCTGATGCCTGTCACGAATTGTGATGCAGTGCACCTCATTCCATTGGGGGTGAACGAGAGTGAATCGTTCGGATATTTCCTCGCCTCGCCGGTACTCGGACGAACATCGTCGCCGCAACGTCCGCAATCGCGGTGTGTACCAACCGTCCGCCGGATAACGCGGGCCGTCGCAGACTCCGGGCCGCATTCCGCCCCGCTCGAGCGGAGCGCCGGCTGTCCCGGATCGGCATCGCGAGACGGACGCCCTGCGAGGCGAGCCCGAGAATGCGCACCTGTGTGAGACTCGGGGGAGACCTCGACGGAAGGGCGACATGGTGGACACCCCGAACAGTGCCGGGACGCTCCCTGCCGAGCCCACGTTCGTCGAGGATCTGCTGCTCCTGCTGTTCGACCCGACCACGGGCACGATCGCGGGGGAGGGCACCCTGTTCTACGTCCTCGGCGGGGCGGTCCTCGCCGAGTTGGGGGCTCGCGGTCTCGTCGCGGCGCCCGAGGACTCCACCCCTGGCGGCGAGATCCTGCACGCCGTCGACGGTGCGGTTCGACCGGTCGACCCGCTGATCGCCGACGCCTTCGACCGGGTCGCCCGCACACCGACCGCCGCTCAGGTCCTGCTGGCCGCGGTCGGGCCCGGTCTGCGCCAACCCGTGCTCGACCGCCTCGTCGACCGGGGCTACATCCGCGTCGAGAAGCGGCGCTTCCTCGGACTGATCCCCACCACCACGCTTGTCCCCGCCGATGTCACCCGCAGGTCCGAACTCCTGGTGTCGGTGCGCGCGGTCCTGGTCGACGGGGCCCCGCCGACTCCCCGGATCGGTGCGCTGGCGGCCCTGCTGTCCGCAAGCGGCTCGTTGCCGACCTTCCATCCCGACATCCCGTGGTCGAGCCCGGTGATCGCCCGCGCCAAACAACTCGAACAGGGCGACTGGGGTGCGCAGGCCGCCGAGATCGCGGTGACCCGCACGATGACGGTCATCATCAACAACGCCGTGATCGCGGCGGTGGTGGCGCCGAAGCCGTAAAGGTCTTCCGGACTGAACCGATAATGGTCTGTGGGTGCGTCTCGATAGGCTGCCCACCATGGCATCGGTAGTCGAATTGCGGTCCGGAGCGAATATGACGATCGCCGCGGAGCCTTTGACGGTCACCGTGGAGTCGGATTCGGGTTCGATGGTCGACGCTCAGGCTCTGCTGGTCGGACCGGCGGGCCGGGTGCGAGCCGATGATGACTTCGTCTTTTTCAATGCTCCGCAGCATCGATCGGGAGCGGTTCGGGTGGCCTCTGCCCGGCGACGTGCGGTCGTCGAGGTCGATCCGCGTCGAGTGGAGTCCACCATCGATCGGATCGTCCTCTCAATATCCGTCGATCACGACGTTCGAGCTCGAGGGACCCGATTCCGTGTCTCGATCGACCGCCGCGGCTCCGAACTCGCCATCTACTGCGATGACTGGCCTGCCGGTATCACGGCCTTGATGGTCGGGGAGTTCTATCGCCGCGGCGATGCGTGGAAGTTTCGCGCCATCGGCCAGGGGTGGGACACCGGAGTCGCCGGTTTGGCCGAGCACTTCGGAGTCGCCATCGATGATCCGGGGCCATCCCACCAGCCGGAATCGGATCGTCGTCGCGCGGCCGAGCAACCGCGGAATCCGGCACCGCCCACCCCTCCCCGTGGTGACGCGCGCCCGGCGAACTGGTATCCGGATACGCAGCAGCCAGGCCTGCTTCGTTGGTGGGACTCCCGTGGATGGACGGATCGAACACGGCCCAACTTCTCCGGACAGCCGTCTACCTGTCCCCGGTGTGGAGGAGAACTGAAGGACCGGCTACTCGGGGGCACGCCGATCTGTAAGCAATGTCGCGGTCCGATCAATCAGCTGATGGATGAATGGGTGTCGCGAGCGCGCGATGTCCTCGATGCGCATGGGCCGCACGGGCCGGATTGGGACGACCTCTGGGCGAGGCTGAGATTCGAGATGATCCCCGAAGAGGTCGGATACTCGGCGCTGCGCAAAGTTGCATTGCGTTATCTCGAACGCGTAGTGGCCTTCGCGTTCGCGGATGGCGCCATCGAACAGTCGGAGCTCGACCACTTCACTCGAGCGGTAGCCGCACTGCACATACCTCCAGGCAAACAGATCGACGAGCTATGTGGACGAATGCAGCGCGGGCGCATGCTTACGCGGCTTCGCGATGGCGATCTTCCCCGGGCGACGGCGCACTCCGTGCACCTGGATTCCGACGAGTTGTTGCATCTGCAGGCACCGGTCCGTCGTGTTCGTCAACGGGCGAACGGGCCGAGAGTGGATGAGGGGCAGCTGCTGGTCACCAACAAGAAGCTCCGATTCGTCGGACCGACGAGCGGGACCGAAGTCGCCTGGTCGAAGGTGACCAGCATCAGCATCGAGCGGAACAGCGTCATCGTTGCAGCTACGACCGCCGCAGGGGGCGGTGTGTACACCGCGCATGATCCGGAGTACGTGGCTGCGGTGCTCGAGGGCACCTTGCGGGTGTCGAAGCGATTGGTTCTCGTACCGGGCATGCGCGACTCGCGGTCCATCCCACAGCACGTACGCAACGCAGTGTGGCAGCGCGACGGCGCGCGTTGCACCCAGTGTGGCGCATCGGAGTACCTTGAGTTCGACCATGTGATTCCGTTCAGCCGGGGCGGCGCCACCAGCGTCAACAATCTCCAGATACTTTGTCGTGCATGCAATCAGGCGAAGGGTGCTCGCCTCTAGGCCCGCGCGGAGTTCGCGGCGGTCACAGCGCCACGCGAACCTTCGGGAAGATGCGGCCATTCGAAAACCGCCGTCCCTCGATGGTCAGGAGCCGCTCCTTGCGCTCGAGCCCGGCGGAGAAGCCGACCAATTCGCCGGTCGCGCCGATCACCCGGTGGCAGGGGATCACGATCAGCAAGGGGTTGCGCGCAACGGCCCGCCCGACCCGCTGGGCCGCGGCGCGGTCGCCGATGCGCTCGGCGAGCCGCCCGTAGGTGACGGTGTCGCCGTACGGAATCTCCCGGAGCATCGCCCACACGGTCTCCTGGAACGGGTCGCCGTACGTGGCGAGCGGCAGGTCGAAACTCGCCCGGGTGACGGCGAGATACTGGATCATCTGCGAATGCGCTGCGTGGGCAACCGGATTGGCGACGAGGGGTACCTCCACCCCGAGGCGTTCCGCCGCCGGCGCCCCGGCTTGTCCCTCGAGGAAGGTGCCGATCAGACCGTCTCTGTTGACGACGTAGGTGATCTCGCCGAGCTCGGTCGACATCCGACTGTGGATGACTGCGCTCATCGTTCCGCCCTTCGGTATGCCGTGGTGGGTTCCACGAACACCGGGTAGACGCGGCGGACGCCCCGAATGTGAGCCGCGCATCCGCAACCGGAGATCCCGTGCAACCGCCGGAACCGCTCGGTCGGGGCTGCGAGATACTGGGACCATGCGGTCGCGGAGCAGGATCATCGATGCCGTACAGACCCTCATCGGTCAGTCGGGATTCTCCGGTGTCTCGATCGCCTCGGCCGCGCAGGCCGCCGGGGTGACGCGGCAGACGATCTACTCCATTTTCGGCAGCCGCGAGGAGCTCGTGTCGCAGGCCGTCGCCGAACACCTCACCGATATCGTGCGCGGCCTCCAGGAACAGCTGGGAGCAGCGACGACGCCGACGGGTTATGTGGTCGATTTGATCGTCGCGTGTCGAACGATCGTCCGGACCGATCCGGTACTCCGAGCCCTCCTGCTGCACGACGCGAACAACCCGCTCTTCGACTCGGGGGCCCTGGAGCGGGCCCGGGCCGTGGGGATCGGCCTGCTGTCGCCGATGGAGGAGTTGTTCCCGTATACCGACGAGCAGTTGGCCGATATCGCGGACTTCTGCATCCATCTGGGGTGGTCGGCGATCTGTTTCGACGCCCCCTCCGCTCGATCCGACGCCGAGCTGGATCGCTTTCTGACCCGTTGGCTGACACCGGCTTTCGCGAATCTGACCGAAGTGTCCGCAAGCGACACCGGCACGCACTGACCTCCCTGCTCCCCGTCGACCGACCGCATTCCGGAACGTCCGGACGGGCGTGGATGTCCGCCGTCCGGCAGCACCTGTGAATCTTGACACTTTCGAGCCGGATCGTCTAGTTTTCCGGCGACGGGTGGTCGGTGCGACACCCTGGCGAAGTTCCGGGGCGGCCGTTCGGGCGGTCCCGCAGGCCAAAAGGGCGGATCGCATATGACAGGTTTGAGTCGGAGAACCTTCCTGGCTGCGGGCGTAGCGGCCTCGATGAGTCTGGCGGCGCCGTTCGCCGCGGGCGCCACCTCGACCCCGATCGCCGCTCGGGTGCGCAATGTCGCCCTGACCCGGGAGGACCACCGCGTGGTCATCGTGGGGTCGGGTTTCGGTGGGGGAGTCGCGGCACTTCGACTGGCTCGGGCGGGTGTCCCGTCGGTGCTGCTCGAGCGTGGCCGCAAGTGGCCCACCGGGCCCAATTCCACTACCTTTCCGACGCTTTCGTCGTTGGAGAGTCGCGCGCTCTGGTACGGATCGGCACCGGAGCTCTTCGGCCGGCCGGTGAACGTCGATCCCTACGTCGGGTTGATCGAGGCGGTGGTCGGCGACAACATGACCGCGCTCTGCGGCGCGGGTGTCGGGGGCGGTTCCCTTGTCTATCAGGGGATGTCACTTCAGCCGAGCGAGGAGGTCTTCTACGACTGGTTCCCCTCGGGCATCGACTGGGCCGCCATGGACGGGACACATTATCCGGAGGTGGCGCGGATGCTGGGGCTCGCCGTCGCGCCGGACGAGTTGATCGACTCGCCGAACTATCAGGCGTCCAGGGTCTTTGCGGCGCAGGCCCGCCGCGCGGGTATGCCCGTTTCCAAGATCCCGATGCCGATCGACTGGAACTACGCCTTGGCGGAGTTGCGGGGCGAGATGCGCCCGGCGTACACCAACGGCGACGGCGCGCTCGGTGTGAACAACGGCGGCAAGCACTCGGTGGACGTCACCTATATCGCCGAGGCGGAGGCGACCGGACGGGTCGACCTGCGCACCCAGCACGAGGTCACCGACGTCGCCCGTGCCGCCGACGGGCGGTGGGAGGTCCACGTGGACCGAATCGACAGCACCGGAGCGGTTCTCGAGCAGCTCGTCCTGACGACGCCGACGCTGATCATGGCCGCGGGCAGCCTCAACACCACCCGCCTGCTGGTGCGCGCCTCCGCCACCGGGCTCATCCCGGACCTGCCGGACGATCTCGGCCGGCACTGGGGTACCAACGCGGATCGCATCTATCTGTGGACCGATCCCACCGCCGGATTCGGTGCGGAGCAGGGCGGTCCGGTGGTCTACGGCAGCCTCCAATGGGACGTCCCGGCCCGCGCGCATACCCTCATCCAGGCGTCGATCCCCGCGTTGCGGGCGCCCACCTTCGATCTCGATACCCAGAGCACCGTCATGGTCGGCTACGGCGTCAGCCCGGACCGCGGCCGGTTCCGCTACGACGAGCGCCTCGGTCGAGCCGTGCTGGAATGGCTCCACGACGGCGACAGCGCGATCATCCGCGACGCCATCGCGGTATCCGCGCACCGCGTCGCCGGGACCACCGGCACCCTGCTCGATACCAATGCGATCGTTCCGTCCACCTGGCATCCGTTGGGCGGGGCCACGATCGACAAGGTCTGCGACCTGTCCGGCCGGGTGCTGGGACAGCGCGGCCTCTACGTCCTGGACGGCGCGCTGATGCCGGGTACCGCTGCCGCCTGCAATCCCTCGATGACGATCGCCGCCCTTGCCGAGTACGCGCTCGCCGACATCGTCGCGAGCGACGTCGGCCGCCTCATCTGAACCATCCCCGCACCCACGGCTTCAATCCCTGGAGGACCCATGCCCGCACCGCAGCGGGCTCGTCGACTCCGACGAGTCATCGTTCTGGCCACCGTCGCCCTCACCGCGTCCGTCCTCGGCTCACCGACCGCGTCGGCGGCGCCGGTGGACACCTTTTACGATCCGCCGGCGCCGTTGGAATCGGCACGCGGATCGATCCTGAAGGCCGAACCGTTGGCGACCTACGCTCTTCCGGCGGTCGGTGGCGGAACCTGGCCGGTGCAGGCACAACGGGTCATGTTCACCTCTCGCACCATGGACGACGTACCGGTCGCGGTGACCGGGGTATTTATCGACAACACCGCCGCGTGGACCGGACCGGGGGAGCGGCCGACGGTGATCATCGCTCCCGGAACGGTGGGGCAGGGCGACCGGTGCGCCCCTTCGGTGGCCTTCGCCAACGGTGTCCACGCCGAGATCGACAGCGGACTGCCCTCCATCTCGGTCAACCAGGAGGCGGCGTCCGCCGCGCTGTGGACCGCCCGCGGCGCACGGGTCTTGGTGACCGACTACATCGGCCTCGGCACCCCCGGCATCCACACCTACACCAACCGGGTGGAGAGCGCGCACGCCGTACTGGACGCCGCGCGGGCGGCGAATGCGCTGTCCGGAACCGGGTCCGCCACGCCGCTGCTGTTCTGGGGGTACTCCCAGGGCGGCGGTGCCACCGCGGCGGCCGCCGAACTGCAGCCGAGCTATGCGCCGGAGCTCAACCTGCGCGGTGCCTGGGCCGGCGGGCCGCCCGCCGACCTGGCGGCCGTACTCCGGCAGGTCGACGGCAGCCTGATCGGGGGAGCGATCGGATTCACCCTCAACGGGTTGATCGACAGATATCCGGTACTCGACACCCGCATCGACCAGGTGCTCAGCCCTTACGGCCGAGAGACGTTGCGCGAGTTGAGCACGAAGTGCATCGGCGACGTCATCCTGACCCATCCCTTCCTGCGGACGAATACTCTCACCGTCGACGGCCGCAGCCTCTCGGAGTGGCTCGCCGAGATCCCGGAGGCGGGCCCGATCCTCGAGGAGCAACGGATCGGTCGGCTGACCCCGGCGGCTCCGGTGATCATCACCAGCGGCATCAACGACGACACCGTCCCGTACGGGCAGGCTCGTCAATTGGCCGTGGACTGGTGTGAGCGCGGCGCCTCGGTCACCTTCCGCACCAACCATCTGCCCGCCATCGCACCGGGGACAACCCTGCCGAACCACTTCGGTCCGCAGATCATCGATGGCTACCTCGAAACCGCGGTGGTCGACGATCTCACCGAACTCCTCAGTGGCACAACATTATCCGGATGCTCGCTCGACTGATCCCGTCGGAGTCGAGCAGGACCTTGCGGAAGCCACCGCGGCGCCGTGGGCGACGAGGAGTGATTCGCGGCGAGATCTGGACTGTTTATTCGACCGCTGCATGTTCTCTGGTCGTGTCGACTCGAGGACCGGTTGTTCGGATCAGTCCGAGGGGCGATTCACTGGAATGACGCGGACGATGCCGTCCAAACCGTCGAAGTCGTCAGGGTTTGTCGTGTAGAGGGGCAGCATCGCGGCAGTCGAAACGGAAGCGATCATAAGGTCGGCTATCCGCCGCCGGGGCGTTCTGCCGCGGGCTTGGACCGCAGCGCTTATGCGTCCGAATATGCGAGCAGCGTCGGCGTCGAAGGGCAAGGGGTCGAACTCGTTCTCGACACGCTGAAGGACCGCGGCGCGGCGCGCGCGCTCGTCGGCCGCCCGGGCGTCGTTGCCGCTCACGAGATGAACGCCGGCGGAGAGTTCGGCCAGTGTGATTGCGCTGATCGCCATCTCATCGGGCAGTTCTTCGGGATCGATCCCGTGCCGAAGTATCAAGATGTTTGTGTCGAGCAACCCGCGCTGCGGCTCATCGGGCATACGGGTCGCTCAAGCTTTCGTCGTACGTACGTTCTTGATCCGCCCGAAACTTCTCTACATCGATCAGTGGAACCAGTATCGAGCCACGGGCAAACTCTGCGCGCGAAACGAAGTTCGATCGCCGACGCAGAGGGATGAGTTCTCCGATCCGGTGTCCGTCGCGGGTGACTGTGAAGGAATCGCCGCCTTCCACCGCGTCCATGATCTCCTTGGATCGCATGCGGAGGTCACGCTGGCTGACTTCACGCGGAGCACTCATGTGTCACATGATAGCACGCTGTAGCACGGCTTGGAGAGACAAGCATACGCAGAGGATGTTGCTGATGCGGTCACGTTTCGTGGGCATATTGACGTGAGCCATTACGGACTCCAGGTCGGGGAGTCGTGTGAAGTCTCGTCGGCGACCTACTGGGTGTCTCGCGCTCCGTGAGAGACGCGGATTGTCGGTGGACACTGAAAGTGGTAGTGCTGCCAGCAATCTGGGAGTCTCTGACTTCGATCGATCCAGTCAAGTAGAACGTTCGCGTGACGCTTGAAACGAGAGTTCCGACGAATTGACGCCTGCGCGGACCTCAATGCCAGCATGGTTGGAGTCGTTGGGGGTCGCCGCTCTAGTCTAACGTCGTTGAGTCAACATCTGTCGCCTTGTACATGCGCTCGAAATGTTCGGCATCGGCGGCTCGGAGGAACTCCATGCAACGCCGGATCTGCCCGTGAACGGCGCGAGCGTCCAGTACGTCGACAGTCTCGCTCCCCTCACCGTGGGAGTAGCGGTTGCAGAAGTCGCAGGCGCTCTTCCTCTTCCTTGGCGTCAATCGCCTCGCGACCCAGTGTGACGATCGCCGATGCACTGGCACCAGCGAGGAACGCCGATAGGTTCGCGTCCACCCACCTGCGAGTGAAGACGGCCATGGTAGGGGCTGGACTCGAATCGCCCTCCGCAATGCTCGTCCGCTGCCGCTGGCGGTCCTCCCAGATGACGTCTGCCACTGAGCTGCCCTCAGCCACGCTCAGGAGCAACTCCGACAGAGTGGATTTTCCGCTGCCGTTGTGGCCGTAGACGACGGTCCTAGATCCGGCCGGAAGTTCCTCAGCCCAGAAGCCCTTATCCAGCGACCGCCAACGGGATCTGACATCAAGTCTGCGAAGCATAACTTGGAACCCTAGTCGTCATCACCGACATCATGTCGTTCGTGGGTCAGGACCACGGACCGTGCGTGCGTCATTTCCCTCTGTCAACGACGGTTGAAATGTGACCCCTTTTCGACGGTTGAAAGTTGACCCCCTATTGGTTGTTGGTTGGTTAGTCGTCGGTTGTTGTAGCCGAAACTGGCGCAGCGGGGGTGAGAAAGTCGAATCAGCTTCAGTCGGCACGCAGTGGAGACCTACTGGAGCGTTGTTCATGGCTGAGGAACACGACTCCCAGATTGTTGTCACTCACTCCCATCTATGGTGTCAAACTCTCATCTACCGTGTCATCCGACACGGATGGCAGCGGAAGCCCGGCGAAGATGAAGTCGACACTACTGGTAACCCTGCATATTCGATCGCTGCATAATCTCAGTAGGGATGGGATCCCCCCGTACCGGAGGTAGGCGATCACGGCCAGCGGCCTGGATCTCGAGGGCGTTCGTGGCGAGTAGGCCCATGCGAACCGGGGGCTCGCTACGCTAGCCGTCGAATGCGTGAGCCGTAGTCAATTCGCCAGCCAAGGCGATCTGAATCGCTATGTTCGGACCGACGGAGGCGAACAGAATGTCGGCCCCGTCTGCTTGGATGTCGGTGAGCCCGATTGACGGGGACGACGAGTGGGAGTCGCGATGGCGCAGTCAGTATTCTTCAGTTTCCAGTACGAGCCCGACAACTGGCGTGTCCAGCAAGTAATGAACATGGGTGCAGTTTCCGGAGGTTCGGCCTTCACTCCGCAGGACTGGGAGTCCGTGCGCTATAAGACTGACGCCGCCATCGAGAAGTGGATTCATGAGCAGATGTCGTACACGAAGGCCGTTATCGTCCTCGTGGGCGCGAGCACGGCAGATAGCCGCTGGGTCAAACACGAGATTATCAAGGGGTGGAACGACCATCGTCCCCTGCTGGGAGTCCGTATTCACAATCTCCTGGACAAGGATGGATACGCGTCCTCGTGGGGCGATGACCCGTTTGCCGCCATTTCTATGACGGGCGGCGGCACGATGGCGGACTACGTAGAGGTCATCAACCCGAGCGGCGGCGACAGCAAAGCCGTCTACCGAACGATCCAGGACAACTTGGAGGATTGGGTGAATTCCCGTGCCTACAAGTCATCGTGACTGTCCATTTTGCAACATCGTTCGACGCGACGATCTGGACGCTCGGGAGGTCTACCGTGACGAGCACGTCATAGCGTTCTTTCCCACCGAGCCTGCAGTACTGGGGCACACAATGGTCGCACCTCGCGAGCACATTCCAGATATCTGGTCACTGCACGAGGATATTGCGACGCATCTAGCGCGCGCTACTGTCCGGGTCGCATCAGCTGTCCGTGAGGCGACGGAGTTGAAAGGTTTGAACATCATCCAATCGAATGGAGAGGTCGCAACACAAACGATCTTCCACCTCCATGTGCACCTTGTCCCACGATGGGATGGCGACGCGATGGGACCTATCTGGCCCAACGAGACGGATTACACAGAGCAGGCAAAGGATCTGATGCAGGAGCGAGTTCGACAGGCTTGTCGGAGAATCGACACCCGATGACCACGCAACCTCCAAGCCCAGACTCCGAGGATAGACGGAAACATCTCGACTTTATCCAGGCCGTCGTCACGCGCATGTCCGCAGCGTCGTCAAACGCGAAGGCATGGCTTCTGCCTGTGGTCACTGCCGCATACGGTTACGCCCTCACCCGCAGGGCCGACTCCGTTGCTCTACTCGGCCTCGGGGCCACTCTGCTTTTCGCCTATCTGGACGCCAACTACCTGCGGCAGGAGAAGCGCTTCCGAAGCCTCTATAAGGCGGTTGCCTCAGGGCGGTACGACATCGAGAGCTTTTCTCTTCAACCGGACGATCTGCCATCTGAGGTGCCATCCAAGGAGAAGGGTGATTGGCCGCCAGGAACGCCACGCTGGATCAATCGGCTGCTGCCAGGTCCAAGCGTTTGGCTTTCATGGTCAGTCGGGATCTTCTATTTTCCGGTTGCCGCGTTGGGTTTGGTGATCGCCTGTGTGGTGCGGTAGAGCTGTGCATGCCTATAGGCTTATAGGACAGCAGCCAGAGGTTGTTCACGCGAGGCGTTGGGTCTTTTGACAGTGTTGGCGTTGCCGAGGCGGACGCTGTCAGACTCGCCCCTTCGACTTCCCTGTTCCCTCTCCGATCATTCGGGCGTAGCGGGACAACAGTAGTACTTCGCATTGCTCGACGTCACGAATGTCGACGTCGAGGTGCTTCTCGACGATTGCATCAAGCCTTCGATGCGCGGACAGGAGTTCGCTGGGCATTCCATTGGCATCGTAGAGTGTTTCCAACGTTTTGCCCGGGAACATCTTTCTTACTTCCAGAACTTCTCTTCCCGCGGCGATCGCCGCAGCTCGAAAGCCACTATCGGACTGCGGGATTGGAAAAGTGTTCCAGACCAGGGTGTTCGAGAAGTTACTGTCCGCGCGCGTGTGCCCGCCCGCAAGTCGTTGCCACACCGCGAAGATTCGGGATCCGGCGATGGCGAAGATGAATCCGTCCGAGTCGGGGGCCGTGAACAGTGTGTTGTTGACGACGACATCGGGAGTCGAGTGCCCTGCGGGCAGGTAGAGGCGACTGTGGCTTGTGACCTTTGGGATAGCCAGGTAAGGCTCGGAGGGTTGGCGGTAGTTGGTGAACAGGTGCGGGGTCAACGCCTTACGGTTCGCCTCCGCATCTGAGCTGTCAGTGCGCCGCTTCTTGACCTCTCGCAGTCGCTCCTCAATCAGCTCGCTGCCAGCCCAGTCGTCCGGGTCTGCGTCGCGTAGCCACAGAACCCACCGTGGCTTTCCCTTCAGCAGGGTGGTGTTGGAGAGTAGCGGCCTGATGAACTTGGACGCGATGGGGTCTGCTTGAAAGGCGGGGAGAGCCTCAGGCTTCACGACGAGGTTGTTGAAGTCCCATAATTTGTTCCCCTCGACCAGTGGCGGCAAGTGGGTAGGTACCGGTTTCCGCGATGCGCGGACGGCGACATTTGGGGCGTCCAGTAGGTAAGGATTGATATTTCGGACGCTCCGAACCTCCGGCTTCCCTACGCCGTTGGCGGGGTAGCGGAACAGCTTGCGCTCGATGAGCTTAGTCGCCCGTACCAGTCCGACGATCACGACGTGAACACCAGCCGGGTTGTCGGACTCGGAGTCCCAGTCGAAGGGACGGTGTGCAAATCCAATCGTCCACCCCGAATTCAGGATGGGGGGCCACAGCGGCGCGACTGACTGGCCCTGGCAGATCGAGCTGGTGGCGACGAACGCGAACCGGCAGTTCGGGGCTGTGAGGTACTCTGACGCTTTCCGGAACCATGCCGAAACGTAGTCAAGGTTGCCGTTGTAGTCTCGCCCCAGGGCGGTCCGGAGGTCGGCAGTCTGTGCTGGGGTGCGTTCCTTTTGGCCAGCGTAAGGTGGGTTTCCGAAGACGATCACCTTTTCGCTGGACGGAAGTACCGCTGTCCAGTCGATTTCCAGCGCGTTTCCTTGCTTGATCTTGGACGCGATGGTGATAGGTAGGCGGTCGGGTGCGACGCCGAACTCCAGTTCCATTTGCTGGTTGGCGAGGTGATCCACGAGCAGCATCGCGGTCTCGGCGATGCGGGCAGGCCACTCGTCGATCTCGATGCCGTAGAAGTGGTCGAGGGTGACCTGTATGTCGGCCGTGACGTCGAACGTCAGTTGCGCACGGTCCACGCCCGTGGCAGTTCCGTCGAGCATGTCGAGGTCGCGGCGCCGGCGCAGGATCTCAAGTTCGAGAGAGCGTAGCTCGCGGTAGGAGACGACGAGGAAGTTGCCACATCCGCAGGCTGGGTCGAGGAACCGCAGCTGTCCCAACTCATTATGGAGACGTGTGAGCTGGCCCTTGTCGTCCCACGACCGCTTGAGGCGATCCCGGTAGTCGTCGAGAAACAGCGGCTCGATTGTCTTGAGGATGTTCGCTTCGGTCGTGTAGTGCTCGCCGCCGTGCCGACGGGCTTCCTTGCTCTTGACGGTTTGGAACATCGACCCGAACACTGCGGGCGAGATGATTGACCAGTCGAACTCGCACGCCGCGATCAGCGCATCACGGAACGCCGAGGTCAGCGCGGGCAGCCGTAGTGGATCTCCGAAAAGTCCACCGTTGATGTATCGAAACGCCGCATATGGGCTGTCTGCGCGAAGCTGGCGCTGCTTCTCATCAGTGTCGAGAATCTCGAACAAGCCCTGCAGATCCTTGTGAAGATCGGCCGCGGTCGTGCTTTCACGTAGGTACCGCTCGAACAGTCCCTCCGGCTTCCACATGTCCGCGTCGTCACCGAACAGCAGGAATAGCAGCCGGGCAAGGAGCAGGGTGGCGTCGTGTTCGCCGACGCCAGCGGCTTCGAGTTCGGTGTAGAGGGTGCCCATAAGTCGGGCGGCGGCGACGGATGCGGTTTCGGCTTCGTGGTCGAAGGCGTCACGCATCTTGTCGAGTAGGGCGACGAGGGTGATGTCGGTATCGAAGTCGAGTTCGATCGCTTGTAACCGGTCGGTCAGGTGTGTGGCCTGGTCACCGACGTGGTGTTCGTGGACGAGGAGTTTGGCGTTGGCGCTTCCGAGCTGGGCGCGTCGCGGCCAGCGCCATTCCTGTCGGCGCTCGTTGCTGAAGATGACGAGGCGTTCGTGGTTGTCCTTGCCCACGAGCACGTCGATCATTCGCTGTGTCTTGCGTGGCGGGAGCACTGGACAGTGCCAGATGCGCAGTCCCTTGTAGCCGGCGACCTGCGTGAGTGAGAAGATCTCGTCATCGACCTCGATTGCGAGGTCGGGGCGGTCTGGGTTGTTCCAGCCGAGCTCGTCGATGAATAGGGTGCGGAATTCCCGTGTGTCGACGAGGTCGAGTAGGCGGGTGCTAGTCACGAACGAACTCCCATGCTGGAAACAATGCGGATCGGATCTTTGCCGGTGCGAGTGGCGATGACGAGCTGCCCATCCTTGTGAAGGGCGGTGATTAGGGCGGTCAGGTCGTCGTTGTCAGCGCCGTTTCGGACCGCCCGGCGCAGGCGGTGCTCGGCGTCCTTCATCAGGGGATGCTGGTACAGCGCTTCGAGGGCGAGTTCGGTGTCGGCGGCGTGATTGTGGAGGGTTACGCTAAGCCGGTTCCACAGGGTGCGGCGTACTCCACGTGGCCTGCCAGCCGCAACGTGAGGGTTGGCCAGGTCGCCGCGAACGAGCGTTTCGAGGAGACTGTCGTGGTCGTCGGCGTGTTCGAGACCGCGTTCTTCGGGAGTGGCTTCGAAAGCCCGGAGCACCTCATGGCCGGTGAGCAGACTGGTCTGCCCGTCGGCGGTGGCGGATCCGAACCCGTCGATGCCGGATTCTGTTCTTACATAGCAGATCACGCCGTCATTGGTGTCTGAGAGGCGGCGGGTGCGGGTGGCCGAGATCATGTCCGGGAGGCTGGCGATCTTTGCCGCGAGTTCTGGGGTGTCCTTCTGCGCCTGGTGCCAGCGTTGGTAGGCGAGGCTTGAGGCGTCGACGTCGTCGGCGGCATCTTGATCGTCGAGGTTGCCGTTGTAGAGGTCGGTGATGGCCTTGACTTCGGTGTCGCTCCCGAAGAACTGCTCGTCGGAGCCGAATGCCTCGGCGTTGGCGTGCAGTCGGTCGCTGATGCGTTGCCGTAGGGAGATGACATTGTCGACGGACTCGTGGAAGAACGAGTACAGCAGGACTGTGTCGGCGTTCTGGCCGACGCGATCGACGCGGCCGGCGCGTTGGATCAGCCGGATGATCGCCCACGGCAGGTCGTAGTTGACCACGATGTGCGCGTCCTGTAGGTTCTGTCCTTCGCTGAGGACGTCGGTGGCGATTAGGATTCGCAACTCGTTGTCGGGTGTGGTGTCGGTCTGCTGGCCGGGCAGTGTATTCGAGCGGGGGGAGAAGCGGTGCGCGAGGCGGGTGGGGTCATCGCTGTCACCGGTGGCGATCCCGACCCTGGTGATGCCAGCGGCTTGCAATGCGGCGCCGATGTAGTCGGCGGTGTCCTTGTATTCGGTAAACACCAGCACCTTTTCGTTCGGATGCTTGGTGCTCAGCAGGGTGAGAAGGGCGTCGAGTTTGGAGTCCCGTCCCGGCGTCCAGTTTCCATAGCTGGCAAGGAGGGACCAGAGGGTGTTTGTGTCGGTGGCCAGATCCTGACGCAGATCTTTGGTGAAGATGTCTGGCCTGACCCAGGTTAGCCCCGCCGGATTCGCTTCTCGGAGTGCCTCGTAGCGCAGCGAAGCTTCTTGACTCACCTCGTCCGCGGTAGGAATCTTGTCGTTGTTCGGGTCTTCGTCTTCACCGAAGGTGTTCTCGGTGATGGTTCCGGTCGGTATCGCCAGGTCGTTGTCGATTGCGTACGAGAACAATTCGTTGCGTGCGATGTGCCGTTTGAGCGAGAGGGTGAACGAGTGCCCACACGAGGACAAGCGCTTGTAGAACGTGGTGCGGACGAACCCGGCGACGTTACCGCGTCCGCGGGCGAGATTGTCGACGAACTCCTTCTCCGATTCTCGGAGTTGGACGGTCGTTGAGATGTAGCTGCCGAGTTCGTAGCGGGGCAGGATCAGTTTGGTCATGGCGTCGAGGGTGGTGTCGCTGGCCATTAGCACGGCTGGATCTTCGGGTCCGAAGGAGTGATCGACAGGCTTTGGGATGCGTTGCGGGAACTGGAAGCGGGTGCCGTTTGCGAACTCGAGATACTGGCGGCCGTTCTCGTCCGTAAGTGAGTAGTTGTTCTTGATGAAGGTGCGGGTGCGCCGCACCAAGTGTTCGCTCATCAACCGCTTCCAGTCGTCGGGGTCCTCCGATCGTCGGAATGCCGCCATTGTGGTCGTTTTGCCGTCGACCTTGTCCGCCAGGCGTGGGTCGGCGGACAGTGCGTTGACCGGGGCGATTCCGAGGTCGTCGTCATCGTCGACGTACAGGGCTAGCTGGTTCGCCACGTCTTGAAACCGGATGTTGTACGGGGTGGCGGTCAACAGCAGTGCCTTGCTGTCGTTGACGTGGATGTAGTCCTGGATCGCCTTGTAGTCGCGGCGGGTGTCGTTGCGCAGGGTGTGGGATTCGTCGACGATGACGAACGCATACCGCCGCAGTTCGGGCAGGATCGTGTGCGCCATGCTGTAGGGGACGACCCGACCATGCAGGTCGTATGCTTCAAAGTGCTCTTCCCACATTGAGACCAAGTTCTTCGGGCACACCACGAGTGGCATGTATCCGTGCTCATCTCGCAGCATCAACGCGACCGCGATTGCGGTGAGGGTCTTACCTAGTCCGACGACGTCGCCGAGCATGGTGCCGCGTTTAGTCATGATTCGGCGTGCAAGTGTCTGCACCGCGGTGGCCTGGTAGTCCAGCAATTGCTTGCTGATCTCGGAGGGCACCGAGTACTCGGCCAAACCCTCGCGTACGTCGCGAGAGAGGTCGTAGCAAACCTTCAAGAACACCTCGTACGGGCGGCGGGGCTCTTTGCGGACCCAGGATTCGTCGAGCAGGTCAAGCACGTCGGCGGTGACCGGCCGGCTGAACCGGTCGTTCCAGCGGTCTTCGAACCACTGCGCAAGTGTTTCGGCGCCGGATGTATCGAGGACGTCGACGTTGAGTTCGAGATTGTGGGTGAGGCCGGGGGCCGTAAGGTTGGAAGAACCGACAAAACCGGTGATCGGGTTATTCAGGTCCTGCCGGTGACAGATGTAGGTCTTTCCGTGCAGGGGCCGGCGGGTAAACACCTTGATCTCCACTGCGCCCTGGGCGAGAAGATCCCGCAGCGACTGCAACGCCGCACGATCTGCGTTGGTCGGAAGCCCTCGCATCAGCTGTGTGCGTAGCTGTTCGAGCAGCTGTGCCTTGCGTTCACGGGCTGCGTTCGCGTCAGCGTCCGGCCGAGGTTTGCCGTCGACCCCGGCCTGTAGATCTTCCAACGTTTCCTGCTGCGGGCCGGTCATAACCATCCCGATCAGGATTCGCACAACCGGACCGGTTGAGCCAGCGGCGACCTTCTCCCGGACGAGGGAGTCAAACGCACCCCAGCCGCGAAGGTTGAAGTAGCCGACCGCGACGTCCATCCGGTCCGACACCTGCAGCGACTGCTGAAGGTGCGTCCCAAGGTTGAACTTGATGTTGTCGAAGATCCGTGTCACGCGGGTCAGCGCTCCTTACATCTCGATCGAAGCTGAACGTAGCTGTCCTGGTCGTCAGACGGAGAACAGCGCCCGAGCTTCCTTGGCCGTCGCCGCGTGAGAAGCACAACCTGTTGATCGAGGATGCGATCCCGTTGTACCGTCATGAGCCTGGCCTCGGTGCGCTGGCATATCTGCCCCACGGCTCGGAAGCGAGGTCAGCGTGTTTCTGCGTCACCTGGTCGCTATACCCAAGCATCTCTGCGACGACCGGGGCTGGGACTTGAGTGACGAGTTCCCGAATTGCAGTGTTTCGTGCGCCGAGCAGGTTGATCCCGAGATCGCGGAGTCGGATCATCACGGTGTTGGGGTGCAGGTGTTCTCCAGGTCTGTAGCCAGGAAAGAGCCACGGACTGTCTGATCCGCTAGTTCGCAGGTTGTGACGTTGGGTGATGTGTTGTCGAAGAAGCGAGTCGAAGGGGGCTGGGACAGGGGAGGGCGTCACCCCCAGCTGCAAAGCAAGACCGTCGGGCGAGACGATCACTTTCGCCATGGGTAGCTCGGCGATCTTTACGAGCGGCTGAGCATAAAGAAGCAGCAGGGTACCGGCCACGCGGTAGGGAAGTGATTCACTGTCGCCGTCGAGGAGTTCTCGGATCCACGCGAGTCGTTGCTCTTGCGTGAGCAGTCGTACGGACTTGGCCTGACGAAACCCGAGGGACACTGAACGATTGATGCGTGAGTTCGCGCACCACACAAGGAAAGTCCGGATCAAGTGGCGTGTCGTCGGGCCAGCAGTCACCCATTGGTCTACGTCCTGCTGGACGCACGTCGCGATCGTGCGCCCGTGCTCGTCGTGAAGCCACTGAAGAAACTTCAGAGTCTCCGTGATCTCTTGCTTGGACGAGTGAACTGGCCCGCGTGTTGAGTTTCCGGCCAGCGCAATTTCGTTGATCCTGCGTAGATGATGCCAGGTAGCGAACTGACGAACAGGTCGCTCGATGTCAGGTTCGTCAACGTGCGTGAGCTTCTCGTCCAGCCATCGCTCGAACAGTGCGATGTACTTGTCGCGCGGGGGAATAGCCTTGTGATGCAGGAGAACTGATCGAAGGTGCTCAACATGTTTGCCGCTTGGTTCAAACTGATCAAGACCGTCATGGCTGAGTGGTGTCGTTCCGGAGGCAATCGCTGACAGGAGGTTCTGCACTTTGCCGGAACGCTTCCAGGTAAGGATGCTCTCTGGCCGGTCGGCGCCGCATAGCGCATCGATAAGGGTCTTGATGCCGTCCGGTGAACCGTCGCGCAAGAGGTCGCGTTCTAGATCGGATCGCAGTGCGCAGCGCGCACAGCTACCCCGACGGTAGGGGCGTGCTTCCTGCTCACAAGTCAGACATTGATAATTCTGACTGATTCCTGCGCAGCCGCGGCAGACGGGCTGTTCGCCGATGTCTAGGCGACCCGGGAGCATTCGGTTCATTCCGCAACTGGGACAGGTGCCGTAGAGGTTCGTGGCGTCGTAGTAGCACGAGTTGCAGATTTTGCCGTCTGGCCATGTGACTGCGGCCTTGCGCATGTGGCGGTCACAGCGAGCACACTGAAGATCGCCGTCGGTTGCTTGAGGCCGCCCGCGAACAGTGTTGCGTCGGCGTGGTTCAATCGTCGTCACTGACAATCCTCGCTCGTCGTGGACGGACAGACTTGTTCAATTCGACGACGTTCTCTCGGCCGGCACTGGCTGCCTTCTTGCGAGCATTGGCGGCTGTCACGGTGACTAGATCCTCTGGGCCGCAGTCGAAGATGTCGCAGAGCGCGGCAATGAGTTTGAGTGACACGCGCTCGGGACGTTGGTGGACCAACCGGTAGACCTGTGGCCGGGAAAGTGTGATTCCGCGCTCATGGAGGCGGGGGATGAGGTCCGTGCTGTTGTGCATTTGGTTTCCGGCCATGAGCTCGGCGAGCCGCCAGGTGTAGTCGACATCGCGTTTCACGATGCTCCACCATTCTCGGTGGCCGAGAGTGCGGCAGAGATCGTCGCATCGAGCGCGGTGCGGAGGGTTCGGGTGCGATAGTCGCTGCTCACGCAGCTGTAGATGGCGGTGGTGGATGCGTGTTCGTGTCCCATTTGGTGTTGGACGAACATCGAGTCCCAGCCGTCTTCAAGTAGGTGTGTCGCGTACGAACGTCGGAAGGAGTGAAGGTCGAGTCCGGACGAGAGGTCGAGGTCATCGCAGTACCGGCGAAATCGGCGGATGAGAGTGGTCTCCGATACTAGATTTCCTCGTTCGCTGGGGAACAGGTCGATTCCATCGTCCATGTGGGGCTGGCCGTTCTCGAGCCAATCTGCGATGACCTCGGGAGTCCAATCGAAGACGGTGAGAACGCCGCGGCGCTTGGGAGGTGAGCCTTTCTTGGCTTTGCCATAACGCACGTTGACGAGCCCGTACTTGCCGAACTCTTTCGCGTGGGGGTTTCGAGCGAAGTCGACGGTTTGGAGGTGCGCCAATTCGTTGAACCGCAGACCGTAAGAGTATGCGAGCTTGAACATCACCGAATCTCGGTATGCGGGGAGCCATCCCTTACGACCTGATGCCGAGACCGCAGAAACCTGTTCATCGGCGTGGTCGAAGAAGTCCTGAATCTCGCGCTTGGTGAATGCGCGTTTGTCCGGCCGCGATTCGTTCTCCTGGACGTGCTGCGCGGTGTTCCAGTCGAAGAAGACCTGCGAGGGATGCGTACCGAAGAGTTCCTCGCAGACGCGGTCCCAGCCGTAGTCCGGATTGGCGACGTAGGAGCAGAACTGCCGCAGCCCTACCTGGTAGGACCGGATGGACGACTGCGACAGATTGTGGATGGATCGTAGATCGCCGAAGAACTCGTCGACCATCGCCACTGTCCAGGTCCACGGATGCTCGTTCGAGTGTTGTACAAACCGCTCAACCTGCTTGATCCGGGCGTCGATCGTTTCGAAGCGAAGATTGCGACTGAGTTGTTGGTTGCGCCATCCCTGAAGCATCTCGGCGAGACTCTGTTCCTCAGGATGCAGCGGACGGACAGCACTAACGAGGTACGCGCGACCAACGTCGTCCACCGCCATGAGGAGCCTCCACTAACTATCTCATCTGTTGCATCAATGATTCATCGGATGCATCATCAAGTCAAGGCTCCAGGTCAGCGACTCGCGCACGATACCCGACGGTGACCTTACGACCGTGGCACGAGCTTCCCGGAGGGCGCGTGACGAGGCGGAAATCCAATGGCGGACTACGCCTTTGATGAAGTCGCCGTGGGAGCTGGCGATGGTCTAGCTGTGATTCATCTGATGCAATATGCAGTGGTGTACTTAACATAATGTATATTATCGGCTAAGTGGAGCAGGGGCGAGAGGGGCTGGTCGCGCACGTTTCGATGCACACCGCAACGGCTGCACGCATGTAGATTCCGCGCACATGCGCAGTTCCCGGATGCCGCGCTGTCGTTCCACGGGACGTCGGGTCGACCCGGGCGTCGGATGGGTCGACCCGACACACCCGGGTGGTCGACGGATTATCCGAATGGGCCATCCCGGCCCGGCCGCATCGAAACGCTCGGCCTGACCTGCGGTACGCGACGCGTCACCGGCCCCGGACTCCTGCGGGACCCGCTTGCCGGGCCCGAGATCAGGCAGGACCGGTAGCCGGCCACGCCTCGATATCAAATCCCCTGCGCAACAAACCAGTTGCGACCGGATAATACGTCACAGTGACGTAATAATGGATGCGTGGCAGGCACTGCGTTCGCCCGCGCCATGATCGCGATGGTGTCCACAAGACGGCTCCCAGAGCACCGCCGCGGACATATATGCCGTGCCGTCGCTCTGTGGCACCGTGTTGTGGACGCGCACCCGGTGGCCGGTCGGTCATGCCCGCCTCAGGTGTGCAGGCGGGTGGCCAGATCGTCGACGCGAGCGGCGATGTCGTCGCGGATCAGGCGCATGCGTGCGACTCCGTCGATCCCGCGCTCGGACGGTTCGTCGACGGCCCATACCTCGACCGGAACGCCCGGCGGGGCGTCGAGGTGCGCGGTTCCGACGATGACCACCAGGTCGGCGGCCACCATCAGATCGTCGGTCACCTGCCGAGGTTCGTGTGCATCCACCGGCGCGCCGATCTCCTCGAGCACCCGTGCGGACAGGTCGTTGACCGTTCCGCCGAGCGCGGCGTTCGTTCCCGCGGAGGAAGCCACAACCAGAGTCCCGTGGCGTCGGCGCATGAGCGTCTCGGCCATGACGGACTTGCCGCGGTTCGAGACGCAGATGAACAGGACGGACGGCTCGTTCATGTCGACTCCCCCAGTTTCGCCCGATCGGCCGGCGCGTCATCCGACGAACCGATCGACCACCGCCGCCGCAGCGCCAGCGAGACGTACACCAACGCGACCAGCACCGGCACTTCGATCAACGGGCCCACGACGCCGGCCAGAGCCTGACCGGACAATGCACCCCAGGTACCGATGGCCACGGCGATCGCCAACTCGAAGTTGTTGCCCGCAGCGGTGAATGCCACCGTCGTGGTACGGGCATACCCCAAACCGGCCACCACGCCGTAGGCGTACCCGAGGCCCCACATGATCAGGAAGTACGCCAGCAGCGGCGCCGCTATCCGCGCCACGTCCCACGGACGAGAGGTGATCTGTTCACCCTGTAGAACGAAGAGCACCACGATCGTGAAGAGCAACCCGTACAGCGCCCACGGACCGATTCGCGGCAGGAACTGCCCCTCGTACCAGGCGCGACCCCGCGTCCGCTCCCCCAGCCGCCGCGTCACGAATCCCGCGACGAGCGGCAGACCGAGGAAGACCAACACCGAGAGCGCGATCTGCCACGGCGACGTCGCCATATCGGTGGTCTCGAGGCCCAACCATCCCGGCAGAACCGACAGGTAGAACCAGCCGAGGACCGCGAACATCACCACCTGGAACAGCGAGTTGATGGCCACCAGGACGGCCGCCGCCTCACGATCACCGCACGCCAGGTCGTTCCAGATGATCACCATCGCAATACATCTGGCCAACCCGACGACGATCAGACCGGTGCGGTACTCCGGCAGGTCGGGGACCAGCAGCCAAGCCAGCGCAAACATGACGGCCGGGCCGACCACCCAGTTCAGCAGTAGCGAGCCCACCAGCAGGCGCCGGTCCCCCGTCACCGCACCGAGCCGGTCGTAGCGGACCTTCGCCAGGACGGGGTACATCATCACCAGCAACCCGACGGCGATCGGCAGCGAGATTCCGCCCACCTCGACCGCGCCGAGAACGTCGCCCGCCGCGGGGATGAGCCGCCCCACACCAAGTCCCACGACCATGGCCAGGCCGATCCACACCGGCAGCATCCGGTCCAGAAGTGGGAGCCGGGCCGGCGGCCGTTCGGTCATCGGCACTCCTCGGCGACACCGGAGACCGTCGCGATATCGGCCAGCAGTTCCGCCACCTCGATCACCGCTTCCGGAATCAGCCGGTAGTACACCCAGGTGCCGCGCCGATCGCCGGCAACCAGCCCCGCGGTGCGCAGGATCTTCAGATGGTGCGACAGCGTCGGCTGGGACACGTCGGCCACGTCCAGCAGGTCGCAGACGCACGATTCGCCGCCGGGTCGATCTCCGATCTCCCGCAGGAGGCGCAGGCGGACGGGGTCCGCGAGCGCCTTCAACCGGACGGCCACATCACCCGACGTCCGTATTGACATCTATCTATATTGACAGTCATCTATATCGTCGGCAAGGACCGAAGCGGTGGAGCTGTCGCCCCGGGTCCCTCCCCTACGCCATCGTGGAGTCCGCGCCGCGTCTGGCCGATAGCAACGCGGGCGTGACCCTGCGGAACACCTCGATCAGGATGATCGCCAGAATCCCGAAGGCGAAGCCGGTTACAACCTTCTGCGGATCACCGATGTCGAGGAAGAACCTCTCCTGCGCGATGGGGATGGTGAACAGCACCACGTAGAACAGCACCGAGAACGCCACGAGCACGACTTTCCACCAGTTGTACGGGCGGGCAATGATTCCCAATACCCACAGCGAGCCGACGAGCAATGTGATCAGGGCGGCGGTAGACGCCTGGACCTGCTCGACGCTCATGGCCGTCGTCTTGTCGCCGAGGGACGGGCCGGATCCTCCGGGGTTGACCATCAGGTAGCACAGGAAGGTCGCCAGGCCCACCGCCACACCGGACGGCGCCGCCAGTCGCAACACACGGCCCACGAATCCGGTCCGGGCCCGCTCATTGTTGGGCGCCAGCGACATGACGAAGGCCGGGATGCCGATGGTGAACCACGCCGCCAGGGTGACGTGAATGGGCTGGAACGGATACGAGATCGGAGCGAACCCGAAGACCTTTGCCCCCACTCCGGCGAGGCCGACCAGCCAGGCCAGCAACACCGCGTAGACGGTCTTCGTCAGGAACAGGCCGGCCACCCGTTCGATGTTCCCGATTACCCGGCGCCCCTCACCAACAACGAAGGGGAGGGTGGCGAACTTGTTGTCCAACAACACGATCTGCGCCACCGATCGGGCGGCCGAACTGCCCGACCCCAGCGCCACACCGATATCGGCTTCCTTGAGCGCAAGGACGTCGTTCACGCCGTCACCGGTCATCGCGACCGTGTCTCCGCGGGATTGCAGCGCCTTGACCATCGCACGCTTCTGGTCGGGGCGCACCCGACCGAACGTGACCCCATCGGCCACCGCGCTCGCGAAGGCGTCGGCGTCGGTCGGCAGCCGTCGAGCGTCGACCGACGAGCCGGGCCGGCCGAGGCCCAGCGAATGGGCAACCGCTCCGACCGACACCGCATTGTCGCCGGAGATGATCTTCACCTCGACGCCCTGCGATGTGAAGTAGTCCAACGTGTCGGCGGCATCGGGACGCACGCGCTGTTCGATCGTCAGCAGTGCGCGGGGCACCAGGTGCCCGGGCGCACCGAGCCCACCGGTATCGGTATCGACCGGCAGGTCCGTCGTAGCGACCAGCATCACGCGCAAGCCGCTCGAACCCAGCTCGGTCGCCCGGCGCGCGGTGTCGGAATCGGGGTCGAGCAGCACGTCGGCCGCTCCGACGATCCAATTCCCCCGTGACGTATCGCCCTCGGCGAGCGACACGCCCGACCACTTCTTCGCCGAGCTGAACGGGGCGTTCGCAGCAGCCCGCCAGTCGGGTGCCGCCGGATATGCCTCACCGATCGCTTGGACACTCGCGTTCGGGCGCGGATCCAGTGCAGCGATCGCCGCCAGCGCGCTCTCGATCTCTGCTCGGTCCCCGGTGAGGACCTGAAGCTCCGAAAAGCGCATCCCGTTTTCGGTCAGGGTGCCGGTCTTGTCCGCGCACACGACGTTCACCCGGGCGAGCCCTTCGATCGCCGGGAGCTCCTGCACCAGACATTTGCGCTGCCCCAACCGCACCACGCCGACGGCGAACGCGATCGACGTCATCAGGACCAGACCCTCGGGGATCATCGGCACAAGCGCCGCAACCATCCCGAGGATCGCCTGGTTGAGTCCCTGCTGGGAGATCACCAGCTGGTTGAACACCGTGAGAATGCCGGCGGGCACCAACAGCCAGGTGATGACCTGCAGGATCCGGTTGATCCCCGCCCGCAGCTCGGAATTGACCAGAGTGAACTTGCTCGCCTCTTCGGCCAACCGCGCGGCATAGGCGTCGGCGCCGACCTTCGTGGCGCAGTACGCGCCGGACCCCGAGACCACGAAGCTGCCCGACAGGATCTCGTCGCCAAACTGCTTGTCGACCGGGTCGGCCTCGCCCGTCAGCAGTGATTCGTCGATCTCCAACGCGTCGATCTCGACGGCTTCACCGTCCACCACGATCTGATCGCCGGGACCGACCTCGATCACATCGTCGAGTACCACTTCGGACTGCGCGATTTCGATCGCCCGTCCGTCGCGTCGCACCACCGGATGCGCCTGCCCCACGATCGCGAGCGAGTCCAGGGTCCTCTTCGCCCGCAGCTCCTGGATGACACCGATCGCCGAGTTGAACACGATCAACAGTCCGAACAGTCCGTTGATCAGCGAACCGGTGAACACCACCAGCAGGAAGAGCACCCCGAGCATCGCATTGATGCGGGTAAAAACGTTGGCGCGGAATATGTCCCAGTTGCTTCGACCGGATCGTGCCGGAAGGACGTTCACCTGCCCGGCGCGCACCCGCTCCGCGACCTCGGCGGAGGTGAGCCCGCCGAGGGCGGGAGGACCCGAACTGTGCTCGGACCCGTTGGGACCGCCGGCGCGTGTCGCCCGCATACTTCCGCCTCATCTGTTTACGGGACTATCCGTTCGTCCCGGACGCTAGCACCGGACCGCACCTGCGCATCGTTTCGGTCGCTCGTCCCAGTCTGTCACCGGTCGACACGGGGGTCGTGCAGAGGACCGGTGAGAGCGAGGCGGCGAGGCGTATATCTCCTCGCCGCGGCTCTGTCGCAGATCCTCTGCACACTCCGAGCCTCTGCATACTCCTAGGCGGCACCCAGCCGCGGCCGCCGCAGGACGAGCTTGGTGGTGCGCTCGCGGTAGGCGTCGGGGGCGTCGTCCCAGTCGGCGACCCGGGTGGTGACCACCTCCGCCGGGAAGTCCTCTCGGGCAATGAAGTCCAGCAGAGCGGGCAGGATCGGGCGCACATGGGAGATGCCGACACGCAGGGTGGCGTCGTTGCCGTACATGTGCATGATCGGCACCTTGGTGCCCGGCGGCAGGTAGTAGCCGGCGGCATTGCAGTGCCCGCCGGGGGTGAGCGAGCGGATCGCGACATCGATGCCCGCCGCGGTGGAGGTGCCCTCGACGGCGACATCGTAGCTGCGGCCCGGTAGATCGGAAAGCCGCAGCTTCCCCTTGGGGACGCGATGTGCGGTGGCGCCGAGCTTCTCCGCGATCTCCAACCGCTCGGTCCGGTGATCGACATAGTCGACCACCCCGGCGCCCTGCGCGACGGCCAGGCCCGCGGCGTAGAGGCCAATGCTCTGGGCGGCGCCGCCCAGGACCAGGACCGACCCGCCCGGGCGCTGTTCGAGCATCGGTACGACGGTGCGCCACGCGTCGGACAGATTGTCGCTCGCGGCGGCCACCCGGAGCGGGTCGAGACCGTCCGGCACCTTGACCAGCATGTGGTCGGCGAACGGGATGCGCAGCAGATCGGCGACCATGCCACCCCACGGCCCGGAGGCCGGTCCGAAACCGAAGGCGGACAGGACCCCCGCCGAGGTCGTCGAGCACTTTGCCGTCAGTCCGCGCCGGCATTCGACGCAGTCGCCGCAGGAGACCGCCCAGGGCACGATCACGATGTCCCCCACCGCCGAACCGGTGACCTCGCCGCCCAACGCGACCACCTCGGCAACACATTCGTGCCCGATACCGAACGGCCCGCGAAACGGGACGTTCCCGCAGATCCCGGCGACGATCGGGTCGATCAGCCCGAGCCGCAGACCGGCCTGCATCGGCCGGGAGACGTGGCGGTGGATCGGCAGGGTGTCGCCGTCGCACCGGGAGGCGATGAACGGCCGCACGATCGCATCGCGCGGCCCGCGCAGAGTCGGGTCCGGACGCTCGCGCCATTCGAGCCGGTGCGGGCCGATCAGTTGCAGTTCGCGCATCAGCTGCCGGCCCTCGCGCCGGCCGCGGCCGCCCGCAGGTCGGCGAAGCGGATGACCGCGCCGCCCGCTCCCCACGTCCCCTCCGGCTGCTCGTGGATCAGGACCCAGACGCGCAGCACGTCCGACGCGTCGAGCCCCGCCGCGGCGCTCACCTCGGCGGTGACGTCACCGACCAGCCCGGCCTTCCGCCGCTCGGACAGCGCCCCCTCGGGCACGGTGACATCGACTCTGAATCGGGGCAGATCATCCTCGACGCTGCCGAAGGACTCGGCGGGCACCTCGTCGATGCGCACCCACGCCAACGACCGGAAGAAGGCCGTATCGGGCGCTCCCTCCCACCTCAGCAGGGTCGCGGACAGCGATGCCCGCACCTGCGTCCGGGACTGATCGGTCAGGACACCGATCGGGGCGGTGAGATGAATCATCGGCACAGTTGTCTCCTCGCGCAGAAGTTATAACGCCTGTTATAACTTCGCCGAAGCGTATTCTAAGACGACCGTCATAGACAAGGGAGTGAGGTGGAGGGGTCGCCGTGACGCGCACACCCAGCAGGGGACAGATGATCGCCGGCGCAGCCGAATTGCTCGGTCGCCGCGGCCTTCGTGCGGCGAGCATTCGCCAACTCGCCAAGAGTTCCGGCGCTCCCCTGGGCTCGACCTATCACTACTTCCCGGACGGAAAGTCGCAGCTGGCGACGGAGGCGGTGCAGTTCGCTGGGGATCTGACCGCTCGGGTCCTGGCGGCCGAACTTCGGCAGGGCCCGATCGCCGGTCTGCGCGCCTTCGTCGCCGTCTGGCGCCGCATCGTCACCGACAGCGACTTCCGCGCGGGCTGTCCGGTGCTGGCCGTCTCGGTCGAGGAGCCCGACGAGGGGGACGATGCGCCGGTTCGGGCGGCGGCGGCGGTGTTCGAACAGTGGCGCGACCTATTGGCGCGTTCGCTCGTCGAGCACGGCGCGGACCCGGAGATCGCCGCGCGGACCGGCACGTTGATCGTCGCGGCGCTCGAGGGGACGGTGGCGATCTGCCGGGCGCAGCGCGATACCCGCGCCCTCGATCACACCGCCGCCGCGCTCGAGGACGTCGTCACCGCCGCGCTCCCGCACTAGCTCACCGACGGCTGCGGAGCCCGTCGATGGGCGGCGGCCCGGGCAGGTCGGCGAGACCGGGGGTGTCACCCGCCCTCGAATCCGGGGCGCAAACAGACGAACCCTTCGTCGACCAACACCACGCCGTCGTGGGTGATGACGTGCAGCTGCCCGGAGCCTTCGGACATGCGACTCCAACCACGTCTACTGTTCGTCCAAGCCGGCACGATATCTGTGCGCTCAGGCCCCACCGGTAGCCTGTCCAGCTGTGTGGACTGCCGATGATCCGTTGCAGGACGCGCCGCGTCGGGTGGCGGTCGCCGGGGTCTCGGGTGTCGGCAAGACGACCCTTGCCCGACGGATCGCCGCGATTATCGACGCCGAGTATGTCGAGATCGACGGGCTGTATCACGGGCCGAACTGGCAGCCGCGACCGTCGTTCGCCGAGGACGTGCGCGCCTTGGTGGCCCGCGACGCCTGGGTTACCGAGTGGCAGTACAGCTTGGCCCGTCCGCTGATCGCCGAGCGCGCCGATCTGCTCGTCTGGCTCGACCTACCGTTCTGGACAACGACGTTCCCTCGCGTCGTCCGACGGACCCTGCGCCGACGGATACGCCGCGAGGTGCTCTGGAACGGCAATTTGGAGAGGCCGCTTTACACCTTCTTCACCGACGACGATCACATCGTCCGCTGGTCGATTTCCACCAGGCATAGCTACCACCGGCGGCTGCTCGGCCCCGCAGCTCCGCGCCGAATCGTGCGCCTGACGTCACGGGCGGAGATCGAGCGATGGGTGCACGGCCCCTTGGCCGGAGCATCCGACTGTCGTCCTCGGTAATCGGTGCACCACGGGCCGGTCCACGGTCCCGACGACATCAGATATCCGACCGCGTCACCAATCGCTGCTCGACGTGGACCGATGGTCCGAGCGCGCGCACGTGCTCGGCCAGTTCATCGGCGGCGGTGTGTAGTTCGTCATCGGTCATCGGCGCGAGGGCGTCGAGAATGAACAGCGCCGAGGTGGTGCTCTCGCTCAGTTGGGTGCGTCGCGCCTGCCGCCAATTCCACCGCCGACAGGTGACGCCGGCGTCGTCACACCAGACGACCTCACCGGCAGGTGGGAACTCGACAACGCTCTCGCCGGCGGACGTGGTGTCGAACGGTTCGGCGCCGGTGGCTCGAATCAGGCGCGGTGACCCGGCATATCGCAGCAGGTCCTCGCCGCCCACCGGAATCCGGTGGAGCACCGAGATCGCGTTGTAGATGTCGGTGAGCCGATTGACCCGGGGTAGTCCGGTCTCGGCGCGCCGGGTCAGAGCTTCGACGCTGTTGCGGGTGCGCTGCGGCTTGGCACCGAAGGCGCGGTAGGCATCTCGCCACGCGGCGATCGTCGGCTGGTCCTCCACGGGCATGTCCTCGGTCGCCCGGCGCGCGGCGACCTCGGCGCGGCGGAGGAGTTCCTCACCGTGCGCATCACTCGGCGCCGGCTCGATGCCACTGACCGCGATCAGCAGCGCGCGGTAGTCGGGCCGCAAGGCGAACACGGATTCGGCGACGGTGGCGGCGCCGACAAAGTCGCGCAAGTACGTCGAGGTGGCTGAATGTGGCACCGCCATATCCTCTCCCGCCCGCTCGAGTTCGTCACGTGCGCGATCCCCACCGGCAGCCCCTGCCGGGAGATATCGGTCTGGTGGACTGACCGAGTGAACAGTATTGGCGACGCCGTGGTGCATATCGGACCCGTCCTCGCAGTGGCCATGGTCCTGCTGGTGGCTCTGGCGATGGCGGTCAATCACGTCAGCGGGTTCGCGACCTCCACATTGGTGGCAGCGATCCGGGCGGTGGTGCAGTTGGCGATCCTGGCCGCGCTGCTCGCCACCGTGATGCCGCGGCTGTGGGCGTCCGCGTTGTTCGTGGCCGTCATGGCGGTGACGGCGGCGTGGACGTCGGCAGGTCGGGTCACCCATGACCTGTCCCGGGTGCGGACAACCGCACGATGTCTCGTGCCTGCGGCCGCGCCCACGCTGGTCATCGTGTTGCTGCTGGTGATCATCGGTGTGCTGCCGGCGACCGGGATAGCGATCATCCCGACCGCGGGGATCATGTTGGGCGCCGCGATGGTGACCACCTCCCTCGCGGGCCGGCGGGCGCACGATGAACTCGGCACCCGCCACGGAGAAGTGGAGGCGGCCCTGTCGCTGGGGTTCCTCCCGCGCGATGCCCGCCTGGAGATCTGCCGACAGGCGGCCGCCACGGCGTTGATTCCCGGCCTGGATCAGACCCGTTCGGTCGGGCTGGTCACCATCCCGGGCGCCTTCGTCGGCATGGTCCTCGGCGGCGCCTCGGTCGTGTCGGCGGCGATCATGCAGCTATTTGTGCTCGTGGCGCTGCTGGCGGTGACCGCGATCGCGATGGCCGTGACCCTGGAGATGGTCGCGCGGGACTATCTGTAGAGCGGCGCCGGCGACGCGTCGCGGCGGAGACTCGGCCCCGGACACGACAGCGGCCCCGCTCCCCGGGGTGATCGGGAGGCGGAGCCGCTGCTGATGACGCGAAGCGTTCGAACGGTCAGCCGTTCTTGCGCGCCGCGATCAGTTCGAGGAGATCCTCCTCGGCATTCGGGCCGGGCTTGACGCCGCGGGGCAAACGGAAGGCGAAGACCAAGCCGAGCGCCCACCAGACGCCGAACATGATCCAGGCCTCCCAGCTGAGGAAGGCCGGCATGCCGGGCAGGTACAGGCTCAGCATGCCCGCGGTGCTGACCACGGCCAGCACGCCGACGATCGTGCCGATACCCGGACGATCGCCGCCGACCCGCATCGGACGCTCCATATCCGGTTCGCGGCGACGCAGCACCAGGAACACGATCGCCACCATCAGGTAGGTGATCACGATGCTCGGCGAGCCGGAGTCGACCGCCCACACCAGCATCGCCTCGCCGAAGAACGGCGCGATCATCGACGCGACACCGATGAACAGGATCGCGTTGACCGGGGTGCCGTTGGTCGGGTGCATCTTGGCGAACCAGGCCGGGATCATGCCGGAGTTGGCCATCGCCCACAGCAGGCGCGAGGCGCCGATCAGGAAGGCATTCCAGGTGGTCACGATGCCGGCGAGACCGGCAGCGACCACGAGCTGTCCCCAGAAGTCGGCGCCGAGCATGATCGACATCGCGTCGGCGGTGGCCAGGTCGAGGCCGCCGATCTGCGAGACCGGCACGGCCAGCGAGGTCAGGATGAGGATGCCGATGTAGAACGCGGCCGCCATGATCACCGACAGCACGACCAGCTTGCCGATCTGACGCGGGGCGACGTTCGCCTCCTCGGCCGACTGCGGGATCACGTCGAAACCGACGAACAGGAAGGGCACCACCACCAGCACCGCGATCAGGCCGGGCGCACCGCCGGTGAAGAACGGCTGCATGTTCGAGGTGTCCCCACCGAAGAAGGCGGAGATGAACATGATCACAGCGATGACCACCAGGAACATCATCACCGAGGTCTGGAAGAGGCTGGCCAGCCGAATGCCGCGGATATTGAGCAGCGTGAGCAGCAGGGCCGTACCCGACCCGATCAGCGCCCAGGTCAGGTGAACCTCCGAGCCGGCGATCGTCCACAGCGGGATCTGGTTGAGATCCGGGAACAGGTAGAGCGCGGTGCGCGGGACGGCGACCGATTCGAAGAGGATCACCGTGAGGTAGCCGCCGATGATTCCCCAGGAGCCGAGGAGCGCGGCGACCGGTCCGAGACCGCGCAGCAGATAGTTGTGCTCCCCGCCGGCCAGCGGCATCGCGGAGACGAGTTCGGAGTACACCAGGCCGACGAAGGCCATGATGATGCCACCGATGATGAAGGCGACGGCGGCACCCAGCGAGCCGGCCGCGAGCAGCCAGTCACCGGACAACACGATCCACCCGAAGCCGATCATGGATCCGAAGCCGAGGAAGAAGATATCGACATTGCCGAGCGTGCGGATGAAGCTGCGCTCTCCACCGTGCGCGGCCGGTGGTGAATGACTGTTCATGGGTGGTGCCCCCTCATGGGATGTTCGCCGGATTTGACCGCTTTGCGCAAGCTCTCCAATCGTCGGGCACGCCCGCCATGCTGTCCAACGCTAGACGTTAATCTTTAGTATGCTTTTTAGGCATGAACCTGAGGCTGCTCCGTTACTTTCTGGCGGTCGTGGACGCCGGAACGATCTCGGGAGCGGCCCAACAACTGCAGGTGGGACAACCGACACTCTCGCGCCAGATCCGTCAGCTCGAACAGGAGCTCGGCATGGACCTGTTCGTCCGAGCCCACGGAACGCTCGCCCTCAACGCCGCCGGTCGCGAGTTCGTGCATCTGGCGGCGGACCTGGTGGAACGGTCCGAGAAGGTCCGTCGGCTGGCCAGTCAGATGGCGACCGGCCGCCTGTCGACGGTGACGATCGCCTCGACGTCGACCGCTCTGGTCGACGTGATCGCCCCCTTCCTCGCCACCTTCACCCCCGCCGATCCGACGCCATACGTCGACGAGGTCCAGGTCCCGGTCGACCCGGGAAAGATGCTGCTCACGGCCGATTTGCTGGCACTTCCGCAACGTCCCCATCCCGAGCACGCGTCGCTGCCGCTGTGGAACTTCCCGATCGTGGCCTATGTCCGTCCGGACGACGAGTGGGCCGATCGTCGTGAGGTGTCGATACCGGAGTTGATGACGCGCCCGCTGGTGGTGACCTCACGTGCGCTCAGCGCTCGCCGACTGCTCGACGCCGAGATCGAACGAACGGGAGCGCCCCCGCCGGGGATGGTCGAGACCTTCCATGCCCGCGTGGCCCAGGCGCTGGCCGCGGCCGGCCGGGGCGTGGCGGTGCTCAGCGACGACCCCCGGTTCGGTTTGATCCCCCTCCAGGTGATCGGCTCGGATGGCCCACTGGTAGTCGGATACCACATGGCGTGGCGTGCCGACCACCATGCCCAACAGGCACTCCGCTCGCTCGCCGAACGGTTGCGCGCATTTTGCGCCCAGATGTATGCGCCCGCCGACGCAGGCCACGGGGCGTACCCGGCCGCGGATGTGGCGATCGGTGAGCAGGATATCGACCGTTCGTAGGGTGACCCCTGTGGTCCGCTCCTCGACCATCACGCGCAGCTTGCATCCGGGCGTTGGCCCACCGCGTCGCGGTCGCACCTAAGGTCCCGCGGGATTACCGTCCCCGCCGCCGACCGCAGTTCGACCTCGATACCGTCCGGCGATGATTCCGATCCCGTAGACGCCCGCGGCCGAGACCACGGTGACAACCGGAGCCACCTGTGCGCCCACTCCCGAACCCAGTACGAGAAGGGCGATCCCCGCCATCGAAGAGATGCACCAGGCAGCCACCGCCCATGCGGTCCCCGTCGCGCGTTCGCCTGCGGTCCTCCCGGCGACGACGATGTGGACGATCGCGATGGCCACCCAGCCAGTGACCAGTACGCCCTGCCATGCCAACGCTTGGAGCAAGTAGCTCAGGACATCGGTCAACATCAATACGTATGCCAGGGCCGCGACCACGATCACCCACAAGCTGCGAGGTGCCCGCACACCGACCATCCAGCCGAGCAGTCTCAGGTTGTCGGATGCCAGAAAGTAATTGGCACTGTTGATTCGAGTCTGAGAGATGAAGATCAACGCCACGCCCGCGAAACCCAGTGACCGGATGATGGAATCGACGATTCCCGTTTCCGACCCGGCAATGTCCCACGCCAGGATGATGTAGATCCCCACCAGGGCGTTGACGCCAAAGGTGAAGAGATAGAACAGCCAGCCAAAGGTGAAGTGAGCGTGGAACGTTGGTCCGCGGGGCGGCCGAGTCGTGCGAAATCCACGGTATACATCATCAGGATCCACACGCCCATGTAGATCAGGTAGGACCCCACCCAGCCCGGGAGCGGACCGGAAGCCGACCCATGCTCGAAAAAGTCTGTGGGAGCACCTCTTTGCATGGTCGTGACCACGACAATCGCGATGAGGCCGATGACATAGAACGGCAGGAGTATGCCGTTCAACTTGTCCAGCCAGGTCGCAACTCCGCCGATCACCAGCGGCACCATGTACAGCACACAGAGCAGGTACCACAGATCGATCGATCCGCCGAAGTACTGCTGGAACGCGATCGCGACGATCGATCCTTCGAATACCGCGTAGTACAAGGCCGTCGCGGCCAAGAGGAGCGGGCCCATTGCCGCCCCCACGATGCCGAAAATCCGTCGGGACAGCAGTTCGACCGATTCGCCGGTTCGTGCGGCGTAGCGGGAGAGCGCCGCGTTGATGATGCCGTAGGAGATCACCGACAATGTCAATCCGACGAGGGTGTTGACCACCCCCACACTGTCGGCCGACGCTGCCCCGACATAGAGCCAGAACATCGCACTGAACAAGCCCCACCACGCCATCGACAGCGACCATCGAGATGCGCGGTTGCCATCGGGAACGAGATGGACGGTGTCCTCATCGACAACCTCGGTCGGAACCGACGCGGGAACGCCGGCGTTATCTGGAATCTTCATGGGTCTTCCGATCGTTGGCGGACAGGTGTCATCCGGGGTGCGGCCGTGCCGCACCCCGGATGACACCCGAGAGAAGGAGAGCGGGCGCTACGCCCAGTGCGCCGCAGTGCGCACGTGCAGGAGATCCCGGAACTGCTTGGTGGTGTTGCTCAGCAGTTCGCCGGTCCCCCAGTCGACGACCACGCCGTAGCGACGCAGCAGGTCGAAGGAGTCGAGTTCGCCGCTGCGGTAACGACCGGCGATATCCTCGGGATCGGCGTTGAGCCACTGCTTGCGGGCGGCGCGAATGTCGTTCCGCAACGTGTCGGTGGCCGGGCCGTCGAGATCGTATCGGTCGATATCGGGGTCCACGGGCGTGATGACCACCCCGTAGTCGCGGGCGGCTCCGGCGGTGGTCACGTACCCGTCGATGACATCCTCGAGGACCGCCGCCGGGTCACGTTCGAGGGGGTCGCCGAGCCCACCTCCGCCCGCCGACGGTCGTTCGAAGGTGTCGCCAGGTTGTACCGGGACGCTGGAGAATACCGATCCGAGGAAGGACTCCTCCGGAGTTCCCCGATTCAGCCACACCCCGTGCGGGATGGACGGCAGACCACCTTCGATACCCCAGGTGACCGAACGGGATCGGTCACAGCAATAGGACATCACCGCGTTGTCGCAGTCGGTCAGCGTGCCGCCCTTGCGCACTCCGCATCCGCCGCGGTGGAGCCCCGGTCCGCCGGAGTCCGGGATGATCGCGTGTTCGGTGGTGAGTACCGGGGTA
This sequence comes from Millisia brevis NBRC 105863, assembly GCF_001552615.1. GTDB lineage: Bacteria > Actinomycetota > Actinomycetes > Mycobacteriales > Mycobacteriaceae > Millisia > Millisia brevis. The sequence continues at coordinate 141,183 of NZ_BCRN01000006.1, forward strand.
AGACGCTCCTGACCCTCGCACGGCTGGACGGCCAGTCCCACACCGAAAACCGGTGCAGTGGCGGTCGAACCGTCCTTGGTCCGACGGCCGCCCCAGCCGCCGGCCATCCAGTCGTACCACATGAAGAAGGGGCGATCAGGGCCGCGCGCGTCTCGGCCACCGACCAGAAGATACTCGAGGTTGAACGAGCAGGCGATCGCGCGTTCGGGGACGATTCCGGACCACAATTCGAAGATGGCGTTCATGATCTTTTCGTAAGGACCGGAACAGAAACCGGTGACCGCAATGGGCCAGCCGGCATTGACCACGGTGCCCTCCGGCCCGATCTGCGTATCGATGGCGGCGTACAGGCCGGAGTTCAACGGGACATCGGGGAAGAAGGTCTTGGTGCCGGCGACGATGCCGGAGAAAGCGGTGCCGTAACCGCAGTTCAGGAAGCTGGCTACCGCCGGCGCGCTCCCCGACAAGTCGTAGCTGAGCTGATCGCCCTCGATGGTCATTTTGACGCGGATCGGGACCATGCCTTCGGGTTTGGAGGGATCCGAATCCAGATAGTCCTCGGTTACCCACGATCCGTCGGGCAGATCTGCGACGCGGCTTCGTACGATGCGCTCCACGTAGTCCTGGACCTCGTCCATCGCGTCGACGACGGTGTCTCGGCCGTACTTTCCGACGAGACGATGGATCTCCCGCTCGCATACCCCGGTTGCCTCGGATTGGGCATGCAGGTCGCCCATGCTGACCTCGGGCGAACGCGTATTGGCCACCAGCAGTTTGGCGACGTCCGCCAGGTAGCGACCTTCGGACCACAGACGTACCGGGGTGATTCGCAGCCCCTCGGCGAAATGCTCGGTGGCGGTGACGTCGAAAGATCCGGGCACACTGCCGCCGATATCCGCCCAGTGCCCCTTGTTCTGTGCGAAGGCGATCAGCTGGTCGTCGGCGAAGATCGGTCGTATGAAGCTCACGTCGTTGAGGTGCGTGCCGCCGCGGTACGGATCATTGACGCAGAAGATATCGCCGGGATTGATGTCGTCGCCGAACTCCTCGAGTACCGCCCGACACTGAAAGTGCAGTGTCCCGACATGTACGGCGATGTCCTGACTGCCCTGCATCACGGTATTGCCGCGCGCATCGCACAATGCGGAGGAGAAGTCGCGACTGTAGATCACGAACGAGTAGCAGGTCCGCAGGATCTGTTCGCTCATCAGGTCTACGGAGGTCGCGAACGCGTTCTTCAGGACTTCGAAGGTGACCGGATCGAGCCGTCGACGGGCGGGGGCGGTACTCACTGCTGCTCCTGGTGGATGTGGATGCGGATATTGCCCCACTCGTCGACAACCGCCGTGGTTGCGGGCGGTACGACGGTGGTGGAGTCGAGTTGGTCGATGATGGCCGGGCCTTCGATGGAATGACCGGCGGCGAGGTCGTCGCGGTTGTAGACCGGGGTGAGCACCCGCGCACCGATCTCGTCGAAGTAGACGTCGCGCTCCGCGAGGGCGGATGGAACGGCTTCGTCGGTCGCCTGTTGTCGGGGGAATCGTGGTTTCGGTGTTTCGCCGATCGCGCGCACACCGATCTGGTAGATCTCCACCGCGATGTCGTCGCGCCGGAAGGAGTAGTCGCGCTCGTGTTCTTCGTGAAAGAGTTCGACGGCACGATCCAGGAAGCCGTCACTGCTGTCCGCCGCGACGGTCAACGAGCGCCATTGGCCGGCGTAGCGCATGCTGATCGAGCGGTCGAGTCGCATGCGATTCGGGTCCACACCCTCGTGACGCAGCCGGGCGTGCCCCTCCTTCTCGAGTCGGCCGAACTCGACCTCGAGTTCGGCCGGGTCCACCCGGGACGCGGTGCGTTGAAACATCGCCGACAGGTCGTGCCGGATGTCGACCAGAAGGCATCCCTGGGCCGAGGTAATGCCCGGGTGGGCCGGCACGACGACGGTCGGTATCGACAGTTCCTTCGCGAGGGCGGCTCCGTGAAGCGCACCGGCCCCGCCGGCAACCACCAGCACGAAGTCGCGCGGATCGTAGCCGCGCCGGACCGACAGCAGGCGCACCGCGTCGGCCATGTTGGCGTTGGCGACCTGAATGATGTCCGAAGCGGCAGTGTCGAGTTCGAGGTCCAGTCGTTCGCCGATGCGGGAGCGCACCGCCTCTCGGGCCGCGTCGACATCGAGAGCGAGTTCGCCGCCGATCAGCTGGTCGCCGAGTCGGCCGAGCACCAGGTTTGCATCGGTATTCGTCGGTTCGGTTCCGCCCCGCTGATAGCAGGCCGGGCCGGGTGCGGCGCCGGCCGATTGCGGGCCGTTGCGCAGCGAGCCGGCTTCGTCGATCCACGCCAGCGAACCACCGCCTGCTCCAATGGTCAGCACCTCGATGCTGGGGAAACAGATCGGAAAGCCGTATTCGACCTGCCACTGCTTCGTCGTGCGGATCTCGCCGTCGTAGACCAGGGAGATATCGGTGCTCGTCCCGCCCATGTCCAGACCGATCGCGTTGACATAGCCGCATCGGCCGGCGATGTCCGCTACCGCGATGGCGCCTGCGGCGATGCCCGAGGCTGCCAGCCGCACCGGGTAGCGGTCGACCATGGCCGGCGTCATCGAGCCGCCGCCGGAGTGCAGCAGCAGCAGATCACCTTCGTAGCCGTCGGATCGCAGGGAATCCTCGAGCCGGTTGACGTAGCCGCTGACCAACGGCGCGAGGACGGCATTCGCCACGGTGGTCGACGCCCGGTCGTATTCGAAGATCTCGGGGAGGATCTCGCTCGAGGTCGACACCACGACATCCGGTATCTCCTCGATCAGAATGTCGCGCATACGCTTCTCGTGGGCGGCGTTGACGTAGGAGTTCATGAAACACACGGCGACGGTCCGAACATCCTTGCGCCGCAGTACACCTGCCACTCGGCGAGCTTCCACCTCGTCGATCGGGGTGATCACTGCGCCGGCGTAGTCGATCCGTTCGGGTACCTCGTACCGGTTGCGCCGTTTGATGTAGGGCTCACCGACGTCGGCGTAGGCGTCCCACAGTTCGTCCTTCGTACCGTCGCGGATCTCGAGGATGTCGCGAAAGCCCGCGCTGCACACCATGGCGGCGGCCGGGAACCGGCGGGTGATCAGCGCATTCGTTGCGACCGTGGTTCCGTGGGAAAAGAGGGTCACACGGGAGAGGTCGATCTCGGCCGATCGAATCCCGGCCACCACCGCCTCCATCGGGTCGTGCGGTGTGGACGGCACCTTGGCCACCCGCGTGGTCTGGTCACGCTCGTCGAAGATGCATACGTCGGTGAACGTGCCGCCGACGTCGACAGCCACACGAAGCGACTTCGCGGCTGTGTCCTGACTCATAGGAGGTCTCCTTCGTTGAAGTGTGACCAAGTATTGACCTGGGAAAACGGCCCGGCAATTGTAGATAGTGACGATCACCTATGCTGTGGTTGGACTTTTTCACAGATCGGTGGGTGGTGTTTCCGCCATGCAAACTGACAATTTCCGGCTTGTTGATCTGCTGCTGGATCCAACCCTCGGTCTCGAGCTCGTCAGTGACTGCAGCCCGCATATGCCCCTCGCCGGCGCGCACTCGATAGAGATCGCGCACCCTTCCGACTGGCTCCAGCCGGGGACGGTCATGCTGACCACCGGCTCGCTCTTCAGCGATGCGGAGATCGCCAAGAATCCGGCGCAGGCTCTGCGTGGCCTCGTCCGCGAACTGGTCTCCGCCGGGGTGGCGGCATTGGGATACGGGGTCGGCATCGTCACCGAAGAGGTGCCCCGCCCGCTGATCGACGAGGCGAACCGACATCATTTCGCGGTCTTCAGCGTCCCGCGCGAGGTCCCCTTCATGGCGGTGATCGACCGGGTGGTCGAACAGACCCATTCCGGTGAATCGCACGTGCTGTGGCGCACCCTGGCAATGCAGGAGCGGTTGCTCGACGCACTGGGGGCCGCCGATCCGGAGCAGGAACTGACCGCGCGGCTGGCCACGATTCTGCGGTGCAGCGTGCTGCTCTACAACGACCTGGGCAACGTGGTGGCGTCCTCCGGCCGCGCTCCATCGCATCTGATGAAGTCCCAGTTGAAGGGTCGCTCCGGCCACCTGCGGTTCCGGGTGGGCAAGTGGTCGGTGACCGCCGACTCGATCCATCCCGGCGGGGAGCCGCACTGGCTGGTAGTTGCCTCGACCCGTCATGAGGTGCCGGACGCCCTGGCCCGCGCGACCCTCGAGATCTCCGTGCGGATGCTCAACGCGATCGAGCGATCGCGATACCGCGCCGCCGTCGAGAATCGAGCACGGCAGGCCGCATTCGTTCGCGAGTTGGTCACCGGAGAGATCGTCGACCAGTTCGGCGCCGAGGGGCATCTCGAATCGCTGCGGTTCGGGCACCGCCCGCGCCTACGCGTCTTCGTCCTGTCGTCCGCCGCGGACTACGACAACGGCCGGTGGGCAACGCGCGCGGCCACCGTGCTCGACGCGGTGGAGGACGATGCGGTCGATCTCGCTCGCCTGCTGCGGCTACCGGTCATGTTCGCTCAACTCGACGGTCGACTGGTCGGCGTCGTTCCGGCCGATATGCCCGCGCTGAGCGGCTGGATCGCGAATCTGTCCGACGGAGTGACGTGTGGGTTCTCCGAGCCCTTCCGGGATCTGCGCACAGGCGCGGAACGACTACGGAAGGCTCAGCGCGCCCTGCGCGTCGCGCAGACGCGAGGCATGCGGCATACCGAATTCGAGAATGTCGATATCGCCGACTGGTTGTTGACCGGCCACGATCGTACGACCACCGCAGCCAAGGCCGCCGAGCAATTGGCCGTCCTCGGCGAGGATTCGGGCTATGTCGAGTTTCTTCGTGTCTTCTTCGCGAACGACCTCGATGTCGGCGCGACGGCCGAATCCTTGGCCGTGCACCCGAACACCGTGCGGCACAGGATCAAACGGATCGAATCGATGTTCGGCGAGTCGCTGCGGTCACCCGCGCTCATCACCGCGATACACCTGAGTCTGGAGGTGCTCGAACTCGAGGATGGCCGCCGACGCCAGTCAACCCCACAGCGGTGATCTTCCGACCTGGAGCCGCCGCCTGCCATATGGGCGCCCGCACACACCATCGCCGAAGAGTACAAAGTGGTCCGGACCACTGCCACTTCGTCCATCGCTCCCAAGCCGAATTGCCACGCACACTGGCGGGCAACTCTCCGACGAGCAAGGATATCCGCGATGGGCATTCCCGCCACCGACACCCGTTCCTCAGCCGCGTCCGCGGAGGTGAACGAAACGGTGGAACGGCTGCTGTCCGCTCGCCGCATGGGTCCGGCGCTGCCCGCGATCCTGTTCACCTCCCCGATCGAGGCGACCGAGTATGTCGAGGGGGTGGCCCTGTGGCCCGGGGCGAGTCCGCTGCTGGCCGATATCGCCACCCAATTCGAGCACTTCGGTCTGCGGGTGGCCGACCGCAACCTGCTAACGCTCGATGCGGACGGGGGCCTTTCGGATGCGCATCCGCGCGCCACTCCGCCGACGCTGCACCGCTTCACCTTCGCGGCAACGGGACTCGCGGACCCGAGTCGGCTGACCCTCGTCTCGGATGCCTTCACCGCCCATTTTGCCCGGGGTTTCGAGATCGACCACTTCGCGACGCTGATCATCGGCGCCGGATTGACGTGGCGCGAGGTAACACTCGTGCGTGCGGCCACCCGCTTCGTGCGCCAGGCGGGACCCGGCTGGTCGGAGCGGTACGTGATCGAGACGCTGCAGCGCCATCGCGCGTACACGCGGGCACTGGTCGACTACTTCGCCGCGCGCTTCGACCCGGCCGCCGACCCCGACGCCGAGGCGCCGGCTCGCCGGAATGTGCAGGCGCACATCGAGACCGCGCGCACCCTCGACGAGGACCGCATCCTGCGTTCGCTGGAATCGTTTGTGACCGCCTGCGTGCGCACCAACTGGTATCAGCGCATCGCGGACGGCACCCCCGACGGTGCGGTCAAGGACTACGCCGCCTTCAAGCTCGACTCCGCCGCACTGTCGGTGGGCGGCCCCGTGGTCCCCCATCGCGAGATCTACGTCTACTCCGCTGATGTCGAGGGCATTCACGCCCGCAGCGGCGAGGTGGCCCGCGGCGGACTGCGTTTCTCGGATCGACCCGAGGACTACCGCACCGAGGTCCTCGGCCTGATGAAGACCCAGACGGTGAAGAATTCACCGATCGTGCCGGTCGGCGCCAAGGGCGCCTTCGTGCGCAAGAACCCGGAAGTCCCCGCACCGGAGGCGTATTCGATCTTCGTACGCGGCATGCTCGACGTGATCGACAATCTGGTCGACGGACGGATCGTCGAACCGGACAACACCGTCCGACGCGAGGAGCCCGATACCTATCTGGTGGTCGCCGCGGACAAGGGCACGGCGTCGTTCTCCGATCTGGCCAACTCGATCGCCACCGAACGGGGCTACTGGCTCGGCGACGCCTTCGCCTCCGGCGGGTCGACCGGTTACGACCACAAGGCGATGGCCATCACCGCGCGCGGAGCCTGGGTGTCGGTGCGCCGCCACCTCGAGTCCCTCGGGATCGACGCCGCGGTCGACCCGTTCACCGTGGTCGGGATCGGCGATATGTCGGGCGACGTCTTCGGCAATGGGATGCTGCTGTCGCCGGCGATCCGACTGGTGGCCGCCTTCGACCACCGCCACATCTTCATCGACCCGCACCCACCGGCCGAGCGCGCCTTCGCCGAACGCCGACGCCTGTTCGGTCTGCGCGGCTCCTCCTGGGACGACTACGACCGGGACGCGATCTCGGCGGGCGGCGGCGTGTGGCCCCGATCGGCGAAGCGGATCCCGCTGTCGCCCGAAGCGGCGGCCGCGCTGGGCATCACCGCGACCGAACTGTCGGCCCCGGACCTGATCAAGGCGATCCAGACGGCTCCGGTCGACCTGTTCTGGAACGGCGGAATCGGCACCTACGTCAAGTCGAGCCGGGAGGTGCACGGCGACGCGGCCGACCCGGTCAACGACGCCGTCCGCGTGGACGCGGCCGACCTGCGGTGCCGGATCGTCGGCGAGGGGGGCAATCTCGGCTTCACGCAGCGCGCCCGCATCGAGTACGCCCTCGGCGGCGGCCTGATCAACGCGGACTTCATCGACAATGCCGCCGGCGTCGCCAGTTCCGATCTCGAGGTCAATCTCAAGATCGCGCTCGACGTGGCGGTCCGGGCCGGCGATATCGACGTGCCGGAACGCAACGCCCTGCTGGCGTCGGCGCAGGAAGATGTCGCGCGGGCCGTGCTGAACAACAGTGAGAGCCAGTCGCTGGCGATCGACCTCGCGTCGGCGCAGGCACCCCGGTTGCTCGCCCGCCACCAGCGGTTGATCGGCAACCTCGAGGATCGCAACGGCATCAGCCGCGCGGGCGAGGTGCTGCCCGACGGCAAGGAACTGTCGCTGCGGGCGCAGGCCGGCGTCGGACTGAGCCGTCCCGAAATCGCCGTGCTGCTGGCGCAATCGAAGAACGTGGTGCGCGACGAATTGTTGGCGTCGTCGGTGCCGGAGGATGCCGCCTTCGCCGGGGCGCTGCCCGCCTACTTCCCCGAAGGGCTGCGGGCGGTCCTCGGGGATCGGATCCGCACCCACCGTCTCGCCCGCGAGATCATCGCCACCACGATCGCCGACGACCTGATCAACCATGTCGGCCCCGGCCTGATCTATCAGCTCGAGGAGCGCCTGGGGGTCGGTTCGGCGGACGTGGCGCGCGCCTATGCGGTGGTGCGCGGCGTCTTCGACGTCGACGCGATGTGGCGGTACGCCCGCGACCGCGACGATCTGAGCGCCGCCGAACGGCGGGCGTTGCTGTCCCGGCTGCAGCACTTCATCGAACGCACCGCCTCCTGGCTGCTGCGCCGCCGACCCGGTCCGATCGACATCCCCTCCGAGATCGCCCGCTACCGACCGGCGGCGCTCGAGGCCGCGGCGGATCCGGCCGCCGCCGTCGACCGGATCGCCGCCGGCTCGGGCGGTCCCGTCGAGGTGCTCGATCACACCGAGACCGCGCAGCGGTACGGCTCGACCCCGGCCACGGCGGCGGAGGTGTACGCGCAAACCGGCCGGGGTCTCGGTCTGGACTGGCTGGCCGGCCGGATCGAGGAGCACACCCCGATCGGCTGGTGGGACGGGATGGCCATCTCCACCGTCCGCGATGCCCTCGCCGACAATCATCACGCGCTGGTGGGGGCGATCCTGGATCGGGAACCGGAGGGCGGCGACCGATACACCTCGTGGCGGGACCGTCGCGGCGAGCAGGTCGATCGCTTCACCCGGCTGATCGCGGAACTGCGCCGCGACGGCACGATCGACATCGCCCGCGCCTGCACGGTCAACGCCGAATTGGATCTGCTCGTGCGCGCCACTCGCGCATCGGGGGATCTCGGGAAGATGATCTCAGGGTGACCGATTCGGTGAACGTCGACTTCACATCGCAGGTGCAGTCGATCGTCGATACCCTCTCGCAGGCGCTCGACCGTGCCGTGCTCCTGGACGACGAGGAATTGACCTCGATCACGCACAGCCGTCAGCTGGGCCGCCTCGACGACCTGCGGCTCTACAGCGTGCTGCAGCGGGGCACCCTGCCCGAGGCGAAGTCGCGACTCCTGGGCTTCGGCATCCGGACCGCGACCGAGCCGGTGCGGATGCCGGCGGTCCCCGAGCACGGGCAGATGGCGCGCTGGTGCGTTCCGATCCGCTCGGCGGAACGGCGGCTCGGCTACCTGTGGATCCTCGATCCCGACGATTCGTTGTCCGAGGAGGGCCGCGGGGTCGCCGTGCGGGCGGGCGCCGACCTGGCGGCCCTGCTCGATCGTCACAACGGCGAGCTGCGGGCCGAGGAGTTGTCCAAACAGGCTCTGCTGGAACGGTTGCTGAGCGACAGCGATCGGGAACGCGTCCAGCTGGAGTTGCAGGCACGCGGGATGGCGCAGCCGGACAGCCGATTCAGCGTCTTCACGTTCGATTCGGGGGCGTCGGACGTCGCCGCCCTCGACGGGGCGATCGCTCTGCGACTGCGCCTCGCCGCCCTCGACCGTTCGCACCAGTGGTTCCCCGCGACGGTCACCCCGACGGTCATCCTGGCGGTCTCCCGGCCCGACGCGTCGATCGACACCGAGGCGACGATCGATGCGGTGCTGGAGGGGATCGAGGCGAGCTACGGGATCCGACCCGCCGTCGGGTGGTCCGGCGATCGCTATCCGGGACGTCAGGTGACGCTGGGGGTGCAGCGGGCCCGGCTGGCTTTGACGCTCGGGCAGATCGGCGTCTCCGACGCCCGGGTGACCGTGTGGACGCGGCTGGGTTCCTGGCAGACGTTGGCGCTGCTCGCCGAGTCGTACGACCGCAATCACCTGCGAGAGATGGTGCATCCGGGCATCATCGGCCTGATCGAACAGGGCCGCGACGACCTGATCCACACCCTCGAGGTGTACCTGGCCAACGGCGGTGACGCCCGGCAGGCGGCGACCGATCTGTACCTGCACCGGTCGACGATGTATTACCGGTTGGAGAAGCTTACCCGGGCAATAGGAGAGGACCTCGGCGACGGGGAAATTCGGTTCGCTTTGACTCTCGGTATCCGACTGGCTCAGCTCGCGGGGTTGTATCGACCGATGCGGTGACCCCCTGCAGGTCCGCGCGGTTTATCGAGGCCGATCGGTGAACCGATGCAGTTCGACAACTGTCCGAATGATCCGCCCAAATTCCAGACAGCTTCGCCGCACAATGCGGCGCAGGTGAGCCTAACGTTCGACTTCTAACAGCGCCGAAGTGAATAGCGCTGATCGATGAGAATTCCGGGTGAGGTCAAATGGGTGAAACACCAGCGTTGAAGAAGGCCCTGAGTCAACGGCAGTTGACCATGATCGCGATCGGCGGTGTTATCGGCGCGGGCCTGTTCGTCGGCTCCGGCGTCGTCATCAGGGAGACCGGTCCGGGCACATTCCTCACGTACGGCCTCGCCGGAATCCTGATCATCATGGTGATGCGGGCGCTGGCCGAGATGGCGGTCGCCCATCCGGCCACCGGTTCGTTCGCCGACTACGCGCGACAGGCGATGGGCGACTGGGCAGGCTTCTCGGTTGCCTGGCTGTACTGGTACTTCTGGGTGATCGTCGTCGGTTTCGAGGCGATCGCCGGCGCGAAGATCATCGCGTACTGGGTCGACTGGCCGCTGTGGCTGGTAGCTCTGGTTCTGCTGGTGGCGATGACCGCGACCAACCTGTTCTCGGTCTCGTCGTTCGGTGAGTTCGAGTACTGGTTCGCCGGCGTGAAGGTCGCGGCGATCATCGCGTTCCTCGTGCTCGGTTCCCTCTTCGTCCTCGGTATGTGGCCGAACAAGTCGATGGATTTCTCGAACCTGTGGAGCCACGGCGGATTCTTCCCCTTCGGCCCCCTGGCAATCACCGTCGCCGTCGTTACGGTGATTTTCTCGATGGTCGGCGCGGAGATCGCGACCATCGCCGCCGCCGAATCCTCGGACCCCGAGCGCGCCGTCGCAAAAGCGGCCAATTCGGTCATTCTTCGCATAGCGGTCTTTTTCGTCGGCTCGTCCTTCCTGCTTGTCACCATCCTTCCGTGGAATGACGACGACGCCAGCGCGTCCCCGTTTGTCGCGGCGTTCACCGAAATGGGTATCCCCTACGCCGACCACATCATGAATGCGGTCGTTCTGACGGCGGTGCTCAGCTGTCTGAATTCCGGTATGTACACCGCCTCGCGCATGCTCTTCGTGCTGGCCGCACGCCGCGAGGCGCCGGCTCAGCTGGTGCGCGTCACCCGGCGCGGCGTTCCGGCGATCGCCATCCTCGCCTCGTCGGTGGTCGGCTTCCTGTGCGTCGTGGCTGCGGCGTTCTCGCCGGACACGATCTTCGCCTTCCTGCTGAACTCCAGCGGTGCGATCATCCTGTTCGTCTACCTGCTGATCGTGATCTCCCAGATCGTGCTGCGCTACCGCACCCCCGATTCGCAGCTGCGCGTCAAGATGTGGCTGTTCCCGGTGCTGTCGATTCTCACCGCGATCGGCATCTTCGCGGTCCTGGTGCAGATGTTCCTGCAGGAGGCGGTCCGTTCGCAGTTGGTGCTGAGCCTTCTGTCGTGGGCGGTGGTCATCCTGCTGTTCGTCGCCAACCGCTGGTTCGTCAAGCGTCGACCGGTCGTGGAGGGTGTCGCCGGCGGCGATCGGCCCCACCGGGTGCTCGTGCTGGCCAACCAGACCGTCGAATCCGACGAGCTGCTCGCGGAGCTGCGCGGTATCGGCGCCGATCGGAGCACCAGCTACTTCGTCGTCGTCCCGGCCAGCCCGATCGAAACCGGCACCGCCGCGACGCACGGTCCGCTCGATGTCTGGGAGGCCACCCGGGTCGAGGCCCAGCGGCGGCTCGACCACACGCTGACCACCCTGCGGTCGGAGAACCTGGAGGCCGAGGGCGAGATCGGCGACTACCGTCCCCTGCGCGCCCTGGCGACCGCGGTCGGCACCTTCCACCCCGATCAGATCGTGATCTCGACGCTGCCCCTGGAGGATTCGGTCTGGCATCGCTTCGATGTCGTCGATCGGGCCCGCGCCGAGTACGGGGTGCCGGTCATCAACGTCACCGCTCGCGCCAAGACCGAGGAACCGTCCTCGTGACGATCATCGCGGGTTTCAGCTGGAGCCGACACGGCCTCGCCCCTTTGCAGTTGGCGGCCCAGATCGCGCACTCGACGGGCGAATCGGTGGTCGCGACCGCGATCGTGGAGCGGCCCTGGCCGCCGAAGGGCGACCCGATCGAGGACGAGTACCTGCGCTACGTCACCGCGGAGGCCGAGCGATCCTTGGTCCGCGCGGTCGAGCAGTTGCCCGCGGACCTCGACATCAGTGTCGTCGTGCACCAGTCGACCTCGGTGCCCAAGGGGCTGATCGAGGTGACCACGACGCACGACGCGAGCCTGGTGGTCGTCGGGTCGTCCTCGGCCGGGCTCATGGGCCGGGTGGCGCTCGGCAGCGTCACCGAATGGCTCGTGCACACCGCGGCGATCCCGGTCGCCATCGCCCCGCGCGGCTATCCGCAGACCCTCGACCGGGTCACCCGCCTGACCGCCGCATACGGCGGTGACGCGGATATCGAGGGCCTGGTTCCCGCCATCGCCACTCTGGGACAGCAGTGGTCGACGGCGCTGCGCATCGCGTCGTTCACGGTGCGGCCGGTGTGGATGTCCGGTGGCGCGCTCGAGTCGTCCGCCGAGAGTCTCGTTGTGGCGCAGTGGTCGCGGCGGATGCAGGAGGAGGCCGCTCGACAGCTCGAGTTGGTCCGCGAACACATCCATGTCGGCGATGTCGACGTGGTGGTCGGCAGCGGGCACGACTGGCGCGAGGCGGTCGAGGACATCACCTGGGAGCCGGGCGACGTCCTGGTGCTCGGCTCCGGCGCCGCCGGGCAGGCCTCCCGGGTCTTCCTCGGGTCGGCCGCCTCGAAGATCCTGCGGCACTCACCCGTTCCGACGATGATCGTGCCGCGTCACCAGCTGCCGATTCCGCAGCCGGCGGGTGCGGCGGCCGGTCACGGCGGGGGCGGCGAGCTGTAGTCGGATCGTTCGGCCGGCCGGGTACGGTTGTCGGCATCCGCCGGGATGTGATGGTCGCCGAAGGGTGACCTCGACCGGCGGATGTCGATGGCCGAAGGGTGAGGATGGCGCTGACCGTTCGCAGGCTCGTTCGGAATCCCGATCTGGGCCTGACCGTGGTGGCCGGCCACGCGGGCGCCGATCGGGTGATCGAGTGGGCGCACGCGATCGAACTCGCGGACCCGGCGCCGTGGATCACCGGCGGCGAGTTGGTGATGACCACCGGTCTGAACATCGGCTCCTCCGACGAGGAGCAGTTCGACTACGTGTCGCGGCTCGTCGACGCCAATGCCGTCGCCCTCGCCTTCGATACCGGGACGACCTTCGAGCACGTGCCCGATGCGGTGCTCGCCGCGGGCGACGCACTGGGGCTGCCGATCATCGCCGTACCCCAACGCACCCCGTTCATCGCGATCACCCACGCGGTGATCGACGAGTTGACCGCCGATCGGGTCCGGGTGGTGCAGGGCATCGTCGACCAACAGGAGAAGTTGGCTCGCGCGACCCTCCGAGGCGGAATCCCCCTACTGACGGCGACATTGGGGCGGGCGCTGACCGCGACGGTCGTGCTGATCGATGCGGAGGGCGAATCGCTCGCGGCCCACGGCACCGATGTGCCGCGGGTGATCGAGCAGGCCCGCTCCGTCGCCCGCGCGGCCGGATCCACCTCGGGGCGAGGGCGATCGACCAGTTCGGTCGCCTCCGACCGGGCCGGCTCCTGTGTCGTGCAGAGCGTCTCGGTGGCCGGGGACATCCGCGGATATCTGGCGATCGGCTCGGCGGGGCCGCTCGCGACCGAGGACCGGCTGCTGGTCGCACACACCGTGTCGCTGATCTCGATCGAGATGGGCAAGCCGGCGAAGGTGGCCGACGCCGAACAACGGTTGCGCACGGTGGTGACCGAGGCCCTCCTCGCAATCGGAGCCGACCTCGATACCGGCTTGCTGCGCTATTTCGGCTTCACCGAGGAGTCGACGGTTGTCGCGATCGTGATGACCAATGTGGGGGCGCTGCTGCCGGCGCAGCGCGAGGCGGCCGCCGCATTGGCCGCGCAGTCGGTCCCCTACCTGATGGCCCCCACGCACGGCGATCTCGCCGTCCTCGTCGGCGGTGAGCGCGATGCCGCCTGGGTCGCCGCCCTGGTGCGCACCCTGTCGATCGCCCTGGGTCGACCCGTTCGAGCGGGGCGGGGTGGCCCGGTCGGCGTCGTCGACGCGGCGACCGGTGTCCGGCAGGCCCGCGCGGCCGCCCGGATCGGGGCCTCGTCATCCTCGGCGGTCAGCGACTTCGCCGATGCCGGAACGTTTTCGCTGCTGCTGGACGGCCGGTCCGTCGAGGAACTGTCCGTACTGGCGCGCAAGGTCCTCGGTCCGCTGATCGACCACGACGCGGCGACCCCGTCCTCCCCCGACCTGTTGACCGCCGTGCGGGTGTGGCTGCTGCACAACACTCAGATCGAAAGCGCCGCCGCCGAGTTGGGCGTCCACCGCCATACGATGCGCAGCCGGATCGCCAAGGCCGCGGATGTTCTCGACCGCGACCTCGACACCGCGCAGGCCCGCGCCGAACTCTGGATCGCCGTCAAGGCCCACGAACTCGCCGAAACCCTCCGCCGCCCCTGACCCGCGCCACTGGGCCACCGCGCCACCCCGCCACCCCGCCACCCCGCCACCCCGCCACCCCGCCACCCCGCCACGAGAGTGTCACTTTCTGCGACTGAACCGGAGAAAACGACACTCTCGCGGGATGAGGCGGGGTGCGCCGGGCCCGGTGGGCTGCCGAGCCGCCGCGAGAGTGTCACTTTCCGCCACTGAACCCGAGAAAGTGGCACTCTCGCGCGAGGAGGCGGGGCGCCGGGCCCGGTGGGCTGCTCCAGGTGCGCTGGGTCGGGTGGGCAGAGCGGGCTGCCAGGCGCTCGGGGTGGACCGAGCCGCCGAGCCGCCGCGAGAGTGTCACTTTCTGCGGCTGAACCGGAGAAAGCGACACTTTCGCGGGAGGAGGCGGGGTGCCGGGCCCGGTGGGGTGCGCTGGGTCGGGTGGACCGGGGCCGCTGGGCCGGGTGAGCCGGGCGGTCGGTGGGCCGGTGGCGCCGGGCCGGGCGGGCTGTCAGGCGGTCGGGTTGTCCCCCAGGGGCGGTGGTCCGCTGCGGTACTGCACGGGGGTCCGCGAGAAGGTCAGCGGATTGGCGACCTGCGGGGTCGCGCTGCCGGGCACCTCGACCGACGGCGCGAGCCCGAGCTGCTCGGCGAAGTCGAAGGCTTCGGCGATGTTGTTGATCGGGCCGATCGGCACACCGAGCGGGCTGAGCAGTGCGAACCAGTGGTCGGCGCCGTGATCGGCCAGCGCCTTCTCCAGCGTCGCGGTCAACTCCTGGCGATTGCTCACCCGCGCGGTATTGGTGGCGAACCGCTCGTCGGTCGCCAGATCGGCACGTCCGCTCGCGGCGCACAGCTGGGCGAACTGCTTGTCGTTGCCGACCGCGAGCGCGACCGGGCGGTCGGCGGTCGCGAAGGTCTCGTACGGCGAGATGCTGGGGTGCCGATTGCCCAGGATGCCCGGCACCACCCCGGCGCCGACGAAGCCGGACGCCTGGTTGACCAGCGACGACAACAGCGACGACAGCAGATTGGTCTCGACCCGTTGGCCCTCGCCGGTGCGGGAGCGGTGGGCGAGCGCGGCGAGGATGCCGGCGAGGGCGTGCAGCCCGGTGATCACGTCGACCAGCGCCACGCCGACCTTGGTGGGCGCACCCGGTTCGGGGCCGGTGACGCTCATCAGGCCGCCGACGGCCTGCACCAGCAGGTCGTAGCCGGCGAGGGCGGCTCCCCCGTCGGCCCCGAACCCGGTGATCGAACAGAAGATCAGGTCCGGCTTGACCGCGACGAGGTCGTCGTAGCCGAGCCCGAGCCGTTCCATCGTGCCGGTGCGGAAGTTTTCGACGACGACGTCGGCGGTGCGCACCAGCTCGAGCGCCTGCCGCCGCCCGTCCTCGCTGCCCAGGTCGATCACGACCGATGTCTTGTTGCGGTTGACCGCGTTGAAGTAGGTGGCGGTGCCGTCGGCGTCGAAGGGCGGACCCCAGGCCCGGGTGTCGTCACCGGTGCCGGGGCGTTCGACCTTGATGATCCGGGCGCCGAAGTCGCCGAGCATCATCGTCGCGTACGGCCCGGCGAGCACTCGACTGAAGTCGACCACCACCACACCGTCGAGGGTTCCCCCGCCCGTCCCGCCTTCGGTCACGTCCGCTCCGCCCGTCATATGCGGGCCGCCCCGCCGCGCAGGTACACCGTCGTGGTGTGGGTGAAGAATTCGCGCGCCGAACGACCCTGTTCCTTGGGACCGTAGCCGCTCTTCTTGGCGCCGCCGAACGGCACGTGCGGGTCGGCGCCGGCCGATTCGGAGTTCACGTGCAGGATGCCGACGTCGATGTGGTCGACCGCCTCGAGGGTGCGGGTGAGGTCCTGCGTGAACAGGGCGGCGGACAGGCCGTAGTCGCCGTCGTTGGCGAGGGTGAAGGCGTCCTCGACGGAGGCCACCCGGCGTATGGCCAGGGCCGGTCCGAAGAGCTCGTCGCGCCAGATGTCGAGATCACCGGAGGGCAGATCCAGGATGGTCGGCGACAGGAAGTAGCCGGATTCCCGCAGCTGCGGATCGGCGGAGGTACCGCCGACGAGCAGGTCGGCGCCCTGCTCGATCGCACGGTCGATCCCACCCCGGATGGATTCGCGGGCAGCGCCGTTGATGACCGGGCCCATCTCGGTGGTGGGATCGAGCGGATCGCCCACGATGATCTCGCGGGCTCGTTTGGTCAGCGCCGCCAGGAAGTCGTCGGCGATGTCGTCGGTGACGATCAACCGGGACGTCGCCGTGCACTTCTGGCCGGTGGAACGGAATGCGCCGAGAGCCACCTGTTGGACCGCGAGGTCGAGATCGGCGTCGCCGAGCACGATCGCGGCGTTCTTGCCGCCGAGTTCGGCCTGCACCGGTACGCCGCGCAGCGCCCCGGCCGCGACCAGGCGGCGGCCCACCCCGGTCGATCCGGTGAAGGTCACTGCGTCGATGCCGGGGTGTTCGATGATGCCGGTACCGATCTCCCGGTCGCCGAGGACGAGGTTGAGCACGCCGGCCGGCAGGCCCGCCTCGGTCAGCGCCTGCGCCAGCCGCACCGCCAGCAGCGGCACGGTGCTCGCCGGCTTCCAGACCACGGTGTTGCCGTAGGTCAGGGCGGGGGCGATCTTCCAGGCGGGGATGGCGATCGGGAAGTTGAACGGGGTGATGACCCCGACGACGCCGACCGGCTTGCGGGTGACCAGGATGCGTTCACCCCGACGCGGCGAGGAGTAGACCTCGCCGGCCTCCCGGTCGGCGTCGTTGCCGTAGAAGCGCAGGATCTGCGCGGCGCGCCCGACCTCGCCGATGCCCTCCGCGAGGGTCTTGCCCTCCTCGCGGGACAGCTCCCGGCCCCACTCGTCGGCTCGGGCCTCGACGATCGCCGCCGCCCGCACCAGCACGGCCCCCCGCTCGTGGGCCGGGGTATGCGCCCATTGCGCCCGGGCGGCGGAGGCCGCCGTGACCGCGGCGTCGAGCAGCGCGGTGTCGGCGCGCTGTCCCGCCGCCACCACCACCGACGAATCCGCCGGATTGATGCTGACGACGTCGCCGCCGCTTCCCTCGGTCCACGTGCCGTCGACGAGGTTGTGCAGGTTCTGAATCGGTGCGGTCATGGCGGTCTCGTTTCTCCCGTGCCCGGAACGGTTCGATCGGTTGGTCAGCGGAAGGCGGCGTGCCCGGTGAGGGCCTTGCCGATCGACAGCAGATGCATCTCGCTGGTGCCCTCGTAGGTCAGCACCGATTCGAGGTTGTTGGCGTGCCGCAGCGGCGGGTACTCGAGGGTGATGCCGCTGCCGCCGAGGATGGTGCGGCATTCGCGGGCGATCGCGATCGCTTCGCGCACGTTGTTCAGCTTGCCCAGGCTCAGCTGCTCCGGTCGGATACCGCCGTCGTCCTTCATGCGGCCCAGGTGCAGGGCGAGCAGCAGACCCTTGCCGAGCTCGAGGGTCATATTCGCCAGCTTCTCCTGGGTGAGCTGGAAGCTCGACAGCGGGCGGTCGAAGACGTCGCGGGCGGCGGCGTAGTCGATCGCGGACTCGAGGCTGTCGCGGGCGGCGCCGAGGGCGCCGAAGACGATGCCGAAGCGGGCTTCGTTCAGGCAGGACAGGGGGGCGCTGAGGCCGCGGGCCTCGGGCAGCTGGGCGGAGGCGGGCAGCCGCACATTGTCGAGGACCAGTTCCGAGGTGACCGACGCGCGCAGCGACAGCTTGTGGTGGATGACGTTGGCGGTGAATCCCGGGGTGTCGGTGGGGACGACGAAGCCGCGGACACCGTCGTCGGTCTGCGCCCACACCGTGGCGACGTCGGCGAGGTTGCCGTTGGTGATCCACATCTTGGTGCCGTTGAGGATCCAGTCGTCACCGTCGCGGCGGGCGCGGGTGCGCATCCCGGCGGGGTTGGAGCCGAAGTCGGGTTCGGTCAGGCCGAAGCAGCCGATCGCCTCGCCGGCCGCGAGCTTCGGCAGCCATTCGAGCTTCTGCTCCTCGGAGCCGTAACGGTAGATCGAGAACATCGACAGCGAACCCTGCACCGACACGAAGCTGCGGAAGCCGCTGTCGCCCGCCTCGAGTTCCAGACAGGCCAGGCCGTAACTGACCGCGTTGGTGCCGGCGCAGCCGTAGCCCTGCAGGTGCATGCCCAGCACGCCGAGGCTGCCGAATTCGCGGGCGATCTCGCGCGGCAGGGTGGCCGATTCGAACCACTCGGCGACGTTGGGCTTGAGGCGGGTGTCGACGAACTTGCGGACGGTGGCGGCGATATCGCGCTCGTCGTCGTCGAGCAGGCGGTCGGTGCCGAAGAGCTCCAGCGGCTTCTGGGCGCGGTTGTCGGAGCGGGGGGCGGTCACGGTCGTCATATCGGGTCCTCGTCGGTCGGTGGGGCGGTGGATCAGAGGGCGGCGAAGGCGGCGCGCAGGATCTCGAAACCCTCGTCGAGCAGGTCGTCGGAGATCGACAGCGGCGGCAGGAAGCGCAGCACATTGCCGAAGGTGCCGGCGGTGAGCGTCAACAGCCCATGCTGTACGCAGTCGCGGTTGATCGCGGCGACGGCGTCGCGGTTCGGGGTGTCGGAATCCGGTTCGACCAGTTCGACGGCGACCATCGCGCCGCGACCCCGGATCTCCCCGACGATCGGATGCTCGGCGGCGATCTCGCGCAGATGCCGGGTCATGATGTCGCCGATCACCCGGGCCCGCTCGAGCAGGTTGTCCTGCTCGATGGTCTCGAAGACCCCGAGCGCCGCCTCGCAGGCTGCCGGGTTTCCGCTGTAGGTGCCGCCGATACCGCCGGCGTGCGCGGCGTCCATGATGTCCGCGCGGCCGGTGACCGCGGCCAGCGGAAGTCCGCCGGCGAGCCCCTTGGCGGTGACGACCAGGTCGGGCACGAGGCCCTCGTGTTCGCTCGCGAACCAGGCCCCCGTGCGGCCGATACCGGCCTGGACCTCGTCGGCGACGAAGACGATGCCGCGCTCCCGGCAGAAGTCGGCGACGCGGGCCAGGAAGCCCGGCGCGGGCACGATGAAGCCGCCCTCACCCTGGATCGGTTCGACGATGACGCAGGCGACCACGCCGGCGCCGATCTGCACGTCGATCAGATCCCGGAAGGCGGTGAACGCCTCGTCGGCGGCGTTCTCGGGGCCGCTCGGCCACCGGTACGGGTAGGCCATCGGCGCCCGGTAGACCTCGGGTGCGAAGGGACCGAAGCCCGCCTTGTAGGGCGCGGCCTTCGCGGTCATCGACATCGTCAGCAGGCTGCGGCCGTGGAAGGCGTTGTCGAAGGTGACCACCGCCGGTCGGCCGGTCGCCGCCCGGGCGTACTTGACCGCGTTCTCGACGGCCTCGCTGCCGGTGTTGAACAGTGCGGTGCGCTTCTCGTGGTCGCCGGGGGTGAGGCGATTGAGGGTTTCGGCCACCTCGACATAGGACTCGTACGGGGTGGCGAGGAAACAGGTGTGCGTGAACTTCCCGAGCTGCTCGCGAGCCCGTTCGACCACCCGCGGAGCGGAGTTGCCGACGGTGGTCACCGCGATGCCGCTGCCGAAGTCGATGAAGGAGTTGCCGTCGACGTCGAGCAGCACACCGCCGCCGGCGGCCGCGGCGTAGACGCCGACGGCACTGGTCAGTCCGGTCGGCAACGCGGCGCCGCGGCGCTGCGCGATCTCGCGGGAGCGCGGTCCGGGGACCTCGGTGATCAGACGGCGGACCTGCTCGAGCTGGGGTCCGCCGACAGGAGCGTGTACTGCGGTCATGTCATCACCTCACGGTCGGTTACCGATGAACCCTAGGAGCGGCCGCCGGCCTTCGATATCGCCCCGACGGACAAGGTGAACGACGACGTTCGCCGTGGTGTCGACGCCCCGCCCGGCGGGTTCATGGCACACTCGCGCCGGTGACACCGTCGATACAGCTGGGTCTCGTCGCCGGAGACGGGATCGGTCCGGAGATCGTTCCCGCCGCCGCCCGGGTCCTCGAGGCCGCCGCCACCGACCTGTTCACCATCGACTGGCATCCGCTGCCGATCGGGCACGAGGCGATCGAGCGGTACGGCGTCGCGGTGCCGGCCGAGACGCTCGCTGCGCTCGACCGCCTGGACGGGTGGATTCTCGGACCGCACGACAGCGCTTCGTATCCGGCGCAGCTGGCCGCGGCGGTGCCGCCGGCGGGGGCGATCCGCAAACACTTCGATCTGTTCGCCAATATCCGGCCGGCGCGGGCGTGGCCCGGCACCGATCCGATCGCCCCGCGCGCCGATCTGGTGATCGTCCGGGAGAACACCGAGGGCCTCTACGCGGACCGCAATATGTTCGCCGGTTCCGGCGAGTTCATGCCGACACCGGACGTCGCCCTCGCGGTCGGCGTCATCACCCGCGCCGGGAGCGAGCGCATCGCGCGGGAGGCGTTCCGGCTGGCCGAGCAACGCCGCCGACACGTGACGATCGTGCACAAGGCGAACGTCCTGACGATGACGACCGGGCTGTTCCGGGACGTCTGCCTCGAGGTGGCCGGCGACTATCCGGACGTCACCGTGTCCGAGCAGTTCGTCGACGCCGCCGCGGCGCATCTGGTACGCGACGCGTCGATCTTCGACGTGATCGTCACCGAGAACCTCTTCGGCGACATCCTGTCCGACCTCGCCGCGGAGTTGGCCGGCTCACTGGGGATCGCCGCCTCGCTGAACTGCTCGGCGACCCGGGCGATGGCCCAGGCCGCACACGGCGCCGCGCCGGACATCGCGGGTACCGATACCGCCAACCCGACAGCGCTGATCCTGTCGGTGGCGATGCTGCTGCGTTGGTTGCAGGGCCGCCACACCTCCCCCGTCTTCGGCGAAGCGGCGGGGCGCACCGAGGACGCGATCGGCGCGGTGATCGCCTCCCCGATCCGCACGCGCGACCTCGGCGGCACCGCCTCGACCACCGCCTTCACCGATGCGGTGATCGAGCGGATCATCGGAACGAGTAGCCGCCGTCGGGAAAGAGGGTCGACCCGGTCGTGACGGTGTTGAGCAGCAGGTAGACCACCGCCTGGGCGACCTCGGGTTCGGTTCCCATCCGGCCGATCGTCGAGATCGAGGTGTAGAAGTCGAAGGCCGCGGCCCGAACCGCCGGATCGCGCTGGTCCCACAGGTGCCCGTCGACGGTGCCGGGCGCCACCGCGTTGACCCGAATCGGGGCCAGTTCGAAGGCCAACCCGCGCGCCAAGCCCTCGATGGCGGCGTTGGCCGCGGTATAGGCCGGAGCGTTCCCGGCGGGGCGGATGCTGGCCGCACCCGACATCAGCACGATCGACGCGTCGGCCGCGAGCTTCGGCAGGGCGGACTTCACCACCCGGTACTGCCCCCAGAACTTCGACTGGAAGGGAGTCGCGGCCTGCTCGACCGACAAGTCCGCGATCGACCCGGTGACGTAGTCGGCCGCGGTCGTGAAAATGCCGTGCACCGTCTCGATCCCCGCGAAGAAGGTGTCGATGGTGTCCTGGTCCGAGGTATCGACCACCGCCCAGCGTGCGGCGTCACCGAGTTCGGATGCGGCCGCCTCCAGCGTCGCAGCGGTGCGGCCACCCAGTACGACGTTGCCGCCTGCGGCCGTCACCAGTCGGGCGACCGCCAGTCCGATGCCGGTCCCACCCCCGATCAGGACGACGGTGCGGTCGGCGAAGGCGGTTTCGGACAGAAACGAGGTCATGGACCCGAACACTAGAAGCCCGGCCCGACGTCCTCGATGTGCATCCCGCCGGATTGGAGGTCCGAATCAGGGCACTGCGCCCGGTGAGCCGTGGCCGAAGGATCCATAGGCTGACCGCAGACGCTTGACCGGCGGGCGGCCAACAGCAGAAAGCGGCGCATATGAGAATCGGAATCGACGTCGGCGGCACCAATACCGACGCAGTGCTGATGCGCGGTGATCGGGTGGTCGCCGCCTGCAAGCGGTCGACCGCTCCCGACGTCACCCGCGGCATTCTCGACGCGATCTCCGCGCTGGAGTCGGCCCATCCGTTCGGGGCGCAGGACATCGACGCGATCATGGTGGGCACCACCCACTTCATCAACGCGTTGATCGAACGGCGTGGGCTGGCGCCGACCGCCGCCGTCCGGCTCGGTCTCCCGGCGACCAGTTCGCTTCCACCGTTTGTCGGTTGGCCCACCGAGTTGGTGGAGGCGATCGACGGCCAGGGCTACCTCGCCCATGGCGGATACGAATTCGATGGCTCCGCCCTCGCCGACCTCGATCCCGACGAACTGCACCGCATCGGCGACGACATCGCGGCACGCGGCATCCGGTCGATCGCGATCTCGAGCGTCTTCGCACCGGTGAACGCGGACGCCGAGATAGCGGCCGCCGACATCTTCGCCGCGCACCTCGGTCCCACCGTGGCGATCTCGCTGTCCCACGAGATCGGCCGAATCGGGCTGTTGGAACGCGAGAACGCCACGATCATCAACGCCGCCCTGCGCGATATCGCCGACGCGATCCTCGCCGACCTGTCCGAATCCCTGCATCGCCGCGGGTGGGACGCCCCGCTCTATCTGAGCCAGAACGACGGCACTCTGATGAACCTCGAACAGGCGCGCCGGTACCCGGTGGCGACGTTCGCCTCCGGGCCGACCAATTCGATGCGCGGGGCGGCGTTGTTGTCGGGGATGCAGACCTGCGCCGTCGTCGACATCGGCGGCACCACCAGCGATATCGGTCTGCTCGAGGGCGGATTCCCGCGCGAGTCGCGGGCCGAGGTCCACGTCGCGGGCGTGCGCACCAACTTTCGGATGCCCGACGTGATCTCCCTGGGGATCGGAGGCGGTTCGCGCATCCGCGACGACGGCCGACGCATCGGCCCGGACTCGGTCGGCTACCGGCTGCCGTCCGAGGCGCGCGTCTTCGGAGGAACCGCACTGACCGCCACCGACATCGCGGTCGCCGCCGGTCGCGGCGTCGTCGGCGACCCGAACCTGGTGGCGCATCTGGACGGGTCGGTCGTTCGCGATGCTCTGGCCCGGATCGACGAGGAGATCGCCCGCGGTGTCGATCGCATGCGGGTGTCGGCCGATCCGTTGGCGGTGGTCGCCGTCGGTGGTGGTTCGATCCTGCTGCCGGAGAGCCTCCCCGGTTTCGGGACCATCCTGCGACCGGACAACTACGCGGTCGCCAACGCCGTCGGCGCGGCCATTGCCAACGTCGGCGGCGAGGTCGACCGCATGTACTCCACCGATCGGCTCTCCCGCGATCGGATCGTCGAGCAGGCCCGTCAGGAGGCGATCAATCGCGCCGTCCTCGCCGGGGCGACCGCCGATTCGGTCCGCATCGTCGAATTCGACGAACTACCCATCCCCTATCTACCGGGCAACGCGGTGCGCGTTCGCGTGAAAGCGGTCGGCGTCCTCGATCTCGGCAAGGAGGCTCCCGCTCATGTCTGACGTCACCATGACTCGACCCCGCCGGCCCTACCCCGACCACCCCCATACCCTCGCGCGCATTTCCACCGACGACGTCGATCCGATCACCGTCGGCGCGGCCCTGCTCGGCACCGGCGGAGGCGGCGATCCCCATATCGGCGGACTGCTCGCCGCCGAGGCGATCCGCCGCCACGGCCCGGTGGAGGTGGTGGGTCTCGACGCCGTACCCGACGATGCCGTCGTGCTGCCGGTCGCCCTGATGGGCGCACCGACCGTCGTCATCGAGAAGATCCCCTCCGCCGACCAGTTGGAGACCGCGATCGGCGCCATGGCCAGATATCTGGGCACCCCGCCGACCCATATCGCCTGCATCGAGGCCGGTGGCATCAACTCGATGCTTCCGGTGGTGGCCGCCGCCCGCCTCGGACTGCCACTGATCGACGGCGACGGGATGGGGCGGGCCTTCCCGGAGATTCAGATGGTGCTGCCCACCCTGTCCGGCATACCCGCAGGCCCCCTGTCGTTCGCGGATGAAAAGGGCAACACCGGCATCGTCGACTCGATCGACAACAACTGGGCCGAACGCCTGACCCGCCCGCTCGCGGTGCAGATGGGCAGTTCGATCGTCATCTCCTGCTTCCCGATGTCCGGGGCCGCGGTGCGCGACAGCTTCGTGCCGGACACGCTGTCCCTCTGCCAGGAACTGGGGATCCTCACCCGTTCGGCCGTCACCTCGCATACCGATCCGGTGACCGCCCTGGCCGATCGGCTCGGTGGTTCGATCCTGTTGACCGGCAAAGTGATCGACGTGCGGCGTGAGACCGTCGGCGGATTCGTGCGCGGCGAGGCGTTCATCGAGGGCATCGGCGACGACGACGGCAGGTGCCTGACGGTGGGGTTCCGGAACGAGAACCTGGTGGCGACCGTCGACGGCACCGTCGTGTGCACGACGCCCGACCTGATCATCCTGGTCGACGACGAGACCGGCGCGGCGATCACCACCGAGGCCGTGCGGTACGGCCAACGCGTGCGCGTGCTGTCCGGCCCGAGCGACGAGCGGTGGCATTCCGTCGCCGGGGTCGATCTGGTCGGTCCGCGCCGTTTCGGCTACGACGTCGATGTGGTTCGTTCACCGGCCCCACCGTCGACCGTCCCCGCCGTAGGCTGAGCCGCGTGCCAACCCGGTGGAGCCCGTCCGAACTCGATGAATTCGTGCTCGGACTGCGTCTGCTCGGCTCCGGCGGTGGCGGCGACCCGCACCTGCTCGCGCTGTCCACCGCGACGGTGCTGCGCGAGCATCCGGTGGACTGGGTCACCCTCGACGATCTGCCCGACGATGGATGGGTGGCGCCCGTCGCGTATATCGGCGCGACCGCCGCGATCCGGGAAAAGCTGCCCGCCGGAACCGAGTTGGTCGCCGCCGTCGAGGCATTGACCCGGTGGACCGGCGTCCGGCCGGTGGCGGTCATGGCGGTCGAGATGGCCGGTGTCAACGGCATCGCCGCCCTCGATACGGCCGCACGCGGCGGACTTCCGCTGCTCGACGCGGATTTCACCGGCCGGGCGCTCCCCCGCCTGGACCAACTGTCGGTCTGCGTCGCCGGCGGCCGGCCGACGCCGTGCGTCGTCACCGAGGCCGGCGGCACCACCGTACTGGTGGACGGAACCGACGCACACCGCACCGAAACCCTGATCCGGACGGTGATCACGGCGACCGGCGGGTGGGCCGCGCTGGCGTTCGCCTTCCAACGGGTGGCGGCTCTCGGGGCGGTGGCCATCACCGGCACGGCGGCGCGGGCGCGGCATCTCGGGCGAGCGATGGCCACCGCCGACCACCTGCACGAGATCGACGAGGTGACCGTCCTGGCGGACGGTCGGATCAGCGCGATCGACGCCGCCCCCGAACGGGACGGATCCCGACGGACCTCGGTGACGATCACCGATTCCGCCTCGGGTGCGGTGCTGCGGGTCGAGGCGGACAACGAGTTCGTCCTGGTCCTGCTCGATGGTGACATCGTCTGCGCCGCACCGGATATCATCTGCCTGATCGCGGCTGCCGATCGGCAGGTACTCAGCATCGACGATGTGCGCGCCGGAACCCGGGTATCGCTGCTGCATCTGCCGGCGCCCGCGTGGTGGCGGGCCCGCCGATGACCACCGTCGCCGCGCTTCTCGGTCGTCCGGCCTTCACCTCCGTCACCGTGGTGACCGGCTCGGTGGAGGCGGTCGTCCATACCGTCGAGGCGACCCGCCTCGAGGATCTGCTGGGCGACGACGTCCCCACCCCGTCGGCCGACATCATCGTGCTGCTCGATCGCCTCGAGGCCACCAGTTGGCGTTTCGATATGGCCTTGCGCGACCTGCGGGCCGCCGGCGCGAAGGTGGTGGTGCTCGACCGGCGGGCGACGCCGGCATCGGGAACGATCCGGCTCGCCGAGCGGCTTCGGCTGACGGTTCTTGCCACCGACGATCCGTGGCGGGTGGCCGTCGCGTTGCGCGATCAACTCCTCGGCGGGCAGGTGGTGGTGGCCGAGCGGATCCGGGCGGTGACGGCCGAGATCGCACACGCCGGCCCGGATGTCGATGATGTGCTGCGCCGGGTATCGCGGATTCTCGGCCGCGAGGTATTGCTGAGCGATCGGGCCGCCCGGGTGATCGCCCCCGAGGGCGGCGTACTCGACGATGCGGTGACCCGGTGGATCCTCGAGGGCGATACTCGCGCTCTGGCGCGGTTGACGCCGTACCCGGCCGCGGAGGTGGTGACCATTCCCGTCGACTCCGGTCTCCCCCAACCCCCGCTTCTGGTGGTGCCGGTACCGGGCGCGGCCCGCCCGGAGCTCGATCAGGTGGCCGGGGTCCTGCCGGTGGCCGCGCTGGCGGTGGGGCATCGGCTGGCGTTGCGGCGAGTCGCCGACGAGCGCATGGCCTGGCAGCGCACCAGTCTGCTCGGGGACTTCCTCAAATCGTCTCCGGCGATCCCGGATGCGATCCTGCGACGGGCCGTCGAGCGTGGATGGCCCACCGACGGTTGGCATATCGGAGTGCGGATCGTCGGTCGCGGTGAGGTCGACGCGGTGGCGCACCGCGCCGATGTTCTGGGGGCGTTGACCGACGAGGGTGTCGACTGCACGGTGGTCGAGCAGACCAATGGGTGGGCCGCCTGGACCACCTTCGGCGTGGAACCGGATGTGGCGACCACCGCGTCGACGGTGCGACGCATCCGCCGTGCGCATGCCCGCTGGGA
Source organism: Millisia brevis NBRC 105863 (assembly GCF_001552615.1). Classification (GTDB taxonomy): domain Bacteria; phylum Actinomycetota; class Actinomycetes; order Mycobacteriales; family Mycobacteriaceae; genus Millisia; species Millisia brevis. Next base: position 168,065 of record NZ_BCRN01000006.1, read on the forward strand.
CGATTCGACGCCGACCAGTGTCGGGGTGGGGCGGGTCCATCGCGGTGCCGCCGGGATCGCGGAATCGCTCGCCGAGGCGTCCGACGCGGCCCGGCTCGCGGCGTCCCGCCCGCAGACCGCGTATTTCCTGCATGTCGACCGGCTGGGCCTGGCGCAACTGCTGCTCGCCTGGACCCAGACGGATACCTTCGTGCCCGCCGCCCGCGAACTGCTTTCCCCGTTGACCGAAGCCGGTCAGGGCCGGTTGCTCGAGACGTTGGTGACCTATCTCGATGCGCGCTCGTCGGCCACCGAGACCGCCTCGATTCTCGGGGTACACCGCAATACCGTGACCGAGCGGATCACCCGGGTGGAGCGGCTGTTGGGGGTCGATCTCGACGACGCCGAAACCCGGCTCGCGCTGCACCTGGCCTGTCGGTCGCTGCCGGCCCGGTAACCCTCAGGGCACCCGCTGCTTGTGTCGCGGACGCGGGTAGCTGCTGCGGCTCGGGGTCAGCCCGAGCCGAACGGAGGTCTCCAGCCACCCGATCGCCGCCGCGGTCGGGTCGACAATCGGCATCTCGATACCCTTGCCTCGCAGGGCATTCCGAACCGCTGACGTCACCCCGAGCATGCCGGTGCATCCCAGCACGATCACATCGGCCTCGTCGGCCACCGCTGCGGCGGTCACCTGATCGACGAGCCGATCGACCAGCCTGTCCCGCTCGACCAGGTCGACGACAGCGAGATCGACGACCCGGATCGAGCCGAGCCGCGCGTCGAGGCCGGACCGGCGGACCAACGACCGGAGCATCGGCACGACGGTGGGCAGCACCGTGACGATGCCGATCCGCTCCCCCAGCCCCAGGGCCAGCAGAAACGCCGGCTCGAAGCCGCCGACCACCGGCGCGTCGATGATCTCCCGGGCGGCATGGACCCCCGGGTCGGCGAAGCACGTCACGAAGACTCCGTCGACGCCGTCGGCGGCGGCACGCCGCACCTGTTCGAGGATGCCCGGGCCGGCCAACGCCTCGTCGTATTCCGATTCGATGCTGTCGGTGCCGTGCGCGATCGAGACCACATCGATCGTGGTCCCCGGGCTGACCCAGCTGCGCACCTCCGCCAGCACCGCCGGCGTGCGGGTGGTGTCGATCACCGGTCGGATCACTCGCAGGTGCATGGCTTCTCCTCGGCCGGCGATCGTCTGTCGAGATGATTATCGGCCGGACCCGGGACCGGCCGACACCGGCGGTTCGCCCGGATCGGACCGCTCGACCGGGCACTTCGCACTGTGCTCGGGGAGTCGCGTCGACCCTACGTTGTGAACGACATCACAACTACGCCACGGAGATCAGCGTCATGACGGACAACGACACCACCTCCTCGGGCAGCCCCGCGGAACGGCAGCGCGACGACTACTCGCTCGGTCGCGTTCCGCCGGCGGCTCGCTATCACTGGTTCTCGATCGCCACCCAACGATTCGGCATGCTGTCCTCACTGGCCAGCTTCCTGATCGGCGCCACCCTCGGGTTCGGCATGTCGTTCCGGGATGCCGTACTGGCCATCACCCTCGGCGCGGTCATCCTCGAGGTGCTGTCCGTCTTCACCGGGATCGCCGGGCAGCGCGAGGGACTGTCGACGTCGGTCCTCGCCCGCTGGACCGGTTTCGGCCGGTCCGGCTCGGCGCTGGTGGGCCTGGCGATCAGCATCAGCGCGATCGGCTGGTTCGGCGTCCAGAATCAGGTCTCGGCCGAGGGGCTGGCCCTGCTGGTGGGCAGCCAACCGGTGTGGTTCTGGGCGGTCGTCGCCGGTGTGGCCACCACGGTGATCGTCACCTTCGGGATCGCGTCGATGGCGTGGACGGCGTACGTGACGGTGCCGGCGTTTCTGCTGCTCGCCGGGTGGTCGATCATCTCTGAGCTGTCCCGACACAGTTTCGGGGACCTGTTGAACGCGCAGCCCGCCGGGCCGGCGTTGTCGCTGGTGCAGGGCACGACGATCGTGGCGGGCGGCTTCATCGTCGGGGCGGTGGTCACCCCCGATATGAGCCGGTACAACCGCTCGGTCGCCGACGTCGTCAAGCAGACCTTCGTCGGAATCACGCTGGGCGAGTACGTGATCGGTCTGACCGGTGTGCTGTTGGCGTTGGCGCTGCGCACCAATGACGTCATCGCCATCGTCACGTCGACCTCCGGGTTCATCGGCACGATCGTCATCATCGCCGCGACGTTGAAGATCAACGACTGGAACCTGTACGCGGCCTCGCTCGGGGTGGTCAACTTCGTCGACCAGGTCTTCGGTCGGCGGATCAACCGGTCGATCGCCACGGTCGTGATCGGCTTGCTGGGAACGGCTCTCGGGGCGGCGGGGATTCTCAACAGCTTCGTGAGCTTCCTGACCCTGTTGGGTGTGGTCTTCCCGCCCGTCGCCGGAATCATGGTGGCCGAGTACTTCGTGGCCCGGACCTGGCGGCGCGATCTGGAAGCGTCCGGCGCCTCGGGGGCGCTGCCCGCCTCGGCGCCGACCTGGGTGCCCGCCGGTCTGGCCGCCTGGATCATCGCCGGGCTGTTCGGCCACTACGTCGACTGGGGAATCCCGTCGGTCAACTCGGTCCTGGTCGCGATGGCGGTCTACCTGATCGCCTCGAGGCTCGGTCTGGTGCGCGGGGTGGGTTCCTCGTCGACCCGGGCGGACGCCCCTGCGGCCCGAAAGCTGGTGGCCGGTCCGGCCGAACGGCCCGTTCCGCTCGCCGATTGACCGCTCCCGATCCGGCCCGGTCCCCGAACGGGGATCGGGTCACCGGCGTGTCCGCGCCGGGCTCGCCACCACAGTCCCCTGAGCGATCGCGCACAGGAGCGGGTCCGGCGCGTCCGGTCGATCGTTCCAGATCTCCACCCGCCCGATCGCCAACGCGTCGGTGTGCCGGACGACCGTGCCGATCGCCCGCAGTGTGCCCGCCCGCGCCGCCCGCAGATAGCTCACGTCCACACCCGACGTCAGCACCTGCGAACCGAGCCGGGTTGCGGCCGCGAAAGTCACCACGTTGTCGGCCAGATACGCGAGGACTCCGCCGTGCACGACGCCGTACTGCTGACGGTGGCGCGGTTCGATTGTCAGCACCAGTTCCGCCGATCCGTCCCCGAATCCGGTGAGGTCGGCGCCGATCATGGTGTTGAAGGGCTGACCGGCCAGGACCGCCCGAGCGGTGTCGATGTCGAGGTCGGCGTGGTCGATATCGGCGGGGGACATCCGATCGTCCGATGATTTTAGCGACATCTCTCCAAAATACGCTCGGCATAGGCTGCTCGCCATGGGCCGACCGACTCTGCACGATCCGGATGCGTTGCTCGACGCCGCCGTGGCGATCGTGGCCCGCGACGGCGTGCGCGCCCTGACGGTCTCGGCGGTCGCCCGCGAAGCCGGGGCACCCAGTGGGTCCCTCTACAACCGCTTCCCGGATCGCGCGAGCCTGCTGGCGGCGGTCTGGATGCGTACCGTCCATCGCTTTCAGCAGGCCTATCTCGAGTTCGTGACGGACGACCCACCTGTCGAGCGAGCCGTCGAGGGTGCGCCGTGGACCGTGCGATGGTGTCGGGACAACCTCGCTCAGGCCGCCGTCCTCGAGGCCGGGCCGCAGAGTTTCGAGGAACACCACTGGCCCGACCCCGTTCGCGCCCGGTGGGCGGCGCTGCGTGCCGAACAGAACGAGAAGATCGGCACCCTGGCCCGACTGGTGGCGGACCGATCCGGGTGCACACCGGAGGAGGCCGCCTTCGCCATGTTCGATCTGCCCTTGGCGGTGGTGCGCCCGTACCTGCAGGCCGGTCGCCGACCGCCGGAACGGGCCGGGGACCTCGCGCGGCGTCTGGCCGGTCGGATCATTCACGGTCGGTAGTGGGGTACGGGCGCCGCCCGGCGGTAGTGTCGAGGAGTCGGCTGCAGCGGTGCAGTGCCGAACCTCGGGGTCCGCTGCCGCCAACGACGTTGTCAACCAGCGGATTACCGAGTATTGGGGGATCGATATGCGCGTAGTTGTACCCGGAATCATCCTGTCTGCCGCTCTTCTTGGGGTGGTCGCCTGCGGATCGTCCACCGACACGTCGACCGCCACAACGACGGTGTCGACGACCGCCGAACAGACCGGCACGAGCGCCGCGCCGGATGCCGGCGGGACGGCAACGGTCACCCTCGCGCCGGCCCCCGGCGGTTCGGTGTCCGGGCAGTTGACGGTCGCGCCCAGCGCGGACGGGGTGCTGGTGTCCGGCACGATCGAGGGCCTCGAACCGAACACTCAGCACGGCTTTCACATTCACGAGTTCGGTGACTGCAGTGCCCCGGACTTCGCCGGCGCCGGCGGCCACTTCAATCCCACCGGGCAGCCGCACGGGCAGGCAGGCATGGGCGAGCACCACGCGGGTGACGCCAACAACGTCGTCGCGGACGCCGACGGGGTGGCGACGGTCGACGCCGACTTCGTGGGCGTGACGCTCGGCGACGGCGGCCCCGAGGACGTGCTGGGTCGGGCGGTGGTCGTGCACGCCGACCCGGACGACTACGTCTCTCAACCGGCTGGCAACGCCGGCGGTCGCATCGCCTGCGGGGTCATCACGGAGGGCTGAACCGCCTCGACCACCTCCTTCGCCGGCGCGCTACCCCACGGACTCCCGAGCGGCCGCGTCCGAAGATGCCGTGTGCTCGCCGTCGGCCTCGGGTGGGGAGATCGAGTCCGTCCCGGAGGGCGCCAACGAGTTCTGAATCGCGCTGTCGATCCGCGCCGCGGTGTCGATCGCGTCCTCACTGTGGTGGGTCAGGATGGCCGTCGTCGTGCGCGCGGCGGTCAGGCGGGCCAGGACCGGTTCGGGGAACACCGACAGGCCGAGGTCGCGGTTGTACCCGTGGATCTCCTTCACATCGAGCTGCGCGAGGAAGTACAAAATCTCCTTCGAGACAACCTGGCCGGGCACGAGAATGGGGAACCCCGGCGGGTACGGGACCACGAAGGTGGTCGAGACCAGCGTGCGGCCCTCGGCGATCCGACGCCCGGCCTCACCCAATTGCACGTACTCGCGATCCTCCTCGTCGTACCCCGCGTAGAAGGCCGCCCGCATATCGCCGAAGGCGGAGGCCGGATCCGGCCGAAAGGCCGCGGCGAACGAACTGAAATTCGGCAGCGGCGGCAGATCCTCGGTGTGCTCGATGATGCGACGTTCCTGCAACGCCCGGTCGGCCTTGCTGGCCGACGCCTGCTTACGGTCGAGATCGTGGGCCACCCGCCTCAGGGCGTCGAGCAGGAAATGCACGCTCGACCACGTCACGCCGATGGTGAAGATCAGCAGGATGCTGTTGATCGAGGTCTTGTTGATCTGAATACCGAACTGCTTCATCAGCACGTTCTCGCGGAAGTCGTATCCGTTCATGCCGGTGCGCCCGATGAACAGGGTCACGCGGGTCAGGTCGAGCACGAACTCGTCGGAACGCCATGCCTCGTTCCACCCCTCGAGGACGCCGTCGGCGTTCTGCTGATACGCGCTGACCCGGGAGGGTCGAAACTCCTCCGGTACCAGGTCGCGCTCCTCTAGCACGCTGAACCACTTGCTGATCACCCGGTCGTTGGCCAGTCGCTGCCGAAAGACCAGGGCCATCGTGTAGGCCGAACGGACCATCTGGAAGCCCTCGATATCGACCTGCCGGCGGGCGAGATCCAACGAGGCGAGCAACTGCTGATTGGGCGAGGTCGAGGTGTGGGTGAGGAAGGCCTCCCCGAACGCGTCGCGGGTGCGCGCGTTGAAATCCTGATCGCGGATATGGATCATCGACGCCTGCCGCAGCGCGGAGAGCGACTTGTGGGTCGAGTGGGTGCCGTAGACGCGCACCCGCGCCTGTCGGGGGTTCGGCAGCAATCGGGTGGTCGCCCAGTCCTCCCGGCTGGTTCCCTCCATGTCCCGAACCCACTGGTCGTACCGGATGGCGTAGTCGGGCGAGGTGAGCATCGCCTCCAACTGTTCGGCGGCCACCATCGCCGTGCGCTGCCGCGCCCACGGCACCGCCGTCGCGAAGGCGTACCACGCCTCGTCCCAGAGGAACACCATGTCCGGCTTGATCGCCAGCACCTCCTCCATGACGCGACGGGCGTTGTAGACGATGCCGTCGAAGGTGCAGTTGGTCAGCAACACCATCCGCACCCGATGCAGCTGCCCGGCGGCCTCGAGGTCGAGCAGCGCCTTCTTGATCGTGGCCAGCGGGACTGCGCCGTAGATCGCGTACTCCTCGAGCGGATATGCGTCGAGGTACAGCGGATCGGCGCCGGCGAGCACCAGTCCGTAGTGGTGCGACTTGTGGCAATTGCGGTCGATCAGCACGATGTCGCCGGGGCGGGTGAGCGATTGCACGACGATCTTGTTGGCCGTCGAGGTGCCATTGGTGACGAAGTACGTCTCGTTGGCGTGCCACGTGCGGGCCGCCTTGTCCATCGCCTCCCGGATCGTGCCGTGCGGATCGAGCAGCGAATCCAACCCGCCCGACGTGGACGACGTCTCGGCCATGAAGATATTGCGCCCGTAGAACTCCCCCATGTCCTTCAGGGACTTGGAATTGAAGATGCTCGCTCCGCGGGCTACCGGCAGGGCGTGGAACTGGCCGACCGGCTCCGAGGCGTAGGCGCGCAAGGCGTCGAAGAACGGCGTGGCGAATCGTCCCCGAATCCCGGCCAACAGTGTCGAGTGCAGATCGGTCGCGTCGTTGAGCCGATAGAACGTCCGGTCGTAGATATCCGGTTCGTCCTCGCCGATCTGGGCGATCGACTCGTCGGTCAGCAGGTAGAGATCGATATGCGGGCGCAGTTCGCGAATCCACTCGCCGCACTCGATCCAGTCGTTGGTGCGATCGGTGGCCACCGCATGCTTCTCGACGCCCAACAGCGTCGTCATCAACGGCAGGTGGTTGCGCGACCGCAGCGGCAGATCGTGGCGGATGATCGCCGCCTGGATGTCCCCGTTGAGCGCGACCGCGCAGACCGCGTCCTCGACACTGGTGACGATCAGCAGCTCGAATTGCACGTCGGTCGACGGTCCGAGGGCGCGCAGGCTTTCGGCGATGCTGTCCTGCCCGGCGGGTGAATCATCGGCCAGCAGGACGGTATAGAAGTGCCGCTTGCTCGCGCGGGCGGCGAATTCCTGCTCGGCCAGGGGCGCGGACATATCGAACGAGGCGGCGCGGTCGGAGTGTTCGGCCAACAACCGTACGGCCAGGGACACCTGCTCGGAGAGCCGTTCGGTTTCCATGTCGTCCAGCTGGCGCCGCAGAGCCGCCAGATTGGCCGCGCCGGGGTAGAGCCAGTACCGCTCGTAGGCGGAGAGCCGATCCATGATCCGACGAACCCGCCCGACCTCGGACTCCGAATCCAGCCCCGCCCGTTCGACCGCCGCGAGCTGCCGGCAGGCATCGTCGAGCATGTTCCAGGTGTCGAGGCGCTGGGTGGACGGATTGGCCACCGCCGCCAACGCGGAGACCCGAAGCCGTCGCGGACGCCTGCTGCTGCGGTGAATGCTCATCTGACTCCTTGTCCGACCGACGGGTGTGCTCGGGTCGTCGCGGCGCGATCCCGGAGCACAAGTGTCGAGTCTCCCCGAGAATCGGCGCGCGGGTCGAATCAGGAGAACGGGTTTTCGGTCACCGAGTCGTTGGTCTGCAGGCCGCCCGACCTAACGCTTCCGAACGGCGCGATCGACGAAGCGAACGATCAGCCACGGTGCCAGGGCATCCACTCCCTTGCCCACCGCGGCGGCGGCACCTTCGGATGCGGCATCGGTGACGTTCCGGTCGTAACGCAGTCCCCAGATGAGCGACCGAAGCGCCTTGTAGGCGTCCCGCGCCGCTCCCGGCCGACCGGGCTTCGCACCACCGAGCGCAGAGAACATCGCTTCGAAAGCCACCCGTTGCGCGTATCGCACCCACTGGCGATTCAGTGCGGTCGGAACCGTGCCACGGACCTTGCCGTGCCCCTGCGTGACCCGGTTGGTCCACCAGACGATTCTCAGGCCGATCGCCCCATATTCCTCATATTCCTCCGCGGTCCGTGGTGCCACGCCGCGCAGAAGAGCGATCCCCAGGGTCAGCACCGCGACGACATCAATCGGCGAGTCGCCCACGGAATCGTCGCCGAGCGCCTCAGCGAGGTCGCGGGTCGCACGCCTCTTGAGGACGCGAATCAGACCTTCCGCGTCCATTCCGGGATGGTCGCGCCGGAGCTGATCGACAAGCGTTTGGGCTTCCTCGGCTTTGGCAGCAAAGATGTCGCCGAGCAATTTCGCGAAGTCGTCCATCGATTCCTCATCGATGGGCTCGTCCGTTGTCTGATCTCGCGATTCGTCGACTCCCGCATCGAACAGTGCCACGGCCTCCACCGCCTCGGCGAATGCGAACCCGGCCGCGATGGGTCCCGATTCGGTGGCGGGCCCCGTCAGGCGATACGCCGACACGGCATCCCGCAGGAGGTTCGTCTCCCGGTGCAGACCGCGCTTGGCGACCCGACCGATCACCCCCTCCGGAACGGCCGGGGCTCGGCCGAGCGCTTCCTCGAGAAGAGTGATCAGCAGGGCGGACTGTTCGGCGTCGCGCTCGTAGGCGGCGAGGAGATCCCTGCCCTCACGAGCGGTGTCATGGTCGGCCGAGAGCGCGCGTGCGATCTCGTCGAGGATGGCGAGCGCACGGATCTCCTCGGCGACGATGAGTACCCGCAGGCGACCGATCCAGCCGTCCGATTCGGCGGCCCGATGGATCGACTTGGCAACCGCCGAATCGGCGGCGTCGGCAAGACCGGCAGCGCCGTATCGGACCGCGGCGCGCAGGTCGGAAATCACTTCGTCGATGCGCTCCAACAACCGATGCCCGTCGGAACGACCACCGCCTGCCGTGCTGTCGGGGGTGATCTGCAGTCGGCGGCGTTCGGCGCGCAGCTCACCGAGCGAAGGGTTTCCGGGGAGGTCGAGCCGTCCGACCAGAGCCGCCTCGGCGTCCGTCAGAGGTGTCAGTCGATCCGACGCGTCGGCGAGTCGCTGTCGGCGAACCGCCCAGGCCGCCTCCGCCAGGATGTTCGTCTCGGTGGCCGGGTCGAGCGCCCACCCGGAGTCGAGGCCGTCGTCCGTTACACCGGTGGGCAGACCGTCGAGCGAACTCATCAGATCTTCTCGCTCGGTCACGAAGAGCGCCTCGGACAGGTCGACGATGCTCCTGTCGGAGCGCAAGCGCTGCGCCGTTCCGCGCAGGTCCTCCATCCCGACACGAGAATGGTCACCCGAGGCGACCATTTCCATGGCGGTCACGGATACGTCATCCGCGATCATGAGCAGCAGCCGCCCACGGCGGATTACCAGCGATTGAGACAGTTCGGGCACGGCACGATAATAGGGTCGAGCTCCGACAGCGAGGATTCCCGCCCGTTGTCGGACCGGCGGCCGGTAATTCGGCGGTCACCATTCTCCAACGACATTTCGCCGTCGGCGACTGCGGCCGTGTTCTTCGACGTCGCAGTCGTCGGCAATCGCTTCCTCCCCCGACCCGCACCCGTGGGTGACGGCGACTCCCTATCCTCGATCGAGGCGAATCGGCCGGTCCGGGAGGGAGGGAACACGATGATCGTGCATCCGATGGTCTCGTGGTGGCGCCGGACCGAACCGGCGGCGATCCGGGAACGCATCACCGACATCAACGACGGCATCATCGCGGTGGCCGGTATGGGACTGGGCCTGGCGGGAGCGGAGGTCGCGGCGGCGACCTCGTACGCGGTGATCGCGATCAGCGCGACCGCCGGGGCGTTGTCGGTGGCGGGAACCAAGCTCGGTGAGTCCTTCGCCGACCGCGAGGCACAGCAGGCGACCGTCGCCGAGGAACGCCGACTGTTGGCGCTGACCCCGGACGAGGAGCGCGCCGAGCTGGTCGCGTGGTTCGAGGCGAAGGGCGTGTCCACCGACACCGCCCGGCAGGTGGCGAAGGAACTCTCGGCCACGGACGCCTTGTCGACCCAGCTGGAGATCGAGTACGGCATCCGCGACCTGACCACCCGGCGGGACGCCTGGTCCGATGGGCTGTGGTCCGGGCTGGCTTTCCTGCTGGGCGCCCTGCTGCCGGTGCTCGTCGCGATCGTCACCCCACTTCCGTGGCGCACGGAGTGGACCGTCGCGGTGGCGTCTGCGTCGTTGGTGGCGACGTCGGTCGTCCTCGCTCGGCGCGGCAAGTCCCGGATCTGGTTGACCATCCTGCGTTCGGTCGCGGTCGGCCTGGGGACCCTGGCGGCCTCCTACCTGCTCGGAGACTGGCTGATCTGATCCGCCCGCTGTCCTTCGGCGCCCCGACTCGGTGCCCGGCAGGTGGGTGATCCGCCGGGCACCGACAGGTCAGGCGAAAGGGTTTTCGGTCAGCGTGTACTTGGTCTGCAGGTATTCGTGGATGCCCTCGGCGCCCCCCTCGCGGCCGAGACCGGACATCTTCCAACCGCCGAATGGGGCCGCGGCATTGGAGACCACGCCGACGTTGAGCCCCATCATCCCGGTCGCCAACCGGTCGATCATCCGCTGCCCGCGCTGGAGGTTCTCGGTGTAGACGTAGGAGACTAGCCCGTACTCGGTGTCATTGGCCAGGGCGACCGCCTCGTCCTCGGTGTCGAAGGCGGCGATCGCCAGGACCGGCCCGAAGATCTCCTCGCGCAGGATCTCGCTGCCCGGCCGCACATCGGTGAGAACCGTTGGCGCGTAGAACGTTCCCGGACGGTCCAGGCGCTCGCCGCCGGTGGTGAGGGTCGCTCCGCGGCCGACCGCGTCGGAGACGAGTTGCTCGGCCTTGGCCACCGCGTTGTCGTCGATCAACGGACCGATCGTCACATCCGGTTCGGTCCCCCGGCCGACCACAAATCCGTGCACCTTCTCGGTGATGCTCCGGCTGAATTCGTCGGCGACCGAGCGGTGCACGATGAACCGGTTGGCGGCGGTACAGGCCTGCCCGATATTCCGGAACTTCGCGGCCAGGGCGCCGGCGACCGCCTTGTCGAGGTCCGCATCGTCGAAGACGACGAAGGGAGCGTTGCCGCCGAGTTCCATCGAGGTGCGCAGCACACCGTTCGCCGCCTGGGCGAGCAAGCGCCGTCCGACCGGGGTCGACCCGGTGAAGGACAGTTTGCGCAGTCGGGGGTCGTCGATGATCGGCCCGGTGACCGCGCCGGACGCGGTCGTGGTGATCACGTTGACCACGCCGGCGGGAACACCCGCTTCCTCGAGCACCTTGGTCAGCAGCAGGGTCGTCAGCGGGGTGAGCGCCGCCGGCTTGACGACCACCGTATTGCCGGCGGCCAGCGCGGGGGCGATCTTGCGGGTGGCCATGGCCAGCGGGAAGTTCCACGGGGTGATCAGCAGGCAGGGGCCGACCGGATGCTGGCTGACGATCATTCGGCCGGTACCTTCCGGGTTCGGCCCGTACCGACCCTGGATCCGGGTGGCCTCCTCACTGAACCAGCGCAGGAACTCGCCGCCGTAGGTCACCTCGCCGCGCGCCTCGGCCAGTGGCTTGCCCATTTCGAGCGTCATCAGCAGGGCGAAGTCCTCGCGGCGGGCGGTCAGCGTGTCGAAGGTGCGCCGCAGGATGTCCGCGCGTTCGCGCGCGGGTGTCGCCGCCCAATCGGCGGCGGCGTCGACGGCCGCGTCGAGTGCCGCAGCACCGTCCTCGGGTGTGGCATCCGCGATCGAGGCGAGCACCTCGCCGGTGGCCGGGTCATGGACGTCGAAGGTCGCGCCGCTCCCCGACGGGCGCCACGACCCTGCGATGAACAGGTTGTCGGGAACCCCTGCCAACAGCGTGCTCTGGTGATCGGTCATACCGGCTCCTCCATCAACTGGGTGACGCGCTGTGCAACAAAAATACCGCCGAAGAACCTCGCCAGGTCGGCGGTCGCCGTCAGCGGAAGGACCGTGGCGACATATTGGTCCGGTCGAACCACGACCGCCGCGCCCTCGGGATCGATATCCCGTTCGGCGAAGATGTCGATCGACGGATGCGTCGCAAAAACCTTCTCGCGATCGGTCAACCCGTACGGGCCCACCTTCGGTACGAATACCGACGGTACCGCCGCCAGGTCGACGCCGGTGTGGTCCTGTCGATAGATCACCTTCACGTCGAACAGCGCGTCGATATCGCCGTCCTCGGGGGTGAAGGCCACCACCGGTGAGTCCTCATCGGTCGCCAGCCACCGGGCCCAGTCGTCGATCGCCGACCGGTGCACCCCGTCGACGGGTGCCGACGCATCGGAGGCCGCCGGGGCGAAGGCGTAGATCCGCCACCTGCCGTCGGCGCGATGGTCGTGGCCGAGGTGGATCGGGTTGGCGTCGGCGACCCGGACCACCGGAACCGACTTGAAGCGCTTGCCGATCGGGAAGCCGGCGGCAAGGTCCTGGTGCTCGGCGGTGCCGGTGATCATCGATGGGCTGTACTGCGTCATGAACCCGGCGGGGAATTCGGCGGTCTTGACGTAGAAGTCCTCGAGCTCCGACGGATCGTCGAACTCCTCGGGCCGCTTCGCCATCATGGCCGACCACTGCCGATCGAAGTCGATCAGGTTCTGCGCGATCACCTGTCGCTCGGTGGAGTAGGTGGACAGCAGATCCGGGGAGCTGCGGCCCTCGAGCACGTGGGCGAGCTTCCAGCCGAGATTGAATCCGTCCTGCATCGACACGTTCATGCCCTGGCCGGCCTTGGCGCTGTGGGTATGGCAGGCGTCCCCGGCGATGAAGACCCGCGGCCGCCGCTCGCCGACCTGCCGGAGCGGAACATCGTCGAAGCGATCGGTCACCCGATGACCCACCTCGTAGACGCTGTGCCAGGCGACGTGCCGCACGTCGACGTGATACGGATGCATGATCTCGTTGGCGATCTCGATGATCCGGTTCAGCGAGGTGGTGCGGACGCGGCCGGCGTCGTCGGCGGGGACCTGTCCGAGGTCGACGTACATCCGGAACAGGTGCCCGCCCTCGCGGGGGATCAGCAGGATGCTGCCGCCGGAGCCGGACTGGATCGCGCACTTGGTGCGAATATCCGGGAAGTCGGTCTCCGCGAGCACGTCCATGACACCCCAGGCGTGGAACGCCTTGTCACCGAGCGGCGTACATCCGATCGACGTGCGGACGCCGCTGTGCGCGCCGTCGCAACCGACCACGTACTTCGCCCGCACCGTGCGGATCTGCTCGGGTGCCTCGGTCCGGCGGAGGGTGACGGTCACCGGATACTCGCCGGTGTCGGCGACCTCGAGCCCGACGAACTCGTAGCCGTAGTCCGGCCGCATGCGGGTCGGCGCGGCGGCCATCACCTCGGCGAAGTAGTCCAGGACGCGGGCCTGGTTGACGATCAGATGCGGGAACTCGCTGATGCCGGTGGGATCGTCGGGGGTGCGCGCCGCCCGCACGATGCGGGTCGGGTCGGTGGGATCGGGCTTCCAGAAGCACATCTCGGTGATGCGGTAGGCCTCCGCGATGATCGGTTCGGCGAAACCGAAGGCCTGGAAGGTCTCGACGCTGCGCGCCTGGATGCCGTCGGCCTGGCCGACCGCCAGGCGTCCGGGACGCCGCTCGATGATGCGGGTGGTGATGTCGGGGAACTGCGACAGCTGCGCCGCGGTGATCATCCCTGCCGGCCCGCTGCCGACGATCAGCACGTCCATCACATCCGGAAGCTCGTCCGGCCGGTCGATACCGACACCGGCGGCCGGCTGGATACGCGGGTCGCCCGAGACGTACCCGTGATGATGAAACTGCATGTCAAGCCCTCGACATTCCTCGGATCGGACTGATGGACTGCTCGTCCTCGTGATCGGGTCCCAGCGGAATCCCGCTGCGGTCCCGCAGGGCGAGAGTCGCGAGAAGACTGATCACGGCCATACCCGACAGGTAGATCGTGATCGCCGTGGTGGTGCCGGTGGCGTTCATCAGCCACGCGGCGATGGTGGGGGCGAAGGCGCCGCCGATGATCGCCCCGAGCGCATAGGAGATCGACACTCCGGAGAAGCGGATCGAGGCCGGGAACAGTTCGGCGTAGAGCGCCGCCTGCGGTCCGTAGGTGAAACCGAGACCGACGGTGACCACCGCCAATCCGAGGAAGAGCAACCCCAGCCGGCCGGTGTTGACCAGGGGGAACAACACCAACAGCCCCCCGAGCAACAGCACCCACCCGATCAGATACGTCGATCGACGACCGATGCGGTCGCTGACGACTGCGCCCACCCAGGTGAACAGCAACCAGGTGGCGGCGGAGCCGGCCACCGCCCAGAGCACCGGTCCGCGGTCGAGTCCGACCGGGCCATTCGGGTTGGTGGCGTAGTTCTGGATGAACCCACCGGTGGTCATGTAGCCGACGGCGCTGTTGCCGGCGAAGACCAGGGCGGCGACGAGGACCAGCGGGGTGTGCTTGCGGAAGAGTTCGACGACAGGGGTTTTGGTCTGTTCGCTGCGCACCGAGATCTCCCGGAAGACCGGGCTCTCCTCGACGCTGCGCCGGATGTAGTGGCCGACGAGGATCAGGATGAAGGAGATCAGGAAGGGCACACGCCATCCCCAGGATTCGAAGGCGTCGCCGGGGGCGATCAGCGTCATCAACGCCATGACGCCGGACGCCATCAGCAGGCCGAGGGGGACGCCTATCTGTGGGGACGCGCCGAAGACACCGCGTTTACCGGGTGGCGCGTGTTCGACGGCCATCAGCACCGCACCTCCCCACTCGCCGCCCGCGGAGATACCTTGCAGGATGCGCAGCGTGATCAGCAGCAGCGGGGCCGCGATCCCGATCGAGGCGTAGGTCGGCAGTAGACCGACCAGCGTGGTGGCGATGCCCATGGTGATCAGCGTGATCACCAGCACCACCCGTCGGCCGTAGCGGTCGCCGTAGTGGCCGGCGAGGAAGGCGCCGAGGGGTCGGAACAGGAAGCTGATGCCGACGGTCAGGAACGACAGGATCGTCGCGACCCCGGGTCCGGCCGGAGCAAAGAACAACTGCCCGAACACAAGTCCGGCAGCTGCCGCGTAGATGAAGAAGTCGTACCACTCGACGGTCGTCCCCACGATGGTGGCAAGGACCACTCGACGACGGTCGATCTCCGTGACGGCTGAGGCGGTCGACGGGCGAATTTCGGGTGATGTGCTCATTGATGAGACTCCTTTGTCCTCCAGAACCCGGTGTGGCCACCAACGCTGTGGTCACCAACACCGGGGAGGAATCATTGCGATCTGCGTCACTCATCGTATATGATTTAAGATACGATGCAAGGGTCGGTTGAAACGAGGAGGGTCATGACGCTCGGGGATCAGGTCGCCGGATCGGCGGTCGACGGGATATCTCGTCCCGGCAAAATCGTTGCGGTACATCTGAGTTACGGCTCGCGTGCGGATCAGCGCGGCCGCCGACCGGCGCACCCCTCGTACTTCTTCAAGCCGTCGAGCTCGGTCGCATCCGGCGGATCGACCATCGAACGGCCCGCGGGCACCGAGTTGCTGGCCTTCGAGGGCGAGGTCGCCCTGATCGTCGGCCGACCGGCTCGCCGGGTCCCGGCCGCGGACGCCTGGAGCCATATCGCCGCGGTGACCGCGTCGAACGACTTCGGCCTCTACGACCTGCGCGCCAACGACAAGGGTTCGAATGTCCGATCCAAGGGCGGCGACGGATACACCCCGTTGGGGCCGGCCACGATCGCCGCGGATGCGATCGATCCGGATCGCATCCGGGTGCGGACCTGGGTCAACGGCAAACTCGCCCAGGATGATACGACCGCGGGTCTGATCTTCTCGCTCCCCCAGCTGATCGCCGATCTGTCCCAGCACTTCACCCTGGAGACCGGCGATGTCATCCTCACCGGCACCCCGGCCGGCTCCTCGGTCGTCCAGCCGGGCGATGTGGTCGAGGTCGAGGTCGACGCTCCGGATACCGAGGGTGCGCCGACGTCGGGACGGCTGATCACCACCGTCGTCCAGGGCACGCAGGCCTTCGATCCGGATCTCGGATCGCTGCCGGCGGTCGACGAGAAGCAGCGGGTGGAGGCCTGGGGATCGCGCGAAGCCGCGGGCCTACCCGCCACCGACACCGCCGGGAGCCTGCCGGCCGATCTACGGGAGGCGCTGCTGGCCGTCCCGGTCGCCGGCCTGTCCCAGCAGCTGCGCAAACGCGGCCTCGACAACGTCTCGATCGATGGGGTCCACCCCCTCGCGGCGGGCACCAAGCTGGTCGGCACCGCCCGGACCCTGCGTTTCGTACCGAACCGCGAGGACCTCTTCCGATCGCACGGCGGTGGCTACAACGCGCAGAAGCGCGCCTTCGACGCCGTCGAACCGGGCGAGGTCATCGTGATCGAGGCGCGCGGCGAGTCCGGATCGGGCACGCTCGGCGACATCCTCGCGCTGCGCGCCCGGGCGCGGGGCGCCGCCGGGGTGGTCACCGACGGCGGGGTCCGCGACCGTGACGCGGTCGCGGCCACCGGACTTGCGGTCTTCACCGTCGGACCGCACCCGGCCGTGCTCGGACGGCGCCACGTGCCCTGGGATACCGACATCACCATCGCCTGCGGCGGCGCCACCGTCCAACCCGGCGACATCATCGTCGGCGATGCCGACGGCGTGATCGTCATCCCGCCGAGCATCGCGCGCGAGGTGGCCGAAGCCGCCGCCGAACAGGAACATCTCGACGCCTGGATCGCCGATCGGGTTGCGGAGGGCCATCCGGTCGACGGATTGTTTCCCCCGAATGCCGAATGGCGGCAGCGTTACGAGCAGTGGCGCCGGAGCACGACCGACTGAAGCGGATCGTGCGCGGACACCTCGGAGCGACACGAGCGGGAGGGAGCGGCAGATGACCCAGAGCAAGTCGCAGAAGGCTTATCACTGGATCAAGGAGAAGATCTCCGGAGGGGACTTCCCGCCGGGATATCGCCTGGTTCTCAATACGATCGGCAAGGAACTCGATATGAGTGTCGTGCCGGTCCGCGAGGCGATCCGGCAGCTCGAGGCCGAAGGCCTGATCACCTTCGAGCGCAATATCGGCGCGCAGGTGGCCATGGTCGACGACACCCAATACCGCTACAGCATGCAGAGTCTCAGCGTTCTCGAGGGGGCGGCGACCGCGCTGGCCGCCCGGCGCCTCTCCGAGGACGACCTGCGCCGCGCGCGGTCGATCAACGAACGCATGATCGAGTCCTTCGATCGGTTCGATCCGGCCGAATTCACCGCGCTCAACCAGCAATTCCACGCCGTCCTCTACGGCAAGTGCACCAATCCGCGGCTGATCACCCTGGTCGAGGCCGAGTGGGGTCGACTGGGTCACCTGCGCACGTCGACCTTCGCGTTTGTCCCGGGACGCGCCAAGGAGTCGGTGCGCGAACACGAGAACATCGTGCGCCTGATCGAAATCGGCGCTCCCCTCGGCGAGATCGAGAAGGTCGCGCGCCGGCATCGGGCCGCGACCCTCGACGCCTACATGGTTCACGAACATCCCGACGAAACACTCGGGCTACCAGCCTTTTGACACCCCGGAAAGGGAGACAGAGATGACCCGAACCGTATCTGCCGTCACCGGCGCGCACGTGCCCGCCGACCTGCCCGACCACATTCGGCACTACATCGGCGGGGCGTTCGTCGACTCGATCGACGGTGACACCTTCGACGTGATCGACCCGGTCTCCAACGAGACCTATGTGCGGGCGGCAGCCGGCAGGAAGGCCGATATCGACGCGGCGGTCGCGGCGGCGCGCACCGCCTTCACCGACGGACCGTGGCCGCGGCTACTCCCCCGCGAACGCTCCCGCGTCCTGCACCGCATCGCCGACATCGTCGAATCCCGCGACGCCCGACTGGCGGAACTCGAGTCCTTCGATTCGGGGCTGCCGATCACCCAGGCGCTCGGCCAGGCCCGGCGGGCGGCGGAGAACTTCCGCTTCTTCGCCGACCTGATCGTCGCGCAGGCCGACGACACCTACAAGGTGCCCGACCGGCAGATCAACTACGTCAACCGCAAGCCGATCGGTGTCGCCGGGCTGATCACGCCGTGGAATACCCCGTTCATGCTCGAGTCGTGGAAGCTCGCGCCCGCGCTGGCCACCGGCAACACCGTCGTGCTCAAGCCGGCCGAGTTCACCCCGCTGTCGGCGTCGCTGTGGGCCGGGATCTTCGAGGAAGCCGGGCTGCCCGAGGGCGTGTTCAACCTGGTGAACGGTCTCGGCGAGGACGCCGGCGATGCGCTGGTCAAGCACCCGGACGTGCCGCTGATCTCCTTCACCGGCGAAAGCCGCACCGGCCAGCTGATCTTCGCCAACGCCGCCCCCTACCTCAAGGGGCTGTCGATGGAACTCGGCGGCAAGAGCCCGGCGATCGTCTTCGCCGACGCCGACCTCGACGCGGCGATCGACGCCACGATCTTCGGGGTCTTCTCCCTCAACGGTGAACGCTGCACCGCGGGCAGCCGCATCCTCGTCGAACGGCCGATCTACGACGAATTCGTCGAACGGTATGCCGCGCAGGCGAAGCGGGTGGTCGTCGGCTATCCGCACGAGGCCGGTACCGAGGTCGGCGCCCTGGTGCACCCGGAGCACTACGACAAGGTGATGAGCTACGTCGAGATCGGCCGCACCGAGGGCCGCCTCGTCGCCGGCGGTGGCCGCCCGGCCGGATTCGAGACCGGCAACTTCGTCGCGCCGACGGTCTTCGCCGACGTGCCCGCCGACGCCCGGATCTTCCAGGAGGAGATCTTCGGCCCGGTCGTCGCGATCACCCCCTTCGACACCGACGCTGAGGCCCTCGAGCTGGCCAACGGTGTGAAATACGGTCTGGCCGCGTACGTCTGGACCAACGACCTCAAGCGCGCCCACAACTTCTCCCAGGCGGTCGAGGCCGGGATGGTGTGGCTGAACTCCAACAATGTGCGCGACCTGCGCACCCCGTTCGGCGGGGTCAAGGCGTCGGGACTCGGCCACGAGGGCGGCTACCGCTCGATCGACTTCTACACCGATCAGCAGGCGGTCCACATCACGCTGGGCAAGGTCCACAACCCGACCTTCGGCAAGCAGGAACACCCGGAGCCGTCGCTCGACGATCCCGATCCGCGCTGACAGCGGACCGACCCTCCCTCCTCCCCCATCCGGGCACTCGTCTACGGGCTCGTCTTCGCAGCCCGCCATTGCTCCGAGCCCGCCATCAGGGCTCGTCTTCACAGGCTCGTCTTCACTGGCTCGTCTTCACTGGCTCGTCTTCACAGGCAAGGACGCCATCATGACCCTCAATCCGCACACCATCGACCCCAACACCACCGGCCCCGTCGTCACCGCCGACGACCCGATTCGCGCCGCCCATCCCCTTCCCGTACCCACGAGCCCACCGCCGGACGTCCTGCGCTGTGCCTATATGGACTTGGTGGTCACCGACCTCGCGGCCTCCCGCAGGTTCTACGTCGACGTGCTCGGCCTGGTGGTCACCGCCGAAGATGACGACGCGGTCTACCTGCGCTCCTTCGAGGAGTTCATCCACCACAACCTCGTCCTGCGGCGCGGCCCCGTCGCAGGGGTGGCCGCCTTCTCCTATCGGGTCCGCTCCCCCGAGGATCTCGACCGCGCCGAGGCGTTCTACACCGAACTCGGCTGCCGCGTCGAACGGCGCCCGGAGGGCTATACCCTCGGGATCGGCGACTCGGTGCGCGTGGAGGACCCGCTGGGCTTCCCGTACGAGTTCTTCCACGACGTTCGCCACGTCGATCGCCTGGCCTGGCACTACGACCTGCACACCCCCGGTGCGCTGGTGCGACTCGACCACTTCAACCAGGTCACCCCGGACGTCCCCCGCGCGGTCGGCTACATGGAGAGCCTCGGCTTCCGCGTCACCGAGGACATCCAGGACGAGGCGGGCACCGTCTACGCGGCCTGGATGCGGCGCAAGCCCACCGTGCACGACACCGCGATGACCGGCGGCAACGGCCCGCGGATGCACCACGTCGCCTTCGCCACCCACGAGAAGCACAACATCATCGCCATCTGCGACAAGCTCGGCGCCCTGCGGATGTCCGATCGCATCGAGCGCGGCCCCGGTCGGCACGGCGTCTCCAATGCCTTCTACCTCTATCTGCGCGACCCGGACGGCCATCGCGTCGAGATCTACACCCAGGACTACTACACCGGCGATCCCGACAACCCCGTCGTGACCTGGGACGTCCACGACAACCAGCGCCGCGACTGGTGGGGCACCCCGGTGGTGCCCAGCTGGTACACCGACGCCTCCCTGGTGCTCGACCTCGACGGCAAGCCGCAGCCGGTGGTGGCGCGCACCGACGACTCCGAGATGGCCGTGACGATCGGCGCCGACGGGTTCTCCTATACCCGCCGCAGCGACGAGCAGGAGATGCCGGAGTGGAAGCAGGGCGAGTACAAGCTCGGCGCCCAGCTCTGATCACCGGAATCTCTCGCCGACGGAATCCACTGTCGCACATGCACGTACAAGGAGAATCATGATTTCGGACGGTGACGTCGTCGCGATCGCCGACGAACTGGCCGCCGCGCAGCGGGATCGGACGACCGTGCCGCTGCTGACCGCCCGCTATCCGGGGATGACCGTCGAGGATTCCTATGCGGTCCAGAATGAATGGCGGCGCCGGGCGATCGCGGCCGGGCGTCGGCAGGTCGGCCGCAAGATCGGCCTGACCAGCAAGGTGATGCAGGCCGCCACCGGCATCACCGAGCCGGACTACGGCGCGATCCTCGACGACATGGTCTTCGAGAACGGGTCGGTCATCGAGCACGACCGCTTCTCGAATGTGCGCATCGAGGTGGAGTTGGCGTTCGTCCTCGGCGCACCGCTCGACGGACCGCACGCGACCGTCTTCGATGTCCTGCGGGCGACCGAGTACGTCGTACCGGCGCTCGAGATCCTCAGTTCCCGTATCGATATGGCCGGGCGCACCATCGTCGACACGATCAGCGACAACGCGGCGATGGGCGGCCTGGTCCACGGCGGGAATCCCACCCCACCCACCGCGATCGACCTGCGATGGGTCGCGGCGCTGCTGTACCGCAACGAGACGATCGAGGAGTCCGGCGTCGCAGCCGCGGTGCTCAACCATCCCGCGACCGGGGTGGCGTGGCTGGCAAACAAGCTGTTCGCGCACGGCGACCGCCTCGAAGCCGGCGAGATCGTGCTCGCGGGATCGTTCACCCGTCCGATGTGGGTGCACCCCGGCGACACGGTTCTGGCCGACTACGGATCGATGGGTACGGTGTCATGCCGCTTCGTCTGAGCCCGACCCTGCGGGTGGCGATCGACGCCGCCGACCGGCCGCTCTTCGGCGGCTGGATCTGCTCCGGCTCACCCGTAGCGGCGGAGATCATGGCCGGGTCGGGACTCGACTGGGTGCTGATCGATATGGAGCACGCCCCGAACGGTCTGGAATCCGTTCTGGCCCAGCTCTATGCGGTCTCCGGCTATCCGTGCACGCCGGTGGTGCGGGTGCCGACCGGCGATCCGGTGATCATCAAGCAGGTCCTCGACCTCGGTGCGCAGACGATCCTCGTTCCGATGGTCTCGACCCCCGAGCAGGCTCTCGACGTCGCCCGCTCGGCGCAGTATCCGCCCGCCGGCCGACGCGGTGTCGGCAGCGCCCTCGCTCGTTCGGCCCGCTGGAATCGGGTGCCGGACTATCTCGGGCAGGCGGTGCGGTACGTCTCGGTGATCGTGCAGATCGAAACCGCCGAGGGCGTCGAGCACGCTCGGGAGATCGCGGAAACCCCCGGGATCGACGGCGTCTTCGTCGGCCCGAGCGACCTGGCCGCGTCGATGGGATTGCTCGGTCAACAGACCCATCCCGACGTGGTCGCGGCCGTCAAGCGGGCCTTCGCCGGCATCGCGGCGGCGGGAAAACCGATCGGGGTCAACGCCTTTGTCGCCGACCAGGCGGCCGACTATGTCGACGCCGGAGCCCGGTTCGTCCTGGTGGGCGCCGACGTCGCCCTCCTGGCGCGCGGATCCGAGGCGCTCGCCGAACACTTCATCACCTCGGCGACCGGCGGCCCGCGCAGCAGCTACTGACCGACCGCCGACCGAAACAGCACTCACCGAAACAGAACTGACTGAACAAGGGAGTTCGGAATGTCCTTCACCACACGCACATCGGTTCTCCGGCAGGCGCCGGGACGCTACGAGACGGTCACCGTCGAACTCGACGAACCCCGCCGCAACGAGGTCACCGTCAAGATGGTGGCCGCCGGGTTGTGCCACTCGGACGATCACGCGGCCACCGGAGATATCCCGGTGGGGACCTACCCGTTCGCCGGCGGGCACGAGGGCGCCGGCGTCATCAGTGCGGTCGGCCCCGACACCCCGGACTTCGAGGTGGGAGACCACGTCGTGTTCTCCTTCCTGCCCGCCTGCGGTCGTTGCGAATTCTGTGCGCGCGGACTGTCCAACCTCTGTGATCTCGGTGCCACCCTGCTCGTCGGCTCGCGCTGGAACGATCCGACCAGCTTCCGCATGCATCTCGACGGCGTGCCGGTCGGCCAGCAGTGCGGCATCTCGACCTTCAGCGAGTACACCACCGCCTCGGTCGCTTCGGTGATCAAGATCGACAAGTCGCTGCCGCTCAAGCAGGCGGCCCTGCTCAGCTGCGGGGTGCCCACCGGCTGGGGCGCGGCGGTCAACTCCGCCCGGGTGCGGCCGGGCGACACGGTGATCGTCGCCGGAATCGGCGGCATCGGCGCCAACGCCCTGCAGGGCGCCGTACACGCCGGGGCATCGCACATCATCGCGGTCGATCCGGTCGACTTCAAGCTGGCGAAGGCCAAGGAATTCGGTGCGACGCACTTCTATTCGACGATCGAGGAGGCGACCGAGTTCGCCCGATCGGTCACCAACGGTCAGGGCGCGGACGCGACGATCGTGACGATCGGCGTCGTCGACGGCGAGCACGTCGCGCAGGCGCTCGCCTCGATCCGCAAGGCGGGCACGGTCGTGCTGACCGGCCTCGGCGATATCTCCGCCGCGGGCGCGCCGATCCTGCTCGGCGACCTGACGCTGATGCAGAAGCGCCTGCAGGGCTCGCTCTTCGGCGAGGCCAACCCGCGCCGCGATATCCCCAACCTGGCCCGGATGTACCAGGTCGGTCAGCTGAAGCTCGACGAGCTGATCACCCGCGAGTACACCCTCGATCAGGTCGCCGAGGCCTACGACGATATGCACGCGGGCACCAACATTCGCGGAGTTGTCGTCTTCGACTGACCCGCACGCCCTCGGCCGACCCGGGCGCGTTCGACCCCGGTCGACCCCTCCGACCCCCACCCGTGCTCGACAAAGAAAGTCACGACAATGACGTCAACTCTCAGCTACGAGGACCTGCTGGCCGCGATCACCGTCGACGAGGGTCGGGAGATCCTCGACCCGGCGACCGGCGAACCGGTGGGCATCGCGCCCGACCGCACGGTCGAGGATCTCGACGCCGCGGTCGCCCGGGCCGCCGCCGCCCAACCCGGCTGGGCGGCAACCCCGGATACCGAACGATGTGATCGACTCCTGCGCGCGGCGGACGCGGTCGAGGCCGCGGGCGAACAGCTCGCGGTGCTGCTCTCGCGCGAGCAGGGCAAGCCCCTCAACGGCCCCAATGCGCGGTTCGAGGTCGGCGCCTGCGCGGCCTGGCTGCGGGCCACCGCCGCCACTCCCTACCCGCGCGAAGTGTTGATCGACGACGACGAGACGCACGCCGAGCTGACCTACCGCCCGTTGGGTGTCGTCGGCGCGATCGGGCCGTGGAATTGGCCGATGATGATCACGATCTGGCAGATCGCACCGGCGCTGCGCATGGGAAATACCGTGGTGGTCAAGCCATCCGAGTACACGCCGCTCAGTGTGCTCGCGCTGGTGCGGGTGCTGACCGCGGTGCTGCCCGACGACGTTCTGACCGTCGTGCCCGGCGGCCGCGAGGTCGGCTCCCGGCTGGCGGGTCACGCGGATATCGCCAAGGTGATGTTCACCGGCTCCACCCGCACCGGGCAGTCGATCATCAGGGACTCCGCCGACACGATCAAGCGGCTGACCCTCGAACTCGGCGGCAACGACGCCGGCATCGTGCTGCCGGACGTCGACCCCGAGGCGATCGCCGAGAACCTGTTCTGGGGCGCGTTCATCAACACCGGGCAGACCTGCGCGGCGCTCAAGCGCCTCTACGTGCACACCGACGTCTACGACCGCGTCTGCGCGGCCCTGGTCGACGTCGCGCGCGCGGCGCCGCAGGGCCGGGGCCTCGACGAGAACAACGTGCTCGGACCGCTCCAGAACGGTGCCCAGTACGAGATCGTCCGCCGACTGGTCGACAGCGCCACCGCATCCGGGGCAACCGTGCTGCTCGGCGCGAACCCGGACCACGACGCGCCGGGATGGTTCTATCCGACCACGCTGATCGCCGATATCGACAACGACAATCCCCTGGTCACCGAGGAACAGTTCGGGCCTGCCCTGCCGATCGTGCGGTACTCGACCGTCGACGAGGCGGTCGCGATGGCCAACGGTCTCGACGTCGGGCTCGGCGCCTCGGTGTGGAGTTCCGATCGGGCCGCCGCCCGCGAGGTCGCGGCCCGGCTCGAGGCGGGCACCGTGTGGATCAACGCGCACGGCGGAGTCCACCCGATGATTCCGTTCGGCGGGCTCAAGAAGTCCGGGTACGGCCTCGAATTCGGTGTGGAAGGGCTGAAATCGGTTGCGGCTCCGCAGGTGATCAACGGCTGACCCCGGCGGGTGTGAGCACCTGCTCAGTGACTGAGATTACGGCCCAACCGCTTAACACGCCTGTAACCTCGGCGCGGTGGGGAATACCGAACCGTTGACGGTCGTCGTGACCGGTGCCGCCGGCCAAATCGCCTATTCGTTGCTCTTCCGCATCGCCGCGGGTGACCTGCTGGGACCGGAGACGCCGATCCGGCTCTGCCTGCTGGACATCCCGTCCGCCGTGCAGGCCGCCGAGGGCGTCGCGATGGAACTCGACGACGGCGCCTTCCCGGCCCTGCGCGGGATCGACATCAGCGATACCCCGACCAAGGCCTTCGACGGCGCCGACCTCGCCTTCCTCGTCGGCGCCCGGCCGCGCACCAAGGACATCGAGCGCTCGGACCTGCTCGCCGCCAATGGCGCGATCTTCCGCGAGCAGGGCCGAGCGATCAACGAGGTCGCCGGCTCCGACATCAAGGTCCTGGTCGTCGGCAATCCGGCGAATACCAACGCCTGGATCGCCAAGCGGTCCGCGCCCGACGTACCGGCGGAGAACTTCACCGCGCTGACCCGCCTGGACCACAACCGGGCGATCGCGCAGCTGGCGCGCCGCGCCGACGTACCAGCGGGCGACATCCGTCGGGTCTCCATCTGGGGCAACCACTCCGCGACCCAGTACCCGGACGTCGACCACGCGACCATCGGCGGCCGGCCCGCCCGCGCGGTCCTCGACGACGATGCGTGGCTCGCCGACTCCTTCATCCCGACCGTCGCCCAGCGCGGCACCGCGATCATCAAGGCCCGCGGCTCCTCGTCCGCGGCGTCGGCGGCATCCGCGTCGATCGATCACATGCGCGACTGGATCACCGGCACGCCGGAGGGCGACTGGGTGTCGATGGCGGTGTCGTCCGACGGTTCGTACGGCGTCCCGGAGGGGCTGATCAGCTCCTTCCCGGTGACCACCGCCGACGGCCGCTGGACGATCGTGCCCGACCTGGAGATCTCCCCGTTCTCCCGGGCGCGGATCGACGCCTCGGTCGCCGAGCTCGAGGCCGAGCGGGATACCTTCCTGCAACTGAGCGACGAGCGGTCCGCGGGCGCCTGACCTCGCCGGCGACCGACCCACCATCGACAGCGGGCCGACCGCACTCCGACGCATGTCGGGTGCGGCCGGCCCGCGGCGTTCGACGGGGCAGGTTACTTCGGGGGCATCCGGATGCCGCCGTCGACGCGGACGACCTCGGCATTCATGTACGAGTTGGTGATCAGCTCGACGACCATCGACGCGAGCTCCTCGGGGACGCCGAGGCGATGCGGGAAGAGCACCGACTGCCCGAGCTTGGCCTTGAACGCCTCGGAGGCCTCGCCCTCGCCGTAGATCGGCGTATCGATCAGACCGGGCGCGACGGTGTTGACGCGCACTCCGACGGCGGCGAGGTCGCGGGCCACCGGCAGGGTCATGCCGACCACGCCACCCTTGGACGACGAGTAGGCGGCCTGCCCGATCTGGCCGTCGAAGGCCGCGACGCTGGCCATGTTGACGATCGCCCCGCGCTCACCGGACGCGAGCGGCTCGTTGCGGCTCATCGCCGTCGCCGCCAATCGCACCATGTCGAAGGTGCCGATCAGGTTGATCGCGATGACCTTCTTGTAGACGTCCAGGTTGTGCGCGGAGGCGAATTCGCCGTCCTTGCCGACCGTGCGCTGGGCCCAACCGATGCCGGCCGAGTTGACCACCGCACGCAGCGGCCCCAGCTCGGTCGCCTTGACGACGGCCTCCTCGATCTGGCCGGTATCGGTCACGTCGACCGGGACGAAGTAGCCACCCACCTCGGCCGCGAGCTTCTCACCCTTGTCGGCCTGCAGGTCGGCGATCAGGACCGTCGCCCCCTTGGCCGCGAGTCCACGGACGCACGCGGCGCCGATACCGGACGCGCCACCGGTGACGATTGCACTTGCACCATTGATATCCACGACTGCCGACATTAGGCGTAGCTGTGATGCGGGCGACAGGGGCTCCGGTCAGCTCGCGGGATTCGGCGCCGTCCACTCGAAGGCGGAGGCCTGCGAACGAGCGCCCTGCACGGTTCTGGATCGGTTCGGTTCCCCGAGGTCGGCCAGCAGGGCTTCGGTGATCCCCGCCATCGTCGCCAGTGTTTCCGGGCCGAACCAGTCCGGTCGCAGCGCGAAGAGCAGATCCTCGGTCGAGGTATTTCCCGCCGCACCGGGCGCGAAGGGGCACCCGCCGAGACCGCCGAGCGCTCCGTCGACCATCGTCGCACCGGCCTCGATGGCCGCCAGGGTGTTCGCCACGCCGAGGCCCCAGGTGTCGTGACCGTGGTAGACCATCCGGCGCGGCGGCGAGCCGGCGCGGACCGCGGCGAACAGCTCGGCGACCTGAACCGGTACAGCCTGGCCGAGCGTGTCGGCGAGCACGACGTCCTGCGCGGCGACCGTCCGCGGGTCGGCCGCGATCCCGACCACCCGCTCGACGGGGACGGCGCCCTCGAACGGGCAGGTGAACGCCGTCGCCAGGCACAACTGGATGCGCCCGGAGACCTCCGCCGCCCGCTGCGCGGCCTCCGGGAAGGCCGCGACGCTCGCCTCGGTGTCGCGGCCGATATTGGCGCGGTTGTGCGAGTCGGACGCCGACAGGCAGTACTGGAAATTGCGGGCGCCCGCGGCGGCGGCCTTCTCGACGTGTCGCGGGGTGGCCACCCAGACCCAGCAGCGCTCGAGCTCGTCGGAGGTCAACGCGCCGATCACCTCGAGGGTATTGGCCATCGGAGGGACGAGATCCCCGCGGGCGAGCGAGCCGATCTCGAGGTGCGGCACCCCGAGGTCGAGCAGGGTGCGGGCCAGTTCGACCTTGCGTTCGGTCGACAGGAGCTTGCCGGTCAGCTGCAGTCCGTCGCGCAGGGTGACGTCCCGCAGCTCGGCTGCGGGCGCGAAGGTGTACGTCATCGCACCGGCTCCCCCGCCGCCCGCTCCACCCGCGGGACCTCCGGCGCCGGGGATGCGTCCGCATGCCCCCGCAGCTCGCCGAGGATCTGATCGGTGTGCTCGCCGAGGTCGGGGCCGACGGTGCGAATCGGCAACGATACGCCGCCGATCACCGGCACGATGCCGGGAAAGCCCACCCGGCGCGGGGCGGCCTCGCCGGTGTCGACGTCGAGATACTGGATCATATTGCGGGCCGCGTACTGCTCGTCGGCGACGATATCCGCGGCGGTGTAGATCGGCCCGGACGGCACCTGCGCCTCGTCGAGCAGGCGGAGCACCTCGTCGCGGGATCGCTCGCGGGTCCACCGGCCGATGGCGGCGTCGAGTTCGTCGCGGCGCTCCCAGCGACCGGCATTGGTCGCCAGCGCCGGGTCGTCGGCGAGGTCGGGCCGGCCGATCACCCGCATATAGCGGCCGAAGATCGCGTCGGCGTTGCCGGCGATGATGACGCTGGTGCCGTCGCTGCACGGGTAGGCGTTCGAGGGGGCGATGCCCTCCATCCGGCCGCCGACCCGTTCGCGTTGGACGTCGTAGGCCAGGTAGTCCGGCACCAGCGATTCCATCACCGACAGGATCGACTCGTTGAGCGCGACGTCGATGATGCGTTGCTTAAGCTCGATCGGCCCGGCCGCACGGCCGCGTGCCGACTCCCGCGCGAAGAGCGCCATCACCGTGCCGAAGGCGGCGTGGATGCCGGCGATCGAATCGCCGATCGACACCCCGACCCGCACCGGCGGTCGGTCGGGATCGCCGACGAGTTCGCGCAGGCCGCCGACCGCCTCGGCCACCGCGGCGAATCCGGGGCGCTGCGCGAGCGGCCCGGTCTGACCGAAGGCGGAGATCCGGGTGATCACCAGGTCGGGGTTGATTGCGTCGAGGACCTCGGGGCCGAGCCCCCACTTCTCGAGGGTGCCCGGTCGGAAGTTCTCCAGCAGCACATCGCAGGTACGCAGCAGATCGAGCACGATCGTGCGGCCCTCGTCGGAGCGCAGGTCGAGCACGATCGACTTCTTGTTGCGGTTGATCGTGCGGTACAGCATCGAGGTGTCGCCGGCGTAGAGGCGCCAATTGCGGATCTCGTCCCCGGTGACGGGCCGTTCGACCTTGATGACCTCGGCGCCGAAGTCGGCCAACATGCGACCGGCGGTCGGGGCGGCGATGTAGTTGCCGAGCTCGAGGACCCGGACCCCGTCGAGCGGTCGAATCCCACCGTCGGGCCTGTCACCCATCGTCATGCCCTCCACGCGTCATCGGTCGCCCGTCGGTTCGGCGACCGGTCATGCCGTCGAGCATGCCCTGTTGCGCCGGGGCCGCGGCAGGGTTCCCGCAAGTCGACCGCCGCTAGCGACCGGTCAGGCCGTGCCTGCGGGCGACGATCGTCGAGATCAGTCCGACCGGCGCCAGCCGCTTGAGCACGAAGACCACCGGGGCATTGCTGCCGACGGCGTAGAACTCGCGCGGCCGTTTCGCCTCGATCGCGCCGACGATCACCTCGGCGACCTTCTCCGGACGGATGCCGGCGCGCTCGTTGGCGTCGAGCCGGTCGATCATCCGGTCGAAGTCGGCCCGGTACGGTGAGCCGTCGGCGATGTACTTGGTCCGGCGCTCCCCGATGCCGGTCGCGATCGAACCGGGTTCGACGTGGGAGACCCAAACGTCGAACGGGGAGAGCTCCTGGCGGGCCGAGGCGGCGAAACCGCGCAGCGCCGCCTTCGCCGCGACGTACGAGCCCCGGTAGGCGAGCGGGAAACTCGCCAACATCGAGCCGACGGTGACCACCCGACCCCAGCGCTGTTCGCGCATCGCGGGCAGCAGCAGCTGCGTCAGCTGCACGGCGCCGAAGACGTTGGTCTGGAAGAGCCGATCGACCGCGTCGGCGGGGAGTTCCTCGAGGGGTCCGGATTGGCTCTCCCCGGCGTTGTTGACCACGATGTCGACGTGCCCGGCGGCCGCCGCGCAGGCGACGATGCTCTCCCGGTCGGCCAGATCGAGAGCGAGGTACTCGACGCCGGCAAGTCGCTCCGGCGTCGGGATCGCCTCGGGTCGGCGGCTGGTCCCCAGAACGCGATATCCCTTGGCGGCGAGCAGCCGCGCCACCTCGCGACCGATACCGGAGGACGCGCCGGTCACCAGCGCGGTACGGGCGGTCATCGGCCGCACCCCAACGAGATCTCCCACCACATGCCGACGACGGTAGCCGGCCGCCCGTCGAGCCCGGCGGGCGGTCAGGTCTCGTCGACGATCAGCAGGGCGTCCGCCGGGGCGCCGTCGACCAGCAGCCACCGCTGGCGGACGGGGGCCGGCAGGGCCAACAGATCGCCGGCGGCGAGTCGGTAGGTCGGCGCGCCCTGGACCTCGACGTCGAGCTGCCCGGAGATCACGAAGACCGTCACCCGCCCGGTCGGCGACCACCAGGTGCCCGGGTACTGGTCGCGCTCGATGCGGTACTCGATGATCCGGCGACCGCGTTCGCCGTCCTCGATCAGGATCCGGCCACTCGCGGCATCGGGACGATCGGCGACCGGAAGCACCCGGCCCTCCCCCCGCCGCACCACCGTCGCCCGGGCGCCGGCGGAGCTCGGCAGCAGATCTCCGGGGTCGACTCCGAGCGCTTCGGCCAAACGGTAAACCGTGACCATCGACGGCATACTCAGACCGCGCTCGATCTGACTGAGGAATGGCTGGCTGATTCCCGCCTTCGCCGCAACATCGCGCATTGATTGCTGTGACTTAACTCTGAGCGAGCGAATGGCGGCACCGGTGCGCGCCGCCAACGCCTGCTCGTCCACGTCAACGTTAGACATGTTCGGCCGGCGGGCAAGTCACGAGCGATAAGTGGCGCATAGCTTCCCATCGAGTAGATCGCTGTCGACTATCGAAGTTGTGGTCGTAGACATTTGGTCCCCGAGCAGGTGACCCGTCGACCTCTCGGGCCCCCGACCCGGTTGCCGGCAATTCGCCGGCAACCGCTCGTCATCCTCGCATACAACCCGGTCCGAAACAGCACGGAGCAGCGGATTTGCGGCCGTAAACCGGCAGTGGATCAGCATTTCCGATCGATGCCCCGAGGTCGGTGCATCATCGTTTCGGCTTGCGACCTCCCCGGTGAGCGGGAAAATGGGGTGATGACCGACCCCGGTGCCGGCGGGCCCGAATACCGCGTGCGGCCGTCCTTTCGGACGGGGACGGCGCCGTCGGCGTGTCGGTACCCGGCCGCCGTGTCGAACGATGGGTCGCGCGAACCGATTACACGCGTCACCGCCGGGGGGATCACTCGGGTCCTCGGGATGTATTGGTGCACAGAACCGTCGAAGGAAGGGATCCCGTCCCCATGAGGAATCGGACATTCGAGGTCCCGGCGATCGATATCGGCGCCTGGGTCGGTGACGGCGACGCGGCGGCCCGCGCCCGGGTCGCTCGGGAGGTGGACGATGCCTGCTCCCGGGTGGGCTTCATGCAAATCCTCGGGCACGGAATCCCGAGCGTCGTGCAGGAGGGTTTTGCAGCCGCGATGGACAGATTCTTCGCGTTGGATATCGACGCGAAGAAGTCCTACCGCGTCGACGGCGCCAACCGCGGCTACAGCCCGCCGAAGAGCGAATCGCTCAGCCTGAGTCTCGGCGTCGAATCCGCCGACCGGATGAACGATTTCTTCGAGGCATTCAATGTCGGCGTCGAGGCTCGTTCGTTCACGGATCTTCAGCTGGACGAGGACGACTACGGGATCAATCTGTGGCCGGATGTGCCGGAATTCGAAACCGCCGTACAGCGCTATTTCGCGGAAGCGGGCCGGGTGGCGCGCACCCTGACGTCGGTGTTCGCCGCGGCATTGGAATTACCCGCCGACTACTTCGACCGGCTGACCGATCATTCGATCGATGTCCTGCGAATGAACAACTACGCCCTGCCGGAGGGAACGGTCACGCTCGACGGTGGCCTGATCGGGATGGGACAGCACACCGACTTCGGCATCGTCACCGTGCTGTGGGCCGACCGGGTGGCGGGCCTGCAGGTGCTCGGGACCGACGGCTATTGGCACGACGTCGCCCCGCTCGAGGGCGCGTTGCTGGTCAACCTCGGCGATCTGACCGCGCGCATCACCAACGACCGCTGGATGTCGACCCTGCACCGGGTGAAGCCGCCGATCATCGACGGACGGATTCGCCGGCGCCGGTCCGCCGCCTTCTTCCACGACGGCAATGTCGACGCGGTGATCTCCACCCCGGACGCGCTGCTACCCGGCGGCGCGGCGCCCGGCTACGAGCCGATCACCGTGCGCGACCACATCGCCGCCAAGCTGGCCGGTTCGCGGCAGGGCAAGGCCAACCCGAATACCGGCGGGGAGACCGCCCGCGTGCTGGCCGCCAAGGAGCGGTAGCGCCGCTGCGCTTCAACGTCCGTACGTGACGCGCGCCACACTGTGGCACAGTGGTCTCAGGACGCGACCGGGGCATCGTTCGCCCCGCCGAGGAGGCCCGCGATGCAGCGATTCGCCATCCGCTCGACCACGGACGGGTTGGACCCGGCCACCGAGTTCGAGCAGATAGCCCGACTGCTCACCACCCGCGAATTCGTCTGGGACATCAACCAAGCACTGAGTTTCGCGCTCTTCCGGACCTACGGGGTGCCGAGCATCGGCGGTCTGCTGTTCGATACGGGCGAATTCACCGAGCGGGTTCAGAAGCGCTACGACGACACCGCGCTGATCCTCGACGCCGTGCTCGAGCACGGTTTCGCCTCGCCGACGGGACGCTCGGCGATCCGCCGGATGAACCGCATGCACGGCTCGTACGACATCTCCGCCGACGATATGCGCTATGTGCTGGCGACCTTCGTGGTCTGCCCGGTCCGATGGATGCGCGCGTACGGCTGGCGGCGCATGACGCATACCGAGATCGTCGGGTGGACCAATTACTACCGTGAGCTCGGCCGGCATATGGCGATCCCGGACGTCCCGGAGACCTACGAGCAGTTCGCCGATCTGCTCGACCGGTACGAGCGCGACCACTTCGCCTTCGACGCCGGCGGTCGGGCGGTCGCCGATTCGACGCTCGATCTGATGTGCACCTTCCCGCCGAACGATCGCCTTCCGGCCGCGCTGGTGCGCCGGTTCGCCCGCGGGCTGATGGACGATCCGCTGCTCGACGCGTTCCGCTATCGACATCCCCTGCGGCTCGAGCGGTTCCTCGCGCAGGGCGCCCTGCGGCTGCGGGGTCGCATCGTGCGGCTGATGCCGCCGCGCCGAACCGCAGTCCGGACCGTCGACCTGCCGAACATCCGCAGCTACCCGAACGGCTACCGGGTGGAGCAGCTCGGGACCTTTCCGACCGGCTGCCCGGTGGGCCGGCATCCGGACGCCGCCGAACATCACGCGGAGCGCGTCTCGTCATAAGTGCGACACTCGCGTATAGGAGTGGCCAACCCCACACGACCGGAATATACGCAGGTCACTACCGCTGGTTGCGCCTGCAATCGACCGGGAAACCGGGGCGCGAGCCCGGATTTCCCGAGTCTTGCACCTATTCTCAAGAGTTGAACAATCGTGTCCATGTCGCCCGACGATGGCGACGGCGAGCCGGCCGGCCCGCTGGGACGCGAACTATATGTAACTAAAGGTTGCATCAACTCGAGCGAGGCGGTGAGACGGTGGCGGGGACTCTGGCGCTCGGCAGCACACGCAGCCGCAGTCTCGATGCGCTGGGGCGGCTCTTCGTCGAATTCGCACGACCGGTGGTCGACCGCCGTAATCCGCGATCGCGGCGCCCGTTCGGCGATGCGCACATCATGCTGCCGCACCTCGAATCGCGTCGATGGGGCTGGTCGCACTACGGCTTCTTCGTTCCCGACCTGCCGGCCCCGTACCGGTACATGAACACGATGACGCTGATCGGAACCACCGGCACGATCGCCTTCGACAACGATCTGCTCGCCGCGCCCGACGCCCGCGACAACGCGACCGTCCTCGCGTCCACCGCCTCCGGCGGCCACTACCACTACCGCGCCTACGACGCCCGCACCGACTGCGACTTTGCCGCGGACGGCTCGTCGCTGCGCTGGGGTGCCGATCTCGAGGTGACCACCGATCACCCGACGTACCGGCTGCGCGGCAACTACGGCGACTTCGGCGCGGACCTCGAATTCACCGCGACCGAGCACGTCTCGTACTTCGTCAACATTCCGGGCTACCAGCACTTCAGTCTGCTGGCGCCCTACCGCGGCAGCATCATCGACGGCGAGCGTCGGATCGAGGTCTCCGGGGTGGGGACGGTCGACTACGCCCGCGCGATGTCCCCGCAGGTGACCAGCCGCCGTCCGCTCGCGCCGCATCGCCGGCTGCCGGTGGACTTCTTCACCTACCAGATCCTGCCGCTGCCGAACGGCGCCCAGCTGCTGCTGACCGATGTGCGGATCGCCGGGGCGTCCGCCTGCCGGCTCGCACACGTCCGTTGGCTCGACCGGCCGGCGACGGTGTACACCGACGTCAGCTTCGAGGTCCTCGAATACGGCCCTCCGCTGGACGAGCCGAACGGCGACCGGATGGCGTTCCCCCGGTTGATGCGCTGGACCATCCACGACGGCCACGACATCGTCGCGACGATCGTCGGCGATGTCGACTCGCGGCCGCGCTACGGCCACGGCAACGGCTTCGTCGCGGCGATGAGTTACACCGGCACCTGGATGGACGACGACGTGGCCGGCACCGGCTACCTCGAGTGGATCGACTGCGAACCCATCCGGTAGTTCCCGCCGCTGTCGGGGACAGCCGGCACGATGGCATCGATCGACCTCACATTTGCGCGCTTGGCGTCGTCTACCGGGTGATGACTGTGAAGCAACCGTTCGACCGGGCCGTCACCGCACACGGCCCGACCGTGCTGCGGGTCTGCCGTGCGGTGCTCGGCTGCGGGCCGGACGCCGACGATGCCTGGTCGGAGACCTTCCTCGCCGCGCTGCGCGGGTGGGACGACCTGGCCGACGACACCAATGTCGAGGCCTGGCTGGTCCGGGTGGCCCAACGCAAGGCGATCGACATCATCCGGCTGCGCGCCCGGCGGGCGATCCCCACCGACACCGTGCCGGAGACCGCCGCGCCGACGACCACCGATACCGCGCCCGGCGACATCTGGGAGGCGGTGGCCCGGCTGCCGGAACGCCAACGCCTGGCGGTCGCCTACCACTATCTGGGCGGGCTGCCGCATACCGAGACCGCCCAGCTGATCGGCGGTACCCCGGCAGCGGTGCGCCGCGCGGCGGCCGACGGGCTGCGGGCGCTGCGCGGCGACCGCGGTGTGCGGGCCCTGCACGATCCCGACGGCCGGGCCCCCGACGGCCGGGCCCCCGGCGACTCGGACCGCGTTCACGGCATCCCCGAGATCCTCTCAACGGAAGGACGCCGGTGAACACCGACAACTCCCCGGGTACCGATCCCGCCGTCGCGCCGCTCTTCCCGATCGGCGGCGACGACCTCGCCCGACTGCGGGAGCGGCTCGCCCGCGATGCCCGCGACAACGACCTGCTCGACATCGCCTATCGCACCGTCGAGTCCCCCATCGGCCCGCTGCTGTTGGCCGCCACCTCCCGCGGGCTGCTGCGGGTCGCCTTCGAGCGGGAGGACTTCGACACCGTGCTCGGCGAGCTGGCCGACCGGGTCAGCCCGCGCATCCTGAGCGAGCGCGATCGACTCGACGATGCCGCCCGCCAGCTCGACGACTACTTCGGCGGCCGGCGGACGACTTTCGATCTGCCGCTCGACGACAGCCTGTCCGACGGCTTCCGCAAGGTGGTGCGCCACTATCTGCCGCGGATCGCCTACGGACGGACCGCCACCTACAAGCAGGTCGCCGCCTCGGTGGGCAACCCGAATGCCGTGCGTGCGGTCGGCTCGGCCTGCGCGACCAATCCCCTGCCGGTGGTGGTCCCCTGCCATCGGGTGGTCCGCTCGGACGGCGGGCTCGGCGGCTACCTCGGCGGACTCGCGGCCAAGACCGCGCTGCTGGAGTTGGAGGGCGCGGCATGAGCGCCACGCCCGGCCCGGCCGCCACCATCACCGGAACCGCAGCGGCGGCGGCCGCCGACTGGACGGCGATCGGCGAGCGTCTCGACGACGTGGGCGGCGCCCTGTTGCCGCGCCTGATCGACGACGAGCAGGCCGCCGAAATGCGCGCGCTGTACGCCCGGGACGGCCTGTTCCGGTCGACGATCGATATGAACCGACATCGCTTCGGCAGCGGGGAGTACCGCTACTTCGACCGCCCCGAACCCGCGGTGATCGACGAGCTCAAACATGCGCTCTATCCGCGTCTGCTCCCGATCGCCCGCGACTGGTGGACGAAGCTGCGGCGCGATCCGCCGTGGCCGGACTCGCTCGACGAATGGTTGGCGATGTGCCACGACGCCGGGCAGACCAAGTCGACCGCGATCCTGCTGCGCTACGGCGCCGGCGACTGGAACGCCCTGCATCGGGACCTCTACGGCGATCTGGTCTTTCCGCTGCAGGTGGTCGTCATGCTCAGCCGTCCGGAGATCGACCACAGCGGCGGGGAATTCCTGCTGGTCGAGCAGCGGCCGCGGGCGCAGTCGCGAGGATCGTCGTTCACGATTCCGCACGGGCACGGCCTGGTGTTCACCACCCGCGATCGCCCGATTCGTTCGGCCCGCGGGTGGAGCGTCGCCCCGATGCGCCACGGTGTGTCCACGGTGCACAGCGGCGAGCGGGTCACGCTCGCGCTGGTCTTCCACGACGCCGCATGACCGCGCCAACCGCGCCCGCCGCCGGCTATCTGCTGCTGGGCGCCGATCGGATCGCCTACCGCTCCCCCGTCCCCGGCAGCCTCGGCGGCCACCGCCGCAGCCGCATCTACGGCCGATTGGACTGCGGTGCGGCGGCCCGCGCCCTCGCCCGCGGCGGCTACGCTGCGCACCGGGTGTTCTTCGCGGACGAGGCCACCGCCGTGCGGGCCGGCTATCGCCCCTGCGGGGTCTGTCTGCCCGACCGCTATCGGGACTGGAAGATCGGGAGGGCGCAGGCGCGATGACCAACGATCCCGGCCTGGTCGTCGGCGACGACGGTCGAGCCCGACCGGCCTGGGCGGCGGTCGACCCGATGTTGCGCGACTACTACGACACCGAGTGGGGCATGCCGGTGCGCGACGAGCGCGGCATGTACGAACGCATCAGCCTCGAAGCCTTCCAGGCCGGGCTGTCCTGGGCGACGATCCTGCGCAAGCGGCCGGCATTCCGGGCGGCGTTCGACGATTTCGATCCGGACGTGGTCGCCGGTTACGGGGCCGCCGACGTCGAACGGTTGCTCGCCGATCCCGGCATCGTGCGCAACCGGGCGAAGGTCGCCGCGGCGATCACCAATGCCCGCGCCACGATCGATCTGCGCGATCGCGGCGGGCTGGTCGATCTCGTCTGGTCGTTCCGCCCGAAGGACACCCCGCGGCCGCGCACGATCGCCGAGATTCCCACCCGTTCGGCGGAATCGGTGGCGCTGGCAAAGGCGCTGCGCCGGGAGGGATTCGCGTTCGTCGGGCCGACGACGATGTTCGCGCTGATGGAGGCGATCGGCATCGTCGACACCCACCTGCTCGACTCGCACCGCCGCGGCACCTCCGGGGTCTGGCAGGACCTGCCGCGCTAGGTCGCGGACCTGCCCGGTCGGGCGTTGCCCGGTGCGGCCCCGCTCGGTCACGGCCCTGTCCGGTCGGGCCGCGGCTATCCGCCGGCCGGCGGCTGCGCGCCGAGATGCCCGACGGTGCGACCGGCCGCCGCGGTCGCCGCCCGCATCGCGTCCTGCCGATCGGCGCCGGCCGCGAGCGCGGCGGCCAAGGCGCCGCAGAACGAATCGCCGGCGCCGGTGGAGTCGACGACCTCGACCGGTTCGGCGGGAACGTACAGATCGGCCCAGGTCGCGCCGCGGGCACCGAGGGTGGTCAATACCGATGGGGCGTCGAGCCCGGCGGCGGCCAGTTGCGCGGCCTCGTGCTCGTTGACGATCAGTGGATCGGCAATCGCGAGGACGTCCGCATCGACCGGGGCGAACGGGGCGAGGTTGAGCACCACCCGGGCGCCGGCGGCCGCCGCCCGACGTGCCGCCGCCGCGACCACCGGCAACGGAATCTCCAACTGCAGCAGCAGGATGTCCCCGGCGGTCAGACCGTCGACCGGCCCCAGATCCGCCTCGGAGACGGCATGATTGGCGCCCGGGATCACGACGATCGAGTTCTCGCCGCCGTCGTCTACCTGGATGATCGCGGTACCGGTCGGCTCGTCCGCGACCACCGCGATGTGCTCGACCCGCACGCCGTGCGCGGCCATCGCCGCAACGCTGCCGCGGCCGGCATCGTCGTCGCCGACCGCGCCGAGCATGTCGACCGCGGCGCCCGCCACCGCCGCGGCGACCGCCTGGTTGGCGCCCTTGCCGCCGGCGGAGCGATCCAGGCTGCGACCGATCACCGTCTCGCCGGGACCGGGTAGCCGCTCGACGCCGGCCCGCAGGTCCTGGTTGATCGATCCGACGACGAGGATGCGTCCCACCCCGAACCTCCCTGGTGTTGTGCGCGGCCCGTCCGACGCTACCGGGCGTCCGACCATCGCTCGCCGCCTTCCGGACACCGTGCGGCGACCCGTTTGCCGTTCATTGGCAAGATCACATCGAGCGAGTGATGATGATCCTCACACTCTGTGCACCATGAGGGCCGAGTCACAGTGGTCGGCCCACCGCACGAGGGAGTGATCGGATGACCATCGCGGACCCACCATTGCCCGAACGTCTCGAGCCCGAACGTCTCGAGCCCGAACGACTCGGCACCACATCCGGTACGGCCATCGCCACAGGGCCCGAGGGTTCGCGGCCGGCCGGCCGAAAGGCCGCCACCGCAGCCTTCCTCGGCAGCATGCTCGAGTACTACGACTTCGTCATCTACGGCGCGGCGGCGGCGCTGGTCTTCCCCACGCTCTTCTTCCCGGCCGAGAACCAGACCGTCGGTGTGGTCGCGGCCCTCGCCACCTTCGGTGTCGGCTATGTGGCGCGGCCACTCGGCGGCCTGGTGCTCGGCCACTACGGCGACCGCATCGGTCGCAAGCGGGTGCTGCTGTTCACCCTGGTGCTGATGGGCGTCTGCAGTATGGGCATCGGCTTCCTGCCGACCTACGAGCAGATCGGCCTGCTGGCCCCGGCGCTGCTGGTGGTGCTGCGCCTCGGGCAGGGCTTCTCCGCCGGCGGTGAGGCGGCGGGCGCCAGCACCCTGACGCTCGAGCATTCACCGGTCGGCAAGCGCGGCCTCTTCACCTCCTTCACCATGTCCGGCTGCCAGGCCGGCACCCTGCTGGCCACGCTGGTCTTCATCCCGGTCGCCGCGATGCCCGACGAATTCCTGATGAGCTGGGGATGGCGCATCCCGTTCTGGAGCAGCTTCGCGGTGATCGTGCTGGCCTACGTGGTGCGCTCGCGCCTCGACGAGACACCGGTCTTCCGCGAGGAGGTCGAACACGGCGAGGTCCCGAAGCTGCCGGTGGCCGAACTGATGCGCACCCAGTGGTCCGACGTGATCCGGGTGATGTTCGCGGCGATCTTCGCGATCTTCCAGACGGTGATCACGATCTTCGGTGTCACCTATGCGGTCTCGGAGGTCGGCATCGACCGCGCCGACATCCTGTGGGTGACGGTGATCGCAAACGTCGTGGCGGTGATGATGATCCCGCTCGCCGCGATGCTCTCCGACCGGATCGGCCGCCGACCGGTGTGGATCACCTCGGCGCTGGGCTGCTCGGTGCTGATCTTCCCGTACTTCTGGGCCATCTCGACCGGCAGTCTGCCGCTGATCTACACGATCGGTGCGCTGCTGCTGGGCTTCACGTACTCCGGCGTCAACGCGCTGTGGCCCGCCTACTTCTCCGAATTGTTCGCCGCCCCGGTGCGCTACTCCGGCTTCGCGGTCGGCAGCCAGTTCGGCTTCCTGCTCGCCGGCTTCGCCCCGTCGATCTGCTACCTGCTGGTCTCCGAGGGGCCTAACGGCTGGGTGCCGGTCGCGATCTTCGCCGCGGTCTGCGGAGTGGTCTCCGCGATCGCCGTCTTCACCGCCCGCGAGACCTACCGAGTGCCGCTGGCCGAGCTGGGACCGGTGCGACGTGGCTGATCGCACCCTGGTGATCACCGGTGGAGCCTCCGGGCTGGGGCGCGGCATCGCCGAAGCCGCCCTGGCCCGGGGCTGGGCGGTCGGACTGATCGACCGAGACGGCGACGCCGTCGAGACGGTCGCGTCCGAGATCGGCGCCAGCGCCGCGGCCGCGGACGTCACCCGGCCGGCCGAGCTGACCGCCGCCTTCGAACGGATCGTCGCGACCTACGGGCCGATCACCGGGTTGATCAACAGCGCCGGCCTCACCCGCCCGGCCCCGGCCGCGTC
Organism: Millisia brevis NBRC 105863; assembly: GCF_001552615.1. GTDB lineage: Bacteria > Actinomycetota > Actinomycetes > Mycobacteriales > Mycobacteriaceae > Millisia > Millisia brevis. The sequence goes on from NZ_BCRN01000006.1 coordinate 208,197, forward strand.
GATGAACCCGGACGACTGGCAGCTGGTGGTCGACGTCAACCTCAACGGCACCTTCTACGCCTGCCGGGCCGCCTTCCCGCATCTCGCCGAGAACGCCGCGGTGGTCAACATCGCGTCGATCGCCGCGACGCGTGGGCTGCCCGGCCGGGTCGCCTACTCGGCGGCCAAGGCCGGTGTGGTCGGGCTGACGCGGGCCCTGGCCGCCGAATGGGCCGAACACGGGATCCGGGTCAACGCGCTCGGCCCCTCGTGGGTCGACACCCCGCTGCTGCAGGGCATGATCCGCGACGGGATTCTGGAGGACGACTTCAACTCCCGCGTCCCGCTGGGTCGGATGTGTTCGATCGCCGATGTGGCCGAAAGTGCGCTGCATCTGCTCTCGCCCGGAGCGCTGTTCATCACGGGCCAGACGATCTACATCGACGGCGGATATCTCTGGTCCGGCTAGAACACGACTAGGAGCAGGTGGCATGGCACATTCGCCCTCGGGTGAATCCCTGATCGAACGGGTGGTCCGCATCCTCGAGTCCTTCGACGCGCACTCGCCGGTGCTGACGATCTCCGAGATCGCCCGCCGCGCCGATCTGCCCGTCACAACCGCACATCGACTGGTCACCGACCTGCTCGATATCCGGTTGCTCGAACGCACGGGAGACCGCGGGATCCACGTCGGGGTGCGACTGTGGGAGTTGTCGGCGCGCGCGTCCGGAGTCATACGCCTGCGCGACGTCGCGTTGCCGTTCATGGAGGACCTGCACGCGGTGGTCCGACAGCACACCCAACTCGGCGTCCTCGACGGCGACGAGGTGCTCAGCATCGAGCGGCTCTCGACGCCGGGGTCGATCATCAACGCCACCCACGTGGCGGGTCGGCTCCCGGTGCACGCCTGTTCCGCGGGCCTGGTGCTGTTGGCCTACTCCGCGGAGGAACGCCGCGAGGAGCTGCTGGCGCAGCCGCTCGAGCGCTATACCGCCAGGACGATTGTCGATCCGACCAAGCTGCGGGCCATCTTCGCCGACATCCGTGCGCGCGGCCACTTCGTCGCCGATCGGATGACGATTCCCGATGCCATCGGCGCGGCGGCGCCGGTCTTCGACGCGAACGGGCAGATCGCCGCGGCGTTGACCATCGTGCTGCCGTCCGATGCCGAACGGGTGGTCGGGCACGTCCCGGCGTTGATGACCGCCGCGCGCGGGATCTCCCGCAGTCTCGGCGGCAGCGCATCGCTGATGGATTCCGCGCAGCCGGCAAGCGATCCCCGGTTCTTTGCCGTTCAACGGAATAAGCGCCGTTCCAAACACTGACCCTCGGGCACAGTGATCCACGTAACAGTCGCACCGAGCGGAGGAGAACCGTGGATATCGAAACCCAGTACGACTATGACGTAATCGTCGTTGGCGGTGGGGGTTCCGGACTCGCCGCCGCCGTCTCCGCCGCCGAGTCCGGCGCCCGGGTGCTGGTCCTGGAGAAGGGCGAGGAGCTGATCGGCAGCACCGGACGCTCGGTGGGCTCGATCGCCGCCTCCGGCACCCCGGATCAGCGGCGTATCGGGATTGTCGACGACGCCGACAGCCACCTCGCCGACTACCGCGTCCTGTCCGGACCGCTGGCCGACACCGAAAGCGCAGACCTGGCAAGGGTATTGACCCACAACGTCACCGATACGCTCGCCTGGTTGCGGTCGATGGGGATGGAGTTCTTCGGCCCGGTCGGTGAGCCGCCGCACTCGGCGCCGCGACTACACAACATCCTGCCCGGCTCCCGCTCCTACATTCACCACCTCGCCCGGCGGGCCCGCGATCTGGGCATCGACATCGAACTGCGCACCGGCGTATCGCGTCTGGTCGTCGTCGACGGCGGTCGCGTCGCCGGCGTCGAGGCCGCGGTCGACGGCGGCACGGTCACCTACCGCGCCGGCCGCGGCATCATCCTGGCCACCGGCGACTTCTCGGCGAGCACCGACCTCAAGGCGCGCTGGATCAACGATCGGGTGGCGAGCTTCCTTCCGGTCAACCCGCACGCCGAGGGCGACGCCCAGCGGATGGGCATCGACCTGGGCGCCCGGGTCCTGAACGCCGAGGTCTTCGACGTGCCGAGTATGCGGCTCGCCCCGCCGCCGTCCGAAGGCATCTACGGTCTGCTGCAGAAGGTTCCGCCGCGCCGCGCCCTGACCCGCACGATCCGCTGGGGTCTGCGGCATCTGCCGGATCGGGTGATCCGTTCGCTGATGATGGGCTTCGTCACCACCTACCTGTCGCCGCGCGAGCAGCTCTTCACCGACGGTGCGCTGCTGGTCGACGGGGACGGCGCGCTGCGCTCGAATACCGACGAGAACATCAACCTGGTGGTCGCCGAGCTCGGCGCGACCGGCGGCTACCTGATCGGTGACCGGGAGCTCTACGAGAAGTACTCGGCCGCACCGCACTACGTGGCGACCGCGCCCGGCGTCGCGTTCGCGTATATGGACGACTTCCGGCGCTCACGGCGGGACGTCTTCACCGAAGCCGCCACGATCGACGAGCTCGCCCGCGGGATCGGGGTCTCCCCCGAACGGCTCGCCGCGTCGGTCGCCGAGGCCGGAACCTGCCGCGTCGGACCGTACTTCGCGTTGGGCCCGATCCGCGCCTACCTATTGCAGACCAACGGCGGGCTCGCCGTCTCGACCGACCTCGAGGTCCTCGACGGGGCGGGCGCCCCGATCCCCGGCCTCTACGCCGTCGGCAATGCCGGCCAGGGCGGGCTGGCCCTCTTCGGCCACGGCCACCACCTGGGCTGGGCGTTCACCTCCGGGCGCCTCGCCGGTAGGCACGCCGCACACGCGCAGACGCACGCCGCCTCGGCCGTCTGAGTTTCACCTCTTCACATCCGTTGTGCCACCGGTCTATTCAACCTGCGGCCGCCACGAGTTTCGATCGTCACAACCCTCCGAACACGAAGGACATCACCATGGCTGTATTCGCGATCACCTATGTCTACGCCGACGGCAGCGAGAGCGGACGCAATGAGCACCGACCGGGCCACAAGGAGCACATCTCGGCGCTGGCCGACCGCGGCTCGGTGCTGATGTCGGGGCCCTGGGGTGCCGACGAGACCCCCGGCGCGCTGATCCTGGTGCGGGCCGACTCGAAGCAGGACGCCCTGGCGCTCACCGACGCCGACCCCTTCCGGCTCAACGCACTCGTCGCGGACGTCACCGCCACCGAGTGGGTTCCGATGCTCGGCCGGCTCGCGAGCGAGGTGTGATCCGATGGTGACCTTCAACACCGATGTGCTGGTGGTCGGGTCCGGCTCGGCCGGTATGGCCGCCGCGATCGCCGCTGGCGCGCAGGGGCATTCCGTGCTGGTCGTCGAGAAGGACGAATACCTCGGCGGGACCAGCGCGATCTCCGGCGGCTGGCTGTGGGTACCGGGCAATGCGCCCGGGATCGCGGACGGCGACACCCGCGCCGACGCCGAAGCCTATATCCGGGCGCTCGCGGGCGAGTCCTACGACGCCGCGGCGGTCGCGACCTTCCTCGACACCGTCCCGGAGGCTATGGACTTCTTCGAACGGCGCACCGACGTCGAGTTCGTCTATCCGGAGGCGGCCCCCGACTACCGGATGGAAGCCCCCGGCGCCCGGCGCGGCGGCCGGGCGGTGACCGTGCGACGGGCCGACGCGCGGATCCTCGGTGAGGATCGACTGCGGCTGCGCCCGTACCTGTACAGCTTCACCGTCTTCGGCTACATGCCGGAGATCGGCAAGGAACTGTCGACCTTCCTCGACGTCAACCGGTCGGTGCGGGCGACCGGCTACGTCGCGCGGGCGCTGCTGCGCACCTGGTACGAGACGCTGCGTCATCGGCGCGCTTTCACCCGGACCAATGGCAACGCCCTGATGACCGGGCTGGTGGCGACCGCGCGGCGGATGGGCATCCCGATGTGGACGTCGAGCCCGGTGACCGAGCTGTTGACCGACGCCGACGGCGCGGTGATCGGTGCCCGGGTCGGCGGCAGCAAGCCCGGCGTGATCGAGGCTCGGCTCGGAGTGGTACTGGCCGCGGGCGGATTCGGCGGCGATCCCGCGGTCCGCCGGCGCGTCTTCGCCCACGACCGCGCCGAGGACGACCACGTCACCCCGACGGTCGGCCAGGACGGCGACAGCTATCGCCTCGGCACGGCGGTCGGGGCGGACTTCACCACCCGCCCGCACCAGCCGGCGTCGTGGGCCCCGGTGACCCACTTCCGCACCCTGCGGGGCAAGCGGCGCGTCTTCCCGCATCTGCGGGCCTTCGGGCTGCCGGGCCTGATCGCGGTCAACCGGCACGGCAAGCGGTTCGCGAACGAGTCGCTGTCGTACCACGACTTCGGTACCGCCCTGATCGCCGACAACGCCGACGAGAACGGCACCTACGGGTACATCATCGCCGACCGGAAGGCCATGCGCCGCTACGGGATCGGGTACGCCAAGCCGTGGCCGCTGCCCACCTGGTACTACCGTCGGGTCGGCTATCTGACCGCCGCACCGACCGTCGCCGAGTTGGCCGGAAAGATCGGACTGCCCGCGGAGGCTTTGCAGACGACGCTCGACGAGTTCAACGCCGACGCCGAGCGCGGGGTCGACTCGCGCTTCGCCCGCGGCTCGACGTGGTTCCACCACTTCAAGGGCGATCCGAAGCACACGCCGAACCCCAATCTCGCCCCGTTGGACACCGGCCCCTACTACGCGGTGCGCATCGGCGTCGGCGATCTGGGCACCTACGCCGGCCTCTCCGTCGACGCGGACGGCCGGGTCCTCGACGCCGCGGGCGCCACGATCCGGGGTCTGCACGCGGTGGGCACCGCCGCGGTCAGCGTCTTCGGCGGGGCCTACCCCGGATACGGCGCGAACATCGGCCCGGGCATGGTCCTGGGCTACCTGGTCGGGCGGGATATCGCTACCGGGACAAGCGCATCCGGAGACACGTCCGTCCGCGATACCTCCACCGACACCGAATCACCCGCCGCGGTCACGTCGATCACCGAGGCGGCACGAAGGAGCAGGGCATCATGACCATCGAACAGACCGTCACCGTCGACACCGATCCCCGCGCGGGTCGCGACTGGCTGGGCCTGCGGGACCGGGTCGCGGTGGTCACCGGCGCCGGCAGCGGTATCGGCGCCGCGATCGCCATGGAGTTCGCCGCCTGCGGTGCGCACGTCGTGGCCCTGGACGTGCACGTCGCGGGCGCCGTCGAGGTGGCCGATCGGGCCGCCGGTCTCGGCGTCGAGACCCTCGGCGTCGGCGCGGACATCACCGATCCCGATGCGGTCAACGCCGCCGCGCAGCAGGCGCTCGAGCGGTTCGGCCGGATCGACGTGCTGGTCAACAACGCCGGGATCATGCTGCCGGGTGAGCTGGCCGCGATCGACCTGGCGGACTGGCAGCGGGTCTTCGACGTCAACGTCACCGGATATCTGTTGTGCGCGCGGGCCTTCGGCGCCGATATGCGGGCCCGCGGCAGCGGATCGATCGTGCACATCGCGTCGATCTCCGCGTCGAATCCGCAGTCCTCGTCCGGCGCCTACTCGCCGAGCAAGGCCGCGGTGTCGATGCTGTCCCAGACCCTGGCGGTCGAATGGGGTCCGGCCGGGGTGCGCTCGAACGTGCTCTCCCCCGGTATGACCCGCACCCCGTTGACCGAGAGCTTCTACACCCAGCCCGGGGTGACCGAACGGCGCAGCGCCGTCGTGCCGATCGGCCGGGTGGGGACGCCGCAGGATCTGGCGAACGCCGCGATGTGGTTGGCCGGCGATCGGGCCGGCTACGTCACCGGCCAGGACATTCAGGTCGACGGCGGCTTCTGTCGGACCCTGATGAACCACGTCCCGCGACCGGGTTACGAGGCCGCACCGACCGCGGACTGATCGGCACCGCGCCGATCACCTGCCGGGCGCCGACTCCACGGCGCCCGGCGGATTCCGCTAGAGCCCGGCCTTCTCCAGCGCCGCCTCGTAGAGATCGGCGGCCTCCTGCGCGCTGTTCCCGGCGGCCAGCGCGTCTTGATATACCTGTACCAATTCCGGCCGCTTGGCCTCGAAATCCTTGGTCCACTGGTCGGCGTTCTGCCGCCAGTAGCCGACGATCGTGTAGCGGTCGCGCGTCCAGCCCAGCGATCGCAGATGCTTCTTCGCCGCGCGGATATCAGCGGCCTCCCCCGCGAACCAGCAATAGGTGTCGTCGTCCAGCTCGACATGCGTCAACGCCTCGGACAGGCGCGTCGGGGTCACCCCATTTCCCGAACCGATCACCTCGACGATCTCCAGGTTGGGATGCTCGGGCAGATACGACAGGTCGCGCCGGTCGAGGATCTCGACGATCGCGGTGATCCGGGTGGCCGGGTCGGTCCCTTCGACGATCCGCGCCAGCGCCGGCAATGCCGCGAGATCACCGGCGAGCACGTGCCGAACCGTTGTGGTTGGTGCGTACCAGGAACGCGGTCCGGCCATCAGCAGCCGCCATCCCGGCTCCGCGGCCCGGAACCATTCGATCGCCGGACCGTGCCCGTGTTCGGCGATGTCGACCACCATCTCGCGGGTGTCCGGATCGTAGGAGCGAACGGTGAAGTTGCGGTGCCCGATGCCGCGATCCTCGTCGGTGATTTCCCAGCCGTCCGTCGCCTCCGGGTCGTCGCTGGTGCGAGCCTGCAAGGGCGTGCCGTCGGGTGAGTGATAGAACGCGATCGACTCGTCGCCCGGCTCGATCGGCAGATAGCCGGCCGCGGTGCCGTCCCCGATCTCGAATCGCAGGCGCAGCAGATGCGTGCCCACCCGTTCGCGGCCGACAAAAGTTCCGACGAAATTCTCCCAGCGCATTAGCCCATCCTAACCTCACTTGTCGCCGGCGCCGGGGGCTCCATCCGCCGACGCGGGTCCGCCGCGCCCGCATCGTTGTTGCACTATCGGTTCGAAAGTGCCATTCTGCACTATGTGACTGATAGTGCAGATCTGCTGCGATTGCGCCCCCGCCGGGATACGGCCGGGTTGCTGATCGCCGCGGCGCGGGAGTGGACCGCCGAGCGCGGCCTGGCCGGCTTCACCGTCGACGAGCTGTGCGAGCACGTCGGCGTGTCGCGGCGCACCTTCTTCAACCACTTCGCGAAGAAGGAACACGCGGTACTGGGCATCCGCATCAAGGACGAGGCACACGACGCCGTCATCGAGGCCTTCCTGACCTCCACCGGCCCGCTCGTCGAAGCCCTGGTCGACCTGGCGATCGCCCGCTGGACGGTCTTCGGCTTCTCCGCCGCCTCGCACCTCGAGATGATTCGCGTCACCAAGCGCGAGCCCCAGTTGACGGCCTCGATGTTCGAGTTCGCCCGAGAGGCGGAGGCCCGCGATGTCGAACTGGCCGCCCGCCGCGAGGGTGTTCCCGCGGACGACCCGTACGTGGCGACGGCGGTCCACCTCGTCCTGGCCCTGATGCGCCAATCCGGTCACACGATGCTCACCCTCGGCGGCGACAGCGACGTCACCTACGCCCAACTCCTGCGCGAGCGGCTCGACATCGCCCGCGCCGTCTTCTCCACGTCCCCCGCTTCCGAACGGAACTGAACATGTCCGCACCCACCACCGCGGAGCCGCTGGTCCTCACCCAGCGCCGCATCTGGATCATCTTCGGCGCGCTGGTCGCCGGGATGTTGCTGTCGAGCCTCGACCAGACGATCGTCAGCACGGCGATGCCGACGATCGTCGGCGATCTCGGCGGCGTCGAGCACCAGGCCTGGATCACCACGGCCTACCTGCTGGCGACGACGATCGTCATGCCGATCTACGGCAAATTCGGTGACGTCCTCGGCCGACGACGGCTCTTCCTCTTCGCGATCGCGATCTTCACCCTCGCCTCGATCGGGTGCGCCTTCGCCGACGACTTCTGGACCTTCGTGATCTTCCGCGCCCTGCAGGGTGCCGGTGGCGGCGGGCTGATGATCCTGTCGCAGGCGATCATCGCCGACATCGTCCCGGCGTCGGAGCGCGGCAAGTACCTCGGCCCGCTCGGTGGCATCTTCGGTCTCTCGGCGATCGCCGGACCGCTGCTCGGCGGCTACTTCGTCGACCACCTGACCTGGCATTGGGCGTTCTACATCAACATCCCGGTCGGCATCGCGGCCTTCGCGATCGCCTGGTTCACCCTGACGCTGCCGAGCAAGAAGGCCACCAAGCCGCTCGACATCCTCGGCGTGCTGTTCCTGTCCGCGGCGACGACCTGCCTGATCATGTTCGCGGACTTCGGCGGCGACGCCGGCCACGGCTGGAGCTCGACGACGACCTGGGCCTGGGGTGTCGGACTGATCATCGCGGTCGCGGCGTTCATCTTCACCGAATCGCGCGTCGCCGACCCGGTGATCCCACTGTCTCTGTTCCGCAACCCGATCTTCGTCAACGCCACCGCCATCGGCCTGGCGATCGGCCTGGGCATGTTCGCCTCGATCAGCTTCATCCCGACGTTCCTGCAGATGTCGACCGGTACGTCGGCGGCGGAATCGGGTCTGTTGATGGTGCCGATGATGGTCGGCCTGCTCGGTACGGCGGTCGCCTCGGGTCTGGCGATCACCCGCACCGGCAAGTACAAGATCTTCCCGATCATGGGCACCCTGTTGACCGCGATCGTGATGGCGGTGATGACCACCCTGACCGCGTCAACCCCGGTCTGGCTGATCATGGTGTACCTGTTCTTCTTCGGCGCCGGGCTCGGCCTGGTGATGCAGGTGGTCGTCCTGGTGGTGCAGAACGCGGTCCCGGCGACCGAGATCGGTACGGCGACCAGTACGAACAACTACTTCCGCGAGGTCGGCGCGACGCTCGGCGTGGCGATCTTCGGCACGATCTTCACCAACCGGCTGTCCGAGAACCTCACCTCGGTGTTCGCCAACTCGGGCAGCACCGCGGAGGAGGCCGCCAATGCGACCGCCACGCTCGACCCGCAGACCCTCGCGCAGCTGCCCGAGGCGGTGCGGGACGGGATCGTCGCCGCCTATGCGGACGCCCTGGCCCCGGTGTTCTGGTACCTGCTGCCGTTCCTGGTGCTCGCGTTCGTCCTGGCGCTCTTCCTGCGGCAGGTAAAGCTGTCCGATGTGGCGGGCATGGTCGCCCGCGGCGAGGCGGTCGACGGCGTCCACGTCACCGACGACGGGCGGACCACCGTGACCACCGCCGAACCCATCTCCGGTACCTCGGCGAGCACCGCGGCCGGCTCGGTGATCACCGCGGAGCCCATCGCCGGGGACGGCGACACGGATAGCCGGACCTGACCCTGGGCGCTGTGCAACCATCTTCCGCACAGCGCTGCCGAGGAGATTATCGACGCGGTGGCCCGCTCCGGGGAATCCTCGGCGCGGGCCACCGTCTCATCGGCCCGGCACCATCCGCCGGGCCGCCGCGATGACGTCGTCCTCGGAGATCAACACCTCGAGGGCGGCGTCGCCGAGCGGGATGAAGCTGTCGCGCGCGGAGATCCGCGCCATTCGCCCCTCGAAGTCGGCTTCGACCAGTCCGGTGATCACCGCCTGGCCCACGCCGCCGGAATGTCGGGTCTCGTCGACGACGAGTACCTTCCCGACCGCGTTCGCCTCCCGCAGGACGTCGTCGATCGGCAGCGGCGCGAGCCACCGCAGGTCGACGACGCGGGCGTCGATGCCGTGCTCGGCGCGCAGGCGCTCGGCGGCGCGCAGGCTCATCGGCACACCGTTGGCGAAGGTGACGAGCACCAGGTCCTCGCCCGAGCCGTGGGTGCGGGCGGTGCCGATCGTGCCGTCGACCGCCCCCTCGGCGGCGCCGGACAGCCAGCCACCGTCGCCCTCCCGGTGCAGGTCACGGGTGTGGTAGAGCGCGATCGGCTCGAGCTGAATGCAGAAAGCCCCGGTGCGGGCGGCCGCGTCCGCGCAGGCGGTGAGCATCGCGGCGGCGTCGTCGGGATGGGCCGGCGAGGCGATGATCACGCCGGGGATGTCCATCAGCGCGGCGACCGAGTTGTCGTTGTGGAAGTGGCCGCCGAAGCCCTTCTGATAGGCGTACCCGGCGATGCGCACGATCGCCGGGTTGCGGTAGCGCCGGTCGGAGAAGAACTGCAGCGTCGCACCCTCGCCGCGGATCTGGTCGAGCGCGTTGTGCACGTAGGCGAGGTACTGGATCTCCGGGATCGGCAGCAGACCGGACACCCCGGCGCCGAGGGCGAGCCCGAGGATCGCCTGCTCGTCGAGCAGGGTGTCGAAGACCTTGGCCCGCCCGTTGGCCTTCTGCAGGCCCCGGGTCACCCCGTAGACGCCGCCCTTGCGCGCGACATCCTCGCCGAAGAGGATCGCGCCGGGGTGGTCGGCCAGGATCGTGCCGAGGGTGCGGTTGATCGTCTGCGCCAAGGTAGACGGTTCGGCCGGGGAGCTATCGCCGGGAGGGTTGTCGGCGGGGTGGGCATCGGCGGACGCGGCGATCGCGTCGTCGAGCGCCGCGGTCAGGGGGGCGAGCACCGCGTCGGCGCTGTCGAGCTGCGGCAATTCGGCGACCTCCTTGGCCAGGCCGAGCACCCGACTGCGGCACGCCTCGTACCGGTCGACGATCTCGTCGGCGTCGCAGACCCCGGACTCGATCAACAGGCGGGCGGTCGCCAGGACGGGGTCGCGGTCGTAGTCGGCGCCGATCTCGCGCGGGGTGCGGTAGGCGGACTCGACATCGGAGCCGGCGTGGCCCATCAGCCGCACGGTGCGCAGGTGCAGGAAGGCGGGGGCGCGGCGGGTGCGCGCCCACTGCGCCGCCGCGGTCGCGGCCTCGTGGACGGCGACCGGATCGGTGCCGTCGGCGGTCACATAGTGCAGCCCGGGGCGCGCCCCGTAGGCGGCGGCGATCCAGCCGTCCGGGGTGCGGGTGCTGATACCGATCCCGTTGTCCTCGCAGACGAAGAGGATCGGCATCGGCATCCCCTGGTAGGCGCTGTGCAGCGCGGTGTTGATCGCGCCGACGGCGGTCGAGTGGTTCGCCGAGGCGTCGCCGAAGCTGCAGACCGCGATCGCGTCGGTCGGCCAGGGCCCGTCGACGCCGAGCTTGCCGGCGCGCACGATCGAGAACGCGACACCGACCGCCCGCGGCAGATGCGAGGCGATCGTCGAGGTCTGCGGAACGACGGCGAGGTCGTGCCGGCCGAAGACCTTGTGCCGGCCGCCGGAGATCGGTTCCTCGGTCGCGGCGACCACCCCGAGCAGCACATCGCGTTCCGCGTCGCGGTCGGACGCGACCTGCGCGGCGCGGGCGAGGAAGAAGCCGCCGGACCGGTAGTGCAGCAGCGCGGGGTCGGTGGGCCGCAGCGCCGCGGCGACCCAGGCATTGCTCTCGTGGCCCGACGAGCCGATCGTGTAGTAGCCGATACCGTCGCCGCGCAGGGCGCGGGCGGCCAGGTCGAGGTGTCGACTGCCCAGTTGGGCGTCGAAGACGTTCAGAGCCTCCGCGACGGTCAGGTCCGAACCGGCCACGATCGAGGCGTCCGGACCGGAGGGCCCGGACCCCGACTCCGACGTCGGCGGCCGCTGCACCTGTCGTACCGCGCTGATGAAGTAGTCGTCGATCGGTTCGGCCATGCGTCCCAGCTTTCCACGACACCCGGCGCGAACCGGCCGCGCGGTCAGACGATGTTGACCTCGCCGGCGGCGACCACCCGATCGAAGCGGCCCAGTCGAAAGTCCTCGATGTCGTAGGTCGGTGTGCGGTCGAGCACCAGGTCCCGGACGATCTCCCCGGTGGCCGGTCCCATCAGGAAGCCGTGGCCGGAGTAGCCGGTGGCGATGAACAATCCGTCGACGACGGTCGACCGGTCGATGATCTGGTTGGCGTCCGGGGTGACCTCGTAGAGACCCGCCCAGCCGGTCCGGATGCCCTGCTCGAGCAGGATCGGCACCCGCACCCCGGCGATCGGGGCGACCCCGGCCAGCCACCCCTCGAGGTCGAAGCGCCGGTTGAAGCCGACCGGCTCATCCGGGTCCGACCAGCCGAACAGCAATCCCCCGCCCTCCGGATGGAAGTAGAAGGTCGACGGAAAGTCGATCGTCAACGACGGCGACACCGGCGGCAGGTCCGGGATCGGTTCGGTGAAGGCGATCTGTCGCCGGACCGGCTGTACGGGAATCGGAACGCCGACCATGTCGCCGATCGCCGCGGACCAGGCGCCGGCCGCGCAGACCACCCGGGAGGTGCGGATGGCGCCGTCGGGCGTGCGCACCTCGGTGATCGTCCCGCCGGAACTGGCGATGTCGGTCACCTCGCAGTGCCGGATGATCCGGGCGCCGTGCCGCCGGGCCGCCGACGCGTAGCCCTGGACCACCGACTCCGGGGTGGCCTTGCCGTCCGCGGGCGACCAGGAGGCGGCCAACAGCCCGTCGGTGGCGATCAGCGGGGAGAGCCGCTGCGCCTCGGCCGGGTCGACCATGCGGCTGGGTACCCCACAGCTGTTCTGCACCGCGACGCTCTCGGTGAAGACGCCGACGTCGTCCGCGTCCGACAGCAGGTAGAGGTAGCCGTCGCGACGGAAGTCGATCGGCTGCCCGTAGAGCTCCTCGAAGCGGGAGTAGATCTCCAGGCCGCGCAGGCCGAGCGCGATATTGGCGGGATTGCTGAACGTCGCGCGCACCCCGCCGGCGGCCCGACTGGTCGACCCGGCCGCCAGCTCGTCCCGTTCGAGCAGGACGACGTCCGGTACACCGGCGCTCGCCAGGTGATAGGCGATGCTGGTGCCGATGACACCACCGCCGATCACCACCACCTCGGCCCGTTCGGGAAGCTCTCGTATCGGTGCGGCAGACATATCAGCGACGGTAGTACCGGTGGGCGATTCGGGCGGCTCGAGCGCCACGGGGTGCGCTTAGACTCGGCACCATGGCCGATGACCAGGTAGCCGGCGGGCCGTCCGAACCGGCCGCCGCACCGACACCGCTGCAGAAGTCCACACCACCGGCCGCACCGGCCGCCGAGATCGCACCCGGGCCGTCCGCCCCGGTCGAGACCACCCCCGGGGCACCGGTCGACCCTGCTCGCCTCGCCGAGGGGCCGGCGCAACCGACCTTCCGCGATCGCCTCGATCACTGGATGAAGCGCGGCATCGCGGTACTGATCACCGCGATCGTCGCGGTGATCGTCTACTTCCTGCTCGCGGCCTTCCTCCCCCGCTGGTGGGCGGGCTGGATCGGCTCGATGGTCGGCGGCTCCTTCGGCCGCGGTATCGGCACCGGCCTGACGATCGGCCTGCTGTGCACCCTGGTGCCGCTGCTGCTGATCGGCTTCGCCTTCCTCAGCCGCGGGCGCCTCAAGAACATCCCGGCGCTGACGCTCTGCGGCCTCGGCGTCCTGGTCTCGATCCCCAACCTGCTGACCCTCGGTGTGGTGCTCGGCACCAACAACGCCTCGCACGCCGGGCAGCGGATCCTCGACGTCGACGCGCCGGGCTTCCGGGCCGCATCCCTGTGGGGCGCGATCTTCGGTGTGCTGATCGCACTGTTCGTCGGATGGTTCGTCTGGGGCTACCGCCGTCGCGGTAAGAAGGTCAAGGAGTACCAGGCACACGGCGGCTGAGCGACACGTCGGTCCGGCGGAGCGGGCCATCGGGATAAACGGGACGGTCACAAGGTATACAGGATTGGGACCGAACGTATATCCAATCGGAACGTGACCGTTTCCGATGAAGCCGCTCGGAGGAACGATGCGGGCACGTAGGGCGACGCGCGGCAATCGCGGTACCGCCGTCGCGTTGCTGCTGCTGGTCCTGACCGGTGCCGCGATCACCGCGGGCACGGACCTCGCCGTCACCGAACCCACCTTCACCGTCGCCTCCGATGTCGGCGCCGTCGACCCCGCCACCGATCCGACCCCGCCGACCGACAGCGTCGACGCGCAGACCGCGGACGCGGACGTACCGGGAAAGCTCCTGTCGTGGGAAGCCGTGCAGTGGGGCGGCCTCGATCGCGTCGAGCGAATCGTCTACCGCACCCGCGGCCCGGATGGCCTGCCGACCACCGCTTCGGCGCTGGTGCGCCTCCCCGCGGGGGCGGCCGAGGTGGCGACCCTGCCGATCGTCGCCTGGACCCACGGCACCTCGGGGATGGGCCAGAACTGCGGGCTGCTCGGCACGGCCGGCCTGGCGAACGGCAACGCCCCGATCGTCGCCCGCTTCTCCGACGCCGGCTACGCGGTGGTGATCCCCGACTACCTGGGGCTGAGCCCCGACTCCCCCGGCCCGCATCCCTATCTGCACCGGCAGACCGAGGCGACCGCCACGATCGATGCCGTCCGCGCGGCCCGGGCCCGATACGACGTCCTGTCGAGCACATGGATGGTCGCCGGCCACTCGCAGGGTGGGCATGCGGCCCTGTCCACCGGCAACCTCGCGCCGACGTACGCGCCCGAACTCGACCTGCGCGGGATCGTCGCGCTCGCCCCGACGTCCAACGTCGAGAGCGTCTACGCGCTCGCCGCGCCGCAGATGCCGAGCCTGCCGTTCTTCCCGCGGCGCAATTTCGCGGCGGTACTCAACTCGGTGCGCACCACTCATCCGCAGCTCGACGTGAACTCCTACCTCTCCCCGGTCGGTCGGGATCTGGTCGACCGGGTGGCGACCGCCTGCTACGGGCAGTGGCCGGACATCATCGGCAATCGGTCGCCGGGAGAGCTGCTGTCCCGACCGCTCGGCACCCCCGAGTTCGAGACCGCGTTGCGCGAACACCTGGCCGTTCCGACCGCCGACTACCGCGATCCGATCCTGATCGTGCACGGCAGCGGCGATCGCACGGTCCCGCTGTGGCTGACCGAGAAGCTGATCGGCGAGTTCGCCGCGGCGGGCACCCCGTACGAGTTGCGGGTGCTCGACGCCCAGCACGGCGACCTCGCCGTGCGCGGCGGCATCGACCTGGCTCTGGATTTTGCCGGGCGCGTGCTGCCCCCGGTCTGAGCCGGCCCGACCCGCCCGAGGCGGTAGCCGGATTTGTCCGAGACCACCACCACAGGATCAGGCTGCGGCGAACCCCCGATCCGGAGACATCCGGCGGTTACCGTGGATGAGGTCACATCCGACGACGCCACCGGTCGTCGGGTTCGGGAAAAGGGGTTTCGGTGATGGTGAAGGCATCCGACGATGCGACGCTCGAGGGTTCGATGGCGGCGGCACCCGCCGTCGACGCGCGCACGATGCGCGACGTGCTCGGCCACTTCGCCACCGGCGTGGTGGCGATCACCGCCGTCGGCGAGGACGGATCGACGCCGGTCGGATTGGCCGCCAACTCGTTCACCTCGGTATCGCTCGATCCCCCGCTGGTGGCCTTCTGCGTCGCCCTCACCAGCACCTCGTGGCCGCGGGTGCGCCCGGCCGAGCGGTTCGCGATCAACGTGCTCTCCGACGGCCAGGCCGACGTCAGCCGCCGGCTCGCCGTCCGCGGGCCCGACAAGTTCGACGGGATCGACTGGACGCCGTCGCCGTCCGGCGCCCCGGTGATCGACAACTGTTTGGCCTGGATGGAAGCCGACCTCTACGCCGAACACGTCGCCGGCGATCACACGATCGTCGTCGCGCGGCTGCACCACCTGCACGCCAACGACCTCGAGCCGCTGCTCTTCTTCCGCGGTCGCTACGGCCGGGTCGACCTGACCTCGAGCCTGCTCGGCGACTGATCCCGCGACTGCGGACCCGGCCGGTGCGGCCGGTGCGGCCGGCAAGCTGACCCTATGACCGATTCGGCCGCACTCCCGGACCTGCCCCGCCTCCCCGACGATCCACACCTCGCCGACGTGGTGCCGAGCATCCTGGCGGCGATGGGGGTGCCGGATACCGAACGGCGCATCGAGGTGCCCGACCACGTCACCGGCGCCTGCATCCTGCTGATCGACGGACTCGGCGCGGAACAACTCGACGAGTTCGCCGACGACGCCCCGGTCCTGACCGCGCTGCGACGTGGCCGCGTCCAGGTCGGCTATCCCTCGACCACCGCGGCCGGAATCTCCGCGGTCGGCACCGGCCGCCGATCGGGTGAACACGGCATGGTGGGCTACACCTTCCGCCCGGCGGAGGACGCGCGGGTGCTCAACGCGCTGCGCTGGTGCCGCCACCCCGACGGCGAGGATCTGCGTACCGAACTGCCGCCCGAGCGGTTGCAGCCGCTGCCGACCACCTTCGAACGCGCGGCCGCCGCGGGCATCGACGTCAGCGTGATCAACTACGCCCGGTTCGCCGGGTCGGGGCTGAGCCGGTCGGTGCTGCGCGGCAGCACCTACGTCGGCGTCCACGCGGCGGGCGATCTGATCGCCGGGGTCCGCCGCTCGCTGGCCGACGGCGGTTTCTGCTACGGCTACCACAGCGATCTGGACACGATCGGGCATCTCTACGGGCCGGGATCGCAGCCCTGGCGCATGCAGCTGCGCCAGGTCGACCGCCTGGTCGAGTCGGTGGTCGAGGACCTGCCCGCCGGTCGACTGGTCGCGGTGGTCTCCGATCACGGCATGGTGCGCACCGACCCGGAGCGGACGATCGACATGGACGGCGACCCGCGGTTGACCGCCGGGCTCGACGCGGTCGCCGGCGAGGCGCGGGCGCGCCATCTGTACACCACCGAGGGTGCTCTCGCCGATGTGGTCGCGGCCTGGCGGGAGGTCCTCGGCGAGTTGGCCTTCGTGGTCGAGCGGGACGAGGCGATCGCCGCCGGGTGGTTCGGGGATACCGTCCGCGACGCGGTACGTCCACGCATCGGCGATGTCGTCGTCGCGGCGCGCGGCCGGTCCGCCGTCATGCGCCGTACCGCCGAACCGCACGAGTCGGCGCTGCCGGGCCATCACGGCTCGTTCACCTCGGCGGAGCTGTACGTGCCGCTGGTGCTCGCCGGGGTATAGAGCGACCGAGGCGGGCCGGTACCGTCGCAGGGGTGGAGGTCGAGATCCTGGAGGCGGCGCGATGGCGCGCGGCGGTGCGGGCGCACGAGGCCCGGATGGCGCCGGCGATCGAGCCGTACCTGGAGCGCCGCCGGACCGGGGCGACCCACCCCGTGGACGACTTCCTGTTCTCCTATTACTCGTTTCGCCCGGCGCAGTTGCGTCGGTGGCATCCCGGGTACGGGATCGCGCTCGCCGACGCCGACGAGTACGCCGAGGTCAAGGGATACGAGGTCGACGGCGGTGTCGCCCGCGTTTCCGTCGCCATGCTCGACGCCCGGCGGGGTCTGCTCGCCGATATCCGGCGGCTGCTGATCGCGACGCTGCAGCGGCCCGCCCAGTTCGGCTGCTTCGGGATGCACGAATGGGCGATGGTCTATCGGCTCGACCCGTCGGATACCCGGCATGCGTCGTGGCCGCTGCGCCTCGGCCACGACGGCACCGATCGGGTGGTCGAGACCCACCGGATCGCCTGCTCGCACTACGACGCGTTCCGCTTCTTCACCCCGCCGGCCCGCTCGTTGAATCTGCTCCAGCCGCAGCGCGACGATCGGCCGGACTTCGAACAGCCGGGCTGCCTGCACGCGGGGATGGATCTGTACAAGCACGCCTTCCGGCTCGCGCCCCTGGTCGACTCGGAGCTGATCGCCGACTGCTTCGACCTCGCCCGCGATATCCGCGAGCTCGATATGCGCGCGTCCCCCTACGACCTGAGCGCTCTGGGATACGAGCCGGTGGCGGTGGAAACCCCGGAGGGAAAGGCCCGCTACGCGCACTGCCAGCGCGAGTTCGCGCAGCGCGCCCAGCCGCTGCGCGAGCGGTTGATCGAACGGGTCGATCGGCTGCTCACCGCGTCCGCGCCGGTCGAGGCCGGCCGGCGGTAACCGAGGCGGGTCCCGGTCGCGCCGTCAGAGGTAGCGCCGTCACAGGTCGACGACCACCAGGCGGTAGCCGGCGTCGTAGTCGTCGAGGTCCAGCAGATCGGCATACCGCCGGCGCCATCGGCCGCTGTCGATGTCGTCGCGCAGCCGGTCGAGTCCCTCGACGGTCGTTCCCGGGTCGGTGCGCGCGAACATCGACATCCCGGCCCGCACCTCGGGATCGAGGTAGGCGTCGGGACGTCGCCAATAGGCCGCCCCGAAGCCGTCGGTGCAGTCGTGCGGAATCAGGACCGTTTCCACCCGGCCGCCGAGGGCCGTCGTAATCCGATCGAGCGGGACGGCGTAGCCGCGGTCGGTGCGGGCCGCGGCCCGCACGTAGTCCCGGACCAGCCAGAACGTTTCGTAGACGTCGGCGTCCCAGGTCATGATCACCACCCGGCGCCGAGCGATGCGCCGCAGTTCGGCCAGGCCGCTCTCGAGATCGGGCCAGTGGTGGATCGTCAGGACGGCGAGGGCGGCGTCGACCGCCGCATCCGCGATCGGGAGCGCCTCGGCCACCCCGAGCACGGCGGGCGCGGCCGTCGCGGCGCGCTGCGCGGTCATCACCCGGCTCGGGTCGACCGCGATTCGCGTGGTGATCGGCTCGTACGAACCGGTTCCCGCGCCGACGTTGGCCACCGACCGCATCCCGGACAGTGCCGCATCGATCTGCGCAGCGATCCGCGGATCGGGCCGTCGGGTGACGCCGTAGCCGCGACCGAACCTGTCGTAGCCGCCGCTACCGGTCACCGGTCAGCAGACGCGGACGAATACCGCCGGATCGCTGCCGCCGACGCGGGCGACGTCGCAGCAGGCGACCAGATGCCGCAGATGGGCGGACGCCTCCGACAGGGCGAGCATCCGGCCCATCGGCGACATCTCCTTCCACGGCTTGTACCAGGTCATCCGCTTGGTGACCTGCCAGAGCGTCAGGTGGTCCTCGCCGAAGGCGTCGACCATGTCCGACAGCCGTTCCTCGTGGTGTTCGATCACCTCGCCCGCCCGGCCGGCGACGCAGTCGATCGGCAGACCGTGTGAGCCGAGCCCGCGAATGCCCGTCGAGGTCCCGACGCGCTGCAGGGATTCGATGAATTCGGCCAGGACGTCGTGCTTCTCGAGCGGGAAAATGAAGGAGCCGACGTGCGGAGTGGTCTTCTGCAGGACGTGATCGCCGGTGAACATGATGTCGTTGTCCACCAGCTGGAAACAGACGTGACCGGGGCTGTGACCGGGGGTGAAGACCGTGCGCAGGGAACGGCCCGCCAGCGGGATCTCCTGGCCGTCGACCAGGACCCGGTCGGGGGCGGACCGCGCGGTGGTCGGCGGATCGTGCGGGGCGGCCTCGAAGGCGGCGAGTTCCTTGGCGGAGGCGCCGGCGCGGGCCAGGTTCTTCAACTCCCCGGCCAGCCAGTTCTCGTCCCGCGGCTCGACCATCTGCTCGAACATCGGGATATCGGCCTCGTGCATCGCGATCCAGGCCCCGGATTCCTCCCGGATCCGGCCGCAGAGGCCGGTGTGATCGGGGTGGAAGTGGGTCAAGACGACGCCCTCGACATCGGTGATCGAGTGTCCGACCGCCCGCAGCCCCGAGGTCAACCCCTCCCAGGCGTTCTCGTCGTCCCAACCGGCGTCGACGAGGATCAGACCGCCAGGTGATTCCACGGCGTAGACCAGGGTGTGTCCGAGCGGGTTGTCGGTGATCGGGACGGGAATCCGAAGGATTCCGTTGCCGATCGGCGCCGCGTCCGTGTCCTGCATCAGGACAATGTAACTCTCCGGCCGAACCCGGACGAAAGGTGTTGCCAACCGGTTGCCGAAACGTTCCCGGAGGGGGTGATCAGTCGTGCGGCGCGCGCTCCCGCGGCTGGGTCGACCGGCGTGCGATCGCCTCGCCCACACCGACGCAGGCGGACCGGATCATCCGGCCGTAGGCGTCGTCCCCGAGGTCGTCGAGCCCGATCCGGGCGCGGTCGAGATGGTCGGCGGCCGCGGCGAAGGCGCCGAGGCGGCGCAGCGCGTCCGCGAGGTTGAGATGTAGGGAGGCGCGGAACCCGGCGGGCCGCAGGCTGTGGTGATAGCGGGCGGCTCGTTCGCCGGTGAGCGCCTCGACCGCATCGAGCGCGCGCACGTCCCAGACCAGTTCCTCGGCCGGGTGGTCCATCAGGTCGGCGAGATAGTGCGCGAGGGTGAACCGGTGGAGGGCATCGTCGGCGCGGGCGACCGCCTCCCATTCCCGCTCGAGCGCGGCCCGCGCGCCGGCCCGGTCGCCGTCCCGGCCGGCGGCCACGGCGGCGGTGATGCGATCCATGACCGGGTCGGATACAGGGGTCGGGTCGAATACAGGGGTCGGGTCGGACACGGGGGTCTGCTGCGGCACGTGATCTCCTTCGGTGGGGGCGATGGCCTCCACCGTCGGGGTTGCGGTAACCCGAAGGTCAGCCCCGGCCGGTACCGAACCTCGAATGTTCACCCTCGAACCGCCCGGTTGAGCCACCGGAGACGGCTCGGAACCCTATCGTCGAGGGCACGAGCGATCCCGGAGTTGGAGCGGAGGACCCGATGACGTCGACGATCCCCTATACGCACGCCCGGTCGTGGTTGCTCGTCTCCGCGGCTCGACCCGAGAAGTTCCTCCCGGCGGTCGAGGGGCCGGCCGACGCGGTCCTGCTCGACCTCGAGGACGGGGTGGTCCCCGCGGCGAAGGCCGCCGCCCGCGAAGCGGTTGTCGCCTTCCTCGGCGACGCCGACGACGCCGGGGAGCACGGCCGCGCCTGGGTGCGGATCAACGATACGAGTACGCCCTACTGGGCCGACGACCTCGCCGCGCTCGACGGTCTGCCCGGCTTGGCCGGAATCATGTTGGCCAAGAGCGAATCCGGCAGCCAGGTGGACGACACCTCCAAACGCCTGCGGGCGGGTGTGCCGATCATCCCGCTGATCGAGTCCTCGCGGGGTATCGAATTCGCCTTCGAGACCGCCTCCGCCGACGCGGTGGTGCGCCTCGCCTTCGGGAGCGGCGACTTCCGGCGCGATACCGGTGCCGGCGCGAACGCCGCCGCATTGGCTTATGCGCGAGGCAGATTGGTGGTCGCGGCCGGCGCCGCGAACCGCGCCGGCCCGATCGACGGACCGACGCCGAGCTCCGACAGTTCGGTCCTCGCAGCCGATCTCGCGGTCGCCCGGACGATGGGCCTGTCCGGCAAGCTCTCGCTGCGCGCCACCCAATGCCCCGACATCAACCGCGCCTTCAGCCCCGCCCGCGACGACATCGCGTGGGCGACGGATGTCATTGCGACACTGGGGATCGACGGCGAGCACGTCCGCGACGGCAGCGATCTGCCACGGCTGGCGCGGGCCCGGCGCATCCGTGCCCTCGCCGACGTTTTCGGTGAGGATTCGACCGACTAGGACCCGCCCCCGACGGTCGCTCGACGCGACCGTTTCCGCAGGATCGGCCGGTGTCGGCCGACCGGAGTGTCCACTACCGATAAACAACGATTCACGATAATAAACACGCATGTCACACCTCTGTAACGCACGATTGGTGGACTGAATTCGTCAGCGTTTTCGCACCTCGTAAGCCATCGGAGGAATCATGACGACCAGCCCCACCACCCCCGGGACCGAAGCCGCCACCCCGACGCCGTTCCGGGTGACCGCCGAGGCCTGGAAGGACCTGCCCAAGATGCCGGATGCGGAGTACCCCGGCACCGACGGATATATCGGCGACGTCTACGTCAATCCGGACGGCAGCACCATGTGCTCGGGCTTCTTCGAACTGCGCCACACCGACCCGGCCCTGGTCTACGAGTACACCTACGACGAGATGAAGGTCGTCCTCGAGGGCGAGTTCCTGCTCGAGAACATCGACACCGGCCAGAAGACCGTCGCCAAGGCCAAGGACGCGATCTTCTTCCCGAAGGGTTCGCGCATCGCGTTCACCACGCCGTCCTATGCGCTCGCCTTCTACACCGGTGACCGCAACGGCGACTCGCTCTGAGCCGACCGGATTCCGCCGATCCGTCGATCCACCTCCACTCGGAAAGGGTGAGCGGTCATGAGTGTCGAAACGACCACCGAACCGGCCCCCGGACTTCCGGTCTGGCCGATCGAGCCCGAACCGGTCGATCCCACCGCGGCGACCTACCTGATCATCGCGATCGGGACCGACCCGGCGACCGCGGAGGTGGCCCGCTCCTGGGTCGCCGCCGCGGAGCACCGGGCGCCAACCCGACTCGTCGTGGCCGATGGCGTCGAATCCGATGCTGCCGGCCATGACTCGGCAGGCATCGGCCGTGCCGACATCGTCACCGCTCTGCAGGCGGCTCGCGTGGGCGTGCGCATCATGGTGGTGGGCGGTCAATACGACGTCCTGACCACCCTGGCGATCGCCCGCGCGCGGGGAGCGGGTGAAGCCGAGTTGCGGTGCTTCGTCATCGACGCCGAAGCACCCACGGTGGACCTGCCGGTGTACTGCGCGCACTGTCGGGCCACCCATCGCATGCACACCAGCCCGGGCGGTAGCGCCGTCTGCCCGGGGTGCGGGCGCCGGCTCGAGGTGCACGAGCACCACTCGGCGGCCCGCGGCAGCTTCCTGGCCTCCGACGCGGAAGCGAGGGATCTCCGGTGAGCGCACCCACCGAATCGCGCGCCTCGCTGCATCAGCACCCCATCTACCGTATCGAGGCGCGGATGCTGACCGTGGCGGCGATCACCGACCTCACCCCGACCATCCGCCAGGTGGTCTTCACCGATCCGACCGGGCGCCCGCTGCCCTCGCACGAGCCCGGCGCGCACGTCGTGGTCACCACCCATCCGGGTACCGAGCGGCAGAGCCGCAACGCCTACTCGCTGACCGGGGACGGCGTCCTGCCCCGCGACTATCGAATCTCGGTGCTGCGCAAGAGCGCCGAGGACGGCGGCCGGGGTGGCTCGGAATGGGTCCACACCCTGGGCGTCGGCGACCTCGTCGAGATCGAGGGGCCGCGTTCGCATTTCGCTCCACGCCACGATCAGCGTCACGCCCTGCTGGTCGCCGGCGGCATCGGGATCACCCCGATCCTGTCGCACGCCCGGGCGCTGCGGCGCTGGGCGGGCACCGCCGAGGTGCTCTACGCCTACCGCGAGGGATTCGGCGCGCACCTCGACGATCTGGCCGAACTCGGCCGGTCCCCGGGCATCACCGTGCATCTCGCCACCGGCGAGTCGGAGATGCTCGACCTGATGACCTCGCGGTTCGCCGATCAGCCCCTCGGCACGCACGCCTACGCCTGCGGCCCGGCGGGTCTGCTCGAGACCTATCAGCAGGTGGGTCGGGACGCAGGCTGGCCCACCGACCGCATGCATCTGGAGCGGTTCGCCGCACCGGAGCTCGATCCCGGCGCCCCCTTCACCGCGACGGTGCTCTCCACCGGCACGCGCGTGGACGTCGCCCCCGGGGTGAGCCTGTTGACCGCCCTGCTCGAAGCCGGGGTCGCGGTACCGAATCTGTGCCGACAGGGGGTCTGCGGCGAATGTCTGATCCCCGTCCGGTCGGGTGAGGTCGAGCACCGTGACTTCGTTCTGTCCGAAGACGAGCGCGCCGTTGGGGATCGCATGCTGTGCTGCGTCTCCCGCGGCGTCGAGAACGTCGAATTGGAGGTCGACCTGTGACCGCTGTAACCGTTGCGACCGAGGCGGTCCCCGCCCCCATCGAAGCGGCCCCGATCCAGGGGCATACCGCCCGCCTGCCCTGGCCCTTCCCCGACGATCTGTCGGCATTCCGTTATTCGGTCAACGTCGAGCCCGGGCGCAGCCCGCACCGGACCGCCGCCGGGCAGTGGGGCGCCCACATCGTCGACCTCGGCGGTGAGGAGTACGGGGCGATCATGGCCGAGCGGCGCCGCATCCTCGACGCCGACCCGCAGCGCCTCAAGATGATGCCCGGCATGATGCCGGCGGCCTGGGATCTGTTGCTCTACTACCTGCGCGATCTGTCGCTGTCCTATCCGGCGATCATGTCGCTGGAGGAGGACGGCGACCGATTCCATTGGCGCAACCGGGCGCTGGGCACCGACCAGGCATTCGTGCTCGGCGACCTCGACAGCCTGCCCTACGACCCGATGACCTTCCTCGGCCGCGAGATCCCCGACGATCTGCTGCTGGTCAAGGAGCGCGACGGCAAGTTGCACTTCGACGCGGGGCTGGTGACCTTCGCGGCGGCGTGGTCGGTGTCCTTCGACGTCGGCATGAGCATGTACGAGATCCACAGCCCCGTCCCGCGGATGAACCGCGAACGGATCACCGCGCGGGCCGAACAGTTCCTCTCCCATCTGCCGGCCGATCAGGTCTACCGCCGGGTGAACTGGACGTTGTCGGCATCGGGCTCGCGCAAGCTCGACGTCAGCCTCGAGGAGCTGCCCGAGTGGGGTACCGACATCGCCGAACTCGTCCGGGACAAGGATTGGGGCCGGCTGCAATTGCGGATCGAGGTCGAACACTTCATCCGACTGCCGATGACCGGGGCGGTCACCTTCAACATCCGCACGCATATGAGCTCCCTCGAGGAGATCAAGCGCATCCCGGCCTGGCGCGATCAGCTCGCCACCGTCGTCCTCGAGCTTCCGGAGGATCTGGCCGCCTACAAGGGTTTCCTCGACTACCGACAAGACGCCATGGCCTGGTTGACCGACGGGAGCGCCTCGTGAAGCCCAACTACACCAGCGTGCCCGGCTGGGCCCGCTCCGCCGCGGTCGAGGCGGCCGATCGGCGCGGACGCTCGCATACCGTATTGGCGATCGGGGGCGGCGACGCGCTGGGCGTCGCCGACGCCTGGGTGGCCGACCTGGCCGACACCGGGGCGCAGATCCGCCGACACGACTGCCCGGACGTCGACGCCGCGCGGGCGGCGCTCACCGACGATCTGAGCGCGGCGACCGTGGGCCATCGCGTCGCGGTGGCCGGCCCGGTCCGCGACTGCCTGGCGCTGCGGGCGGCGGCGATCGCCGCCGGCCTGGCGGACGACGAACTGCGCTTCGGGGTGGTCTCCGTCGCCGAACGCAGCGTCTGGTGCGTGCACTGCCGGGCGGTGACCGAGGCGACCGTCGAGATCGAGGCGACCGTGCCGTGCAGCGGCTGCGGCCGGGAGCTGGTGGTCTACCCGCATATCTCGCGTCGCATGGGCCACCACCTCGGCTTCATGGTCGACGCCGAGGATCAGCCCTACGAGCAGCCGGAGGTATCGGCATGAGCGTCGGAAGCGATCGGCTCGACCTGGTGGTCGCGGCCGTCTCCGAGGAGGCGCCGGGCATCCGGCACGTGCGCATGCGGCGTGCGGACGGCGGCGCCCTGCCGCCGTTCACCCCCGGCAGCCACATCGTGGTCGAGATCCCGGCGGGCAGGGGCCGCGCGCGCACCCTGGCGAACGCCTACTCGTTGACCGGCGAACCGCGCGAGCCGGTCGACTACGAGATCTCCGTGCTGCGCTGCCCCACCGCCGACGGCGGTGCGGGCGGCTCGGAGTGGATTCACGAACTGGCGGTGGGCGATCCGGTCACCGTCCTGCCGCCGCGCAGCTCCTTCCCCCCGATCCGCTTCGCCCGCAAGCACGTGCTGGTCGCCGCCGGGATCGGGATCACCCCGCTGCTGTCCCATCTGCGCTCGCACGCCCGGTGGGGGCACGAGGTCGAGGTGATCTACCTCTATCGGGACGGCATGGGCGCGCACGCCGACGAGGTGGCACGGCTCGGCGGTGACCGCGTCACCGTGGTGCACGACCGCGCGAGCTTCCTGGAACTGCTGCCCGAGCGTCTGAGCGGGCAGCCGATCGGTACCCATGTGTACACCTGCGGGCCGGCGAGCTTCATGGACACCGTCGTCGACATCGCGGTCGACACCGGATGGCCGGATAGCCGAATTCATCTGGAACACTTCGGCATCGACGCCCTCGATGCCGGCGACCCGTTCACGGTGACCGTCACCGACGGCCCGACGTTCGAGGTGGCATCGGGTACCAGCCTGCTCGAGGCGCTCGAGGACCACGGGATCGCCGTGCCGAATCTCTGCCGACAGGGCGTCTGCGGCGAATGCCGGGTGACGGTGGTGCCGTCCGACGACGGTGGTCCGCTGCACCGGGATCTGTATCTGTCCGAGGAGGACAAGGCGTCCGGGTCCTGCCTGATGGCCTGCGTCTCACGAGCCCTGCCCGATGCGAACGGGCGCGCACATCTGGAGGTCAAGCCATGACGATCACCGACCACGACGCGGCCGCGGCGGGCTATCGGTCCGCCCCGGATCTCGTCCGGGGTTTCCCCTTCCCGTTCCCCAACGAGATCTACCGCTACTCGACCAATGTCGAGCCCGCCCCCGCCGCGGTACCCACCCCGGCCGGCCAGTGGGGCGCGGCGGCGGTCGACGTCGACTCCGAATACCTCCACGAACTGGCCGAGCGGGCGGAGGTCCTGCGGCGGGATCCGAGCCGCTACGCGCTGCTACCCCATATGGACGTCGCCGCCTGGGACGCGATGCTCGTGCTGATGCGCGAGCTGGCCGCCACCCATCCGGAGGACTTCGAGCTGACCCTGCTCGAGTCGGGTACCCGACCCCGATACCACTGGCGCAACGCCCTTCTCGATATCGACCACACCTTCACCCTCGGCGATCCGAGCACCCTGCCCGCCGAACCTCTCGCCTGGATCACCAGCCAGGTGCAGGAGGATATCGTGCTGCTCGATCAGCGCGACGGGGTGCTCTACGGCGATGCGGGCGTGGTCACCTTCGCGGCCGACTGGTCCTTCGGCTTCGACGTCGGCATGACCTTCCTCGAAATCCACGGCCCGGTACCGCGTCTGCACAGCGAGGGCGTGATCACCCGGGCCCACGAATTCCTGCTGCGCCTGCAGCCCGGCCAGTGCTACCGCCGCACCAACTGGACGCTGACGGTCGGGCGGCGCCTGGACGTGTCGACCGAGGTCTACCACGAATGGGGACCCGACCGGGAGATGATCCAGACCGTCGACGACGAAACCTTCGGGCGTCTGGTGCATTTGCGCGTCGAGGTCCAGCATCTGATCCGCCTGGCGGAGTCCGGCGCGATCATGTTCCTCATCCGGACGTACATGTTGCCCTTCGCCGATCTCGCCCGGATCGAACCGTGGAAAAACCGAACGGCCGATATTTTGGAGGAGTTGCCGGAGGATATGGCCGACTACAAAGGGATCATCAAGTTTCGCGGACGAGCAGCCGAATGGCTCAGAGCGGCGCCCGGCGCCTGACTTGTCGGACTCTTCGGGCCGAAATGTCCGGTCGCGCAACGACGGTGTAACCGTTCCGGTCTCATCACGAAACCGTCGTCCGTTTTCATCCCAGTAGACAAAGTCCATTCTCTTGATCATTTCTTTCTCCGGCGATCAGCACCGTTGGTGATCACCGTGTCCCTGTAGGCGATCGTGTCGATCGCATTCTCGTCCTGGAGGCATTAGTGACACCCGACGACGCCCTGGTGGCCATGGAGTCGGTCCTGACCGACTTCTTCTACTGGGTCTCCACCGCTCTGATGATCTTGATTCACGCCGGCTTCCTCGCCTACGAGATGGGCGCATCGCGCTCGAAGAACGTGCTGGCGACGGCGATGAAGAACCTGCTGACCTTCGCGGTCACGATCGCCGCCTTCTTCTTTGTCGGGTGGTGGTTCTACAACGCCTTCTACCGCTTCCCCGTCGATGCGATCGACCCCGCGACCGCGGCCCTGCCGTGGAGCGAGGACATGGGACCGAACATCACCTCGGTCACCGGCATCTTCTGGGCCGCCTTCGCCCTGTTCGCCGCGACCACCGGCTCGATCATGTCCGGCGCGGTTCTGGAACGTATCCGCACCAGCGCCTTCCTGATCCTGTCGACCGTGCTCGGCGCGGTCGTGTGGATCATCGGCGCCTCCTGGGCCTGGCACGGCTCGGGCTGGCTGTTGACCGAATGGGGCTGGCACGACTTCGGCGCCGCCGGCGCGGTGCACCTGATCGCCGGCGCCTTCACCCTCGGCGTGCTGATCAACCTCGGGCCGCGCATCGGACGCTTCGTCAACGGCAAGGCGGTCACCATCCGCCCGCACAACCTGCCGCTGACCATGCTCGGCCTGATGCTGATCTTCGTGGGCTTCTTCGGCTTCCTGATGGGCTGCGTCGTCTACACCAACACCGGCTACTTCACGATCTTCGGCTCGCCCACCTCGCTCTCCGCGGTCGCCTTCAGCACCCTGATGGGTCTGGCCGGCGGCATCATCGGCTCGTACATGAGCTCGCGCGGTGAGCCGTTCTGGACGATCTCCGGCGGCCTGGCCGGCGTCATCTCCGTCGCCCCCGGTATGGACCTGTACCACCCGGCGGTCACCTTCATCATCGCGCTCGTCGGCGGCTTCATCGTTCCGTTCATCGGCAAGCTGCTCGAGCGCTTCCAGCTCGACGACGTGGTCGGCGCGGTGGCCGTCCACGGCGGCTGCGCGATCTACGGTCTGGTCGTCTCCGGATTCGTGCTGTGGGGTATCCCGAACGTCGAGCTGGAGGGCTTCGGCACTCCCCCGGATATCAACCCGCTCGGCCAGATCGGCGGCATGGTCGTGATGGCCGCCCTCGGCTTCATCCCCGGCTACCTGCTCTCGCTGCTGCTCAAGCGCCTCAAGGTGTTGCGCATCCCGGCGGAGATCGAGGAGATCGGCCTCGACCTGAGCGAGGTCCCGGCCACCCCGTACCCCGAGGGCATCCCGGTGACCGCGATGAACGGTTCCTCGAACGGCAGCTCCAACGGCGTCTCCAGCAACGGAGCCGTGGCAACCAAGGAGGTATCGGCATGAGCCATATCGACACGTACGACGGCGCGACCTGGGTCTACACCTTCGGACCGGGCAGCTTCATGACCGTCCTGTTCGTCATCCTGGCCATCGCATCCGTGATCGGATTCCTGGCGATGATGACCCGTCACGAGAATCACGCCTACGCCGCGATGCTCGCCCACGAGCCCGTGGAGCCCGGTCCCGCCGTCGAAGGCGAACCGCAGGCCTACTGATCGCCCGGCCCTTCGGCTCTTCCCACATCTCGGCACGACGCCGCCCCGCCGCCATCGGCAGGGCGGCGTCGTTCATGTTCGGCCGTGTTTCCCGGATCCGGGGAGAACGTGACGCGTCCGTAAAGCTCCCGAAACACGAGAGCGGTCTACTGGTCGTAGACAACGATTCCTATCAGTTAACATGGTGGTCGACACCCGATCACCGGCATCCACTGCCCCGCAGTCCACCCGATGCGCTGCCCCCGCAGACCAACCACGGAAGGCGATACCGATGACCCGAGTGACCGCCGACAGCACCACGAACGGTCGGGTCGACGCCGACCCCACCGCCGTGGCCCGCCCCGATGACCTCGCCGCGCTGGCCCATGCTTCCGGGACCACCTTCATCCTCGCGCTCTTCGTCGATCTCAACGGCAAGCCCTGCGCCAAGCTGGTGCCGGTCGAGGCGGTCGAGGAATTGCAGAACGATGGTGTCGGCTTCGCCGGCTATGCCGTCGGCGCGATGGGCCAGGAACCGAAGGATCCCGATCTGATCGCCCTGCCGGATCCGTCGTCGTTCACTCCGATCCCCTTCGTGCGGGAGGGCCTGGCGATCGTGCACTGCGATCCCCACGTCAACGGCACGCCGTGGCCGTACGCGCCGCGCGTGATCCTGCGCAATGTCCTCGATCGTCTGCGGACCGAGCAGGGCCTCGAGGCCTACGCCGGCGCCGAGGTCGAGTACTTCCTGGTGCGCCGGGATGCCAGTGGGAAGCTGGTCACCGCCGATCCCGGCGACAACGCCGCCCAGCCCTGTTACGACGCCCGCGGCGTCACCCGCATGTACGAGCACCTCGCCGCGGTCTCGCGGGCGATGAACACGCTCGGCTGGGAGAACTACGCCAACGACCACGAGGACGGCAACGGCCAGTTCGAGCAGAACTTCGCCTACGCCGACGCGATGACCACCGCCGACCGGGTGATCACGCTGCGCTACCTGCTGTCGATGATCGCCGAGGAACGCGACATGATCGCGACCTTCATGCCCAAGCCCTTCGCCGATCGGACCGGATCCGGGCTGCACCTGCACCTGTCGCTGTGGCGCGACGGCGCTTCGGCCTTCCCCGACGCCGCCGACGAGCGCGGACTGGGACTGTCCGAGGTGGCCTACGAGTTCACCGCCGGCATCCTCGAGCACGCCGGAGCCCTGCAGGCGATCCTCGGACCGTCGGTGAACTCCTACAAGCGCACCGGTGCGGTCAGCACGACCTCCGGCGCCTCCTGGGCGCCGCGCTTCCCCACCTACGGCGGCAACGACCGGACCCACTTCATCCGCATCCCCGACGGCCACCGCATCGAGCTGCGCGGCGGCGACGGGTCGGCCAACCCCTACCTGGCGATCGCCG
Organism: Millisia brevis NBRC 105863; assembly: GCF_001552615.1. GTDB lineage: Bacteria > Actinomycetota > Actinomycetes > Mycobacteriales > Mycobacteriaceae > Millisia > Millisia brevis. The sequence goes on from NZ_BCRN01000006.1 coordinate 238,441, forward strand.
CCTCGGTCGCGGCCGGCCTCGACGGGATCACCCGCTCGCTCGATCCCGGCACGGTCGGCGGTGACAACGGCACCTCGCGCGCCGCGCTGCCGCAGACCCTGCTGCACGCGGTCGACGCCCTCGACGCCGACCCGGTCATCCGCGGCGCCCTCGACGCGGCGACGGTCGAGCCGGAGGAGACCAAGTCGGTGGCCGACTACTTCAGCCGGATCAAGCGCGAGGAGTTCTTCTCCTGGCACTCGACGGTCGGCTCCTGGGAGCTCGACCGGTACCTGACCGCGTACTGATCGCCCTGCCCATCCCTTCGGAACGCACCTCTTCGGGAAAGGAATCTCATGTGCGGAATCGTCGGGTTGCACCTGCGCAACCCTGATCTTCACCCGCGGCTCGGTGAGCTGTTGACCGGCATGCTGGTCGAAATGCAGGACCGGGGGCCCGATTCCGCGGGCGTCGCGGTCTACGGTGATCCGCGCTGGTCGCCGGCGGGAACGGTCACCGTATCCTTCGTGCCCGATCCGGCGTCGACGTCGATCGTCGCGCCGGCCCCCGCCGCCGAGGTCGCCGCCACGCTGACCGCGCTGCTGGGCGCCGAGGTGACGGTCGTCGACGCCGGGCCGACCCTGGTCGCTCATACCCCGATCGGCGACGACGCCGCGGCCACCGTGGCCGCCCTGCGCGCCGCGGTTCTGGAAACCTACCCGGACGCACTGATCGCCGGATTCGGCGAGTCGGTCGCGGTGCTCAAGGGCGTCGGGCATCCCCGCGTCCTGGCCGATGCCTACGACCTGCCGTCGGCGCAGGGCTGGCAGGGGGTCGGACATACCCGGATGGCCACCGAGTCGGCGGTCACCGCCGGCGGCTGCCATCCCTACGCGGTCGGCCCCGACCAGTGCCTCGTGCACAACGGATCGTTCTCCAACCACGCGACGATCCGCCGCGATCTGCTCGCCCGCGGCGCGGAATTCGACTCCGAGAACGACACCGAGGTCGGTGCCCGCTTCGTCGCCGACCGGCTCGCCGCCGGCGCCGACGTCGAGGTCGCGCTCAAGGAACTGTGCGCATCGTTCGACGGCTTCTACACGCTGCTGGTCTCGAACGCCTCCTCCTTCGCGGTGGTCCGCGACGCGATCGCCTGCAAGCCCGCGGTGATCGCCGAGACCGACGACTGGGTGGCGATGGCCTCCGAGTACCGCGCCCTGGTGGGGCTTCCCGGAATCGACACCGCCCGTATCTACGAGCCCGAGCCCGAAAGGATCTACGTATGGACGCGCTGAGCACGGACCCGCTGACGGAGGTCGCCGGAGCGGTGCGCGAGGTCGACCTGGCCGTCACCCCGCTGCGCTCGATCAACACCTGGCTGCACGGCCGACCGACCGACGATCTCGCCCCATTGGCCGAAACCGATGCAGTCACGATCCGCAATCCGCGCGGCGCCCACGCGCTGGCGGTCGGTCTCGACTCCCCCCGTCGGGTGGAGATCGCCGGACACGTCGGCTACTACGCGGCCGGGATGAACAAGGCCGCCGATGTCGTGATCACCGGCAACGCCGGTGTCGGCGTCGGCGAGAACATGATGAGCGGCTCGGTCACCGTGAAGGGCAACGCCTCCCAGTCCGCCGGTGCCACCGCACACGGTGGGTTGCTGGTGATCGAGGGCGACGCCTCGGCGCGGTGCGGGATCTCGATGAAGGGTGTCGACATCGTCGTCGGCGGGTCGGTCGGCCACATGAGCGCCTTCATGGCGCAGGCCGGTCGACTGGTGGTGCGCGGCGATGCCGGTGAGGCACTGGGCGACTCGATCTACGAGGCCCGCCTCTACGTGCGCGGTTCGGTCGCCTCCCTCGGGGCGGACTGCATCGCCAAGCCGATGCGCGAGGAGCACCGCGAGGAGCTGGCCCACCTGCTCAAGGCGGCCGGCTTCGAGGACGACGACCTGTCGGCCTATACGCGGTACGGCTCGGCGCGCACGCTGTACCACTTCCACTCGGACAACACCTACTGACGGCCCGTCCGGCCCGGGCACCCGCCGGGCCGGACCGCGTCGACGCCCACCCGACATCCATGCAGGAGCGACCATGAACGACGATCTCGCGCACCGCGGGCTGCGCCCCTCGGCAACCTTCGATCCGGCGACCGTGCACGCGATCCAGCGGGCCGCGACCACCGGCATCTACGACATTCGTGGCGGCGGCGCCAAGCGGGCGCTCCCCCACTTCGACGATCTGCTCTTCCTCGGTGCCAGCATGTCGCGCTACCCGCTGGAGGGCTACCGCGAAACCTGCGGTACCGACGTGGAATTGGGCACCCGCAATGCCCGCTTCCCGCTGCACCTCGATATCCCGGTGACGATCGCCGGGATGAGCTTCGGCGCGCTGTCCGGCCAGGCGAAGGAAGCCCTCGGCCGCGGCGCCTCCGAGGTCGGCACGTCGACGACCACCGGTGACGGCGGCATGACGCCCGAGGAGCGGGGCCAGTCCAAGCACCTGGTCTACCAGTACCTGCCGAGCCGCTACGGGATGAACCCCGACGACCTGCGGGCCGCGGACGCGATCGAGATCGTGCTGGGCCAGGGTGCCAAGCCCGGTGGCGGCGGCATGCTGCTCGGCCAGAAGATCAGCGAGCGGGTCGCCGGAATGCGCACCTTGCCCGAGGGTATCGACCAGCGCAGCGCCTGCCGCCATCCCGACTGGACCGGCCCGGACGACCTCACCATCAAGATCAACGAGCTGCGTGAGATCACCGACTGGGAGAAGCCCATCTACGTCAAGGTCGGAGCCTCGCGCACCTACTACGACGTCAAGCTCGCCGTCCACGCCGGCGCGGATGTCGTGGTGGTCGACGGGATGCAGGGCGGTACCGCCGCCACCCAGGACGTCTTCATCGAACACGTCGGCATCCCCACCCTGGCGGCGATTCCCCAGGCGGCGCAAGCGCTTCGGGAACTCGGTGTACACCGGGCGGGCAAGGACGGCGTCCAGCTGATCGTCTCCGGAGGTATCCGGCACGGCGCGGACGTCGCCAAGGCCCTCGCCCTCGGCGCGGACGCGGTGTCGATCGGCACCGCCGCCCTGATCGCCCTGGGCGACAACGATCCCCGCCTCGACGAGGAATACCGCAAGATCGGCTCGGCCGCCGGGTACTACGACGACTACCAGGACGGGCGCGACCCGGCGGGCATCTCCACCCAGGATCCCGAGCTGGCGAAGCGGCTCGACCCGGTCGCCGCCGGTCGGCGGGTGGCGAACTTCCTGCGGGTGCTGACGATGGAGGCGCAGACGATCGCCCGCGCCTGCGGCAAGGCGCACGTCACCCACCTCGAGCCGGAGGATCTGGTGGCCCTGACCATCGAGGCCGCCGCGATGGCCCGTGTCCCGCTCGCCGGAACCGACTGGGTCCCGGGCCGGCCCGGGGCGGGCTGGTGAGCACCGAGACCGCCGACGTCGTCATCGTCGGCGGTGGCCTCGAGGGCAGTTCCGCGGCCTATGCGCTGTCGCAGTTGGGCATCACCGATGTGGTCATCGTCGAACGCGGCACCGTCGGATCCGGCATGACCGCGAAGTCGAGCGGCATCGTGCGGTGCCACTACGGCGTACCGTCCCTGGCCGCGATGGCCACCGACAGCCTGGACACCTTCGAGAACGCCGAGGAGATCTTCGGCGCGGACATCGGCTTTCGGCAGATCGGCTACGTCGTCGGGGTCGGGTCGCCGAATGTCGAACCGTTCCGCGCCAGCCTCGCCGCCCAGCAGGCGGTCGGTGTGCTGACCGAGGAGGTCGACGCCGGCGCGGTGGCCGATCTCTGGCCGCAGGCGGACCTGTCCGACTTCGCCGCCTTCGCCTACGAGAAGCGCGGCGGCTACGGCGACGCCTATATGACCGCCCAGGCCTTCGCCGGTGGGGCCCGCGCCGCCGGGGTGCGGCTGCGCCAGCAATCCCCGGTCGTCGATCTGCTGGTCGAGGGCGACCGGGTGACCGGGGTGCGGCTCGCGGACGGCTCGACGATCTCCGCGAACACCGTGGTCGTCGCGACCGGCGCGTGGACGCGAGGGTTCCTGGCGCCGTTCGGATTCGACATCCCGATCCGGGTCCACCGCGAGGAGATCGTCATGGTCGCCCCGGGCGCCGACCTCGGCCCGGTACCGGTCTTCTCCGATCTGGTGTCGCTGCAGTACGTGCGCCCGGAGGTCGGTGGGGACATCCTGTTCGGCAACAGCGATCTGCAGCAGATCGAGGACGCGGATCCGGACGGCTACTCCAACCGGCTGACCGAGACGATTCGGGATATCGCGGTCGACAAGATCGGCACCCGATTCCCGGATCTGACCGAGGCGGCGATCAGCGGGGGTTACGCCGGCTGCTACGACGTGACGCCCGACTGGAATCCGATCATCTCGCGGATGCCGCTCGACGGGCTGGTGCTCGCGGCCGGCTTCTCCGGGCACGGGTTCAAGATCTCGCCCGCGGTCGGACGCCTGATCGCCGACCTGGTCGTCGAGGGGCGCTCCCGCGATCCGCGTATCCCGGAGCGGGACTTCCGCTTCGAGCGGTTCGCCGAGAACGATCCGCTGACCACGGCTTTTCCGTACGTCGGCGCCGGCGAGATGCGGTAACCACCGGGGTCAGCGTTTCCCCATAGTGGACAGTGCCCGTACAGTACGTCAGGTGCCCGACGAGACCCCGCTGCTGCGCAACCAATCCGGAACCGCCCGGTTCCGCGATCCCCGTGACCCGGTCGAGGAGCTCGAGCTCGAGACGGCGATCGCCCGGAATGTTCGACGGCTCCGGCATCAGATGGGCCTGTCGGTCGGGGATATGGCAGCGCGGGTCGGCATCTCCAAGGCGATGCTCTCCAAGATCGAGAACGCCCAGACCTCCTGCAGCCTCAGCACGCTGTCGCTGCTCGCCCGCGGGCTCGACGTGCCGGTGACGTCGCTGTTCGGCGGGGCGGAGGGCGAGCGACCGGCGTCGTTCGTCAAGGCCGGGCAGGGGGCGCGCATCGCCCGCGAGGGCACCAAGGAGGGACACGAGTACCAGATGCTGGGCTCGCTGCGGGGCGAGCACAAGCGCCTCGAATGCCTCGAGGTCACCCTCTCGGAGCGCAGCGAGACCTATCCGATGTTCCAGCATCCGGGTACCGAGTTCATCTACATGCTCGACGGCATCATGGACTACCAGCACAGCCGGTCGGTATTCCGCCTGCACCCGGGTGACTCGTTGCAGATGGACGGCGAGGGCGCGCACGGTCCGGCGGACCTGGTCGAGCTCCCGATCCGTTTCCTGTCGGTGATCGCCTTCCCCGACTCGACCGTCTGACCCGCGCGCACCTGCCGATCGGTCCCCGCGGCCGGGAACCTGTGCGTGGGTCTTCCTCAGCGCAGCGCCGAGACGATAATCTCCTCGGCCACGCCCTGAGGAGGATGGGCGCACGCCACACGACAAGGCACAGGGCCGCGCCACCGATATCGGTGGCGCGGCCCTGTGTCGTGGTGGAGATCCGGACCGTTCCGTTACGGGATCGGCACCGGGGTGGTGGTCGTCAGGGTCGGCAGCGTCGGGGGCACCGATCCGTCCGGCGCGGTGCTCGACGCGGTCGTCGCCTCACCGGTCGGGGTCGACGCGACCGACGGGGTCTCGACCGGGGCGGCCGCCTGCTGCTCGAGGGCCGCGGTGGGTGCGGGGGTAACGGCCGGCGCGGGGGTACCGGCCGGGGTGGACGAGCTCGAGCCGGCCGACGAGGACGCGGCGGAGCTGCTCGATGCGCCCGGAGTCGTCGAACCGGACGCCGCCTCACTCGACGTCGTGCCACCGGTGGTGGTCCCGCTCGTGGTCGAGCCGGTGGAGGTGGTCGTGGTGGTCGACGCCGCCGAGGACGCCGCCGCCGTCCGTGCGCTCGCCGCCGCGAGGGTGCGGGTATCCCGGTTGTCCGCTTCGCGGGCGAGCTGGGTGAGCCAGTCCGCCGCGTACTGCCCCGAGCTGACCGGCTGACCGTTCGCCGGATCGGCGTCCGACCAGTAGTCGAAGTGCTTGCCGTCCGGTCCCAGGGTCTGGCCGTAGGGGTCGCTCATCGCGACCGGGATCGTGTTCTGGTTGTCGGCCACGAAGCCGACGACCTCGTCGCGCACCTTCTTGGGCAGGTAGCTGATGTTCTGCAGCTGGTTGAACGCGATCGCCACCGGCTGCACGTCCTCGAGCGGCATCGCCGGCTGGTAGTCCGGCGCGGACACCTTGACCAGGACGTCGAGGAAGGTCTGATCGCTCGCCATCCAGTTCTCCTGGGAACCGATCTCCGCGAAGGCCAGCATCGAGATGTGGCCGATCACGCCGGCCATGTCGAGCGCCGTCGGCACGGTCAGCCCGTCGCGCTCGTAGGCGTCGACGTCCATCTGTCGACCGACGTTGACCGCCAGCTGCAGCAGCGCGATGCTCTCCGGCGCGTCGCAGGTCAGATCGCCCTGGACGCAGAAGGAGGCCACCTTGCCGTCGAGGGCGCCGAAGCTGCCGCCGGTGTCCGGCATGGCACCGCCACCGGACGCCGAGACCGCGCCCGTGCGGTAGTCGGTGGTGTAACCGTCGGGGTGGGTCGCGCTGCTCGAGCCGGGGAAGGCGCCCTCGCCCGGCGCGCGGCCGGCGTCGGCGAAGACCACGACGCCGACGACGTTGTTCGGATCGACGATGTCGTAGGAGCCGTCCGAGCCGGCTTCCTGGTTCCCCACGTCCATGGCGACCCGGCGGGCGACATCCGCGCCCTCGCTGTAGCCGACGATGGCGAACTGGGTGTTGGGGCAGTTCTGTCGGATCGAGTTGATCACCGACTTGGTGTTCGTCACGCCGGTGTCGACCGCGTCCTCGTAGGAGGACATGTTCGCCGGGTAGTCGATGTAGATCGCCGCATAGGAGTCCGGATCGACCGCGCCCTTCGGCTGGTTGACCACCGGGTCGAGCCAGCGGCTGCTGTAGTTCGAGGAATCGACCGCGGGCATCGGGTTGCCGTTGGCGTCGATCAGGCGGGGCTTGTCGGCACCGGCGACGTCGTTGCGTCCGGCGATCGAGATGCTGACCATGTCGTAGCACGGCATCGTGTCACCGGTCGCGGTCAGCGCGGTGCCGATCGTCGAGGGCAACGACGGGTTGATCGCCAATGCGCTGCCGACCACCGCCAGCACGCCGATCGCTCCGATGGCCACCACCCGCTTGCCGTCGGAGCGCCGCCACCACCGCCGCCGCTCGGCGGGCGGTGTGTCCACCGACGTCGATTCCTGAAAATCCATGTACAGACTCCTCGATGTTCCGGGTCGCGCCTGACGCCGCGATTACCCCGACGCATTCACCGGTGGGTCTGTCGTATGCGAATAGAGGTTCGTTACACGGACCAATCCCGCCGACACGGGTCTGTCCATCGATCGTGCGACGACCGGTAGTACCCGGCCTGACCTGCGCCTACCGGTTCCGCCATAGGGTTTGTCGGCAATGCGAGCCGCATCGTTACAGAATTCACGGACTTTCAACAGAATCGAACGGGCCGACCCGGAATACGACGACAATTCCGACGCGATATGCCGGAATTCTGTGAGAATGCTGAGATTATCCGGATGCGGGCGAGGTGACCGTATCGAGCAGGAAGTCCAATCCCCGACGCAGATCGGCCGCCGGCTCGTCGCCGCGCAACTGCCGGATGAGGGTGTGCTGGAACAACCCGTCGAGCAGGGCGTACAACAGCTCGGGTTCGACGACCAGTCGTCGCTGCGAGAGCGCCGCATAGCGCGTCACGATCCGCAGCATCAGATCGCCGATCCCGGCGTCCAACTCCGCCACGTCGGCCGCGAGCGACCGCTCGAACATCGCCTGACTGCGCAGGTCGTACCAGAGCCGCTGCATGTGGGCGTCGTCGATCAGGGTGGAGACCATCGCATCGGCGAAGGTACGCCGCAAGTCCTCGACGGTGGCGCTCGGCAGGACCGCGCCCTCGTACCGCATCACGCAGCGCTGCTTGTACCGCCGCACGCAGTAGGTGATCAGCTCGGACTTGTCGTGGAAGTAGTAGTGCAGCACGCCGTGGGTGAAGTCGGAGTTCTCGGCGATATCGCGGAGGCTGGTCTGCGCATACCCGCGCTCGGCCAGCGTGGCGAGGGCGACATCGGCCAACTCCTCGCGGCGCACCTCGAACTTGTGCGCCCGACGCTTGCTGCGCTCGGGTGTCGACGTCGCCTCGGTCTGCCCGGCGACCGTCTGCTTGGCGACCTGCTTGGTGACCACGGTGCTCCGCGCTCCCTCCCCCGGTACCCGCCTCACCGCCGGACTCTACTCCGACGCCCGGCCGAAACTCCGGCATTGTGGATCGGGCCCGGCGATCATCCGGCGATCGCGGGGCCCTCCGGCAGCTGCCCGAAGCCGATGACCGCCCCGTCGTCCTCCCAGCGCAGCCGATGCAGCCGGACCGCCCCCGTCTCGTTGCCGCCGAGGGTGATCGCGGTGCCCGTCTGCGGATCCGCGGACACGACCATATTGGTGTGCTCGCTGCCGAACGGTGAGATGTAGAGGACGACGTCGCCGGTGCGCGGCACGTACCCGGTGTCGGCCGGGACGAAGCGCTGCTCTCCGACGAAGTAGTCGTGCAGCGTCCAGACGCCGGGGATGCGCCAATGCCCGGAGTTCGGGTTGACGTAGGGCGCGCCGGCGCGGGACATGATCCAACTGACGAAGTTGGCACACCAGGCCTGGGTGACACCCTCCGAATAGAACGGCCCCGATTGCGGGTCCCGATACTGCTGCTCGAGCTCGTCGAGGACGCGGCCCTGCAACGGCGTCAGAGCGCTGCGATCGACCTCCGGAAAGGCGACGGTATTCCACGGGACGTACCGTTCCGGCACCAATCGAGGTACCAACAAACCGCCGGCGACAACGGCGAGCGCCAGCACCACCGCCACCCCGATCAATGGTCGAGGGATTCGGCGGCGGGCAGCGCGAACCGGTGGCTGCGAAGCGGACATTCCTCCATCGTATGGGCGCCTGCCACGGCGGGGCGGCCGCGCGAACCGCCGATCGCTGCCGGCCGACCGTCGGTGCCGGTAACGTCCAGCGCCGAACGAGCGGGCGGACAGGAGCGTCGAGATGACCGTGACATCCGGAACACCGGCCTACTACGAACGGGACGGCGATCGACTCGTCCCGTTGCCGCCGGCGCTGAGCGCCTGGTCTCCCCGCGACGTCCACGGCGCCGCGGTCTGCGCGGTGGTCGGCCGCGCCCTCGACCCCCACCTTGTCCTCGACATGCCCGTTGTCCTCGACATGCCCGGCACAGACCCGACGGGCGACCCTGCCGGCGATGCGGAGCCGGCGGTCTTCGTACCCGCCCGGGTGACCGTCGACCTCTTCCGCGCCGTGCGCGCGGAGCCGCTCGAGACCCGCACCGAGGTCGTCCGCGACGGCAATCGCATCCGGGTGGTCGACGTGACGGTCCACCAACTCGGCGGCGTCGTCGCCCGGGCCACCGGTGTCTTCCTGCGCCGGTCCGCCCATCCGGTCGGCGAGATCTGGCAGCGCCCCTACCGGCCGAGCCCACCGCCGGAGGCCGATGCGGCCGCCCCGACCGAGCGCCCCTGGTACGGCAGTGACGCCGCCGGATGGACCCGCAGCATCGCCGACCACCAGAACGCCAGCCGCAAGCGGCTCTGGGCGCGCCATATCGCCGCGGTCGCCGGCGAGCCCGCGACCCCACTGATCCGCGCGGCGGCGGCGGCCGAGTCGACCAGCCTGCTGACCAACTGGGGCAGCGAGGGTATCGGCTTCATCAACGCCGACCTGAGCCTGGGCCTGGCCCGGCTGCCGGTGGGCGCCGAGATCGGGATCGAGGCCGACAGCCAGGTCGGCGCGGACGGAATCGCGGTCAGCACCACCACGCTCTACGACCGGGACGGCGCCTTCGGCAACGGGATGGTGATCGCGGTGTCGAACGCGGCTCGGCAGATCGACTTCACCGTGCCGCGCGAGATGCGCGGCGCCCACACCCGGCTGTAGCTCACCGCCCGGCGAGCGGCTCGTCGGGTGGGGTCACCACCCCGGTCGGCTCCCCCGCGGCGTAGGCCAGGATCGCGTCCGCGGCCGACCCGTAGAGGGTCTCGAGCACCCCCCACTCGACGTATCCGAGGTGCGGGGTCGCGGTGACCTGCGGCAGCGCGATCAGGGGGTCGGTGGCCCCGAGGACGGGTTCGTCGTCGAAGACGTCGATCGCCGCACGGCCGGGGCGCCCCGCGGCGAGCGCCGCCGCCAGGGCGCCCGGAGCGACCAGCCCGGCCCGCGAGGTGTTGACGAACAGTGCGCCGGGTTTCATCCGGGCCAGGTGGTCCGCCGTCACGATGCCCGCGGTCGACGCGTTGAGCGGCAGATGAACGGTGAGCACGTCGCTGCGGGTGAACAGGTCTGCGGTGTCGGCGGCGACCGCGTAACCGGCCGCGGCGGCCCGGTCGGCCGAGCCGGCCCGCCCACCGACCAGCACCTCCATCCCGAAGGCGGCCCCGACGGCCGCCACTCGGCCGCCGATGCCCCCGAGTCCGAGGACCCCGAGCGTCGTGCCGATCAGCCGGGTGCCGACACTGCCCTGCCAGGACCCGGCGCGCAGTCGAGCGACCTCGTCCGGCAGCCCGCGCAGCGCCGCCAGGATCAACCCCCAGGTCAACTCGGCGGTCACCGCCGGGGTCCCCGACCCGACGGCGCTGACGACGATGCCGCGCTCGGCGAGCGCGCGCAGATCGAGGTGCGCGGTATGCCGGCCGGTCTGGGCGATCATCCGCAGGGTGTCGAGGCACTCGACCACCTCCCGCGGCAGCGCGGTGCGCTGCTGCAGCAGGATCGCGGCCTCGCAGCCGTGCAATCGCTCGATCAGCGCGGCCCCGCGCACCGAGTCGCGGAACACCACGACCTCGTGATCCCCGAGCCGACGTGCGGCGTCCAACGCGCCGAAAGCTCCCTGATAGTCGTCCAGGACCGCAATCCGCATTCGTCCCTCCTTAGAGCGCGTCCCACATACCTTCGTCCGGCAAACGCGACCCAACCCGAATGGTCGCCACAAACCGCCCACCAGGGCGGTAGTCTGAGTCGGAAATCAATCGGGTCGGGACCGATACGAGAATGGCACGTGGAACAAACCGGGCAGAAACCTCTTCCGGTTCCGTCTGTGGTGTCCGGGACCGGTAGCAGTACCCTTTCCGACTCCCGGGCGGCCGGGGCGCAGGCGGTCGACGTCGCGCTGTCGGCTCTCGGCGGAGCCGCACCCGACCTCGTGATCGTGCACGCATCCCGCGAGCACGATCTGCGCGAGGTCGTCGCCGCCGTGCGCGCGCGTACCGGCGCCGCGGAGGTGGCCGGGGCGAGCTGTGATCGCGCGTTCGCCGACGGCGTCCTCAACCCGCCGAGTGGAGGTGTCATGGTCGCGGTGCTGACCCGTGGCCCCTACCGTTTCGGGGTCGCCTCGACCGTTGTCGACCCGACGGCGGGGACCTTCCAGGCCGCGGCCGCGACCGCCCGCACCGCCCGGGACAACGCCCGGTCCGCGCTGCCGTACGCCGCGGCGATCGTCTACGGCGATCGGCACGTCCATCGCCATCAGGACACCCTCGCGGGCATCCACCGCGTCGCGGGTTCGGCGGTCCCGTTGATCGGGGGCGCCGCGGGCGATTCGCGACGCCTCGACCAGACCGTTCTGCTGCACAACGACACCGTCATCGCATCGGGCATCCTCATCATCTGGATCGCGGCACCGTATCCCCTCCAGGTGACCGTAAGCCACGGCTGGACGCCGGTCGGGCTGCCCTGCCTGGTGACCCACTCCGAGGGCACCGCGATCCTCGAGATCGAGGGGCGCGACCCGCTGGAGGTCCTCGCCCGCTATCTGCCCGACGGCGGGGCCGATCGACATATTCGCGGCGACGGCCCGGACACGATCGACGTCGACCGCAGCTTCGCGCTCGGCCTGATCGAACCGGACGGCTCCCAGCTGGTGCGGGTGATCTATCTGGACCGATTCCGAACCCTGCACTCGCTGACCCCGCTGCCGCAGTACTCGGCGATCCAGGTGGTCACCAGCGACCCGGAAGCCCTCCTGGACGCGGCCCAACAGACCGCGCGACGCGCCGTCGCGGCGCGACCGGCCGGTCTGGTCTTCGCGGTCAGCTGCGTCGACCGGCTGGCCGTCCTCGGCGACCGCGCGGCCGAGGAGCCCGAGCGCATCCGTCGCGGCAGCGCCGGGGCGCATACGTTCGGACTGTTCACCTACGGGGAATTCGCGCGGATCTCGAGCGTGACCGGCTACCACAACGCCACCATCGTGGCGCTGGCGCTGTAGGCCGCGATGACCGATCAGATGGCCGACATCCGGCTCCCCGAACCGCCCGACGACGATCTGCGCCCCCTGCTCGAAGAGGCGACCGCCGCCGCCCGCACCGCCTATCACTCGACCACCCGGATGATTCGGCTGCTCGCCGCCGCGCGGCTCGGTTCGTCTCCGGACGAGGTCGTCGAGCACATGCTCTCCGTGCTCTCCGAGGTCTTCGGAGCGGCGATCACCCTGGTGGGCCGCATGACAGCGGATCGCCTGGTGATCCAGCAGGCCTGCGGTTTCGCCGAACACGATCCCCGCCTGATCAACGGTCTACCCCTCGACCGGCAGTCGCGCTCCGCGTTCGGCCAGTCGGGCATCGGTGTCGACGACCGGACGCCGACCTCCTCGATGCCCAGCGCCCTGGTCGGTCTCGGCGGCAGCGCGGTCTGGGCGCCGCTGTCCACCGAGGACAGCGCGGGCCAGGACATCGTCATCCTCTGCCGCGCCGAGGGCGAACCTTTCGGCCAGATCGATCGCCAGGTTGTCGAGTCGGTCGCCGACCGGCTGCGCTCGTCGCTCGATCTGGCCGACTACGCCGACACGATGACGCACCTGGCGCAGTCGAGCCACCGGCTGGTCCGCCAGCTCGACCCCTCCGCCCTGCTGGACGAGGGTGTCGAGATCCTGCGCACGCTCGCCCGGGCGGACGGCGCGTGGCTGTTCACCGTCGGCCGCGACCACCTGCCCGCCGAGCTGCACATGGGCACCGGCGGCGAGCCCGCCCGCGACTATCACGGTCCGATCCCGCCCGGCTGGTTCTCGATGATGCGCGGCGGTCGTCCGGTGGTCTCCAAGCGGGGCAGCGAACATGTGCTGACCGTGCCGGTGCGCCGCGGCGACAACGCGGTCGCGATGCTCTACGCCGCGCGCGAGGGCCGCCCCTTCCCGGGCAATATCGGCGTGGTCGCCTCGGTCTTCGCCGGCCACCTGTCCGCGGCGCTCGAGAACGCCGAGCTCTACCGCGCGCTCGGCGCGAGCGAGAACCGATTGCGCCTGATCACCGAGGCGATCAGCGATATGGTCGCGATGATCGACTCCAACGGCTGCTTCCTCTACGCGTCGCCGTCGTTCCTGCGGGGCCTCGAACGCGACCCCGAGCGCCTGATCGGCAGTCCGATCAGCGCCCTGGCCCACCCCGACGAACGCCGCGGGTTGGAGGAGGCGCTCGAGCGGGTCCTGCGCTGTCCCGGCGGCGACGAGGCGCCCCGTGACGCGCGGGAGGCGAAGGTCGAGTACCGGGTGCACATGGGCGGTTCGCGCTGGGCCTGGGTGGAGAGCGCGATCCGCACGACCCCCAGCCAGACCAACGCCGTCGTCGTGTCGACCCGCGTGATCGACGATCGCAAGCAGCTCGAACGCGAGCTGGTCCAGCGGGCCACCCACGACCCGCTGACCGGCCTGGCGAACCGCGCCCTGATCGCCCAGGAGGTCACCCACAAGCTCGCCACCCGGCGGCCGCAGCACGCGATCGGCCTGCTGTTCTGCGATCTCGACGACTTCAAGGCGATCAACGACCGCCTCGGGCACGAGGCGGGCGACCAATTGCTCGTCCAGGTCGCCCGCCGCCTGCGCAGCCCGCTGAGCCCGCGCGATCTGCTCGGCCGTTTCGGCGGCGACGAATTCGTGGTGGTGATCGACCGCGTCGCCCATCTCGACGACGTCAACGACATGGCCCGGCGGCTGGCCGCCGTCCTGCGCGAACCGTTCCTGCTCGGCAACGACTGGGTGCGGGTGACCGCGAGTGTCGGCGGGGTGCAGGGCGCCCCCGGCTCGGCGACGATGTCCTCGATGCTGCGCGACGCCGATGCGGCGATGTACACCGCCAAGGCCGACGGCGGCGGTCTGGTCACCGTCTTCGACGACGACGCCTCCTACCGTTCGCTCGACCGCCTCGACCTGCGCTACGAGTTGAGCACCGCGCTCGAACGCGGCGAACTGCAGGTGCACTACCAGCCGATCTGCGATCTGCAGACCGGCGAGATCACCGGCTTCGAGGCGCTCGCCCGCTGGCTGCACCCCGTGCGCGGATGGGTGCCGCCGGACGTCTTCATCCCGTTGGCCGAACAGTCCGGCGCGATCGTCGAGATCGGGCAGTGGGTTCTCGGGCAGGCCTGCCGTCGCCTCGCGCAGTGGACCCGGCCGGACGGCTATCCGCCGCTGACGATGAACGTCAACCTCTCCCCGGTCCAGCTCGACGAGCCCTACGTCGACGAGCGGCTGCTCGACGCGGTGCTCAGCAACGGCGTCGATCCGCGGCTGATCTGCCTGGAGGTCACCGAGTACGGCTACCTGCGCACCGACGTCTACCGCGCCGTCGACATCCTGCATCGAGCCGGCATCCGATTCGCCCTGGACGATTTCGGAACCTCGCACGCCAGCCTGAGCCGGCTCAAATGGTTCCCGCTGGACTCGATCAAGATCGACCGCTCCTTCGTCGCCGGGGCACCCTCCGACGATATCGACCGCAGCGTCGTGGTCGGCGTGCTGGCGATCGGACGGTCGCTGGGCCTCAACGTCGTCGCCGAGGGCGTCGAGGGACCCGAACATCGCGCGGCCCTGTTGCGACTCGGATGCACCTCCGGTCAGGGCTACCTGTTCTCCGCGCCGTTGCCCGCGGCCGCGATCGAGGATCTGCTCCGACGGCGGGGCATGTTGCGCGGCGGTACGCGGCCACAGGTGCTCGATCGGGCCTGAACATCGTCGACCCCACCCCGCGGACCGGTTACTATGACGATCGGTAACACTTTTCGCCGGGGAGAGGGAGTACGACATGGAGCCCGATTACGACGCGATCATCGTCGGTGCGGGATTCGGTGGGATCGGGGCCGCCATCGCGCTGCGCAAGCAAGGGCTGAACAACCTGGCGATCCTCGAGCGCGAATCGAATCTCGGCGGCACCTGGCACGTCAACCACTACCCCGGCCTGTCGGTCGATATCGCCTCGGTCACCTACTCGTACTCCTTCGCGCCGAATCCGCACTGGTCGCGGATGTACGCGCCGGGTGAGGAGCTCGAGAAGTACGCCCACCACGTCGTGGCGACCTACGACCTCGAGCGCCATATGCAGTTCGACACGACCGTCACCGGCGCCGTCCACGACGACGAGAGCGGCCTGTGGCGGGTCTCGATCGAAGGCCGCGAGCCGATCACCGCCCGCTACCTGGTCGCGGCCACCGGCTTCCTGTCGCAGCCGTATACGCCGCCGTTCCCCGGCATCGAAACGTTCACCGGCGACATCCTGCACACCGCCGACTGGGACAACAGCTTCGATCCCACCGACCGCTCGATCGCGGTGATCGGCACCGGGGCGACCGCGGTGCAGTTGATCCCGAAGCTCGCCGAGCGCGCCCGCAGCCTCACGGTCTTCCAGCGCACCCCGATCTGGGTGATCCCCAAGGTCGATACCCCGATTCCGGCGCCGGTGCGCCGACTCTTCGAGCGGGTCCCGGCCACGCAGCGCGCGCTGCGGTCGGTCAACAACACGATCCTCGAGGGCGTCATGGTGGTCGGCGTCCTGCAGTACGGCCGCCAGCGCATCCTCAACCGTGCGGTCGCCGCCGCCTCGAAGCTGTTCATGCGCACCCAGGTCCGCGATCGGAAGACCCGCAAGCAGCTGACCCCGGACTACGACTTCGGCTGCAAGCGCCCGACGTTCTCCAACCAGTACTTCAAGGTCTACAACCGCAGCAATACCGCGCTCGAGACCTCCGGGATCGACCACTTCCGGTCGAACGCCCTCGTCGCCGCGGACGGCACCGCCTATCCGATCGACACGGTGGTCCTCGCGACCGGGTTCAACCTCTGGGACACCAACTTCCCCGCCTTCGAGATCATCGGCCGGGAGGGTCGCGACCTCGGAAAGTGGTGGCGGGACAACCGTTTCCAGGCCTACCAGGGCATCACGGTGCCGAAGTTCCCGAACTTCCTGAGCCTCAACAGCCCCTATTCGTACAACGGGCTGTCCTACTTCACGACCATCGAGGGTCAGATGCGGCATATCGAGCGGCTCTTCGGCGAGATGCGCCGTCGCGGGGTGACCGGCTTCGAGGTCACCGAGGAGGCCAATCAGCGGTTCCTCGACCGGATGACCGAGAACCTGAGCACCTCGGTCTTCTACGCGGGCGACTGCTCCGGATCGAACAGCTACTACTTCAACCAGCACGGCGAGGCGGTGCTGCTGCGGCCGACCTCCACCCGCGCCGGCCTCAAGGACGCCCGGACCTTCCCGCTCAGCGACTACACCTACGCGCAGTAACACCCGCCACGCGACGAGGGAGGGGCTCCGAACCGGGCCCCTCCCTCGTGTCGTACGACGTTCGGATCAGACGGTGCGGGCCAGTCGATCCGCCAGCAGCTGGCTGAACTTCGCCGGATCGTCCAGATCGCCACCCTCGGCGAGCAGCGCGGTGCCGTAGAGCAGTTCGGCGGTCTCCGCGAGGGTCGGATCCTCGGCACCGCGCTCGGCGAAAGCGGTCCGCAGTGCGGTGACCAGCGGATGGTCCGGGTTGAGCTCGAGGATGCGCTTGGTATGCGGTACCGGCTGGCCGGCCGCCCGGTACATCTTCTCCAACGCCGGCGAGAAGCCGAACGTATCGCCGACGATCACCGCGGGTGACGTGGTCAGTCGACTCGACAGGCGCGCCTGCTTGATGTTCTCCTCGAGCGTCGTGCCCAGCCAGGCCAGCAGGTCGGCGTAGTCCTGCTCCTGCTCGGCCCGCTTGTCCTCGGCCTCCTTCTTCTCCTCCTCGGTATCGAGATCGACCTCGCCCTTGGCGATCGACTGCAGGGGTTTGCCGTCGAACTCGGTGACCGAGTTGGTCCACACCTCGTCGACCGGATCGGTCAACAGCAGGACCTCGAGCCCGCGGGCGCGGAAGGCCTCCATATGCGGGGAACTCTCGATCTGATGCCGCGATTCGCCGGTCATGTAGTAGATCGAGTCCTGACCGTCCTTCATCCGCTCGACGTACTGCCGCAGCGTGGTCTGCTCCTCCTCGCTGTGCGTCGAGGGGAAGGAACTGATCTCGAGCAGGATCTCCCGGTTGTCGGAATCGGAGATCAGCCCCTCCTTGAGGGCGCGCCCGAACTGCTGCCACAGGGTGCGGTACTTGTCGGCGTCGTTGGCCTGCAGATCCTTGATCGTCGAGAGGACCTTCTTGGTCAGTCGGCGACGGATCGCGCGTACCTGACGGTCCTGCTGGAGGATCTCGCGCGAGACGTTCAGCGACAGATCGGCCGCGTCGACGACACCGGAGACGAACCGCAGGTACTCCGGCAGCAGGTCCTCCGCGTCGTCCATGATGAAGACGCGCTTGACGTAGAGCTGCACGCGCGGCTTGTGCTCGCGGGTGTACAGGTCGAACGGCGCCATCGAGGGGATGAACAAAAGCGCCTGGTACTCGAAGGTGCCCTCGGCCTTGAGCGCGATGACCTCGAGCGGCTCGTCCCAGGCGTGCGAGACGTGCCGATAGAACTCGGCGTACTCCTCCTCGGAGACCTCGGACTTCGGGCGCGTCCACAGCGCCTTGGTCGAGTTGAGCGTTTCGGTCTCGACGACGATCTCGTCGGTGTCCTCCGCGCCGTCGACGCCCGGGACCTGCGTCACCGTCTCGATCTGCATGCGGATCGGCCACGAGATGAAGTCGGAGTACTTCTTGACCAGGTTCCGGATGGTCCGCTCGTCGGTGTAGTCGTGGAGGTGGTCCTCCTCGTCGGCCGGCTTGAGCCGCAACGTCACCGAGGTGCCCTGCGGGGCGTCGTCGGCGGACTCGATCGTGTACGTCGCACCGCCGGCGGACTCCCAGCGCGTGCCGGTCGACTCCCCCGCCTTGCGCGTGAGCAGCTCGACGGTGTCGGCCACCATGAAGGTCGAGTAGAAGCCGATCCCGAACTGGCCGATCAGATCCTCGGGGGACTCCGCGTTACCGGAGGCCTTCGACCCCGAACCGGCCTCGGCGAGCTTCGCGCGCAGTTCGGCGGTTCCCGACTTCGCGAGGGTGCCGATCAAGCCGACCACCTCGTCGCGCGACATGCCGATACCGTTGTCGCGAACGGTCAGGGTGCGGCCCTGCTTGTCGATGTCGATCTCGATGTGCAGATCGGAGGTCTCGACGGCAAGATCCTTGTCGCGGTACGCCTCCATCTTGAGCTTGTCCAGCGCGTCCGACGCGTTCGAGATCAACTCCCGCAGGAAGCTGTCCTTGTTGGAGTAGATCGAGTGGATCATCAGATCGAGTAACTGGCGGGCCTCCGCCTGAAATTCGAGCTCCTCGACACTCACAGGTGGTCTCCTTCCGCATACTTCCCCCCGCCGCCCCACCGGTGCGAAAATTGCAGGCGGACGAGCGCAAAGGTCGGCATTGTCGCCGATAGCGAGCAATCTCGCATAGTACCGACGGGGCTGAACTCCCGGACCGCAGGCGGTCCCGGAGGAGGCGGCGCGGGAAGCCCGACACGCCGTCCCCGGAAGCGGTGTCACCGGCGATGCACAGGCACGGTTAACGTTGCGGCCTGCTGCGCTGGGTAGAGTCCTGGATACACCGATCGATTGAGGCGAGGATCATGAACTATCCCTACGGCGAGGAACAGCGAGGGGCCTACGGTGACACCCCGAATTACCGTGGTTCCAATCCCGGTGGATACGGCGAGCCCTATCGCGGTGGCTACTCCGAAGGATACGCAGCCAACCAACCGTCCGGACCGGTGAACGGACCGATCAACTCCGGTCCGCACCATCCCCAGGGCCCGGTCGATCACGGCGACGAGGATTCCTCGCCGCGGGTCGACAATGGACCCTTCTTCGCCGGCCTCGGAGCGACCGCGCTGGTCGCGGCGATCGCCGGATGGGTGCTGACGGCGATCTTCCAGGCGCTCTATTCCCGGTTCGAGTGGGGAACGCTCTGGCTCTACGGCATGGCCGACCCCTGGACCGCCGCGTTCACCGGCGCGGTGGCCGCGCTGGCGTCCGGCACCCTGATGTGGGTGATGGTGCAGGGCGTCCCCTCGCCGACCACCTTCTATTCGTGGATCGCCTCGCTGATCGCGATCGCCGCGGTGGTTCTGCCCTTCCTGGCGGTCACCCCCTGGCAGTCCGCCCTCGGCACCGGCCTGATCCACGGCTTCCTCGGTGTCGTGATCATCGTGCTGACCGAGGTCGTCGCGGCGAAGACGGTCCACCTCTAGCTCCCCCACCAGCAGATCTTCCGCACCACCAGCTACTCCGCACCACCAGCTACTCCGCACCACCAGCTACTCCGCACCACGACCGGCGCCGGGCCTCCCGGCGCCGGTCGTCGTTCACCCCCGGCCACTCGGGCCCTTTGGGGAGTTTCGCATCCACGGGGCGGCTTCGAGGCTCCCCAAAGGCTGGATCCCCGGGTCGGACGAGGCTGGAGTGCGCGGTGTGGTGCGGGCAGGCAGGGGCGGGCGTTGGATTGTTCAACAAAGATCGTATTTTGTGTAACAATTCTCGGGTGCTGGTACTTCTCTCCGCCCTGCTCTTCGCGACCACCGGGACCAGCAGGGCGCTCGGGCCCACCGCGGACGACCTCTCGGTCGGCGCGGTCCGGGTGATTGTCGGCGGCGTCGCCCTGGGTCTGGTCGCCCTGCTGGTGCGCCGGCGAGTCGCCGGTCGTACGCCGCTCACCGGACGCCCGGCGGCATTGGTGACGATCGGCGCGGCCGGTGTCCTGCTGTATCAGCCGATGTTCTTCGCGGGCACCCGGCTGACCGGGGTCGCGGTCGGCACGGTGCTCGCATTGGGCAGCGCCCCGGTGTTCACCGGGATCCTCGACTCGCTGGTCCGCCGCAACCGGCCGGGCCGCGCCTGGTACCTGTCGACGACGGTCGCGATCATCGGACTCGTCGTCCTGGTCGCCTCCGGCCGCACCGACGGCGCGTCGGTCTCGATCGTCGGCGCGGGCGCCTGCCTGGCCGCGGGGTTCGGGTACGCGGTCTACGCCTCCGCGGCGAAGGCCCTGCTCGATCGGGACTGGACCCCGGTCACGACGATGGGAGCGATGTTCGGCGGCGCCGCTGTCGTCGCCCTGATCGCGGTCGCCGCGGCCGCAGCCCTGCCCGGGACGGCGACGATCGATGTCTCCTGGGTGCTCGCCCCCGGCGGATGGGCTCTGGCGCTGTGGCTCGGGGTGATCACCGTGACCGTCGCCTATGTGCTCTACGCCCGCGGGCTGCGCACGATGTCCGCCGCCACCGCCGCGACCCTGACCATGGCCGAACCGGTCGCCGCGACCATCCTCGGGGTGGTACTGCTCGGCGAGCACCCCTCGTTCGGGGCCTGGGCCGGCGTCGCGCTGATCGGATGCGGCCTGGCGATCCTGGTGGTCGACACCGTCCGCCGCCGCGATCCCGGCACCCGGCCGACCGCCACCGCGACGCCGATAGCCGCCGAATCGACCGCCGGCCCGACATCCGCCGCGCCGATGCCGGCCGCGCCGATCAGCACGACCGAAGAGGTCCGCCGATGACGCCGACCGGACCGACCGCCCTGCAACGGGTCGTCGACGCGATCGTCGAGGACATCCTGTCCGGCGTCCACGCCCCCGGCTCGGCGCTGCGGGAGGACGAGTTGTCGCTACGGTTCGGTGTCTCTCGTCACACACTGCGCGGTGCGCTCGCCGAGACGAACCGCCGCCGACTGACGGTGGCCGAGCCGTATCGCGGCCACCGGGTGATCGACTTCGGCCCCGACCGCATCGACGGGCTCCAACAATTGCGCTGCGCCCTCGAGGGCGAGGCGGTCCGACTGATCGGTGCGCGTCCGTTGACCGCCGCCGGGAAGGGCCTCGACGCCCTGCGGGAGGTGGCGCGTCGGGAGCCCGACGATTGGGTCGCCGTCGAGCGTGCGCACTTCAAGCTGCATCTCGGGGTGGTCGACGACGCCGGCTGCGGCCGCATCACCGACGCCTACCGCGATCTCGAGGACGAGGTACTCCTGCTGGTCGGACAGCTCCGCCCGCACTACGACGCCGCCGCCCTCGTCGTCGAACATGCCGCCTACCTCGACGCGGTCCGCGGCCGGGGCGCCGAGGCGGTACGTGAACACCTGGACAATTCCCGACGGCTGTTGGTCGACCGCGGCCGGTCGTGATGTACAACCGCCCGATGGGACCGGTGCTCAACGGGCCGGTCGTCGCGACCAAACGGGCATCGGGGTATTACCGTTGTGGGTGACACGCGACCAGCGAGGAGCAGATTTCATGACCGTCCAGCCCGTCGAGAACGCGCGGCATCACGTAGTCGTCATCGGTTCGGGCTTCGGTGGCCTTTATGGCACCCGAGCGCTCAAGAACGCCGACGTCGATGTCACCCTCATCGCCAAGACGACCCACCACCTCTTCCAGCCGTTGCTGTACCAGGTTGCCACCGGCATCCTCTCGGTCGGCGATATCGCGCCGACCACCCGCCTGGTCCTGCGCGATCAGAAGAACGCCCAGGTGTTGATGGGTGACGTCGAAACGATCGATCTCGAGGCGAAGACCGTGACCTCGGTCCTGCTCGGCAGGCCCACCGTCACGCACTTCGACAGCCTGATCGTCGCGGCCGGTGCCCAGCAGTCCTACTTCGGCAACGACCAGTTCGCCACCTACGCCCCCGGCATGAAGACGATCGACGACGCGCTCGAGATCCGGGCCCGCATCCTCGGCGCCTTCGAGCAGGCCGAGCTGGCGACCGACCGCGAGGAGCGCGATCGCCTGATGACCTTCGTGGTCGTCGGCGCGGGCCCGACCGGTGTCGAACTGGCCGGACAGATCGCCGAACTCGCCGACCGCACCCTCGACGGCTCGTTCCGCAATATCGACCCGAAGGATGCCCGCGTCATCCTGCTGGACGCCGCACCCGCCGTGCTTCCGCCCATGGGCCCCAAGCTCGGCGCCAAGGCCGCCCACCGGCTCGAGAAGCTCGGGGTGGAGATCCAGCTCAACGCGATGGTGACCGGCGTCGACCAGGACGGCTTGACCGTCAAGGAGAAGGACGGTACCGAGCGCCGGATCGAGGCGCAGTGCAAGGTCTGGTCGGCCGGCGTCCAGGCCAGCCCGCTGGGCAAGCAGCTCGCCGAGCAGTCGGACGGCACCCAGACCGACCGCGCCGGACGCGTCATCGTCGAGCCGGACCTGTCGATCAAGGGCCATCCGAATATCTTCGTCGTCGGCGACATGATGTCGGTCCCGAACGTCCCGGGTATGGCCCAGGGCGCGATCCAGGGCGCCCAGTACGCCGCCAAGCAGATCAAGAACAGCCTGGTGGGCAAGGACCCGGCCCAGCGCGAGCCGTTCAAATACTTCGACAAGGGCTCGATGGCGACGGTGTCGCGGTTCTCGGCCGTCGCGCAGGTCGGCAAGCTCGAGTTCGGCGGCTTCATCGCCTGGCTGATGTGGCTCGGCCTGCACCTGATGTTCCTGGTGGGCTACCGCCGCCGCCTGCAGACCGCGCTGAGCTGGTTCTTCACCTTCCTCGGCCGCAACCGCGCGCAGATGGCCTCGACCGAGCAGCAGGTCTTCGGTCGACTCGCGCTCGAGAAACTCCAGGAACAGCAGCGGGAGAAGAAGCTCGCGGAGTCGGAGCAAAAAGCCGGCTGACCGCCGGGGAGCAAAAAGGCCGGCTGACCGCCGGGCTGCGCCACTGTCGATCCGGTCACGGCCGCGTTCGGGAATCACCCCCGAACGCGGCCGTCGGCGTTTCCGGAGCCGAACGCCCGCCGACTGCGCGCCGGCGCCCATCGCGGCGGCTACGCGCCGGCGCCCACCGCGGCGACTACGCGCCGGCGCCCACTGCGGCGGCTACGCGCCGGAAGGGGTGGACGTCAGGTTCTGCAAACGCACCTGACCGCGGGCGATCAGCCGATCCTGCTCGTCGGTGATCAACACCTGCCAGAGCTGCTGGCTGCGGCCGCGGTGCAGCGGCGTCGCCTCGGCCCGCAGATCGCCGGTGCGCACCGCGCGCAGGAAGTCGGTGGTGTTGTTGACGCCGACCACCTGGCCGCGGTCTCCGAGCCATACGGCGCCGGCGACGCTGGCCATCGATTCGATGACCCCGCAGTAGACCCCGCCGTGAACGATCCCGTACGGCTGCCACAGCTCGGGCCGGATCGTCCAGCGACCGACCACGCGGTCCGGGCCCACCTCGACGAACTCGAGGCCCAGCAGCGTGGTGAAGCCGCCGGTGAACGTCCCGTTGATCGCCGCCGCGCCCGGCGACCCCGCCCCCACCTCCGGCGACGTCGCGACAGACTCCGGCGAGGCTCCACTCGCCGGCCCGCCGGCCGAGGAGGCGTCGGTCACAGTGGTCGAGTCGCTCACGGGCGAGTCGGTCATGGGCACATCCTTTTGGTCGTCGATCGGAAGATTCGCTCCCCGCACCCTACGACGGCACCCGGCAACAGAAATGTCGACGGGCCCCGCGCGAAGATTCGCAGCGGGGCCCGTCGGGGTATGGACCGGAGTTCTGCAGCCCTCAGAACGTTCCGATCCGGAATGTGGTCTGGTTACAGATTAGGCGAGGCTTACCTACTTTGTCAACACCCGCTCGCGTGCGTCCGCGAACCGGCGCGCCGAGCTCGACGAACGCGTCCAGCAAGGCCTGCCCCCGTCGCCACGCCGGGCCGCGACTGCGCCGACCCGACAGGCCCGCGTCCCGGTCGCCGAGGATCGGTGCGAGGCAGGCGGTACCGACGACGCTGTCCGCCACGATCGACCAGAAGCGCGCCCGATCGACACCGGGCACCGCGGCGAAGGTCGCCGACAACGAGGTGAGGCAGCGCTGGGCGGTCCAGAGCATCAGGGCCCGCTCACAGGGCAGCTCGACCACCCGACGTCCTTCGCCGCCCGACGATGGGTACTCCCCCGGCCGCGGCCGGTAACGCCCGCCGGAGACGACCCGCAACGTCGGATCGGCCACGCCGACCCAGTCGATCGCCACATCGCTGTCGAAGTGCATCCACAGGTTGTCGATGCCCGGATCCCAGGCGACGCCGTCGAGCACGACCGAGGTCGCCACCCGTCCGACGATCGCGTGGACACAGGCCCCGGCCACCTGCTGGGCGGCCACCCGGCGATCCGGATGGTCCTCTTCGGCCCGGTCGATCATCGCCTCGATCCGTTCCGAGGCCCGCGGACCGCCGAGTGCCCACCAGCGCCGACGTCCCTGTCCGGCCATATCGGCGATCGCATAGACGCGCGGATGGTCGAGATCGAGTCGGCGCAACCGCTCCATGACGTCGGCGAAGGTATCCCGCCGGCCGGCCCGCAGGATCGGGTCGGCCCGCAGCAGGGCGTCCGTCGGAATCTCGTGGATCGCCGATGCTGCCGCCGTCATCGCCGAGTGACCTGTGTGAGCATATGGGTAGGATAACCTAACTAAGGCACCACGGCGATAAGGGTGCCCTCGTGTCGTTCCCCTCCCGTGTCGTTGCCCTCCGTCGGTATCGGCTCCGGTTATTTCCGCCGGGCGGCGAGCATCGCGCGCAGGAAGCCCAGACCCTGGCGGGCCGTCACCTCCGGCAGGTAGGCACGAGAGACCGCGTTGCCGATACTCGGCAGGGCGGCCTCATCGGGGAAGATCAGGAACATCGGGCGATAGTCCGGCTGGAACTTGGCCTTGAACGCCAGCAGTGAGCGGAACCCGTAGACCGGTTCGAGGGTGCGGCCGACCACGTCGAGCAGCCGCCCGACGGTCGCGACGAATTGCCGTTCCCGTTCCGGGGCGTCGTCGGAGACCGCGGTGGCCAGCGGCGCGCCGGAGAGGCTGACGAATTCGCAGCCCTCGGCCTCCAGATCCCGGGCCGCCGAGGCGATCAGGAATTCCATCGACGATCGGAACCCCTCCGAGCTGCGACGCATGAAGTCGAGCGTCCACCCGATCACCTGCCCGTCCCGGAAGACCGGCAGCCACGAGGTGACGCCGTGAACACCACCCTCGGCGTCGATCGCGACCAGGCAGCGCACCTCGGGATCGTCGAGTTGTTCGAGTCCGCCGAGTGTGAAACCCATCTCGGGCAGCCCCTTGTCGGCCACCCACTCCTCGGAGAGCACGACGATCTGGTTGCGCAACTCCGGCGAGGCCTCCCCGAAGCGGACCCATTCGGCGGTGATGTTGCTCTTGGCGGCGCGGTTGAGCGCGGTCCGGATGTCCTGGAACTTCTTGCCGGTGAAGGCGAGCGAGCCCAATTCCAGGACGGTCTCCTCGGCCACCCGGATCGCCGTCCAACCGACGTCCTCGGCGATCCGCGCCGATTCCTCGGCGACGCTGTAGAAGCAGGGCGTCCAGCCGTGGCCCGCAGCGTACTCCGCGAACTGCACCAGCGACTCGCGCAGCCGTTCGGGAGGTCCGACCGGATCTCCGGCGGTCAGCGCGACACCACCGATGACGCGGAAGGCGACGTAGCCGCGGCCGTCCGGTGTGAACCAGTACCGGTTGCCGCGCCAGGTGGTCATCCAGGACAGCGGTCCACCGGTTCCGGTGATCAGCATCCGGCGCGCCCGCTCGGCCGCCGCGGTCTCCGGGCCGAGCGCCGGGCGCAGGAAGGTGCGGTGGACGACGACCACGACAAAGAGCCAGAACGCGATGCCGACCCATTCGTAGAGCAGGGTCGCCGCGGCGGAGTCCGGCACGATCCGCGGGACCGACCATTGCAGGACCATCGGCGGTACCAACCGCTGCGGGGCGTCGACCAGCAGGTCGACCGCCCGCGCGGGCGGCTCGAAGCCATTGCGGACGATCAATCCGCCGACCACGTAGACCGCCATCGCGACCAGGGCCGCGAGCGTGATCTGCCGCCCGCTGCGCCGGTAGGTGCCCGGTGGCGCCTCGACGGCGAAGGACCGCCGGAACCACATCAGCATGATCAGCACCATCGCCGGCAGCAGGAAGGGCGCGACCTGACGGGTGATCGAGAACAGATTGGTCTCGTGGCCGATCCGCTCGACGAATTCGGCCAGCCCGACCACCAGCAGCACGATCTGCACCACGACCGTCGCCCACCAGGCGAAACGTCTCCCCCGCCGCAACCCGTCCGCGAGCGCAAGCAGCAGCAGCGTCGGCATCAACGACAGCAGCAGCGGCCCGACACCACCGAGCCGCAGTTCGATCAACCCGCGGCGGCATTCCGACGAGTTGGAGTCGACGGCGCACAGGTCGCGGACCTCGTCCACCGAGACGTGGTCGACCACCAGATCCCGCAGGATCGCCAGGGGCCCGACCGCGGTGGGCGACATCGCCGCCAGGACCGGGCCGATCGACGCCGCGACGACGACCAGCGCCACGAGGACCCGCGACTCGCGGCGGGTCCCGGTCAGCCGGGCGCCGCGCGGCGATCTGCCGATCAGCACCGGGCCGAGGAAGACGCCGACCACGGCGGCGACCAGTCGTTCGAGATCCTGGAGATGGCCACTGAAGAGGGCGAGCACCAGCAGCAGGGTCAGCAGGGTCACCCGGATGCGGCGACGCCACAGGGTCGACATCCGCGCGGTCGCGACCATCAGCACGCCACAGACCCACGGGCCGATGCCCAGCGCGATACCGACGTGCAGGTGCGCGCCCCAGGCGCTGTCGAACCCGGCCAACAGCGAGGCGATACCGACCGCTATCAAGGCGCCCGCGATTTGGCAGACCAGGAAGGCGATCAGGAATCGTCGCGAACCGAGCCGGTTCTCGACCGGGACCGCCACCGCCGCCAGGAGCACCGCGGCGATCACGTAGCCGATGACATTGCCCTCGAGCAGACCCGAGGTCAGAACGGCCCACCAATGTCCGTCGGGGATCGACCGGACGCCGAGCCCGAAGGCGCGCAGCGGGTCGTCGGTGAGTACCCCGGTATGCGTCAGCGCGCCGAAGCTCAGCATGATCAGCGTCAGCGCCGCGGTAACCGGGGCGCGCGCGGCGCCGGTGGGCAGCGCCCGCGACCAGCCGCGCAGGACGGCGAGCCCGCGACGGATCCCGGCCCGCTCGCGGGCTTCGATGCTCTGTATGTCGGTCACGGTGTCAGCCCCAGTCGAGTGCCCAGCCAGTCCATGTTCTCCCGCAACGCCACCGACCAGACCTGGTAGGAGTGCGAGCCGGGCACCTCGTCGAAGGTGACGTTCATCCCGGCGGCTTGGGCGGCCTGGAAAACCTTGTAGAGATCGTCGCGGTAGGCCCGGTCGTCGGCGCCGACAACAAATCGGCCGGCGGTGTTCGGGAATTGGCGCGCCGCCATGATGTCGAGCGGGTTGATCGCGGCAAACGCCGCGGCGTCACCGTTGAAGTAGTCCTGCAGGGTCGTATCCGCATGGCCCGCGGTCGGCTCGAGCTGTCCGGAGAAGTCCAGGAAGGACGGGAAGAGTTCCGGATGCGTGGTCGCCAACTGCAGAGCGCAGGTCCCGCCGTAGGACAAGCCCCCGATCGCCCACTGCTTCGGATCCGCCGACACCTGCAGGTTCTGCTTGATCCAGGTCGGGACGTCCACCGTCAGGTAGGTCGCGGCGTTCCCCTTGGGCGAGTCGACGCACAGCGGATTGGCCACCGCCGAGCCGGTGCCATCGGCGACGACGATCACCGGGGCCAGGCCGTTGTGCTGAGCCGCCCAGGCGTTCGCCGTCTCGGCGAGCTTGCCGCCGACCACCCAGTCGATCGGCGCGCCCGGCTGCCCGGCCAGCAGCACCAGCACCGGCAACAACGGCCGCGGATCGGCGAAGTAGGCCGGCGGCAGGTATATCTCGGCCGGTCGCGTCGTGAAGTTCGACGCGGTGCCCGGAATCGTCGCCGTGGTGATCACCCCGTCACTCGGCATCCCGCTCGGCGCCCGCCAGACCGAACTGAGCGGACTTCCGGTCACCGGCGAGGCCTGCGATCCCGGCACATCGGCCAGGTCGATCTCGCGGTAGTCCTTGACACCGACCGCGGTCCCGACCGTCGGATAGAAGGCGAACAGCCCGTTGATCGAATTGCCGACCGCCAGCACCACGAGGACAACGGCGATCAGCGCAACCGGGATCGTGCGCAGCCGGTGCTCGGACCGCACCACCCGCATGATCGCCAGCAGGAGCGTGAGGATGCCCACACCGACCAGGACGTAGATCCACACCGACGTGTGGTCCGGGAACGGCCGCAGGACGTATTCGATCAGCACATAGCTCGCCGCGATCAGCACGATCGTCACCGCAAGCGCGATCGGCAGCACCCGGAGCAGGAAACGGCGATCCCGCACGACGAGCAGCCAGAGTCCGGCGAGGACCGCGAGCGCGATCAGCGTCCACGGCAGCCAGCCACTCAGGAGGCCGAGTTCCGCCAGCCGTGTCATCGCTGACCTGCCGCTTCCTTCGCCGCGGCCGATCCCCGCGGCGATTCGTGGGCGATCGTTTCGGATTCCGCAGCTCGGTCGAGTGACCTTGTGACCCGCACGGACGTCACTGTAGTAATCGCCGCCGTGGACGCCACTACCGGACGGGCCGCGTGTCCCGGGTCTCCGGAACGAGGCGGACCAACGGCCCGAATCACCGGCCCGGATCGGGGCCGACCCCCGCCAAGACCACCCGAACGGGTAGTGGCGTAGGTCACCCTCATATACTACAACGAGTAGTACGCTTCATTGTCGGACCCGACGTAGAATCGGTGGGATGGCAGGCCTTGGAGAACTCGAACGTGCGGTAATGGAGCACCTGTGGTCCTCCACCGAGCCTCAGACCGTTCGTCAGGTACACGACGCACTCTCACGTGAACGGGAGTTGGCGTACACGACGGTGATGACGGTACTGCAGCGCCTGGCCAAGAAACGTCTGGTGGTTCAGCAGCGCGACGATCGCGCGCATCGGTACACTCCCGTACATCAGCGTGAAGAACTTGTCGCTTCCTTGATGGTCGACGCGCTGAAGCAAGCGGACCGGTCCGAGGGCCGGGCGGCGGCATTGGTCCACTTCGTCGAACGAGTGGGACCCGATGAGGCCGCAGCTCTGCGTGAGGCCCTCGCAGCCCTGGAATCTCGCGAGGCCGACGGAGAGGCCGCTCGCGACGACTGACGGGCATCGATGCCGAGGGGACGTGATCTGCCATCACCGCACTCGTATTCGGCGTTGTCGCTCTGCTCCTGGCCGGCCCGGTGCCCGCCGTTCTCGCGAACGCCCGCTGGACCTTCCGCGCCCCCGCCGCCGCTCTCGTGCTCTGGCAATCGATCGCCCTCGCCGCCGTGCTTTCCGCATTCAGCTGCGGGCTGGCGATCGCCAGCGTCCTGATGACCACCCGCGACGGCCGACGGATACCCAGTACGCCCGCGGACATCCCCGCCCCGCTCTGGTACGCGGCGGTCACCGTCTTCGCGGTCACCCTGCTGATCGGCGCCCGGCTGATCTTCAGCACCTGCCGGGTGGTCGTACGGACCCGCCGCCGGCGCGCCCATCACCGTGACCTGGTCGACCTGCTCGACGGCAAGTGCACCTATCGCACCGACGATCTGCCGCACGACCTGCGGGTGATCGAGACCGGCGAGCCGATGGCCTACTGCCTGCCGGGCCTGCGCCGCCGGGTCGTCGTCAGCGAGGGCACCCTGCACGCCTTGACCGCCGAAGAGGTCGACGCGATCCTCCGCCACGAACGCAGCCACCTGCGGGCGCGCCACGACCTGTTGATCGAGGCCTTCACCGCCGTCTACGAGGCGTTTCCGCGCGTGGTGCGCAGCGGCTCGGCCCTGGGCGCGGTCGCCCTGCTGGTCGAGATGGTCGCCGACGATTCGGCCGTACGGGTGACCGGGCCGCTCCCCCTCGCCCGCGCCCTGGTGCACTGTTCCGGCTCACATGCCCCGAAGGGTGCGCTCGCCGCCGGCGCCACCGGGACCCTCGCACGGGTCCGGCGCCTCGGCGAGACGCAACGGTCGCGCACCGTCGCGATCACCACCCTGATCGCCGCCGCCGCCATCCTGGTCCTGCCGACCGTCTACGTCGCGATCCCCTGGCTGCACGAACTGCAGCGTCTGCACTGATCGCCCTCACGGCACCGACCCCGACCGCCTATCCCCCGGCTGCTTCTGCCCTCGAGCGCTTCCCCGGGGCGCCCCGGTAGGGGAAGCTGTACGGGTGACTTCTTCGACGAGCAATACGTCCGCCGCCAAGGCACAGATCGGCGTCACCGGCCTTGCGGTCATGGGATCGAATATCGCGCGCAACTTCGCCCGCAACGGGTTCGTCGTCGCGCTGCACAACAGATCGGTCGGCCGGACCGACGCCCTGCTCGCCGAACACGGTGGCGAGGGAGAATTCATCCGCACCGAGACCGTTCCCGAGTTCATCGAGGCGCTCGAGTCTCCCCGCCGCGTGCTGATCATGGTCAAGGCGGGCGAGGCGACCGACGCGGTCATCGAGGAACTCGCCGCCGCCATGGATCCGGGCGACATCATCATCGACGGTGGCAACGCCCTGTACACCGACACCATCCGCCGCGAGGCCGCCCTCGCCAAGCGCGGACTGCACTTCGTCGGCGCCGGCATCTCCGGCGGCGAGGAGGGTGCGCTCAACGGCCCGGCGATCATGCCCGGCGGCCCCGCCGAGTCCTACCGGGCCCTCGGCCCGATGCTCGAGAAGATCTCCGCCCAGGTCGACGGCACCCCCTGCTGTACGCACATCGGCCCCGATGGGTCCGGACACTTCGTCAAGATGGTGCACAACGGCATCGAGTACGCCGATATGCAGCTGATCGCGGAGGCGTACCAGCTCCTGCGCACGGTCCTGGGCCTCGAGCCCGCCGAGATCGCCGACGTCTTCCGCGAGTGGAACGCCGGCGACCTCGAGTCCTACCTGGTCGAGATCACCGCCGAGGTCCTCGCGCAGGTCGACGCGGAGACCGGCAAGCCGCTGGTCGACGTAATCGTCGACTCGGCCGAGCAGAAGGGCACCGGCCGCTGGACGGTCAAGTCGGCGCTCGATCTCGGGGTGCCGGTCACCGGCATCGGCGAGGCGGTCTTCGCCCGGGCGCTCTCCGGGGCCCGCGATCAGCGCGCGGCCGCGCAGGGACTGGTCGCCGGCACCATCGAGGCTCCGCCGGTCGATCGGACCGCCTTCATCGAGGACGTCCGCAGCGCCCTCTACGCGTCCAAGGTGATCGCCTACGCGCAGGGCTTCGACCAGATCTCCGCCGGCAGCGACGAATACGGCTGGGATGTCCAGCCCGGTGCGCTCGCGACGATCTGGCGCGGCGGGTGCATCATCCGGGCGCGTTTCCTCGACCGCATCAAGGACGCCTACGCCGCCGATCCGGACCTGCCGTCGCTGGTTCTCGACCCGTACTTCCGCGGCGAGGTCGAGCGCTCCGTCGAGGCCTGGCGTCGGGTCGTCGTGGCCGCCACCTGCAGGGGAATCCCGATCCCGGCGTTCGCGTCCAGCTTGTCCTACTATGACGGGTTGCGGACCGAACGTCTGCCCGCGGCCCTCATCCAGGGTCTTCGGGACTACTTCGGTGCGCACACCTACGAGCGGGTGGACCGCTCGGGCCACTTCCACACCCTGTGGAGCGGCGACCGCACCGAAGTGGAGGTATGAGCGGGTGCGTTTTCTCCCGGGTCACGGGGGTTCCGAGGGACCCGCATACGACCTGACGTACGACGACGTCTTCCTCGTCCCGAATCGGACCGATGTCTCCTCGCGGTTCGACGTCGATCTGACCACCGAGGACGCCTCGGGCACGACGATCCCGATCGTGGTGGCCAATATGACCGCGGTCGCCGGTCGGCGGATGGCCGAGACGGTGGCCCGACGCGGCGGCCTGGTGGTCATCCCCCAGGACCTGCCGACATCGGTGGTCGGTGAGACCGTCGCCTTCGTCAAGAGTCGTCACCTCGTCGCCGAGACCCCGGTGATCCTCGACCCGGACGCGTCGGTCACCGATGCGCTCGCGTTGATCCCGAAGCGGGCGCACGGCGCCGCGGTGGTGGTGCGCGACGGCAAGCCGATCGGCCTGGTCACCGAGAACGACTGCGTCGGGGTCGACCGCTTCGCCCGGGTGACCGATGTCGCCGATGACGAGTTCGTCAGCGCGCCGGTGGAAACCGGCCCCCGCGAGGTCTTCGATCTGCTGACCGAGCGGCACGAGCAGCTCGCGGTCCTCACCCACCCGGACGGCTCGCTCGCCGGGGTGCTCACCCGCACCGGCGCGCTGCGCGCGGGCCTGTACCGTCCGGCGCTCGACGCCGACGGCCGGTTGCGCGTCGCGGCGGCGGTCGGCATCAACGGCGACGTCGAGGGCAAGGCCAAGGAGATCGTCCGGCTCGGCGCGGACATGTTGGTGGTCGACACCGCGCACGGCCATCAGACCAAGATGCTCGAGGCGCTGCGCGCGATCGCCGCTCTCGACCTCGGCGTGCCGATCGCCGCGGGCAATGTCGTCTCCGCCGAGGGCACCCGGGACCTGATCGAGGCGGGCGCCGACATCGTCAAGGTCGGTGTCGGACCGGGTGCGATGTGCACCACCCGGATGATGACCGGCGTCGGCCGGCCGCAGTTCTCGGCGGTCGCGGAGTGTTCCGCCGCCGCCCGCGCCCTCGGCAAGCACGTCTGGGCCGACGGCGGCGTCCGGCATCCGCGCGATGTCGCGCTCGCACTCGCCGCCGGCGCGGCGAACGTCATGATCGGCTCCTGGTTCGCCGGCACCTACGAGTCGCCCGGCGATCTGCACGTCGACGCCGCCGGCAACCGCTACAAGGAGAGCTTCGGCATGGCCTCCAAGCGGGCGGTCGCCGCGCGGGTCGCCGGCGACAACCCCTTCGACCGCGCCCGCAAGGGCCTCTTCGAGGAGGGCATCTCGAGCTCGCGGATGCGGCTGGACCCGGAACGTCCCGGCGTCGAGGACCTGATCGACCACATCTGCGGCGGTGTGCGGTCCACCTGTAGCTATGCCGGCGCACGTACCCCGGCGGAACTGCACGCCAAGGCGGTGCTCGGGATCCAGTCGCCTGCCGGCTTCGCCGAGGGACGGCCGCTGCCCGCCGGGTGGTGACCCGGCGCGGCGTCCGCCAAACGGGCGTCACATCGCCGACGCGCCGTTGCGCCGGTACAGTTTCGGTTCATAACGAACCCGGCGAGGATGCCGGGGTTCGAGCGTCTTTCCCGTCGGGTGGGTGATCGTTGATCCTCCGGCGGACCTACCAGGAGGGATCCCGGTGCCGACGGCACCCGTAGTCATACCGGTGCCCGAGGCACCCCACTCGCCGACGCCGACGGTGATCGCGACATCCGGCGAAACCGACGGCGACGGCTCCCCCGACGGGTCTCAACCGGGGCCGGGTCCGCGACCCGGCCCCCTCGGACCGCGCCGACCCGCCTCCGATCGGGAGGGCTCTCGATGAGCGTGGTCGGACCCCTTCTCGGCCTGCTCGGCTTCGTGGCGCTGACCGCCGGTACCGCGGTCTTCGTCGCGGCCGAGTTCTCCCTGACCGCCCTGGAGCGCAGCACCGTCGAGTCCCGCGCCCGCGAGGGCGACCGCCGCTCCCGGCTGGTTCTCGACGCGCATCGCACGCTGTCGTTCCAGCTGTCGGCCGCCCAGCTCGGCATCACGATCACGACGTTGCTGACCGGTTACATCGCCGAACCCGTTCTCGCGCAGTTCATGATGCCGCTGCTGACCGGCATCGGTGTCGGCGAGAGCGCGGCGACCTGGTGGTCGCTGGCGGCGGCGCTGTTCATCGCGACCTCGCTGTCGATGGTCTTCGGCGAGCTGCTGCCCAAGAACATCGCGATCGCCCATCCGTGGGCGACCGCGCGCGCCGCCGCGCCGCTGCAGATGGTCTTCGCGATCGTCTTCCGCTGGCTGATCAACGGCCTCAACGGCAGCGCGAACTGGATGGTGCGCCGACTGGGGGTCGAGCCGACCGAGGAATTGCGGTCGGCGCGCTCCCCCAGCGAACTCGGCGCGCTGGTGCGCTCGTCGGCGGAGAGCGGCTCCCTCGACCAGGCGACCGCCACCCTGGTCGGCCGGTCTCTGGCGTTCGGTGACCGCACCGCGGAGGACCTGATGACCCCGCGATCGACGATCGCCCAGCTCGACGTCGACGACACGGTCGCCGACCTGATCGCGACCGCCGTCGAGACCGGCTTCTCCCGGTTCCCGGTCGTCGACGGGGACCTCGACGACACCGTCGGGGTCGCGCACGTCAAGGACGCGCTGTTGGTGCCCGCGGCCGAGCGGTCGACCACCTCGGTGCGCACCCTGGCCCGTACCGTCCCGATCGTCCCCGCCAGCCTGGACGGCGACGACGTCCTCGAGCGCATCCGCACCGACGGCATGCAGATCGCGCTGGTGGTCGACGAGTACGGCGGCACCGCGGGCCTGGTCACCATGGAGGATTTGATCGAGGAGATCGTCGGCGACGTGCGCGACGAACACGACCGGGGGTCGGTCGACGTCGAGCGCACCGAGGAGGGTTGGCTCTGCTCGGGCCTGCTGCGGATCGACGAGATCGACAGCGCGACCGGCTACCACGCCCCGGAGGGCGACTACGAGACCATCGGTGGCCTGGTCCTCGAATTGCTGGGTCGCATCCCGGACCCCGGTGACTGGGCTCGACTGCCGGATCACTCCGGCGACATCGAGACGACGGTCGGCAGCGGGTGGCTCGCCCGGGTCGAGGCGATGGACGGTCGGCGGATCGACCGGGTCCACCTGATCTCGATGCCGCCGTATCTGATCGATCGGATGGAGCGCCAACGGGATCGGCTGGACGCCGACGAGGGCCCGCACGCGGCCGACGGCGATCTGCCCGAGGAAGCGCCGCTGCCCCCGGTCGATCTTTCGCATCGGCGGGTGAAGCGATGAGCGGTGATCTCTTCGGCGCCCTGCTGACCGTGGTGCTGCTGCTGGCGAACGCCTTCTTCGTGGGCGCCGAGTTCGCCCTGATCTCCGCCCGCCGCGACCGGCTCGAGGCGCTGGTCGCCCAGGGACGGCGGCGCGCGCAGACCGTCATCGAGGCCGGGCGACACCTGTCGTTGATGCTCGCCGCGGCCCAATTGGGCATCACGATCTGTTCGATCCTGCTCGGCCGGGTCGGCGAACCCGCGGTGGCCCACCTGCTGGAGGTCCCGTTCGAGGCGATCGGCATCCCGGAATCGCTGCTGCACCCGATCTCCTTCGCGATCGCGCTGAGCCTGGTCGTCGTGCTGCACATCCTGATCGGCGAGATGGTCCCCAAGAACATCGCGTTGGCCGGTCCGGAGCGCACCGGCATGATCCTGGTGCCGATCCACCTGGTGTGGTTGCGCATCGCCAAGCCGTTGATCTGGTTCTACAACTGGTGCGCCAATGTGCTGATGCGCATGTTGCGGATCGAACCGAAGGACGAGCTCGACACCGCCTTCTCCGCCGACGAGATCTCCGCGATGATCGTCGAGTCGCGGTCCGAGGGCTTGATCGACGAGGACGAGCAGCGCCGGCTGACCCAGGCGCTCGAGACCGGCGACCGCAACGTCGCCGACGTGCTGATCCCGATCGATCAGATGCGCTCGGTCCCGGCGGGCGCTGCCGGCCCCACGCTCGGCTCGATCGAGGAGGCGGTGGCCGAGACGGGGTATTCGCGCTACCCGGTGCGCAACGACCATGGGGCCCTGGTGGGATATCTGCACGTCAAGGACGTTTTGCCGCTGATCGCGGACGACGACACCGGCCCCGAGCAGGTCATCCCGCTCACCGAGGTGCGCACCCTGCCGCGGGTGAACGTCACGATGCCGCTCGATACCGCCCTGACGATCCTGCGGCGCCGGCGCAGCCATCTCGGTGAGGTGGTCGACACCTCGCAGCCCGGTCCGCCGGTCACCGTCGGCATCGTCGCGCTCGAGGACGTGGTCGAGGAATTTGTCGGAACCGTCCGTGACGGCATGCATCGCAACGGAGACTGATAGGCGACGAGCAGGGGCACGCGGGCGGGCGGATCGGTCCGCCGGCGTATACCTGCGCGAGCCGACAACTACCAATCGGTAACATCGATTGTGGTCGAGGTCGCCCCGCGGGCTCGACGCTGAGCAGCGCATTCCAGAGAGGGAGTTGGACACCGATGACAGAGCGCGTCCGGATTGCCGGTCTTCAAATCGATCCGCTACTCGTCGATTTCGTCGCCGAGAAGGCCGCACCCGGGACCGGGGTGGAACCGGAGCAGTTCTGGACCGGACTCGCCGACGCCCTGAGCGACCTCGCGCCGCGCAACAAGGAGTTGCTCGCCGAGCGCGACGAGTTGCAGGGCAAGCTCGACGCCTGGCACGCCGAGCACCCCGGCACCGGCTACGACCGCGCGGAGTACCGCAAGTACCTGCGGGAGATCGGCTACCTGCAGGACGCCCCCGAGGCGTTCACGATCGCGACCGAGAACGTCGATCCGGAGATCGCGACGATCGCGGGCCCACAGCTGGTGGTGCCGATCCTCAACGCCCGGTTCGCGATCAACGCCGTCAACGCCCGCTGGGGATCGCTCTACGACGCCCTCTACGGCACGGACGCGATCCCCGAGACCGACGGCGCCGAGAAGGGCCCCGGCTACAACAGCGTCCGCGGCGACAAGGTGATCACCTTCGCCAAGGACTTCCTCGACAAGACGGTCCCGCTCGCCGGCGGCTCGCACGCCGACGTCACCGCCTACGCGATCGCCGACGGCGCCCTGACCGCCACCCTCAAGGGGGGTACCGCGACCGGACTCGCCGATCCCGCCGCCCTCGTCGGCTACATCGGTGATCCCGCCGAGCCGTCCGCGGTGCTGCTGGTCCAGAACGGCCTGCATCTGGAGATCCAGATCGATCGCGCCGGCGCCATCGGCTCGTCCGACTCGGCCGGCGTTCAGGACGTGCTGCTCGAGTCCGCCGTCACCACGATCATGGACCTCGAGGACTCGGTCGCCGCCGTCGACGCGGAGGACAAGGTCCTCGGCTACGGCAACTGGCTCGGCCTGATGCGCGGCGACCTGACCGAGGAGGTCAGCAAGGGCGGGCGCACCTTCACCCGCACGATGAACCCGGATCGGGAGTACACCGCCGTCGACGGCTCCACGCTGGTGCTGCCGGGCCGCTCGCTGCTGTTCATCCGCAATGTCGGCCACCTGATGACCACCGACGCGGTGCTCGACGCCGACGGCAACGAGATCCCCGAGGGCATCCTCGACGCCTTCGTCACCGGCCTGGGCTCGCTGCACGACATCCGTGAGCTGGGCGCGCTGCGCAACAGCCGGACCGGCTCGATGTACATCGTCAAGCCGAAGATGCACGGCCCCGACGAGGTCGCCTTCACCGTCGACCTCTTCGCCCGCGTCGAGCAGGTCCTCGGCCTGCCCGCCAATACGCTCAAGGTCGGCATCATGGACGAGGAGCGGCGCACCACGGTCAACCTGGCCCGCTCGATCCGCAATGCCGCCGAGCGGGTCGTGTTCATCAACACCGGCTTCCTCGACCGCACCGGCGACGAGATCCACACCTCGATGGTCGCCGGGCCGATGGTCCGCAAGGGCGCGATGAAGGCGCAGCGCTGGCTGCCCGCCTACGAGACCCACAACGTCGACGACGGTCTGGCGGCCGGCTTCAGCGGCCACGCCCAGATCGGCAAGGGCATGTGGGCGATGCCGGATCTGATGCACGACATGCTCGAGCAGAAGATCGTCCATCCGCGGGCCGGCGCGAACACCGCCTGGGTCCCCTCGCCGACCGCCGCCACCCTGCACGCGCTGCACTACCACGAGGTGGATGTCTTCGCGCGGCAGAAGGAGCTGGCGACCGAGGCGAAGGACACCCTCGGCGACATCCTCGAGATCCCGCTCGATCCGACGGCGACCTGGTCGGAGGAGGACATCAAGTCCGAGCTGGACAACAACAGCCAGTCGATCCTCGGCTACGTGGTCCGCTGGATCGACCACGGCGTCGGCTGTTCCAAGGTGCCGGACATCCACGATGTCGCGCTGATGGAGGACCGTGCGACGCTGCGGATCTCGAGCCAGCTGCTCGCGAACTGGTTGCGGCACGGGATCATCACCGAGGAGCAGGTCATCGAGGCTCTGGAGCGGATGGCGCCCGTCGTCGACGCGCAGAACGCCGGCGACCCGGAATACCGCCCGATGGCACCGGATTTCGACACCAACATCGCCTGGCAGGCCGCGAAGGATCTGGTCCTGCTGGGCGGCGAGCAGCCGAACGGCTATACCGAGCCGATCCTGCACCGTCGTCGTCGCGAGTTCAAGCAGAAGGCTGCGGCCTCCGCCGGCGCCTGATCGAACCCGACCGATCGAGAGGCGGCGAGCCGCATGGGGACACACCGCCGCGCGCAGGCGGGGCCGCGCGGTGTCAGCCGCGGCGTACTGATCGCCGCGGTATCGGTGGTGGTGCTGGTGGTGCTCGTCTTCGGCTGGATGCGTCTGCGCGACGCCTCCGCCGAGCAGGGCACCGAGGCCGCGCAGCGTTGTGTCGAGGGTGACACGACGCTGCGCGTCGCCGCCGATCCGACGATCGCCGATACCGTGCGACAGATTGCCGACAGCTTCGACGCGACCGATCCGGTGATCCGGGATCGGTGCGTGCGGGTGCAGGTCGACGCCGTGGACGCGGCGACGGCCACCGCGGCGATCACCGGTGTCGACCCGGCGGCGGCCCCCGATCTGTGGATCGCCCCGGACTCGGCCGCCGCCGCGCGGGTCGCCGACCGGGCCGCGTCGACGCCGCGATCGTTTGCGGCCAGTCCGGTGGTCGTGGCGGCGAGCGGTGCGGCCGCGGACGCGCTGCGCGCCGCCAATCCGACGTGGGGCGCGCTGCCCGGCCTGTTGGGCCAGGCCGACGCGCCCATCCCGCTGCTGCCGGTCGGGGCGGCGACCACCGCCGCCGGTTCGGCGATGGTCGCCGACGCCCTCGGCCTGGGGGCGGCGGCCCCGGCGGAGACCGACATGACCTCGCCGGCGGCGGTGCGGGTCCTGGCGAATATCGGTGCGGCGTCGGTGCGCGGCGACTCCCCCGCCCCGGCGGATACCGCCGCGGCCCTCGACGCGGTGGCCGGCTCGCCGACCGCCGTCACCTTCGCCACCTTCGCCACCGCCCAGCAGATCGGCCTGCGGCCCGACCTCGAGGCGATCACCCCGGTCGGGGCCGCTCCGGTCGCCGACTATCCGGCGGTCGTTCTCCAGACCCCCTCCGGCGCCGACGATTCCGTGATCGCGATCGCCGGGGAACTGCTCAACTACGCGCGCGACACCGGAGCGGACACGATCCGCTCGGCGGGCTTCGTACCGGTGGAGGAGATCCCCGGTGCGCGGGCCGCCGACTCGCCCGCGGTGGCCGATCTGGTCGCCTCCGCGTTCGCCCAACCGATCGGCGTCTCGACGACCACCCTGCTGGTCGACATCTCCCCGCCGACCGCCGCAGCGGTCTCCGGAACGGGCGCCGCGGGCACCGACACGATTCGGGATGCAGTCGGCGCCGCGATCGGCGATGTGCTGCAACGGCTCCCGGACGGCACCCGGGTCGGGCTGGTCACCTTCGGGCGCACCGACGCCACCCCGCTGCCGTATCAGCTGACCATCCCGGCCGCCACGCTGTCCTCGCCGGGCACCGAGGGTTCGGCAACCCACCGCGACCGCATCCTCACCGCCCTGGAAGCGTGGCCGCAGACCGGATCGTCCGATACGGGGATCACGACCACCGCCGATGCCTACGCCACCCTGATCAACCGGTACCGCACGGCGGTCGCCGATCGGGTGGCCGATATGCCGAATCGGGTCGTCGTGATCTCCGTGGCCCCCAACGCCGACGGCACGCTGTCACCGACCACCGCGACCACCCAGTTGGCGGCGGCGATCGATCCGGCTGAACCGGTTCAGGTTGACGCGATCCTGATCGGCTCCGGGCCCGACACCGCGGAGTGGGGTCGACTGACCGCCGCGACCGGTGGCCGCACCGAACAGCTCGGCACCGCAGCCGGTTTCGAGCTACCCAATCTGCTCACCACGATGTTCTGAGCCCGCGGGCGGTGCGCCGGGGCGACCGGCGCACCGCGCCCGGTTCAGGCGAACGACTCGATCGGCGGGCAGGAGCACATCAGGTTCCGGTCGCCGCGGGCGCCGTCGATGCGCCGCACGGACGGCCAGATCTTGGGGCGCCCGGTTCCGCCCGGGTAGACCGCGGTCGCCCGGTCGTAGGGGTACGTCCACTCCTCGACGAGGCAATGCGCGGTATGCGGGGCATTGCGCAGCGGGCTGTCCTCGATCGGCCAGTCGCCGGCCGCCACCCGGTCGACCTCGCGGCGGATGGCGATCAGCGCATCGCAGAACGCGTCGATCTCGGCGAGGTCCTCGCTCTCGGTCGGCTCGATCATCAGCGTCCCGGCGACCGGGAAGCTCATCGTCGGCGCGTGGAAACCGTAGTCGGCCAAGCGCTTCGCGATGTCGTCGACCGTCACGCCGGTCGCCTTGGTCAGCGGCCGCACGTCGATGATGCACTCGTGGGCGACCATGCCGCCGGGGCCGGTGTAGAGCACCGGGTAGTGCTCGTCGAGCCGGCGGGCGATGTAGTTGGCCGACGCGATCGCGGTAAGCGTGGCCCGCCGCAGACCGTCCGCGCCCATCATCCGGATGTACGCCCAGGTGATCGGCAGGATCGAGGCGCTGCCCCAGCGGGCGCCGGCCACCGGGCCGACCCCGGTGCCGTCGTCGGCCATCGGATCGCCCGGCAGGTAGGCGCGCAGGTGTTCGCGCACCGCGACCGGCCCGACGCCGGGGCCGCCGCCACCGTGCGGGATGCAGAAGGTCTTGTGCAGGTTGAGGTGGCTGACATCGCCGCCGAAGCGACCCGGCCGCGCCAGCCCTACCAGGGCATTGAGGTTCGCCCCGTCGATGTACACCTGGCCGCCGGCGTCGTGGACCGCCGCGCAGACCTCGCCGATCGCTTCCTCGTAGACCCCGTGGGTCGACGGGTAGGTGACCATCAGCGCCGACAGGCGGTCCCGGTTCGCCTCGATCTTCGCGGCGAGGTCGTCGGGGTCGACATCACCGTCGGGGCGGCAGGCGACCACGACGACCCGCATGCCGGCCATGACGGCGGAGGCGGCGTTGGTGCCGTGCGCGCTCGACGGGATCAGGCAGACGTCGCGTGCGGTGTCGCCGCGACCGCGGTGGTAGGCGGCGATCGCCATCAGGCCGGCCAGCTCGCCCTGGCTGCCCGCGTTGGGCTGCAGGCTGACCGCGTCGTAGCCGGTGATGATCGCCAGGTACCGCTCGAGGTCGGCGATCAGCGCCCGGATGCCCGCGGTGTCCTCCGCGGGGGCCAGCGGATGCAGCCGGGAGAATCCGGGCCAGGTGACCGGCTCCATCTCGGTGGCGGCGTTGAGCTTCATCGTGCAGGAGCCGAGCGGAATCATGCTGCGGTCCAACGCGATGTCCTTGTCGGCGAGGGCACGCAGATAGCGCATCATCGTCGTCTCAGTGCGATGGCGGTGGAAGACCGGGTGGGTCAGGTAGTCGTCGCCGCGCACCAGCGCCGCGGGCAGGCCGACCTCGCCCGCAGGGTCGGCGCCGGCCGCCGGGGCAGTGTCGGCGGACTCGGCGAAGGCGGCCAGCACCGCGTCGATATCCGCGGCGGCGGTCACCTCGTCGCAGGCGATGCCGACGTGATCGGCGTCCACGGGCCGCAGCAGGATATTGCGGGCGCGCGCGGCGGCGACCACGGCGTCGGCGCGGCCGGGCGCGGCGGCGAACACGGTGTCGAAGAAGCGGTCGTGCACGACGGTCGCGCCGACCGCGGGCAGTTCGCGGGCCAGGCGGGCCGCGTGTCCGGCGACGCGTTCGGCGATCGCGCGCAGACCGTCCGGGCCGTGGTACGTCGCGTACATCGCCGAGAGGATCGCCGGCAGCACCTGGGCGGTACAGATATTGCTGGTGGCCTTCTCCCGGCGGATGTGCTGCTCGCGGGTCTGCAGGGCGAGCCGGTAGGCGACCGAGCCGTCCGCGTCGACCGAGACGCCGACCAACCGCCCGGGCAGCTGGCGGGAGGCCTTGTCACCGACCGACAGGTAGCCGGCGTGCGGACCTCCGAAGCCCATCGGGGTTCCGAATCGCTGGGTGGTGCCGAAGCAGGCGTCGGCGCCGAGCGCGCCGGGCGGGGTCAGTACGGTCAGCGCGAGGATGTCGGCGCCGACGGCGACCAGGGCGCCCGCGGCGTGCGCCTGCTCGATGATCGGGCCGGGATCGACGATCCGGCCCGACGCGCCCGGGTACTGCAGCAGGACGCCGAAGTAGGCGATATCGGGCAGCGGGCCGGCCGCGTCGAACTCGACCAGTTCGACGCCGAGCGGCTGCGCCCGGGTCGCGACGACCGCCTTGGTCTGCGGCAGCAGGTCGGCGTCGATCAGCAACACATCGGACTTCGACTTGCCGGCGCGGCGCAGCAGGGCCATCGCCTCGGCCGCGGCGGTCGCCTCGTCGAGCAATGACGCGTTGGCGACCGGCAGGCCGGTCAGGTCGGCGACCATCGTCTGGAAGTTCAGCAGCGCCTCGAGGCGTCCCTGGCTGATCTCCGGCTGGTACGGGGTGTAGGCGGTGTACCAGGCCGGGTTCTCGAAGACATTGCGCAGGATGACCGACGGGACGATCGTGTCGTGATAGCCGAGCCCGATCATCGAGGTGCGCACCGTATTGCGCGCCGCCAGGGCGGCCAGTTCGGCGAGCGCCTCCGCCTCGCCGATCGCCGGCGGCAGCGCCTCGGCCGGGTCGGCGGGATCGGCCGGATCGTCGAGGATCCCCGCCGGGACTGCCGCGCGAGCAAGGGCGTCGAGGTCGGCGACCCCGATCACCTCGAGCAGGCGTCGGGTCTGGTCCTCGGACGGACCGATATGACGATCGGCAAAGGTGTACTCGTGGGACACGACAATCTCCATCGGGTGACGGCGGTGCGCCGCGGGCGCGCCGAAGTGGCCCTCCCCCTCTGTCGTTGCCCGAAACGCAGGGCGCCTGAGAGATTCCGCGGACCGGGTGGGGTCCACATTTCCCCTTGGGCGGGCGCCGGATCCGGTCGAGCACGCTCTCGGCCGCGGCACCGCTTTTCAGAGGCGTCGGTGCTCGTACGGTCCGGGTGCCTGAGAGTTTGACGGAGAGGTGTTGCTCCTTCGGCGCTCGAGGCGACCTCCGGCGGTAACCGGACGATCGCTACGAAGCTCTCCCGCACGACGTCGACGCGGTGCCCATATTAGGCGCAGGGCGATCGGTGCGCTCGTCCGCCCGCTTCCGGGCGTGCCGTACGGCGCTCGATGCGGCCCGTGAGCCGTTCGGGCGAATTATCCCGTGCGCCGCACGCGGTTGCGGCGGCGGGAGGCCAATTCGTCCTCCGGCGCGTCCTCGCTGCGGCCGCCGTCGGCGCGCTCGGCGGGGAACTGGGAGATCGATCCGGTCAGCTCGCGCATGGCGCCGCTGATCGCGATGGCGAAGACCCCCTGGCCGCCCTGCAGCAGGTCGACCATCTCCTCGGCGGAGGTGCATTCGTAGACGGTGGTGCCGTCGGAGGCGAGGGTGATGCCGGCGAGGTTCTCCACCCCGCGCCCGCGCAGGTGATCGACGGCGACGCGGATGTTCTGCAGGGAGATACCGGTGTCGAGGAGACGCTTGACGATCTTGAGGACCAGGACGTCCTTGAAGGAGTACAGCCGCTGGCTGCCGGAACCGGCGGCGCCGCGAATCGAGGGAACGACGAGACCGGTGCGGGCCCAGTAGTCGAGCTGGCGGTAGGTGATGCCGGCGATCTGGCAGGCACCCGGACCGCGGTAGCCCATCAGGTCATCGGGCAGCGTGTCGTCCGGAAAGAGCCCGGGCTGAATGGGTTCCGGTCCCCGCGGCTCATCGGCCACTGCCATATCCTCTCGACCGTTTCGGTGCGCATGTCCCCTGGTCGGGCGACTGCCTGCACGTCACGGGGTAGTCACCGGTTATGAGGATACGCCGATCCCCACCACCGCGTGCCGTTCCCGCCGACGTGTTGTTCCGTCGGGACGAACGCTATGAGTCGAACGGGGCGTGGTCAACGCGCCACGCCCAAAAGCCTCAACCTCAACTTCAGGGTCAGGTTTATCCGTCGGTCGCGCGGAAATCGTCCGGCGAGACCGACTCGAGAAACTCCTTGAACTTCTCGACCTCGTCCTCGCTCTCGTCGGGCATCACGAGCCCGGCCTCGGCGAGGACGCGTTCCTCCGCGTAGATCGGCACGCCGACGCGCAGTGCGATCGCCACCGAATCGGAGGGGCGGGCGGATACCCGGACGTTCTGATCGAACACCAGGTCCGCGTAGAAGGTGCCCTCGCGCAGATCGACGATGCGCACCTCGACGAGGGTATGTCCCAGTGCGGCGAGCACGTCCTTGAACAGGTCGTGGGTCAACGGCCGCGGCGCTTGAAAGCCCTGCTGTTCCAGGGCGATGGCGGTGGCCTCGGTCTGACCGATCCAAATCGGCAGATAGCGGCCACCATCGGCTTCCCGGAGCAGCA
Organism: Millisia brevis NBRC 105863; assembly: GCF_001552615.1. Lineage (GTDB taxonomy): Bacteria > Actinomycetota > Actinomycetes > Mycobacteriales > Mycobacteriaceae > Millisia > Millisia brevis. The sequence goes on from NZ_BCRN01000006.1 coordinate 283,261, forward strand.
GCACCGGCTGATTGCGCTGTTCGATTCGGATCCCGATCACCCGCATCTCGCTCATGATGCCTCCCAAACGACCGAGCCGACCCGCACCCCGGCAGCAGGCCGAGGTCTCACCCGTTCGAGTCTATTTGAGGTTTGTGACTGCGGCCCCTTACTCGTCCGAGTCAGCGATCCTCGAGTCGACTCACGGTCCCACATATCCGACACCGACCGAACAACCGATCGAGCGGATCATCGATCCATCGAACCGCGCACCGACGCCTTCACCAGCGCGGTGTGCAGGGTTACCGACAATGCCGCGAGTTCGCGCACCAGTTCCTCCGCCCGGTCGCGGGCACCGGCGTCGCGGCTCTTGGCGACCGGTCCGACGATCTGACCGATCAGACCGGCCTCCCGGTCGGCGGCGAGTTTGAAGGCCCGCAGATGCCGCACCTCCAGCCCGAACGACGTCATCGCCTTGGCGGTGCGGGCGATCGTGACCGCGTCCGGATCGAAGAATCCGGCCGCGCCGGCCACGATCAGTCCGGCCTTGGTCAGCTCGGTCAGGAAGGCGTCGTCGATCTCCGCCTGCTCGCAGACGTCCGCCCGCGCCAACCGCACCTGGGGATCCGACCGGAACTCGTCCGGCGACACCGCGCCGGGCGCGACCGCCATCGGGCGGGGTCGCGACGCGCCGTCGATGCGACCCACCGTCGCGGCGCCCCGGTCGACCGCCTCGAGCTGTTCCTTGATCACCTTCAGCGGCAGGTACTGATCGCGCTGTGCGGTCAGCACGAAGCGCAACCGCTCGTAGTCCGCGATCGTGAAACGCCGGTACCCCGATGCCGTCCGCTGCGGCCGAATCAAACCCTCGGCCTCGAGAAAGCGGATCTTGGAGATGGTGACATCGGGGAAATCCGGGCGCAGCCGATCGAGGACCGTCCCGATGGACATACCGGCACCGTGCGCCGGCTGCCCGACCGCCGTCATGGCCTACCTGCCGTCATGCCCTACCGGTGCTCACTGGCCACCGGCACCCGCCGCGTCACCCACCTGCGCACCGCCGGACGCCGCCCGCGGGCCGGTCAGGAAGACGAGCCGGAACTTGCCGATCTGTACCTCGTCACCGTTGCTGAGCACCGCCGCGTCGACGGGCTCACGGTTGACATAGGTGCCGTTGAGGCTGCCCACGTCGACGACCTGGAAGTCGTCCTCGCTCTGCCGGAATTCGGCATGCCGGCGGCTGACGGTCACGTCGTCGAGAAAGATGTCGCTGTCCGGGTGCCGGCCGGCGGACGTCGTGGGCTGGTCGAGCAGGAAGCGCGATCCGGCATTCGGGCCGCGCTTGACCACCAGCAATGCGGAGCCGGCAGGCAAACCTTCGACACCGGAGACCTGGGCGTCCGCATGGCGCCCGCTGGTCGGGGTGTCCAGCTCACTCAGGAAATCCGCGCGAAAGACCGAAGTGGTCTCCACCGGGGACTCCCCGAATCCGCCGTCGTTGCCGTTGTCGCTCACGTTTTTCTCCTCCTGGATCCTTCGCCCGCCACGCGACGTCCGGCCGGAGCCGCGACGGGTCGGCGAGCAATATCCCGCCCGTGACATTCCGAGACGATCATCCGACCGATCGGCCTGCGGAACTGCCCATACCGAGCCAATTCGACCGTACCTTGCGGCGCGCCGCTCGTGCACCCACTGGCGGACATTGAACGCCCGCAGTGCGCCCGTCGGCCGCCCCACATGCTCCATCGGTGGCCTAGGCGCCACGGATGCACAACCTACCCGTTCACGGTCGGCGAATCGACGCCCCTCCCGGCGCGCCTCATCCACCGATCCTCCCGAACGGCCGTCCGGCGGCCGCTCAGGCGCTCTCGACGACCGCCAGGTACTCGTCCGCGTCGAGCAAACCCTCACCCTCGGCCAGCGCCGCCTGGTCGTCCACGGCGATCTCGATCAACCACCCCTGACCATACGGGTCGGAGTTCACCAGCTCGGGGTTTTCGCCGAGCGCATCGTTGATCGCCACGACGCGTCCGGCGACGGGGGCGTAGATGTCCGAGACGCTCTTGGTGGACTCGACCTCGGCGAAGCTGTCGCCGGCCGCCAGGGTGTCCTCCACGTCCGGAAGATCGACAAAGACGATGTCGCCCAACTGCTCCTGGGCGAAATCGGTGATACCGAGCCGGATCGTGGTCGTCTCGACCACGCGGACCCACTCGTGCTCGGCCGTATATCGCAGGTCTTCCGGAATATGTGTGTCGCTCACCGTCGAATCGATCCTCTCGAACCCGGATATGGCAGGACGGGGCGAGCGTATTGCCTCGCCCGGGGCAGCGGCAAGCGTTAGGGCACCGGTGCGCCGCGCGCCACCCGAATCGCCTGCCAGAGATAGAGCCCGCCGGACCACAGATAGAGCGCGGTCCCCCACCACACCAACGCCAGTGCCACCGCCTCGACCAGGCCGATTCCGCCGAATTCCGGCATATTCCGGACAACCGGATCGAGGGTGGCGAACAGCAGCATCGGCAGGGCCGCCATCAACGCGAAGGTCGCCGCCTTGCCGATGTAGATCACCTCGGGCGGCGCGAGGCCGCGTCGCCGGTAGGCGCCCAGGGAGATCGCCAGCAGCGCCTCGCGGGCCAGCAGCAGGACAACCAGCCACCAGGGCAACAGTTCTCGCGCCGCGAAGCAGAGCAGCACCGAGACCAGGTAGATGCGGTCGATCAGCGGGTCGAGGATCGCCCCGAGGGTCGAGTACTGGTCGAGCAGGCGGGCGAGCTTGCCGTCGAGCCAGTCGGTCGCGCCCCCGACGACCAGGACGATCAGCGCCCAGCCATCGGCGTGCACCACCAGCAGCAGGTAGGCGAACAGCGGCACGCCGAGCAGCCGGATAGCCGACAGCACATTCGGCACGGTCAGTATTCGGTCCGACCGCTTTCGATCGGCCCGATCCGTCACCGTGGTCTCCCGTCCGCCATCCGCTCGAGTGTCGCTGCCGAGTATGCGGTACCCGGTCGGCGACCAGCGGGCAGCGAATCGCGCGCGCCGCCGTCCCCGACCCCCGGCCGTGCCGCTCCCGGCCGCGCCACGCGGGTCCGTGCGCCTGCCGAATGTGTCACTCCCGGCGCTGCAGCCCCCGGAAGTGTCACTCCCGGGGGAGTCACCCTCGGCCGTGTCACTCCGCGGAGTCGACGCTCTGCCAGTCGGCCACCGACCGCCAGTCGCCGTCGCAAACCCACTGCCAGACCGCCGCGCTCGCCGCCTCGACACCGTCCACCGAAGCCACCCGGCTGTCCGCCTCGGGAAGCGCCTCGTATCCCCCGACGGACTCCGGGTCCCCCTCCGCCCGGGATTCCAGATCCCAGCCACCGCGGGCGCCGCGCACCGCGTGCAGATAGCGGCCGGGCAGTTGCGCGATCAGATACGCGCCGCGCGCGTCGTCGGTGTCGAGCAGGGCCCGGGTGAGCGCCTCGGTCAGATACGGCAACGTCGTGCCGTCGCCGACGGTGACCCGAACGGGGATCGCCGTGCGCGGATCGTAGAGCCGATGGGCGGTGGCGTCATAGACGGCCAACTGCCGATCCATCGTCGCCTCCAGCACCGCCAGCAGCGCCTCGTCGAGCAACGGTTCCCGCACGCAGACGACCGCGCCGCGGCCGTCCGGTTCGACGGCGACCGCGAGGAAGCCGTCGTCGCCGGTGCCCACGTCGGCATTCAGCCGCTCCGCCACCTCGATGATGTCCGCCGAATCCGGTTGCACCACACTGTCACTCATCTGTCGATAGAGCTCGCGCGCCGCATCAACGGAATGCGCGTCGCCCACCGGCAGGATCACCAGATCTCGCGTCACCCCTCCAGTAGACCACCCGCGCCGGCGCCGCCGACCGATCGACGACGCGGCGGGCGCGCCCGGCGCGCCTACCCGCCGAGCACCACGTGACCGGCCGCCGGCCCCGCCGCCGAGGCGGACTCGACGTCTCCGGACCGCGCGGCGGTCGCGGAGTCGGCGTCCGGCTCGCGGTCCGACGCCGACCAGACGTGCACCTCTCCGCGCACCTCGACGGTCACCGCGTCCCCGGGTGCCGGCGCCTCGATCGAGGGGGCGCGCACGGTCAGGAGCGCACCCGACCCCGGATCGACCCGGGCGACCACGTCGTGCCCGAAGTACCGCACATCCCGGACCCGAGCCAGCGCCCCGGAGTTCGACGTGACCACGAGTTGTTCGGGCCGGATCAACACGTCGACCGGCCCGTCGGGGACCGACGAATCCCCGTCGACGGGCAACTCCCCCACCGCGGTGGTCACCGTCGACCCCGAGCGCGTGCCGGTCAGCACATTGGCCTCGCCGACGAATTCCGCCACCCACCGATTCACCGGCCGCCCGTAGACGTCCGCCGGGCGGTCGACCTGTACCAGGCGCCCGTCGCGCAGGACGGCCACCCGGTCGCCCAGGGCGAGCGCTTCGGACCGATCGTGGGTGATCAACATGGCGGTGATCCCGGACCGCCGCAGGTCGGCGATCACCTCCTGCCGCACATGTTCGCGCAGCGATGCGTCCAACGAGGCGAACGGTTCGTCGAGCAGGATCAGGTCCGGATGCGGGGCCATCGCCCGGGCGAGGGCGACGCGTTGTTGTTGGCCGCCGGAGAGCTGGTGCGGCATCCGGTCGGCCAGTCCGTCGAGTTGCATCGCCGCCAACAGCTCGCGCACCCGATCGTCGCGGGCGGCCGCTCGTCGGCGCCGCAGGCCGGGGAGGCCATAGGCGACGTTGCCGGCGACGGTCAGATGCGGGAAGAGGGCGCCGTCCTGCGGGACCAGCCCGATCCGCCGCTTCTCCGGGCGGACGCCGACCAGGTCGCGGTCGCCCAGGCGCAGCCGCCCGGAGCCGTGCGGGTGCAGCCCGGCGATCACCCGCAGCAGGGTGGTCTTGCCGCTCCCGGAGGGGCCGACCACGACCATCACGTCCCCGTCGCCGACGGTCAGGGAGACCTCGCGCAGGACGTCGCCGCGGCCGTGTCCGGCGGTCAGATTGTCGATCTCGAGCCTCATGGGCGGTTCCTCACCGTCGGGATCACGCCGGGTCGCACCGTCACAGGCGGGCCGCCTCGTCCGGTCACAGGCGGGCCGCCCAGCACCATCACAGGCGGGCCGCCCAGCACCATCACAGGCGGGCCGCCCAGCACCATCACAGGCGTACCGCCGAGCGGGCCAGCAGCCAGGCGGGCAGGATGCCGATCACCACCAGCAGCAGCCCGATCGGCGCGGCCGCGCCGTAGGCGCCGAGCGTCGTCTTCGACCACAGCTCGGTGGTCAGCGTCTCCACCCCGATCGGCCGCAACATCAGCGTCGCGGGCAGTTCCTTCATCACCGACACCAGTACCAGCATCCAGCCGGCCACGACGCCCGGCAATGCGACCGGCAGGGTCACGCGCAGGAAGGTGCGGGTCGGACCGGTGCCGAGCGTGCGCGACGCCTCCTCGATACCGGGCGCGATCGCCCCGAAGGCGCTGCGCGAGGAGCCGATCGATTTGGAGATGAACAGAATCACGTACGCCGCCAACAACATCGGCAACGTCTGGTAGGCGAACGGCAGCAGCGCCAGGAAGGCGGCCACCAGACCGAGCGCGATCACCACCCCCGGCAGGCCGTCGCCGAGGAAGGACACCGACTCGAGCGTCGCGACCACCCGGTCCCGATATCGCGCCGCGAGGTAGCTGATCGGCAACGCCGCGAGGACGGCCAGGGTCGCGGCGATCGCGCCGATGGTCATCGTCGAGATCGTCGCCTCCAGCAGCCGGTTGGTGGTCGTCCGATAGCGGTCGCCGCGCGTCGCCCGCAGGATCATCGCCGCGAGCGGGAACGCGACCGAGACCGTCACCAACGCCGCGAGGAAGGTGCAGTAGAGCGCTGCGGTCGCCCGGCCGACCGGCGCCGCGGGCAGAAACAGCCCCCGCGCCGACCGCTGCCGATCCGCCGTTCGGCGGCGCAGCAGGCGCTCCCCGACGATGCACACCAGGGCCAATACCGCCAGGACCAGCGAGGTGGCCGCTGCGGCCGACCGGTTGATACCGCCGGTGAACAGACCGTAGATCCCGGTGGTCAGGGTCTCGTAGCGCAGGATCGCCGGCGCCCCGAAGTCCGAGAGGGCGTAGAGCGCGGCCAGCAGGGTGCCCGCCAACGCGGCCGGGAGAATTTGCGGCAGGGTGACGGTGACGAAGACCCGGATGGCCGAGCGGCCCAGCGTTCGGGCGACGTCGGCCGGTGCGTGGTCGGCGATCGCGAGGGCACTCATCGTCGGCACCGCGACCAGCGGGCTGCACGACAGTACCAGGATCGCCGCGAGCGGCCAGAAGCCGCGGGTCCCCGGAAATGCGGCCACCCAGGCGAAGGCCGCCACATAGGACGGCACCGCCAGCGGCAGGCAGACCGCGATCCACCACACCCGCCGTCCCGGCAAGCGGTGTCGGGCGACCATCCAGGCGGACGCCACCCCCAACACGAACGATCCGCAGGCGACGACCGCCGCCAGGGACATCGTGTTGATCATCAGCGTCAACGTTCGCGGTCGCACCACGATCGCCCAGGCCTGATCGAAGCCCGAGGACATCGCCCGCGGGACCAGAAAGATCAACGGCAGCAGCGTCAGAGCGGCAACCGCGGCCGCGCATACCAACGCAACGACCGGGGGACGACGTGTCGTCCCCCGGTCGGCGCGGATGGCTACTGCGGTCAGAGCAGACCCACGGAGGTCAGCAACTGCACCGTCTGCTCGAGCGAATCGAGCTGCGAGAGATCGATATCCGGCTCACCGAGCTGGTCGAGCGGCGGCACGTCCCGAGGACCGTCCAGACCCGGAGCCAGCGGGTACTCGTAGGTCTCCTCGACGAAGTAGGTCTGCGCGTCCGAGGACACCAGGTACTCGACGAACGCGCGGGCGTCCTCCGACTCGGCGGCGGTGTTGATGATGCCGGCGCCGGTCACGTTCACCAGAGCCGAGACCGAACCCGGATCGCCGAACTTCAGCTGCGCGCGCAGCGTGGTGGGATCCTGCTCGGAGCGGGCCCAGTAGTAGTGGTTGATCAGGCCGATCTCGACCGCGCCGGTGTTGACCGCTTCGAGGACCTCACCGTTGCGGGCGAAGATCTGCGCGTCGTTCGCGATCAGACCTTCGAGCCATTCGCGGGCCCGATCCTCACCCTCGAGCACCCGGATCGCGGTGACGTGGGCCTGGAAGGAGGCGTTGGTCGGAACGATCGCGACGCGGCCGTTCCACTCCGGCTCGGTGAACGCGAAGATGTCGCCCGGCACCTGGTCGGCCGAGAGCCGCTCGCTGTCGTAGGCGACCACGCGGGCGCGACCGGTCAGGCCGACCCAGGAGCCGTCCCGCGAGGTGTACTCGGTGGCGACCGCGTCGGAGATCTCGGTGGGCAGCGTGGCGAACAGACCCGCGGCGCTGACCGCACCGAGCGCGCCCGCATCCTGCGAGAGGAAGACGTGAGCGGGGGTGTCCTCCCCCTCCTCCAGCAGCTGGGCGGCCAACTCGGTGGTGCCGGCGTAGCGCACGTCCACCGAGATACCGCTGCTCTGCTCGAACTGCTCGATCAGCGGATCGATCAGCTCGGCGTCGCGGCCGGAGTAGACGACCAGCGTCTCGGTGCTTGCCTCGGCGGTCGTGGTGTCCGTCGAGTCGGCGGTGGTGTCGGTGGAACTGGAGCAGCCGGCCAGGAGCAGGGCGGCGGCGGCAGTGGCAGCGGCGGTACGCGCAGCGGCTTGTCGGAGTGTGAACATCACGCTCTTTCGTCTGGATTTTCGCAAATGTCTGTTTTGCTCGGGCCAGGCTAACCTCACGTAGGTCTGCCTGTCCAAGGGTTCCTCGAATCCGGACACGTGGAGGTCCGGTGGACCGCGCGCGGTTTCGTCTGCACGGAATACCCGGCGGGGGTATAAAGGCATCAGGTGTCGGCACCGCTCACAGCCCGGATCGGTACCGGCCGCACACTGCGACCGCACGGTCACCTTCCGAAAGGACCTCGATGAGCGATCCGACGAGCCCGCCGGACGAGACCACCGAAGCGACGGATACGCACGACGCGGCGTCCGGCCATCACGCGCACCACGGATACATCGGCGACAAGCAGCGCTATCTGTCCCGGCTCAAGCGCATCGAGGGACAGGTGCGCGGGGTCCACCGGATGGTCGACGAGGAGCAGTACTGCATCGACATCCTCACGCAGATCTCGGCGCTCACCAGCGCGCTCGAGAATGTCGCGCTGGGACTGCTCGACGATCACCTCGCCCATTGCGTCGTCAACGCGGCGAAGGAAGGCGGCCCGGAGGCCGAGGTGAAGCTCAAGGAGGCGTCGGCGGCCATCGCCCGGCTCGTCCGGTCCTGACGGCCGACACCCGACCCCGGCGGCGGGGAGCCATCCGTCGCCGCCGGGTCGGGGATTATTCGCTGCCTTCGAGTCGGGGATTATTCGTTGTCGCCGCCGGTGGCGAGCGTCCCGTCCAGGGTCGCCGCGCCGCCGAGTTCCCGTGCGGCGGGCCACATCCAGTCGCGCACCTCCGGCAGATCGTCACCGTGGGTGCGGGTGTACTCGCGGGCGGCGATGCGCTTGTCCACCATCTGCTGACGCAGCGTCGCGCAGGTCGATCCCAGGTGCTCCACCCGGTCGATCACGTCGATCACCAGGTGGAAGCGGTCGAGGTCGTTGAGCATCACCATGTCGAAGGGCGTGGTGGTCGTGCCCTCCTCCTTGTACCCGCGCACGTGCAGGTTGTTGTGACCGGTGCGCCGGTAGGTCAACCGATGGATCAGCCACGGGTAGCCGTGGAAGGCGAAGATCACCGGCTTGTCGCGGGTGAAGATCATGTCGAAGTCCCGGTCGGACAGGCCGTGCGGATGCTCCGACTCGTCCTGCAGGCGCATCAGATCGACGACGTTGACGAACCGCACCTTCAGATCGGGCAGGTGGGTGCGCAGCAGGTCCGCGGCCGCCAGCGCCTCGAGGGTCGGGACGTCACCGGCCGACGCGAGCACCACGTCGGGATCGGTGCCGAGCACCTCCGAACCAGCCCACTCCCAGATACCCAGGCCCCGCGTGCAGTGCGCGATCGCCTCGGACATCGTCAGGAAGTTCGGCGCCGGCTGCTTTCCGGCGACGACGACGTTCACGTACTGCCGCGACCGCAGGCAGTGGTCGTAGGTCGACAGCAGCGTATTGGCGTCCGGCGGCAGATAGACCCGGACCACCTCGGCGCTCTTGTTGACCACGTGGTCGATGAAGCCCGGGTCCTGGTGCGAGAAACCGTTGTGGTCCTGGCGCCATACATGGCTCGACAGCAGGTAGTTCAGGCTCGCGATCGGCCGCCGCCAGGGGATGTCGTTGGTGATCTTCAGCCACTTGGCGTGCTGGTTGAACATCGAGTCGATGATGTGGACGAAGGCCTCGTAGCAGTTGAACAGCCCGTGCCGGCCGGTCAGCAGATACCCCTCGAGCCAACCCTGGCACTGATGCTCGGAGAGCATCTCGACCACGCGACCGATGCGGGCGAGGTGTTCGTCGACCTCCGGGCCGTAGAAGTCGGCGTTCCATTGCTTGTCGGTGACCTCGAAGACCGGCTGCAGCCGATTCGACGCGGTCTCGTCGGGGCCGAAGATCAGGAAGTTGTCCGGATTGCGCCGGACGACCTCGGTGAGCCACTGGCCGAGCACCTTGGTCGCCTCGGCGATCGTCGCCCCGGGCACCGGCACGTCGACCGCGAATTCCCGGAAGTCCGGCAGCCGCAGATCCTTCAGCAGCAGGCCGCCGTTGGTGTGCGGGTTGTCGCTCATCCGCAGGTGACCGGCGGGCGCCAATTCGGCGATCCGCGGGTCGAGGATGCCATCGGCGTCGAACAATTCGTCGGCCCGGTAGGAACCCAGCCACTGGGCGAGGACCTCGAGGTGTTCGGGGGTGTCGCGGGCACTCGCGAGCGGAACCTGGTGCGCCCGCCACGATCCCGTGGTCTTCTTGCCGTCGATCTCCGCGGGGCCGGTCCAGCCCTTGGGCGTACGGAAGACGATCATCGGCCAGCGCGGCCGGCTCTCGTCTCCGTCCGCGGCACGCTGCTTGATAACGGCGATTTCGGTCATCACCTCGTCGAGCAGCGCGGCGAAGCGTCGATGCGCGTCGAGGTGGTCGTCGTCCTCGGTCGCGGTGAAGAAGTACGGCTCGTGGCCGTATCCGATCATCAGCGCCCGCAGTTCGTCCTCCGGAATGCGGGCCAGGATGGTCGGATTCGCGATCTTGTAGCCGTTGAGGTGCAGGATCGGCAGCACGACGCCGTCCTTGAGTGGATGCACCAGCTTATTGGAATGCCAGCTGGTGGCCAGCGCTCCGGTTTCCGCTTCGCCGTCGCCGACCACCGCGGCCACCAACAGATCCGGGTTGTCGAAGGCGGCGCCGTAGGCATGCGACAACGCGTAGCCGAGCTCGCCGCCCTCGTGGATCGAGCCGGGGGTCTCCGGCGCGACGTGCGAGGGGATGCCACCCGGGAAGGAGAACTGCCGGAACAGCCGGCGCAATCCCTCGGTGTCCTGCGAGATATCCGGATAGACCTCGGTATAGGTGCCGTCGAGGTAGGCGCCGGCGACGAGACCGGGTCCGCCGTGGCCGGGCCCGGTGATGTAGATCGTCGACTGGCCGCGCTCCTTGATCATGCGATTGAGGTGCGCGTAGAGGAAGTTCAGCCCCGGGGTGGTCCCCCAGTGGCCGAGCAGCCGCGGCTTGACATCGTCGCGGGTCAACGCGGTACGCATCAGGGGGTTGTCCAGCAGGTAGATCTGGCCCACCGACAGGTAGTTCGCGGCGCGCCACCACCCGTCGATTCGGGCGAGCGTCTCGCTCGACAACACCTCGGGCTCCACCGGCTGCCAGGACACGGGCTTCGCGGTCGCGGTCATACCCTCCATTCAAGGCGCACCCGGTGTCGGATGCGCGCCGGGCAACCAAGGTTTAACCCAAACTTCGATATAGCCGACTGCGGTTGGCCGAACAGCCATCGGCCGGCGCGAATCTCGAGTCCGCCGGTTACACCAATCCGCCGAGCAACAGCCCGAGTCCGGCGGCGGCCACCGCCGCGATCAGCACGCCGAAGCCGTTGACCACACCGAGTCGCCAGCGCCCCTGCTGAAACAGTCGCACCGTCTCGAAACTCGCGGTCGAAAAGGTGGTGTATCCACCCATGAAGCCCGCTCCCACAACCGAATACAGCACCGGCGGGAGGAATCCCGACGCGGCGACGCCGGCGGCGAGCCCCAGCAGGAACGATCCGCTGATATTGATGACGATCGTGCCCCGCGGTATCCGACCCGGAAAGCGGGACCGCAGAACGCCGTCGAGCATCAACCGACAGGCGGCTCCGACCCCTCCCGCGAGGGCCACGCAGACGAAGGCGAGCGCGCTCATCGCGCTCCCCCGTGACCGCGGCGGCCCACCAGCACCGCCGTCGCGATTCCGCAGACGGTCGCCGCCGCGCCGACGATCACCGTCACCAGGGCGTAGGCGATCGCCGCGCCGGGCCGTGCGGCACCGAAGAGGTGCGCGGTATCGAGGGCGAAGGTGCTGTACGTGGTGAAGCCGCCCATCACGCCGGTCCCGAGCAGCAGACGCATCCGACGGCGGATCCCCTCGTCCGGACCGCTGCGGGCGAGCGACTCGAGCAGCAGTCCGAGCAGGAACGCCCCGACGATGTTGATCATCCCGATCGTGTACGGGATCGCGTCGACGGCGGGAAAGCGCAGCGACAGGGCCTCGCGGATTCCGGTGCCGACGGTGCCGCCGGCCGCGACCAGCAGGATCGACGACGGCCGCAGGTGCAAAGGTCGCTCGATGTCCGGTTCGTCGGGGTCCGGATCGATCGGCCGATCGGCGTCGCCCGTCACCACGCCCCGCCCCCGTCAACGCTGCTGATCACCACGTCGGAGACGGTACGGCCTCGCCCGAACGGGAGTGGACCCGCCGACGCCCTCCCCCACCGATCCACTCCTCCGTACAGTGTACGGTGGCGCCTGTCGTTCGATCGTCCTTCCGGTACTCCGACCGCCGCCTAGCATGGGACACCGATGAACAGAGCCAGCGCCACCGCACCGCAGACCGCCGCTTCCGCCGAGGACCATGTGGCCGACAGCCACGACGTCATCCGGGTCCAGGGAGCGCGGGAGAACAACCTCAAGGACATCAGCGTCGTCCTGCCGAAACGGCGGCTGACCGTCTTCACCGGTGTCTCCGGATCGGGGAAGAGTTCGCTGGTCTTCGGCACGATCGCCGCCGAATCGCAGCGGATGATCAACGAGACCTACAGCGCCTTCGTCCAGGGCTTCATGCCGTCGCTCTCGCGCCCCGATGTCGACGTCCTCGAGGGCCTGACCACGGCGATCATCGTCGATCAGGAGCGGATCGGGGCCAACCCCCGCTCGACGGTCGGCACGATCACCGACGCGAACGCGATGCTGCGCATCCTGTTCAGCCGCCTGGGCCGGCCGCATATCGGCTCGTCGCAGGCATTCTCCTTCAACGTCGCCTCCGCCAGCGGCTCCGGCGCGATCACCGTGCAGCGCGGGGACGGCAAGAAGCGCGCCGAGAAGGCGGAGTTCTCGATCACCGGCGGTATGTGTCCGCGATGCGAGGGTATGGGCCGCGTCTCCGACTTCGACCTGACCGCCCTCTACGACGCCTCCAAGTCGTTGGCCGAGGGCGCGCTGACCATCCCCGGCTACAGCATGGACGGCTGGTACGGGCGCATCTTCATGGGTTCGGGCTTCCTCGACCCGGACAAGCCGATCAGCAAGTACACCAAGAAGGAACTCGACGCGCTGCTCCACAAGGAGCCGACCCGCATCAAGGTCGACGGCATCAACGTCACCTACGAGGGCCTGATCCCGCGCATCCAGAAATCGTTCCTGTCGAAGGACCGCGAGGCGATGCAGCCGCATATCCGCGCCTTCGTCGACCGGGCGATCACCTTCACCACCTGCCCCGACTGCGACGGCACCCGCCTGAACGAGGGCGCCCGGTCGTCGAAGATCAAGGGCATCAACATCGCCGACGCCTGCTCGATGCAGATCAACGAGCTCGCCGAGTGGGTGCGCAAGCTGAAGGACCCGACCGTCGCGCCGCTGCTGACCTCGCTGAGCGAGACCCTCGACTCGTTTGTCGACATCGGCCTGGGCTACCTCTCGCTCGAGCGCCCCTCCGGCTCGCTGTCGGGCGGTGAAGCGCAGCGCACCAAGATGATCCGCCACCTCGGGTCCTCGTTGACCGACGTCACCTACGTCTTCGACGAGCCGACGATCGGCCTGCACCCGCACGACATCGCCCGGATGAACACCCTGCTGCTGCAGCTGCGCGACAAGGGCAACACCGTCCTGGTCGTCGAGCACAAGCCGGAGGCGATCGCGATCGCCGACCACGTCGTCGACCTCGGCCCGCGCGCCGGCAGCGCGGGCGGCGAGGTGATGTACGAGGGCACGGTCGAGGGTCTGCGCGCGAGCGACACCCTGACCGGCCAACACCTCGACGACCGGGTGTCGGTCAAGGACACCGTGCGCAGCCCGTCCGGGGCGATCGAGGTGCGCGGCGCCGATACCCACAACCTGCGCAACGTCGACGTCGACATCCCGCTGGGCGTGCTCGTGGTGGTCACCGGCGTCGCCGGATCGGGCAAGAGCTCGCTGATCCACGGTTCGGTCGCCGGACGCGAGGGCGTCGTCGCGATCGACCAGACCGCGATCCGCGGCTCGCGGCGCAGCAACCCGGCGACCTATACCGGCCTGCTCGAGCCGATCCGCAAGGCCTTCGCCAAGGTCAACAGCGTCAAGCCGGCCCTGTTCAGCGCCAACTCCGAAGGCGCCTGCCCCACCTGCAAGGGCGCCGGGGTCACCTATACCGACCTGGCGATGATGGCCGGTGTCGCCACCGTCTGCGAGGAGTGCGAGGGCAAGCGGTTCCAGGCGTCGGTGCTCGAGTACCACCTGGGCGGGCGCGATATCTCCGAGGTGCTCGCGATGCCGGTCACCGAGGCGGAGCAGTTCTTCGCCGCCGGCGAGGCCCGCACCCCGGCGGCGCACAAGATCCTGCAGCGCCTGGTCGACGTCGGCCTCGGCTACCTGACCCTGGGCCAGCCGCTGACCACCCTGTCCGGCGGCGAGCGGCAACGCCTGAAGCTCGCCACCTCGATGGCGGAGAACGGCGGGGTGTACATCCTCGACGAACCAACCACCGGTCTGCATCTGGCCGACGTCGACCAACTGCTGGGCATGCTCGACCGACTGGTCGACGCCGGCAAATCGGTGATCGTCATCGAGCATCACCAGGCGGTGATGGCGCACGCGGACTGGATCATCGACCTGGGACCCGGCGCCGGACACGACGGCGGATCGGTGGTCTTCGAGGGCACCCCGGCGGACCTGATCTCCGCCCGCGCCGGACTGACCGGCGAGCACCTGGCGGCGTACGTCGGCGCCTGACGGTCGGGTGTCGGTCAGCTTCCCGCGGCACCCGGCGGCACCGTGCCCTCGCGCGCCGGAGGCACGGTGCCGTCGCGCGCCGGAGGCACGGTGTCGTCCGCGAGTTCGTCGTACGACCACCGCGTCATCCGCACGCCCGTGAGGTACGCCGACCGCGCGATCGCCATGCTGCCCACCGCGGAGGTGGCCAGCTGCAGCAGGACGATGACGACCACCTTGGCGACATTCGGCACGCTCGGCTGAATCACCAACGCACCCGAGACCAGAAGGACGATCCCGACGCCGCCCGCGGTTCCGACGGCGGAGACCCGGGTATACGCATCGGGAAACCTGACCAGGCCGAGGGCCGCCGTCGCAAAGATAAGCGCGCCCGCGACCACAAGAATATTGCCGACAACGCTCATCGTGTCCCCCTGGTCAACGCCCGCGCCAACGACAGGGCCCCGAGAAATCCGAGCAGCGCGGCGACCAGAACGATGTCGAAGGTATACCGATTGCCGAGCCACACGCCGAAAAGAGCAAGCAGCCCGACAATCCCGAACATGAACAGGTCGGCGGCCACCGCCCGGTCGGCATCGGTGGGCCCGACCAGCATGCGGTAGCCCGCCACCAGGCAGGCGACGGCGACGATGCCCATGGCCACGACGATCATTCGCCGACCCCCGTCCGCCGGATGGCGCGCAACATGCGCCCCTCCATGTCGTCGACCTCGCCCCTAAGGCCGTCCGGTCCGTCGCTGTACATGCCGTGGACGTACAACACCCGTGTCTCGCCGACCGTGCGCACGCCCAGAGTCAAGGTGCCCGGCGTCAACGTGATCAAGGCGGCCAACAGCGTGACCTCCGCGTCGGTACGACATCGGGTTGGCACCCGAGCGATACCCGGAATCGAGTCCTGCCCCGGGGTCAAATTGTCGTGCAGGATGGCGACATTGGCGACCACGACCGCCCCTATGTACCAGAATCCGAAGGCCGCCAGTCGCATCGGCCAAGTCACCCACGTCATGAACCGATCACCGCCTCCACATAGGCCGTCGGATCGAGCAGCCCCGTCGCGGCGGTCGTGGACAGCCCCATGAGCAACTCGGCCCCGAGCCCGAGCCCGAGGGTCACCGCCGCCAGGGCGACCGCGGGCAACGCCGCCACGACGCGGATACGCCGCTGCTCACCGACAGTGGTTGCGATCGAACCCGTCACCGCGGAGCTCGCGGCGGTGGTGTCGGCCGATCCGGCAGTGGCGTCGGCCGATCCGGCAGTGGCGTCGGCCGATCCGGCAGTGGCGTCGGCCGATCCGGCGGTGGCGTCGATGGCCTCTGCGGCGCTTTCACTCCGACCCCAGAACACCCCGGACCAGATCTTCAGCATCGACAACAGCGTGATCAGGCTGACCGCCAGCATGATCACCACCGCGGCGATCGAGCCGGCATCCAGCGCGGCGACGATCAGCGTCAGCTTCGCAACGAATCCGGAGAAGGGCGGAATTCCCGCCAACGACAACGCCGCGGCGAAGAAGGCGATCGCGATCAGCGGCTCCCGCGCGGCGATCCCGCCGATCGCCCCGATCGCCCCGGTCCCATAGGCATCCTCGACCGCGCCGGCGGACAGAAACAGTGATGCCTTGACGATCATGTGGTGCAACAGATAGAAGATCCCCGCGGCCAGGCCGAGCTCGGTGAACAACGCCACACCCAACAGGATGTATCCGATCTGGCTGACCATGTGAAAGGCGAGGATCGATCTCATGGTGGTCTCGCCGACCGCCCCGAGTACCCCGATCAGCATCGTCGCGCAGAACGCCACGATGCCGATCCACAGCCAGCGGGCGTCACCCGCGAAGATGACCGCGTAGATCCGGTAGATCGCGTAGATGGCGACCTTGGTGTGCAAGCCGGAGAACATGGCGGTGACCGCCGGCGAGGTCGACGGGTAGGCCCGCGGCAACCAGCCGTGAACTGGTACGACCGCTGCCTTGATACTCAGAGCGAACAAGCAGATCGCCACGGACATCGCCACGGCCGGGTCCTCGCGTGCCGCGCCGGCCAGTTCGGGGATGTTGACCGTACCGGCGGTCCCGTACACGAAACCGACGCCGACCAGGAAGATCGTCGAAGTCAGCAGATTCACCGTGACGTAGAGGCGGGCGCCGCGGACCCGACTCATCGGAGCAGCGCCCGGCAGGCCGAGCACGAACAGGCCGTACGAGGGCAGGAGCATCACCTCGATGAAAACGAACAGGTTGAACAGGTCCGCGGTCAGCAGCGCCCCATTGACGCCGGTGGTCAACACGAGGACAAGCGGCGCGAAGTACGGCGAGTTCGCGCGCCGACGTGCCGCGTAGGCGAAGATCGCGCAAACCAGCGTCAGCAGGCCGGTCACCGTGAGCATCAGCGCGGAGAACATGTCGGCAACCAATGGGATCGCCACCCCGATCGCCCAGAGCCCGATCCCGTGACCTATCGCCCCGCCCCCGTCGATGGCAAACCCGTACACCAGAGCCGCCGCGGCCGCCGTGGACGCGCCGAGCACGGAACACAGCACTACCGCCTGTACACCCGGACGCGCCGGGAAAACCACCAGGAACCCGGCGGTCAGCAGGGGAACGGCGACCATCAACGCCACCAGCGAGTCCGTCATCGGCTCGCCTGCCGCAGGTCGGCATCGGTATCGGTGGCGGACGAGGAGACGCTGTCCCCGGTGTGATCGTCGGTGTCGTCGTCATCGTGGCCGGTCACCGCGAGCACCAGCATGAAAATGGTGATGGAGAAGGCGATCACGATGGCGGTCAGGACAAACGCCTGCGGCAGTGGATCGGCCACCACCGACGGGTCCTCGGGTGTGCCGAACGGCTCGGCGCGCCTGAACGTTCCGCCGGCGGCGATCAGCACCAGATTCGCGGCGTGGCTGATCAGGACGAATCCCAATACGACACGCAGCATTTCGCGCTGCAGGAATAGGTAGACCGCACCGGCCACCAGCACACCGATTGTCAGGATAAGTATCAACGGACACCCCGATCCTCGACTCCGATGATCACCGACTCCGAATTGCTTTGTGCGCCTTTATCACTCGGAACACGTTCGCGCCCCAGCAGATTGAACGACGCCAGTACCACCCCGATCACCGCCAGATAGACGCCGATATCGAAGACCAAGGCGGTCGAGAACGAGTATCCGAGAATATCGGCATGCAGCGGCGTCAGGAAGGATCCCTCCAGGTAGCCGAGGAGTCCGGTGCCCGTTCCGATCAGGATGCCCGCACCGATCAGCGCCATATGGGGCCACCGGATTCTCGCCTCGTCATCCGACGGAGCGGCCAGATACAGCAGGGCTACGCCCGATCCACCGACGAGGGCGGCGATGAAGCCACCACCCGGTTCCTGATGACCGCGCCACAACAATACGACCGAGACCGCCACGATGATCGGCCCGAGCAGACGGCCGACGGTCCTGACAAATACGCTGTTGGCCCGCGGATCGGCCAGCGGCGATCCGGGATCGACGGGCGACGTGCGGCGGGGCGCCAGGCGCCGGGAGTCCAGCAGGGCCGCCGCCGCCACACCGGCTATGCCCAGCACTGTCAACTCGCCGAGGGTATCCAGGGCCCGGAAGTCCACCAGGATCGTGTTGACGATGTTGGCACCACCGGTGGTCGTTTCGGCTTCGCCGAGGTAGAACTGCGCGGCGTTCGACGCCTCCCGACGTCCCGTCAATGCCCAGACTCCCATCGATGCCGCAATCCCGGAGGCTACTGCGACGCCGATCGAAACCCGCTTCCGCCGGCGCGCCCTCGCACCGGCAGCGCCGTCGATCTCGGAACGTCCGAAGGTGCGCGGTAGACGGGGCAGCAACAGAACCATCACGCACAGGGTGAGGATTTCGACCAACAACTGGGTCAGGGCGACGTCGACGGCGCCGAGTGAGATGAACCACAACGTCATGGCGAAGCCGGCGACTCCGACCACCAGGATCGCGGCGACTCGCGTGCGTGCCAAGACGGCGGCGAGCACACCGACCACCACCAGGATCGCCGGAATGACATCGGTGGGCCGGTCCAGTTCACCGGCAACCGGCGGTATACCCGCGTCGACCCGCAGTACTCCGATGACCGCAATCGCGGCAAGCAGCGCCATGGGGATCGCCAGGTGCCTGCGGGGTGCGTCACTAGCGGTGGGCGCGCCGACCAGCACACCGAATCGGATGATGCCGCCGCGCAGGCGCTCGACGATTCCGATACCCGATACCGGCGATCGCAGCGGTAGAACCAGCCGATCGACCCACGAACGCTGCCACACCAGAACCGCACCCGCCGCGATCACGAACGCAGAGATTCCGAGCGCCGGGTTGAATCCGTGCCAGAGCGCCAGATGGGAGTGTTGCTCCTGTCCGGCCACGACGGTCGAGGCCGCCGACACCGAAGCGTCGAGAAGGAAGGGGGCGAGGCCGAGCGCGAGGCCGAGGAAGGCCGCGATCATCGGCACCACCCGGGTGGCGATCCCGACCTCGGGGACAATCGTGCCCCGCCCGCCGAACGCGCCGAAGAGGAGACGACCGGTGTACGCGAAGGTCAGAATCGACGTCAGCGCCGCTCCGACGACCACGATCGGGACCCACGCCCCGGGGGCGTGCAGAAACGCCTCGAACATCGACTCCTTGCTGACGAACCCGAGCAGCGGCGGCAATCCCGCCATCGACGCGCCGGCGACGATGGTGGCGCCGGCGGTGATCGGCATCCGCACGCTCATCGCCGACAACTGACGGATGTCGCGCGTGTGGGCGCGGTGGTCGATGATCCCGACCAGCATGAACAGCGCCGCCTTGAACAGGGCGTGGGCGATCGTGTGCACGAGGGCAGCAGTCAGCGCCGCGGGCGTGCCCACGCCGATCATGACCGTCAACAGCCCGAGCTGACTCATCGTTGAGTAGGCGAGCAGCCCCTTGAGATCGAAGCGCCGTAGCGCCGACGCCGCGCCCAGCAGCGCGGTCACCAAACCGCAGGTCACCAGCAGGGCGGTCCACACCGGTTCCCCGGCGAGCACGGGTGAGAACCGCAGCATCAGATAGATTCCGGCCTTGACCATCGCGGCGGCGTGCAGGTAGGCGGACACCGGGCTGATCGCAACCATCGAATCCGGCAACCAGAACTGGAACGGGAACTGCGCGGATTTGGTGAACGCGGCGATGGCGATCATGACGGCCACCGCCGTCGTGAAGCCCGGATTGTCCTGCCAGACGGGGTCGGCCAACGCCGTACTGAGGCGGGTCGTACCGGTACCGACGACGATGGTGGCCACCGCACCCAGCAGAACCAGGCCGCCGGCGGCCGTCACCAGTAGCGTGCGAACGGCCGGTTTGCGCGCCCGGGAGCCGGGTTGTGCGATGAGGAAGAACGAACACAGCGTCGTCGCTTCCCAGGCGACAAACAGCAGTACGAGATCATCGGCCAGGACCAGCAGGAGCATCGCGGCCGCGAATGCCGTCATCCCCGGGTAGAACGAACCGGATCGGTCGTCGCGGCCGAGATACCGCGCCGAATAGGCCAGAACCAGGCCACCGATCACCAACACGAGCATGGCGAAGACGAATGCCAGACCGTCGAGCCGCAGCGCGAAGCTGATGTCGACGGTCGGTATCCACGGCAACGACTGTTCGATCGGCTCGCCTGCCGAGCGCGCGGTGATGGCCACCAGGACTGCCGCCGCGGCAAAAAGAGGAACGGCGAGCAGCCAACCCGCGTTACGCCCAAGGAAGCGGACGGCCGGTGCGACACCGATTACGGCCGACAACGCCAAGGCGACCGAAATGAGCACTGGTCCTCCTGGTCGCATAGCGATAGACGTACGTATGCACCCATTCGTGCATACGTGCCAACCAGACTTCCCGGCTCACCGAGATGAATTGTGGCTCAGATGGGGGATCCCCGCCAATCGACGCTCTGTGATCTCGCGGCCCGGCTCCAGCTCGGCCGCAGCCCGCCGGATGTCGTCCTAGCGCGCTGCGGTCCCTCAGTGCACCTCCACGACCGCGGCACCCGGCGCTTCGGCGTAGAGCTCGCCGATCTGCTCGGTGTACTTCTTGGCGATCGGCCGCCGTCGCAGCTTCATCGTTGGCGTCAGCTCCTCGCCACCCGGATCCCAGGCGGTCGGCACGATCGTGAATCGCTTGATCTGCTCGACCCGCGACAGCTTGCCGTTGCCCTGGCGAACCGCCGTCGCGACCTCCTCGATGACCTCCGGCCGGGCAGCGAGCTCGACGATGTCGGCGTTCGGGATGTTCAGTGCCTTCGCCCGCGCGGCCGCCGCGTCCGGGTCGAGAACGATCAGGGCACCGACGTACGGCCTGGCATCGCCGATCGCGACCGCCTGCCCGATCAACGAGGACGCCGCCTTGATCGCGTTCTCGATGTTGGTGGGCGACATGTTCTTTCCGGACTCATTGATGATGAGTTCCTTCTTCCGATCGATGATCGTGACATTGCCGTCGTCATCGATCGTCGCGATGTCCCCGGTCAACAACCACCCGTCGGCATCGAAGGTCTCGGCGGTCTTCTCCGGCTGCTTGCGATAGCCCCGCATCACCACATCACCGCGGATGAGCAGTTCGCCGTCCTGGCCGATCTTGGCCTCAACGCCGTGGATCGGCCGACCGACCGTCCCGATCTTCAGGTTGTCGGCGGTGGTCATCGTCGACACACCGGTGGTCTCGGACATGCCCCACACCTCGAGGACCGGGACCCCGAGGCCCAGGAAGAACTGCAGCACCTCCGGCGGAATCGCGGCGGCGCCGGAGGCGGCAAACTTGATCTCGTCCATGCCGATAGCGGCCCGCACCTTGTGCAGGACCAAGGTGTCGGCGAGTCGGTGTTGCAGGCCACCGAGCGGCCCCGGCGATCGGTGGTCGAGATGCGCCTTGGCTGCGGACGCCCCGACCCCCAGCGCCCAGGCGCCGAGGTTCTTCTTGACCGGGCTGGTTTCCTCGGCCAGCTTGGCTTCGATGCCGGCACGGATCTTCTGCCAGACTCGCGGCACCCCGAAGAAGAAGGTCGGATGAACGTCGGGCAGAGCGGTTGCGACCTCGCGCGGATCGGATACCGAGGTGATCTGGATGCCCCGCACGATGCTCGCGCCGTGTGCCGAGACTCGGTCGGCGATATGGGCGGCCGGCAGATAGGAGATGATCCGGTCGTCGAAGCCGACGGTGACGTGCTCCCGCAGCGCCGCGAGCTCGGCGATCATGTTCCGGTGGGTGATCTCGACACCCTTCGGCGGCCCGGTGGTGCCCGAGGTGTAGATCAGCGTCGCCAGGTCGTCGGGCTCCACCGCCCGCCACGAGGCGTCGAAGTCGAAACCCTCGGGGGCGGGGGTGTCCTCGAGCTGCGCGAGGGTCAGCGCCCCGGTCGCGGTGCCGTCGACGACGATCGTGGTGGTCACCGCGGTCTGCGCCGCCTGGATGACCGGCAGGAAGACCTGTTCGGTGATGACGACGGTGTTCTCCGCGTTGCCGAACAGATACTCGATCTGGTCGGGCGAGCTGGTGTTGTACACCGAGAAGGGAACCGCGCCCAGATGCAGGGCGGCGGTGTCGATCAGGTGGAACTCCGGCCGGTTGGTCAGCATGATGCCGACGGTGTCGCCCCGACCGACCCCGAGAGCTGCCAGTCCGTTCGCGATCGCCCGAACGCGTCGGCCGTACTCGGCCCAGGTGATCTCCCGAATGCCACCGACCGTTCGCAGGGCCACGGCATCGGGCCGCACGGTGATGGTCTGTTGGAACGCTTCGGGCAGGGTGGCGACCTGCGCTCCGGTCTCGTGGGGGAAGGTGATCCGCGGGATCCCGGACATGACTGCTCCTCACATACGTGTGTTACAGCTCACGTTACCTATGTGATGAAGATCATTGGGGCGTTCCTGACGATTCGGTAATGAAACGGTAAAGCCCGACATCGTCGTGGCCGTGTCAGTCCCCGGAGGTCGGCGCGGCGGCCGTTTCCTCGTTGCGCACCATGCGGGCGAGGCGTTCGGCGATCTGCCGGCGCACCGGCGCGGAGAGCTCCTCGTCGGCCAGCGACTCGTAGAGCCACAGACCGTCGGCCGCCAGCCGGGCCACGAACATCTCCAGGTCGTCCTCGGACATCTCCGCCGAGGTATCCGCCGCCGGAGTCCACCGTTCCATCACGCCCCGCCAGGGCTGATGCATGGTCGGCTGGTTGACCGTCTCGAGAAAGAGCAACAGCTCGGCCCGGCTGGCGGCCAGCGGAGCAACCTCCACATAGGCCGCCAGCCGTTCGCGCGGCGTCGTCTCGTCGATCGCGCGCGGCGCGTGCTGCTGGATGGTCCCCTCCCACTGCTGGGAGAGGTAGTCGTTGAGCGCGTAGAGCAACTCGTCACGACTCGGGAAGTGGTAGAGCAGACCTCCCTTGGTCAGACCCGCCTCCTCGGCGACCGCCTCGAAGGTCACCGAGGTGACCCCGTTCTGGTCGATCACCCGGAGGGCGGCGTCCAGGATCTCGGTCCGTCTGCTCTTGCGCATCCCGCACTGTCCCGTCGGTTCGGTGAGCGATCAGTGAACGCTCGCATACTCCCGGGTTACCTCGGAAGTCGCCGGGCGACGACGCAGCAGCACACCGGTGGCGACCGATGCGGCCACCAGGACGGCGGCGGCGACCGCCATCGCCAGGCTGTAACCGTTGTCGAAGGCCTCCCGGGCCGCGACGACGATCGGCGACTGGCCACCCTCGGCGAGGATCGTGGTCAACGACTGCCCCTCGACGCCCAACGGCGAGCCGGCCGGCACCCGCAGGGTCGCCGAGTAGACGACGGTCAGCAGGCTGCCGAG
Source organism: Millisia brevis NBRC 105863 (assembly GCF_001552615.1). Classification (GTDB taxonomy): domain Bacteria; phylum Actinomycetota; class Actinomycetes; order Mycobacteriales; family Mycobacteriaceae; genus Millisia; species Millisia brevis. The sequence goes on from NZ_BCRN01000006.1 coordinate 306,576, forward strand.
CAGCGCCACCGCCGTCAGCGAACCGAACTCGTAGGAGACCTCCTCCATCGACGAGGCCATACCCGCCCGCGGCGCAGGCGCGTTGCCGACGATCGCGATCGAGGCGACCGACATCGTCGCGCCGAGCCCGGCACCGGTCATCAGCAGGCCGCCGACCACCGCGGCCACACTGTCGGTGTGGACCGCGCCGATCACCGCGACCACGCCGAGAGCGGCGAAGCCGAGCCCACCGGCGATCAGCGGGAACATCCCGGTGCGGTGGACCACCGCGCCGCCGATCAGCGAGGTCGGCAGCGAGCCGACCGCGACCAGCGCGACCAGCACACCCGCGTGCAGCGGCGTCATCCCGTCGACCAGCTGGAAACGCTGCGTGGTCAGCAATTCGACGCCGGCGATGGCGAACATCGCGCCCGCCGCCGCAATCACACCGGCGGTGAAGGCCGGGTTGCGGAACAGACCGAAGTCGAGCAGCGGCTCGGGCAGTCGACGCTGGCGACGGGCGAAGAGCGTGAAGCCCAGCACCGCCGCGAGGACCGCGCCGCCGATCATCGGCCAGTTCTGCGGGCTGTGCGCGAGCTCCTTGATCGTCAGCACCGTGCCGACCAGACCGACCATGATCTGCGCGGACGACACCGCGTCCCAGGACTTGTCGGGATTGCGCACGTTCGGCGGCGCGATGATCGACACCGCGATCAGCGCGCCGATGACCACCGGCACGTTGATCAGGAAGATCGAACCCCACCAGAAGTACTCGAGCAGGCCGCCCCCGAGGATCGGGCCGAGCGCTGCGCCGACAACGGCGAGGCTGCCCCATACGGCGATCGCGATATTGCGCTCGCGCGGGTCTTCGAAGGTGATCCGGATCAGGGCCAGGGTGGCGGGCATCATCGCGGCCGCACCGATACCGAGGACCGCGCGACCGGCGATCAACGCCTCGGCGGTCGGGGCGAAGGCCGCGGCCAGCGAGGCGCTGCCGAAGATGACCAGACCCCAGACGAACATGCGTCGATGGCCGACGCGGTCACCCAGCGTGCCCGAGCCGAGCAGCAGACCGGCCACCACCAACGGGTAGGCATTGATGATCCACAACCCCTGCGTCGTGGATGCTCCCAACTGCTCGGTGAGCGTGGGAAGAGCGGTATAGAGAACCGAGTTGTCCAGGGCGACCAACAGCAGGCCGATTCCCACCGTCACCAACAAGCCCCAGCGGCGGCGCGCCGACATCACTGTTACCTCCTTGTTTCACAATCGGCCAAACTGTACCATACGTACGGTAAAGTTTGAACCATCCGGAGCCTCGCCGCGGTGAATCAAATCACTTGCGGGAATGGGAATATCGGCTCGGGAGGGCGCACACGGCATCGCCCCGGCAGCGCCGGTGACCCGGGCCACCCCGGGGCACCGAGCCGCCCGACCGAGCGCGCCGATACTGCCGTCGGTCAGACGATCAGGTCGCGCCAATCGTCGGGTACCGCCCCGGCGGGACCGGGTACCGGTTGGTCGATCGGATGGTGCTGCGGAGGCGCCAACTCGACGACATCGCGCGCGTACCGATGCGCCGTGTAGTCCCAGAACCAGTCCTCGCCCGGCTCGTAGCTGCGGACGATCGGATGGCCGGTGCTCGCGGCGTGGGCACCGGCGTGCTTCGCCGGGGAGCTGTCACAACAGCCGATGTGCCCACATTGCGCGCAGCGGCGCAGATGGACCCACCACCCGCCGCCGGCCGTACATTCCACACAACCCGGACCACTCGGCGGTATGTGCGGGTCAATCCCGGGAATCGTCGTCATGCCACTCCCCCTTCGACACCCGCATCATCACACCGTCGCCCGGAACGCTCAACGCTTTTGAAAGCGTGCCGAACGGTCCGTGCCCGGACGACACAACGCGACCGCCGGGCCTGCGATACCCCGGCGGTCGCGCGGTCGGTCGGCGTCAGTTGCCGCCGACGGCTTCCTTGTAACGACGGCTCACGTCGTCCCAGTTGACGATCTCCCAGAACGCCTTGATGTAGTCGGCGCGCACGTTGAGGTAGTCGAGGTAGTAGGCGTGCTCCCAGACATCCAGCTGCAGCAGCGGGGTGATGCCCACCGGAACGTTGGACTGCTGGTCATACAGCTGGAAGACCAGCGGGCGACGGCTCAGCGCGTCCCACCCGAGGATCGCCCAGCCGGAGCCCTGCACACCGAGCGCGGTGGCGGTGAAATGGTCACGGAAGGTCGCGAACGATCCGAAGTTCTCGTCGAGGGTGACCGCCAGGTCGCCCTCGGGGTTGCCGCCGCCCTCCGGCGAGAGGTTCTGCCAGAAGACGCTGTGGTTGAGGTGGCCGCCGAGGTTGAATGCCAGATCCTTCTCCAGCTTGTTGACGTTGGCGAAGTCGCCGGAATCCCGCGCCTCGGCCAACTTGTCGAGAGCCGCATTCGCGCCGGTCACATAGGCCTGATGATGCTTGGAGTGGTGCAGCTCCATGATCTTGCCGGAGATATGCGGCTCGAGGGCCGCGTAGTCGTAGGGAAGGTCGGGAAGCGTGTAGACGGTCATCGCCAAATCCTTTCTGCGCCCGCAGATCACCTGCCCGGGCGCGTATTCGATCGGTTTGAACACTAAGACCTCGAGTTCACTTGAGGTCAAGGCCGGTGTGACTCACACCACCGAATCCACTCGGCGCTGGTGACGCCGGTGTCAGCGCACCGTCGGATTCGAGCCTTTTGCCGTATGGGTTCCGTTAGGACCGGTTCCACCCGGCGATTTCCGGCGTTTGATCGTCCCTTGCGCCCACCGGGGCGTCCGGCGCCGTTCCTGCGGTGCGGGAGTCGGATGGGAGTTGAAACGTGCTCGACATCGCGTACCTCGTGGGCGTGATCGGCCTATTTGCCGTGGTGGGAGCGGTCGGCCGGATGGTGGCGAAGCTGTGATCGTCCTCGACCTGGTCGCCGTGGCGCTCGGCCTGGCTGCCCTCGTCTACCTCGTTGTTGCCCTGGTGAAACCGGAGGCGTTCTGATGGAGTGGCTCCTGCTCGGCGGGTCCGTGCTGACGATCGCCGTCGGCCTCGGCCTGCTGTACCGGCCGCTCGGCGACTACATGGCCCGCGCCTTCACCTCCGAAACCGACTGGGCGCTCGAACGTGGGATCTACCGCGTACTGGGCGTCGACTCCGCACACGGCCAGTCTTGGCGGGCGTATCTTCGCGCGATCCTGGCGTTTTCGTTGGTCGGCGTTCTGCTGCTCTACCTGATGCAGCGGGTTCAGAACCACCTGCCGTACGCCCTCGACCTGCCGGCGGTCGAACCGGGAATCGCATTCAACACGGCGATTTCCTTTGTCACCAATACCAACTGGCAGGCGTATTCGGGCGAGGCGCTCGGATACACGGTGCAGTTCGCCGGCCTGACCGTGCAGAACTTCCTGTCGGCGGCCACCGGCATGGCCGTCGCGGTGGCCCTGGCACGCGGACTGGCGTATCGACGCCGCGGCGAGATCGGGAACTTCTGGGTGGACCTGGTCCGCGCGTGCGTCCGGATTCTGCTGCCCTTGTCCCTGGTGGCCGCGCTGGTCCTGCTGTTCGGCGGCGTCGTGCAGAACTTCGCCGGCTTCACCGACCACACCGGCGTCGCCGGATCGTCCGCGACGCTCCCGGGAGGTCCGGTCGCCGGTCAGGAGGCGATCAAGCTGCTCGGCACCAACGGAGGCGGCTTCTACAACGCGAACTCCGCGCATCCCTTGGAGAATCCAACCGGATGGACGAACCTCCTGCAGATATTCCTGCTCCTGCTGATCCCGTTCTGCATGCCACGGGTCTTCGGCCGGATCGTCGGCGACAACCGGCAGGGCTACGCGGTGTTGGCGGCCATGGCGACGCTCTATCTCGGATCGCTCGCCGCCATGGCCGCGTTCGAGTTCGGCGGTCGCGGCACCGCGCCCGAATTGGCCGGCGCGGCCATGGAGGGCACGGAGGTTCGCTTCGGGCTTGCCCAGTCGGTGCTGTTCGCCGCCTCGACCACGTCGACCTCCACCGGCGCGGTGAACTCGATGCACGACTCGTACACCGCCCTCGGCGGCATGATGGCGATGCTCAACATGATGCTCGGCGAGCTGTCTCCCGGCGGGGTCGGCGCCGGCCTTTACGGGATGCTGATGATCGCGGTCATCGCGGTCTTCGTCGCCGGCTTGCTGGTCGGCCGCACGCCCGAGTACCTCGGCAAGAAGATCGGGCCGCGCGAGATGAAGATCGCCGGTCTGTACATCCTGGTGATGCCTGCGCTGCTGCTGGTCGGCGTATCGCTGAGCTTCGCGATACCGGCTGTGCGCGAGAGCGTCGTCGATACGTCGATGGCCAACTCGGGTCCGCACGGCCTGTCCGAGGCGATCTACGCGTTCGCGTCGGCCGCCAACAACAACGGGTCCGCCTTCGCCGGCCTGACGGCCTCGACCGACTGGTTGACCGGCGCCCTCGGCGTCGCGATGCTGCTCGGTCGATTCCTTCCGATCGTCCTTGTTCTCGCTTTGGCCGGTTCTCTTGCCGCCCGCGACACGGTGCCGGCGACGTCGGGAACCCTTCCGACCCATCGTCCGCTGTTCGTCGGCCTCCTGGTGGGCGTCGCGGTGCTGGTGACCGCTCTCGCCTTCTTCCCGGTTCTCACACTTGGCCCCTTGGCCGAAGGACTGTCCTGATCATGACGATTCTGTCCGCAACACCCGGTGACCCCGGCTCCGCCACGGCCGAGCCGCGGACCCGGAGGACTCGGCCTCTCACCCAACTGCGCAGCGCTCTTCCCGGCGCGATCACCAAGTTGGATCCCCGCGCACAATGGCGCAATCCGGTCATGTTCGTCGTATGGGTCGGTGCCGCCTTCACCACGGTGGTGGCGATCGCCGAACCGTTCCTCGGCGGTCCGGCCGACTCCGGAGGCTCACCGGTGCCGGCCGCCTTCACCGGCATCATCGCCCTCTGGCTGTGGTTGACCGTCCTGTTCGCCAATCTCGCCGAGTCGGTCGCGGAGGGCCGAGGGAGGGCGCAGGCGGATACGCTTCGCGCGACCCGAACCGGCACGATCGCCCACCGCCTGCGCGGGTGGAATCCCACGGCCGATCCCACGGGGACTCGCACCGATCAGGAGGACATCTCGTCCGCGGACCTGCGGGTCGACGACGTCGTGGTGGTGTCCGCCGGTCAGCCGATTCCCGGAGACGGCGACATCGTCGCAGGAATCGGTTCGGTGGACGAATCCGCGATCACCGGCGAGTCGGCACCGGTGATTCGGGAGTCCGGCGGCGATCGCTCCGCGGTCACCGGCGGCACCCGGCTGCTGTCCGATCGAATCGTCGTACGGATCACCTCGAAGCCTGGCGAGACCTTCGTCGATCGGATGATCGCGCTCGTCGAGGGGGCCGCACGTCAGAAGACCCCGAACGAAATCGCGCTGAACATCCTGCTCGCATCGCTGTCGATCGTCTTCGTGATCGTGGCGCTGACGCTCAATCCCGTCGCCTCCTACGCCGCCTCGCCCGCGAGCACCACCGTGCTGATCGCGCTGCTGGTCTGCCTCATACCGACCACGATCGGCGCCCTGCTCTCCGCGATCGGCATCGCGGGCATGGACCGATTGGTGCAACGCAACGTGCTCGCGATGTCCGGCCGCGCGGTCGAGGCTGCCGGAGATGTCACCACCCTGCTGCTCGACAAGACCGGAACGATCACCCACGGCAACCGCCGAGCAAGCGAATTCGTCGCCGTGGGGGCGATCGACCCCCGCGAACTGGCACGGGTGGCTGCGCTCTCCTCGCTGGCCGATCCGACGCCGGAGGGGACCTCGATCGTCGATCTCGCCCGGCAACAGCGGGTCGACGACATCGACGCGGTGCACCTCGAGGCGTCGGGGACGCAGATCGTGCCCTTTACCGCCCACACGCGGATGTCCGGGCTCGACCTACCCGACGGGTCGATGGTCCGCAAGGGTGCCGCTTCCGCCGTCTTCGCTTGGCTCGAACAGAGTGGAGCCGCCGTACCGCCGGCCATCCGGACCGAACTCGACAGCCACATCCGCACGATCTCACGGTCCGGCGGAACCCCGTTGATCGTCGCGATCAGGACTGCGGAGGGTCAATCCCGGGTTCTCGGCACGATTCGTCTCCAGGACGTCGTCAAGGACGGTTTGCGGGACCGGTTCGTCGAGTTGCGCGCGATGGGAATCCGGACCGTGATGGTCACCGGGGACAACCGGCTGACCGCCGCCGCGATCGCCGCGGAGGCCGGCGTCGACGATTTCCTGGCGGAGGCAACACCGGAGGACAAGCTCGCCTATATCCGCAAGGAGCAGGAGGGCGGAAACCTGGTCGCCATGACCGGCGACGGCACGAACGATGCGCCCGCACTGGCGCAGGCGGATGTCGGCGTCGCGATGAACTCGGGAACCTCGGCCGCCAAGGAGGCCGGGAACATGGTCGATCTCGACAGCGATCCGACCAAGCTGATCGACATCGTCGCGATCGGCAAGCAGCTGCTGATCACCCGCGGCGCCCTGACCACCTTCTCGATCGCCAACGATATCGCCAAATACTTCGCGATCGTCCCGGCGATCTTCATGGGCGCGTTTCCGGGTCTCGGCGCGCTCAACGTGATGGGCCTCGCCTCGCCCGCGTCCGCGGTGCTCTCCGCGATCATCTTCAACGCCTTGGTGATCGTCGCCCTGGTTCCGCTCGCCCTTCGCGGTGTCCGCTATCGACCCGGTGGGGCGTCGCAGATCCTGGGCCGCAATCTGTTGGTCTACGGCCTCGGTGGCATCGTCACACCGTTTGTCGGCATCTGGCTGATCGACCTGGCCGTGCGTCTCCTGCCGGGCTTTTGAGACCACAAGGAAAGTGGAAGCACCATGAACATCCTCGTCCGCGGATCGGCGCGCACCGCCCTCGTCTCCGTCCGCGCACTTCTGATCCTCACCATGATCCTCGGGATCGGCTACACGCTGCTCGTCACCGGGGCCGCCCGGATCCTGGCGCCGGACCGGGCCGACGGCTCACGGCTGTACGCGGCCGACGGGTCCCTCGTCGGATCCAGCCTCATCGGTCAGAGCTTTACCGATGCCGAGGGCGCACCGCTGCCGGGCTACTTTCAGCCGCGGCCGTCCGCAGCGGGCGACGGGTACGACGGCGCGGCGTCCGCCGGAACGAATGCCGGTCCGGAGAACCAGGATCTGATCGACGCGATCTCCGAACGGCGAGCGCTGATCGCCGCGCTCAACGACGTCGATCCGGAGGCCGTCCCTGCCGACGCGGTTACGGCCTCGGGCTCCGGCCTCGATCCTCATATCAGCCCGGCCTATGCGGACCTGCAGATCGAACGGGTGGCGCGCGAGCGCAACGCTTCCCCCGACGACATTCGTGATCTGGTCGAGAACCACACGCGGGGACGAGACCTCGGCTTCATCGGTGAGCCCACCGTCGATGTGGTAAGCCTGAACCTGGCCCTGGATCAGCAGCTTTCGGCCGCATCCCAGTCCGAACACCCGGGAGGCTGAGCATGACCGGACCGGGGCGGCTTCGGGTCCTGCTCGGCGCCGCTCCCGGTGTCGGCAAGACCTACGCGATACTCCGGGAAGGTCATCGACTGCTCGACGCCGGCCGCGATGTGGTCATCGGGTTCGTCGAAACCCACGGCCGTTCCGCCACAGCGAAAATGACGGCCGACATACCGTCGATACCCCGGATCACCGTCACCCACCGCGACGTCTGCCTCGAGGAGATGGATCTCGCGGCACTGCTCGACAGACATCCGGAAGTGGCACTCGTCGACGAACTCGCCCACACGAATGCCCCCGGTTCGGGCCGTGCCAAGCGGTGGCAGGATGTCGCTGTCCTCCTGGAAGCGGGCATCGACGTCATCACCACTGTCAACATTCAGCACATCGAATCGCTCAACGATGTCGTCGAGCGGATCACAGGTATCCCCCAGCGGGAGACCGTGCCCGACAGCTTCGTCAGGTCCGCCGACCAGATCGAGGTGATCGACCTCGCCCCGCAGGCGCTGCGGGATCGACTGTCCGGCGGGTTGGTATATCCCGCCGAGCGCATCGACGCGGCCCTGTCGAACTACTTCCGCCTGGGCAATCTGACCGCGCTGCGTGAGCTCGCGCTGCTCTGGTTGGCCGACGAGGTCGACCAGGCCTTGACCACCTACCGCAACCAGCACGGCATCGATCGCACCTGGGAGGCGCGCGAACGGGTCGTCGTGGCGCTGACCGGCGGACCGGAGGGCGAGACTCTCCTGCGCCGCGGCGCGCGTATCGCCGCCCGGTCCGGAAGCGGCGATCTGGTGGCGGTCCACGTCACCGCGGAGGATGGCCTGCGCGGCTCGAGCCCCGGCGCGTTGCCCAGACAGCGAGCTCTGGTGGAGAAGCTGGGTGGCAGCTATCACCAGGTGGTCGGCAGCGACATTCCGGGCGCACTGGTCCAGTTCGCCCGGTCGCTCAATGCCACCCAACTGGTACTCGGGGTCAGCCGCCGGGGCCGGTGGGCGACCGCCCTGTCGGGTCCGGGAATCGGCTCCACCGTGCTGCGCGAGTCGGGCGACATCGACGTCCACATCGTCACCCACTCCGCCGCCGGGAGCCGACGCGCCCTGCCGAAGATCGGCGGTGCGCTCTCGGACCCGGGAGGCGTTCGGCCTGGCGGCGGTGACCGTCATCGACGACGGATCACCCGTCGCCACGGCCGGCGACGCCGCCGCCGACGAACGACGCACGACCGTTCGTCTGAGCGACCGGGCTCACCTCGAGCTGGTCGGCCCCGACCTTCCGGCATCCGAACAACGGCTCCTCGCGGTGGTCACCGCCCAACTTGCGGCAGCCCTGGACCACAGGCGCTTGGAACAAACGGCCGAGGAGATCGAACCGATCGCGGCTTCCGATCGAGTGCGCGGCGCGTTGCTCTCGGCCCTCGGGCACGACCTGCGGCGTCCGATCGCCGCGGCGACCGCCGCGGTCGGTGGGCTGCGGGCGCTCGGAGACACGCTCGGTCCCACCGACCGCCGGGACTTGCTCGAAACGGCCGAGGAGAGCCTGGCCGCGCTGACCATCCTGGTGACCGATCTCCTCGACGTCAGCCGGTTGCAGGCGGGCGTCCTGACGATCGTCACCACGCGCACGGATCCGGCCGAATCGATCGCGGCAGCGCTCGATGAACTCGAACTCGCCCCGGGCGAGGTGCGACTCGCGCTCAACCACGGCGAGGTGCCGGCGATGGCCGATCCCGTCCTGCTGCAGCGGGTCCTGGTCAACCTGCTGAGCAACGCGGTCCGCTTCTCCACGCCCGAGCAACCCGTCAAGCTGTCGACATCGACCTTTGCCGGTCGACTGGAGATTCGGGTGATCGACCACGGGCCCGGCGTTTCGCACGACCGACAGGATCAGATCTTCGTACCGTTTCAACGACTCGGCGATACCGACAACTCGACCGGGCTCGGCCTCGGGCTCGCGCTGTCCCGCGGGTTCGTCGAGGCCATGGCGGGTACCTTGAACCCGGAGGACACCCCCCGGGGGCGGACTGACCATGGTGATCTCGCTGGTCGCTCCGGGCGCGCCGGCGAAGGCCTCCGGTGAGGACGACCGATCGTGAGGATCCTGATCGCAGACGACGATCCCCAGATCCTGCGCGCCCTTCGCATCACCCTGACCGCGAAGGGATACGAGGTCGTTGTCGCCACCGACGGGCGACAGACGATAGCCGCCGCGATCGAGCGGCGCCCCGACCTGTTGTTGCTGGATCTCGGGATGCCCGAACTGGACGGGATCGACGTCATACACGCGATCCGCGGTTGGTCGCAGATGCCCATCCTTGTCGTATCCGGACGGCCGGACGCGGCGGACAAGGTCGCGGCCCTCGACGCCGGTGCCGACGACTACGTCACCAAGCCGTTCTCGATCGAGGAATTGTTGGCGCGGATCCGCGCGGCGTCCCGACGGTCGGCTCCACATGGCGACGCCGACCCGACCGTGCACCTCGGCGATATCACGGTCGACCTGGCGGCTCGCAGCGTCACCGGCACCGTCGACGGCAGCAGGCGGCAGATTCGGCTGACCCCCACCGAATGGCAGGTTCTCGAGGTCCTGGTCCGAAACGCCGGCAAGCTGGTGAGTCGGCGGACGCTCCTGACCGGCATCTGGGGCTCCGAGCACGTCGAGGACACCGGATACCTCCGTCTCTACATCTCGCAACTGCGGCGGAAGCTCGAGCCGAATCCGAGTCGACCGCGCTATCTGATCACCGAACCCGGAATGGGATATCGTCTCGATCTCCCGGATGCCTGATCCTGCGTCAGTCCGCAGCCGGGCCCTCGGGTGATTCCTCGTCCGGAAGCCCCGTACCGCGGCGGGCGGCGATCATCGATTCGTAGACCACCAGCAGGGCGCGCCGCTGAGCGGCGGACAGGACCGGGTCGTCCTTGATCGCGGCGCGGGTGCGGGCCATGCCCTCGTCGTCGTGGCGATCGTCGGGGCTCAGATCCTCCACCGGAATTCCCAACGACGACGCGATATTGCGCAGGACGTGTTGGCTCGGCGCGCGCAGACCATTTTCGATCTGCGAGAGGTAGGGATTCGAGATGCCCACCATTTCGGAGAGCTGGCGCATCGACAATTCGCCGATCTGCCGTTGCCGACGGATCATCTCCCCCAGACTGATGCGCGTCGACTCCCTGCTCACGGGTCCATACTAGTGATGGGGTCCGTTGGACGTCCCGGGATGCGGTGGCCGCCGCCCGGACGCCGAACGAGAGCCCGCCGGGTCTGTGAGGGAAGCATGCATTTTCGAATTCCACGAATATCGACCGCCGAGTGCGGTTGACTAGTGTTGTGGATACCCCTGTGCTGACCGCGGCCCGGGACGACCCCTTCCGGGACTGGCCGACGGACGACTTCGCCGGCCGGATCCGCACGCTGCTCGGCGTCGATATCGCCTCGGTGGCGACCGCGGACGCGAATGGCCACTTTCATATGGCGGCCCATCACGGCGCCGCCACCGACGCCTACCGCCGACTGACGATCACACCCGGCGCCGGGCTGGGCGGATTGGTCGCCAAGCTGGCCCGGCCGGTGCGGCTGACCGATTACGCGACCTCGACCATGATCACCGCGGACTACCGCGAGACCGTGCGCGCGGAGGGCATGCGTGGCCTGGTCTGCGTCCCGGTCTCCATCCACGAGGGACGCTCGCTGCTGCTCTACGCCGGCAATCGGCAGCCCGATTCGGTCGGTGACCGAACGATCGGACAGCTCGAGGGACTCGCGATCGCCGCGCACGAGCAGTTGGCCGCGGACGCGCGCACCCGCCGCGCGGTGCAGGCCGAACGGCACCGGATCGCCGCGGAACTGCACGACACGGTCGCTCAGGTCCTCTTCGCGATCGCGATCGGCGCCGACGCCGCGACCGGCGAGGACGAAGACCCCTCCGAAAGACTGGCCCGCATCGCCGAGTTGGCCGGCGCCGGACGCAGCGAGCTGCGCCATACCCTGCGCGATCTGGCCACCGGCCGCCTCCAGGCGATCGAGGAGGGCAGCCTCGAGTGGTCGCTGCGCGATATCGCCTGCCGGCTGACCGAGCAGACCGGGGTATCGGTCGACTGGATCATGCGCGATGTCCCGAACCGGGTGATCCCCGAGCGTCGGCTGCTGGTGATGGACACGTTGCGTGAGGGACTGCGCAATGCGGCCAAGCATGCCCGGACCAATCTCGTCCTCGCGACCGTGCGCGGGCCCGACCCGTTGTCGCTCGTGCTACAGATGCACGCGGAGACCACGCCCACATTGACCGAATTCCCCGAGGGTTCGGGGTTGTATCTGCTCCGCATGCGAGCCGAAGCGATCGGAGGCCGTTTGACCGTCGAAGCCCACCCGGATGGTGCGCACAGCGTCGTCGTCCAGCGACTGACCCTGCCGGCGGGTGACCGATGAGGTCGGCGGCGGCACGCCCGGCGATACCGGCGACCCGACACGTCCGCGGCCCGGTCGAGCAGTACGCGGGGATCCGGGTGCTCTGCGTCGACGACCACCCCGTCACCCGGCAGGGCATCGAGGTGCTGCTGCGCGGCGCCTTCCGCTCCTGCCAGGTCTGGGGTGTCGCCCAGCCGTCGGAGGTCGTCCGGCTGGCGGAGAAGTTGCGCCCGGATCTGATTCTGCTCGACTTGCGCATGTCCTCCCCGCCCAGCAGCGCCGAGATCTGCAAGCAGCTGCTGGCCCACGGCATCAAGGCGCCGATCTCGATCCTGACCGCCTACCCGGACGACGAGGAGGTGGAGGAATGCCTGGCGGCGGGCGCCCGCGGCTGCCTGCTGAAGGAGGCCTCCCCCGCGTCGCTGGTCGCCGCCCTGCGGCGGATGCTCGACGGCGAGCAGGTCCTCGACCCGCGGGTCGCCGATGCGCTGGCCAAGCGTCGCCTGGCGGGTCTGCAACAGCAGCGGCCGGTACCGATGTTGACCTCGCGGGAGCGCGAGGTGCTCGAGTTGCTCGCCGAGGGCTTGTCCAACCGCGCCATCGGCGATCGACTCGTGCTCGCGGAGACGACGGTCAAGTGGCATGTGCGGCGCATCATGACCAAGCTCGAAGCCGATTCCCGTTGGCAGGCTGTGGTTATCGCGCGGCAGGCCGGAGTGGTCGGCGCCTAGCCGGCCACCCGAGAGTCGAGAACCCTACGAAGGGAGGGGATTACCACGAAGGCGCTCGAGTCGTGTCGTTGCCGGTGCGATCCTCGAGTCACCGCCGAAGGGAGTTGCGTCCGATGCCGGTACGGAGGTTCCGTAGCGCGCCGCCGCACTCCCGGGCGTCCACCGAAGACTGCGGTGCCGCTTTCGATTTCGGCTGCCAACCACGCCTCACACCGCACGTGAGCCGGATCGATCAGGAGGGGCGATGACCGCTACTTTCACGGGCGCGGAAGCGTCGGCGGAACCGCTGCGGGTGGGAATCGACGACCTGCCCTCGTTGGTGGGTCGCACTCTCGGTGCCTCGCCGGCCATGCCGGTCACCGGCGAACGGATCAACGAATTCGCCGAGGCCACCGAGGATCGGCAGTGGATTCATATCGATGCCGAACGCGCCGCCAACGGCCCCTTCGGTACGACCATCGCCCACGGCTTCCTCACCCTGTCGCTGGCCACCGCGCAGCTCTGGCAGGTCCTCGAGGTGCCCGACGCCGGCCAGATCGTCAACTACGGACTGAACAAGGTCCGCTTCCCCGCGCCGGTACCGTCCGGCGCCCAGATCTCCCTGACCGTCCGAGTGGCCGGTGTCGACCCGATTCCGGGTGGATTCCAGGTCACATTCGAGACCGCGACGGCGGTGATCGGCGGATCGAAGCCGAGCTGCGTCGCCGAAGTTGTCCTGCGCTATCTGAGAGGGGCGTGACCCGATGGCCACCAAGAAGCCCGCTGCCGTGATGCGCAGCACCAAGGGTGTCGATACACACCGTCCAAAGGGGATCGTCGAACGCGTTCAGGCGTCGGTCGATCCGCTGGGCTGGGCGCCCGCGACGCTCGGCACCCTGCGCCGGGCGGCGACCAATCCCGCCGGACTGGCGTCCGCCGGGGTGCGCGCCGCCACGGGGGCCGCCGTGCTGCCGCTGGCGACGCTCCTGCGCGCGGTCGACCTCCCCGGCCCGACCCCGATCGACTGCAGCAAGGACGCCCGGTTCAAGGACCAGGCATGGCAGGAGAACCCCTACTTCTTCGCCGTTCATCAGTCGTACGCGCTGCTGGCGCGACTGCTCGACGACGTCCTGGCCGCCGGCCGCTCCGGCGGGATCGACGACGCCAAGGTCGCCCTGCTCGCCCGACTGATCGTCGACGCGCTGAGCCCGACCAACTTCCTGGCCACCAACCCCGAGGCGCTGGTGGCGGCGTTCCGCACCGGCGGCAAGAGCCTCGCGAAGGGTGCGGCCCTGGCCCTCGACGACATCGGTCACCGCAACGGTCTGCCGCAGAAGTCCGATCCCGCTGCCTTCGAGCTCGGCAAGAATATGGCGGCGACCCCCGGATCGGTCGTCTACCGCAACGATCTGATCGAGGTCATCCAGTACGCCCCGCAGACCGAGACGGTCCACGAGCGGCCCATCCTGTGCAGCCCGCCGTGGATCAACAAGTACTACGTGATGGATCTCGCGCCGAACCGGAGCCTCGTGGAGTGGGCGGTCCAGCACAACCGCACCGTGTTCATGATCAGCTACCGCAATCCCGACGAGACGATGCGGACGGTCACCTTCGACGAGTACCTCGACAAGGGCATCCTGCGCGCCCTGGACGTGGTCACCGACATCACCGGTCAGGACGTCGTCGACGTGGTCGGCCTCTGCCTGGGCGGCGCGATCGCATCGATGGCCGTCGCGAATCTGGCTGCCCGCGGCGAGGATCGGGTCGGCTCCCTGACCCTGCTCAACACGATGCTCGACTACACGAACCCGGGCGAGTTGGCCGGCTTCGTCGACCCGCCGACCCTCGAGCGGATCGCGCTGCGCATGGAGCAGTCCGGCTTCCTCGAGTCGACCGAGATGGCGTTGACCTTCGACCTGCTGCGCTCGCGCGACCTGATCTTCCGGTACATCCCGCAACGCTGGTTGCTGGGCGAGAAGGCCAAGCCGTTCGACATCCTGGCGTGGAACGACGACTCGACCCGCATGCCCGCCGCGATGCACGCGGCCTATCTGCGGTCGATCTACGGCGAGAACCAGCTGGCCAAGGGCGACTTCAGCCTCGGCGGCGAGCGTTTGGATCTCGGTGAGGTGCACGCCGACACCTACGTCGTCGGTGCGATCAACGATCACATCGTGCCCTGGAAGTCGTCGTACGCGAGCACCCATCTGCTCGGCGGCAAGGTGCGGTATGTGCTGTCCTCCGGCGGTCACATCGCCGGTGTGGTCAATCCGCCGTCCCCGAAGGCCTGGTACGAGGCTACCGAGTTGCCGGTCAGCTACCCCGACAGCGCGGACCAGTGGCGGTCGGCCACCGATCGCCACGCCGGGTCCTGGTGGGACGACTGGACCAACTGGTCGTCCTCACGGGCCGGGGAACTCGTCGAGCCGCCGCCGATGGGCAGCGATACCTATCGAGCGGGTGATCCGGCGCCCGGTAGCTACGTCCATTCGTAATCCGCCCCAACGTAATCGACGGCACCCTTGCCCTGTTAGCGGCTAGCAGCTAACATAGCTAATAGATCGCCGGTCATCCTGATCGACCGTCGATGGCATGGGCGCCCGTTTCGATCGGACGCCGACGATTCCCATCCTCGCCACGTCCGAACGTGTCGCCACAGCAAGGAGCACCACATGTCCTCGTCCAACCCGATCGCCGACGCCACCGCCGTGCTGACCCCGAACATCGAGGAGACCGCTCAGCGGATCCGCGAGCTCAACGAGAAGCTGATCACCGCGGCCAAGCAGAGCGGCAACCTCACCCTCGACGCCTACGAGAAGACGTTGGCCGGCATCGTCGAGCTCGAGACCAAGGTGGCGGGCGCCACCCAGCTCGACTGGATCTCGGCTCTTGCCAACGCCCACACCAGCTTCGTCACCGAGGTCAGCTCCGCTTACGTGACCGCGGCGCGCGACGCCCTGAAGTGACAGGCGGCCGGCCTCTGCCGGCCAATCCGCCACAGCGGCCCGGGACCGATGTCCTCCGGGCCGCTGTCGGCGCCTCCGGGGTTAGCCCGGGGTGTACGTCACCCCGCCCCTCGTCAGTGAAAGTGAGCACAGTATGAGCAGTTCGACCGCTACAACCGCGGATCCCGGCCACTCCTCCGGACAGGCCGCGCAATGGTCTGACTTCCCGTTGGACGCCGGTCTTGCGTTGTGGAACGGATGGACTGGATACCTACGGTCGGCGATCGCCCGCGGAGCCGGACCGCTCGAGTTCGCCGAGGACGCCGCCGAGTGGTGGCGCGCATCCACCGTCCGCGCCAAGCCGACCTGGGTCACCGAACACACCGAGGTGCTCGCCTGGCCGCAGGCGCGCCTGCTCGACTTCAGCACCGACACCGACCTGCTGCCGACCCTGCTGCTACCGCCGCAGGCCGGGCACGCGTCGACGATCGCCGACTACAACGCCGATCAGAGCCAGGTGCTCACCGCCCGCGACGCCGGGCTGACCAACTTCTACGTCCTCGATTGGCTCGGCGCCACCGCCGAGACCAAGGATTCGACCATCGAGACCTACATCCGCATCATCGATGAGTCGATCGATCACATCGGCGGCAAGGCCAACCTGATGGGCGACTGCCAGGGCGGCTGGCTGGCGACCATCTATGCGGCACTGCATCCCGAGAAGGTCAACACCCTGCTGATGGGTGGCGCGCCGATCGACTACCACGCCGGCAATTCGGCGATCCTCGACTCGATGCAGCAGATGAAGAAGCTCGGCGACGAGATGCTCATCTACCGCGCCCTGGTTTCCCTGGGCGGCGGCAATCACCTGGGCCTGAGCCAGATCAACGGGTTCAAGTTGCTCGAGCCGGCCGAGGAGATCAAGCGGCTCAGCGCGCTCTGGGCGAACATCGCCGATCCGAACTATGTGCAGCGCCACATCGACTTCACCAACTGGTTCGAGTGGGGTCAGGACGTCCCGGGTGCGTTCTACCTGTGGATCGTCGAGCACCTGTTCGTCAACAACGAGCTGGTCCAGCGCAAGCTGATCGTCGACGGGACCGTGGTGGACCTCGCCGCGATCGAATGCCCGTTGTTCCTGTTGGCGGGATCGCGGGACCACATCACCCCGGCTCCACAGCAGTTCGCCCTGGCCACGTACGCCAGCACCCCCGACGATGCGGTCACCACCGAGATCGTCGACGCGGGCCACCTCGGCCTGTTCATGGGACGATCCGTGCTGCGCGATCACTGGGCACCGATCTTCACCAAGGTCGCGGAGCTCTCCCGCACCTGACAACACCCCCGGGACAAGCCGGCCGGCATCGCGATCCCTCGCGATGCCGGCCGGACCCGTTTGCGGACCGGAGGAGTCAGGCCGTCAGGAACTTGTCGAGGTCGGCAACGATGTGCTGGGCACCGATCGGGCCGAGTCCGAGGAACCACACGTCGTCGTCCACCCGGAACGCCCGCCCCTCCGCGACGGCCGGCAGCGCCGCCCATCCGGCACCGTCGATGACCGATGTCTCGCCCGTGGCGTCGGGGGTGCCGTAGCTGGTGTAGAAGATGTAGTCGCCGTCGGCCTTGTCGATCTCCTCGGGCGAGATCTCCACGGCGAGGTCCTCGACGTCCTGGTCGGCGGGCCTGCTCAGGCCGGCATCCTGCAGGATCACGCCGATCAGCGACAGGTTCCCGTAGAGGCGCAGCCGATTCGGCATGAAGCGGACGAGCGAGATCGTCGGATCGCCCTGCACCTTTTCACGCAGTGCGGTCGCCGAATCCTGGTAGGAGTTCAACACCTCGATCGCCTGCTCCTCCTCACCGAGAGCGTCACCCGCCAGCAGGAAGTTCTCCTTCCACGGATAGCCCGGCCGGATGGAGAACACGGTCGGAGCGATCTCGGACAGCTGCGGATAGAGCTTGTCGGCACGCAGTTCGCTGCCGAGGATCAAGTCCGGTTGCAGAGCGGCGATCGCCTCCAGGTTCGGTTCCTGGATCGTGCCGACCGCCGTGGCCTCGGCGACCTCATCGGCCAGATACGACGGCACCGAATTGGCGCCCTCGGTGCTGGGAATGCCGATCGGGGTGATCCCGAGGGCCAGAACGGCGTCGATCTCGCCGGTGTCGAGGACGACAACGCGTTCCGGCTTGGCCGGGATCTCGGTGGTGCCGAGGGCGTGGACGACCGACCGGGGAAAGACCCCCGGTTCGGCGTCGCTGCCGAGTTGCGCGGTCTCCTCGTCCGCGGTGGAGAACCGTTCGCCGCCGGTGGCCACGTCGGTGTTCCCGACATCGCTCGAGCCGGCACCGGACCCGTCGCCGCAGGCCACCAGGGCGGCGGAGACCACCGATGCCATCGCGATGATGCTCAATCGCTTCAGAACATTCGTCCTCATGGCGGGAGGATAGCCTAAGCTGACCTCTCGCCAAGTTCCTTCGACGAGGACGGACCGTGAGCCCGAATCCCACCCGCAACGGCGGTTCGCCCGCTTCGGTAGCCGTCGGAACACATGCCGGCCGTCGGCGCCCGACACATATCGACCGTCGGCGCCCGACACATGCCGGCCGTCGGCGCCCGGCGGCCATCGTGGCACTGTTGGCCCTGGTGATCTGCGGGATCGTGCTGAGCCTGGCGATCGGGGCGAAGTCGATTCCGATCGAAACGGTCCTCGAGGCGGTGTTCGCGCGGGGGCCGTCCGCCGATCACGCCACCGTGTGGGATGGACGCATCCCGCGCACCGCCCTTGCGGTGGTGGCCGGTATCGCCCTGGCCGTGGCGGGCGCGCTCATGCAGGCGATCACCCGCAACCCGCTGGCCGACCCCGGGGTCCTGGGCGTCAACGCGGGCGCCGCATTTGCCGTGGTGGTCGCGGTGGGCTTCCTGGGCTGGACCGCTCCCCCGCAGTACATCTGGTTCTCGTTCGCCGGCGCCCTGGTGGTGGCGCTGATGGTCTACTACGTCGGTACCGGCGGCCGCGCCAACGTCGACCCGGTGCGGTTGACACTCGCCGGCGTCGCCCTCGGCGCGGTGCTGACCGGTATCGGTGAGGGCCTCGCGTTGCTGCGCCCCCGGGCCTTCGATCGCATGCGGGTCTGGATGATCGGCAGTGTCGACATTCGCAGCCTCGATCCGACCCTGTGGATCCTGCCGTTCGTCGCGGTCGGATTGGTGCTCGCTCTGGGCGCGGGCCCGCGGCTCAACGCGATCGCGCTCGGCGACGACCAGGCCGCCTCGCTGGGCGTGAACGTCACGCGCACGCGGATCGCCTGCGTCGCCGCGATCACGCTGCTCGCCGGTTCCGCTACGGCGGCCGCCGGCTCGATCGCCTTCGTCGGGCTGATGATCCCGCACGCGGCCCGCTGGATCTGTGGTCCCGACCAACGCTGGATCATCGCCCTGTCCGCGCTGATGGGACCGATCCTCATGCTCTATGCCGACGTTCTCGGGCGGGTGATCGTGCCCGGCGAGATGCCGGTCGGCGTCGTCACCGCCCTGGTGGGCGCGCCGGTGCTGATCATGCTGGCCCGCCGCCGTCGGGTGGCCCACCTGTGACCGGGACCGGCGATGCGGCGACCGGCCGCGCCGCCCGGCCCGCGTCCGTCGACCGCAGCGCTCGGCTGTTCGCCCGCCCGACGGTGGTGGTGCGCCTCGGTGGCGCGGTCAGCGGGCGGGTGACGGTGCGGTCGGTCGCCGTCTGCGTCGGATTGACCGCGGTGATCGTCGCGGTCGGGGTCCGCACCTTGATGTCCGGTGAGGTCGACATCCCGGCGGGTGACGTGCTGCGCTACCTCGTCGGCGAGTCCGGCGGTCTCGACCGCACGATCGTTGTGAATTGGCGCCTACCGCGGGTCGTGGCGGCGGCGATCTTCGGCGCGGCGCTGGCGGTGAGCGGTGCGGTCTTCCAGACGTTGACGCGCAATCCGCTGGGCAGTCCCGATGTGATCGGCCTGAGCACCGGCGCCTATACCGGGGCGCTGATCGTGCTGCTGGTGCTCGGGTCGGGATTCGGCGGCGTCGCTCTCGGCGCTCTGGTCGGTGGGGTCGCCACGGGGCTGGTGGTCTATCTGCTGTCGTACCGGTCGGGCAGCCGCGGGTTGCGGTTGATCATCGTCGGGATCGGTGTGAGCGCGACCCTGACGGCGATCAACCAGTGGCTGATCCTGCGGGCCGATATCGATGTCGCGATCTCCGCCGCGATCTGGGGCGCCGGCACCCTCAACGGGCTCCGCTGGGACCAGGCCGGGCCGGCGATCGCCATCGTGCTACCGGTTCTGGTCGCCGTCCTGTTGCTGACCCCGCGGCTGCGCATTCTCGATCTGGGCGACGACGCCGCGGCGGCGGTCGGTCTGACGCTCGAGCGCACCCGGCTGGTCCTGTTGGTGCTCGCCGTCGCCCTGACGGCCGCGGTCACGGCGGTGACGGGTCCGATCGCCTTCGTCGCCCTCGCTGCCCCGCAATTGGCGCGCCGGCTGGTCGGTTCGGCTTCCATCCCCCTGGCGACGTCCGCGTTCATGGGCGCGGCGCTGCTGGTGATCGGCGATCTGATCGCCGGACGACTGTTCGCTCCGATCCAACTGCCGGTCGGGGTGGTCACCGTGTCGCTCGGTGGCGTGTATCTGGTGTGGCTGCTCTTCCGGGAGGCTCGATCGTGACATCCGTTCGCCTGCGCGCCGAGGGCATCACCACCGCCTACGACCAGCGCACCATTTCCCGCGATCTGTCGGTCGACATCCCCGACGGGCGGATCACCGCGATCGTCGGACCCAATGCCTGCGGGAAATCCACTCTGCTGCGGGCATTGTCACGACTATTGCGGCCGCAGGAGGGCACGGTCCTGCTCGACGGCCACGATATTCAACATCGGCCGGCCAAGGAGGTGGCGCGGACGCTCGGGTTGCTGGCGCAGTCGTCGACCGCCCCGGACGGGATCACCGTCTCCGATCTGGTGGCCCGCGGCCGCTACCCGCACCAGACCCTGCTGCGCCAGTGGTCGGCCGCCGACGAGTCGGCCGTGCGGGCGGCAATGGCGGCAACCGGAGTGACCGACCTCGCCATTCGTCCCGTCGACGAGCTGTCCGGCGGACAGCGTCAGCGGGTCTGGGTGGCGATGGTGCTCGCACAGGAGACCGACCTGCTGCTCCTCGACGAGCCGACCACCTTCCTCGACATCGCCCACCAGATCGACCTACTGGAATTGTTCCTGCGACTGAATCGGGAGACCGGGCGCACCGTCGTCGCCGTCCTGCACGACCTCAACCAGGCGGCACGATACGCCGATCACCTGGTGGCGATGTCCGACGGAACGATCCGTGGTGTCGGCTCGCCGGCGGACCTGCTGACCCCCGCTCTGGTCGCCGAGGTCTTCGGTGTCGATTGCACGATCATCGACGACCCGGAGTCGCATACCCCACTGATCGTTCCGAAGCTGGGCCCGACCAGGCGAGCGGCGCCCGAGGCGACCGCGTGAAACCCACACCGCCCGCTAGCGACGCTGCTCCCAGAGCACCCCGCCCGCCGCGTCGCGGATCGTGACGGCGGGACTCCCGGCGAGGTCTACCTCCACATCGAGATGTGCGGCGCCGTCCGAGGATGTGGTCCGGTACGTATAGCGGGTGTTGTCGAGGTGGATCGACGTGGTGGTCGCCGTGACCAGCCACGGATGTCGGCGCCGCAGCCCGATGAGGTCCCGGTGCGCGCGCAGGACCGGCAACCCCCAGGGCGCGAGCCCGGACGGCTCGTCCGGAAACGCCGGACGCACCGCATCGTCCCCCCCGTGGCGCTCCTGCTTGACGCCGGTGAAGCCCTGCTCGTCGCCGTAGTAGATCGACGGGATGCCACCGACGGTGAGCAGGATCGCCGCGGCGGTGACCGCGCCGTCCGCGCCGACCGCACTGGCGATCCGGGTGACGTCGTGATTGCCGACGAAGGTGTTCGGGACGAAGTGGGCAAGGAAGTCGTTGTGCCGCTTCAACGCCCAGTCCAGTTCGAACAGGTTGCGGTCCCGGATGCTCGACCGGATCGCCTTCCACAGCTCGTACTGCGTCGTCGAGTCGATTCCCGAGTCGGCCACCACCCGCGCGTAGTCGCCATGGATGACCTCGCCGAGGAACCAGGCCTCCGGATACGCGGCGCGCACGTCGGGCAGCACGCGAGCCCAGAACTGCGGGCGCACCGAGTAGGCGGCATCGAGCCGCCATCCGTCGATCCCGCGTGCCAGCCAGTGCCGCATGACCCGAGCGGTGTACTCCACCGCCGCGTCGGCGCGGTGGTCGAGCCGGACCAGTGAGCCGTGCCCTTCGAAGACCCGGGGCGACGGTCCGCCGGGTGCGTTCCAATCGATGTCGAACAGGGCCGCCGCGGGGCTCCCCGGCCCTTCGGCGAGGGCGCGAGCGACATCGGGGTGACCGGCTCCGACGTGGCTGAACACGCCGTCGAGCACCAGCCGCAGGCCGCGCCGCCGACAGGCCTCGACCAGAGCGTCGAAGGCGTCGTCGCCGCCCAGCCGCGGATCGATCCGGAACTGGTCGGTGGTGTCGTAGCCGTGCGTCTGCGAGGCGAAGATCGGGCCGAGGATCAGCCCGGAGACACCGAGTTCGATGGCGTAGTCCAGCCAGTTGATCAGTCTGTCCAGCCGGGCTGACGGCTCGGGATCGGCGTCGCGGATCGGCGCGCCGCAGAATCCGAGCGGATAGACCTGCCACCAGATCGCCCGGGATACCCAGTCCATGCGAGCCTCCTACTGAATCCAATTCACTAACGCTAGTGATCGTAGTTCACTAGCGCCTAGGATGGGAACCATGGTGCGCACCGACCGCAAACCCCGTCGCAGACTCGACCCGGATTCCCGGCGAGCGGACATCCTCGAGGCGGCCGCCGACGCGTTTGCGTCCCGCCCCTACGGGCAGGTGTCGATCTCGTCGATCGCGGCGGACGCGGGAGCGTCGAATGCGTTGCTGTACCGCTACTTCGCCAACAAGGAGGAGCTCTACACCGCGGTGGTGCGACTGGCGATCGCCGAGCTCCTCGCCGGGCAGGCCGCCGCGCTCGCGCAGCTCCACGTGGGGGTTCCGGTGCGCGACCGGGTCCGCGCGGCGACGATCGTCTACCTCGACCACATCGCCGACCATCCGGATGCCTGGGCGATGCCGATGCGCCAACCGGGCGGCGAACCCCCGGCCGCCGCCGCCCTGCGCGCGGACGCCCGGAGCGCCTATGTCGGCCATCTGACAACGCTGCTCTCCGACAACGCCGGCGCCCGACGCGAATACGCGCTCTGGGGGTACCTGGGCTTCGTCGACACCGCCTGTCTGCGGTGGGTGGAGAAGGGGTGCCCGGACGACGATCGCGGGCCGCTGGTCGAGGCGGCCCTCGGCGCGCTCGAGGGGGCGCTCGGCGACTGGGCCGCATAAACGCTTCGGTTGCAGGCGAACTCAGCGGCGAGGGGTCGGTCCACGATGACGGTTTCCGGATTCCTCTACGCCACCAATGCCGAATTGGTCGGCGAGGCCGCCGCCCGAGGCGGCACGATCGGCTGCTACGTCACCGATCCGGGCGTTCGTGGTCATGCTGCTCGGTCGCCGCTGCAGGTGGGCGTTGTGCGCGAACGCGAATACCGGGCCGCGAGCAGCAGCAGGTTGTCGGCCATGATCGTCGCCCGGCGGGCGAGCAGGGCGGCCATGCGATGGTGGGTGTTGTCCGCCATCCAATATTGGACTCGCAGGCCGGATTGTCGCGGGGTCCCCGGAACTCCGCGTCGCCGAAGCCGCGCTGGACATCGATCACGATGAGCGCCGGTCGACCGAGGGGAGCTTCGTCCGCCCCGATTTCGGAGATCATCTCGATAACGACAGGCCGAACGCGGTCCCGCATCTCCGCTCGGCGCGGGCTCCGAAGTGGCGCTGTCGGTGGCGGCGGTGCTCAGGCCTCGATGGAGCGGCAATCGCGGCCGGCCAGTCCGACGGTCTCCCAGCCCTCCCAGCCGGGTGTCGAACGCATCCGTTCCCGGTCGTAGGCGGCCTCGATCGCGGCCGCGTCTCCCGATTCGAGCGCTGCGGCTCGGTCGGCGAACATCTCCGTCCGCTGTCGCGGCAGGGCGAGGGTGGCTTCCCAGGCCGCGGCGTCCGGGACGTGTGCGGTGGGTACGGACTCCAGGTCCGCGAGCGTTTGCTCCCATTCGTCGTGCAGGCCGCGTACCGCGTCGAGGTGGGCGGCGGTGGGCTCGGGCGTTTCGCCGCCGATCAGGCCGGCGACGATCTCCAGATTCTGCGCGACGTTGGCCGCGTAGTCGGTGGATGCGCGCCGTTCGACGATGGCGGTACAGGTCCGTGCGGCGGCAACCTGGAAGTCGCGGGCCGCGGCGTCCGGTCCGGGGTAGGACAGCAGCATCTCGCAGTCGCGCCCGGCGTAGCTCGGATCCAGCTCGCCGGGGGCGGCGTCGAAGCCGTAGGGTTCGCCGATTCCCAGCGCGTCGGGCATGGGGTCGCCGGGTGCCTCGACGGCCGCCGCCCGCGCCGCGAGCACGTCGATCGTCGCATCGAACCCGGCGATGATCGCCGCCCAGGCGGGTTGCCCGGTGTCGGCCTGCTCCAGCCGATCGCGTTCGACCGACAATTCCGTGCGAGCCGAGATCAATCGGGCGTGCCATTCGGCGCGATCGGCGGAGGTGGGCGGGGTATCCGACCCGATCGTCGCCAGCACGACGTCGGTAGCGGCGTCGCGTCCCGCCGTGAAGGTGGCCGCGTCACGGTCGTCGAGGATGGCCGAACACACCTCCAGCGGTGTCGACGGCGCCGCCGTCGAGGCGGCGGATGTCGCGTCGGGCACGCTGCCGCCGACGGTGTCGGCCGGGGTCGACGCGGAGCATCCGGCCAGGCATGCGGCCGCCACCGCAGCGGCCACGACTCGGAGCATTGTCGACATGCCGCGCATCGTGTCACATGGCTGCGCCGCGAGGTCGCCGATGCTCCCCGGTACCCGAATCGTGCAGCGGGCGCGGTCCGAACCGTGCGCGACCGCCGGCCCGGCCGGCGGTGATCGATTACGGGGTCGTGGGCTTCTCGCTACCGCTCCCGTCCGGATCCACCCCACCGACACCGACGGTCGTCTCGTCGACCGCACCCGACGCCGCCCACGAGGCCAGCATGGCCAGCGCGTCGGCGGTCGGCGATCCGGCGGGGGCGGTGTAGACATTGAGCACCAGGCCCGGTTCGCTCGGCAGGTCCATCGACTCGAAGTGCAGGTCGAGGTCCCCGACGACGGGGTGGTGCAGACGCTTGGTCCCGCTGCGGTGGAACATCACGTCCTGCGACGCCCAGTGCCGGCGGAAAAGCTCACTCTGCGTGGACAGTTCGCCGACCAGGTTGATCAGATCCGGGTCGTGCGGGTTACGGCCGGCCTCCAACCGCAACATCGACGCGCCGTCGTGGGCGATTCGGTCGTAGTCGCGCCAGAACTGGTGGGCGGCCGGGTTGAGGAAGGTGAAGCGGGTGGTGTTGACCGGCCGCCGCGGATCCTCGAACACCGGCGAATACAGCGCCCGGCCGAGGGTATTGGCGGCGAGGATGTCGTGCCGGCCGTTGCGCACCCAGGCCGGGGCGTCGCTGATCGCGTCGAGGACCTGCTGGACCGCCGGCCGCACGGGCCCGGCCGGTCGGGCCCGCCGCTTGGTGCGCGCCGGACCGGCCGCCCGGGCCAGGTCGAAGAGGTATTCACGTTCGGCCTCGTCGAGGCGAAGCGTGGTGGCCAGGGCGTCGAGAACACTCTCGGAGACGCCGCCGATATCGCCGCGTTCGAGCCGCACGTAGTAGTCGACCGAGACACCGGAGAGCATTGCCACCTCCTCCCGACGCAGGCCCGGCACCCGCCGGTTACCCCCGAAGGACGGCAACCCCACCTGCTCGGGAGTCAACCGTGCACGGCGCGAGCTCAGGAATTCGCGGACCTCGGCCCGTACGTCAGCCATCTGTTCACCGTATGCCCGGTTGCGCGGCGCGGGGAGGCCCTGCGAGTACCAGGTTGTTTCCGATCATCGGGTTCCTTTCGTGTGCGGAAGACCCCCGGGTGGCGGACATCAGAGACCCACCATCTTCATGCCGGCCTCCCCGTAGCGGTTGCCGGCGACGCCGACCGTGTCGACCAGGGCGTCGAGGTCGGCCATGTCGTCCGCGGACAGCGCGACGGTGGTTGCGGCGGTGTTCTCGTCGATGCGTTCCCGACGCCGGGTCCCCGGGATCGGCACGATGAACGGTGCGCGGCCGAGCAGCCAGGCCAGCGCCACCTGCGCCGAGGAGGCGCCGCGCTCGGTCGCCACCGCGGTCACCCGGTCGAGCAGCGCCTGGTTGGCGGCCAGGTTCTCGGGTTCGAAGCGCGGGACGGTCGCGCGGACCTCCCCCGGCGCGAACGGCCGGCCCGGTGTCACGGTGCCGGTGAAGAACCCCTTGCCGAGCGGGCTGAACGGCACGAATCCGATGCCGAGTTCCTCGAGGGTCGGCAGCACCTCGGCCTCGGGATCGCGCGTCCACAGCGAGTATTCGCTCTGCACGGCCGTCACCGGAAAGACCGCGTGCGCCCGCCGGATGGTCCCGGCGCCGGCCTCGGACAGGCCGAAATGCTTGACCTTGCCCTCCGCGACCAGTTCACCGACGGTGCCCGCGACGTCCTCGATCGGGACGTTCGGGTCGACGCGGTGCTGGTAGAACAGGTCGATCGCGTCCACCCCGAGGCGCTTCAACGATGCGTCGGCGACCCGGCGGATCTGTTCGGGTCGCGAGTCGGTGCCCTGCATGCGGCCGTCGACGATGTTCCACCCGAACTTGGTGGCCACCACCACCCGATCCCGGATCGGGGCGATCGCCTCGCCGACCAACTCCTCGTTGACGTACGGCCCGTAGACCTCGGCGGTGTCGATGAAGGTGATGCCGTGGTCGACCGCGTATCGCAGCACGCCGATCATGTCGTCGCGATCACCCGGGTTGGGGCCGTAGGACATCGACATGCCCATGGCGCCGAGTCCGATCGCCGAGACCTCGAGATCCGGTCCGAGCTTCCTGGTGTGCATGATGTCGTTCCCTCCTGCCCGACAGCGCTCAGTAGCCGCTGGTCGAGCCGTAGTAGGTGGGCTTGCGGGGTGTGTAGTTCTCCTCGAGCGCGACGATCTCCTCGTCGGTGAGGTGCAGGTCGACCGCCGCGGCGGCGTCGGCCAGGTGGTGCGGTTTGGTCGCGCCGACGATCGGGGCGGAGACGGCCGGGTTGTGCAGCACCCAGGCGAGCGCGACCTGCGCCATCGACACGCCCCGCTCGGCGGCGATCTTCTGGACGGCGTCGACGGTGCCGCGGTCGGTGTCCTGCCACAGGCGGGTGCCCGACGAGTCCACGGTCGGGTTGCTTCGGCCGCGCGTGGTCGAGGCCTCCCCCCACGGCCGGGTGACCAGGCCGCCGGCGAGCGGCGACCACGGGATCGCACCGACGCCCTGGTCGGCGAGCAGCGGGAACATCTCACGTTCCTCTTCGCGGGCGATCAGGCTGTACTGGGACTGCATCGAGATGAAGCGCGTCCAGCCGTGCAGGTCGGCGGTGTACTGCATCTTCGACAGCTGCCAGGCCCACATCGACGACGCGCCGATATAGCGCGCCTTGCCGGCCCGCACGACGTCGTGCAGTGCTTCCATCGTCTCCTCGACCGGGGTGTGCGGGTCGAAACGGTGGATCTGATAGATGTCGATCCAGTCGGTGCCCAGGCGGCGCAGGGAGGCGTCAACCTGCTCGAAGACCGCGCGGCGCGACAGGCCGCGGCCACCGGGGCCGGTGCCCATCGGTGCGAACAGCTTGGTGGCCAGCACGACCTCGTCCCGGTTGGTGTACGTGCTGATCGCCTTGCCGGTGATCTCCTCGCTGGTGCCGTGGCCGTAGACGTTGGCGGTATCCCAGAAGGTGATGCCCAGCTCGACGGCCTGCCGGAAGATCGGTTCGGCGGCGTCGGCGTCGAGGGTCCAGGCGCCCTGCGTGCCGCCGGAGGCGAAGCTCATACAACCCAGGCCGATGCGGCTGATGGTCAGTCCGGACGTGCCGAGGCGGGTGTATTCCATGATGTGTGCTCTTTGATGGAGGGATGATGCGGTCGACCCGAGCCAATCGACCCGGTCAGGGGGTGACCATCACCTTGAGGGCCTCGCGGCGGTCCATCGCGGCGTAGCCGGAGGCGATGTCGTCGAGGGCGATGGTCGAATCGAAGACGCGGCCGGGGTCGATCGCGCCGTCGAGCACCTGCGGGATCGCACCCTCGAGGTAGGCGCGGACCGGGGCGGGTCCACCGGCCAGACGGGCGTTCTTGCCGAACAGGGACCCGAAGCCGATCGGCGCCTGCTCGTACTGCGGGACGCCGACGCGGGAGATGATTCCGCCGGGGCGGACGATCCCGTAGGCCTGCTCGTAGGCCGGCATCAGGCCGACGGCCTCGAGCACGATATGCGAGCCCTCGCCGTCGGTGAGGTCGAGAACCCTGTCGATCCCTTCGCTGCCACGCTCGGCGACCACGTCGGTCGCACCCCATTCGACGCCGAGTTCGGTGCGGTCCTTGTGCCGGCCCATCAGAATGATCCGCTCCGCGCCCAGCGACTTCGCGGCGAGCACCGCCGACAGGCCGACGGCGCCGTCACCGATCACCGTGACGGTCTTCCCCGGCGCCACCTCGCCCATGTGAGCGGCGTGGTAGCCGGTCAGGTACACGTCGGACAACGTCAGCAGCGATGCCAGCAGGCTCTCGTCCGCGGTGGCCGGGTCGACCCCGGGAACGGTGACGAGGGAGCCGTCGGCGAGCGGGATGCGGGCGAACTGGGCTTGCAGTCCCGGCACCTGCGGGGTCGCGTAGAACCCGCCGTGCAGGCAGGAGGTCTGGAAGCCCTCGCGACAGAAGACGCAGGTGTTGTCCTGGAACGCGAACGGTGCGATCACGAAGTCACCGCGGGCGACCGACGTCACCGCGCTGCCGGTCTCCTCGACGACACCGATCAGTTCGTGTCCCATCCGCACGGCGGGGTCCGATGCGGACCGCGAGTGGTACGGGTGCAGGTCGGAACCACAGATGCAGGCCCGGACCACGCGCACGATCGCATCGGTGGGCTGCTCGATGATCGGATCGGGAGCGGAATCCACGCGGACATCGCCCGCGCCGTACATGTAGGTGGCTTTCATGTCATCGAGCAAACGCCATTCCGGCGTGCGGCGGGAGTACCTCTTCTTCCGGGTACCGCCAGTACCCCCTTCGGCGTGTCCCGAAGGTCCGGATTGTAGAAATCCGCGGCCTGCGGGTTCGGAAACGCCGCAGGCGGCTTCACCCGATCATCCGGGTGAAGCCGCCACATGCGTGTGAGGTGATATGCGTTGCCGGACGTTTCGCGTAGAGGTACGCGATCGGGCATTCCCGGGTGTCGGGCCTAACCCGCTTCGCGCAACCCCAGGTCGTCGATCAGCTGACCCTCGCCGGCGGGCGCGACCTCCATGACCGCCTCGGCGACGGCGATGCGGACCGGCAAGCGCGGCGGCAGCCGCAAGCCGGCGTCGCGCTTGAGCAGCAGCCGCACGGCGGCCCACGGCAGGTTCACACCGGCGAAGGCGGTGTGAAAGAGCCCCGCCGACGGTCGCGGGTTGATCTCCAGCAGCACCGGATGACCACTGCGGTAACGCAATTGCACATTCGTGAGGTATGACAGTTCGAAGTTTCGCACCAGCTGCCGGGCGATGTCCACCAGCGCCGGATCGTCGAGCATCGTGCGGAATCGTCCCTGCTTGGCGCGCGGAATACCCACCAGCAGTTCACCTCCCGGAGCAGAGAGGCAGTCGATGCTGATCTCCGGATCGTCGAGGAAAGGCATCACGAGCAGAGGCGGTACCGCCTCGCCCTCCATATCGGCGCGACGCATCGCCGCGGCGACCGCCTCGACCGATACGACCGGCTCGGGTGCGGCCTTCAGGCTCGCCATCGTCAACGGGCGGTCGTCGAGGATCCGGAAGCCGAAGGCGGAGTATTCCCCACTCGGCTTGAAGCACAGGGTTTCTCCGGTGCGGGACAGTTCGTCGACCGCGTCCTCGAATTGGTCGGCATCGGTCACTTCACGCCACGGCGGCACCGGGGTGCCCTCTCGGCTCGCGATCTTGTAGGTGAGCGCCTTGTTCGTCAGCGTCGCGACGGCGGCCGCGGGTGAACACATCAGGTGTGTCCCGATAGCGGCGAAGTCCTCCACCCGGCCGGCGAGCGCATCGAGGCGCCTGGGCGGGATGAGGACATCGATCCTGTGGACCCGGCAGAAGTCCAGCGCGAACTGCGCGTACTCCTCGTTGCCGACATAGCGCGGCTCGACCACCGGGACGTCGCACGCCGAGAGCGCCGGCGCGTCCGGATCGACATTGCCGGCGTAGATGATGACGTCGACCCCGTCCGGGTTTTCCCGCAACAACCGCATGACCTGGACGGTTGCCGCACCCGCACTGCTGAGCCAAATCCGAAGCGCGATGACTACCGCTCCCCTTCCCGAGTACGTAGAGAATCGGACCTTATCCCGGTTCGGTGGTACGCACACGTCGGGATGAGGCAGCCGCAACTCGCCCGCTCGCCTACCGGCCGACTCCAACGCCGACATACCTTGCCCCGCAGCCGAACTGCGGGAGCAGTCCGACCCGGTGGGCCGCGGTGACGTCGCCGTCGTGAGGAAGTCGGAGCCGGTGATCGACGAGCCGGGTCCGTCCATCAGGAACCGGAAGGTTGGCGACATCGGTGGGCGTCCCCGTCCGGCCTGCGGAACTGTCGGAAATCATAGCGCCAATATCGGCCGCATCGGGACCGTCGATCCGGGGACGCGCACAACGGTGTCACGCGCTCATCGGTCAGGCTTCCGGGATCCGGAATTCGAGGAACTGAGGCTGCGGCCGGTCGAGGTCGGGCCCGCCGCGCAGGTCGGTGTCGAGCGCGTCGATCCGTCCGAGTTCCTCGCCGGTCAGCTCGAAGTCGAAGACGTCGAAGTTCTCCGCGATGCGCGCCGGGTTGATCGATTTCGGGATGACCTGGCGTCCCTGCTGAATGTGCCAGCGCAACATGACCTGTGCGGTCGTCCTGCCGTGCGCGGCGGCGATCTCCACCAGGACGGGATCGGTCACGGTGGCGCGACCGGAGCCGCCGAACTGTCCGCCATAGAAGGTGATCCCCCCGATCGGTGACCACGCCCGGGTCGGAATGCTGTGCTCGGCGTTCATCTGTTGGGAATCCTTCTGCACGAAATAGGGGTGCAGCTCGATCTGGTTCACGGCGGGAATCACGTCCACCACGTCCAGCAGCTGGCGCAGGGAGACCGGGGTGAAGTTGCTCACTCCGATCGCGCGCACCAGACCGTCGGCGTAGAGCTTCTCCACACTCTTGTAGGCGGCGATCGTGCGATCGAAGACGCCCACCGCCGGCTGGTGCAGGATCAACAGGTCGAGCTGCTCGACCCCGAGTGTGCCGGTGGCCTTCTCGAAGGCGTGCAGGGCAGTCGCACCGCGCACCGCAGAACCCTGCCGTCCCGGTGCGGCCTTCTGCCGGGGACCATCAGATTACCCGGGGGCAGCCAGGAAAGCACCAGGTCCTCATCCACCTGCAGCCGGATCGGACGGATGCGGGTACCGGCGGGCGACCAACGAAACGGTCCTCGGACGTGAAGAAGCCCCGGCGAGAAATTGCTCGCCGGAGCTTATCTGTCGGGCTGACAGGATTTGAACCTGCGACCACCTGACCCCCAGTCAGGTGCGCTACCAAGCTGCGCCACAGCCCGCTGCGCTCACGCGCTCGATGAGGGTACCCCGGGGCGGGGGTCGCGACGAAATCGCCTCGCGGTGGCCGGCATCACCCACCTGTTGTACCGACCCGACACCGTGCCGTCAGATACCGAAGGGCGGTGCGTAGTGGATCAACCCCGCCGGGATCGGTCCGGCATCCGGCAGGGCGAGCACCATCAATGCCTCCGCGGGGACGTCGATCGAGATGCGAACGCCGTGGTCGGCGGCCCGCTGGAAGCCGAATCGCGGGTAGTAGTCGTGGTGGCCGAGAACGACCACGTACCGCTCCCCCAGCTTCGCCGCCTCCGCCAGGCACGATTCGATGGCCGCCGATCCGGCGCCGGTGCGTTGCTGCTCCGGTGCGGTGGCCACCGGAGCGAGGCACAGCGCCGGAACGTCGTCGATGTGACAGCGGGTCAGCAGACAGTGGGCGACGATCCGCCCGTCCGCGTCGACCGCCACCCGCGAGAGCTCCGGGATCCACGCCGGGTCGGCGCGCAGGGCGTCTACCAGGTCCGCCTCCTCCTCGGTGGGGAAGGCGGCGGCGTGGATGGCGTGGACGGCGGCGATATCGTCCGGCGATTCGGCGCGGACGCTCCAGGGCGATGTCATGGTGTCCACACCTCATCACGTCGCGCCGGCCCGCGCATCCACATTTCGCCGGTCACCTCGAACATGCGTGTGGGGAGTTCTGCATCCATAGGGTGGCTGCAGAACTCCCCACAACGCTGTGTCGCTCGGGTCAGGGGCGCTTGCGCTTCTCCCGCACGCGCACGTTCACCCGAACCGGCGAACCGGGGAAACCGAAGTCCTCCCGCAGACGCCGTTCGATGAATCGGCGGTAGCCGGCCTCGAGGAAGCCGGTGGTGAACAGCACGAACGTCGGCGGCCGCGACGCGGCCTGCGTCGCGAACAGCACCCGCGGCAGCCGACCGCCGCGGATCGGCGGCGGGGTGGCCGCCACCAGGGCCTGCAACCAGGTGTTGAGCTGTCCGGTCGGGACGCGCTTGTCCCACGACTCGAGCGCGGTCTCCAACGCGGGGGCGAGCTTCTGGGTCGCGCGCCCGGTCAGCGCGGAGACGTTGACCCGCAGCGCCCACGACACGCGCGAGAGCTCCCGGTCGATCTCCTTCTCGAGCACGAAGCGACGATCCTCGTCGACGAGGTCCCACTTGTTGAACGCCAGGATCAGCGCCCGGCCGGCGTCGGCGACCATGGTGATCACCCGCTGGTCCTGCTCGGTGATCGGCTGGGAGCCGTCGATCAGGACCACCACGACCTCGGCGGCCTCGATCGCCGCGCGGGTGCGCAGCGAGGCGTAGTACTCCGTGCCGCCGGACTGGTTCACCCGACGCCGCAGACCGGCGGTGTCGACGAATTGCCATGTCTTGCCGCCGAGTTCGACGAGCGAGTCGACCGGGTCGACCGTGGTGCCCGCCATATCGTGGACCACCGATCGCTCGTCGCCGGCCAGCCGGTTCAGCAGCGACGACTTTCCGACGTTCGGCTTGCCGACCAGCGCGACACGGCGCGGCCCCTGCCCGCCGCTGCCCTCGCGCGGGGTATCCGGCAGCACTTTCAGGACGTCGTCGAGCAGATCGCCCGTGCCGCGGCCGTGGGTGGCGCTGATCGAATGCGGTTCGCCCAGGCCGAGCGACCACAGCGACGCGGCCTCGGATTCGAGGCGCTCGTCGTCGACCTTGTTGGCCACCAGGATCACCGGGGTCTTGGAGCGCCGCAGCACCCGGGCGACCGCTTCGTCGGTCGAGGTGGCGCCGACGGTGGCGTCGACCACCACCAGGATCGCGTCGGCGGTGTTCATCGCGAACTCCGCCTGACGGGCGACCGCCTGCTGCAGACCCTTGGCGTCCGGTTCCCATCCGCCGGTGTCCTGCACCAGGAATCGGCGGCCGGCCCACGATGCCTCGTAGGACACCCGGTCGCGGGTGACGCCCGGGATGTCCTCGACGACGGCGACCCGTCGGCCCAGGATCCGGTTGACCAGTGTCGATTTGCCGACGTTCGGGCGACCGACGATCGCCAGCGTCGGCATCGGCGCACCGGCCTCCTCGGTGGTGTCGTCGGCGTCGAGCAGGTCCCAGTCGGACTCGTCGCTCCAGGTTCCGTCGCCGGGGAGCGTGTCCTCACTCATTCGTGTGTCCTTCGAGTTTCGGTGGCCCCCATGCGCTCCTCGACGATTCCGACCAGCCGATCGATCACTTCGTCGCGGCCGAGGTCGCTGGTGTCGACCTCGATCGCATCGTCGGCCTTGCGCAGCGGGGAATTCGGGCGGGTGCTGTCGCGCAGATCGCGACGTTCGATGTCGGCGAGGGTGGTCGCGTAGTCGCCACCGCTCTGTCCGACCCGTCGCCGGGCCCGTACCTCGGCCGACGCGGTCAGGTAGATCTTGATCTCGGCGCGCGGGAAGACCACGGTGCCGATATCGCGGCCCTCGACGACGATGTGGTCGTGCGCGGCGGCGGCACGCCGCTGCTGCTCGACCAGGATCACCCGGATCCGCGGGACGGCCGACACCGCGGAGACGGCGGCGGTCACCTCCCGGGTGCGGATGCGCTCGCCGACGTCCAGTCCGTTGAGCCGCACCGATTCGATCGCCGGATCGGTACCGATCTCGAGCGGGATCGCGTCGGCGATCGCCGCGACCGCGGCAGCGTTCTCCGGGTCGATACCCGAGTCGAGCACCCACACGGTGGCCGCACGGTACATCGCACCGGTATCGAGGTAGCCGGCGCCGAGCCGGATCGCGAGCCGTCGCGACACGGTGGATTTTCCGGTCCCGGATGGACCGTCCATCGCCACGATCATCGTTGTGTCCCTTCCCCCGTCACGGCGGCCGCCCCCCGACGGCCGATTTCACGAATCACAGGCCCACGGCCTTGTAGAGCGCGCCGACCTCGTCGCGGCTGAGGGCGCGCAGGCTGCCCGGTCGCTGCGACCCGACCGCCACCACACCGATGTGGGTGCGCACCAACTGTTCCACCGGGAAACCGGCCGCCGCGAGCAGGCGGCGCACGATGTGCTTGCGCCCCTCGTGCAGGACCACCCGTACCAGTGAACGTCCCTCGGAGATCTCCAGCACGGTGAACTCGTCGGCCTTGGCGGTGCCGTCGTCGAGTTCGATGCCGTCCTTGAGGGTTCGGCCGAGGCTCTTCGGGACGACGCCGGTCACGGTGGCCAGGTACGTCTTTCGCACCTCGTACGACGGGTGCATCAGCCGGTGTGCCAATTCGCCGTCGTTGGTGAACAGCAGCAGGCCCTCGGTGTCGGCGTCGAGACGTCCGACGTGGAAGAGGCGCTGTCCGGCGGCGACCCGATCGCGCACGATGTCGCCGACGCAGGGCCGGCCCAGGTCGTCCGACATGGTCGACTGCCATCCGCGCGGCTTGTTCATCGCGAGGTAGACGGTGTCCTTGGCGACCACGACGCGCACGCCGTCGACGCGGACGACAGCGACATCGGGGTCGATCCGGCGACCCATTTCCCGCACGATCGTGCCGTCGACCTCGACGCGGCCGTCGGAGATCATCTCCTCGGCGGCGCGGCGGGATGCGACACCGGCGGCGGCGAGCACCTTCTGCAGCCGCACGCCCTCACCGGCGGGTTCCGGGCGGTCCTGCGACTCGACGTGCTGCCGGCGGGCGGGCTTGGCGTTGCTGATGGTCGGCACGTCCGAGCGGCGCGCGGGGCGCGGCTTGCGGGTCGGACGCGCGGTGGCCGAGGTCCGGATCCCGGTGGTCGGACGAGGTCCGTCGGTGCGGGGACGAGGCGGGCGAGGCGCGTCGGCATGTCCCCGGTCGGCCCGATCGGCCTCGGAACGGGCACGATCCGGCCGCGGGCCGTCGGTACGGCTGCGATCCGGGCGCGGGCCGTCGTAACGCCCACGATCCGAACGCGGCCCATCGGTACGGGCGCGATCCGAGCGCGGGCCGTCGTACCGCCCACGATCCGAACGCGGCCCATCGGTACGGGCGCGATCCGAGCGCGAGCCGTCGGCACGCGGGCGATCGGAACGCGGGCCGTCGTAGCGTCCGCGGTCCGTGCGCGATCCTTCGGACCGGGTGCGATCCGAACGGGGCCCGTCGGTGCGCCCGTGCGGCCCGTCGGTGCGGCCGCGGTGGGAACGCGGAGCGTCGGAGCGTCCCCGGTCGGAGCGAGTTCCGTCGGAACGTCCCCGGTCGGAACGGGGCCCATCGGAGTAGGTGCGCTCGGAACGGCCGCGATCCGAGCGGTTGCGGTCCGAGTGGGAGGAATCCGAACGTGCCCGGTCGGAGCGGGTGGCATCCGAGCGCCCGCGGGAGGAGCGGGTCGAGTCGGTGCGTCGGTTGGGCTGGCGGTCCGGTGTGCCATCACGGCGAGCGGAGGGTGTCATGTTCTCTATTTCGTTTCTGTGGTGACTGCGGGGCATCGCGCCCGGCATTCCGTCCAGGCTACGCGTCCTGATCGTCGACGTCGCCGACGCCGGTGTTCGGCTCGGCCCCGCGCGTCGGTCGGGCCGTGAAACGGGGGTCGGCGTGGATGTCGTCGCTGATGTCGTCGATGACGTCGACGTCCGGCAGCAGGGGCGCGATCGGCGGTAGGTCGTTCAGCGAGGTCAGACCGAGTCGTTCGAGGAACAGCTCGGTGGTCGCGTACCGCGTCGCGGTGGTGTCCGGATCGGTGCCGGACTCGGTGATCAGCCCGCGGGCCAATAGGGTGCGGATCACACCGTCGACGTTGACGCCGCGCACGGCGCTGACCCGGGCGCGGGTGACCGGTTGGCGATAGGCGATGACGGCGAGGGTCTCGAGCGCCGCGCGGGTCAGCTTCGAACGGGCGCCGTCGAGCAGGACCCGCTCCACGTAGGGCGCGTAGGCGGAGCGCGTGTAGAACCGCCACCCCTCGCCGGAGCTGCGCAGGTCGATCCCGGAGGCCCGTTCGGCCAGGTCGGCGGCCATCGCGATCAGCATCGCCTCGACGCGCGCCGGTTCGACGACGACGGCGTCGGCCAGCTGCTGCACCGTGGCGGGGGTGTCGACCACCAGCAGGATCGCCTCGAGCGCCGCCTTGAGTTCGACGTCGTCCACCTCGGCCGGATCGTCGACCTCGGCCGGATCGTCCGACTCGGCCACATCGTCGAAATCCGCCGGATCGGCGGACGCGTCGACCGGCTCACCGTCCACGCTCGCGGTCGCGTCGGCGGCCGGCGACGCACCGTCACCCCGCCCCGGGATCGGAGACTCCCCGGGGACCGGGCTCTCGTCGGTCATCCGTAGTCGTCCGATCGGGCGAGGGTGGCGGAGGCCTCCGTGCCGGTCCAACTGACCTGCAGGTCGCCGAGCGGCTCGGGCTGCTCGAAGGCGATCACCTGCTCCCGGAACAGCTCGAGCAGCGCCAGGAAGCGCGCGACGATCATCACCGGCACGGTGCAGTCGGCCACCAGATCGGCGAACGACATCCACGTCCCGACACCGCCATCGCGCAGCCGGTCGAGGATCACGATCGCCTGCTCCGGTACCGACACCGGCGACACGTGCAGATGCCCCAGCCCGACGGCCGGTATCGGCTTCGGCCGGAAGGCGGCCGCCGCGATCTCGGCGAACCGTAACGGATCGACCCCGAGGGTGACCTCCGGCAGCAGCGAGACGTACCGATCCTCGAGCGAAACCGCCCGTGGATAACGTTGCAGCGCAGCGCCTTCGAGGGCGGAGAAGATCTCGGCGGCCTGCTTGTAGGCGCGATACTGCAGCAGCCGCGCGAACAGCAGATCCCGCGCCTCGAGCATCGCGAGGTCCTCGGCGTCCTCCACCTCGCCGGACGGCAGTAGCCGCGCGGCCTTCAGGTCGAGGAGCGTCGCGGCGACCACCAGGAATTCGGTGGTGTGGTCGAGGTCGGCACGGTCGCCCAATTCCCGTGTGTAGACGATGAATTCGTCGGTGACGATGTGCAGCGCGACCTCGGTGACGTCGAGTCGGTGCTTGCCGATCAGGGTCAGCAGCAGATCGAAGGGCCCCTCGAAGTTGTCGAGTCGCACCCGGAACCCGACATCGTCGGGGGCGACCGTCAACTCGGCGGCGGCCAGGTCGGAACCCGGATCGGGACCGTCGGCGTCGAATCCGGGCGCCCCCCGGTCGGTGTCGAGAACCGTCACAGCGTCGAGTTCCGCTGGGGCGAATCCCGGTACAGCACCTCCCGCGCGAGCGCCCGATAGGCGTCGGCGCCACCGGAGCGCGGGGCCCAGGTGGTGATCGGCTCCCCCGCGACCGAGGTCTCCGGGAAGCGCACGGTCCGGGTGATCACCGTGTCGAAGACCAGGTCACCGAAGACCTCGACCACCCGGGCCATCACCTCGCGCGAATGCAGGGTGCGCGCGTCGAACATCGTCACCAGGATCCCGGACAACGACAGCCGCGGGTTGAGGCGATTGCGCACCTTGTCCACGGTATCGGTGAGCAGCGCCAGCCCGCGCAGGCTGAAGTACTCGCACTCCATCGGGATCAGCACCGAATCGGCCGCCGCGAGCGCGTTGATCGTCAGCAGGCCGAGCGACGGCTGGCAGTCGATCAGGATGTAGTCGTAGCGATCGAGCAGCGGATGCAGCGCCCGGCTCAGGGCGTGCTCCCGGCCGACCTCGCTGACCAGCTGGATCTCCGCCGCCGACAGATCGATATTGCTCGGCAGCAGATCCATGCCCTCGACCCGGGTGCGGACGATGACGTCGTCGGCGGAGTGCCCGGACTCGACCAGCAGATTGTGCACCGTCAGGTCGAGATCGTGGTGCAGCACACCGAGGCCCGCCGACAGCGCACCCTGGGGGTCGAGGTCGACCAGCAGGACGCGGCGACCGTACTCGGCCAATGCCGCGCCGAGATTGATCGTGGACGTCGTCTTACCGACGCCACCCTTCTGGTTGCACATCGCGACAACCCGCGCCGGCCCGTGGCTCGAGAGCCGGGACGGCTTGGGGATCTCGCGCGGCAGCCGCCCGGTCGGGCCCAGGTTCGGATCGGCGGGTCCGATGCGATCGTGTTCGGCGTCACCGGTTTTGAACAGGGCGCCGTCCCGCATGTCGTGCTGCAGGAATGCCGACCGGTCGGCGGGGTCCGCCGACGGCGGTTGGGGTGCCACCACTGCCCTCGCGCTCCCTACCTCTGGTCGATGCCGTCACGGTGTGTCGGTCACTCTCGGCCGGCCGGTACACCGGTGCGGACGCAAGCGAGTCGGGATCCGACCCGTGCGTACGACCCCAGCGTCCAGTCG
This sequence comes from Millisia brevis NBRC 105863, assembly GCF_001552615.1. Classification (GTDB taxonomy): domain Bacteria; phylum Actinomycetota; class Actinomycetes; order Mycobacteriales; family Mycobacteriaceae; genus Millisia; species Millisia brevis. Next base: position 345,250 of record NZ_BCRN01000006.1, read on the forward strand.
TCCGGACATGACGGTACCGCCCGATCGGGGCGGACCCGGACGGGACACACCCGCCGTAGTCTCGACCATCGGTTGAGGTCGGACGGGAAAAATCGCGCATCCGGCGCCCCGAAACCGCCCGCACCGGTGCTGCGAGCCGCCGCGGTCAGCGGGCCCGCGGATGGCTGGTCGCCCACACCTCGCGCAGTGTATTGGCGGTCACCATCGTGTAGATCTGCGTCGTGGTCACCGACGCGTGCCCCAACAATTCCTGGACGACGCGGACATCGGCGCCCCCGTCGAGCAGATGGGTGGCAAAGGAATGCCGCAGCGTATGCGGCGAGACCGTCGCGGTGACCCCGGCCCGTTCGGCGGCGGTGCGCAGCACCTGCCAGGCGCTCTGCCGCGAGAGCCGGCCGCCGCGGACGTTGAGGAAGACCGCGGCGGTACCGCGGGCGATCAGTGCGGGGCGACCGCGCACCAGATAGGCCTCGAGCGCCGCGAGGGCCGGCCGGCCGATCGGCACCAACCGCTGCTTGCCACCCTTGCCCCGCAGCAGGACGGAACGATCGACCGTGTCCACGTCGTCGACGTCGAGCCCCACCGCCTCCGAGATCCGGGCTCCGGTGGAGTACAGCACCTCGAGCAGCGCCCGGTCGCGCAGTGCGCGCGGATCGTCCCCACCGACCGCCTCGAGGATGGCGACCACGTCGCTCACACCGAGAGCCTTCGGCAGCCGCCGTCCCGGTGCGGGCGGTTTGACCGCGGCGGCGACGTTGACCGCCACCGAGCCCTCCGCGAGGGAGAACTTGTGCAGGCCGCGCACCGCGATCAGGGTGCGGGCCAGCGAACTCTGCGCCAGGGGCGGGTAGTCGTCGTCGCCCTCCCGCAGGCCGCCCGCGAAGTCGACCACGTCGGCCTCGGTGACCTCGATCAGGTCACCGAGGCCGCGGTCGGCGAGGAAGTGGGCGTACCGCCCCAGATCGCGCCGATAGGCGCTCAACGTATTGCGCGCTGCTCCCCGCTCGACCGCCAGGTGGTCGAGGTAGGCGGAGATCCGTTCGGGGACACGGTCGTTCACGCCGTCCGTGTCCCGGTCCGCGATGTCGTCCGGTATATCGCTAGCGGTCCCCACTACCGATCCTGTGGTCCAACGCGGTCGGCCGCAGATCGAACGGCGCGTGCGCGGGACGGGTGGCCGGACCGCCGGGGGCGCTGTGCAGCGCGGCGGCGAGGATGCCGGACACCGCGGAGGCGTTGACGATGCGGCCGTCGAACACCGCGGCGACCGCCTCGCCCAGCGGCATGCGCACGGTGACCATGTCCGCCTCCTCGAACTGCGGCGCGTCCCGATCGACGGGATGCAATTGCCGTGCAAGGTACACCCGAACCACCTCGTCGGTGAAGCCCGGTGAGGCGGCGACGTCGACCAGGACCGACCACTCCCGGGCCCCGAGTCCGACCTCCTCGGCCAGCTCCCGGCGGGCGGCGTCCACCGGATCCTCGCCGGCGACGTCGAGCAGACCGGCCGGCAATTCGAGCATCCGGCGCTCGACCGGGTGGCGGTACTGCCGCACCAGGATCAGCGTGTCATCGGTGTCGAGCGCGACGATGGCGACAGCGCCGAAGTGTTCGACGACCTCCCGGACCGCCGTCCGGTCGTCGGGCATGGTGACGGTATCGGAGCGCAGCGCCAGAATCTTGCCGCGGTAGATCTCCTCCGACGCCAGCGTCCGGAACTCGTGCTCCGTCATTCGACGCCCACCGTTTCCGGCGTTTCCGGGTGCACATCGACGGGCAGCCGCCCGGACGCCTGGTAGTCCAGCGCGGCGCCGATCAGTCCGGCGAACAGCGGGTGGGGGCGCGTCGGCCGGCTCTTCAACTCGGGATGCGCCTGCGTGCCGATGTAGAAGGGGTGCACATCGGCGGGCAACTCGACGAATTCGACCAGCCGCCCGTCCGGCGACGTCCCGGAGAACACCAGGCCCGACTTCGCGATCCGATCCCGGTACTCGTTGTTGACCTCGTAGCGATGCCGATGACGCTCGGAGATCTCCCGCTCGCCGTAGAGCCCGGCGACGACCGAACCGGCCTGCAGGACAGCGGGATAGGCACCGAGGCGCATCGTGCCGCCCAGGTCCGCTTCGCCGGCGACCACCGACTCCTGGTCGGCCATCGTCGAGATGACCGGCGTCGACGAATCCGGATCGAATTCCGAGGAATCGGCTTCGGTCAGCCCGGCGGTGCGAGCGGCCTCGATCACCATGCACTGCAATCCCAGGCACAGGCCCAGCGTCGGAATGCCCTGCGTGCGGGCGTAGCGCGCGGCGCTGATCTTGCCTTCGATGCCGCGGATGCCGAACCCGCCCGGCAGCAGCACCGCGTCGACATCGGCGAGCGCGGCCGCCGCGCCCTGCGGGGTGGCGCAGTCGTCGGAGGGCACCCAGCGGACCTCGACCTTGGCGCGGTGGGCGAAACCACCGGAGCGCAGTGCCTCGCTGACCGACAGGTAGGCGTCCGGCAGGTCGACGTACTTGCCGACCAGCGCGACGGTCACCTCCTCGCGCGGGGCGTGCACCCGGTCGAGCAGGTCGCCCCACACGGTCCAGTCGACATCGCGGAACGGCAGGTCGAGCTGCCGAACGACGTAGGCGTCGAGCCCCTCTCGGTGCAGCACCTTGGGGATGTCGTAGATCGACGGGGCGTCGGGGGTCGAGATGCATCCGTCGACGTCGACGTCGCACATCAGGGCGATCTTGTTCTTCAGCGCGATCGGCACCTCGCGGTCGGACCGCAGGATCAGCGCGTCCGGGGTGATGCCGATGCTGCGCAGCGCGGCCACCGAGTGCTGGGTCGGCTTGGTCTTGAGCTCACCGGACGGCGCCAGATAGGGCACCAGCGAGACGTGCAGGAAGAAGACGTTCTCGCGGCCGACGTCGTGACGCACCTGGCGGGCCGCCTCGAGGAAGGGCTGCGATTCGATATCGCCGACGGTGCCGCCGATCTCGGTGATCACCACATCGGGATGCCGACCGCTCGCGTCGGCCCGGGACATCGCCAGGACGCGGCTCTTGATCTCGTCGGTGATGTGCGGGATGACCTGGACGGTGTCGCCGAGGTACTCGCCGCGGCGCTCCTTGGCGATCACCGCCGAGTAGACCTGGCCGGTCGTGACGTTCGCGTCCTTGCTCAGGTCGCGGTCGAGGAAGCGCTCGTAGTGACCGACGTCCAGATCGGTCTCCGCGCCGTCCTCGGTCACGAAGACCTCACCGTGCTGGAACGGGTTCATCGTGCCGGGATCGACATTCAGGTACGGGTCCAACTTTTGCATGGTGACCCGCAGCCCGCGTGCGGTGAGCAATTGACCGAGACTCGACGCCGTCAAACCCTTGCCGAGCGACGACGCGACGCCACCGCTGACGAAGATGTGCTTGGTTTGCGAACGCGAGCCGTACCGAGACTGGGACACCGCAACTCCGTAGCATAACGAGCAGGCGCTGACGCCTACTGACCACGGAACTTCACAGTAACATCCCCTCGCACCGGCGGTGCGAACCACCGGGTCTCGGCGGCGGGTCGCGGCCGCCGCCGAGCATCTGTGGTCGGTCGGATCTACCCGGCGGCGAAGGCCGCGGCCCCCGTGGACAGCCCGTACTGGCCGGAGCCGCCCGCCGACTGCTCGGCCAGGGCCAGCACCAGGGCGATCTGCCCGGCGTGGCGATCGACACCGTCGACCGTGCTCACCGCGCTGTCGGCCGTGTCCGCCCGCACGGTGGCGATCGGACCGGAGCCCTCCGCCGCCGCGACCGGACCCGCGAGCACCGCCCCGGCACCGCGCGGCCGCAAAGCGGTGGTGAATCGAGCCAGCAGCGCCCCGGCGTTGCCGTCCGCGGACGGACCGGAGACGACCACCGCGAGGTCCGCGGCCTCCGGCAGCCCCTCGACCTGGAGATAGCCTGCCGATCGCAACGCGCCGAGCACCAGCTCGACGTCCGCGCCCGCCGCCCGCGGCTGACCGGTTCCGGGATCGCGCAGGAGCGTCGCTCCCAGCAGGTCGCCCGCGATGCTGCCCTGATCGACCGCGGCGGTCTGCAGCTGCACACCCTGCGGGACGACGCTGGTCGCCCGGGTGCGCAGATCGTCACCATTGGCCGTCGACAACGCATCCTGCGTCAGCGTGACCCGACCGGTCACCGCGCCGCCCGCGGTGCCGATGATCGATTCGATCGCCGTCAGCGATTCCGGGTCGGCATCGGGGGCGGCTAAGACCACCACCGTTCGGCCGGACAGCGCACCGCGCACCACCCGTTCGGCCATCGCACCGTCGAAGGCATCCGCTCGATCCAGTTGTGCCTGTAGATCCGCCGTCTCGGCGGTCAGCCGATCGACGTTTTCCTGTAATTGGGCTCGCTCGCCGCGCAGCACCGTCACCACTTCACCCGAGAGCAACCCCGACCCCAGGACGACACCAACAGCCAGCGCCAGAAACACCGCGATCAACGAAATCGCGTGTGCACGACGCGTTATCACCTATCGACCCCGCAGACTCTCCACCGTCGCACGCACCCACGAGTCCGCCGAATCCCACATCGAACGGGCGGCGTCGATCACGACCGGACCGGCCGCCGAGAACATCACACCGGCAACCACCGCGATCAGCGCGGCGATGATCAACAGCGCGACGAGCACCCCGGTCACGCGCGACCCGTAGAGGGTCGCAACCGCCTTGGCGTCCACCAACTTCGGGCCGACACGCATCCGCGTGACGAAGGCCGCCGGAGCGTCCTCGCGCAGATCCGCATCCAGGAAGTCCTCGAACGTCCGGGTGCCGCCGGCGAGCACGATCATCGCCGGATCCTGATGATCGACCAACAGAAGCGCCTGCTCCACCGGGCCGGCCTCCGCCGGGAAGGTCGTCGCGCCGACACCGAGATCCTGAATCCGTTCGAGGCCCTCGGCGTGGCCGTCGGGATCGGCCGGCAGGATCAACTCGGCGCCGCTGCGCAGCGCTTCGGTACCGATACCGTCCGGGTCACCGACGATGACGCGCGGCCGATATCCGGCCTCCACCAACGCATCCGCGCCGGTACCCACCCCGACGAGGATCGGCGAGTACTCGCGAATGAACGCCTTGAGCGATTTGAGATCGGATTCGCGGTCCGGGCCGTCGGCGACGATCACGACGTGCGTACCGCGCATCGGCGTCTTGACCTTCGGGATGCCGACACCGTCGATCAGCAAGGCACTTTCGGTGCGCACGAACTCGACGGTGTTGCCGGAGAACGCCTCCAGGTGGTCGATCAGGGCGGACTTCGATTCGATCAGCCGGGAAGCGACGTAGATGCCGTCGCGCTCGGAGCCGCGGGCGACCTCCTTGTCCCCGGCGTAGACGACACCGTCGTGCAGGCGCACCCGGGTGCCGTCCTTGATGCGCTTGAGGACGGCGGGGCCGGCCTCGTCGACCAGGACGATGCCGTTCGCGACCAGCATCTCGGGTCCCGAGTTGGGGTAGCGGCCCGAGAAGGATGTCGAGACGTTCACGACGGCCAGGACGTCGGCGGTGACCAGCGCATCGGCGGTCAACCGGTCGAGATCCTCGGTGTCGATGATGACGATGTCGCCGGGGCCCACCCGGGACAGCAACTTGGTCGGATTCTTGTCGACGCGAGCGATTCCGGTCAGCCCGGGAAGCGCCTCACGACTGCGGGTGAGCACTGCCGGCATTTTCATGCGGCGATCATCCGTGAAGTCACATCAGTAACACGGGAGGCGCGCCGTAACACGATCAACTTCAGTCACAGCGGTTACAGCACCGCCCGGGTCAGGCGTTCGCGGTGCGCTCGGCGGTGGCGGTGGCCAACAACTCCTCGGCGTGCGCCCGACCGGTCTCGGTGTCGTCCAGACCGGCGAGCATACGGGCGAGTTCGACGACGCGCTCCGAGTCGTCGAGCAGCCGCACACCGCTGACCGCGGTGGTCTTCCCCTGGGTCTTGTCGACGATCAGGTGCTGATCGGCGTAGGCGGCTACCTGCGGGAGGTGGGTCACCACGATCACCTGGTGGGTGCGGGCCAACCGGGCGAGGCGGCGGCCGATCTCGACGGCGGCACGCCCACCGACCCCGGCGTCCACCTCGTCGAAGACCATCGTCGTGCCGGTATTCGAGCGCGCCAGCACCACCTCCAGGGCGAGCATCACCCGCGACAGCTCGCCACCGGACGCGCTGCGCGAGATCGGCAGTGCCCGTCCCGAACCACTGGCCTGCAACAGGAATTCGATGTCGTCGATCCCCGAGGCACCGGCGTGGACGAGTTCCCCGTCGACGGTCAGAGGGGCATCGTCGTCGGGGACGGCCGCACGCCGCTGGACGCGTACCTCCAGGCGGCTGCGGCCCATCGCCAGTCCGGCGAGCTCGGCGCTCACGGCGCTCGACAGTTTGCCGGCCGCCTTGGTCCGGGCGGCGCTCAGTTCCGCGGCCGCGGTAGCGGCCACGTCGGCGAGCCGGCGTACCTCCGCCTCGAGTTCGCCCAGGGTATCGGAGGACACGTCGACCTCGGAGAGCCGCGCATTGGCGACTCTTGCCCATTCGAGGACCCCGTCGACGTCCTCGGCATATTTGCGGGTCAACGTCCGCAGCTGCGCCTGGCGGTTGAGGTGGGTTTCAAGGACGGCCGGGTCGGCGGACAGACCGTCGAGATAGCTCGACAGCTCCTCGGCGATATCGGTGACCACGGCGATCACCTCGGAAATGCGTGGCTCGAGGGCGGTCAGCGCCGGATCCTCGGCGCCACCGAGAGCCGAGCGGGCGGCGCCGAGCAGCGCCATCGCCGCCGGTTCGTCGCCCGCGTCACCACCCACCAATGCCTCGTGCGCGCGCGCGGCCGATTCCCGCAGGCTCTCCAGGTCTCCGAGGCGGCGGATCAGCGCCACCAGTTCGACGTCCTCGCCGGGATTCGGGTCGACGGCGCCGATCTCGTCGAGACCGAAGCGCAGCTGGTCGGCCTCGCGGGCGAGTTCGCGGCTGCGGGCGACCCGGTCGAGCAGTTCGTTGCGGGCCCGCAGCCAGGCGGTGCGGGCGGCGCGGTAGCGCTTGGCGGGTCCGGAGATCGTGCGATCGCCGAAGCGGTCGAGCGCATCGCGCTGCTGGTCGGGGCGCTGCAGACGCAGCTGGTCGTTCTGTCCGTGCACGGTGATCAGCGGGGCGGTGAATTCGGCGAGAGCGCCGGCGGGAACGCTGCGCCCGCCGAGGTTCGCGCGGGATCGGCCATCCGCGCTGACGGTGCGCACGGCGATCACGGTGCCGTCCTCGTCGCGCGCTCCCCCGGTCGACTCGAGCACCTCATCGACGGCCGCGACCGTCGCCGCGTCGGTGCCGTCGGTGGCGAAGCGTCCCTCGACGACGGCCTTGTCGCGGCCCTCCCGCACTCGGCCGGGGTCGGCGCGGGCACCGGAGAGCAGGTGCAGGCTGGTGACGACCATCGTCTTGCCGGCGCCCGTCTCGCCGGTGACCACCGTCAACCCCGACGAGAACGGTGCGCGGGCCCGGTCGATGACGCCGAGCCCCGAGATGTCGACCTCACACAGCACGTGACCCTCGGTTCTCCCGTACCACCGGCTCCCCCATCCCCACGATCACGGTGTTCTCCCCCGCCATCCCTTGACCGGCAACTCGAATTTGCGGACGAGCCGATCGGCGAACGGTGCGGAGTCCAGCCGCACCCACCGCACCGGCCGTGCTCCGCGCCGGATCTCGATCCGACTGCCCGGCGGCACGTCGATCACCCGGCGCCCGTCGCAGAAGACGTGGGCGTCGTGACCGTCGGCGACCGTTTCGACCGCGATCCGCGCGTCGGGGCTGGTGACCAGCGCCCGGGCGAAGAGGGCGTGCGCGTTCGACGGGATCACCAGCAGCGCTTCCAGGTCCGGCCACATGATCGGGCCGCCGGCCGAGAAGGCGTAGGCGGTCGATCCGGTCGGGGTCGCGACGAGAACGCCGTCGCCGCCGAAGGAGGACACCGGACGATCGTCGACCTCGAGGACGATCTCGAGCACACCGAGGCGGGCGGCGTTTTCGATGCTCGCCTCGTTGAGCGCCCAATTGGTGCCGATCGGTGTCGAACCGCGCCGTACCGAGATGTCGACGGTCATCCGGTCCTCGATGCGGTAGTCGCCGGCCAGAACCCGCAGCAACGCCGACTCGAGGCTGTCGTCGACCTCGGTCTCGGCGAGGAAGCCGATGCGGCCCAGGTTGATGCCCAGGACCGGAACGTCGGCCTCGCGGGCGTATTCGGCGGCCCGCAGGATCGTGCCGTCGCCGCCGAGCGCGAGGACCAGTTCGCATCCCTCGGCGGCGGTGGGCGCATCGGTGACGGAGACCTCGAGGCCGTCGACGGAGCCGAGAACAACCGTCCCCGCGGTCTCGGGCGGGTCGGATTCGCGCCGGTCCTCGTAGAGGATTCGCAGTCCGACGCCGGCCGCGGCCAGCAATTCGGCGACCCGTCGGGACGTGTCGACGAGGTCGGCTCGGCCGGGATGGGCCACCAGCAGAAACTCGCGGCGCGTCATTCCGGTCCCTCCCGTACTGCCCGGTCGATCATCTCGCCGACGGTCTCCTCATCGAATGGTGTGGACGCGATCTGCGGTGTCTCGGTGCCGTCGGCCGGGGATCCGTCGGTCCGCAACCACAGGAAGTATTCGACATTCCCGGACGGACCGGGCAACGGGCTGGCGGTCACGCCGCGGGTGCGCAGCCCGAGGGCGGCGGCGGAGCGGGCCACCTCCAGGACGGCGCTCGCCCGCAACCTCGGGTCCCGGACGACGCCCCCGGCGCCGAGGTTGTCGCGGCCGACCTCGAATTGCGGCTTCACCATCGGGACGATGTCGCCGCCCGGTGCCAGGCAGGAGGCGAGCGCGGGCAGCACCAAACCCAACGAGATGAAGGACAGGTCGGCGACGATCAGGTCGACCGGTCCGCCGATCGTGGCGGCGTCGATCGCGCGCACATTGGTGCGGTCGTGGACGAGGACCCGTTCGTCCTGCTGGAGTCGCCAGACGAGTTGGCCGTAGCCGACGTCGACCGCCACCACCTCGCGGGCGCCGCGGGAGAGCAGGACGTCGGTGAAGCCACCGGTGGACGCGCCGGCGTCGAGGCACCGACGGCCGGTGACCGCCAGGCCGTCGGGCTCGAAGGCGTCGAGGGCGCCGAGCAGTTTGTGGGCGCCGCGGGACGCCCAGGCGACCTCGTCGGTCACCTCGATCACCCGCAGCGGGGTTCCTGCCTCGACGGCGGTGGCGGGCTTCTCGGCGGTGGCACCGGCGATCAGGACCCGGCCGGACCGGATCAGTTCGGCGGCATGGTCGCGAGAACGGGCGAGTCCCCGCCGAACCAGTTCGGCGTCGACCCGTGCACGGCGGGCCACGTCAGGTCTTGTCCACTGCGGCCAGGGCGTCCGAAAGCAATTCGTGGGCTCGTTCGAGACGACCGGCGGCCTCCGCCAGCTCTTCCAGAGCGGTGCCGGAGTAGTCGGCGGACGGATCGTCACCGGCGGGCGGCGCGGGGATCGGGACATCGAGAACGTCCCGCACCCGCCCGACGAGTTCGCGGGCACCGTCCAGCCCGCCACCCGACACATCGGTCGAGGCAACGCGCATGGCGCCGTGGGCTGCGGCGACGTGGCCCGGATGTGGCACCGGGCGTCCGGATTCGGTCATCGTGATCCACGCTAGCGTTCGAGGGACCGTTATGGCCGGCCGGCTCACCGATACCAGGTGTCGATGGCGGAGGCCGCCGCCGCGTCGCCGGCGATCGCCCCGCCGGGTGCCGGCTGGTCGAGGGTGAACGCCGCGGCTGCCCGCAACGCCCGAATCCCTTCCTCCGCGTCCACGGGGGCATCGGGATCGCCGTCGGCGCGCCGCAGGATCACCGCATCGCCGTCGCGGGCGACGCTCCATCCCGACTGTGGCCCGACCCGGGTCGCATCCGGGCTCTCGTCGAGCGCGGCCAGCGAGTTCGCCAGGTAGGTCGGGCGCATCGACGAGTCGGCGGCGAGCAGGTCGGCGGCGGTGCTCACCCCGGTGAAGACCAGCAGCGAGTCGAGCCCGACCGTCACGGCGCCGGCGATGTCGGTGTCGAGTCGATCGCCGACCACCAGCGGGTGTGTGCCTCCCGACCGGTCGATCGCGTCCTGCATCAGCGCGCGGTAGGGCTTTCCGGCGACCTCGGGACGGCGGTCGGTCGCGGTGATCAGGGCGCTGACCATCGCACCGTTTCCGGGGGCGAGGCCGCGGGCGAGGGGCAGGGTGGCGTCGGTATTGGTGGCCACCCAGAAAGCGCCGGCGCGGATGGCGAAGGCGGCCTCGGCGAGCACCGGCCACGCGGTGTCCGGCGAATGGCCCTGGACGACCGCGGCGGTCTTCGGACCGGAGGTGCGCACCGGTACGAGGCCGACGCGTTCGACCTCCTCGCAGAGCGCGTCCGCACCGACGACCATCACTTCGGCGCCCGGTTCGAGGTGCTCCGCCAGCAGGCGTGCACCGGCCTGGGAGCTGGTCACCACGTCGTCATCGGCGGCCGGGTATCCGAGCTCACGCAGGTGTTCGGCGACGTCGCCGGGACGACGTGACGCGTTGTTGGTGACGTAGATAGAGCGAGCCTGCTGCGCGGCCACGGCCTCGACCGCGCCGGGGACCGCGTCGGCTCCCCGGTAGAGCGTGCCGTCGAGGTCGTAGAGCAGGACATCGTAGGTGTTGCCGAGGGTGGCCGGGCCGGTGCTCATTCGCCACCCAGTTCTTCCACGCGTTCCTCGGCGTCGGTCATGCCTTCGGCGTCGGCGGCTGCCGTGGCGAGGAACCATTCGAGGGCCTCGTCCTTGCGGCCGGCGGCCAGCAGGGCGTCCGCGTAGGCGTAGAACAACCGCACGGCGGTCAGTCCGGTCTTCGACTTGTCGAGATCCTTGGTCTGCAGCAGCACGACCGCTTCCTCGGGGCGGCCGAGGTCGCGGCGGGCACCGGCCAGGACGATGCGCAGTTCGATCGCCTCGTCGCCGGTGAGGGCGCGGGCTTCGTCGCTGCGGCCGAGCTCGATCGCCCGTTCCGGCCGTCCGAGACCGCGTTCGCTGTCGGCGAGCATCGCGAGCAGGCCGTTGCCGGAACCCATGCGCTTGGCCGCACGCAGTTCCGACAGTGCCCGTGCGTAGTCACCGGCGAGGTAGGCCGCGACACCGACCGCTTCGCGTACCACCGCGAGTCGGCTCGCTCGGCCGCGGGCGGCCAGGGCGTAGCTCAACGCCAGCTGCGGGTCGTCGTCGAGCAGCCGTCCGGTCATGGCCAGTTGCCGCGCGACGGTTTCGGCGTTGCGCTTGTCGAGGGTGCTCAGCTCCCGACGGACCGCGCCGTCCAATTCGTCCGCGGTGACGTCATCGGGAAGATCCGGCTCGTCGGCGCGGTCCTCACCGGAACGGTGGGTGCTGGGGCGACGTGACTCGGAGTCGGCATGCCGGTCGCGTCCCTGCGGGCCCGTGCCGCGGTCGTTGGGGCGGCCGTAGCCGCCGCTGCGCTGTCCGCCGCGGTCGTCGGCGCCGCGATTCGGGCGTCCCTCACCGCTGCGATACGGCCGATCGTCACCGGTCCGGTTCGGACGATCACCGCCGCCCCGGTTGGGTCGATCGTCTCCACTGCGCGGGGGGCGTCCGCCGCGGGAGTCACCCCGGCTGTCACCGGAGGCGCCGCGACCGTAGCCTCCGGAGCGTCCGTCCCGACCGGAGAAGCCGCCGGATCGGTTGTCGGAGCGGTTCGGCCGGTCGCCGCGGTGGTCGCCGTCACGTCCGGTTCCGCCGGTGCGGCGATCTCCGCGGTCGGGGCGAGCATCATCACGGGCGCCGTCGCGGTCGGGACGCCGACCGGGAGTTTCCGGCCGATCGCCGTACGACCGTCGGTCGCCTCGCGGTGCGCCGGCGTTCCGATCACGAGAGTCGCGGGCCGGTCGGCTATCGCGATCGCTCGAGGAACGCTCGGGGCGACCGGCCGGACGATCGCCGGTCTGCTCGCGTCGAGCGTCGGTATTCGTTTCCCCGGTGGTGCCGGTCGCGTCGGCGTCGGCCGATGCGCCGGTGCGGTCGACACGGGGGGCGCCCCGTCGGAAGGGCCGCCATTCTTCGCCGTCGGGCACAGATGCCTCTCCACGAGCAGAAGCGCTAATCCGCGGGACTCGTTGATTCTCGGATCGGGATGAAAAAGACAGTGGACGAAAGGATGTACGCGTTGGGGACGAGACGTCCCTCAAAGAGGGTACAACCACAACAAACCCCCAACATGGTCCGTAGGGATCATGTTGGGGGTCTGCTG
>NZ_BCRN01000007.1 GCF_001552615.1 Millisia brevis NBRC 105863
CTACACCGCCAAACAGCTCGGACCGAGCAACGCTTTGAGATCCCCCATCAACGCCGACGTCGGGTCGACCCGCAGGGACTCGTCCAGCCGCAACAGGGTGACGCGGTCGTTAGCGGCGATGAGGCGGAGGTGGACTTCGGATTGGCCGGGGTGGCCGGTGAGGACGCGCTTCAACGCTCCAACGTTGTCGGGGGTGCAGAGGCGGGTGGGGAGGCTGATGGCGAGGGGGCGGCCGACGCCGTCGATGGAGAGGTCGGGGACCACCAGGTCGTTGGCGATGAGGGAGATGCGGTCGTCGCGTTGCGACACCCGGGCCTTGACGAGCACCACGGAGTCTTCGATGACATCCGCTCCGTAGACGGAGTAGCTCTGGGGGAAGAACAGCACCTCGATGCCGCCGCTGAGGTCCTCGATCTGCGCCGAGGCCCAGGTGAGGCCGTTTTTGTTGATGCGGCGGTTCACCGCGGCGAGGATGCCGCCGACGGTCACCTGGGTGCCGTCTTTGATGCCGCCTTCGAGGATCGCGGGGATGGGGGTATCCGCCTTCGCAGACAGGATGTGTTCGACACCGTTCAACGGGTGGCCGGAGACGTAGAGGCCGAGCATTTCGCGTTCCAGCGCGAGGCGGTGTTTGGTTTCCCATTCCTCGTCCGGCACCTTGACGGAGAACACCGAGGCGACCGACTCGTCCGCGCCTTCGCCGCCGAAGAGGTCGAATTGGCCGATCGCTTCGGCTTTCTTCGTACCCATCACCGAATCGATCGCGTCGGCGTGGATCAGCATCAGGCCCTTGCGGGGGTGGCCGAGTGAGTCGAAGCCGCCGGCCTTGATCAGGGACTCCGTCACCTTCTTCGAGCAGGCCACCGTGTCGATCTTGTTCAGGTAGTCCGAGAAGTCGGTGAACTTGCCCTTCGACGTCCTCGCCTCGATGATCGAGCCCACAACATTGGCGCCGACATTGCGCACCGCGCCCATGCCGAAGCGGATGTCCTCCCCCACCGAAGCGAAGTTGACCTCGGACTCGTTGACATCCGGTGGCAGCACGGTGATTCCGAGGCGGCGGCAGTCGGCCAGGTACACCGCGGCCTTGTCCTTGTCGTCACCGACGGACGTGAGCAGGCCGGCCATGTACTCGGCGGGATAGTTGGCCTTGAGGAACGCCGTCCAGTAGGAGACCAGGGCATACGCTGCGGCGTGGGATTTGTTGAACGCGTAGCCGGCGAACGGAAGAATCGTGTCCCAGAGCGCCTTGATGGCGGGCGTCGTGAAGCCGTTGGCCTTCATGCCGGCTTCGAAGCCCTCGAACTCGGCGGCCAGGACCTCGGCCTTCTTCTTGCCCATCGCGCGGCGCAGAATGTCGGCTCGACCGAGCGAGTAGCCGGCGACCTTCTGCGCGACGTGCATGATCTGTTCCTGATACACGATCAGGCCGTAGGTCTCCCCCAGGATCTCCTTGAGCGGCTCCTCGAGCTCCGGGTGGATCGGCTTGACGTCCTGTCGGCCGTTCTTGCGGTCGGCGTAGTCATTGTGAGCGTTCATGCCCATCGGGCCGGGCCGGTAGAGCGCGCCGACGGCGATGATGTCCTCGAACGACGTGGGCGCCATGCGGCGCAACAGATCTCGCATGGCGCTGCCATCGAGCTGGAACACGCCCAGGGTGTCGCCGCGGGCCAGCAGCTCGTAGGTGGGGGTGTCGTCGAGACCGAGGGTGTCGAGGTCGATCTCGACGCCGCGGTTGGATTTGATGTTGTCGACCGCGTCACCGATGACGGTGAGGTTGCGCAGGCCGAGGAAGTCCATCTTGAGCAGGCCGATGGCCTCACACGACGGGTAGTCCCAGCCGGTGATGATCGCGCCGTCCTGCGGCCGGCGCCACAGCGGGATCGCGTCGACCAGCGGCTCGGACGACATGATCACCGCGCAGGCGTGCACGCCGGCGTTGCGGATCAGGCCCTCGAGGCCCTTGGCGGTGTCGTAGATCTTTGCGACATCCGGGTTCGTGTCGATCAGCTGCCGGACCTCGGCGGCTTCCTTGTACCGCTCGTGGTTCGGGTCGGTGATGCCCGACACCGAGATGTCCTTGGCCATGATCGGCGGCGGCAGCGCCTTGGTGATCTGGTCGGCGATAGCGAAGCCGGGCTGGCCGAACTGGACGCGGGCGGAGTCCTTGATCGCGGCCTTGGTCTTGATGGTGCCGAAGGTGATCACCTGGGCGACCCGGTCGGTCCCCCACCGCTCGGTGGCGTAGCGCACCATCTCGCCGCGGCGGCGGTCGTCGAAGTCGATATCGATATCGGGCATCGACACGCGCTCGGGGTTGAGGAAGCGCTCGAAGAGCAGGCCGTGCGGGATCGGGTCGATATTGGTGATACCCAGCGCGTAGGCGACCAGCGAACCGGCGGCCGAACCACGGCCGGGGCCGACGCGGATGCCGACCTCGCGGGCGTGGGAGATCAGGTCACCGACGACGAGGAAGTAGGCGGGGAAGCCCATCTGTCGGATGACGCCAACCTCGTAGTCGGCGCGCGCGACGTACTCCTCGGGCACGCCGCCGGGGAAGCGCCACTTGAGGCCTTCGCGGACCTGCTGGTGCAGGTACTCGCCCTGGTCGCCGCCGCCGGGGACCGGGAAGATCGGCATCCGGTCGCGGTGGCGCCACACCTCTTCGTAGGACTCGACGCGCTCGCCGATGGCGACGGTGTTGTCGCAGGCGCCGGGCAGTTCGTTGTCCCAGATGGCGCGCATCTCGGCGGCGGACTTCAGGTAGTAGCCGTCGCCGTCGAACTTGAAGCGCGTCGGGTCGGTGAGGGTCTTGCCGGTCTGGATGCAGAGCAGCGCCTCGTGGTTGAGGGCGGCGTCCTTGGTGACGTAGTGGCAGTCGTTGGTGGCCAGGGCCGGGATCTCGAGGATGCGGCCGATCTCGATGAGGCCCTCGCGGACGCGGCGCTCGATGTCGAGGCCGTGGTCCATCACCTCGAGGAAGTAGTTCTCCTTGCCGAAGATCTCCTGCCACTTGGCTGCGGACTCCAGAGCCTCCTGGCGCTGGCCGAGGCGCAGGCGGGTCTGCACCTCGCCCGACGGGCAGCCGGTGGTGGCGATGATGCCCGAGGCGTGGCGGGCGACGAGGTCATCGTCCATGCGGGGCCACTTGCCGAGCTGACCCTCGAAGGAGGCCAGGGACGACAGGGCGAAGAGGTTACGCAGGCCGGTCGCGTTCTCGGCGACCATCGTCAGGTGGGTATAGGCGCCGGAGCCGGAGACGTCGTCGGACTTCTGGGAGCGATCGCCCCACTGGACGCGCTTGGTGTCGAAGCGGGAGCCGGGGGCGACGTAGGCCTCGATGCCGATGATCGGCTTGATATCGGCCTTGCGGGCCTCGTTGTAGAACTCGCTGGCGCCGAACATGTTCCCGTGGTCGGTCATGCCGACGGCGGTCATGCCCAGGCGCTGGGCTTCTTTGAACATCGGGGCGATCTTGGCGGCGCCGTCGAGCATGGAGTACTCGGTGTGGTTGTGCAGATGGACGAAGGATCCTGTCGAAGAATCAGCCACGTGCGCCTCTCTCGTCTTCGGTGGATCTGCCGTCCCCGGTCCCGTGCGGGCACAGACCTGGTGCCGGGCGCGGGAGTCGGATGGGTTCCCACTGTAGGCCGCTCCACCGACAGGGTTTCGGACGCCGGGTGCGTGTCCGGAGGACTCGAGGGTGGTGCTACGGGTGGGGCTGATGGGGTCGCCGGCCTCTGCAGCGAGAGAGGCGGCGGGGCGACGGTTGGGTCGCCGGGCGAGGCAGCGCCGGCATGGGTCGGGCGGCGGGGAGTTGAGGCGGCGCGGGACGGGTGGCGTCAGGCGGGTTCGGCGGGGCGGGGTGCGCGGGTGGAGCGGATCGCGCCGATGGTGAAGATCGACAGGGCGAACCAGATCAGGCCGAAGCCGATCCATTCGACACCGCTGACGGTCTCCCCCGCGACCAGGACCGCCCAGGCGAACTGGCCGATCGGGGTCAAGTACTGCAGGAGCCCGAGGGCCACGAGCGGGATGCGCTGGGCGGCGATACCGAACATCAACAACGGAACGGCGGTGACCGGACCGGCGAGCAACAACAGCACGGTGATACTCAGGCCGCTGCCGAAGACGAGGCCGCCGGTGGCGATCAGCCAGATCACGATGCCGATCATCAGCGGCGAGAGCACCAACGACTCGGCGGTCAGCGTCACCCGAGGGTCGGCTCGCACGATCTTCTTGACCGCCCCGTACGCCGCGAACGACCCCGCGAGCAGCAACGACAGATAGGGCGGATGGCCGTAGTCGACGGTTAATACCCCGACGGCGAGCACGCCGATCGCGACCGCCGCCTTCTGCCAACGGCTGAGGCGTTCTCCGAAGAAGATCAGGCCCATCGCCACGCTGACCAGCGGGTTGATGAAGTAGCCGAGGGCGGCCTGGACGATATTGCCGCTCAGCACCGCATAGAGATAGAAGAACCAGTTGATGCCGATCAGGATCGACGCGGTGATCACCAGTACCCAGGTGCGGCGGTCGAAGCGACGAAGATCACCGAGGCGGCCGACGACAGCGAGGACCACCAGCATGGTGACCGCCGCCCAGATGACCCGGTTCGCCAGGATCTCGCCGGTGGACGCGGCCGACACCAGACCGAAGTAGGCGGGGAACAGACCCCACAGCCCGTAGGCGGTCACACCGGCGACATAACCGAAGGTCGAGCGTTCCGCGGAGGCCGCGGGCGAGGCGTCGGAGCCGGGTGCCGGACCTCCGCTGGACGGAGATTCACCGGGCGAGGACACCGGCCAACCATACTGTGGCGCGCGGCGATTCCGGCCGGCGCGGCGGTCCGGATCACCCCGCGCCGGCGCAAACGTCCGGTTCGCGGATTCGTTCGGACATCACATGAACGAATCCGGACATTTACTGCCGGGTCACCGCACACGGAGGGGGTTGAGTGTTCTACGATTTCCCGCGTGATCGACGAGCACGTCTCCGAATCATCCGCTACCACCGACACTCTCGAGGCTCCCCGGCAGTGCGACTGGTGTGCCTCACACGATGATCTTGCTCTGCTCCGCGACGAGTGGCGTTGCGCCACCTGCCGCGGCCACGAGCAGGTCATCGCGCATGCGCGCGCCTTCGTCGAGATCCACGGGCTGCGCCCGCTGGGTCCGTCGACCGCTTCCGACGACGAGGAAGAGGAGCAGCTGCGCATCGACGCACGCGCCGCGCGGGTCGCCCTGGCCGAGAGCCGGGTCGCCCGTCCGACCGTTCGCACGGCGAAGCGCTCGCCTCGTCCGCAGGCCGGTCGCCCGGCGCCGCGGCGTTCGAGCCGCGCCGCGACGACGGTTCCGGACGCCGCCCGCGCGGTCGAGCTGTTGGATCGCCTGTCCGCCATCGACTCGGAATTGGCCGAGATCGGTGAGCCGGCGAGCCTTCCCGCTCGCGCGCGTCGCAGCGACCTCGAGAACCGTCGGGCCACCATCCTGCGCACGCTTGCGGCGCTGGAGAAGGCGCGGCGGAACAACTGAAGCCGGGCCCACCCGCCGAGCCAATGTGCTCGCGGGTGGGTGCCGCGCGCCCATAGGCGGTGTGTGTACCCGCAGGTGGTGTCTTGTACCCGCAAACGGTGTGTGCACCCGCAAGCGGAAGGGCGCCGCACGACCCGGCGCGGATCTGCCCGGCCGGGTGCGGCGCGGCGGGTAAGGCGCTGGGAGTGTTATTCGGCGGGTAGCGGACCGTCGTCGGGCAGCGGTCCGGCGACCTGTTGGCCCGGGATCGGGGCGGATACCGCGAAGCGGCCGTAGACCGCGTCGGCGGCCAACGCCTCGACCGCCCGCACGCGCGGGTCGGCCGCCAGGGCGCGCAGCTGGTCCCCCTCGGCGCGCACCGTCAGCGCGATGACACACGCACAGTCGGCGGCCAGGCGGTCGCGCCCGAGCTCGTAGGTGCGCGTCGTCCGCTCGGTCGCCGCCGACCCCGCCCATTGCACCGCACCGGCCCAGCGGCTGGCCGCGGTGATCGGCGTGGTCGCGATGGTCCGCGGATCGGCGGGCACGTCGACGGCGAGAATCGGCACCGACACCCGGTCGAACGGCACCCGGAAGTAAACCTGCGAGACCCGCACCCCCTCGGTGGGCGGCGAAGCGGTGGCGGCCAGGGTGTCGATCCCCTCGAACCAGGTCGCGATCTCGCCGGCGGGCAGCGGCTCCCGCAGCGAGACCAGCGCCCAGCGGGGCGCGTCGTCGGTCACCCGGTCGAGGCTGCTCGCGGCGTCCGCGACGTAGGTGTCGATCGACATGCCGTCGGTCGGGCCGAGGCGATCGTCGGAGGGCAGCATCGTCGGCGGCGGGGCGATCGCGCCGAGCCACACCACCCCCGCGACGGCGAAGGCGCCGAATGCCGCCGCCGGCCACCAGTCGGGCAGGGACGGTCGGGCCACGATCAGCCGGCCCGCAGGACGTCGAGGGCGTGTTGCAGATCCTCCGGGTAGTCGCTGGTGAACTCGACCCAGCTGCCGTCGGCCGGATGGTGGAAACCGAGCTCGACCGCGTGCAGGAACTGCCGCTCGAGGCCGAGCCGCTTGGCCAGCTTCGGATCGGAGCCGTAGAGCGGGTCGCCGCAGCAGGGGTGGTGCAGCGCGGCGAAGTGAACCCGAATCTGGTGGGTGCGACCGGTTTCCAGATGCACATCGAGCAGGCTCGCCGCGGCGAACGCCTCGATGGTGTCGTAGTGGGTGACGCTGGGCTTGCCGTCGGCGGCGACGGTGAACTTCCACTCTCCGCCGGGGTGCCGCCCGATCGGCGCGTCGATGGTGCCGCTGGACGGATCGGGATGTCCCTGCACGAGGGCGTGGTACCGCTTGGTGACGGTGCGATCCCGGAAGGCATTCTTCAGCGCGGTATAGGCCCGCTCGGAGGCCGCGACCACCATCACTCCGGAGGTGCCGACGTCGAGGCGCTGCACGATGCCGCGCCGTTCCTGGGCGCCGGACGTCGAGATCCGGAAACCGGCCGCCATCAGGCCGCCGATCACCGTCGGGCCGGTCCAGCCGACCCCGGGATGGGCGGCGACACCGGCCGGCTTGTCGACCACGATCAGATCGTCGTCGGAGTAGAGAATCCCCATCCCCTCGACCGGCTGCGCCTCGATGGTCGGCACCCGCGGCGGTCCGGGCAGGACCACCTCGAGCCACGAACCTGCCGACAGCCGATCCGACTTACCGGCGGGCGAGCCGTCCAGGACGACGGAGCCCTCCTCGGCGAGCGCCGCCACCTGCGAGCGGGACAGACCGAGCAGGCGGGACAGGCCCGCGTCGACGCGCATCCCGTCCAGGCCGTCGGGGATCGGCATCGAGCGGGATTCGCGAGCGGTATCGGTCGGGCCGGTCACGTGCGGGGCCCCGAGCCCGACCCCTCGGTCGATGCCGACGAGGTGGCTTCACCGGCCGCTGTCGCTCCCGACGTCGCGGTGCCGGCAGAGTCCAATGCAGAAGAGCCCGGTGCGGAGGAATCCGGTGCGGCGTCGGGCGGGTCGCCCGGCGATGAGGCTCCCGCGCCCGGGGGTTCGGCGGATGTCGGAGTGCCACCGTCGGTCGGCAGGTCGGTCGCCGAGTCGGGAGCCGTGGTGGTGTCGGTCGAGGCGGGCTTCGCGGGGCGGCCGGTGAGCAGTTCGGCCGGGCCGCCCGGGTCGACGTTGAAGATATTGAGCGCGACGATCAGGATCGCGCCGCAGACCACGGCGGAGTCGGCGATATTGAAGATCGGGAACCAGCCGACGGAGAAGAAGTCGACCACGTGGCCGCGCATCGGGCCGGGCGAGCGGAAGATGCGGTCGATCAGGTTGCCCAGGGCGCCGCCGAGGACCAGACCGAGACCGAGGACCCACCACCGCGACCGCAGGCGACCACCGATGCGGATCACGACGATGGTCACCACGACCGCGAGGATCGTCAGCAACCAGGTCATCCCGGTCGCCATCGAGAACGCCGCACCCGGATTGCGGATCAACCGCAACGTCACCACATCGCCGATGATCGACACCGGCTGCCGCGGATCGAGGTAGGCGACCGCGGCCACCTTGGTGATGATGTCGAGGATCAGCACGGTCGCCGCGATGCCGAACAGCAGGGTCCGCCGGGGTGGGCCGGACGTCTGCGCCTCGGTCGTGTGGTTGGCCATGCCGACCATCATCCCATCGTGGCTTCGGCCGACCGGCGAGCGTCCCGACCCGGGCCGGTGACGGACACGCGCGGGGTCGGTTCGGGCGGGCGCGGGGGCAGATCGTGCGGGAGCCGAAGACGGGCACAGCGGATGGTTCGGGTAGCAGCCACAGGCGGGTACGGCGGGTGATTCGGAGAGGCGCCGGCGGCGGGCACGGACGACCGGCGGAGCGGCCGGCGACGACCAGTAGGGTCGATCCGCGTGACCCCCTTTTCGCGGCCGCGCGGGGTGCGCGGCGCCGCCGCCCTCGCCGCAATGCTGATCCTGGTGGCCGGGTGCGGATCGAGCGGCGGTGACTCCTCGGGCGGGCAATCCGACGGCCCCGCCCTCGGCGATACCGTCACCCTCCCGATCCCGTCGACCGAGCTGACCCTGCTCGATCCGGGGGCCGAGCCGCGCACGATTCTCGGCGGCCCGCTGCCGGATGCCGCGTCCTCGGAGGTGCCGGTGTTCAGTTCGGTCGATGTCCATCAGACGATCGACTCCGATCCCGAACAGGACTTCTCCTCCCCCGCCGTCACCATGAATCTGTCCGCGACCGCGGGCGCCGACGGGGCGATCGACATGCGCATCCACAATCCGTCGTCGCCCGATCCCGGGCTGGCCGACGTCATCGGATCGGCCGAGGGGGCCGAGCTGTCGGTGACCGTCGATGACCGGCGGGCGATCTCCGAACTGCGGATCACCCCGACCGCGGACAGTTCCGATACCGTCCGCGCGACCCTGGAGCAGGCGATCTACCAGATCGTGTACCGCTCGGTCGCCGTGCCGGAGGACCCGGTGGGCGTCGGGGCGCGGTGGGAGTTCACCCAGACCGTCGACAGCGGCCTGATCCTGAGCCAGACGACCACCGCGACCGTCCGGGAGATCGACGGCACCTCCGCGGTGATCGACCTGGTGGTCACCCAGCGGCCCACCTCGGATACCTGGACGCTGCCGCAGGACGCGGGGACGCTGCGCGTCGACAGCTACACCACCAGCGGCACCGGCAGCGTGACCCTCGACGCGCAGCAGCCGCTGCCGACGGCGGGGAACATCAGCCTGCAGGGCGAGCAGGTCTTCAGCGACCCGAACTCGACGACGAGGCTCCAGCAGCGCACCGCCAATGTGCTGCGTTACGGCAACTGAACCCGGCCGGCGAGGCCGTCACGAACGGCGGGCTATCGACGGGCGCCGAAGAACCGGTCGACGGCGTGGTCGCGGTCCGCGCGCCGCGGTGGATCGGCGCCGGGCCGTTCGACGGTGAGCGCCGCGGTCGCGGAGGCGTAGCGCAGCAGGGCGGTCAGGTCCGCGTCGTCGATCCCGTTCAGCGCATCACGTCGGTGCGCGCCGAGCAGGCCGCGCTCCCAGAGGGCGTCGATCAACCCGGACATGAAGGCGTCGCCCGCGCCGACGGTATCGGCGACGGTCACCGCGGGCGCCGGGATCTCGACGGTATGGTTCGCGGTCACCGCGACCGCGCCGGCGCCGCCGCGGGTGACGACCACCAGCGCCGGGCCGAGGGTGAGCCACTCGCGGGCGATCGCGACGTCGTCGCGGTCCGGATCGAGCCAGCGCAGGTCCTCGTCGCTCGACTTGACCACGTCGGCCAGCGCCACCATCTCGCGGATGCGGGCCCGCGCGGCGTCCGCGTCGGCGATGAGGGCCGGCCGCGGATTGGGGTCATAGGTGACGGAGGTGGTCGCCCGCAGTCGACGCACCAGGTCGACCACGTCGGTGCCGCCCGGTTCGAGGGTGACCGCGATCGACCCGGTGTGCACCACCAGCGCGGGCGCGGGGGCAACATCCTCGGGTAGCGACCACGTCAGGTCGAAGGTGTAGTGCGCGACCCCGGCGTCGTCGACGGTCGCGTCGGCGGTCGAGGTCGGCCCCGCCACCACGCTGCCGGCGACGACCTCCACCCCCGAGGCGGCGAGGTGGGCGCCGATCCGGTCGCCGCGCGCATCCGACCCGATGCGGCTGAGCAGGCGCACCGATCGACCCAACCGGCCGAGGCCGATCGCGACGTTCATCGGGCTCCCACCCGGAAATTCGGTCGAATCGGACAATAAATCGGACGACCGGACGATATCGATCAACGCCTCGCCCACAACGAGGGCACCCGCGTTCACGACGCGCCAAATGGTGTTGTACACATCACAATTCAAATGATACCGTCGCGAACATACGTTCAGTTCAGAGCAAAAGTTCAACAATCGTTGGGGTGAGGAGAGGCGTGCCGGACGTGACGTCGACCATCGGTGGCGAGAGCGATCACCTGCCCGATGTGGACCGCAGGCTGGCCGGCGACGGCGATCGGGACCGGAAGATCGACGATCTGCGGCTCGCCTTCCGCGCCGCCACCTGGTACTACCTCGACGGGTTGACCCAGGCCGAGATCGCCTCCCGCCTCGGTGTTTCGCGCCCCACCGCCGGGCGGCTGGTCGCCCGGGCGCGCGACCGCGGACTGGTCCGCATCGAGGTCGAGTTTCCCAGCGATATGTCCGGCGACGTGCACGCCGATATCGAGCGCGCCCTGGAGCACCGCTTCGGGCTGACCGAGGCGGTGGTGGTCGGCAGCCGCGTCGACGACATCGGGCCGGTCGGCATGCCGCGCTCGTTCACCCCGTTGGCACGGGCCGCGGCCGGGGTGATCACCCGGCGCCTGCGGCCGGACGACGCCCTCGGCTTCACCTGGGGGCCGGAGACGATCGCGGTGGCGGACGCGCTCGGTCGCAGCACCGCGGGGTGCCGCACGGTCGTGCAGCTCGACGGGTCGCTGACCACCGGCGCCTATCGCACCGGCGCGGAGTACGTGCTGGCCCGCGCCGCCGAGCATCTGCAGGCCGATCCGATCCGCCTGCCGGTCCCGCTGTACGCCGACCCGGCGACCGTCGCCTCGATGCGCGCGGATTCGACGATCTCGACGGTGCTGGCGGCGGGCCGGCGTGCCGACGTGATGGTCTTCGGTACCGGCGCGGTCGCCGTCGACACCACCCTGGTCGCGGGCAGCTTCCTCGACCACGCCGATATCGAGGATCTGACCGCCCGCGGTGCCGCCGGGGAGATCGGTGGCCGTTTCTTCGACGCCGCCGGCGTCCCGCTCGAGGGGCGCCCGAACGATGTGGCGATGTCGGTGGGTCTCGACGACATCCGCGACTGCCCGACGACGGTATTGATCGCCGGCGGCGCCTCCCGGCACTCCGCGACGCTCGGCGCGATCCGCGGCGGCTTCGCGACCGTCCTGGTGTGCGATATCGAGTGCGCCCGTTGGCTGCTCGCCGCCGCTGCGGAATCGGCCGACGCTCCGGCCTGATCGCCGGTCCGGACGGCGACCGCTCAGATCACCCCGTGCAGCGGGGGCGCTTCCCCACGCAGAACCCACCGGCCCAGATGCTGGTACTTCCAGCGCACCGGGTCGTGCAGGGTATGGGTGCGTCCATTGCGCCAGAAGTGATCGAGGCCGGAGCCGGCCACCGCGGAGCGGGTTCCCGCGACTTCGAAGAGCGCCGAGGGGATCTCGGTGGCGGCCCGGTCGGCGAGCACCTTGGCCGCGGCGACCGCGAGCGACGCGTCGGCCGAGGTTTGCTCGCCCGGCACGGCGACGGCCCGGTCGACCGCGCGTCCGGCCGCGTCGAGGGCGGACCGCGCGGCGACCAGGGTGACCTGCAGTTCGCCGAACCGCTGCACCGTCAACGGATCATCCACGGCCCGTTCGACATCCGCCTCGAACCACGGGCGCGACTTCTCGCGAACGAATGCGGCGGCGGCGGCCAGCGCGCCCTCGGCGATGCCGACATCGATTGCCGCGTGCAGCAACTGGGCGAAGGCACCGTAGCCGGACGGCGCCGACACCGCGGCGGTCCTCGGGATCAACGCATCGGCGCCGACCCGGACGTCCCGGAAGCGGATCGTGCCGCTGGCGGTGGTGCGCTGCCCCAGGGCATCCCAATCGTCCTCGATCACCACCCCGGCCGCGTCGGCGGGAACGATCGCGACGTATTCCCCGGCCGGCAGCCCGTGCGCGTCCTCGGTCGAGCGGGCGAGCACCGCCAGGATGTCGGCGAAAGCCGAACCGGTGCAGTAGAACTTGTCGCCGTTCAGGAGGAACCCGGAGCCGGCCTCGGCCGACGAGTGGTCGGGGGTGAGGGTGGTCGCGATGGCGGCGACGGTTGCCCCGCCGCGCTCCGACTGGGCGTTGGCGATCTGCGAGCCGGCCAGAATCGCCGCGTTCACCCGCCGCCGCAGCGCCTCCGGGGCGGCGAGGCGCACCAGGTTGAGGTACACGAAGTGGCTGTGCGGGATCTGCGCGACGTTCGGGTCGGCGGCGGCCAGGATGGCGGTCACCGCGGCGACGGTGCTCGGCGGCAGGCCCGGCCCGCCGTCGACGGCGGGCACGGTGATCGCGAGCAGACCGGCGGCGCGCAGATCGGCGAGCTGCCGCGTCGGCAGGAGTCGGTCGCGGTCGCGTTCGGCGGCTCCGGCGGCGATGTCGGTCGCGAGGCGCGTCGCGCGGGCCACGGCCTCCTCGGTGGTCGTCGGCACGTCGAGAGCGTACCGCTCGGCACCGCCGTGATCGGGCCGTTCGGTACCGCCGGGGTCCGGCTGATCGGCACCACCGGGGTCGCGCCGGTCGGCTCCGGGCCCCGGCCGGTCGGGCGGGGCCGTTCGCGTCGGGGCGGTGGTCACGAGACGGCCAGGTTCTCGGCCGCCTCCAGCTCGCGCACAAGCGGCAGCACCCGGCTACCGAAGTACTCGATCTCCTCCTGGAAGTGCAGGAAGCCGCCGAGGATCAGGTCGACGCCGAGCTTCTTGTAGGCGACGATGCGCTCGGCGACCTGCTCGGGGGTGCCGATCAGACGGGTGCGGAAACCGTCGTTGTACTGCACGAGGTCGTCGAAGGTCGAGTCCGCCCACATGCCGCGACCGTCGGAGGTCGACCTACCGGCCTGCTGGACCGCGTCGCGGAAGCCCTCGACGGCGGGCTTGTTGGCCTTCGCGATGATCTCGCGCAGCGTCTCGTGCGCTTCTGCCTCGGTATCGCGGGCGATGATGAAGCCGTTGAGGCCGAACTTGACCTCGCGGTCGTGGGCGCGGGCGACGGCGCGCAGATCCTCGATCTGCTCGGTGACCCCGTCGAAGTCCTTGCCGTTGGAGAAGTACCAGTCGGCGTAGCGGCCGCCGTTGTTGCGGGCCGCCGTCGAGTTACCGCCCTGGAACAGTTCCGGATTGGGCCGCTCCGGGGTGTTCAGCGGCTTCGGCTTGAGGGTGAAATCGCGGATGCGGTAGAAGTCGCCGGCGTACTCGACATTGTCCTCGGTCCAGATCTTGCGGATCACCTCGAGGAATTCCGCGCTGCGCCGGTAGCGTTCGTCGTGCTCGAGCCACGGCTCGCCGAGGGCGCGGAACTCGCCGGCGAACCAGCCGGAGACGACGTTGATCGCGAAGCGGCCGTTGGACAGGTGATCCGCGGTCGCGCCCAGCTTGGCGAGCACGGCCGGATGCCAGAGGCCCGGGTGCACCGCGGCGATCACCTTGAGCCGCTCGGTCGCACCGAGCAACGCCAGGCTGAAGGAGGTGGACTCGTGCTGGTACTCGGCGCCGTAGGAGGCCATGTACCGCACCTGCGAGAGGGCGTACTCGAAGCCGTTGTTCTCCGCGGTGCGGGCCAGGCGCTTGTTGTACTCGAAGTCCCAGCCGGTGCGCTGCTCGATGTCGCTGGTGACCAGCCCGCCGGAGACGTTGGGCACCCAATAGGCGAACTTCACGGCGTCGGAGATGTTTTCGGTGGTCATGGCGGACCTTTCGTCGAAGCGGTCGCGGGCGATATCGCCGTCGCAGGAGCGGTGTCGGTGGGTCAGGAGGTGCGGCCGGCGCTGGGCAGGAAGGCGCCGCGCACCGGTTCGTCGGCGGCGGCGGTGCCGGGATGCCCGGCGTCGAGCCCGCGCGCGGCCAGCAGCGGGCGGACCCCCTCGCCGAAGCGGTAGGCCTCCTCGAGATGCGGATAGCCGGACAGTACAAAGTGGGTGATCCCCAGGGCGGCGTACTCGGCGATCGAGTCGGCGACCTGCTCGTGTGAGCCGACGAGCGCCGTTCCGGCGCCACCGCGCACCAGTCCCACCCCGCTCCAGAGCCCGGGATGGATCTCGAGGGCGCGGGCGGAGACCCCCGCGTGGTAGGCGCTCCCCCCGCCGTGTAGTTCGCGCATGCGGCGCTGCCCTTCGGATTCGCTGCGGGCCAACGACTCCTGCGCGGACCGGACCGTGCGGGGGTCGAGGGCGGCGAGCAGGCGATCCGCTTCGGCCCATGCCTGCTGCTCGGTATCGCGGCTGATCACGTGCAGCCGGATACCGTATTCGAGGCGGCGCCCCCGCCGATCGGCCAACTCGCGGATCCAGGACAGCTTCTGCGCCACCCGATCCGGCGGTTCACCCCAGGTCAGGTAGGCGTCGGCGTGCGCGGCGGCGACCTCACCGGCGGCGGGTGAGGAGCCACCGAAGTAGATCGGCGGGGCCGGTCGGGGCCGACGTCCGAGCACCGCGTCGTCGACACGAATGTGCTTGCCGGCAAACGACACCGGGCGATCGTCGCGCCACAGCTCGCGCACGACGGTCAGGAATTCGTCGGCCCGCTCGTAGCGGGCATCCTTGTCGAGATAGTCGCCGTAGGCGCGCTGCTCGGACGATTCGCCGCCGGTGACGACGTTGAGCAGCAATCGGCCCGACGACTGCCACTGGAAGGTCGCGGCCATCTGGGCCGCCAGGGTCGGGCTGAGCAATCCCGGCCGCAGGGCGACGAGGAATTTGAGCCGTTCGGTGGCGTCGATCAGCAGGGCGGTGGTCAGCCAGGCGTCCTCACACCACAGGCCGGTCGGGGTCAGGACCGATTCGAAGCCATTGGCCTCGGCGGCGCCTGCGATCAGCTTGAGGTTGGCAAGGGTGGCGGGCCGGTCGCCGGACATCAGCGATCCGTGTCCGCCGGCCATCAGATTCCGAGAGTCGCCGTAGGTGGGTAGGAACCAGTGCAGCACCACCGGCGCGGCCCCGTCTCCGGTCGGTACCGGGGCGGCGACGGATCGCCGATCCGCAGCATCGGACATCTACGATCCTCTCGTCGGTACCGAACTCGGTGGCATTCGCCCGGTCCCGCGAGCGGGACCGGCTTCGAGACGCGCCCGCGCACGCGGGACCGGCATCACTCGGCCCCGCGCGCTGCGGGCACCACGCGCCGTAGGCCATTGGAACCGGCCCGTCCGACCGACGCCAGGGTTGTAACCACGGGTGTTGTAAGTGCCACCCGGCGCCGGGTTCGCGGGTATCGGGACCACCCCGCCACCCGATGAATGGCCGCAATAGCATTCGCGCTGAGCACAATTGGTACCGACCGCGGCGGATCGTGTCAGGGTCGGCGACACCTCAATCGCCCTTCGTGCAGGAGTACCCCGATGACCTCCACCCTCGGCCGCGCGAGCAGCGCCTCCCCTTCCACCGACAGCCTCGAACCCACGGGTGTCGTGGCGAACGACGCCGACCTGCGGGAACGGTTCGCACCGTTGTTCGCGCAGATCGCCGCCGGCGCGCTCGACCGCGAGCGCAGCGGCGAGCTACTCGACGAGCAGGTGCGCAGCCTGGTCGCCGACGGATTCACCGCACTGCGCGTCCCGGTCGCGCTCGGCGGATCCGGTGCGACCAACCGGCAACTGTTCGACCTCCTGGTCGACCTGGCCGCCGCCGAATCGAACCTTCCGCAGGCCCTGCGCGTGCACTGGAACTTCGTCGAGGACCGGTTGCTCGCGGGCGACGAGGCCTGGCTGCGGGCGATCGCCGACGGGAAGGTCGTCGGCAATGCGATCACCGAGCCGGGCGTCGGCGCGGCGGACCGGTACCGGACCACCCTGACCCGCGGCGACACCGGCTGGGTGCTCAACGGCACCAAGTACTACAGCACCGGCAGCCTGTACGCCGACCACATCCTGGTCGCCGCCGACCGCGACGGCGAGCGGATCGCGGTGCTCGTCGACGCCGACGCGCCCGGGGTGCGGCAGGTCGACGACTGGGACGGCTTCGGGCAGCGCCTGACCGTCAGCGGGACAACGGAATTCGTCGACGTCCCGGTGGCCGAGGAGCGGATACTCGGGCCCGGGTACGGCGCTCCCGGACGCACATGGGGTACCGGATACCTGCAGTTGGTGCAGCTGTCGGTATTGGCCGGAATCGCGCAGCGCGCCCTCGACGACACCGTGGCGTGGGTGCGCGACCGCACCCGCACCTTCACCCACGCCGCCGCCGATCTGCCGCGCCACGATCCGTTGGTGCAGCAGGTGATCGGCAAGCTCTCCGCCGCCGCCTACGGAGCCCGCGCCCTGGTGCTGGCCGTCGCCGACGATCTCGACCGGATCCTGCCGCAGCAGGCGGACGACCCGGAGGCCCTCGACCGGTTCGAGGCCGACGCCGGACGCGCCCAGTCGGTGGTGATCGGACTGGTGCTCGACGCGACCACCGAGCTGTTCGAGGTCGGCGGCGCCTCGATCTCGTCCGCCGGATACGGCCTCGACCGGCACTGGCGCAATGCGCGCACCATCTCCGCCCACAATCCGCTGATCTTCAAGCAGCGCGCGATCGGCGCGCACCTGCTCAACGGCGATCCCCTGCCCTACCAGTGGAGCGCCGGCCGTCGGGCCGCCGACAACACCCCCGCCGACGCCGCCACCCCCGCCGACACCGCAACCGCCTGAACCGGATCGAGGACACCCATGTCACGTACAGCCGCCGTCATCGGAGCGGGCCTCGCCGGCAGCTCCGCCGCCCTCGGACTGGCGAGGGCCGGCTTCCGAGTGACCCTCTACAGCGATCGAGAACGCGCGGACCTCCGGGATGCGCTGCCCGCCACCGGCACCGCCGTCTACTTCGGCAACGACGCGCGCGCCGCCGACGCGCGGGTCGCCGAGGACCACTACGCCGACAGCCACCACTCGCTGGGCAACTCTGTGCGCATCCACGCCGCCGACGGGAGCCCGGCGATCGCCTTCGACGGCGCCTTCACCTATCGCGCCCAGGCGGTGGACGTCCGGCTGCGCACCGACGACCGGATCGGCGACTTCCTCGACGCCGGCGGCACCTTCGAGGTCCGCCCGATCGACCCGGAGGCCCTCGACCGCATCGCCGCCGACGCGGACCTGACCGTCGTCGCCACCGGCAAGGGCGCACTGGCGTCGCTGTTCCCGGTCGACGAGCAGCGGTCGGTCTACCGGACCCCGCAACGCCAATTGCTGACCGTCACCCTCGCGGGTCTCGACTACTCCCCCGAGCCGTGGGCGTACCGCACCGACCGCGGCGGCGACTACAACCTGTTCAATATCCATGCCACGCAGGGCGAGATCTGGATCGGACCGTATCTGCACAAGGACGCCGGCCCGGCGTGGAGCCTGCTCGGATGGGCGCGACCGGACGGTGAGTGGCCCGCGCGATTCGACCGGGCCACCGACGCCGCGAGCGCCCGACAGGTCTTCGTCGACCTGATCCGGGACTACTTCCCCGACGACCTGCCGACCGTGGAGCGGCTGCAGGTGATCGACGCCGACCCGCAGTCCTGGCTGCGCGGGGCGGTCACCCCGACGGTGCGTCGGCCGGTCGGCAGCACGGCGAGCGGGCATCCGGTCGCGGCGATCGGCGACACCGCGATCGCCTTCGACCCGATCACCGGGCAGGGCGCGCAAAACAGCATCATCCAGGTGGCCGATCTGGTCGAGGCGGCCGCCGACCACACCGGGCCGTTCACCGAACAGTGGCTGCGCGAGCAGTTCGACCGGCATTGGGAGCGGCGCGGTCTCGGCGCGAGCGAGGTCACCCGGCTGTATCTGGGCGACCCGGACTACGCCGTCCACGCCGAACTGGCGTTCCCGGCGGCGGCGGTCAGCCCGGCGGTCGCGCAATCGCTGTTCACCCTCCTGGATGTGCCGAACCCGATCCTCGACGTGCGCACCCGCGAGGAGGTCCTCGGTTTCATCGGGGCGGTCGCCGGTGAACCGGCCGAGGACGTGCTGGCCCGCTTCGAGCCCGGCTTCGCCTCCGCGGCTCGCCTGTAGACCGGGCGCTCCCGGACCGCCGGCGCCGTCCGGCGTCGGTGATGTTTGCGTCGGCGCCGGCGGTCCGGGACCATCCGACAGGTGGCGGGGACGATGGCGGTGGTGCAGGCGCAGCGGGATGTCTTCCACGTCCGCGGACACGCGGTCAATTGGATCCTGCTGCGCGACGGGCGGGATCTGACCCTGATCGATACCGGCTACCCCGGTGATCTGGCCGCCGTCGAGGAGTCGATCACCCGCATCGGGCACCAGCCGCAGGACCTCCGGGCGATCCTGATCACCCACTGCCATATCGACCACGTCGGCGGAGCGTCGCGGCTGGCCGCCCGCTACGGCATCCCCGTATACGTGCACGCACGCGAGGTGCCGCTCGCGCGTGGTGAGGTACGCGAGCAGGCGTCGCCCCTCGACGTGGCCCGACGCTGTTGGCGGCCGCGGGTCGCCCGGTGGGCGCTCGAGGTGGTGCGTGCGGGCGGCACCCGTCCCCCGGTGGTGCCAGAGGCGGCGGCATTGCCTGGCGATGGCCCGCTCGATCTGCCGGGGCGGCCGACTCCCCTGCCGAGCCCCGGCCACACCTCCGGACATTGTGGCTATCTGATCCCCGACGCCGGCGCGGTGGCCACCGGCGACGCGCTGGTCACCGATCATCCGACCGGTCCCGGCCCCGGACCGCAGGTCCTCGCCGCGATGTTCTGTCACGCCCCGGGCGAGACCCTGGCCGGGCTGGAGGTCTTCGCGGAGGCTCCGGCGGACCTGCTGCTGCCCGGGCACGGTCCGCTCTGGCGGGGCGATCCGCGCCGGGCGGTCGCCGAGGCCCGGGCGCACGCTCCCGCCGGCTACCGCCCGGGATGAACGTCTACAGTCGAAGCATCGTGCGCCTGCCTGCCGACTGCGCCCAGTCGACCCCCGAGTCCCGTTGCCGCCGACCGCTTCGAGCCGCGGTCGCAGCGGCCGCGATCGCCGTCCTGGCAGCCTGTTCGTCCGGTGACGGCTCGTCCGATCAGCCGCTGACCACCGTCGCCGTGCCCGACGGGGCGAGCGGCTCCGCACCGACGGCCGAGCAACTCACCGCCGCCCTGCTCACCCGCACCGATCTGCCGGCCGGATTCGAGCCGACCCCAACGTTGGCCGATTTCGGACTGCCCGAGACCGGCGGTCCGGACCTCGCGAGCACCGATCCGACGGTCTGCGCGGCGGTGCTGGCCCCGGTGGCCGCCCAGGTGACCGACGTCTCCGGATCGGCCGAGGCCTCCTTCACCGGGAGCGACTTCCTGACCGTCGACCAGACGATCGCCGGGTACGCCCCGGACGCGGTCGGCCCGGCCTTCGACAAGATCCAGTCGAATCTGTCCGCCTGCCCGCGGTACAGCGGCACCGACGCCGACGGGGTTCCGGTCGACTACCAACTCTCCGGCGGGCCGACGTTGACCAACGTGCCGGACGCCGCGGACGCGCTGGTCACCTTCCGGCTGTCGACCTCCAGCGAGGGGGTCACGCTGGTCACCGACGCGGTGGTCGCCGTGGTGGGCAACAGCATCCTGCAGATCAGCGCCGGCGGACTCGACCCGATCGGCGACGACGTACTCTCGGCGATCACCGCGATCGCGATCGAACGGGCCGCCGCCGTCCCCGAAGCCTGAGGTCCCGCCCCGCCGAACCCGTCCCTGTTGGACCCCATTTCTCGACCCCGCCCCCTTGCCGGCCCCGGCCCCTGTCGGCCCCGGCTCCTCGTCGACTCTGCCGGGCGCCGGGTGGCGGATGCCGGGGCCTCACCGGACCGAGACGCCGATGGCCGCACCCCCCAGCGGGACGCGGCCATCGGACGAGGTGAAGCGGTGTCAGGAGGCGGGAGCCGCGGCCGGGCAGGCCGGCGACTGGATCTGCGCCAGGTTGACGATATTGCACGCGTCCTGCTGCGACAGCTTCCAGATGCCGTCCTCGGCGATGAAGGTGAACACCAGCGGGTTCGGCTGATCGTTGATCGTCATCGTGGCGTTCGCGCTCAGGGTGCCGTTGCCCAGGTCGGTCACATTGTCGACGGTGACGACGGCGTTGTTGACGCGAGCGGCCTCGGCGACCTTGTTGATCAGGTCGGGGTCGATCTCGGCGCCCTGGACCAGACGCACCTTCTCGTCGAGCGGGACATTCGGGTCGAAGCCGCGGCTGAGCTCCGCGTTCAGATCCGCAGCGGTGGGCACCGGCGGCAGGTCGCCGGTGGCGGCGGCTTCCTCGGTGGTGGTGACGGCAGCGGTCGTCGTGGTGGCGTCGGAGCTGCTCGAGTCGGAGCTCGAGCACGCGGTCATCGCCATCGCGGCAGCCAGGGCAAAACCGGCAACCACTACACGTCCGGACTTCCGAAGGTTCAAGTCACCATTCCTATTCGTGTGGGTCGGTGTACGGGATACAACCCGTACTAACGCCCGGTCTCGGGCGTCGAACCTTATCGACGATACCGACCGTCGGTACCGCCGATGGCGACCCCCCGGACCCTCCGACCGGGCCGCCGCCCGCCGGGCACGGACGATCCGGTACGCGAAACCGCTGTGAGCGCGGCTTTCGGTACCCGAACGCGACAATCAGGGCGCGGTGGCGCGGGCGATGAAATCGAGCAAACCCTCGTAGGAGTCGGCCGGATCCATGAACGGCGGGGCGGCTTGCTCGAGTTCGAGACTGACCGCGCCGTGCACCGTCGACCAGATGTACAGCGTCAGCGCGACCGGATCGTCCGCCCGAATCACGCCCGCGGCCTGCCCGTAGGTGATCACGTCGACCATCGCCATGAACGTGCCGAGGGCCACCTCGGTGGTGGCGCGGGTCTTGCCGGAGAACATCATCCGGTAGATCGTCGGATTCTCGATCGCGAACTGCCGATAGCGGTACCCGGATTGGCGGAACCGCGCCATCGCATCGACCTCGCGGCCGCGGAACTGGTCACCCAACCGCCGGAAGCCGTCGTCGATCACCTCGACGAGCAGGCCGTCCTTGCCGTCGAAGTGGTTGTAGACCCCCATCGGAGCCACCCCGGCCTCGGCCGCAACCGCGCGGACGGTCAGTCCGCGCTCCCCGTCGCGGGCGAGCACCCGATGCGCGGCAGCGGTCAGCAGCGACCGCACTTCCGCCGCCGGCGTCCGCTTCGACTTCATATTCACGGTTGACAGCCTACTGGGACATTGTTCTCATGTATTAGAACGTTGTTCTTCAATTGTAGTACGTCGTACCAGAAAGGAGTGGGCCATGCCCAAGCCGTCCACGATCGACAACGCCGCACCAACGGACCCGGGACAGCGCGGCGGTGCACCCTGGGGGGCACTCGCCGCCCTGTGCTTCGCGGTCCTGGTCGTGATGATCGACAACACGATCGTCAACGTCGCATTGCCCACCATCAGTCGAGACCTCGGCGCCGGAACCTCGGGCCTGCAATGGGTTGTCGACTCCTACACCCTGGTTTTCGCCGGATTGCTGCTCGCCGGCGGACATCTCGGCGACCGCTTCGGCCGGCGCGGGGTTCTGCTGCTCGGGCTGGCCGGATTTGCGGCCGTCTCGATCCCTGCCGCGCTGTCCACCTCGCTCGTCCAACTGATCGCCGCCCGCGCCGGCCTCGGCGTCTTCGCCGCGCTGGTCTTCCCCGCGACGCTGGCGATCATCACGACGATCTTCACCACCCCGACCGCCCGCGCGACCGCGGTGGGCATCTGGGCCGCGACCTCGGGCATCGCGGTCGCGATCGGGCCGGTGCTCGGCGGCTGGCTACTCGAACACTTCTCGTGGTCGGCGGTGTTCTGGGTCAATCTGCCGATCGCGGCGGCGGCGATGGTCGCCATCGTGGTCGCAGTGCCGCGAGTGCCGGTCGAACACGATGCGGGCCGGCTGGACGTCGTCGGCGCGCTGCTGTCGATCGCGGGTCTGGCGCTGCTGACCTACTCGGTGATCGAGGGCCCGCACCACGGCTGGACCAGCGCGGCGACGATCCTCGGATTATCCGGTGCCGCAGCTCTTCTGGCGCTGCTGGTGGTGTGGGAGCTGCGGATCCCGGCGCCGATCATCGACATGCGTCTGTTCGCGAACGGGCGATTCTCCGCCGCCGCGGGCATCGTCTCGCTGGCCTTCTTCGCGCTCTTCGGATTCATCTTCCTGATCACCCAGTACTTCCAGGCGGTCCAGGGGTACAGCCCGCTCGAGGCCGGGGTACGGACGCTGCCGTTTGCGATCGTGATGGCGGTGGTCTCCCCGATCGCGATGCTCGCGGCGAAGACGGTCGGCCACGGCCGGGTGACCGCCGTGGGGGCGGTGATCATGGGGACCGGGTTCCTGCTGGTTCAGCGCACCGAGATCGACTCGTCCTATTGGGGATTGGTCGTCTGGTCGATGTGCCTGATGGCGATGGGCCTGGCCTGCATCTCGGGGCCCGCCACCGAGATCATCATGAACGCGCTGCGGCCCGACCAGGCGGGCGCCGGATCGGCGGTCAACGACACCACCCGCGAGATCGGCGGCACGCTGGGCGTGGCGGCGCTCGGGTCGATCCTGACCTCGGCCTACGGTCCGCGACTGGCGGATGCGCTCGCCGGTACGCCGCTGCCGGAGGAAGCGCGGGCCGCCGCCCAGACCTCGGTGATGGCCGGTGTCGAGGTGGCCCGGTCGGTGCCCGCGCCGTTGGGCGATCAGGTGCTGCTGGTGGTCCAGCAGTCATTTGTGACCGGCCTGCACCACGCGTCGTGGCTCGCCGTGGCCGCCTGCTGGATCGCCGCCCCGATCGTCTGGGTCATGCTGCGCACCAAGTCCCACCCCTGACGATTGGGCACCGTTACCCGCGGCAGGCGCGGGTAACGGTGCCGGATCGTTGCTCAGTCCAGGGAGTCGAGGGGGTCGGCCGGGGTCAGGAGGGGGTCGGTGGTGGGGAAGGTAACGGTGGGACCGGGGCCGGTGGAGCGAGTTTCGAAGCGGACGGTCACGACGCCGTGGCCACTGCCCTGGACCCACCCGAAGCCGTGGTCGGGATGGGTGAGGTCGGCACCGGGATACCAGCCGTCGCGACCGGCGGCGCGGGCGGACACGGGTACCGCTTCGTCGCTGTCGTCGGGGGTGACACCGTCGGCGGCGGGCAGGTGCTCGGCATCGGAGGCGGTCGACGCTCCGCCGGAGACGCCGGCCTCGGCCGGGTCGTCCTCGTCGAGGCGGGTGATCACCGGCTCGGCGTCGAGATCCGGGAACAGCGCGTCCTGGTAGGCGCGGGTCAGCCCGGACAGACCGATGCCGGCCAACCGCACCGCGCCGATCGTCGCCGGGTCGGGGGCGAGGCGGTGCGCGGTGGTGACCACGACGGCGCGGTCGGTGGTCGGGGTCGCCAGGGTGGCCGACCGGGTGATGATGCTCATGTCGGTCAGCCGCAGCTTCACCACGACCGTGCGCGCCGACCGGCCGTCCTCGCGCAGCCGTTCGAGCGCCGAACCGGCGAGATCGGCCAGGGCCTGGCGCAGTTGGGCAGCGCTGGTCAGATCGCGGGCATAGGTCGTCTCGACGCTGATCTGCTTCGCGTCGCCACGCTCCTGGACCGGCCGCTCGTCGAGACCGCGGGCGAGCCGGTGCAGGGCGGTACCCACCGCGCCGCCGAGCAGAGCGGTGACCTCCGGTGGGTCGAGCGCGGCGAACTGGCCGATCGTCTCCACCCCGATCCTCCGCAGCCGTTCCTCGGCGACCGGGCCGATCCCCCACAGCTTGCGTACCGGCAACGCGGCCAACATCTGTTCCTGCTGCGCCGGGTCGACGACGACGATCCCGTCGGGTTTGGCCATACCGGAGGCGATCTTGGCCAACTGCTTGCCGCTGCCCGCCCCGATCGAGGCGGTCAGTCCGGTCTGGTCGAGGATCCGGCCGCGCAACCGCTCGGCGTAGCCGCGCACCGCGTCGGGGTCCGCGCCGACAAGCTCGACCGGCTCGCCGAAGGCCTCGTCGAGCGAGAGTTGCTCGATCACCGGGATATCGGCGCGCATGACGGCGAAGACGCGCCGACTCAGTTCCGAGTAGAGCCGACCGCGCGGCGGCAGCACCACCGCGGCCGGGCCCACCAAGTGGCGGGCCCGGACCATCGGCATCGCGGAGCGGGCGCCGAAGACCCGCGCCTCGTAGCTGGCGCCGGCGACGACGCCGCGGCTACCCGACCCACCGACCAGCACCGGGCGGCCGCGCAGGGTGGGGCGGGTCAGCTGCTCGACCGACGCGAAGAACGCGTCCATGTCGAGATGCAGGACCCACCGGCCCCCTGCTCCGCCGGCCGATCCGGTCCTGCCGGGGACGGGCGGGCGGGTCACCGACCTAGACCGGGCGCAATTCCGCGCGCACCCCGCCGCCGACATCGACGGCGTCGGCACCCGGCTCGCCGACCTCGAGGGTGGTCGCGAGGATCTCGCCCGCGATCAGATCGCGGTGGGCGGTGAAGGCGTCGAGGTGCTCGGTCGGCACCTCGACCACCACGGTGATCCGATCCGACACATTGAGGCCGGCGGTGCGCCGCGCGTCCTGCAGTTCGCGGATGCGGTCCTTCGCCCACCCCTCGGCCTCGAGCTCCGGGGTGACAGCGGTGTCGAGCACCACCAGTCCGGCGCCGTCGGGCAGCGCGGCGGTCGAGTCCGGTTCCTTGGCGACCAGGCGGCGGGTGTACTCGCCGTCCTCGAGCACCACGCCGGCCGCCTCGACCGTGCCGTCGGCGGTGGTCGACCAGTCGCCGGCCTTGACCGCCTTGATCACCTGCTGGACCTGCTTGCCCAGCCGCGGTCCGGCGGCGCGCGCGTTGACCGCGAGTTCGAAGGTGCCGAAGGCGTCGACGTCGGTGCTCAGGTCGACCTCGCGGACGTTGACCTCCGCGGCGATCAGGTCGACGTAGGGCTCGAGGTCGGCCACGTGCGGGCCGGCGACGGTCAGCCGCGGCAGCGGCAACCGCACCCGCAGCCCCCGGGCCTTGCGCAGCGACAGCGCCGAGCTGCAGACGTCGCGAACCTCGTCCATCGCGGTGGCGAGGGCGGCGTCGGCGGGCACCTCGTTCTCGGAGGGCCAGTCGGTCAGATGCACCGACCGCTCCCCCGTCAGCCCGCGCCAGATCGCCTCGGTGGTCAGCGGCAGCAGCGGCGCCGCCAGCCGGCTGGTCACCTCGAGCACGGTGTGCAGGGTGTCGATCGCGTCGCGATCCTCGTCCCAGAACCGCTGCCGCGAGCGGCGGATGTACCAGTTGGTCAGCGCCTCGCTGAAGGTGCGCAGCAGGTCGCAGGCCCGGCCGATATCGCAGTCGTCGAGCGCGCCGGTCAACTCGTCGCGCAGCACCGCCAGCTTGGCGAAGATGTAGCGGTCGAGCACGTGGGTCGAGTCGGTGCGCCAGGTGCCGGCCTGTCCGGCGTAGAGCTTCAGGAAGCTCCACGCATTCCACAGCGGCAGCAGCGCCTGCCGAACACCCTCGCGGATGCCCTGCTCGGTCACCACCAGGTTGCCGCCGCGCAGGATCGGAGACGACATCAGGAACCAGCGCATCGCATCGGAACCGTCGCGGTCGAAGACCTCGCTGACGTCCGGGTAGTTGCGCTTGGACTTGCTCATCTTCTGGCCGTCGTTGCCCAGCACGATGCCGTGCGCGGCGACGGTCCGGAAGGCCGGCCGATCGAACAGGGCCGTCGCCAGGACGTGCAGCGTGTAGAACCAGCCGCGGGTCTGGCCGAGGTACTCGACGATGAAGTCGCCCGGGAAGTGGCCGTCCTTGCCGCCGCCCCCGTCGAACCAGTCCTTGTTCTCGAACGGGTAGTGCACCTGCGCGTAGGGCATCGAGCCGGAGTCGAACCACACGTCGAGGACGTCCGGGATGCGGCGCATGGTCGAGCGACCGGTCGGGTCGTCCGGATTCGGGCGGGTCAGCTCGTCGATATACGGGCGGTGCAGATCGTCCGGGCGCACCCCGAAGTCGCGTTCGAGCTCGTCGAGGCCGCTGTAGACGTCGATGCGCGGATAGGCCGGATCATCGGACTTCCACACCGGGATCGGCGTGCCGAAGTACCGGTTGCGGGAGATCGACCAGTCCCGGGCACCCTCGAGCCACTTGCCGAATTGGCCGTGCTTGACGTGCTCCGGGTACCAGGTGATCTCCTCGTTCAGCTCGACCATGCGGTCGCGGAAGTCGGTGACCCGCACGAACCACGACGACACCGCGCGGTAGATCAGCGGGTTGCCGCACCGCCAGCAGTGCGGATACGAGTGCTCGTAGGTCTCGTGCCGCAGCAGCACCGGCTGATTGGCCGCGGCGCCGCCGCTGCCGCGCCGGATATCGCGCACAATCTCGGCGTTGGCGTCGAAGACCAGCTGCCCCTCGTAGTCCGGGACGGTCGCGTCGAAGCGGCCGGCGGCGTCGACCGGGGTGGCCGGGGTGATGCCCGCGGCGTCGGTGACGACCTTGTCCTCCTCGCCGTAAGCGGGAGCGATGTGCACGATGCCGGTGCCGTCGGCGGTGCTGACGTACTCGGCGGGCAGCACGGTATGCGCCCGCGCACCGTTCTCCGCACCCTCGAAGTACGGGAACGGCGGCACATAACGCAGCCCGAGCAGCGCCGAACCGAGGTAGGTCTCGATGACGTCCGGGGTCTCGCCGAGCTCGCGGGCGTAGGCGGGCAGCCGGTCGACGGCCAGCACGAAGCGGCGCTCCGGGGACGAACCGGACGCCGGCACCCGTACGACCGCGTACTCGACGTCGGGGTGCACGGCGACGGCCTGGTTCGACGGCAGCGTCCAGGGCGTGGTCGTCCAGATCAGCAGGTAGGCGCCGGACAGGATGCGGTCGCCGATATCGGCGATGCGGAAGCCGACGGTCGGCGCCGGGTCCTGACGGCTGCGGTAGACGTCGTCGTCCATGCGCAGTTCGTGGTTCGACAGCGGGGTCTCGTCGCGCCAGCAGTAGGGCAGCACGCGGTAGCCCTCGTAGGCGAGGCCCTTGCGGTGGAGCTCGGAGAAGGCCCAGATCGTCGATTCCATGAAGGACGGATCGAGGGTCTTGTAGTCGTTGTCGAAGTCGACCCAGCGGGCCTGCCGGGTGACGTAGGCGCGCCACTCGTCGGTGTACTTGAGCACCGAGGCGCGGCAGGCGGCGTTGAACGCGGCGATGCCCATCTTGTCGATCTGCGACTTGTCGGTGATGCCGAGTTGGCGTTCGGCCTCGAGTTCGGCGGGCAAACCGTGCGTATCCCAACCGAAACGGCGTTCGACGCGATAGCCGCGCATCGTGCGGTAGCGCGGGACGATGTCCTTGACGTATCCGGTCAACAGGTGGCCGTAATGCGGCAGACCGTTCGCGAAGGGCGGGCCGTCGTAGAAGACGTATTCGGGAGCGTCGCGCCGCTGCTCGATCGAGGCGCGGAAGGTGTCGTCGATCGCCCAGTAGGCGAGCACATTCTCCTCGAGCGTCGGGAACTCCACCGAGGTGGACTCCCCGGTGTGATCGGCCAACGGATACCGCCGCTTCATGGTGCTGCCGTCCTTCTTCGTCGTCACTGCCGGGCCTGGTTTCGTCGGCACGTCGGACGTGCCGCGAAGGAAACGCTGGGCTCGGGGACGACGACGAACGCACTGGCATGCGCCGCGGCCGC
Organism: Millisia brevis NBRC 105863; assembly: GCF_001552615.1. Lineage (GTDB taxonomy): Bacteria > Actinomycetota > Actinomycetes > Mycobacteriales > Mycobacteriaceae > Millisia > Millisia brevis. The sequence goes on from NZ_BCRN01000007.1 coordinate 27,903, forward strand.
GGTACCACCCCGCTTGCTGCCGGACGTGCTGCGACGTCGCGACAACCGCTCGATGTGGGCTGTGACGGGCCCACCCGTTCGGGTCTAGTGAGTCGAACCGCGTCCCGTCCAGGACGCGGCGGCCGACCGTTCTTCCGAATGCTCCCCGGTGATGGCCGGATCAACGCCTGATCGAGTGTACGCGCCGGTTTACCCGGCGGTCACGTCTATATTCCGTCGTCGCCGGGCTCGCCGGCGACCTGCTCGGCCGATGCGGACCGACTCGACATCAATGTGGTGAACAACAGAACCAGGGCGCCGACGATGCACGCCACGATGCAGGCCCAGGCGAACAACGTCTGCCCCGTGATCAGCGCTGTGATCAACAGAACAAAACCGAGACCCGCCAGGACCAACACGAGAACCACCATGAGGGACCCGCCTACCCACGACCGACCATTACCGACCGGACCGGGGCGCACCGGTCATCCGAGGCGCCCCGCGTTCCGACAACGGGGACCGTACGGTCCCCGTCCGACCGTGCCCGCCCCCGCGAGGGGCGGGCAACCGTCAGTTGTTGCCCTTGCCGTAAGTCTGTCCGTAGCCCACCGGGGCACCGTTGCTGCCGTTGGTGGTGGTCGACCCGTTTGCCGGGCTGCCGTTGGTGTAGCCACCCGAACCGACGGGGCTCTTCTCCGCGGGCAGGGCCGGAGCGCGCTGCTCGAGATCCTGCAGCTGCGATTCCAGGTAGGACTTCAGGCGCACCCGGTACTCGCGCTCGAACGTCTTGAGGCGCTCGATCTGCCCCTCGCGGGACGCCTGCTCCTGGTTGATGCTGGCCATGATCTCGGTGTGCTTGCGCTCGGCGTCACCCTTGAGCGCGTCGGCCTTCTCCTTGGCCTGACGCAGCTGGGTCTCCGAGCGGGTCTGCGCGTCGGCGAGCAGGCTCTCCGACTTCTGCCGTGCCTCGGACACCATCGCATCGGAGCGGGTGCGGGCGTCGGAGATCATGCGCTCCGAGTTGGCGCGAGCCGAGGCGAGCAACTGCTCGGACTCGTTCTTCGCATCCGAGGTGAGGCGGTCGGCCATCTCCTGCGCCAGGCCGAGAACCTTGGCGGCCTGGAGGTTGGAGTCCTCGTTGGAGGCGACGACCGGCGCGGGCGCCGGAGCCGGGGGCGCCTGCTTGATCGGCTCGGGCTCGGGGGCCTTCACCAGCGACTGCTGCGCGGCCGGGCGGCCGGACTTGGCTTCGGCAAGCTCCTGGTCGAGCTCCCCGACGCGCTGGCGCAGGTCGGCGTTCTCCTCGATCAGACGGGAGAGTTCCTGCTCGACCAGATCGAGAAATGCATCGACCTCGTCCTCGTTGTAGCCGCGCTTGCCGATCGGCGGCTTACTGAACGCGACGTTATGCACATCAGCGGGCGTCAGCGGCATCGAAGGGTCCCTTCACACGTTAGTTGAGCGGTGGAGCTCGTCTTCAGTTGTGTATCGGCACTCGGTTCGCCGTACCGACTCGCCCTCGACAACCGAGCAATATCGGACCGCTTGGATCTCGGACCGATCACGGCACGGAGCACGTGACTAGCTCCCCACAGCACTCGAGCATTCTCATTCTCGCATATTGCGGGCGACACCCGACCGGTAGGCGTCGTGAAGATCGATAATGCCCTCACATCAATGATTGCACCACGTTCATGAGCACGAACATCACAAAAAGCAACGCCATGATCGACAGATCGAGGCGAACGCCGCCCAACGATACAGACGGAATGATCCGGCGGAAGAGTTTCACCGGCGGATCGGTGATGGTGAATATCGCCTCCAGAACCACGACCATGAAGCCGGTCGGCCGCCAGTCGCGGGCGAAGGCCCGGACGAATTCCACGATCACACGGGCGATCAACAGCAGCCAGAAGATGAACAGCAGCGTATGGACGATGCCGAAGACGGAGGTCACCCCCACACTGTGCCGTACGGGGACCGCTAATGCGAATATTGCGGGAAGTTGATCGCCGAGAGCACAAACCGACCCATCGGACACGCCGATCGGGCTCGGCGAACCCCCTGCGGCCGCCGAGAGACCGTGCGACCGTCATCCCGCTACCCGATCCGATCGCGAGCCGTCAGCGGCTCTGGAAGCCCTTGGCCGCGAGCTTGCGGCGGTCCTCCGCGGAGACCTCGACGTCGGACGGCGAGAGCAGGAAGACCTTGGTGGCGACCTTGTCGAACGAGCCGTGCAGGGCGAAGGCCAGGCCCGCGGCGAAGTCGACCAGCCGCTTGGCGTCGGCATTGCTCATCTCGACGAGGTCCATGATCACCGGGTTGCCGTCGCGGAAGCGCTCGCCGATCGTGCGGGCCTCGCTGTAGTCGCGCGGGCGCAGGGTGGTGATCGTCGCCTGCGAGACACCCTCCTCGAAGAGGGATCGACGCGACGGCGGCTCGGGGCGCGAGTCGATCGCCAACGCGCCGCGGCTGGTCGGCCGCTCGGCGGAGGCCCGCACCGGGCGCGCCTCGGAGATCGAGCGCGGGCTCTCCCGACGCACCTCGTCGTCGGCATCGCGGCGGGCGTAGCCGACGCTCTCCCGGCGGGCGTACTCCTTGCGGCGCGAGATGTACTCGGGGTCGTATTCGCGATCGATGTCCTCGTCACGCTCCGCATAGCCGCGACCGCCCCGCGCCGGGCGGGATTCGGCGACCTCGTCGACGTATTCGTCCTCGTACTCGTCGAGCGGGACCATGCCGAAGTAGGCCTTGAAGCGATGCAAGGTGCTGCTCATCGGTCGACCTTCCGTTCATCCCTTGGCCCGGATTCTCGGGCTTCGCCGGTCGAACCACTGTTACCAATGTTTCGACTGTTCACTTGTGAGGTTATCGGGCGTTCGCCCAGGATTGCCGTTCCGACACGCACGCAGGTCGACCCGTGCCGGATCGCCGGCTCCAGGTCGGCGGTCATTCCGGCGGACCGTTCGACCGCGTCCGGATGGTCGGCGAGCAGACGTTCGTGGATGCTCGCGAGCCGGTCGAAGGCCGCGTCCGGGTCCGAGCCGAGCGGCGGAACCGCCATCACCCCGGCCAGCCGCAACTCCGGGAGCGCGACGATCGTGTCGGCCAGGTGGGCGAGTTCGTCGACCTCGACCCCACCGCGGTGGGTGTCGCCGTCCAGGCTGATCTGGACCAGCACGTGCACCGGTTCGGTCCGCTCCCCTGCGTCGAGCGCCTGCCGCGCACCGCGGGCGATCATCGCCGGCAGCCGCGGATCGTCGACCGAGTGGATCGCGCTCGCCCAGCGTCCGACACCCGCGGCCTTGTTGCGCTGCAACCGCCCGATCATGTGCCAGGCGATCGCGGGCCTCGCGGCATCCGGGTCGACGGTCGCGTCCGCCCGCTCGGCCAGCCACGCGGCGATCTCGGCGACCTTCCGCTCGGCGTCCTGCGCCCGCGACTCGCCGAAATCGGTACAGCCGAGGGTGACGAGGTGTTCGACATCGGAGGCCGGGAAGAACTTGGTCACCGGCAGGACCCGGACCTCGGCCGGATCCCGGTCGACCGCGCGACAGGCCGCGGCCACCCGGTCGGTGACCGCGGTCAGACCGGCCGCCAACTGCGCCCGCCGAGCGGCGCCGATCGAGCCCGGATCGCCGGCGGTCACGACGGCATCCAGATCACCGAGGCCAGCCGCCCGGTCGGCGCGCCGCGGCGGTGGCTGAAGAGGGTCGTATCGGTGATCGTGTCGCGCGGATCCTGAGCGACGGCGGCCACCCCGGCCTCGAGCAACTGGCGGCGCAGTCCGGCCCGCAGGTCCAGCCCGGTCGTACCGGCGGTGGTCCGCACGGAGCTGCCGGGCAGGTGCTTCTCGACGTCCGCCTGCATCTGCGGCGGGACCTCGTAGGACTCGCCCGCGGCGGCCGGTCCGAGGAAGACGCCGATGCGGGAGACCTCGGCCCCCTTGGCGACCATCGCATCGAGGGCGCGCAGGGCGATGCCGATGCGGGCGCCGACCCGTCCGGCGTGGACCGCGGCGACGATCCCGGCGGTCTCGTCGGACAGCAGGATCGGTACGCAGTCGGCCGTCATCACCACCAGAGCCAGATCGCGCTGCGCGGTGACCACCCCGTCGGTGCCGGGGATCGTCTCGGCGACCGGGCCGTCGACGGTGGCGATCGTGCGGCCGTGGATCTGATCCATCCAGACCAGACGCTCGGGCGGCAGCTCGATCGCCTCGGCGAGCCGACGACGATTGGCCGCGACCGCCGCGGGATCGTCGCCGACGTGGTCGCCGAGATTGAACGAGTCGTACGGAGCCCGGGAGACCCCGCCGGCGCGGGCGGTGACCACCCGTCGCACGCGCACGGGCGACGGGCCGACGGGCGCGCTGCCCGTCGGCCCCGATGCCTCCGGTCCGGTCACCGCCGCCTAGTTCCTCATGAAGGACGGGACGTCGACGTCCTCGTCATCGTCGACCACCGCGTCGCGGGACGACCGGTCGGAGCCGCCGTACCCGTTGCTCTCCTCGCGGCGCGAGACCGGCTCCTCGCGCCGGGGGCTCGCGTCCTCCCGCTGGGCGGCGGGCTCCTCGATCCCCGCGGTGGGATCCGTTCGCGGCGAGCCGATCTGGCCGGCGCGTGCGGGTCCGACCGTCGCGGCGCCGTTGGCCCGAGCGGCGCGAGGTTCCATCTGGTTGCGCGCCGGGCCGCTGCCGTCGAAGCCGGCGGCGATCACCGTGACGCGCACCTCGTCGCCGAGCGAGTCGTCGATCACGGTGCCGAAGATGATGTTCGCCTCGATATGCGCGGCCTCCTGGACCAGCGAGGCCGCCTCGTTGATCTCGAAGAGGCCGAGATCCGAGCCGCCGGCGATCGACAGCAGCACGCCCTTGGCGCCCTCCATCGACGCCTCGAGCAGCGGCGAGTTGATCGCGGACTCGGCCGCCTTGACCGCGCGACCCTCGCCGCGGGCGGAGCCGATGCCCATCAGCGCGCTGCCCGCTCCGGACATCACGCCCTTGACGTCGGCGAAGTCGACGTTGATCAGGCCGGGGGTGGTGATCAGGTCGGTGATGCCCTGGACACCGTTGAGCAGCACCTCGTCGGCGCTGCGGAAGGCGTCCATCAGGCTGACCGCGGCGTCGCCGAGCTGCAGCAGCCGGTCGTTCGGAATCACTATCAAGGTGTCGCAGGATTCGCGCAGCGACGTGATGCCGGCGTCGGCCTGGTTGCCGCGCCGCTTGCCCTCGAAGGAGAAGGGGCGGGTGACGACACCGACGGTCAGGGCGCCGAGCTTGCGGGCGATCGACGCGACCACCGGCGCACCGCCGGTGCCGGTGCCGCCGCCCTCACCGGCGGTGACGAAAACCATGTCGGCGCCCTTGAGCACCTCTTCGATCTCGTCCTTGTGGTCCTCGGCCGCCTTGCGGCCGACCTCGGGGTCCGCGCCGGCACCGAGACCGCGCGTCAGTTCCCTGCCGACGTCGAGTTTGACGTCGGCATCGCTCATCAACAATGCCTGGGCATCGGTATTGACCGCGACGAACTCCACGCCTTTGAGGCCCTGTTCGATCATCCGGTTGACGGCATTCACACCGCCGCCGCCGATACCGACGACCTTGATCACGGCAAGGTAATTGTGCGGGGGCGTCATGGGCGTCGCCTTCCGTGTAGCAGTCCAATGAGTTCTCCGCCGAACAGAACCCTCAACCTCAACCATAGAGTCATAGTTATGTCAAGTGCTCGACTGCAGGCCACGTTAGGCATCAGCCGCCACACTCTGGACTAGGCGCGCCGAACGACATCCAACAATCGTTGTGAATCCCGCTGCGCACCAGGCGCCTGCCGAACGCGGCCGCGGACACAGCCGAAAGCGCCTCCGGCGGTTACCGAAACGCGAGGTCACAGGCGAACCGACCGCGGGTCAGCGAATGGTCGGCAAATCCGGACTCGAGACGTCGTAGACGCCGCCGGGTTGGGTCAACAGCGCGCGGGCGACGTCCGCCTTGTACCCGGAGTCGTCGGCACTCCCCCAGACCAGCGTGCGATTGTCCGCCAGTACCAACGAGATTGCCGTGTCGGTGGGCGCCTCGACCCGCACGACCTGCGGCCGCAGGTCCGCGGGCAGCCCGGCGAGCACCGAGACCGCGTCCTCGGTGGTGCGATCCCCCGTTCCCGGTGTGGGGGTGATCAATTGGATGACACCCTCGGGCGGCGCCTCGACGGCGAAGTCGGCCCCGTTGCGGTCGATCAGATGGGTGCCGTCCGCGGCGTCGACGAAGACGACCGCCACCCGCTCGACCACGGTGATCGTCACCGTCGACGGCAGGCTCCGCTCGACGGTGGCCGACTCGACCCGCGGGATCTGCTCGATCTGCGCCTCGGCGGCACCGGTGTTCACCCGCAACAGCGGTGTGCCGATCGGCACAGCCGCCTCGACCTGGCCGGTCAACGCCTCGGGTACCCCGCTGGTGTCGACGGTCCGCACCGCGAGCAGCGGCGTGACGTACAGCGCGACGCCGCCGCCGACCAGCAGCACGATCGCGAGAACCAGCGCCACCCCGAGCCGGCTGCGCAGCACCCTCAGGTCCCGGACCCGTCGGTCGCAGCGATGTCGGTCTGTGGTGCCGCGGTCTGGGGTGCCGCGGTCTGGGGTGTGTCGGTGGGGGGTGTCTTGGTGGAAGGCAGGTCGGCAGCGGCCGGGGCGTCGTCCGCCGGATGCCGCGGCCCGATCACACGCAGCGCGTCGAGGATCTGGCTGCCGAGCATCGTCACGTCGCCGGCGCCCATGGTGATCACCACGTCGGCGGGGCGGCTCATCGTCGCGATCTGCATCGGCACCGCGGACATATCGGTCTGGAAGTGCACCGAGCCCTTCATCGCGCCGGCGATCAGGGCGCCGCTCACGCCGGGGATCGGCTCCTCGCGCGCCCCGTAGACGTCGAGCACGATCGTCTCGTCCGCCAGGTCGAGAGCCTCGGCGAACTCGGCCGCGAAGGCCTCGGTCCGCGAGTACAGGTGCGGCTGGAAGACCACGATCACCCGGCCGCGTCCGGTCGCCGGCACCGGGCCGGCCGCCACCAACTCCTGCGCGGCGGTCAGCACCGCCCGCACCTCGGTCGGATGGTGGGCGTAATCGTCGAAGACGCGGATACCGCGCTCGCGGCCCCGGATCTGGAAGCGGCGGTGCACCCCACCGAAACCGGAGAGCCCCTCGACGATCTCGTCGACCCCGGCGCCGGCGGCGCGGGCCGCCAGCACCGCACCGAGGGCATTGAGCCCCATATGCCGGCCGGGCACGCCGAGCCGGATCGTGCGCAACCGCTGCTCGTCGGACAGACCGAACTGCAGGACGCCGCCGGTATCGCGCGGCTCCCACCCGCGGAACTGCGCCGCCGGCGCGATCTCGCGGGCCTGCTCGGTGCCGTAGCCCAGCACGGTGATGCGCTCACCGTGTCCGGCCAGCGCGCGGGCGGCCAGATCGGCCGAGCCCGGATCGTCCAGGCAGCAGATCAACACGCCGCCGTCGACGATCCGCTCGACGAAGTCGTCGAAGACCCGCACATAGGCCTCGGTGGTACCGAAGTAGTCGAGGTGATCGGCCTCGACATTGGTCACCACCACGACATCCGGGGTGTACTGCAGCAGCGATCCGTCGCTCTCGTCGGCCTCGGCGACAAAGACGCCGCCGCTGCCGTGATGGGCGTTGGTCCCCGACTCGTTCAGCTCGCCGCCGACGGCGAAGGACGGGTCGACACCGGCCTGCTGGAGGGCGACGATCACCATCGAGGTGGTGGACGTCTTGCCGTGGGTGCCGGCGATCAGCACGGTGAACGAGCCCTGCATCAGGCTGGCGAGCACCGCCGGTCGCAGCAGCACAGGGATGCCGCGCCCGTGGGCGGCGACCAGTTCGGGGTTGGTCCGGGGAATCGCGGCGAAGGTGGTCACCACGGCGGTCGGGCCGCCGGGCAGCATGTCGAGCGCGGACGCGTCGTGGCCGATGCGGATCTGCGCACCGCGGGCGCGCAGGGCCCGGATGACGCGGCCCTCCTTGGCGTCGGACCCCGACACCTGACCACCGCGGGAGAGCAGCAGCCGGGCGAGGCCGGACATGCCGGCGCCGCCGATGCCGATCATGTGCACACGGGCGAGTTCGGGCGGCAGATCGGTGGTGCCGGCGGCCGCCTGCGGGGCGTCGATCATCGGGTACCTCCCGCCGCGACCTCGAGGCCGACCTTGGCGACCGCGAGCGCGGCGTCGCGGCTGCCGGCCGTGGTCGCCTTCTGCGACATCAGGCCCAGCCGCTCCGGGTCGGTCAACAGCGCCACGACGCTCTCGGCGACATAAGCGGGGGTCAGATCGGCATCGGCGACCAGGACTCCGCCGCCGGCGCGGACGACCGGCTGGGCGTTGAGCGCCTGCTCGCCGTTGCCGTGCGGCAGCGGAACGTAGAAGGCCGGCATGCCGACCGCGGATACCTCGGCGACGGTCATCGCACCGGACCGGCAGACCGCCGCGTCGGCGGCGGCGTAGGCGAGGTCCATCCGGTCGAGGTAGGGCACCGCGACGTAGGGAGCGGCCGGGTTGTATTGCTCGACGGTGACGGAGTTCTTCGGGCCGTGCGCGTGCAGCACCGAGACGCCCGCCTCGGCCAACTGCCGCGCCGCACCGGAGACCGCCTCGTTGAGCGAGCGGGCCCCCTGGGACCCGCCGAAGACCAGCAGGACCGGCCCCTCGGCGGGCAGGCCGAAGGTCTCGCGGGCCTGCGCGCGCAGCGCCGGACGGTCGAGTTCGGTGATCGAGGCGCGCACCGGGATGCCGACGACCTCGACGTCGCCGCCGCGGCCGGTGATGCCGGAGCCGGGCACCGCGGCGAGCACCCGGGTGGCCAGCCGCGCGCCGATACGATTGGCGATCCCGGCGCTGGCATTGGCCTCGTGGACGACCACCGGGATGCGGCGACGGCCGGGGCGGCCGAGCGCGGCGAGGTAGGCGGGCAGGGCGACGTAGCCACCGAAGCCGATGACGACGTCGGCGTTCGACTCGTCGAGCACCTGGCGGGTGCGCCGCACCGACCGCACGACGCGGGCCGGCAGCTTCAGCAGATCGACGGTGGGCTTGCGCGGCAGCGGCACCGGCGGGATCAATTCCAGCGGGTAGCCGCGGGCCGGCACCAGCGTGGTCTCCAGGCCGCGCTCGGTACCCAGCGCCACCACCCGCGCGGTGGGTTCGAGGGAACGGACGGCGTCGGCGACCGCCAACGCCGGTTCGATATGTCCGGCGGTACCCCCGCCGGCGACCACTACCGAGATCACTCGCCTACGCCCTCACCACAGTCGGCCATGTCGCGTCCTCACCCTTCCGGTCGACGTCTCTCGGTTCGACGGATCTCGGCCGGTCCGACGCTTATCGACGCCGTGTCGTGCCCCCTTGTCGCGGGCGCGGACGGTCGGAATATGTCGTACGACCGGCACGCGGCGAGGATACTCGGCCGGACCCCGCGGCGCGGCTGACGGGTCGTTCGCCACGTGTGATCTCGATCCTCGGCAACGCGGGCATCCCGAAGGGCATCGGCATCTCGCGCGGGACCCGGCTGACCGCCGACGTCGGTGCGGGCAGCCGCAGCAGTCGACCGAAACGTCCGTCGCCGCCCTGCTGGAGCGCGGCGACCGCCTCCGGTTCGTGTCGGGCCGCGTTGGCCAACAACCCGAGCGCGCCGAGGGTGATCGCCGTCGAGGTGCCGCCGGCGGAGATCATCGGCAGCTGCAGTCCGGTGACCGGCAGCAGTCCGACGACGTAGCCGACGTTGATCACCACCTGGGAGACCATCCAGACGGTCAGCGTCGCGGACAGCAGGCGCAGGAAGGGGTCGATCGACCGCATCGCGATCCGCATACCGGCGAAGACCAGCAGGCCGAAGAGGGCGAGCACCGCGATGCATCCGATCACCCCGAGCTCCTCGCCGATGATCGCGAAGATGAAGTCGTTGTGGGCGTTGGGCAGGTAGCTCCACTTGGCGCGGGACTGGCCGAGCCCGCGACCGAACCAGCCGCCGTCGGCCAGCGAGAAGAGCGCCTGGCGGGATTGGTAGCCGGCGCCCTCCGGGTCGGCGGAGGGGTTGAGCCAGGACTGGATACGCGCGGAACGGTAGCCGGCCGCCAGACCGAGCGCGATCGCGGCGAGACCGAGGCCACCGGACGCGGTGAGGAATAGCCGCAACGACAGCCCCCCGTACCAGAGCAGGGCCATCAGGATCGTGGCGACCGCGACGGTCTGGCCGAGGTCGGGCTGCAGCACGATCAGGACGAAGATGACCATCGCGACCGGGAGCAGCGGGACGAGCACCTGTCGCGGGTCGCGCCGGTTCGGCGGCAGCGTCGCCAGGACGTGGGCCCCCCAGATCGCGAAGGTGACCTTGGCGAATTCGGACGGCTGGAAGCTCAGGCCACCGACCGAGAACCAGCCGCGGGTGCCCTGGGACAGCGTGCCGATACCGGGGATGAGCACCAGGACCAGCATGAGGATCGAGATCGCCACCAGCGGGCGTGCCGCAGCGCGCAGCCACGTCGGGGGGATCCGCATCGCCAGATAGAAGCCGACCACGCCGACTGCGGTGAAGATCGCCTGCCTGGTGAACATCGAGTACGCCGAACCGTCGACGGCGTAGGCGCTGACCGACGAGGCGGACAGCACCATGACCAGGCCGAGCACCGTCAGCAGCGCCGCGATCGTCACCACCAGGTGGAACGAGGTCAGCGGCCGCGACAGCCAGGCACGGATGTGACCGCGCGCCGAATCGGAGCGCTGCCGTACCCCGGATCGGGGGCGCGAGGTCCCCGACGAGCCCCCGCCGGGCCGACGACGACCGGCGGCCGACCCCGAGGGGCCGGCCGTCCGGGTCGCGGTCACCGCTCGGCGCCCCGGGTCGCACGGGCGACCGCCGGCGTTGCGAGGGCGGCTACCGCCGGCGTTGCGAGGGCGGCTACCGCCGGCGTTGCGAGGGCGGCTACCGCCGGCGTTGCGAGGGCGGCTACCGCCGGCGTTGCGAGGGCGGCTACCGCCGCGGCGAAGCTGTCACCCCGCTGCTTGTAGTCGGCGAACATGTCCAACGACGCCGCGGCCGGGGCCAGCAGCACGGTGTCCCCCGCGCGCGCCGCGCCGCGGGCGGCGGCCACGGCCGAGCGCATCACGTCATTCACATCCACAACAGTAGACGCGCTCTGAACATCTGCACCACTAGTCACATTCGTATCGTGCACCTCGGAGGCCCAGAGCACGGGGACATCGGGTGCGTGTCGGCGCAACGCGTCCGCGATATGTGGGGCATCGCGTCCGAGAAGGACCGCGGCGACCAGTCGGGAGCGCACCTCGATCACCAGATCGTCGACATGGGCACCCTTGAGCAGTCCCCCGGCCACCCAGACGATCGAGTCGTAGGAGCGCATCGACGCGAGGGCGGCGTGCGGGTTGGTCGCCTTCGAGTCGTCGACGTAGCGCACCCCGTCGATCTCGCCGACCGTCGCGCCGCGGTGCGGGCCGACGTGGAAGGAGGCGAGCCCGGCGGCGATCGCCTCCGGGGCGATACCGATCGCCCGGGCGGCGGCCGCGGCGGCGGCGGCGTCGAGTCGGCCGGCGGGTCCGGGCGGTTCGATGCCCTCGACCGGGGCCAGGACGGTGCGGGCGTCGGCGTCGGGGAAGGCGCGGTCGACCAGATACCCGTCGGCGATACCCACCCGATCGGGGCCGGGCTCACCCGCGGTGAAGCCGATGGTGCGCGCGGCCGGCGAGCGGTCGAGCAATGCGGCCGAGCCCGGGTCGTCGACGCCGACGACGGCGACCGCGCCGCCGAGGGCCCGCAGTTTCGCCGCGACGTAGCCGTCCATCCCGCCGTGCCAGTCGAGGTGGTCCTCGGCGATATTAAGGACCGCGCCGACCGCCGGGCGCACCGACGGCGCCCAGTACAGCTGGAACGACGACAACTCCACCGCGAGGACCCGCGCGGGCGGCTGTCGGTCGGCCTCGCCTCGCCGCAGCGCCTCGATGACGGTCAGCCCGATATTGCCGCAGGCGACGGTGTCGATCCCGGCCGCGGCGACGATCGCCTCGACCATCGAGGTCGTGGTGGTCTTGCCGTTGGTGCCGGTGATGACCACCCAGGTGCGGGTGGGGCCGTAGACGGCGGCGGCGTCGAGGCGCCAGGCCAGTTCGACGTCCCCCCAGACCGGTACCCCGGCGGCGGCCGCGGCGACCGGGATCGGGGCATCGGGGCGTACCCCCGGGCTGACGACGACCAGGTCGATGTCGTCCGGCCAGGCCGCCGCGAGTTCCGCGCCGACCGCGGTGGCCACCCGTCCCTCGGCCGCGAGCCCGGCGAGTACCGCCGGGCGGTCGTCGGCGATCGTCACCGCCGCACCGAGGTCGACCAAGGCGTCCGCGGTCGCGCGTCCGGCCACCCCGGCGCCGACGACCAGGACCCGCTCCCCCGGCAGCACGTTCGATCCCGCAGTTCCCATGTCCGCCTCCTGCTGTTCCGGACCCGTGGTCCCTCGGCGGTCACGGGTCGACTGTCACCAACCCGATGCGGGTCAGTCCCCGATCACTGCCAGATATTCGCTGTAGAACAAGGCCATGCCGACCGCCGACGAGATGGCGGCGAGCAACCAGAATCTGATGATGACCGTGGTTTCCGCCCAACCACCGAGTTCGAAGTGGTGGTGGAACGGAGCCATGCGGAAGACCCGACGCCGACTCGACCGGAAGACGGCGATCTGGATGGCCACCGAGGCGGCCTCCGCGACGAAGAGCGCACCGATGACCACCATCAGCAGTTCGGTGCGGGTGGTGATCGACAGACCGGCGAGCAGACCGCCGAGCGCCAACGATCCGGTGTCACCCATGAAGATCTTGGCCGGCGCGGCGTTCCACCACAGGAAGCCGATGCAGGCGCCCGCCGCCGCGGCGCACAGGACCGCGAGGTCGAGCGGATCGCGCACCTCGTAGCAGCCCGGTGCCGGACCGCGCGGGGCGGTGCAGGACTGCCGGTACTGCCAGAAGGTGATCACCGTGTAGGCGCCGACCACCAGGGTCATCGAGCCGGCGGCGAGCCCGTCGAGACCGTCGGTCAGGTTGACCGCGTTCGACCAGGCCGCCACCAGGAAGTAGACGAAGAGCACGAAGACGGCCATCGGCAGCGTGATCGTGGCGATATCGCGCACATAGGACAGCTGCAGGCTGCCGGGCGTGATGCCGTGCATATCCGGGAACTGCAGGACCAGCACACCGAAGAGCAGGGCGGCGACCAACTGGCCGACCAGCTTGGAGGTCTTGTTCAGGCCGAGGTTGCGGTGCTTGCGGATCTTGATGAAGTCGTCGAGGAAGCCGACGATGCCGAGCACGGTCGCCAGGCCCAGGACCAGCAACGCCGATGCCGACGGCGGGTCGGCGTCGTACATGATGCCGAGCAGATGGGAGCCGAGATAGCCGACCCACATGCCGGCGATGATCGCGACACCACCCATGGTCGGGGTTCCGCGTTTCGATTGGTGACTCTGGGGCCCCTCGACCCGAATCTCCTGACCGAACCCCTGCTTGGTGAACAGCTTGATCAGTAATGGAGTGACCAGGATCGCCACGACCAATGCGATGCCGCCGGCGAACAGAATCTGCCTCACGGTCCGTCAAGCCCCCTCATCGACACCACCGGATGTCGTCGATCCCCTACCGGCCGAGCCGGTCGATTCCAGAAGCGCCTCGCCGACGCGCCACAGTCCGATCGACTGGGACGCCTTCACCAGGACCACATCGTCCGGTGCGACCGAGGAGGACAACAGTGCGATCGCGGCCTCGGCGTCGGGGACGAGCACCGACTCCTCGCCCCACGACCCTTCCATCACGGCGCCCTGATGCATCGCCCGCAGGGGTCGGTCGGTGCCGACGACCACCAGGCGGTCGATATCGAGGCGCACGACCAGGCGGCCGATGCGATCGTGCTCGCGGATCGATTCGTCGCCGAGTTCGCGCATCTCGCCGAGCACCGCCCAGGCCCGCGGGCCCGCCGGGCGATCGGCGAAGGGATCGTCGGCGAAAGGGTCGGTGGCGAAGGGGTTGGTGGGGCCGGCGTCCGGGGAGGTGGACGCCGCCGCATCCCGCCGGGTGCGCACCATCGTGGCCAGCGCCTTGAGTGCGGCGGCCACCGACTCGGGGTTGGCATTGTAGGAATCGTCGACCACGGTCAGCCCGTCGGCGCGGGTGGCGACGGCCATCCGGCGGATCGACGCGGCCTCGGCCGCGGACAGCGCCGCGGCGATCACCTCGAGATCGAGGCCGCAGGCCCGACCGACCGCCGCCGCGGTCAGCGAGTTGGGCACCTGATGCTCGCCGTGGACGCGCAGCCGCACCGGCACCCGCCGGCCGTCGGCGACCAGGGTGAACGCGGCGCGGGCGGACTCGTCGACCGTGACGTCCTCGGCCCGTACGTCGGCGTCGGCGCCGCGACCGACGCGCACGACCGCCGCGGCGGTTCGGTCGGCCATCGCCGCCACCAGCGGGTCGTCGGCGTTGAGGATCGCGACCCCGCCGTCGGCTGCCGCCGGGAGCGCCTCGACCAGCTCGCCCTTGGTGCGGGCGATCGCTTCGCGGGAGCCGAACTCGCCGAGGTGCGCGGAGCCGACGTTGAGCACCGCGCCGATGCGCGGGGCGACGATGCGGGTGAGGTCGCGGATATTGCCCTCGTGCCGGGCGGACAGTTCGAGGACCAGGAAGCGGGTCTTCTCGTCGGCGCGCAGGGCGGTCCAGGGATGGCCGAGTTCGTTGTTCATCGACCCGGGCGGGGCGACGGTCGGGCCCTCGGCACGCAGGACCGCGGCGATCAGGTCCTTGGTGGAGGTCTTGCCGGCCGATCCGGTGACGCCGACGACGGTCAACCCGTCCTCGATCAACCGGTCGGTGACGTACCGGGCGAGCCGGCCGAGCGCGGCGAGCACCGCTGCGCCGGAGCCGTCGGTATCGGATTCGAGGGCCATCGCCCGCGAGTCGGTCGGCACCGGGTCGACGACGATCGCCGGGACGCCGACCGGGCGGGCGGCCAGCACCCCGATCGCGCCGGCGGCGACAGCGCCCGCGGCGTGATCGTGACCGTCGACGCGGGCCCCGGGCAGGGCGAGGAAGAGATCGCCGGGTGTGATGACGCGCGAGTCGAACTCGACGGCGCCGGTGACCGTGGCCGAACCGTCGCCGGCGTCGGCGAGTCGACCGCCGATCACCGCGGCGATCTGCGCCAACGTCATCGGGATCATGCGTGCTCCCGCCGCAGTTCGAGGGCTTCGGCGACCACGGTGCGGTCGTCGAACGGGTAGACCGTATCGCCCACCTTCTGCCCGGTCTCGTGCCCCTTGCCGGCAATCAGGACGATGTCGCCGCTGCGCGCCCAGTCGATCGCCGCCTGGATCGCCTCGCGTCGCGAGCCGATCTCGCGGATCTCCGCGTCGCCGCCGACCGAATGGGCGCCGGCGAGGACCGCGGTGCGGATGGCGGCCGGCTCCTCGCTGCGCGGATTGTCGTCGGTGACCACGACCAGATCGGCGACCGCGGCCGATGCCGCGCCCATCAGCGGGCGCTTCTCCCGGTCCCGATCGCCACCGGCGCCGACGACGATCGCCAGCCGGCCGGAACCCTGCTGCCGCAGCGCTCCGAGTACCGATTCGATAGCGGCCGGCTTGTGCGCATAGTCGACCACCGCCAGGAAGTCCTGACCGGCGTCGATGCGCTCGAGCCGACCGGGCACCCGCACCCGGGCGATCGCGTCGAGGGCCACCGCCCGGTCGACGCCGACCGCGTCGACCAGCGCGAGGGCGGTCAGCGCGTTCGCGACGTTGAAGCGGCCGGGAATCCCGACGCTGCCGGTCGCGGTGTAGCCGTCCGGCCCGTGCACCCCGAAGCTCTGCACCCCGGCGTCGTCGACGCGGGCGTCGCGCACCCACCAGTCGGCGTCGTCACCGGTCGTCGACACCGTGACCGCGCCGCCGGCGAGATCGGCCATCCGCCGACCCCATCGATCGTCGACGCAGACCACCGCGGAGCGGGCGTGGACCGCCGAGACCGGGTCGAATAGCCGGGCCTTGGCGGCGAAGTAGTCCTCGAAGCTGTGGTGGAAGTCGAGGTGATCCTGCGACAGGTTGGTGAACCCGGCGGCGGCGAAGATCGTGCCGTCCGCGCGGAAGAGCGCCAGCGCGTGGCTGGAGACCTCCATCACGACGCTCTCGACACCCTGTTCGACCATCCGGGCGAACAACGCGTGCAGGTGCGGGGCCTCCGGGGTGGTGAACGCGCTCGGGAAGACCTGCCCGTCGATGCGGGTCTCGACGGTGCCGATCAACGCGGTGCGGTGGCCGGCCGCGCGCAGCGCCGCCTCGACCAGGTAGCTGGTGGTCGTCTTGCCGGAGGTCCCGGTGACGCCGATCACCGACAGTCGCTCGGTGGGACGCCCGTAGATATCGGACGACATCGGCCCGAGCACCGCGCGTGGATCGGGATGGACCAGGACCGGGATCCCGGCCGGCAGATCCGCCGCCGCCAACAGCGCGAGACCGGCGGCGTCGGTCAGGATCGCGGCCGCACCGTTGTCGATCGCCGCGCGGCCGAAGGACGCACCGTGCACCGTGCTGCCGGGAAGGGCCGCCCACAGGTCGCCGGGCAGCACATTCTGCGCGCGCAGGTCGACCCCGGTGATCCGCACGTCCGCAATCCCGGCGGGCACGTCGGAGCCACCGATGGTGCGCAGCGTCGCGGAAGCGCTGCGGGCCAGGTCAACCGGCGAGAGGCCGGGTGTTCCGGAGGGCCGCAGCGAGGCCGGGGAGGAAGACGGAACAGAGGTCACGGGCAACGTCGGATCACTTCTGGTCGTGGATCGGATCGGCTCGGCGAGCAAACCCCCGTGCATCGGGATCCGGTTGTCCGTCACGACAACCGCTCACCGGACGCAGCGTCGTGCACACTACCGCCTCCCCCGCGAACCGCCCCTGCCACCTCGCGCATGCCTAGTCGGCTTGCAGCAACAGCGGAGGCGCCTCCGGGGACAGCGGCACCGCATCGCGCCGCAGCAACCACGACGCGATGTCGTGGAACAACGGTGCGGCGGACTGACCGCCACCTCCGTCGGAACTGCGGGTCGGCGCGTTGAGCATGATGCCGATCACATATCGGGGATCGTCGGCCGGCGCGATGCCCGCAAAGGTAATCCAATAGCGGGACGACGAGTAGCAGCCACACGCCGGGTCGACCTGCTGGGCGGTGCCGGTCTTGCCGGCGATCTGATAGCCGGCGACGGCGGCCTGCGGGCCGGTGCCCTGCTGATTGCCGGTATCGGACTGGACGACCGCGCGGAACATATTGCGGACCGCGGCGGCGGTCTCCGGGGAGACCACGCGAATCCCCTCCGGGGCCGGCTCCGGGGTGCGGTTGCCGTTCGCGTCGATCGTCGCGTCGATGATGCGCGGCGGCACGCGCACCCCGTCGTTGGCGATCGTCTGATAGATATCGGTCATCTGCAGCAGCGTCATCGACAGACCCTGACCGATCGGCAGGTTCGCGAAGGTACCGCCGGACCACTGGTCGCGGCTGGGCACCATGCCGGCGCTCTCGCCGGGCAGGCCGACGTCGGTGCGCCGGCCGAGCCCGAAGAGATTGAGCATCTGGGCGTAGCGATCCTCGCCGACCCGCTGGGCGAGCATCAGGGTGCCGACGTTGGACGACTTGCCGAAGATGCCGGCGACCGTATACGGCAGCAGACCGTGCGCCCACGCGTCGTTGACCGTGATACCGGACATATAGATACTGCCCGGCACCTGCAGGACCTCGTCGGGTGTCGCCACGCCGTCCTCGATCGCCGCGGCGGCGGTGATGATCTTGTTGACCGAGCCGGGCTCGAAGGGGGTGGTGACCGGCAGGTTGCCGAACTCGGCGGTGGTGGGGTTCGCGGCGACACCGACCGACGGGTCGAAGGTCGAGTCGTTGGACATCGCGAGGACCTGGCCGGTATGCGCGTCGAGAACCACCGCGGAGACATCCTGGGCGCCGGAGAGGTCCTTGGCCCGCTGGACCTGCTGCTGGACGTAGAACTGCACGTCGCTGTCGAGGGTCAGCTCGACCGAGGAGCCGTTGATCGCGTCCTGCTTGTCGCGCTCGCTGCCGGGGATGACCGAGCCGTCGGAGCCGCGGTCGTAGGTGACCTGACCGTCGGTACCGGCGAGCACGGAATCGAGGGAGCTCTCGAGGCCCATCAGACCGGGGCCGTCCGAGCGGGTGGTGCCGACGATATTGGCGGCCAGGGCGCCCGCCGGGTACTGGCGCACGTCCTGGTTCTCGCGGCCGACCTCGGGGAAGTCGGACACGATGCGGTCGGCGATCTGCGGGTCGACGCCCTTGGCCAGGTAGGCGAAGGTGCCGTCACCGGTGATCGTGTCGAGCAGGTCGTTGCGATCGACCGCCGAGCCGAGTTCCGAAGCGATGCCGTCGGCGATCTGCTTCAGGCGGGTATCGGGGTCGGGGGCGCTCGGGTCCTTCTCCTTCGCGGTCTCGAGCCGGTCGCGGACGAACTGCGGCTGGAAGGTCAGCGCATATGCCGGGGTGGTGAACGCCAGCGGTTCGCCGTTGCGGTCGTAGATGGTGCCGCGGGTCGCGGCCAGGACCGTGGTGGTGCTGCGCTGGCCGGCGGACTCCGCCGACAACGCCGGCGCGCGCAGCAACTGGATGTTCAGCAACTGGATGATCGCGATCGCCAGCAGCGCGAACATCACCGTGCCGCCGACGCGATGCCGGAAGCGGAAGCCGTCGCCCGCGGAGGCAGGGCGCAACGGATGGCGCCCGCTGCCGGTCCCCCGGCGCGCCGGAGTCGACGTGCGCGCACGGGTCACCGGTCGCTCGGTGCGGGAGCGCTGCGTGGTCATTGGCCACCTCCGGTCGTGACGGCGGTCAGCGGAGACTCGGCGATCACCGGCGCTGCGGGAGCCGCGGCGAGCTGCGCGGCCGGGTCGACGCCGGCCGTTTCGGTGGTCGGTGCCGGCGCCGTGTCCGCCGGGGTCAACGGGGATTCCCCGCCGGTCGTCCCCGGCTCGGTTGTCGCCGGCGGTTCGGCCGCGGGATCGCCGGTCGCCGGCGGTTCGGTCGTCGACGCTTCGGTCCCCGGCGCCGGGGTGGTCGAGGCGGCGGCCGGGTCGGTCGGGATCGTCTCGTTGGACTGCGAGACCAGGGCCTCGTCGGCGACCGCCCCGCTCGGCGTCCGCACGACGGCCGACCCGCCGGCGGGCGGGGTCAGCCGAAGCCGCACCTCGCCGTTGCCATTGGCCGGAACCAGCGTCGGCTGCGGGGGCCCGGCGGCGGGCGTCGGATCGCCGACGACGGTGACCGAGTTGTCCTCCCCCACCACCAGCCGGGCGACGGTTCCGGCCGGGACCATGCCGAGCTCGGTGGCCGCGCGGGCCAGGACGGGCGCCGAACGCGCCGACTCGACCTCGCGGCGCAGGCTCTGCGCCTGGTGCTCGAGCGCCCGGTTCGAATCCTGGAGGGCACCGAGCCGATAGGCGTTCTCCGCCGACCGGGTGGTCAGCAGCAACGTGAGGGTCAACCCCATCACCAACATGCCGATGATGACGGCGACAAACGACAGCCGACCGACCGCGGACGCCCCGGCCGCGGTGCCGAGGACCGCGGCGCGGCGGCCCTTGCGCCGATAGGCCCGCTCGGCGGCGGCCGATCGGGAGCCGCCCGCAGCCGCCCGGCGCGGAGCGGGCCGCGGCGAGGCCTTCGTCGTTCCCGAGCTGCGGGTGGACCCGGACGTGCGCGAACGGGTGGTCGTCTCGCGCGTGGTCCGCTTCGAGGACGTCGAGGACACGGTCGATCGACCGGTCGCGGTGCGGCCGGAGGATCGCTTGTCGCCACCCCGCCGGGCGGACGCCGGGGCGCTCACGCGGCCCTCCGATTCACCCGTTCGATCGCCCGCAGGCGCACCGGCGCCGAGCGCGGGTTGATCCGCTGCTCCTCCTCCGTGGCCTTCTCGACCCCGCGGGTCAGAAAGGTCAGCTCGGCCTCGTGGCCGGGCAGGATCGTCGGGAAATCGTCCGGAACCGACGGCTTGGTCAACGGCGTGACAATCCGTTTGATCACCTTGTCCTCCAGGGACTGGTAGGACATGAACACCGCGCGGCCGCCGACGGCCAACGCGTCGATCACCCGCGGAACAGCGTGCTCGAGCGAGTCGAGTTCGCCGTTGACCGCGATGCGCAGCGCCTGGAAGGTGCGCTTGGCCGGATGGCCGCCGGTCCGCCGGGTGGCGGCCGGGATCATCTTGTAGAGCACCTCGACCAACTGGCCGCTGCTGGTGAACGGGGTCCGCTCGCGCACGCGGACGATCTCGGAGGCGATCCGCCCGGCGAAGCGCTCCTCGCCGTAGGTCGACAGGATGCGCGCGATCTCGCCGTGCGAAGCGGTGTTGAGCAGATCGGCGGCCGTCGGCCCGGTCGTGGTGTCCATCCGCATGTCCAGCGGCGCGTCGACCGAGTAGGCGAAACCGCGCTCGACCGAGTCGAGCTGCATCGACGAGACACCGAGGTCGAGCAGGATCGCGTCGACCGAGTCGACCGCCGGTCGCCCGGCCGCCGCGAGGGCCTCGGGGATGTTGTCGTAGGTCTGGTGGACCGGCGTCAGGCGGTCGCCGAAAGCGGCGAGCCGCTCGGTCGCGATCGCCAGCGCACGGGTGTCGCGGTCGATACCGATCACGTGCAGCCAGGGGAAACGTCGCAGGAACTCGGCGCTGTGCCCGCCGAGTCCGAGGGTGGCGTCGATCATCACCGCGCCGGCGCCCGCCGGATCGTGTCGGGTGATCGCCGGTCCGAGCAGGTCGACCGCCCGTTCGAGCAGTACCGGGACGTGCCGGGGGGTCGGAGCCCCCGGCTCGCCGGTCGCCGCGTCGTCGTGCACCGGCCCGTCGTCCATGATTGTGTCCTCCGAATTGCTCGACGGATCCGGTCGGGCGGCCGCGGCGGTGAGAGCGGTCAGGTCTTCGCCCGAGTGTCGGCCTGGCGCCGGGGAAGTGGCGTCAGGACGATGCGGTGCTACCTGGCGTTGGGGAAGAACGTCAGGGCTCACCCCCGCCGATGACGGCGGGTGGGTCTCGGGCGAAGGCCTCGCGGCTCTCACCGCGTCGCGTGGCGGCTCACACCATCCCTTCCAGCGATTCGTCGATCGCCTCGGAGAAGTCCTCTTCGTGGGCACTCGAGTACTCGTGCCATCTCTGCGCATCCCACACCTCGAGAAAGTTGACCGAGCCGACCACGACACATTCCTTGGTCAGGCCGGCGTACTCGCGGTGCGCGGAGCCGATGGTGATCCGGCCCTGCGCATCGGGTCGCTGCTCGTCGGCGCCGGCCGCAAGGCTGCGGATGTAGGCGCGAGCGCGCGGGTTGGATCGGGATTTCTCCGCGATCCGCGCCGCTCGTTCGATGAAGACCGCGCGCGGATAGACGGCCAGGCTGTGGTCCTGCCCCTTGCTGACCATCACACCTCCCGCCAGGTCTTCCCGGAATTTCGCCGGCAGGGTCAGCCGGAACTTGTCATCGAGCTTGGGCGTGTAGGTGCCGAAGAAGTAGTACTCGGGCATCGAGTGCTCGACACCTCCCTCGGCTCCAACGGGGCCCACTGTACCCCACTTTCCCCCACTTCCATCCACCTCGGGGGCTCCGCTTTCGGTTCTACCAGGAACAAATAGCGGTGAACAGGGCTTTTGCCAGTGGGGCGCCGTGGAGCGCCGAATTCCTTCGGCGCGTCGCGATGGAGTCGACCGGGAATCCCCACCCGTCCCCCACGACTATTCGAGTACCAATAGCCACATCGACCTGCGGCTTTCCTGCCACGTCGACGGATGGAAGGGATGGCGGGGAGGCCGATGTGGGGTGAAGTGGGGAGCTCGGAGCGATTCGGGGGTGGCGGTGGGGCCGGAGTGGGGCGGCGGGGCTCGCTGGGCACCGGTGGGGCGGAGTGGGGGGCGGCGGCGGCGAGCGGAGGCCGGAATGGGGCCGAGGGCGGCGGGCGGAGCCGAGCCCGGGCGGCGGAGCGGGGACCGGACCGGCCGGGGAGAGGGGGCGGCGGGCCGGGGCATGGTCGACGATTCGTGGGAGCGGGGCGGCGCGGCGATAATCTCCTCGGCACTGCGCTGCGGAAGGCCTACGCACAGCACCCACCCGCCGACCCGGCCACTACCGGGGTCGAGAGGGGAAACCGGGGGCCGGACGGCTTTGTGAAGCGGAAGAGGACGGCGGTGACGCCGCAGCGCCGGAACCGCGTCCGACGATGGTCACAACCGCAGCGGACATACCGCCGGAATCACAAATTGTGCAGCCGCGTCACGCTACCGTCGACCCAGCCGTAACACGCCGGAAACAACTGTGGATGTACGTGAAATCTGCACCTCCTAGCGTGTGCGGTATTACTGCACCGGCCGAGCGCTCGACGGGTCTTCCCGCGCGGGCACCTCAGGGAGACACCTGCACATGACACTCACCTCACGACTGATCCGCCGCGCCACGACGGCCGTCGCGGTCACCGCGGTAGCCGCGCTGACGCTGTCCGCCTGTTCGTCGGGCTCCGATTCCTCCTCCAGCGAGGCGTCGACCGACGGCTTCGGCGACATCACGGTTCAGTTGAGCTGGATCAAGAACGAGGAGTTCGCGGGCGAATACTTCGCCGACTCCGAGGGCTTCTACACCGACGCCGGCTTCGGCAGCGTCACCCTGGTTCCCGGGCCGTCGACGGGCGCGGCCGAACTGATCTCCGGAAGCGCCGACGTCGCGCTGTCGGATGCGGTCTCGATCGGCTCGGTCGTCGCCGGCGAGGGTGCGCCGCTCAAGATCATCGGCACCACCTTCCAGAAGAACCCGTTCACGATCCTGTCGCTCGCGGACGGTGGCAACATCGCCACCCCCGAGGACCTCAAGGGCAAGCGGATCGGCGTGCAGGACTCCAATACGCCGCTGTTCCAGGCGCTGCTGTCCGCCAACGGCATCGACCCGTCCGAGGTCACCGTCGTCCCGGTGCAGTACGACCCGGCGCCGCTGATCAACGGTGAGGTCGACGGCTTCGTCGCCTACCTGACCAACGAGGCGATCACCGTCGCCTCGCAGGGCCTGACGGTCACCAACCTGCCGTTCGCCGAGAACGGTCTGCCGTTCGTCGCGGAGACGTTCACCGTCACCCAGGACGCGATCGACAACAACCGCGAGATGCTCAAGGCCTTCCTGGTCGCCGAGATCAAGGGCTGGTCGATGGCGGTCAACGACCCCGAGGCGGGCGCGCGTCTGGCCGTGGAGAATTACGGTGTGGACCTCGGTCTGAACCTGGAGAACTCGATCGCCGGTGCCACCGAGCAGAACACCCTGATCGTCTCCGACGAGACGGTCGCCAACGGTCTGTTCACCATCTCCGACGCCCTGCAGGCCGCCACGATCGAGAGCCTGGCCGGCGCCGGCATCACTCTCGAGGCGTCCGACCTGTTCGACATGTCGCTGCTCAGCGAGGTCTACGAGGAAAACCCCGACCTGGTGAACTACGCAGCCTGATTCACCCAGCACCATCGGATTCACGCACTATCGGAGCAACCCGGGAGAACACGATGGCCGAGAACGTCGTCATCACCAAGGGCACGACCCCGGCGGCGACCACCGTCGGCGGCACCGGCCTGGACATCAGCGGCCTGAACAAGGTGTTCACCTCGGGACGGAAGTCCGTGGTCGCCCTGCAGGACGCCAACCTGCACACCGACCGCGGTACCTTCCTGTCTCTGCTGGGCCCGTCGGGATGCGGAAAGTCGACGATTTTGCGCATCCTGGCGGGCCTCGAGGAGCCCACCAGCGGGTCGACCCGCGTCGACGGCAAGAGCCCGAAGGAGCTGCGCAGCGACAACAAGCTGGGCATCGCCTTCCAGGACTCCGCCCTGCTGCCCTGGCGCAGCGTGTTGTCGAACATCAAGTTGCCGTTCGAGATCGCGCGCACCCAGGTCGACAAGGCCTATGTCGACGAGATGATCGCGCTGGTCGGGCTCAAGGGCTTCGAGAAGGCCAAGCCGGCGCAGCTGTCCGGCGGTATGCGCCAGCGCGTCTCGATCGCCCGCTCGCTGATCATGAAGCCGCAGGTCCTGCTGTTCGACGAGCCGTTCGGCGCGCTGGACGATATGACCCGGCAGAAGCTCAACCTCGAGCTGCTGCGGATCTGGACAGAGAAGCCGTCGACCACCCTGCTGGTCACCCACGGCATCTCCGAGGCGATCTTCCTGTCCGACCAGGTCGCGGTCATGAGCCCGCGGCCCGGCCGGGTCAAGGAGGTCATGACGATCGACCTGCCCCGTCCGCGGGTCCCGGAGATGATGCGCTCCCCCGAGTTCCACGCCTACGTCGACGAGGCGTCGGAGCTGCTCTTCGGCGAGGGGGGCGCGGCCGCCGATGACCACTGACACCGCAACGACGGCGTCGACCGATTCCCAGCGGCGCCTCTCGATCCCGCCCTGGGCGACCGGTCTGGCGGGCGGGCTGCTGTTGATCGGGTTGTGGTGGCTGCTGGCGGCCACCGTCTTCTCGAGCGTCGGTCCGGCCGGGGTGCAGGCGATCCCCACGCCGCCCGATGTGGTGCGCAGCTTCGCGGACGACGGCTGGAGTTTCTACGTCAACAACTTCCGGGTCAGCCTCACCGAGGCCGGCATCGGATATCTCTGGGGCAACGGGCTGGCGCTGGTACTCTCCGCGCTGGTGCTGGTGATCCCCCGCCTCGAGCCGGTGATCATGCAGGTCGCGATCATCACCTACTGCATCCCGATCGTCGCGATCGGCTCGCTCGCGGTGGTCATCATCGGTGCGCCGGATGTGGGCAGCCCCTCGGGTACGGCGATCTTCCTGGCCGCGCTGTCCTGCTTCTTCACCACCGTGGTCGGCGCCCTGCTCGGTCTCAAGTCGGCCGATCGGGCGAGCCTGGACCTGATCACCGTCTACGGCGGCACCAAGCTGACCCAGCTGGTGAAGGTGCGGATGATCGCGGCGCTGCCCGCCACCCTCAACGCGCTGCAGATCGCCGTACCCGCCGCCTTCCTGGGCGCGGTGCTCGGCGAGTTCTTCGGCAAGGTCGAGATGGGTGTCGGTGCGGCGATGGTCATCGCCCAACAGCAGCTCAACGCGCCGCGGGTCTGGGCGTTGGCGTTGGCCAGCGGTTTCGTGGCGTTGCTGTGCTTCATGCTCGTCGGGTTGATCGCCCGGGCGATCGCCCCCTGGTCACGGGGTGAGGGCTGATGACCGGCGCGGTCGAGACCCCCACCCCGGGCGGCAGCAGTGAACCGTCCGTGGAGGTCCGGTTGTCCGAATCACCGTCGCCGGCGCGCCGCACGATGACGCGCAATGCACTCAAGGCCCTGTGGTCGGGGCTGCTGACCTTCGTGCTGACGATCGTCACCGTGCTGGTGTTGTGGGTCGGCGCGCTGTCGGTGCTCGACATCTCGCCCCTGATCGCGAAGGGGCCGGTCGACGTCTGGAATTACCTGTTCACCGTGCCGGCCGCCGAGGCGAACCGGACGATGATCCTCGGGAACCTGTGGACGACGCTCGGCAACTCGGCGATCGGCTTCATCGCGGGCCTGGTCGCGGCGATGGCCGCGGCGACGGCGTTCCAGTTGAGCAAGGGTGTCGAGGCCGCGTTGATGCCGGTCGCGATGCTGCTGCGGTCGGTCCCCCTGGTGGCGATGGCCCCGGTGATCATCCTGATCTTCGGGCGCACCACCTGGACGGTCGCCGTGATCGGCGGCATCGTGGTGCTCTTCCCGGCGCTGGTCAACATCGCCTTCGGCCTGAAGTCGGCGCCCAAACAGATGAACGATCTGCTCGAGGTCTACGGCGGCGGTCCGTGGGCGAAGCTGACCAAGGTCGCCTTCCCGATCTCGCTGCCGGCTTTCTTCGCCGCGGTGCGCATCTCGGTGCCCGGTGCGATCACCGGCGCCCTGCTGGCGGAGTGGCTCGCCGTCGGCGGCGGTATCGGCGGCAGCATCAACGGCTACATCCCGTCGGCGCAGTTCTCCGCGCTGTGGACGTCGGTCATCGTGATCACGGTCGTCTCGCTGGTGCTCTACAACCTGGTGCAGATCGTCGAGGACGTCGTGCTGGCCCGCATGGGAATGCACCCCCAGCGCACGCTCTGATCCCGCTCCCCACCGTTCCCCCGAACAACCCACCCGGCCCCGGCCCGCGGCGACCTCGCCCCGGTCCGGGGCCGCGGTCATGTCGGGGACCGCGGGCTGTTCCGGTCGGGCGGGTCGGGGATGTACCCGCCGGGGCGGCGGGGCTGTACCGGTCGGGGCGCATCCCGGACACGAAGAAGTCGGGCCGCTTCGAAGCGGCCCGACCTTCGCTATGCACACGTTTTGTTGTCGCCTCGGGAGCCCGAGGTGACCGGGAGATTTATTCGAAGCGCTTCCGGAAGCGGTCTTCCATCCGGGCGGTGAAGCTCTTGCCGGAGGGACGCTTCTTCGGAGCGGCAGCCCGCTCCGTCGATCCCGCCTCGCCCGCCGTCCCGGCGGAGCGGCCCTTACCGCCCAGCAGGATCAGGACTCCCGCACCGAACATCAGCAGGAAGCCCAATAGGCTGACAAGTAGGAATAGCTGACTCTGCGTCGACAGCGGTATACCCGCGACGAGCAACACAAGCCCAACAACGAACAGGGCAATCGCCTGCAGCTTGCGAGGGCCCTGCGCCGAACGAATCCCGCCTCCGCCGCCTCGGCGTACCGCAGAGGCGAACTTGGGATCCTGAGCGTAGAGATCTCTCTCAATCTGATCGAGCATGCGCTGCTCGTGCTCGGAGAGTGGCACAGTACCTCCCCTGGCACACGCCGTAGTGGGTCGCCCGCATCCGCGCGCGCGACAGATGATCACGTTCCGACTGACCACCCGGCTCCCATGATACGAGCAGTGGGCGAAGTAGACCACATCCAGGCGGTAAGCCGAGTGTCAAGTCTTGACTCATTCTGCCGGCTCCGCCTCCGGTTCCGGCCGCGGGGCCGCTCCGCCGGAAAAGTCGGGTGCCCGGGAACCGTGTTATCGAACGATCACCCGCACGCGAATCGGGCGGCGATCAGGCGATCAGCCCCATCTGCCCGGATACCGGCTCGCCGCTGGTCGCGCAGGCTCGCTCGACCTGATCGAGGAACTCGCCGACACAACCGAGGAACTCGTCGGCCGCCGCCTCGGTGACCTCGCGGCTGATGCCGGCCTCGAGCGCCGCCCGCAGGTCGGATCGGCCGGCGAAGTAGTCCGCCCGGGCGGCGAACTCCGGGCCGACCCGCCGCAGCTGCTGCCAGGCGTTGCGCGAGCGCCCCGGTCCCCCGACCAACGCCGCGGTGATCGCCCCGGCGCCGCGCAGGGCCGCGAGATAGGAGATCCGGAACCGCTCGTCCGGGGCCGAGGTGACCGCGGCCTCCATCAACAATGCGTCGGCGCGGCGCAGCAGCTCGCGCGACCGCGCGGTGGGAACGATCGTCGGTGATGCCATCTGCTCTACCTCCCTGGAGACCTCGTAACTGCGGACGCGCCGACGGCGGTGTCGATACCGCGACGCGGGCGCACTATCGTTCTCGAGTAGTCCGGCGAGCGGATCGCATCCCCTCGACCCGCCCGCCGAACACGTTCTTCGAACGCGAGTTCGATGGGCGTCACGCTACCGTCACCCACCGACACGTTTCTCGAACGAGGTGAGAGCCGTAACTGCCCACGCCCGATCCGCACGCGTGGTCGAGTTGCGCCCGGACGAGATGCGGGCGCGGCTCCCGCAGGCCCTGAGCGTCTACGTCCGGGCGATGGGATACCCCGACGGCACCGATCGGCACCGCGCGCCGATGTGGGTCGAGCACTCCCTGCGACCGGGCTGGCGCGGGGTCGCCGCGATCAACCCGGACGACCGACTGATCGCGGTCAGCTACGGCTATCCCGGTTCGTCCGACCAGTGGTGGTACCGCCAGGTCCGCGACGGGATGCGCCGCGGCGGCGTACCAGCGGCGCGGATCGACGAGCTGCTCGCCGACTACTTCGAGCTGACCGAGCTGCACGTCGACCCGACCGAGCAGGGTTCGGGAATCGGCCGCGCCCTGCTGCTGCGGCTGCTCGAGGGGGTCGGCTCCCAGCGGGTGCTGCTGTCGACGCCGGAGGTACCCGAGGAGGCCAACCGGGCCTGGCGGCTCTACCGCAGCCTCGGCTTCGACGACGTCGTGCGCCGGTTCACCTTCTCGGGTGATCGCCGCCCCTTCGCCGTCCTCGGCCGGCCGCTGCCGATCGAACCGCCCGCCGTCGGACCGGTCGACTGAGCGAACCGAAGATGCCGACCTCCCATGACACCGACACCATCGTGGTCGGTTCCGGCCACAACGCACTGATCTGCGCGGCCTACCTCGCCAAGGCCGGGCGGCGGGTGCTGGTGCTCGAACGCGACAGCGTGATCGGCGGGGCGGTCTCGACCGTCGAGCGGTTCCCCGGATACGCGATCGACCGCGGCTCGTCGGCGCATCTGATGATTCGCCATACCGGCATCCTCGAGGATCTCGACCTGGCCTCGCACGGGCTGCAGTACGTCGACTGCGATCCCTGGGCGTTCGCGCCCGCGGCGCCCGACGACGATCGTCCCCCGCTGATCTTCCGACACAACCTCGACGACACCTGCGAGTCGATCGAGGCGGCTTGCGGGCCGCGCGATGCCGACAACTACCGCCGCTTCGTCGCCTGCTGGCAGCCGCGCACCGAGCGGGTGCTCGCCGCCTTCGGTCGCGCGCCGAGCGGCCCGGAGCTGTTGCGGTCGTTCTGGGGGTTGCCGACCCCGGACGGCGGGTCGGCGTTGGGCCGCGAATTCCTGATGACCGGGGACTTCCTGCTCGACCGGTGGTTCGAGGACGAGCGGCTCAAGGCCGCGCTCGCCTGGTTCGCCGCCCAGTCCGGTCCGCCGATGTCCGAGCCGGGGACCGCACCGATGGTCGGCTTCGCCGCGGCGATGCATCTGATCCCGCCCGGCCGCGCGATCGGTGGCAGCGGCAGTCTCACCCGGGCGCTGGCCGCACTGATCACCGACCGCGGCGGCGAGGTGCGCACCTCCTCCCCCGTCGTCGAGATTCGCCGGGTCTCCCACGGACTGGTGGTGCGGACCGGCGACGGTGTCGAGATCACCGCTCCGACGGTGGTCGCCGGCTGCCATATCTCGACCACCCTCGATCTGCTGGCCGCCGGCGGCGCCGACGAGAACACGATCGCCGACCGCCGCGACGCGATCCGGGTCGGCAACGGCATCGGCATGGTGGTGCGGATCGGCGCCGGCGAACTGCCGCGCTATCGGGGTATCGACGATCCGGCGGTCACCGCGACCGGCCTGCAACTGCTGGTCACCGACCGCGCCCAGTTGCACCTGGCGCACGGCGCCGCATCGGCGGGGCAACTGCCGCCGAGACCGGCCGTCCTGGCGATGAGCTTCAGCGCTGTCGATCCATCGATCAGCCCGCCCGGCAAACAGCAGCTGTCGTTGTGGTCGCAGTGGCATCCGTATCGGCTCGCCGACGGCCGGCGGTGGCGCGGGGGTGCGGTCCGCGATCTGGCCGAACTCGAGGCGGACCGGATCGTCGGTGAGCTCGACCGGTACGCGCCCGGCTTCGCCGACACGATCGAGCACCGGTACACCCAGAGTCCGGAGGATCTCGAATCCGAGCTCGACCTGCGGGCGGGCAACGTCATGCACATCGACATGAGCCTCGATCAGATGATGATGTGGCGGCCGACGGCCGACCTGTCCGGCTACCGCGTGCCGGGCACCCCCGGCCTCTATCTGACCGGCGCATCGACCCATCCCGGCGGCGGGGTGAATGGGGCCTCCGGCCGGACGGTGGCGCATCTGGTCCTGCTCGACGGCCGCCGACGGCGCATGCGCCTGCTGCGATGATCGACGCGGCCCGGCGGACGGGCGCCAGGCTGCGGGGTGGATCGGCACGGCGATACGGGGCGGGCCGGTTCGGCTGGGCCGCCGCGGTGGCGATCACCGCGACCGCGATCGGCATCCAGATCGTGTACCCGCTGACCTCCGGTTCGACCCGCGATGTGGTCACGATTCTGGTGGTCGCGGCCTCGGCGACGGCCTGCCTGGTGCACGCGGCGACCACCCTCGGACCGCGCGCCGCACTCGGGATGCTGATCGCCGTCGCCGGTATCGGCGGGATTTCCGAGGCGATCGGCCTGGCCACCGGTCTGCCGTTCGGCTGCTATACGTACGCCGCCGAGCGGCTGGGCCCGGCGGTCGCCGGGGTTCCGCTCGTGGTCGCGGCGGCCTGGTGGAGCGGCTTCTACCCGATCGCCTGGATCACCCACCGAACGATCCGCCGACGCCTGCTGCGCATCCCGGTCGCCGCGGCGGCGATGGTCGGTTGGGACCTGTATCTCGATCCGCAAATGGTCGCCGACGGGATGTGGATCTGGTGTTCGACCGCGCCGACCCTGCCGGGTCTGCCGAATATCCCGGTGACCAACTTCCTCGGTTGGTTGGTCGTCGCGACGGTGATCGCGGTGGCGATCGATCGCGCGCCGATCCCGTCGATCCACGGCGCCGACCGGACGCCGCCCGGCCGGGACGACATCGTCCCGGTGGTGCTCTTCTGCTGGACCTGGCTCGGTTCCGCCCTCGCGCACGCGGTCTTCCTGGACACCGCGGCGATGGGATGGTCCTGGGCGTACGGCTTGGTCGGCATGGCGGTCGCCGCCCCCGCGCTGCTGCGACTGTGGCCGCGCGGCCACCGCCCGGGGCGCCCGACCTCCCGCGACGACGATCCAGCCGGCAGGATGACCGGGTGCCCGACGTGATCACCTCCCGCGCCGATGCCCCCGCCTCCCCACGCCGATCCGGAAGAATCCGGCGCCTGGTGATGCTGGTCGGCATGTTGGCGGTAGCCGTGCCGCTGCTGACCGGCTGCCTGCGGTTGCAGGTGTCGATGGGCGTATCCGAGGACGACCGGGTCTCCGGCCAGATCGTCGCGGCCACCGTGCAGACCTCCGATACCGACCTCGGACCGCAGCTGACCCCGCCGGATTCGCTGGGCAACCGCGTGCGCGTCGAGGAGTACCGCCAGGACGGGTACGTCGGCACCCGGGCGTTCTTCTCCGATCTGACCTTCGGTGACGTCCAGTCGTTGCAGGCGATGGCCCCCGAATCCGGCGGGTCCTATCAGCTCGAATTCCAGCGGTCGGGCGATGTGGTGACCCTCTCCGGGCAGGTCGACCTCAGCTCGCTGCCCGCCCAGGGCAGCGACGTCCAGCTGACCGTCGCCTTCCCCGCCCGGGTGGCGACCACCAACGGCGTCCGGGACCAGGACAATGTGGTCACCTGGAAGCTGCCGGCGGGCGAGAGCACGATGGTGCGGGCCGAGGTCCGCTACCCCGATCCGGGTACCCGCAGCTTCGTCGGCTGGGCCGGCATCGTCGGCGGCGTGACGATCGGTGTCGCCGCGATCATCGGCGCCATGGCCTACCTGGCCCGCAATCCCTCGGTCCAACGGTCGAAGCCGACCGACCAATCGTAGAAGCCGACCGGCGAGGCCATTTTCCGAGTGCGGTGGACGAGGGCTGTGCACAACCCGCAGGTTTTCGGGGTGCCGAGGAGACTATTGTCTTCGCACCCGAAAAACGGTCGGGTACGCACAGCCCCGCCGACGCAACCTTCTCCGGATAGCACCGGCGGGCGTGGCCGGTGGGCGTTCATCGCCACGACGGTGTCGGTGGCGGCCGCCGCGACCGCGGTGCTCAACGCCCGTACCGCACGGCTCGACCGCGCCCTCGGGATCGCCGACACCACGACCGAGGTGGTCGCGATCTGCATCCCGGCCCGCGACGAGGCCGACACCCTGCCGCACCTGCTCGACGATCTGCGCGCGCAGACCGGCCCGCACCGGCTGCGGGTGATCGTCGTCGACGACGGGTCGACCGACGGCACCGCCGCCATCGCCCGCGCCCGGGTGGCCGGCGATGATCGCTTCCGGGTCGAGACCGCACCGGCCGAGGTGATCGGCAAGACCGCGGCCTGTCGGTGGGCGGTCGCGAGGCTCGAAACGGCAGCCGATGCCGGGGCGGGTGCGGCCGATACCGCCGACGTGTCCGGGGATGCGCCGACGGTGCTGATCTTCGTCGACGCCGATGTGCGGCTCGGCCCGGAGGCGATCGCGGCCGGCGTCGCCGAACTGCGGCGTGCCGACGCGGAGTTGCTGTGTCCGTGGCCCACCCAGGCGGCCGACGACCCGCTCGGCGCCCTGCTGCAACCGCTGCTCGCCTGGTCCTGGTCGACCACCCTGCCGCTACGCCCGTCCGAGGCGCTCGGACTGCCGTCGATGGCCGTCGCGTGCGGGCAGTTCCTGGTCTTCGACGCCGCGCACTATCGGCGGATCGGGGGACACGACAGCGTCGTCGGCGAGGTGGCCGAGGATCTCGCGATCGCCCGAGCGGTCCGCCGATCGGGCGGCCGCACGATCGTGCGGTACTCCCCCGCTCTGGCCCGCTGCACGATGTACCGATCCGCCGGCGATGTCCGGACCGGCCACCGCCGGTGGTTGGCCCCCTCCACCGGTGGAGCGGTCGGGGCGCTCGGCGCGGCGGCCCATCTGACGACGACCGGCCTGTTGCCGGTGATCGCCCTGCTGGTCGGCGGCGACGCGCGAGTGCGGACGTTCGGTGCGATCGGTTACGCGGCCACGGTCGCCGGTCGGCTGGTGGTGCGGCGGGCCGAAAGCGGTCGGCGGCCCGGGCGGATCGACCTGCTGTCCGCACTGGGCCACCCGGTCGCCGTCATCGCCGAGTTGGCCCTGCTGGCCGATTCAGCGCGCGCTCACCGGTTCGGCGACGTTGAGTGGAAGGGCCGCCGGCTGGGCCGGTAGCTCGACGGTATAGCCGAGATTGGTCAACACCTCGCGGGTCGCGCGGGCGAAGTTCATCGTGATGAAGTGCAGCCCCGGCACCCCCTCGGCGATCAACCGCTCGCACAGTTCGGTCGCGATCTCGATGCCGGCCGCGCGCACCGCCGCACGGTTGGCCTCCGGATCGTCGCCGGCGGCCCGCTCGAGCCGCTCGACCAGCGGGGTCGGCATCGGCGAGCCCGACAATTCCGCCATCTTGGCGACCGTCCGCATCGAGGTGATCGGCATGATCTCCGGGATGATCGGCTTGGCGCCCTGTTCCGGATCGTGCGCGGCCAACCGGTCGCGGAGGCGCAGGTAGTCCTCCGGATCGAAGAAGACCTGCGTGATCGAGTAGTCGGCGCCCGCGCGCAGCTTGTCCGCCAGGTGGCGGGTGTCGTCGGCGAGGTTCGGCGAGCGGTGATGGCCCTGCGGGACGCAGGCGACGCCGACGTGGAAGGAGCCCAGCTCCTTGACCAGGCGAACCAGCTGTTCGGCGTAGGTCAAGCCGTCCGAGCGCGGAATCCACGGTCCGAGCGGGTCGCCCGGTGGGTCGCCGCGCAGCGCGAGGATGTTGGTGATGCCGCGGTCGGCGTAGGCGCCGATCATCGCCCGCAGGTCGGCCACCGAATGCCCGACCGCGGTCAGATGCGCCAGCGGCAACAGCGTGGTCTCCTCGGCGATCCGACCGGTGACCCGGACGGTGCGATCGCTGGTGGAGCCCCCTGCGCCGTAGGTGACCGACGCGAAGGCCGGCCGCAACTGCTCGAACTGGCGCAGGGCACGCCAGAGCCGCTCCTCGGCCACCGCGTCGCGTGGGGGCAGGAACTCAACCGAGAACGGGGGCCGCCCGTCGACCGAGCGCAGAGCATCGACGACCGACCCGCGACGTACGGACGAGACCGACCGGCCCGGACGCGGGGTCGACAGGGGTCGACGCGGCCGCGGAGCGGTCGGATGAGCGTTATGGGGGTCGGGCACCCGTCCAGGATAGAGTCCGGCACTTCACATCCCACCGGCCGATGTCCATCGGGCGACCTCGACGGGCCTGCCGGTACAGTTCGACGGGTGACGTCGCCGCCGGTTGAAATCGTTCCTGCGGTCGAACGCGCGTTGGCCGACTTCATCGATTGCCGACGGGACCTCGTCGACGCGGTCGGGCCGGTCTTCCGTGACGGCACCGACAGTCTGGAACGCTTTGTCCTCAACGGGGGCAAGCGCATTCGGCCCTCGTTCGCCTGGTTGGGGTGGCTGGGCGCGGGCGGTCGCAGCGAGCGTGGCGACGCGGTGGTGACCGCATGCGCCGCGCTCGAATTCGTCCAGGCCTGCGCACTGATCCACGACGACATCATCGACTCGTCGTCCACCCGTCGCGGGGCCCCGACGATTCACGTCGATCGGGCCCGTCGACATGCGCAGAACGGCTGGGACGGCAGCGCCGACCAGTACGGGATATCGGTGGCGATCCTGCTGGGCGATCTGGCCCTGGCCTGGGCCGATGACATGTTCGTCGGCGCCGGACTCGACCCGGAGGAGCTGCATCGCGCCGCGCCGACCTGGTCGACGATGCGCACCGAGGTCCTCGGCGGACAGATCCTCGACGTCACCGCGGAGGCGGCCGACGACGGCACCGTCGACACCGCCCTGCGGATCAATCGCTTCAAGACCGCCGGCTATACGGTCGCCCGCCCCCTCGAATTCGGCGCCATGCTCGCGGGCGCCGACCCCGCCGTGCTCGACGGCTACCGGGCCTTCGGCATCGACATCGGCGTCGCCTTCCAGCTGCGGGACGACCTGCTGGGCGTCTTCGGCGATCCGGCGGTCACCGGCAAGCCGTCCGGCGACGACCTGCGCGAGGGCAAGCGCACCGTCCTGGTCGCGGAGGCCCGCGTCGCGGCGGCGGCCCGCGCGGACGGGTCGACCGACCGGCTCGGCGAGCTGATCGGGGTGACGCTGTCCGACGAGGAACTGGCCGAGGCGCGCGCCCTGCTGGTCGAGCTCGGCGCGGTGGCGGCGGTCGAACGGCAGATCGACGAACTGCGCAGCCGGGCGTTGAAAACCCTCGACGACCTGGACATCGTGCCGGAGGCCGCCGAACGGCTGCGCTCGCTCGCCCTGGCGGCCACCAAGCGGGAACTGTGAGCATCGGCGGGGCCTGCGCGGCTCCGATCGTGGTGGTCGGCGCCGGCCTGTCCGGGCTGTCGGCCGCCCTGCAGCTGCGCGGCGCCGGGCACGAGGTGCTGGTCCTCGAACGAGCCGACGAGGTCGGCGGCCGCGTCGGGGTGGCCGGGCCCGAGGGCTACGCCTACGACGTCGGCGCCAGCGTGTTGACGATGCCCAGCCTGATCGACGAGGCCCTCTCGGCGGTTGGATCCGACCGCGACCGGGTCGATCTGCGGCTGATCCCGATCGAACCGGCCTACCACGCTCGCTACGCGGACGGCAGCACCCTGGACGTGTACGCGGACGCCGACGCGATGGTCGACGAGGTTCGCCGGGTCTGCGGGCCGGAGGAGGCGCAACGTTATCTCGATCTGCGCCGCTGGTTGACCGAGATCTACGAGGCGGAATACGACAGTTTCATCGACGGCGACCTGACGGCCCGCTCGGCCGGCGACCCGCGGGTACGCCGAGCCGCCGCCGATATCCTGCGCCTCGGCGGCACCGGAAGCCTGGGTCGACGGGTCCGCTCGCTGGTCCACGACGATCGTCTGCAACGGCTGTTCACCTTCCAGGCGCTCTACGCGGGCGTCTCCCCCACCCGGGCGCGCGCGATCTACGGCGCGATCCCCTATATGGACACGATAGGCGGGGTGTCCTTCCCCATCGGTGGGATGCGGCGGGTCCCGCGGGCGATGGCCGAGGCGTTGGTCGCCGCGGGCGGGCGGATCCGGACGTCGGTGACGGTGACGGGACTCGAGGCTTCGGGTCGCACGATCGTGGCGGTGCACACCGCCGATGGGGAGCGACTGGAATGCTCCGCCGCGGTGCTGACCCCGGATCTGCCGGTCGTCGACCGACTGCTCGGGACCGTCGGCGTGCCGGCTCCCCGCCGGCGGCGGCACTACTCCCCGTCGGCGGTGGTCATGCACGGACTGGTGGCGACCGACGTCGTCGAGCGCTGGGATGTCCGACATCACACGATCGACTTCGGCGCGGCCTGGACGACCACCCTCGACGAGTTGGTCGCATCCCGCGGGCGTGCCCGGCCGATGACCGATCCGTCGCTGCTGATCACCACGCCGGCGTTGACCGATCCCGGTCTGCGCCGCACGATCGACGGCCGCTCGTACGATCCGATCTCGGTCCTGGCGCCCTGCCCCAATCTGGATGTCGCCCCCCTGGATTGGCGACTGCTGACCGAGCCCTACCTCGCCGAACTGCGCACGGTCCTGCGGCGGCGCGGCTACGAGGGCATCGAATCGATGCGCGTCGAGCATGTCGACACCCCGGCGACCTGGGCGGCGGCCGGCCTGGCCGCCGGTACCCCGTTCTCGCTGGCACACCGCCTCGATCAAACCGGTCCGCTGCGCGTCCACCGCGGCACTCGCGCCTTCGACAATGTCGAGGTGGCCGGCTGCGGGACGACGCCGGGTGTCGGGATCCCGCCGGTCCTGATCTCGGGCAAGCTCGCCGCCCGACGTCTGATCGCCTGATCGCCCGATCGCGGCGGGGTCGCGCCGCTTCCCGCCGCAGTATCGCCAGGCAGTAAACTGTTCACGCGGCGGAGGCCGTCGCCGCGGAACGACGTGTCCATCCGGGCCTTTTCGCGGCAGGCAGATCTGCGGCCGAGGGCGAGAAGGAGGGGGCGAGCGACGATGGCGTCCGACGTTCCGGTCCGCCCCGGCTCCTCCCCGGCGCACGATCCCGATTCCTCCGACCCGACCGCACACGTCGACGCGGTCGAGGTACGGACCTCCGAGATCCCCTCCGGCCGGCGACGCCTGCGCACGCGGCTCGGCGCCCCCGGTCCCCTGGGAACGATCGGCACGACCCTCGTCGCGGTCGGCGGTCTCGGTGTCGGCGCGATCACCCGCACCGACCCGGTCCTCGAAGCGGCCAACCTGTCCTGGCTGCGCTTCGGCCACGGCCTGATCATCGCGATCATCCTGTTGTGGACCGGTGTCGGACTCAACCTGATCGCCTGGGTGCGATTGGGTCGGGCGTTGCCGGACGGCGGGTACCCGGTGCGCCGGCTGTGCCGGATC
The DNA here is from genome assembly GCF_001552615.1 of Millisia brevis NBRC 105863. GTDB lineage: Bacteria > Actinomycetota > Actinomycetes > Mycobacteriales > Mycobacteriaceae > Millisia > Millisia brevis. The sequence continues at coordinate 65,051 of NZ_BCRN01000007.1, forward strand.
GGCGCGGCGTGGATGGCGCCGTTGATGGTCGCGGTGCCGCTGTTCAGCCGGGACGCCTACTCCTATCTCGCGCAGGGCGCGCTGCTGCGCGACGGATTCGACCCCTACCTGGTCGGACCGGTCGCGAACCCCGGCCTACTGCTCGACAACGTCAGCCCGGTGTGGATCGCGACCACCGCGCCCTACGGCCCGGCGTTCCTGCTGCTCGCGCAGGGCGTCACCACCGTCTTCGGCGACAACATGATCGCCGGCACGATCGCGATGCGCTTCCTGATGCTGCCGGGCCCGATCCTGACGGTCTGGGGCATCGTGCGGATCTGCCGACACTTCCGCACCGATCCGAGGACGGTCGTGTGGTTGGCGGTGCTCAACCCGCTGGTGCTGATCCACCTGGTCGGCGGGGTGCACAACGAGATGCTGATGGTCGGCCTGATGACCGCCGGCATCGCGCTGGCCCTCGACGGCAAGCACAGCGCCGCGGTCCTGACGATCACCCTCGGCGTCGCGGTCAAGGCGACCGCCGCCGTGGCGTTGCCCTTCGTCGTGTGGATCTGGGTCGCCCATCTGCGCGAACGCAAGGGCAATACCACCGCGACGCCGGTGCTCTTCCTGCGCGCACTCGGCTCCTCGTTGGCCCTCTTCGGCGTGGTCTTCGTCGCGGTCTCGCTGGCCGCCGGCGTCGGTATCGGCTGGCTGACGGCGCTGTCGGGGTCGCAGAAGATCATCAACTGGCTGTCGCTGCCGACGATCCTGGCCCATATCGTCACCGTCGGGACGTCGTGGTTCGCCGATCTGCACCTCGAGCAGGTCCTCGACGTCACCCGGCTGATCTGCGGGGCGATCCTGCCGGTGGTGATGGTGTGGGCGTGGTGGCGTTTCCGCGGCACCCCCCTGGACGCGACCCGCGGCATCCTGGTCTGCCTGGTCGCCGTGGTGATCCTGTCGCCGGCGAGCCTGCCCTGGTACTACTCCTGGCCGCTGGCACTGACCGCCTGTGTGCCGCTGACGCCGCGCACGCTGACGATCCTGGTGGGCCTGTCGACCTGGCTGATGGTGATCTTCAACCCCGACGGTTCACACGGGCTCTACTCGCTGCCGCATGTGCTGGTCGCGACCGCTGTCGCGGTGCTCGCCGCGCGCTCGCTGCATCACGTCGACCCGCTGCGGTTGCGGCGCCTATTCGGAACCGCCCCGCAGGAACCGGACCGCTCGGACGCCGACCGCTCGGCGCCCGTCGGCGGATAGACGACCCGGCGCGAAAGAAACCGCGACCGGATCGGTCAGAACGCCATCACCTGGGCGCGTCGGATGACGTCGCGGGCGAGCTGGCTGTGCAGGACCGAGACCGGGGTCGCCCCGAGGACGTCGTCGGGCCGGTAGATCCAGGCGAGGATCTCGCTGTCCTCGAAGCCACCGTCGCGCAGGACGGTGATCACCCCGGACAGATGCTTGATGAATTCGTAGTCGTCGTCGAGCAGGGTGCGCGGCACCCCGACGATCCGGTCGCGCCGAATCGCCAGCCCCTTGCCGTCCCGAATCATCTGGTGGACCCGACTGACCGGCAGTCCCATGCGGGCCGCGATATCGGTCAACGGAACAAGTTCCTCGTCCGGGGACAGCACGTCCTCACAGACCGGCAATGGACTCACACCTGCCACGTTAGCGTCCCGCCGGCCGTCGCGGGAATCGCCGATGCCCGCGACCGGGCGACACGCCCGCAGGCCGTACCGCTCGTTCCCCGCGCCCGCGGTCGGTGCCGCCGGCTACGATCGTTCCAGGGGGTCGCTCTCGTCGACCGAACGTTAGGGCCCCCATGCGTCAGGACACCCACAGCTTCGGCGAACGAACAGAGAGCGCTCCGCAGACGATGACAGCGAGCCGAGGACTCGTCGGCACCCTGGTGGATGGTCGGTATCGCATCGACGAACTGATCGCCCGCGGCGGCATGTCCACCGTCTTTCGCGCGCTCGATGTTCGGCTCAATCGGCCGGTGGCGATCAAGGTGATGGATCCGGCGTTTGCCGCCGACCCGCAGTTCCTGGCCCGGTTCGAGTTCGAGGCCTTGGCGGTGGCCCGGCTGCACCATCCCGGTCTGGTGGCGGTCTACGACCACGGCCGCGATCACGACCTGGCGTTCATAGTGATGGAGCTGGTCGAGGGCGGCACGCTGCGCGAATTGCTGCGTGAGCGCGGGCCGATGCCGCCGCACGCGGTGGTCGCGGTGATGCAGCCGGTGCTCGACGCCCTCGCGGTGGCGCACCGGGCGGGTCTGGTGCACCGGGATATCAAGCCGGAGAACGTGCTGATCTCCTACGACGGCGCGGTCAAGGTCGCCGACTTCGGTCTGGTGCGCGCGGTGGCCGCGGCGAATGTGACCTCCAACAGCGTCATCCTCGGCACCGCCGCCTATCTGTCGCCGGAGCAGGTGTCGTCCGGTCGGGCCGACGCCCGCAGCGACGTCTACTCCGCCGGCATCCTGACCTACGAGCTGCTGACCGGGGAGACCCCGTTCGAGGGCGACTCGTCGTTGGCGATCGCCTTCGCCCGCATCGACCGGGAGGTGCCGCCGCCGAGCAGTGCCGCGCAGCAGGATGTGCCGGAGTTGTTCGACGACTTCGTCCTGCAGGCGACGGCCCCCAATCCGGAGGATCGTTTCCCCGATGCCGGGGCGATGTCCGCGGCGCTCGGTTCGATCACCCAGCAGCTCGAGCTGCCCACCTATCGGGTACCGGCGCCGATGCGCATCGCCCAGCGATTCGCCGACTTCGACGACGGCACGATCCCCCCGCCGGTCCATCGGGTGCGCCCGCGCGCCGGCGCCGAACCGCCGGCGGAGGAGGACCGCCAGTCGGAGCAGCGCTCGACCCAGCTGCGGCGCGGCGACAACCGCAAGGTCCCCCGGCCGCGCGAACCCGACTTCCTGGAGAACCGACGGCGCGGCCGACAGGCGATCGCGATCTGGCTGGCGGTGGTGTTCATGCTGGCCGCCGGTCTCGCCGTCGGCGGCTGGTATCTCGGCGTCGGCACCTTCCAGGCGGTGCCGCGGGTGAGCAATATGGACCCGGGAACGGCCGCGTCGACGCTGCAGTCGGCCGGCTACGACAGCCGGCAGCGCGAACAGTACGACAACACCGTGCCCGCGGGCTGGGTGATCGGCACCGATCCGCGCGAGGGCACCCGCACCACCCGCTCGACGATCGAGATCCTGGTGTCGAAGGGGCGGCCGACCGTGCCGCAGATTCAGGGCACCCCGAGCACCGACACCGTGCGCGATCTGCTGACCGAGCGCGGGCTCAACGCCGTCGACGGTGAACGACGGGTCAGCCCCGGCGTGCCGGACGGCGTGGTGGTGGCCCTCGATCCCCCACCGGGGACGACGGTCGACGTCGGCAGCGAGGTGCGACTGGTCCTCAGCGGCGCCCCGGAGACGACCCAGTCGGCGTCGGCGCCCGCCACGCGGGCCGAGCCGAACACGCAGCAGGAACCTGCCACACAGAATGCGGCGCCCGAGCCGGTGACAACGGAGGCTCCGGTACCGGTGGAGACGCAGGCGCAGGGGCAGCAGCCGACCGTCGAGGCGGCCGCCATCGCGGTGGCGGTGCCGAGCCTGCGGGGCCTCAACACCGACGACGCGCGCTTCGCGCTCGAACTCGAACAGCTCACCTCGGCCGGGGAACGGATCGTCCCGGCGGCCGACGTCACACCCGGCCGAGTGACCGGTTCGGAGCCGTCGGCCGGGACGATGGTGGCTCCCGGAACGGCGGTGACGATCCTGGTCGCCGGCTGATCGCGTTCCGGCCGGGCGCGTGACCCGACCGGAACGGCGGGTCTAGCCGCGCAGCATCTCCGCGACCAGGAAGGCCAGCTCGAGGGACTGCTTGGTGTTCAGCCGCGGATCGCAGGCGGTCTCGTAGCGGCCGGCCAGGTCGAGGTCGGAGATGTCCTCGGCGCCACCGAGACATTCGGTGACGTGCTCACCGGTCAGCTCGACGTGGATGCCGCCGGGGTGGGCGCCCAGGCCGCGCATCACCTCGAAGTAGCCCTGCACCTCGTCGACGATCCGGTCGAAGTGGCGGGTCTTGTAGCCGGTGGACGACTCGTGGGTGTTGCCGTGCATCGGATCGCACTGCCAGATCACCCGGTGGCCGGTGGCCTCGACCTTTTCGACGATCGCGGGCAGCACGTCGCGCACCTTGCCGTTGCCCATCCGCGAGATCAGCGTCAGGCGGCCGGGCTTGTTGTTCGGGTCGAGGCGCTCGACGTACTCGACGGCCATATCCGGGGTGGTGCTCGGGCCGATCTTGAGGCCGATCGGGTTCGCGATCAGCTCGGCGAGGGCGATGTGCGCGCCGTCGAGCTGGCGGGTACGGTCACCGATCCACAGGAAGTGCGCCGACAGGTCGTAGAGCTTCTGCTCGGTGCCGTCGTCCTTGAGGCGCAGCATCGCGCGCTCGTAGTCGAGCACCAACGCCTCGTGGCTGGCGTAGATGGTGGCGGTCTTCAGGTTCGGGTCGACGACGCCGCAGGCGTCCATGAAGCGCAGACCGCGATCGATCTCGGCGGCGAGGTCCTCGTAGCGGGCGGCGGCCGGCGAGGAGTTGACGAACTCGCGGTTCCAGTCGTGCACCTTGTGCAGGTCGGCCTGTCCGGCGCTGCTCAGGGCGCGCACCAGGTTCATCGCGGCGCTGGCGTTGGCGTATGCGCGCACCAGGCGGGAGGGGTCGTGGACGCGGGTCTTCTCGTCCGGAGCGAAGGAGTTGACCATGTCGCCGCGGTAGCTGGGCAGGCCGAGGGAGTCGAGATCCGCCGAGCGGGGCTTGGCGTACTGGCCGGCGATGCGGGCGACCTTGACCACCGGCATCGAGGCGCCGTAGGTCAGCACGACCGCCATCTGCAGCAGGGTGCGGACATTGCCGCGGATATGCGGCTCGGTGTTGTCGGCGAAGGTCTCGGCGCAGTCGCCGCCCTGGAGCAGGAAGGCCTCTCCGTTGGCGACGGCGGCGAGCTGGTCGGACAGCTGCTCGACCTCCTCGGCCACCGTGATCGGCGGTACCGATTCGAGCACCGTGCGCATCGACGCGGCCTGACCCGGATCCCAACTCGGCTGCTGTACGGCCGGGCGGGAGAGCGCGTGATCGAGGCGCTTGCGAAGCTCCGACGACAACGGCGGCAGCTCGGGCAGGGAATCGATTGGCACGTCGACGGTCCAGTTCACGGGACCAGGATACGCACCGCCCGATCGGCGAATCCCCAGTCCCCGTGCGCCACCCGACCGCCGGGGCCCGGCCGGCGGGATTCGCCCCGCGGAGCCGAACCGGTCGCACGGCCGGTTCGGCGGGCTCGTGCGGGCCGGGCCGCACACGCCGAGCGGCCATCCACCGGCGCCACGCCGCGACGACTACCAGCGCCGCGCCGCGACGATCGCCTGGTACTTGGCGAGGTTGTGTCGCGCGTCGGCGAGCGCGTCGTGGGCGTCGAGGGGCGGCCGGGGCAGCTCCGGTCGGCCCGCCTCGTCCCACAGTTGCTTGAGCTCGCGGGTATAGCGCGGGAGCTGTCGGGGCAGGTCGACCATCGACCCCCAGAGCTGGCACAACGCGACATGGTCGTACGCGGCGACCCACGCCCACAACTCGGGCTGACCGTCCGCGGTCAGGAACTCGTGGAGTTCGTCGCGGATCCGGCTGCGGCTGCGGTACAGCGGCGACGCCGGCGACGGGAGTTTCGAGAGCACATTGGCGCGCACCCACGGACCGGCCCGACCGGGGTCGAACTCCGTGGAAATCGCGTAGTACTCGCTGCCGTCCTCTCCGACCACTCCGATCGATACCAAGTCGATTGTGCGACCATCCTCGATGAACTCGCAGTCGTAGAAAAAGCGCACCGAACGACCATAATGTCCCGGCGAAGGAATTGATGTGCAGACCCCCGTCCTCGGCCGGATCCGGGTACCCACCGCCCTGCTGGCCCTCGCCGTGGTGGTCATCGCCGGTGCGGTGATCCACAGCCTGGTCGGCCTGCCGCCGCTGCGGGTGTGGGGTATCCCCTACCGCATCGACGTGGACGTCTACCGGCTCGGCGCCGGGATGCTCGCCGACGGGAATCCGCTCTACGGGCAGTTGCCGCCCACCCGGGTCGGCCTGGGGCTGCCGTTCACCTATCCGCCGATCGCGGCGATCCTCTTCCTGCCGTTCGCGTGGATGCCGTTGGCCGCCGCGAGCGTGCTGATCACCGTCCTGTCGCTGATCGCCCTGGCCCTGGTGGTCGCCCTGGTCGTGGCCGCCGTCGGCGTCGATCCGCAGGATCGGTGGCGGGTCGGGACGGTGGTGCTGGCGGTGGCGTTGCTGCTCGAGCCGGTCGTCTCGACGCTCGACTTCGGACAGATCAATCTGCTGTTGATGCTGATGATCGTCGCGGACTGTCTGCTGCCGCGCACGCTGTGGCCGCGGGGTCTGCTGCTGGGTATCGCCGCGGCGATCAAGCTGACGCCGCTGACCTTCGTGCTGTTCTTCGTGCTGCGCCGGGATCTGCGCGCGATCGTGATGACCGCCGTCGGATTCCTCGCGACGACCGCCCTCGCGGCGGTCGCGCTGCCGTCCGACACCGTCGAATACTTCAGCCGCACCCTGCTCAATTCCGACCGGATCGGCACGCCCGCCTACGTCACCAACCAGTCGATCACCGGCATGCTCGCCCGGATGGACATGCCGGAACCGGCACGCACGATCGTCTGGTTCGTGCTGTGCCTGGTGGTGCTGGCCGTGACGATCGTGGCGGTGCTGCGCTGCTTCGCCGCCGACCGTCCGGTCCTGGGCCTCGGCGCGGTCGCCCTGGCCGGGCTGCTCTGCTCCCCGGTCTCGTGGTCGCACCACTGGGTATGGGTGATCGTGCTGATCGTCGCGCTGCTCGCCGACGCGCGCAGCACCGGGCGGCGCTTCCCCGCCGTCTGGGCGGGTGTCTGGGTGCTGGCGACCACCTTCGCCCCGCACGTGATCCTGTCGCGCTGGGAGCCGGGCCGCGACCTGGGGTGGCCGCTGATCGGTCAGCTGACCATCGGCACCTATGTCCTTCTCGGCGTGCTGACGCTGGTCCTGCCGGCGACCGGCGCCCTGATCGGGCGGCCGGCCGATCGGGTCAGCTCGCCTTCGTCTCCGGCAGACGATCTGCCGTCGGCAGATTCAGGGGCTGCTCGGGCGTAGCCGAGGTCGCCGAAGCGCCGTCCGCATCCTTGGGGCGGTTCTTCAGGGTGGACGCGTAGACGTCCACGTACTCCTGCCCGGACAGCTGCATCAGCGCGTACATCACCTCGTCGGTGACCGCGCGCTCGACGAAGCGGTTGCCGCCGAGGCCCTGGTAGCGGCTGAAGTCGAGCGGCTCGCCGATCTTGATGGTCACCTTGTGCCGGTGCCAGCGGAACGGTCCGGGGGGCGAGACCTTGTCGGTGCCGATCGCGGCCACCGGGATCACCGGGACACCGGTCTCGAGGGCGACGCGGGCGAGCCCGGTCTTGCCCTTGTACAGCCTGCCGTCGGGCGAGCGGGTGCCCTCGGGGTAGAGGCCCACCAGCTTGTCCTCGGCCAACAGCCGGGTGGCGGTCAGCAGGGCGTTCTGCGCGGCGTCGGCGCCGCTGCGGTCGATCGGCACCTGTCCGGCTCCGCCGTAGAAGATCCGCTGCAACCAGCCTTTGAACCCCGGGCTGGTGAAGTACTCGCTCTTGGCGAGGTAGGTGATCCGGCGCGGGACCATCAGCGGCACGAACAACCAGTCCGCGATCGACAGATGGTTACCCGCCAGCAGCGCCGGCCCGTCCTTGGGGATGTTCTCGAGCCCCTCGACGGTTGGTCGGTTGCAGACCGAGATGAATGGTCCGACAAAGGCGTACTTCAACAGCCAATACAACATGGGCGATTCCTCCGGCCGTTCGGACCCGTGCCGACGACCAGCGAGGTCGCGGCCGCACCGTCACTGTAGACAGTACCGATCGAATGACAGTCCGGCCCAGTCCTCGATCACGAGGGGGGCCGATTGAGACCGGGGTCTCAGCCGGCGGCCGTCACCGACGGGCCGCCGAAACGCGCCGCGGCGAGGTCGGCGGCACCGATCAGACCCGCGGTCTCCCCCAACATGCCCAGGCGCACATCGGGAAGCGGACGGTGCGCGCCGCCGGTCGCCAGGGGGCGCAGCCGGGCCTGCACGTCGCCGAGTTCGCGGATCGATCGACGTGCCATCCCACCGCAGAGCACGATGCAGTCCGGGTCGAAGACGTCGACCACCGACGCCAGGCCGACCGCCAGCCAGTCACCGAAGCGGTGCATCGTGTCGACACCGAGCGGATCGCCCGCGTCGGCGGCGGAGACGACATCCCGGCCGACGACACCACCGCGAGCGGCGCGCAGGGTCTGCGCGAGCGGTCCGGCGTAGTCGCCCTCGAGCGCCAACTCGGTGGCCGTGTCGACCAGGGCGGTTCCGCTGCAGTACCGCTCGAGGCAGCCGCGCTTGCCGCAGGGGCAGCGCCGACCGCCGGGGACCACCTGGAGGTGACCGAGTTCCGGGGCGACGCCGTGCGCGCCGCGGAAGAGTTCGCCGTCCACCAACAGCGCCGCACCGATGCCGGTGCCGATCGTGACGACCACCCCGACCCGGGCCCCGGCCGCCGCGCCGTGCCGATACTCCGCCCACCCGGCGGAGTTGGCGTCGTGTTCCAGCAGGACCGGCAGACCCCAACGGTCGGCCAGGATCTCGCCGACCGGCCGGTCGACCCACGGCAGGTGCGGGGCGAAGCGCACGATGCGACGATCGCGATCCAGGAAGCCGGCGACCGCCAGGCCGACCCCGACGACCGTCCCGGCGGGCTGGTCGGCGACCAGCCGTTCGATGACGACGGTCAGGGTGTCGTCGAGTTCCTTCACCGTGTCCGGTGTCGCCTCTGCGATCACCGTGTGGACCGCGCCGACCGAGTCGACCAGCGCACCGCGGATATTGCTGCCGCCGATATCGACACCGATCGACAGACGCGTCGTCGCGTCGGTCGGGATGTCGGTTGTCGGCCGGTCAGACTCCGGCCGAGCCATCGTCGATCGTCACCTCAATCGGTTCGTAGCCGGCGCTGCCCGGCGGTTCGGTATACCTCGCACCCGCGGTCGCGGCGCCGTTGGTGGCGCCCGGTCCGTGCGAACGGTCGGTCGGCGCCTCGTCGGGGTCGCGACCGGTGGACCGGACATCGCCGGCGTGATTCGCCCCGTCCGCGAACGGCCCGGGCGGCGTGGCCGCGTACGGCGGGGCCGCGTGGGGGTCGGACGGCGCGGCGGCGTAGGGATCGGACGGAGGTGCCGCGTGGGGATCGGACGGCGCGAATCCGTGCGCCTCGGCGGCATGATCGTGCAGCAGGGCGCGCAGGACGGTCAGCAGATGCTCACCCTCGCGCGCGAGCACGGTGATCAGCGGATGCCGCTCCCCCTTGACCAGCGCGGCGGCGGCGCACAGCGGACACCAGGTGCAGCCCTGCCAGGGCTCCCCGGCGGCCGGGTCGTCCTCCGCGCCGCGCAGCAGCGGTTCCATCCGTTCGAGCGCCGCGCGGGCGAGCGCCCGGAACTCGTCGGCGAGGTCGGCATGCGGGGTGGTCACGTCGGCCAGACCTGCGGATCGGGGCGGAAGTAGATCTCGAGCATGCCATCGGCGAAGTGCGCACCGTCGACTCGGCACCGACGCAGTACCGACGCCAGGCGGATGCGTCGACGAATCTCGCCAGCTGACACGATCACCTCATCCTCCACTCGCCCCACGCGCAACGACGGCGAGTCGACCATCGGCAGCGGTATGCACATCGCGTACCGGGACTCCAGGCCCGAGCCGGACACCAACCGTACGGTGATGCCTCCGGCGCCCGGTCCGTCGCCGGCCGGCTCCGCCAGCGGCACCAGCCGATCGGCGAGGGGCTCCAGAAGGGCCAACCCTACCGGCTCGTATGCGGACAGCTCCAGGGAGACGACCTCGGCGAAATGTCGACCGGCCCGCTCCGGGTCGAGACCGTGCGAACGATCGGTCCGAATGGCCTCGTACCAGAACACCGCGGGATGGGCGCCGACCAGCGGCACGCTCGCCCCCGACAGGTTGGGCAGGACCCGGTTGATCACCGCCCCGCGCAAGGTCATTCCGTAGAGGCCGGCGGCGGAGGCGAGGATCGCGCTCTCCGATCGCGCGGCCCGCTCGCCGGTGGTGACCAGCACCGCCTCCGCGCGCGCCAGCATCGCCACCACCCGGTCGGCGGCCTTCTTGATCTGCTCGAGGACGGCGACCAGCACGATGGCGCGCACATCGGTCCCCACCCCGGCGGCCACCCGAAGATGTTGCGGCCAAATGCCTTCCAGGTAGCCGACGACCGCCTCGGGGACGGCGACCAGGGTCAACCACTGCTGGGTGGGCGGCGCGTCGAGGATCACCAGATCCCAGCGGTCGTCCGCGACGCAGCCGGCCAGTCGGTCGAGTGACGCGAGGTCGGCCGCCCCCGGTGCGACGATCAACTCGCGCGGATCCGGCACGCGAACGCCGAGTCGGTGGTGGGCGGCAGCCGGGGCGAGCATCCGATGCACCGAACGATAGAGATCATCGACAACGGCGGTCGGATCGATGCGCAGCACGTCGACGTTCTCGGTCACCGGGACGACCTTGGCGCCGGTGGCGACCCCGAAGATCTCCGCGACAGAATGCCCGATGTCGAAGGAGACCACCAGAACTCGCTGCCGGCGTCGCGCGGCCGCGAGGGCGAGAGCAGCCGCGACCGTGCTCTTGCCGACGCCGCCCTTGCCGATGACGACGCACAGGCGGCCGGTATTCGTCAGCCGTCGACCTCAGGCTTCCGCATCGGCCTCGGACGTCGGCTGTCCGAGGCTCTCCACACGCTTCTTCAGCTCTTTCAGGGCGGTATCGGTGATCACCTTCTCCGCCTTGCGCTTGAACATGCCGATCATCGGCACGGTCAGATCGACGGCGAGTTCATAGGTCACCTCGGTGCCGGCGTCGGTCTCGACCAGGGTGTACGAGCCGTCCTGGGACTTCTGCATCCCACCGGATACCAGCTTCCAGGAGACCTTGCACCCGTCGGAGGCCCAGTCGTATTCGAGTTCGAAGGTGTCCTTGACCATCCCGGCGTCCAGCACGAAGCGCACGCGGTGCGCGCGCCCGTCCGGCAGGGTGTCCAGGACCTCGACGGTCGACGCGGCATTCACCCAGTCCGGGTAGGCCGGGAAGTCGGCGATGACCGCCATGACCTCCGGGGCGGCCGCGGCCACCACAATCGACCTGGTCGTGCTCTCGGCCATCGTCGCCTCGATCCTCCTCGTTCTCGCCGGCGGCACAGCGTGCGGGAGACGCGCTCCCGAACGTCCTTACCCTACCGCCGCCGGCTCGCCTGCCGCCCGACCGTCCTCGAGGATTCGCTTGGCTCCGAAGGACACCCGCTTTCCGGCGATGCGGCGCCGGCGCACGTCCGCCACCGGGTCGGCCAGCGGTGCAGCCGGTTCGGCATGGACGAAGTAGTGGAAGATCACGCCGTCGAGGATCGGTTCGAGCCAGACCTCCATCGTGCCGTCCAGGGCGCCCCCGACCGACCAGCGGATGCCTGCCGGGCCGCGGTCCTCCCGGACGCTGAGCACCAGATCGGGCCACCACCGCGCCCACCGGGACCGATCGGCGACATAGGCGGCGACCGCGGCGGCGGGCGCGGCCACAAAGGTCTGGTCGGCGATCTGAATCGTGCTCATCGGTGCAGCTTGGCATACCGCGGCGGCCGCCCGCGGGCGAACCCCCGACCGGGTTGCCGCCGGCGAACCGCTCAGAGCATGCGTTCGAGCCGCGCCGCCAGGTCGGTCCACCGCCAGCGGTCGAGCACCCACTCGCGTCCGGCGGCGCCCATCTTCGCGGCCCGCTGCGGGTCGAGCAGCAGATCGACGATCGCCGAGGTGATCTCCTCGACATCGCGCCCATCGACCACGGTGCCGGTCTTCCCGTCGACCACCGCCTCCGGGGCGCCGCCGGAGTCGCCGGCCACCACCGGCACACCGGTCGCGGACGCCTCGAGGAAGACGATGCCGAGACCCTCGACGTCGAGGCCGCCGCCGCGGGTGCGGCAGGGCATCGCGAAGACGTCGGCGATCGTGTGGTGAGCGGCCAACTCCTCGGCCGGGACCCCACCGGTGAACACGACGTTGTCGTCGTCGAGGTGGTGCTCGGCGGCCAGCGCCCGCAGGCGGTCGGCGTCCGGCCCGCCGCCGACGATGACCAGCACGGCGTCCGGCACCCGGGAGATGATCTGCGGCAGGGCCCGGATCAGCTGGTCCTGGCCCTTCCGGCGGACCAGCCGAGACAAACACAGCACCGTGGGGCGATCGCCGAGCCCGTAGCGGGCGCGCAGCCGCTCGCGCGCCTCGGGATCCGGATGGAAACGGTCGGTGTCGACGCCCGGCGGCAGATACTCCAGCGCCGCATGGCGTCCGAAGGCCGAGGCGAACCGGCCGCGGGTATATCGGCTGACGTAGGTGATCACGTCAGCGGTGTTGCCGATCCGGCGCAGCACCGCTCGCGCCGGCGGGATCATCGACCAGCCCACCTCGTGACCGTGGGTGCAGGCGACCACCCGCTGCGCCCCGGCCCGCCGCATCGCGGGGCCGAGCACCGCGAGGGGGGCGGCCGCACCGAACCAGACCGTATGGCAGTCGTGTTCGCGCACCAGTCGCGCCGCACGCCGCGCCACCGACGGCTCGGGCAGCATCAGCGTCGTCGGATGCCGGACGACCTCGAACTTCTGTTCGGCGTCGAAGCGCAGGTGGCTGTCGCCGCGCCAGCGCGGCGCGTAGACAACGAGCTGCTCGGGCGGCAGCAGCGACGCGAAGCTGTGCAGATAGGACTGAATCCCGCCCGGTCGCGGCGGGAAGTCGTTGGTCACCAGCAACGTACGGTGCACGAGGACCGACCGTACTGCCCGGCCGCCGAAGCCGCGACGCGGGTCAGTTTCCGATGGCGGCTTCCGCGGCGACCCGGGCGCCCCAGTCGGCCACGAATCCGCGCGCGGTGGTGCCGAAGAGGCGTTCGAGGGTGGCGTCGAAGACGGCCGGGTCGAGCGGGCCGCGGGCGAGGGAACGGTAGAGGTCGAGCAGCGAAGCCTCCGAATAGCGCTGCGCCACATAGTCGGCGACCGACCAGGCCGACTCGTACGCCAGGGCGGCGGCCGTCCCGCCGGCGCCGAAGGCGGCATCGTTGGGCAGCACGGTCGGCGCCCCGTGCTCGCGCACCACCCCGCGCAGGGTCGGGGCGATCTCGGCGAAGTCGAATCCTCGACCGCGGTAGGCGGTGTAGTCGGCGAATCCCTCCAGCAGCCACAGCGGCGCCCCCTCGCCGGTGGCCGACCGCGCGGCGACATGGGTCAGTTCGTGGCGCAGGACCGTCGCACGGCTGCGGTCGGTGAACTCGTCCGCCGCCCGGGGTCCGAAGACGATGCGCTGCCCGGTGGGCGCGGTGCCGGGGGTGATCGGGTCGGTGATGGTCGCCGCGGCAAGCGACGCATCGGTGCTGCCGTCTCCGCCGGAGACGAGCCCGTCGAACTCCTCGGGGGTCGAGGCGACGAAGACGACCGCGCGCTGCGCCCAGTCGGTCCCCCACATATCGGTCACCGCGGGGACCGCGGTGGTCAGCTGCGCGGCGAGGGCGTCGATCTCGGCCTGCCGGTCGGCGTGTCCGATGATCGTGGACACCTCGCCGTCCGACCCGGGCGCCGGGACGCGTTCGACGACCACCGGGCCGAAGTCCCAGGGCGCGGGGTGGGTCCGGCGGCCGTAGTCGTCGAGGGCGGAGTCCGACAGCAGATACCAGCGGTCGCCGTGCCGGGTGACGACCGGGGCGACCGGCAGGGCGGCGGGCGCCGCGTCGCTGCCGGCGATCGCGTAGTCGAGCCGAATGTCGGGGGCCCAGAGGTCGGTCGCCGATACTCCGGCGGCGATCGGCGGCGGCACCGGGATCTCCGGGCTGTCGACGATCGCGTAGGAGAAGCTGTCGAAGTCGACGGCGGTGAGCGCGTCCGCGCGCGCGAGTTGTTCGTCGACGAACTGCGGGGAGGCCGCCGGATCGATCAGATCACGGATGCCGTCGTGGTCCGCCGCGCGCAGCGCCGTCGCCCACCGGTCGAGCAGGTCCTCGACCCCGGCCCGCCGGTCCCGCTCGAAGGCGGAGACCTCGGTGGTGGTCTGCTCCGCCGTGGTGGAGTTCGAGGCAGCTGAGTTCGAGGCAGCGGAGTTCGGGGCGGTGGAGGTCGGGGCGGTCGCACCGCAACCGGTCACCGTCACGGCGATCACCAGGATCGCCGCCGTCGGGACACGTCCCGGACGGATCAGTACCGCCGTGCGCTGTTGAACGGCATGCCGGCCATCGACTGCACCTTGACCGGAACGCCGAAGGTCGACGCGTGCACGATGTTGCCGTTGCCGGCGTACATGCCGACGTGGGTCTGGCCCGGATAGAACACGACGATGTCGCCCGGCTGCAGGTCGGCCTGGCTCACCGGGATGCCACCGGCGGCCTGCGCCTGGCTGGTGCGCGGGATCTGCTTGCCCACCTGGGCATAGGCCCACTGCATCAGTCCGGAACAGTCGAAACCGTCCGGCCCCGTGGCACCCCAGACGTACGGCTTGCCCAGCTGGGTCAACGCCGCCTGCAGGACCGAGGTATTCGCGCCGGGCATCAGCCGGCCGAGGATGTCGTCGACGTTCACCCCGGGCGGCACGAGGGTGCCGGCGTAGGCCGCCTGCTGATCGCCGGTCAAGGCCGCATAAGCCGCGATGACCTCGGCGATCTGCCCGTGCAACTCGTCCTGCTTGGCCTGCAATTCGTCCGCGGTGCGCTGTGCGGCTTCCGTGGCCACGCGGGCGGCGTCGGCCGAGGCCTGCGAGGCGTCCTCGGCGGCGCGCGCATCGCTGGACGCCTGCGCGAACTGTGCCAACTGGGAGGTCACCCGGTGGGACACGACGTCGAGGACCGACATCTGGTCGAGCAGCTGCTGCGGCGAATCGCTGACCATGACCGCGAAGAGGCGGTTGGTGCGCGCGCCCTGGTAGTTCGCGGCGACGATGCGATCGATCTCGGGCCGCATCTGCTCGATGCGGGCCCCGGCGTCGGCCACCGCGGCCTCGTCCGCCGCGAGCTGATCGGTCGCCCGCTGCTCGTCGTCGCGGGCGGCGGTCAAACGGTCCTGCGCCTGCAGCAGTTGTTCATTGGTCGTCGCGGACTCGTGACCGAGTTCGGCGAGACGATCGGTGGCTTCCTGAGCGCTGTCGATCGCGACCGGCTGGGCGCCTACAACCGGCGCATGGACGATGCCGGTGGCAGAAATCGCCAGGATCGCCCCCAGGACGCCGACGCGGGCGGCGCTGCGCCGCGTGCCCGAAGCACTCACTGAAGGCTGACTCCGATCTTCACTCACCGAGACGTCATCGACGACAACATCTCTTCCGACCACCGAGCCCCCACGGTGCTTGTCGGACCTTAGCAAAGCGACATTCGGCCCACGGGCGGCACCCGGCGGTCACACCGGGAAGTGGGGCGAATCGCGCACCGGTTCACCGATATGCGGACGATGCCCGAACGCGCGGAACGTCCACGCCGGGATAAACCGACAGCGAACCCAATTCCGGAGGCAGCACTCACCAACCGGCCGAAGATCGGACCCGGTCGAGGCGCGATCAGAAGCGGACGGCTCCGTCGGCGGGCATCGACGACAGCGGGGCCGTCTTGACCGGGACTCCGGAGGTCGAGGCGTGCACAACCATGCCGTTGCCGATGTACATCGCGCTGTGGCCACCGTTGTAGAAGGAGACCACGTCACCGGGCTGCAGGGACGAGAGCGAGACCGGGGAACCGGCGCGCGCCTGGTCGTAGCTGGTGCGCGGGATGCTCAGACCGGCCTGCTGGTACGCGAACTGCATGAGGCCGGAGCAGTCGAAGGCGTTGGGGCCGTTGGCGCCGTAGACGTACGGCTTGCCGACCTGCGCCATCGCGGCATCGACGGCGCGCTGCGCGATCGTCTCGATCGGAGGCGCGGCGATCTGGGGCGCGGCAAACGGGGCCGGGGCACCGGGCGCGGCGGGAGGCTGGATCGACTGAATCGCACCGGCGATCTCGTCGGGAACCTCGATCGTCCCGAAAGGCGTGTCGACCGGGGCGGCAACCGCGGGAATGGCAGCGGTCGTAGCCGCGCCGGCGGTCAGGGCACCAGCGAACAGGGCCTGGCGGACAGGTCGCACTGTCGCACTCGGTTTGCGGTGTTTACCCACGAAAGGAGCACTCCGTTCTCTTCTCGAGCCGCCGACCGTTCGGATGTCACGAGAGGGTTCCGGTTGGATCCCTCTCCCGCATCGCCCGACGATCACTCAATCGTGATCGCCGGAATGTACCCCATTCATGAATGGAATACCGGTCCGCCGCGCCCTTCCCCGAGCGCGCCGGTGAGGCGGTGACCCTCGGGCATCGACGGATCGTCGATGCGTCACCCGGAAGGTCTCGAAAAGGTTACGAAAGAGGGATCGGCTTTGTCGAGCCTCTCCCCCGGCGTGGCGCACGGAAACCTTCCATCGGTCTAGCCGATGCGGCGTGTTCGTCCTTTTGCCCGTGGCGCAACGCATTCCGTAGTCGCATCCGGTTCGGTACGGGTGACCAGCCGCAGGTGCGGGACCAATCCTCCCTCGGCCAGAGCGGCCATCGCATCGCGTTCGTCCTGCTGAAGCGGCATCGCGGGATACCACGAGCCGGCGGCCGACGGGGCCCCCTCCTCGGCCCCCGACACCACCTCGGGAACGCCGAGCAGCACACCGACGACACAGTCGGCGCACGCCTTGTTACGCATCACGCAATCACCACAGTCGACAATCATGTGATCCTCGTCTCACTCTACGAATCTCCGGCGTTGACCGGACGAACGAGACCGTATCGGGCACCTCCGACAGACAACCGGCTGCCGATTCCGCCGAGAAACTTCTCGTCGGTGGCCACGCCTACCGTGACGCGAGTGACGCCCGGGGCCCAGCGACGACGAGACGGCGGCCAATTGGCCTTCGACGATCTCGACGAGTCGCTCTTCCACACCACCTTCGTGGTCGTCGACCTGGAGACGACCGGCGGCAGCCCGACCGCCGACGCGATCACCGAGATCGGCGCGGTCAAGGTTCGCGGCGGCGAGGTGATCGGCGAGTTGGCCACGCTGGTCGACCCGCAGCGCGCCGTTCCGGTCCACATCACCGAGCTGACCGGCATCGATACCGCGATGGTGGTCGGCGCGCCGCGCATCGAGCAGGTGCTCCCCTCCTTCCTGGAATTCGCCCGCGGCGCCGTCCTGGTCGCCCACAACGCCCGGTTCGACATCGCCTTCCTGACCGCCGCCGCCGGGGCCATGGGGCTGCCCTGGCCGAAACCGCGGGTCCTGTGCACCGTGCGGCTGGCCCGGCGGGTGCTGACCCGCGACGAGGCGCCCTCGGTGCGGCTGTCGGCGCTCTCCCGGCTGCTGCGGGCCCGGACCGAACCGAACCACCGCGCGCTGGCCGATGCCCGGGCGACCGTCGACGTCCTGCACGCATTGCTCGAGCGGGTCGGCAATCAGGGCGTGCACAGCTACGCGGAGTTGGTCGACTATCTGCCGGCCGTGGGGCCGCGGGTGCGCTCGAAACGCTTCCTCGCCGCCGACCTACCCGCCGCACCGGGTGTCTACCTCTTCCGCGGTCCCGGCGACGAGGTGCTCTACGTCGGTACCTCGACCGATCTGCGGCGGCGGGTGCGTACCTACTTCACCGGTTCGGAGACCCGGGGACGGATGCGCGAGATGGTCGAGCTGGCCCAGCGGGTCGACCACGTCGAATGTGCCCACTCGCTCGAGGCGGCCGTGCGCGAGCTGCAGTTGATCAGCGCTCATCAGCCGCCCTACAACCGGCGGTCCAAACGGCCGCGGCGCGGCTGGTGGGTCGCGCCGACCGACGAGCGGCTGCCGCGGCTGCGCACCACCCGGACGCCGGAGGTCGGCGGCCTCGGGCCGTTCCGCGACCGGGCGGCGGCCGCCGATATCGCCGCACTGCTGTCCGAGCGGCTCGGATTGCGCACCTGCCGCACATCGCCCCGCTCGATGGCCGGCCACCGGTGCCCGACCGCCCCGGTGGGCGGCTGCCCGGCGGTCGGCCGCGACGACGAGCAGTATCGGGCGGCGCTCGACGCCTTCGCGGCATTGGTGGCCGGTACCGACGACGCCGTTCTGGCCGATCTGGTCGGCGGCCTCGACCGGCTCGTGGCGGGCGAACTGTTCGAGAGCGCCGCGCGGCTGCGCGATCGGGTGACAGTACTGACGCGCACGCTCGGCCGCCTGCACGGGCTCGCCGCGCTCGCGCAGCTCTCCGAGTTGGTCGCCGCGCGACCGGTCGGCGGGGGCTGGGAGTTCGCGGTGATCCGCTACGGCCGACTCGCCTCCGCCGGGGTGGCGCCGGTCGGCGTCGCACCGATGCCCGTGGTCGAGCTGTTGACCGCGAGCGCGCGCACGATTCGCCCCGACGACGGACCGCTGCGGGGGGCAACGGTCGAGGAGGTCGCGATCCTGCGGCGCTGGATCCTCACCCCGGGCACGCGGATCGTGCGCAGCGAGCCGGGCTACCTGGAACCGATCCGTTCGGCCGAGCGCCGCCGTGCCTGGTGTGATCGCGCCGCGGCCGCCGCGTCGATCGAACGCGAGCGCGACCGGGCCGACTGATCGCGACCCGGATGCGGGCTCAGCCGACCGCGACCCACTTCTTCAACAGCGCGTCGGCTGCTCCGGAGTCGATACTGTCCGCCGCCCGCGCGATGCCCGCGGCGATATCGGCCACCGGGTCCCCGGCGAGCCCGCCGGCCGCGGCGATCGCCGCACCGGCGTTGAGGATGACCGCGTCGCGCACCGGTCCGGTCTCCCCGGCGAGCAGCCGCCGAGCGATCTGCGCGTTCTCGTCGGCGTCGCCGCCGCGCAGCGCCTCGGGCGTCGACAGCGGAATACCGACGACGGTCGGGTCGAGGGTCAGCTGATCGACGCGCCCGTCGTGCACCACCTTGACCGTGGAGGTCGTCGTCGTGGTCAGCTCGTCGAGGCCGTCATCGCCGCGCACCACCAGCGCCGATGCCCCGCGCGCCGCGAAGACCCCGGCGATCGCGTCGAGCAGATCGGGGAAGGCGCAGCCGATCAGGCCGGCGGCGGGCCGCGCCGGATTGGTCAGCGGACCCAGGACGTTGAAGACGGTCGGCACGCCGATCTGGCTGCGCACCGGGCCCGCGAACCGCAACGCGGGGTGGAAGACCTTGGCGAAGCAGAAGCCGATACCTACTTGCTGCAACGACGCGGACACCGCCTCGGCGTCCCGGTCGATGCGCACGCCGAGCGCCTCGAGGGTGTCGGCGCCACCGCTGCGCGAGCTGGCCGCACGGTTGCCGTGCTTGACCACGCCGACCCCGGCTCCGGCGGTCACGATCGCCGCCATCGTCGAGATGTTGACCGTATTGGCCCGGTCCCCACCGGTGCCGACGATGTCGACGACCGGCCGGTCGGTCCGCACGGGCACGGCATGCGCCAGCATCCCCTCGGCCAGGCCGGTCAATTCCGCGACGCTCGGGCCCTTCATCTTGAGGGCGACGGCGAAGGCGGCGATCTGGGCGTCGGTGGCGCGGTCGGACATGATCTCGTCCATCGCCCACGAGGCGGCGGCGAGGTCGACGTCCCGGCCCGACGTCAGCGCGCCGAGAACCTGCGGCCAGGACCACTCGATCCCGGTCGTGCTCTGGTCCCGACCGACCTGACTGTCGCCCATTGCTGCCTCTCCCCTGCCGATTCGACGGTGCGATCCTATCCGCCGGCCGGCGGGGTCGGTGCGGCCGGCGGCCGGGCGGTCAGCGTCCGGGCGGCACCGGCGGCTGCAGGGCCAACCAGCCCAGCACGGTTCCGCCGCGGCGCTGCGCGAGGCCCGCCATCCGGGAGCGCTCCTGGGAACAGTGCAGCGCGTCGAGGATCTGGACACGTTCGAAGATCACCCGCTGTCCGTCCGGGGTCGATCCGGGCGGTGCGGCCGAGTCGCTTCCGGGGTGCGGGTCGGGGCCGCTTCCGGGGTGCGGGTCGGGGCCGGCGGTCGCCGGGTCGGCCGGGGAGATCCGGTAGCCGTCCTGGGCGACCGTCGCGGCGGCGTCGTCGATCGCATCGCCCGGCAGCACCAGCAGATGCCGCAGTACCACCGGGCGCTCGGCGATCCAGCCCGTCGCCCGCGCCAGGCTCGTCGAGCAGGCCTCCGCGTCGTCGAACCCGGAGGCGACCACCACCAGGTCGGCCCGGTCGGGGTCGAGCCGGTTCGATCCGCCCGCCCCGCGCAGCCGGGCCCACAGTCGCCGCATCGCGCCGTCGCCGGTCGCCGTCATCCGCCGCATCCTGCCGATTTCATCCGTTCAGCCTGCCGGCCGCCGCGGCCGATCACACCCGATACGCCGACCGTCGGGGCCCATCGCGAACGCTCCCGGACCGGGTCACGACATTTGCGACGCACCGTTCTTCCACCCGGGTGGGCTTTTCGTACTACGACAGGTCATACTTCTGGGTGTGACGAGCGCGGTAGGTACTCCGGGGTCGGCGATGACGCAGCGAATTCACTCGCTGAACAGGCCGAATATGGTCAGTGTCGGCACGATCGTGTGGTTGTCGAGCGAATTGATGTTCTTCGCCGGCCTCTTCGCGATGTACTTCGTGGCGAGAGCCCAGGCGGTGGGTGAATGGCCGCCGCCGCCGACCCACCTGAATCTGATGTTGGCGGTACCGATCACCACGGTGCTGATCGCCTCGTCGTTCACCTGCCAGCTCGGCGTTTTTGCCGCCGAGCGCGGTGACGTCTTCGGGCTGCGGCGCTGGTACCTGATCACCCTCGCCATGGGCACCTTCTTCGTGCTCGGCCAGGGCTACGAGTACTACGCGCTGGTCCAGGAGGGCACCACCTTCGCCGGCTCGGCCTACGGCTCGGTGTTCTTCGTGACGACCGGCTTCCACGGTCTGCACGTCATCGGCGGTCTGATCGCGTTCGCCTTCCTGATCGCCCGCACCATGGTCAGCAAGTTCACGCCCGCTCAGGCCACCTCCGCGATCGTCGTGTCCTACTACTGGCACTTCGTCGACATCGTGTGGATCGCCCTGTTCGCGACCATTTACTTCATTCGGTAGTGCCTGCAGCAGGTACCGCCGTGTCGTATGTCCACCAGCCCCGCGATCGGTCGCTTCGTCGGTCCGATCCCGACCCACGACAGGGACAGTAGATGAGTTCATCTCCCCCATCAGGAGCCGGCGGCCGCATCCGGCAGCGGCGTTCCCGCCGCCGGATCAGCAGCTTCGTGTTGTTGCTCGCCGGTCTGCTGGCCGCCGGGTTGCTCGCTACCGTGCTCACCCCCAAGGCCCAGGTCGCGCAGGCGAACCAGGATTCCGCCGCCCTGATCCGTGAGGGTCAGCAGCTCTACGCCACGTCGTGCATCACCTGTCACGGTATGAACCTCGAAGGTGTCGAGAACCGGGGTCCGAGCCTGGTCGGCGTCGGCGAGGCCGCCGTCTACTTCCAGGTGTCGTCGGGTCGTATGCCGATGATGCGTCAGGAAGCCCAGGCGCAGCGCAAGGAACCGAAGTTCAACGCCGCTCAGATCGACGCCCTCGGCGCCTACATCCAGGCCAACGGTGGCGGCCCGACCGTCGTGCGCGACGAGAACGGCGAGATCGCCCAGTCCTCGCTGCGCGGCGACGACATCGCCCGCGGTGGTGAGCTCTTCCGGATGAACTGCGCGTCGTGCCACAACTTCACCGGTGAGGGCGGCGCGCTGTCCTCCGGCAAGTTCGCACCCCCGCTCGGCCCCGCCAGCGAACAGCAGATCTACCTGGCGATGCTGACCGGCCCGCAGAACATGCCCAAGTTCTCCGATCGGCAGCTGACGCCCGAAGAGAAGATGGACATCATCGCCTACGTCAAGCAGGCGCAGGAAACGCAGGCGCCCGGCGGCTTCGGCCTCGGCGGGTTCGGCCCCGGTACCGAAATGCTCGCCATGTGGGGCATCGCCCTGGTCGCGATCATCGGTGCAGCGATGTGGATGGGAAGCAGGACATGAGTCAGGACACCAGCTCCGGCGGGACGCCGTCGCCCGCCCTGGACCCGCACCGCGAGTACACCACCGACGAACTCGACGCGATGAGCCGCGACGAGTTGGTCGCCCTCGGTACCGCTCGTGACGACGTCGAGATCGCCTACCGCCGCGAGCGGTGGGCGGTCCCCGGCACCCGCGCCGAGAAGCGCGCCGAGCGTCAGGTGGCGTTCTGGTTCGGTCTGGCCGGCATCGCGGCGATCGCGTTCATCGGGGTCTTCGTCTTCTGGCCGTGGGAATATCAGTCGATCGATCAGCCGAACTACTGGTTCTACACGCTGTACACCCCGCTGCTCGGTCTGACGATGGGTCTGGCGATCCTCGCGCTGGGTATCGGCGTGGTGCTGTTCACCAAGAAGTTCATCCCCGAGGAAATCTCGATCCAGCAGCGCCACGAGGGCCGCTCGTCGGAGGCCGACCGGCGTTCGACGGTCGCCCTGATGGACGACGCCCTGGACACCTCGACGATCGGTCGTCGCAAGCTGATCCGCAACAGCCTGATCTTCGGTGGCGGCGCGCTCGGCGTCATGGCGGTCGTCCCGCTCGGCGGCATGGTGAAGAATCCGTGGGCCGAGGGCGACGACTCGCCGCTCTGGCGCACCGGGTGGAGCCCCAACTTCCCCGGCGAGACGATCTTCCTGCGGCGTGACACCGGACGGCCCGAGGACGTTGTCCTGGTTCGCCCGGAGGACCTCGACGCCGGCGGTATGGAGACGGTCTTCCCGTTCCGCGAGTCCGATCGCGGCGACGAGCACGCCCTGCTGATGGGTCTGCGCGGCGTCCGCAACGCGGTCATGCTCATCCGCCTGCGCCCGGCCGACACCGCCAAGGTGATCAAGCGCCGCGGCCAGGAGAGCTTCAACTACGGCGACTACTTCGCCTACTCGAAGATCTGCACGCACATGGGTTGCCCGACCTCGCTCTACGAGCAGCGGACCAACCGCATCCTGTGCCCCTGCCATCAGTCGCAGTTCAACGCCCTCGAGTTCGCCAAGCCGATCTTCGGACCGGCCGCGCGCGCGCTTCCTCAGCTCCCGCTGACGGTCAACGAGGACGGGTTCCTGGTCGCCAACGGCGACTTCATCGAGCCGGTTGGCCCGGCGTTCTGGGAACGCCCGGCCGGGGTGCACACCCCCGACGAAACGGAGGCGTGAGCGATGCCATCGATCGCCACACTGGCCGCCAAGCAGGCCGACGAGATCGATTCGCGGTATCACCTCGCTCCGGGGATGCGCCGCCAGATCAACAAGGTCTTCCCCTCGCACTGGTCGTTCATGCTCGGGGAGATCGCGCTCTACTCGTTCATCATCCTGCTGGTCACCGGCGTCTACCTGACGCTGTTCTTCGATCCGTCGATGACCGAGGTCATTTACGACGGCCCCTACGAGGCGCTGCGCGGCGTTCCGATGTCGCGTGCGCTCGAGTCGACCCTCGAGATCTCCTTCGAGGTGCGCGGCGGCCTGTTCATGCGCCAGATCCACCACTGGGCGGCCCTGCTCTTCGCCGCCTCGATCATCGTGCACATGATGCGCATCTTCTTCACCGGTGCGTTCCGTCGCCCGCGTGAGGCCAACTGGGTCATCGGCTGCCTGCTGCTGATCCTGGCGATGTTCGAGGGCCTGTTCGGCTACACCATCCCGGACGACCTGCTCTCCGGCATCGGCCCGCGCGCCCCGATCAGCTCGATCACCCTGAGCATCCCGGTCATCGGTACCTGGCTGCACTGGGCGGTCTTCGGCGGCGACTTCCCCGGCATCATGATCATCCCCAGGTTGTACGTGCTGCACGTGCTGCTGTTCCCGGCGATCATCCTGGCGCTGATCGCGGCTCACCTGGCGCTGGTCTGGTACCAGAAGCACACCCAGTTCCCCGGCCCGGGTCGCACCGAGAACAACGTCGTCGGCGTTCGGATCATGCCGGTCTTCGCCATGAAGGGTGGCGCGTTCTTCGCGATCGTCACCGGTGTCCTGGCGCTGATGGGTGGTCTATTCCAGATCAACGGCGTGTGGAACCTGGGCCCATACAACCCGGCTCAGGTGTCCGCGGGTTCACAGCCGGACTTCTATCTGCTGTGGACGGACGGTCTGGCTCGAATATGGCCGGCCTGGGAGATCCTGATCGGCAACTACATGATTCCGGCGATCTTCTGGCTCGCGGTGATCATGGGTCTCGTCTTCGGCGTGATGATCGCCTACCCGTGGATCGAGAAGAAGCTGACCGGTGACGATGCGCACCACAACCTGCTGCAGCGTCCGCGCGACGTTCCGGTGCGCACCGCGATCGGCGCGATGGCGATCACCTTCTACGTCGTGCTGACGATCTCCTGCGTCAACGACCTGATCGCCTTCAAGTTCGATATCTCGCTCAACGCGACCACGTGGGCCGGTCGTATCGGTGTGCTGATCCTGCCGCCGATCGCGTACTTCCTGGCCTACCGGTTCTGCATCGGTCTGCAGCGCAGTGACCGCGCGGTGCTCGAGCACGGTATCGAGACCGGCGTCATCACCCGCCTGCCGCACGGCGAGTACATCGAGATCCACCAGCCGCTCGGACCGGTCGACGATCACGGCCACCCGATTCCGCTGGAGTACCAGGGTGCGATGGTCCCGAAGAAGATGAACAAGCTGGGTTCGGCCGGCAAGCCCGGCCGCGGCAGCCTGACCCGCCCGGATCCCCGGGACGAGGCCGAGGCGCTCGATCACGCCGAGCACGAGGGTGAGATGAAGCAGCTGGCGATCCTCAAGGCCCGCCAGGACGCCAACTCCTCGAACGGTCACGGCGAGAGCCACGACAGCCGAGGCGAGTTGACCTCCTCGGAGCACGGCTCCGACTGATTCACCCGCACACGAGGGGCCCGTACCGATCAGGTACGGGCCCCTCGTCGTTTCGGCCCCTCCCCTCCCCCACCGGCCGGCGGGGCGCCGCGTCAATCGTGGGCGAGGGACCGGGCCTGCGCGATGGCCCGTTCCACGTAGGTCGATATATCCGCCGCGGTGATCGGCTCCCCGGTGACCAAGACCCGGAAGTAGACCGGAGCACAGACCTGTTCGAGGAGCGCTCGGATATCGGTCGTGGCCGGAACCTCTCCTCGCTCGACGGCGCGCTCGACGATGACGCCGGTCCGCCGGAACCGCTCGTTCCAGAACTGCGAGCGAGCGTGGCCCAGATCGGATTGCGGATCGACACCGGCCGAGAACGCCAGCAGGGACACAACCGCCGGCCGACCGAGCAGACCCCCGAGGTCATCGACCAGAGCCGTCAGATCGTCGCGCAGACTGCCCGTATCGAGATCGGGCAGGTCGTGATCGCTGATCGACAGCACCGCCCGGCCAACGAGATCGGCCTTCGAGGGCCACCGGCGATAAACGGTGGTCTTGTTGAGCCCCGCTCGGCGGGCCACATCCGCGAGTTCGAATCCCTCATAACCCACCTCGGCAACAAGTTCGAGAACCGCCCGATGGGCTGCGGCGACCACCCGGGCCGATCGACCTCCGGGACGCGAGTTTCCGCCCGTCCGAGTTGTCATGCTGTTCCTTCCCGTGGCACCCACCTATGTCTACGCTGATCACTAAAGCAACCAGAGTAGCTTTAAGGAGATATTCGTGGGCATCGTCGCAGAGTTCGGTGGTCGCACGCATACCCGTGCAGACATCCTGGGGTGGGAGGACCGGCGCATCGACCGCGCCGCGCACAAGCTCGGCGTGCGCCCGCCCGCAACCGGCGACATCTCCGTGCGACGCGCAGCGCTTCTGGGTCGAAAGCTCGACCTGCAACCCAACGAGATCCGCCATCGGCTTCGCCGCGATCTCGCCGTCAGTGGTTTCGCCGCCTCGATCCCTGCCCGGTTGAGCTCCCGGCGACGGCTCAGCGTGGTGGATATCCGCGCGGACGGCATCGGTGCGGCCGAGTTCGTCACCTGGTTCGACGCCGCCGCCAGGACCTCCGATCTTCCGACCATGGTCGGCGCCTCGCCCGACCACTTCGACCTGCGATTCGGCCCCGGTGGCCAACACGTCATCGAGACCACCGGCGGAAGCCCGGTCGCATCGTCCTTCCTGGTGAACTACGAGGACACGGACACGCTCATCACTGCTCCGGATCCCATCTTCCCCCACCAGCTGGCGGGCGTGGCGCGCAGCGAGTCGGGAATAGCAATCGGCGGGGTCCGACATCAGTTTCGCGATACCGAACGGGGACTTCACGGCCGATTGGTGGTCGAGTTCCCGTTCGGCACACCGTCCCGGATGACAACCGGGCACTGCCTCCACCTCGCCTGCGAATTTTCCAACTGGATCGAATTCTGCATCGGCTCCACGTCGCCGTCGGGGTAGCGATCTCCCGCACCGGGAGGGGGGAGAACCCTCAATACGCAGAAGAGCCCCGTACGCGTGGCGTACGGGGCGCTTCCGGGTGGATCAGTGCTTCTCGGGTCCCAGGTGGTACTCGAAGACCAAGCCGAAGGCTGCGGCAATCACGAGGATCGCACCGGTGACCAGGACCCACGGGACGAAGGTCGCCAGGCCGAGGGCGGTGATCGCGGCCGCGATCGCCAGCAGGAACGGCCAGTAGCTGCCCGGGCTGAAGAAGCCCAGGTCGCCGGCACCGTCGCTGATCTCGGCCTCCGGGTAGTCCTCCGGGCGGGTGTCGATGCGGCGGGCGACGAACCGGAAGTACGTGCCGACCAGCAGCGCCAGGCAGGTGGACAGGACGATCGCGGTCAGACCCGCCCATTCGATACCGGTCCGGGAGAACCCGGTGGCGATGCCATACACAACGCCGACCACCAGGAAGAACACGGTGAGGCCTTCGAAAATCCGTGCTTCGATCTTCATCGAAAGTGCTCCTCGCAGATCAGTCGGATCAGTTCTGGCCGGTGGCCGCGATCTCGTAGCGGGTCGGGAACGGGCTGGTGGAGGTCGCGATGGGCGACTCACCGATCGACGCGAGGGCTTCGGCGTTGGTCAGACCCTGTCCGCCTTCGGCCACGGGAGTACGCGCCTCGATGTACTGCTGGAACGCTTCGGGAGAGACCGCGCGGACCTCGAAGTTCATCATCGCGTGGTAGGTGCCGCACATCTCGGCGCATCGACCGACAAACGCACCTTCACGGTCGATCTCGGAGATCTGGAAGACGTTGTGCGAGTTGTTGGCGTCCGGATGCGGCATCACGTCGCGCTTGAACAGGAACTCCGGCACCCAGAAGGCGTGGATGACGTCGGCGGAGTTGAGGATGAACTCGATCCGCTTGCCGGTCGGGAGCACCAGCACCGGGATCTCATCGCTGGTGCCGACGGTCTCGATGGTGTCGAAGTTCAGGTAGGACAGGTCCTCGGAGGCGCGGTTGGCGATCGGGCCGACCTCGGCGCCGTGCTCGGACTCGCCCTCTTCGGAGACCGGCGGCGTACCGGCGGCCTCGGCGGCAGCCTCTGCCTCGGTGTCGACACCGTCGAAGGCGAAGTTGCTGTCGGAGTAGGCGACCTCGCGGTAGCCGAACTTCCAGTTCCACTGGAAGGCGGTGACGTCGACGACGACTTCCGGATCACTCTGGACGTCGTTGACCTTGTTCTGCACGACGACGGTGAAGTAGAAGAGCACGACCACCGCGATGAACGGCACCACCGTGTAGAACATCTCCAGCGGGACGTTGTACGCGGTCTGGCGCGGGAACTCGGGCGAGTCCTTCTTCTTGCGGTGGAAGGCGACGACCCAGAAGGTCAGGCCCCAGACCAGGACGCCGACCGCGAGCGCGGCCCAGACCGACCAGATCCACAGTGTGCGCATGCTCTCGGCCTCGGGAGTGATTCCCATCGGCCAGCCGAGCCGCACCCACGAGCTTTCCGCGGAGCATCCCGACAGCAGGAGAGCGGACACGAACAGCACGGCGCTGAGGCCGATCCGCCGCAATCCGTGCCGCCGAGAGCCGAGGCCGGTTCCCACCCCACGCTTCGCCACGTTCACGCCTTCCTGGTCGCACTAACCGTGCACAGCAACCTCACACCGACCGGGCCGGTGCATGTACTACGCAGCGTAGACCAAACGGGCCGGCAAATTCGCCCCGGGGCGACAGGCCGGTCGAATCGGATACGACAGGGCCCCCGCGAGGGACCGAAAGATGTGGTTCGACCTGCGATTCGTCCGGTTGGATGACCGTTGTGCCGGACACGCCGAATCGGCGTGCCCACCCGGGGCCGCATCACAGTTGCGGCGGCGGCATACTGCTTGTTCAGCCGATTTCGTTCGCCGAACAACCCGAGGGGCAGTAGCGACTGTGTGTGGACTGCTGGGAGTCCTGACCGCGACCGTCGATACGGCGGAGGTGGTGCCCGAATTCGAGACCGCGATGCAGCAGATGCGCCATCGCGGCCCCGACGAGCCCGGCACCTGGCGCGACGACAACATCGTCTTCGGGTTCAACCGGTTGTCGATCATCGACATCGAGCACTCGCACCAGCCGTTGCGCTGGGGCCCGCCGGAGAACCCGGAGCGGTACGCGCTGGTGTTCAACGGCGAGATCTACAACTATCTCGAGCTGCGCGAGGATCTGACCGCCCGCTTCGGCGCGCAGTTCCGCACCTCGGGTGACGGCGAGTCGATCGTCGCGGCGTACCACCACCTCGGCCCGGCCGACGCCCTCAAGAGCCTGCGCGGCATGTTCGCGTTCGCCATCTGGGATACCGAGAAGCGAGAACTGTTCCTCGCCCGCGACCCGTTCGGCATCAAGCCGCTGTTCCTGGCGACCGGCCCGGACGGGACCGCCTTCGGCAGCGAGAAGAAGAGCCTGCTCGATCTGGCCGACACGATCGGTATCGGCACCGAACTCGATATCCGCGCGCTCGAGCACTACACCGTCCTGCAATACGTGCCGGAGCCGGAGACGCTGCACTCCGATATCCGCCGCCTGGAATCGGGATCGTTCGCTCGCATCACCCCGGGCGCCGAACCGGTGATCGAGCGCTACTTCCATCCGACGTTTCCGGTGCGCCCCTTCGCCGCCGGCAGCGAGACCGCCCGCTACGCGGAGATCACCGCAGCGCTCGAGGATTCGGTCGCCAAGCACATGCGCGCCGATGTCACCGTCGGGTCGTTCCTGTCCGGCGGCATCGACTCGACCGCGGTCGCCGCGCTGGCGATCCGGCACAACCCGGACCTGATCACCTTCACCACCGGCTTCGAACGAGAGGGCTACTCGGAGGTCGACGTGGCCGCCGAGTCGGCCGCGGCGATCGGCGCCCGCCACATCGTCAAGGTCGTCTCCCCCCGCGAGTTCGCCGACGCGATCCCGCAGATCGTCTGGTACCTCGACGATCCGGTCGCCGATCCGGCGCTCGTCCCGCTGTGGTTCGTCGCCCGCGAGGCCCGCAAGCACGTCAAGGTGGTGCTCTCCGGTGAGGGCGCCGACGAGCTCTTCGGCGGGTACACCATCTACCGCGAACCGCTCTCCCTCGCCCCGTTCGACAAACTGCCGAAGGGTGTGCGGCGGGCGGCCGGACGGCTCAGCGAGCGCATCCCGGACGGGGTGCGCGGCAAGAGCCTGCTGCATCGCGGGTCGCTGACGCTCGAGGACCGGTACTACGGCAACGCCCGCAGCTTCTCCGACGCCCAGCTGCGTCGGGTACTGCGCGAGTTCCGCCCGGAGTGGACGCATACCGACGTCACCGCCCCGATCTACGAGCTCTCCCGCGGCTGGGATCCGGTCGCTCGGATGCAGCATCTGGACCTGTTCACCTGGTTGCGCGGCGACATCCTGGTCAAGGCCGACAAGATGACGATGGCCAACTCGCTCGAACTGCGGGTGCCGTTCCTGGACAAGGCGGTCCTCGAGGTCGCCGAGCAGCTGCCGGTGGGCCAGAAGATCACCCCGGAGACCACCAAGTACGCGCTGCGGCGGGCGCTGGAGCCGATCGTGCCGGCGCACGTTCTGCACCGCGCGAAGCTCGGCTTCCCGGTGCCGATGCGGCACTGGTTGGCCGGTACCGAGCTGTACGACTGGGCCGTGGATCAGATCGAGCAGTCGAAGACCGATCACCTGCTGGACAAGGCGGCGATCCGGGCGATGCTCACCGAG
Organism: Millisia brevis NBRC 105863; assembly: GCF_001552615.1. Taxonomy (GTDB): domain Bacteria; phylum Actinomycetota; class Actinomycetes; order Mycobacteriales; family Mycobacteriaceae; genus Millisia; species Millisia brevis. Next base: position 95,310 of record NZ_BCRN01000007.1, read on the forward strand.
CATCGGGAGGGGCGCAGCGACCACAGCCGTCGACTGTGGACGGTTCTGGTGTTCATGGTGTGGCACGGCATCTTCGTGGAGAACCGCATCGTGCCGCAGATCGAGGAGCCGGTCTACCCGGTCCACATCTGACCGAGCGGCGGCCGATCGCCCAGCTTCGGATCACGCAGGGTCGAACCACGCGGCGTCCGATCGGGTACTGCCCGATCCGACGCGGTGGCCGCGTCCCGCGAAGGACCGGTCAGGCGCGCAGCAGGGCTGCCAGGTCCGCGGCTGCCTCGCCGCCGTAGGCATCGGCGATCCGGCCGAGGGCGGCGTCCTGGTCGAGCTGCCATTCCTGGGTGCCGGTGGTCTCCAGAACCAGCACGGCGATCAGCGAACCGAGTTGGGCGGCCCGCTCGAGCGGCAGCCCGGCGCGCAGCGCGGTGAGGAATCCACCGCGGAATCCGTCGCCGACGCCGGTCGGGTCGACGCGGGCGATCTCCGGAACGACCGGAACGGCAAACGACTCGGTCCGGGTGGTGATGCGCACCCCCTCCGACCCGAGTGTCGTGATTCGGGTATCGATCAGATCGCCGATCTTGTCCTCGTCCAAGCCGGTCTTGTTGAGGATCAGACCCCACTCGTACTCGTTGGTGAACAGGTAGCTCGCACCCTCGATCAGCCGCAGCACGTCCGGCCCGTCGAACCGGGGAAGCTGCTGGGAGGGGTCGGCGGCGAAGGGCAGACCCAGCGATCGGCAGATATCGGTATGCCGCAGCATCGCCTCGGGCGCGTCGGCGGCGATCAGGACCAGGTCGACCCCGTCCCCGGCGATGTCCTCGAGCCGGATCTCCCCGGCCTCCCCCATCGCCCCCGGGTAGAACGACGCGATCTGCGCCATGTCGACGTCGGTGGTGCACACGAAGCGGGCGGTATGCGACACCGCCGAGACCCGCACGGCCCCGCAGTCGACCCCGACCGCCTCGAGGTGGCCGCGGTAGTCCGCGAAATCCTCACCGACCGCGGCGACCAGTCGCGGCCGTTCCCCGAGACGTCCGAGCGCGAAACAGACGTTGCCGGCCACACCCCCGCGGCGGATCTCGAGGTCGTCGACCAGGAAGCTCAACGACACCTTGTCGAGCTGATCCGCCAGGAACTGCTCGGCGAATCGGCCGGGGAATCGCATCAGGTGATCGGTGGCCACCGATCCGCATACCGCTATGGTCATGCTGCTTCGACCTTCCCGAGATCGACCGCGGCCGACCCCACTCCCACCGTCCCCGCCCACGCGAACGAGCACCCGCACGACCCAACCACTCGTGACGGAACCACGCGAGACACCAGCTCGTGACACAACAATGGCGACAGCACATGCTGTCGCCATGTCGCCGTAGGTGTCTACGTTTCGCTCAGCCGGGAGGCAATCTCAGTTGAACGAGTCCCCGCACGCGCACGATCCCGTGGCGTTGGGGTTGTCGATGGTGAAACCCTGCTTCTCGATGGTGTCGACGAAGTCGATCGAGGCGCCGTCGACGTACGGGGCGCTCATCCGGTCGACCGACAGCTTGACGCCGGCGAAGTCGACGATCAGGTCGCCGTCGAGGGCACGATCATCGAAGTAGAGCTGGTAGCGCAGGCCGGCACAACCACCGGGCTGCACGGCGATCCGCAGCGACAGGTCGTCGCGCCCCTCCTGATCGAGCAGGGCCTTCGCCTTGGCGGCGGCGGCTTCGGTCAGAACCACACCGTGCGTCGCGGTGGTCTCGGCAGAGACGTTCTCCACAGTCATGGGCTCTCCTGTCCTGGCGGCACCAAACGTGCACGCGAGTGAGGTCAACTGGTGCGGCTCGACCCGCGATTACTCCAACGGTACGCCTGTGCGGCTTATTCCTCACCATGGCTCGCTGCCGACAGGTGCGCCGGGCGGCCACCTCGGCGCCATCTCGGTGTCATCGATCCGACGTCGGAGCGAGGTAACGATTGGTGCCCGCCACCGGCGGGAAGGAAGCCATCCCATAGTCTGGTAGCTGTGAAGTCGCTGCGTTTGGGTAAATCGGAACCATCGGACTCCGGCGCGCCGGACGCGACCGTCGAGGTCACGGACGCCGACGGTGTCGATTCCAGCGGTGTCGATTCCACCGACGCGACGGGCACCGATACCGTGGCGCCCACGCCCGGCAAGGGCCGTCCCACCCCGAAGCGCCGCGAGGTAGAGGCCCGCAAGCGCGGCCCGGTGGCCCCGGCGCCGATGACCTCCAAGGAAGCCCGCGCCCGCAAGCGCAGCAACAAGGGCACCAAGGAGGAGCGTCGCAAGGAGTCCGCCGAGCGTCGCGCCGAGGCCAACCGCCGCCGCGAGCGGATGCTCGCCGGCGATGAGAAGTACCTGCTCCCCCGCGACCGCGGCCCGGCCCGCCGGTACGTCCGCGACCTGGTCGACTCCCGCCGCCATCTCATGGGCATGTTCATGCCGACCGCGCTGGTGCTGATGGTCGGCACGCTCTTCGCGCCGCCGCAGGTCGCCGCCCTGGTGACCCTCGCGATGCTCGCGATGGTCGCCGTCCTGGTGATCGAGGGCATCTTCCTCGGACGTCGGGTCAACGCCGCCGTGCGCGAGCGTTTCCCCAAGGAGGAGGGCACCGGCTTCCGGCTCGGGTGGTACGCCTTCGTGCGCGCCTCCCAGCTGCGCCGTATGCGCGCCCCGAAGCCGCAGGTCTCCCCCGGCGACGCCGTCTGACGTGTCGCGCCGCCCGGTCCGTACCCGACGGTCGACCTCGATCGTTCGAAATCGTTCGCAGTCCGGAGCGGCGCGCGGCGCCACCGGTAGGGTTCTGGTGCTCGGCGGCGCCCGGTCGGGCAAGTCCGCGTACGCCGAGGAACTGGTCGGCGGCGGCAGCCCGGTCGACTACTTCGCCACCGGTACCGTGCCGGCCGCTCGCCCGACCACCATCGACGAACAGCATTGGCGCGACCGGATCGAGTGGCATCGCCGCCGGCGGCCCTCCCATTGGCAGACCCTCGAATTCGCGTCCGCGCGCGACGTGATCCCGCAGCTGCGCAGCCGTCCGCCCGGCACCGCCTGTCTCGTCGATGATCTGGGGACCTGGTTGACACGGGTGATCGACGAGACCGGTGGCTGGTCGGGCCTGCTCGACCCCTCCCGCGCGTCCGCGCGACAATTGATCACAACGGTCGCCGAGCGCCGGGATGTCGTCCTGGTGTCGCCGGAGGTCGGCCTCGGTGTGATCCCGTCGTCGCGCGCGGGCTCGATCTTCCGCGACGAGTTGGGCATCCTCAACGCCGAGATCGCCGCGATCTGCGATCGGGTGGTGCTGGTGGTCGCCGGCCAACCGATGACGGTCAAGTAGCGTTTGCCAGCGGTCACGTTCTCGAGCCGAAGGAGCCTGCCGCGTGCTCTACGATCGCCCGTTCTCGGTGGAACCGCCGGACCGTGAGGTCTACGCGGAAGCGGAGCGCTACCAGCTGCGATTGACCAAACCCGCGGGCTCGCTGGGGCGGCTCGAGGAGTTGGGCTGCTGGGTGGCGTCCTGTCAGGGAGTGTGTCCGCCGCGGCCGATCACCTCGCCGCGCATCGTGGTCTTCGCCGGTGACCACGGTGTCACCGGCCGAGGCGTCTCTGCCTACCCGTCCGAGGTGACCGCCCAGATGGTGGCCAATATGCGCGCGGGCGGTGCGGCGATCTCGATCCTCGGGGCCGCGGCGGGTGCCTCGGTGCGCGTGGTCGACATCGCGGTCGACACCGCGCCGGACGGTAGCGGCGGTGCCGGCGACGGGACCGACGGCAGCGGGGCCGACGAGGACGATCCGACCAGGTACAAGATTCGCCGGTCGAGCGGCTCGATCGACACCGAGGACGCGTTGAGCCCGGAGGAGCTGATCGCCGCGATCGACGCCGGGCGGGCGATAGCCGCCGAGGAGATCGACGCCGGCGGGGATCTGCTGGTCGCCGGCGATATGGGCATCGGCAACACCACGATCGCGGCGGTGCTGATCGCCGTGCTCACCGACAATGAACCGACCGCGGTGATCGGTCGCGGTACCGGCATCGACGACAACGCCTGGATGCGCAAGGCGGCGGTGATCCGGGACGCGATGTGGCGGGCGCGGGCGGTGCGCAGCGATCCCGGCGCCCTGCTGGCGGCGGTCGGCGGCGCCGACTACGCGGCCATGGCCGGCTTCCTCGCCGAGGCGGCCGCCCGGCGGGTCCCCGCGATCCTCGACGGGGTGGTGGTGACCGCCGCGGCGATGATGGCCGATCGCCTCGCCCCCGGTGCGCGCCGGTGGTGGGTCGCCGGGCATCGCTCGGCCGAACCTGCCCACACCTTCGCGCTCGAACGGCTCGATCTCGAACCGCTGCTCGACTACGGGATGCGGCTGGGTGAAGGTTCCGGCGCCGCGCTGGCCATCCCGATCGTGCGGGCGGCGGCCGCGGTGACCGCATCGATGGCGACCTTCCCCGAGGCGGGGGTCAGCGAGCGGGCCGCGGACGACGTCGGTGCGACGCCCGACGGCCGGGATCTGCTCGACGCGACGTGACCGACCCGGACGGCGCTTCGACGACGCCGGCGCGCCGATTCGGGGCACCGCTGGTCGGGCTGCGGCTGGCGCTGTCGTGGTTGACGGTGCTGCCGATCTCGGGACCGGCGGATATCGACCGCTCGGCCGCCGGTCGGGCGATGGTCGCGACGCCGCTGGTCGGTCTGCTGCTCGGCGCGTTGATGGCCGCGGTGGCGTTCGCCGGTTCCACTATCGGGCTCGGGATGGTCGTCGCGGGCGGTCTGGCGGTGGCCGCGCACGCGCTGGCGACCCGCGGTATGCATATCGACGGTCTGGCGGATACCGCCGACGGGTTGGGCAGTTACGGACCGCCCGAGCGGGCCCGGCGGATCATGCTCGCCGGGGACTGCGGGCCCTTCGGCGTGGCGGCGATCGCCCTGGTGATATTGATCGATGCCGCCGCGATCGCCCGGGCGGTCGAGGTCGATCTGCTTCCGGCGATCGTTGCCGCCGCGGTGATCGGCCGCCTCACGGTGGTGCTCATCTGCGCGGCCCCATTCGCCCCGGCGGCGCCGACGGGCTTCGGCGCCCTGGTCGCCGGGACGGTGTCCCGGCCGGCCGCGGCGGCCTGGGTGGTGATCGCCGCGGCCGCGGCGTCGGTGGTGATCGAGGGCCGCTGGTGGCAGGGGCCGATCGTGGTGGTGACGGTGGCGGCCGTCGTGGTCGCGGTGGCCCGGCATGCCGTTCGACGGACCGGCGGGCTCTCCGGAGACATCCTCGGCGCGGCGATCGAGATCGGCTTCGTACTGGCGATGATCGGGCTGCTGATCGGGTCCTGAACCCGGCGGCGGTGGCGGCTCGGCATGCTCCCACCCGGCACCTTCACCGCACACCGGTGGGCCGCCGACACACCCGCAGACGGCCCCGGCACCGACGGCCCGGCCCCGGTGTCGGTGTCGGCCGTTCAGCCCCGCACGGGCATCACGAGACTCAGCACATCACCGGGGTCGGCGGAGCGCACCCGGATCGGTTGTTCGGGGCCGATGATGTCGAGCACCAGATCCGGTCCGACCGCCGCCTGGATCGCCGGGTGGAGCGTCACCGGGTCCACCATCAGGTCGATGGCCGGGCCGTCGACACGCGCGGGGATGTCGGCTGCGCCCAGAGTGAATCGACCGTCGGCGGCGGACATCCGTACCGCCCGCCCCGACAGGGCGGCCTCGACCAGGTCGACCATCGAACGACGGTCGACGATCGCCCGGCTCGGTGGGTCGGCGAGCCCGGAGAGCAACACCCGGTGGTCCGGATACCGCCCGGCCAGGCCGGCACACGACAGTCGGCCGGCGGAGATCCTGTGGTCGCCGGCGGCGTCGGTCCTGTGGTCGCCGGCGGCGTTTATCCTGTCGTCCTCGACGGAGTCGGTCCTGTGGTCACCGACGAGGTCGATCCCGTCGCAAACGACGAAGTCGATCCCGTCGCCGACCGGTTCCGCCCGCAGCGGGCCGCGACGCCGCAGGCGCGGCAGCAGTCGTGCGACCGCCTCGGCGTCGAGCGTGCGCGACCATTGCTCGGCGGCGCCGGGGGCCACCAGGGTGCGGGTGGTCAGACGGTAGCGGTCGGTCGCGGTGACCGTCACCGTGGCGGGGTCGACGTCGACCCGGACGCCGGCCAGCAGCCGCAACTCCCCCGCGACCGCCGTCGGGTCGGCCGCGGCGGTCGCCACCCGCTCGATGGTGGTCGCCCAGATCGCTCCCGGCAGGATCGGCCCGCGCGGGCTGCCGGTGGTCGCCGGGACCGGCGGGCCGCCGAGCAGTAGGTCCGCGACCTGCCCGGCCCGCTCGGCGCGATCCCGCAGACCGGCGGTGTGCCGGTCGAGCAGTCGGCGGCGGTCGGTCGGGGGCGCGTCGAGGTAGTCGCCGATCCCCCCGAGGGCGAGGTCGATCTCGCGCAGTCGGCGGATCGTTCGAGCCGTGTCCGCCTGGTCGAGCGAGTAGTACCGGTAGCCGGAGGACGGATCGACGCGGGCCGGCCGCAGCAGCCCGACGTCGTCGTAGAGACGCAGAGCGCCGGCGGTCAGTCCACAGAGCCGCGCGAACGCTCCGATCGTCAGCAGGTCGCGGGAGTCCTCGTCGTTCATGCCATCACCGTCGCCCCTCCGGCTACCGGAAGGTCAACCCCTACGGATCTCCCGAACCGGACGTCACCGGGACACCCGAAGTCGGCCGGGGTGCCGGATAGCGCGGTATCAGACGGCGCGCAGGGGCGTCATCCACCCGTGGGTGTCGGCGACCGTGCCGTTCTGGATGCCGGTGAGGGTCTTGCGCAGCGCGAGGGTGACCTCGCCGGGAACGCCGCCGCCGATGACGAACTCGCCCTCGGCGTGCTTGACTCGGCCGACCGGGGTGATCACCGCGGCGGTGCCGCAGGCGAAGACCTCCGTCAGCTCTCCGCTCTCGGCCTTCTTCTGCCATTCCTCGGTGCTGATCCGGCGCTCCTCGACGCCGTAGCCCGCCTCGGCGGCGAGGTCCAGCAGCGACTGGCGGGTGATGCCGGGCAGCAGCGAGCCGGACAGCGACGGGGTCACCAGGCGCACATCGTCACCGGATCCGAAGACGAAGAACAGGTTCATCCCGCCCATCTCCTCGACCCAGCGACGTTCGATCGCGTCGAGCCAGACGACCTGATCGCAGCCCTCGTCCTTGGCCTGGGCCTGGGCGAGCAGCGAGGCGGCGTAGTTGCCGGCGAACTTCGCCGCGCCGGTTCCGCCGGGGGCGGCGCGCACGTACTCGGTGGACAGCCACACGTCGACCGGCTGGACGCCGCCGGCGAAGTAGGCACCGGCCGGGGAGGCCATGAGGATGTAGCGGTAGCTGGTGGCGGGGCGCACGCCGAGGAATGCCTCGGTGGCGAACATGTACGGGCGCAGGTAGAGCGATTCCTCGCTGCCCGCGGCGGGCACCCACTCGTGGTCGACGTCGATCAGTTGACGCAGCGACTCGGCGAACAGTTCCTCGGGCAGTTCGGGCATCGCGATGCGGCGGGCCGAGGCCTGCAGCCGCTTCGCGTTGGCCTCCGGCCGGAAGGACGCGATCGATCCGTCGGCGCGCCGGTAGGCCTTGAGCCCCTCGAAGATCGCCTGCCCGTAGTGCAGGACGTTCGCGGCGGGGTCGAGGGTGATCGGCCCGTACGGCCGGACGACGGCGTCGTGCCAGCCGCGGTCGGCGTCGTAGTCGATGGTGACCATGTGGTCGGTGAAGTAGTTGCCGAAACCCGGATTCGCCAATACCGCCGCGCGATCCTCGGCGGAGGTCGGAGCGGGGTGCGGCAGGCGATCGAACTGCAGGTCTTCGGACATGGAGGTCATGGTAGTCGGCGGTTACGGGGTGCGGATGCGGACCCGGGAACCCGCTGTGCACGTCCCCGGGTCCGCCTCGACCGGTCCTGCCTACCGCTTGTGCGCGACCCTTCGCGCCGACTTGCGGGTCAGCGCCATGTCGTCGGTCATCGCCTCGAGCTCGAGCCCCTTGGTCTCGGGTATCCGGAAGTAGACGAAGACCAGCGACAGCAACGCGAAGAAGGCGTAGAAGCCGTAGGCGAACGACAGCCCGATATTCGAGAACACCGGGAAGGTCGTCGAGACGAAGAAGTTCGACAACCACTGGGCGGCCGCCGCGACGGCGAGCGCCCAGGCGCGAATGTTGTTCGGGAACATCTCCCCCAGCAGCACCCAGACCAGCGGACCCCAGGTGGCGCCGAAGGCGACGACGAAGGCGTTGGCGCTGATCAGCGCGACCGTCGACCACGGCTGGGCGAGACTCACACTCGTCGAACCGTCGGCGGCGACGACCTCGGTGGCCTGCGAGAAGGCGATCGCCATCAGCCCCAACGAGATCGCCATGCCGGCGGAGCCGACCAGCAGCATCGGCCGCCGGCCCACCCGATCGACCAACATGATCGCCACGATCGTGACGACGATATTGGTCACCGAGGTGATCACCGTGATCAACAGCGCATTGGATTCGTCGAAACCCACGGAGCGCCAGAGGGTGGTCGAGTAATAGAAGATCACGTTGATGCCGACGAACTGCTGGAACATCGACAGCAGAATGCCCAGCCAGACCACCGGCTTGAGACCGAGCAGACCGCCTCGCAGGTCACCCAGCTTCTGGGTCTTCTCGTGGGCGAGAGTCTGACGGATCTCCTCGATCTTGAGGTTGATCTGGTCGGCGCCGGTGAAGTCGTGCAAGACCTGCGCAGCTCGGTCGACATCTCCGCGGGCCACCAGGAAGCGCGGCGACTCGGGTAGCCGGAAGGCGCAGGCGCCGTAGACGACCGCCGGGATCACCTCGGCCAGGAACATCCACCGCCAGGCCTCGAGGCCGAACCACAGGGTTTCGGCGGCGCCGCCGGCGAGTTCGGCGAGCAGCGCGTCGGACAGCAACGCCACGAATATGCCGAGCACGATCGCCAACTGCTGCAGGGAACCGAGCCGACCGCGCACGGACGCCGGGGACACCTCGGCGATGTACGCCGGGGCGATCACCGACGCGGCGCCCACTCCGAGGCCACCGATCACCCTCCAGATGATCAGGTCGGTGACGCCGAAGGCCAGACCCGAGCCGATCGAGGAGATCAGGAACAGCAGCGCAGCGACGAGCATGACCGGGACGCGCCCGAATCGATTGGCGATGGGAGCGGCGAACCAGGCGCCCGCGGCGCAGCCCAGCAGAGCCGACGACACCGCGAACCCGGACAGTCCCGGGCCGAGCGAAAACTGGTCGGTCAACGCATCGACGGCGCCGTTGATGACGGCGGTATCGAATCCGAACATGAAGCCGCCCAATGCGGCGGCTGCTGCAATTCCGATGACGCGAATGTTCAGGCGACTCGGCGGGTGATTGACAATCTCGGCCACGAGATCCTCCAACATTTCGACCCGGCCTCTCCGACCGGTCCGGCGCTGAACGACAAGATGATTGAGCCGAGGCTAGCCCCGATCGAGGACACCTCGGAAGGTTTTTCCGAGCGAACTCGAAGCGACCGGTCAGACTGGACATCCACCTGCCGGTTTGGACCGCTTTGACCGTTTCGAGACCGGACCGTGACGCGGCCTGTCATTCGGTCGATGCAATCCGGCGTCGCCTCCACACCGAAGCCTCCTCCAACGTGCATGATGTTCGCGGCTCATCAACCATTCTTATCGGAGGCAAACAAATGGCCCGCTCCACACTTATTGTTCGATCGCTTCTGCCGTTCGCGGCGGCAGCCGCAATGGTGGTGGGAACGGCGTCGGTCGCGAGCGCGGACCCGCTCACCGATCTGCTGTGCAATGTCGGCTCGGCGCAGTTCTGCGCACCCGCCGAGACCCCCGCACCCGGCGAGGTCGCCCCGGCTCCCGCTCCGGCCCCGCAGGCAGCCCCGGCACCCGCCCCTGCCCCGGCTCCCGCGCCGCAAGCCGCGCCGGCACCGGCGCCGCAGCAGTCGACCTTCCAGTACCGCAACTGCAGCGAGGCGCGGGCCGCGGGTGCGGCTCCGGTCCTGCGCGGTGAGTACGGCTACGGCCGCCACCTCGACCGCGACAACGACGGCATCGGCTGCGAGTGATCCCGCCCGTTCACCCCACTCGGATCCGGGTGGGGTGAACGGCCGTCGGGTGTGGCACCCGCCGGTGCGGATGGGCGCGGTGGGTCAGCGGGTATGGGCGGGGACGAACGGCAATTCGGCGACACGGGCGGGGACCGCGCGTCCACGAATCTCGACCTCGACGTCCGCTCCGATCGGCAGCGCCGCGGCCCGGTCGACCAGGGCCAGCGCGATGCCGATCGACAGGCTCGGCGAGAAGGTACCCGATGTGGTGGTACCGACGACCGCTCCGTCCAGCAGGACCGGCGCGTCGGCCCGCAACACTCCCCGACCGGTGGCCGCCAGCCCGACCAGGGTGCGCGGCGCGCCGTCCTTCTTCTGCTCGCGCAGTACCTCGTGGCCGCGGAACTCGGGCTTGCGCCAGCCGACCGCCCAGCCGCACCGGGCCTCGACCGGGGTGATCGTCGGCGACAGTTCGTGTCCGTGCAGCGGATAGCCCATCTCGGTGCGCAGGGTGTCGCGGGCGCCGAGGCCGGCGGGCGCTCCCCCGACCTCGGACAGCGGGGCGAGCAGCGCCCGGATCAGATCGGCGGTCGCAGCGGCCGGGGCGACGATCTCGAAGCCGCGCTCGCCGGTATATCCGGTCCGGCAGACGCGAACCGGTCCGGCGGGCCCGTCGGCGTCGACGAAGGCCATGTAGTCGAGTTCGGTCGGTAGCCCGACCGCGGCGAGCACGTCGGCCGATCGCGGCCCCTGGACGGCGATCACGCCGTAATCGTCATGCTGATTCTCGATCTCGACACCGGCCGGTGCGGCGGCCCGCAGATCCTCCACGACGGCCGCGGTGTTGGCGGCGTTCGGCACGAGGAAGACCTCCTCGTCGGAGACGAGGTAGGCGATCAGGTCGTCGATCACGCCGCCGGAGTCGTTGCAGTACAACGTGTACTGCGCCTTGCCGGGAGCGATCCTGCCCAGATCGTTGGTCAGCGACCGGTTGACGAAGTCGGCCGCGCCCGGTCCGCGGACCACCGCCTTGCCCAGGTGGCTGACGTCGAACAGGCCGGCCGCTTCGCGGGTGGCCTTGTGCTCGGAGACCGTGCCCGCATACGACAGCGGCATCGACCACCCCGCGAAGCTCGCAAACTTCGCACCGAGCTCGCGGTGGACCTCGTGGGCCGGTCCGGGCCGGTCGGTTGCCTGATCGTCGCTCATGGCACGACAGGGTAGCCGGGCGGCGCCGCCGCGAGGCATCGATACGATTGCTCGCCGAAGGATCGTCGACCCCCGTCGGTCCATTCCATCGCCACATCCCGAGGAGCTCCGCGTGACGTCGACACCGCCCGAATCCACCGATTCCGGCCAGGAATTCATCGTCACCGGACGGCCCGGCGAGGTCGAGGTCCTCCTGCTGGGGTTGCTGCCGGGTGACGACGGGCCGACGCTGGTCGGCGGCGAGATCCTCGGCCCGGCGGCCGAGGCGATCCTCGCCTCGCTGATCGCGGTCGGCGCAACCGGCAAGACCGACAAGTTCACCCGCATTCCGACCCCGCCCGGCTCCCCGGTCGCCTCGATCGCGGCGATCGGCCTGGGCTCGGCCGAGCCGGACGACGACGCGGTGCGCTGGGCGGCGGGCGTCGCTGCCCGCAACCTGGCCGGCGTCGCCTCGGTGGCCACCACCCTGTCGCTGCTGGCCCCCGGTCCGACCGCGGAGGGCTTCCACCTCGGCGGCTATACCTTCACCGCGTTCAAGACCGCCGCCTCGTATACCGCCAAGCCGGAGACCAGCCCGGTCGAGTTGATCGTCACCGACCCGCAGGACCCGCAGGTCGCCGACGAGGTGCGCCGCGCCCTCGCGGTCGCCCGGGCGACGACGACGGCCCGCGACCTGGTCAACACCCCGCCGAGTCACCTGTACCCGGCGGCGTTCGCCGAGCGCGCCGCGCAGCTGGCCGCGCCGGTCGGCGTCGAGGTGGAGATCCTCGACGAGGCCACCCTCGCCACGGAGGGCTACGGCGGCATCTTCGGAGTCGGCCAGGGCTCGGTGCGGCCGCCGCGGCTGGTGCGGCTGACCTACCGGTCCGCCGCGGCGGACGCCAAGACCGTCGCGCTGGTCGGCAAGGGCGTGACCTTCGACACCGGCGGCATCTCGATCAAGCCGGCCGCGGGCATGGAGAACATGACCTCCGATATGGCGGGCGCCGCCGCGGTGATCGCCGCGACCCTCGTCGCCGCGGCCCTCGCGCTGGACGTCACCGTCATCGCGACCGTGCCGATCGCAGAAAACATGCCCTCCGGCACCGCGATCCGCCCCGGCGACGTGCTGACCCATCTGGACGGCTCGACCGTCGAGGTGATCAATACCGACGCCGAGGGCCGGCTGATCCTGGCCGACGCGCTCGTGCGGGCCGCCCGCGACGAACCCGACTACGTCATCGACGCCGCCACGCTGACCGGCGCCCAGATGATCGCGCTCGGCACCCGCACCCCCGGCGTGCTCGGCACCCCCGAGTTCCGCGACCGGGTGGCGGCGTTGTCGCAGGAAGTCGGCGAGAACGCCTGGCCGATGCCGCTGCCGGCGCACCTGAAGGCCGACCTCGATTCCAAGATCGCCGACCGCACGAACGTCACCCCGCACCGCTACGGCGGGATGCTCTCCGCCGGCTGGTACCTGCGCCAGTTCGTCCCGGAGTCGATCCCGTGGGTGCACCTCGATGTCGCCGGCCCGGCGTACAACACCGGCGGCCCCTACGGCTACACACCCAAGGGCGCCACCGGCGTTCCGGTCCGCACGATCGTCGCGGTCCTCGAGGACATCGCCGCCGAGACGGCCGAGCCGGAGGAATCGCCCACCGCGGGCTGATCCGGTTCCCACGACATCCGGGCCGCGGCCCGGACATTCGTCGCCGGTGCAGCCGTCGGGATTCCCCCGACGAACGCCCCGACAATCCCCTACGACACTCATTGGGCCCTTAGCTCCCGCGATCAGCGCCCGAGTGACAGGATGGGGTGCGAGCGGGCGGCGACACGATCACCTCCCCCGAATTGACCGACCCACAACCTGTCGAGGAGTCAACACAATGGCCTTCTCCGTCCAGATGCCTGCGCTCGGTGAAAGCGTCACCGAAGGCACCGTTACGCGGTGGCTGAAGCAGGAGGGCGACACCGTCGACGTCGACGAGCCGCTGCTGGAAGTGTCGACCGACAAGGTCGACACCGAGATTCCGTCACCGGTGGCCGGCGTGCTGTTGAAGATCACCGCGCAGGAGGATGACGTCGTCGAGGTCGGCGGCACCCTCGGCGAGATCGGTGAGGAGTCCGAGGCCGGCGCGTCGGACCCCGCGCCCGCCGCCGAGCCCGAGACCAATGGTCAGGCCGCACCGGAGCCCGAGCCCGAGCCCGAGCCCGAGCCCGACGAGGCCACCATCGCCGCGGCCGCACCCGACACCACCGCCGCCGCCCCCGCGACCACCGATGGTTCGGGCGAGGGCACCGAGGTGACCATGCCCGCCCTGGGCGAGTCGGTCACCGAGGGCACCGTCACCCGCTGGCTCAAGGCTGTGGGCGACGAGGTCGCCGAGGACGAGCCGCTGCTCGAGGTCTCCACCGACAAGGTCGACACCGAGATCCCCTCGCCCGTCGCCGGCACCCTGCTGTCGATCGCGGCGCAGGAGGACGACGTCGTCGAGGTCGGTGGCCTGCTGGCGACGATCGGTTCCGGCTCCCCTGCCGCGCCGGCCGCCGAGCCTGCCCCCGCACCCGAACCGGAACCGGCTCCCGCCCCCGCCCCCGCACCGAAGCCGGAGCCGAAGGCCGAGGCCCCCGCTCCGGCACCGGAGCCCAAGCCTGCCCCGGCCCCGGCTCCTGCACCCGCTCCGGCCGCCGCGGCGCCGGCCCCCGCCGCCGAGTCCGACGGCGCGAGCCGCTACGCCACCCCGCTGGTGCGCAAGCTCGCCAAGGAGAACAACATCGACCTGGCGACGGTGTCCGGGTCCGGTGTCGGCGGACGCATCCGCAAGCAGGATGTGCTCGCCGCCGCCGAAGCGGCCAAGGCCCCGGCCCCGGCTCCCGCTGCCGCACCGGCCGCTCCCGCCGCCGCGGCTCCGGCCGCCGCGGGCCCGTCGGCTCCGAAGGGTGTCCGCCCGGAACTGGCGGCGCTGCGCGGAACGACCCAGAAGATCAACCGCATTCGCCAGATCACCGCGCAGAAGACCCGCGAGTCGCTGCAGACCTCGGCCCAGCTGACCCAGACCTTCGAGGTCGACGTCACCCGGATCGTGAAGCTGCGGGCGCGCGCGAAGGCCGGTTTCGCCGAGCGCGAGGGCGTCAACCTCACCTTCCTGCCGTTCTACGCGCTGGCCGTCGTCGAGGCACTGAAGCTGCACCCCAACGTCAACGCCAGCATCGACGAGGGCAAGAAGGAGATCACCTACCACAACGCGGTGAACCTCGGCATCGCCGTCGACACCGAGCAGGGACTGCTCTCCCCGGTGATCCACAACGCCGGTGACCTGTCGCTGGCCGGTATCGCCAAGGCGATCGCCGACATCGCGGCGCGGGCCCGGACCAACAAGCTCAAGCCCGACGAGCTCGCCGGCGGCACCTTCACGATCACGAACATCGGATCGCAGGGCGCCCTCTTCGACACCCCGATCCTGGTTCCGCCGCAGGCGGCCATGCTCGGCACCGGCGCGATCGTCAAGCGTCCGGCGGTGATCACCACCGACGACGGCGGCGAGGCGATCGCGATCCGGTCGCTGTCCTACCTCCCGCTGACCTACGACCACCGCCTGATCGACGGCGCGGATGCGGGCCGCTTCCTCACCACGATCAAGCACCGCCTCGAGGAAGGCGCCTTCGAGGCCGACCTCGGTCTCTAGGGACTGGTCTCCGGGGACTGGTCTCCGGGGACTGGTCTCCGGGGATTCGCCTCAGCCGGGTTGTAATCGTCTGCAACGGATGGGCCACGATCGGCCGCGCGGTAGCGTGGCGGTCGTGGCCCCTTCGTCTTCTCTGCGCACCTCCGACGGCGCGATGGACATCCGCCGCCTCGGCACCATCGACTACGCCGAGGCGCTCGATCTGCAGCGCGAGTGCGCCGATCGACGAGCCGCCGACACCGGTGACGACGTGCTGCTGCTGCTGGAGCATCCGTCGGTCTACACCGCCGGGCGGCGCACGGAACCGTCGGAGCTGCCCACCGACGGCAGCCGGGTCATCCCGGTCGACCGCGGCGGCAAGATCACCTGGCACGGGCCCGGTCAGCTGGTCGGCTACCCGATCATCCGGCTGGCGGAGCCGATCGACGTCGTCGCCTATGTGCGCCGGCTGGAGGCGGCACTGATCGCGATCTGCGCCGAGCTGGGCCTGGCCTGCGGTCGCATCGACGGGCGCTCCGGGGTCTGGTTGACCGAGCCGGAACGCAAGATCGCCGCCATCGGGGTGCGGGTCGCCCGGTCGGTGACCCTGCACGGCTTTTCCCTCAACTGCGACAACTCCTTTGCCGGCTTCGACGCGATCGTGCCCTGCGGCATCGCCGACGCCGGGGTGACCTCGCTCAGCCGTGAACTCGGCCGCGACGTCCCGGTGGCCGAGGTGCTCGAGCTCGCCGCGCGGATCGTGCCGGACTTCCTCGACGGCGCCGCCTCCGTCGAGGTCCCGCTGCTCGGCGCCGCGCCCGATCCGCTGCGCGCCCGCGTGCACCCGGCGATCCCGAGCCTCTGAAACGCGTCGGGCTGGGCCGCGACCGTTATGTCCGGCGCGTAGCATCGGACGGGTGACTGTCGCACCCCCGTCCGGCCGCAAGCTTCTTCGGATCGAGGCGCGCAACGCGCAGGTTCCGATCGAACGCAAGCCGGGGTGGATCAAGACCAAAGCCACGATGGGCCCGGAGTACAGCGAACTCAAGGGCCTGGTGAAGCGCGAGGGTCTGCACACCGTCTGCGAGGAAGCCGGGTGCCCCAACATCTTCGAGTGTTGGGAGGACCGGGAAGCGACCTTCCTGATCGGCGGCGAGCAGTGCACCCGACGGTGCGACTTCTGCCAGATCGATACCGGTAGACCCGAGGAACTCGACCGCGACGAGCCCGAGCGGGTCGCGCGCAGCGTCCAGGCGATGGGGCTGCGCTACTCGACGGTCACCGGCGTCGCACGCGACGATCTCGACGACGGCGGCGCCTGGCTGTACGCGGAGACCGTGCGGGCGATCAAGCGCCTGAACCCCGGCACCGGCATCGAACTGCTGATCCCGGACTTCAACGCCGTCCCCGCCCAGCTCGCCGAGGTCTTCTCCTCACGCCCGGAGGTGTTGGCGCACAACGTCGAAACCGTGCCGCGCATCTTCCGTCGCATCCGTCCGGCGTTCCGCTACGAGCGCAGCCTCGCCGTGCTCACCGCTGCCCGCGATGACGGCCTGGTGACCAAGTCGAACCTGATCCTCGGCATGGGCGAGACCCCGGACGAGATCACCGAGGCGATCGACCAGTTGCACGCCGCCGGCTGCGACATCCTGACGATCACCCAGTACCTGCGCCCGTCGCCGCGCCACCATCCGGTGGAGCGCTGGGTCAAGCCGCAGGAGTTCGTCGAGCATTCGCAGTACGCGGAGAAGATCGGCATCGCCGGGGTGATGGCCGGACCGTTGGTCCGCTCCTCCTACCGCGCCGGACGGCTCTACGCGCGGGCGATGAACCACCACGGTCGCGCGATCCCGGAGCAGTTGGCCCACCTGACCGAGGAGGGCACCGCCGCCCAGGAGGCGGGCGCCGTGCTCGCCCGCTTCGGCCCCGCCGACGCCTAGCTCGGGTACCCGCCGCGCGGGGCTGCCCGAGCGGTAGCCCTGCTGCGGTCCGGACACGGCAATCGGACCCGTTTCGCGCCCGGCGATCACCTCCCTGCCGATTCGCCGTATGCGTACGGATATCCTCGTCGGTATGGCGAAGAGCAGTGCCGACGCGGCGAAGAAGGAAGCAAAGGCTGCGGCGAAGGCTGCCAAGAAGCAGGCATCGAAGCAGCGGCGCCAGCAGATCTGGCAGGCGTTCCAGATGCAGCGGCGCGAGGACAAGAAGCTGCTGCCGATCATGATCGGTGTGGTGCTCGCGTCGATCGTCGTCTTCGTGATCATCGGCTGGCTGCTGAACATGCCCTGGCTGTTCGCGCCGCTGGGCGTGGCGGTCGGCGCGCTGGCCGCCGTCGCGATCTTCGGACGCCGGGTGCAGAGCAGCGTCTTCCGCAAGGCGGACGGTCAGCGCGGCGCCGCGGGCTGGGCGCTCGAGAACCTGCAGGGTTCGTGGCGGGTGACCAACGCGGTCGCCGGCACCACCCACTTCGACGCGGTGCACCGCGTGATCGGTCGGCCCGGCATCATCCTGGTCGCCGAGGGCGCCCCGCACCGGACCAAGGGCCTGATCGCCCAGGAGAAGAAGCGCATCTCGCGGCTGGTGGGCGACACCCCGATCTACGACCTGACCGTCGGCAACGAGGACGGCCAGGTTCCCCTGGCGCAGCTGCAGAAGTACCTGCGCAAGCTGCCGAAGAATATCGACAACAAGCAGATCGACTCGATCGAGTCGCGCCTGGCGGCGATGGCCGCCAAGACCGGACCGGCGATGCCGAAGGGCCCGATCCCCGGTGGCGCCAAGATGCGCGGTGTGCAGCGCACCGTCCGCCGTCGCTGAGCGACACCCCGCGGATACCGCGAACCCCCGGCCGGGATGGGCAACCATCCGGCCGGGGGTTCGTCGTTGTGGGAGGGCGCCGACCCGGGTGGTCGGTACAACCGGATCAGCCTCGGCGCACCCGAATCAGCGCACCCGAATCAGCACGGTTCCGGTGGCGCGGTCGTGCATACCGCGGTTGTCGCCGTCGGTGATCACCGCCGGGACCACGAACGACAGGAAGATCTGTCGCACCAGGGCGCGCACGAAGCCGACCCGCATATCGCCCTCGATGCGGGCGACCCGGATGCCGGCAACGAGCTGACCGGGTGTGAACGAGAAGAACGTGACGGCCAGAACGCCGACGGCGAACCACACCAGGAAGGTCACCGTCGCCCACCCCGATCCGTCGCCGGCGGGCAGGTAGGCGGCCAGGCCCATCGCGATCAGCCAGTCGACGAGCAGACCCAGCGTCCGCCGCCCGAACCCGGCGACAGAACCGGGGCCGTCGGCGGGAAACCCGAAGGCGGCACCGGGATGCGTGCTCCCCCCTTCCGGGGTGGGCAACGCCGAGGAGGGGCCGGAGAGCCAGGAACCGGTAATGCGGGCCATCCGTCCATAGTAGGACCCGCCGGTTGGACCCGCGTCGGGCCTGTTCAGCACGGAATCGACCGCCGGCATGCGGCTTCCGACGATCGGACGTAACCTTTCCGAAACGAGGCTATGACTTGGCCGCAATACCGGCTTCATAGCGTCCAGAAGCGATGACCGCCGTCCGGGTGGCCATCGAGCCGACGTAAGAGCACCTAAGGAGCATTCGCGTGGCGTTCACCACGGCCGAAGAGGTCATCGATTTCATCGCCAAAGAGGGCGTTGAATATGTCGATATCCGGTTCACCGACCTTCCCGGTATCCAGCAGCACTTCTCGATCACCGCGGCGGCCTTCACCAAGGACACGATCGAGGAAGGGCTTGCCTTCGATGGTTCCTCGGTCCGCGGCTTCCAGTCGATCCACGAGTCGGACATGCTGCTGCTGCCGGATTACGGCACCGCGCGCATCGACCCGTTCCGCGCTGCCAAGACGCTGAACCTCGACTTCTTCGTCCACGACCCGTACACCCGCGAGGCGTACAGCCGCGACCCGCGCAATGTCGCGAAGAAGGCTCAGGACTACCTGATCAGCACCGGCATCGCCGACACCGCCTACTTCGGTGCCGAGGCCGAGTTCTACATCTTCGACTCGGTCCGCTACGACTCGTCGATCAACAGCTCGTACTACTACATCGACTCGATCTCGGGCGCCTGGAATACCGGCGCCGAGTACGAGGAGGACGGCAGCCCGAACCGCGGCTACAAGGTCCGCACCAAGGGTGGCTACTTCCCGGTCCCGCCGTACGACCACTACGTCGACCTGCGCGACGACATCTCGACCAACCTGACCAAGGCCGGGTTCGAGCTCGAGCGCGCCCACCACGAGGTCGGCACCGGCGGCCAGACCGAGATCAACTACAAGTTCAACACCCTGCTCGCCGCGGCCGACGAGCTGCAGCTGTTCAAGTACATCGTCAAGAACACGGTGTGGCAGGCCGGCAAGACCGCCACCTTCATGCCCAAGCCGCTCTTCGGCGACAACGGCTCCGGTATGCACGTCCACCAGTCCCTCTGGAAGGACGGCAAGCCGCTGTTCTACGACGAGAAGGGCTACGCCGGTCTGTCGGACCTGGCGCGTCACTACATCGGCGGCATCCTGCACCACGCTCCGTCGCTGCTGGCGTTCACCAACCCGACGATCAACTCGTACCACCGCCTGGTGCCCGGCTACGAGGCCCCGATCAACCTGGTCTACTCGGGCCGCAACCGCTCCGCCGCGGTCCGCATCCCGACCACCGGCAACAACCCGAAGGCCAAGCGCCTCGAGTTCCGCGCCCCCGACAGCTCGGGCAACCCGTACCTGAGCTTCGCCGCGCAGCTGCTCGCCGGCCTGGACGGTATCCAGAACAAGATCGAGCCGCCCGCCCCGGTCGACAAGGACCTCTACGAGCTGCCGCCCGAGGAGGCCAAGGACATCCCCCAGGCCCCCACCTCGCTCGCGTCGGTGATCGACGCCCTCGAGGCCGATCACGACTACCTGACCGCCGGTGGCGTCTTCACCGAGGACCTGATCGAGACCTGGATCGCGCTCAAGCGCGAGAACGAGATCGCCCCGGTCAACCTGCGTCCGCACCCGTACGAGTTCGAGCTCTACTACGACGTGTGATCGGTAGCGTGACCTGCGCCCACGCGTAGGACCGCGATCGCTCCGGACCAACAGACGTCCCCCGGTGTCCACGGACATCGGGGGACGTCTGTTTTACGTTTCCGCGGCCGCGCAGACCGCCGGGCGCGACCGATCAGCCGGCGACTCGGGTTTCAGTCGCCGGTCGCCGCCTGCGCGCGCTCGGCCCGCCTGGCCAGGATCTCCAGGGTGGTCGTCCCCCACCGCACGTTCTCCTCCTCGAAGCCGATCCCGCGGGCGAGGGTCAGATACGGGCCCACCCGCGGCGCGGAGACGAGGTAGTCGGCCTCGGTCAGCCCACCGAGCAGCCGATCGCGCAGCCGCAGATAGCGCTTCAACTTGGTTTCCGCGAGTTCCACCCGAGCGGCGACGGCGGCGCGCACGGAGTCGATGTCACCCCACTCCACCCCCTGGACCTGCACCATCATCTCGTCCCGCAGGGCCGTGGGCTTCGGCTCCCGCCGGATGAACTCGGCGACCGCCTCGAGACCGGCATCGGTGATCGAGAAGACCCGCTTATTCGGTCGGCGCTCCTGTTCGACCCGACGCCCAGCCAGCAGGCCCTCGGCCTCCATCCGGTCGAGCTCCCGGTACAGCTGCTGCGGCGCGGCGGTCCAGAAGTTCGCCACCGAGTTGTCGAAGGACTTGGCCAGGTCGTAGCCGGAGGACTCGCCGTCGAGCAGGGTCACCAGGATCGCATCGCGCAACGCCATGGCAACGAACAGTACTCACATTGTGGCTAATCACATCGGTGACCACTCACCGGCGTCGAACAAGAATTCATACCTAGTCAACAAAGTGAGTAGGTTATTTGGTTAGTATCAGTGACGCCCGGTGTCGTGTACCGATCCGACCGCCGATACCCGGGCCGATCCGCCGCCGCCCCGAGGAGATACGCCATGCATCCGTTCCGCAAAGCCGTCGAAGCCCGCGACCTCGACGCCGTCGCCGACCTGCTCGACGACGATGTCGTCTTCACCAGCCCGGTCGCCTTCCAGCCCTACCCGGGCAAGCCGATCACCGTCGCGATCCTGCGCAACGTCATCGAGGTCCTCGAGGGCTTCCACTACGTCCGCGAGATCGGCGCCCCCGACGCCGCCGACCATGCGCTCGTCTTCGAGGCCACCATCGACGGCAAAGCCGTGACCGGGTGCGACTTCATCCACGTCAACGACGCCGGCCTGATCGACGACTTCGTCGTCATGGTCCGACCGCTCAGTGCCACCAAAGCTCTCGCCGAACAGATGAACCTCCGCTACGAGCGCATCAAACAGCAGGCCGGCTTCTGAGCGTCGAGCCGTGACGATCAGCGCCGCTAGGACGAACGCCGGACGCCGGTGACCATCCGCGTCGCGATCGGCGACAGCCGTCCGGAGGTCTTCCGGGATCGCCGGATGTGGTCCCCCGATCTGCTCCACCTCGGCCCCATCGGCCACGAGCAGCCGGCGAGGGGCTGCCGCCGAGACCCTCGGGCTTCCCGGCGTCGCCCCCTGGCGGGAACCGCTCACCGGACCCCCACCGGGGTTCACCCCCCCCCGCGACGACACGGCGCGGTGGATCACCCCCAGCCCCAGGACGAGGACGGGACCCGGAACGCCGACGGCGCGATCATGTCCGTCCCCGACGCGGCGCTGTAGCTCGTCCGGGACGTGCGCTGTTCACACCTCCACGTTTTTCGGCCGCCGAGGAGACTATTGTCTTGCCGCCCGAGAAACGTCGAGCTTTGAACAGCCACCCTGCCCATACTCCATCTGCGCACCCCATATCGCGTGAGCTTCCCTTAATATCGAGCCCATCGCCGATAGTAAGAGGTGCCATGACATCGCACGTGCAACCCTCCGTGAAAGCTCTGCAGGGGCAACTTCTGACCCTCCTGATGGGCAACTGGATTGCCACATCGATTTCCATGGCCGCCGAACTGGAAATCCCCGACGCACTCGACGGCGCCGCCCTCGATTCGTCGCAGATCGCTGCACGGATAGGCGCCGAAACCGAACCTGTCGCCCGACTGATGCGCCTGCTCCACGCCCTCGAGATCGTGGACGAGCAGGACGGGCGCTATCGGCTGACACCACTGGGCCACCTCATGGTCGGCGATCACCCGCATTCGATGAAGGATCTGGCAATTCTCTATGGGGAGAGCTACTTTCACCGTGCCTGGTCGGAGCTGGCGGGAGGAGTCCGCACCGGCGAGCAGCCCTTCGTCCGCTCCCACGGCCACTCCGTGTTCGAGCATCTCACCGCCAACCCGCAGCTATTGCCGACCTACTCCGCGGGAATATCCGTGGGTAGTCGATTCATCGACGAAATGGCCGATCTCTACGACTTCTCGCAGAAGCGAATTGTTGATATCGGCGGCGGGGACGGCACACTTCTGAAGGCCGCATTGGCAGCAGAAAATACCGCCACCGGCATTCTTTTCGAGCAGCCGGAAAACCTGTCCGCCGCGGAGCGGAAATTGGGCGAATTCACCTCGACCGGGCGGTGCTCACTCGTCGGTGGGGATTTCTTCACACGTGTTCCCGCCGGGGGTGATGTCTACATTCTCTGCCGGATTCTGCACAACTGGGACGACGACGAGTCGATACGAATCCTCCGCAACTGCCGGTCCTCGATCGAGGACGACGGACGACTGCTGATCGTCGAGAGGGTGATCACCGAGCCGCCCTCGGTGATCACCTCCGGCTTCGATTTGCATATGTTCGTGATGACCTCCGGACGGGAACGCGACCTCACGGGTTATGGACGATTGCTCGATCGGGCCGACTTCGCGATCGATCGGGTGGTCGAGCTCCCGCTGGAGATGCGGTTGATCGTGGCCCGCCCCCGATAGATCCCGGCCACGCCGGCTACGCGACCACATCGGCCCCGGAACCGGACTACACCGACTGGGGTCCGTACTGCTTCTTGGTGGACTGGCGCGAGATCTTGCCGTTGGTGGCCCGCGGAATCGCCCCCGGCTCGACGAGGTCGACACCGCCGAGCCGAACGTCGAAGGTACGCGACACCGCCCGCACGATCTGCTTGCGCAGGGCTTCGCGGGCAGCCGGGTCGGTCTCGGCGGTCTCGACGACGCAGGCCAGTTCCTCGCTTGCGGCGACCTCGTAGCCGTAGACCGCCACCGCGAGGACCCCTTCGAGCGCCTGCACGGTGGCGTCGACGTCCGGCGGATGGATATTTCGGCCGTTGACGATGACGACCTCCTTCAGCCGCCCCGCGATGTAGAGGCCTCCGTCGTGGAGGAACCCCAGATCGCCGCTGCGCAGCCACCGTCGGCCGTCGGCGTCGACGACAAAGACCTCCGCAGTCTTCTCGGGTCGGCGCCAATAGCCGTCGGCGACGCTGTCCCCGGCGAGTCGGATCTCGCCGACCGTGCCCGGAGCGACGGGGCTACCGGTGTCCGGGTCGACGATCGCGAGGGTCTGACCGGTCGCCGTACCGCAGCAGACCAGGGTTCGGGCCACGCCGGCCGGCGGCCGCACCCTCCCCACCTCGAGGTGCGCGGCATCGAACTCGGACACGACGTAATCGGTGTCCACCGGCTTGGCGGCGGCGAGGCTGGCCTCGGTGCATCCGTAGCTCGGCGTGGCCGCCGCTGCCGGAAGGCCCAACGGCTCGAGCGCCTTCTGGACCTGAGCCATCGTGTCCGGGTTCATCCGTTCGCCACCGTTGATCAACGTCCGCAGGGATCCGAGATCGATGCCGGACAGGTCGGCCGCGCCGATGCTGGTCAACAGACGTTCGTAGGCGAAGTTCGGTGCGCCGCTGACCGTCGCACCGGTTTCGCTCATCACCGCGAGCCATCTGAGCGGATCCTGGATGAAGGCCTGCGCCGCGAAGTAGACCCCGTGCCCGCCCGCCATCAGCGGTCCGAGCACCTTGATGAACAGGCACATCGCGAAGGAGAACGGCATCCAACTGACCGCGACGGTGTCGTCGCCGAATCCGTAGGCCCGATCGCATTCGGCGACGTTGGCCAGCACGCTGCGATGGGTGGTCATCACCGCGCTCGGTGTGCCGGTCGATCCGGAGGTGTAGATCAGGTGAGCGAGGTCGGATCCCGCCCGGGCCACGGGTTCCCATCCGGCACCGCTCCCCGGTTCGATGTCGTCCGCGACGAGGACCTGTCGTACTCCGTCGAGCCCCTGGTCGCGAAGCATGCGCCGGACCGCCGGCAGGTAGTCGCCCGTCGTCACAACCACGGTCGGCTCGGCGTCGCGCAGGCAGTCCGCCAGATGCTCGATCTTCCCGTACTCCGGCGGCGCGAGCGGGATGGCCGTACCGCCGGCATAGAGCGTCGCCAGATAGCTCAGCGGATAGTGCTCGCTCGGCGGCAACAACAATGCGATCCGATCACCGGGGTGTGCTTCGATCCCGGCCGCAAGGTCGAGCACGGCCGACTCCACCGCTCCGAAGGTCAGGGTGCGGTCCTCGAAATCTCCGGTCGGCCCGTAGTCGCGGAAGGTGATCGCCGGACGCTCCCGATTGCGTTCCACCACACTGCGAAACCGGTCGACGATGCTGCCGGTACCACTATCGATTGCCATCTCTGCCCTGTCCTTCCAGGTCGCGTCGTGCGAGCCGGGCACGCAGGACGTCACGTTGTCGACGCGCCCGATCACGGTGCACGTTTCGGTGATCCGAACTCGAATTCCCGGTGCCGTCCTTGGCGGCGAACCATTCGGCCAGGCCGGCGACGGTCGGGTAGGCGTAGAGGTCGACGATCGAGACCTCGACCCCGGTGCGGCGGAACAGCATCGGCTGCATGGCAGCCAGGAGCAGCGAATGCCCGCCGGCCTCGAAGAAGTTCGTGTGCACGCCGACGGCGTCGATACCGAGGACGGCACACCAGGAATCGGACACCAGTTGCTCCCAGTCGTTCCTCGGCCGCTGCGCCGCCACCGATACCGGCACCCGCCGGGTGCCGGCGAGGGCCTTGCGATCGGTCTTGCCCGCCCGGGTGAGCGGAAGTTGCGGGAGGACCTCGATCGCGGCCGGCACCATATATTCCGGTACCTTCCGCAGCAGCCAGGCCTTGAGGTCGATGCCACTGACCGACGTTTCGGCGACCGGGGCGACGAAGGCGACCAACTCGGTGCCGCCGGCCGGGCCGGCCGCCACCATCACGGCGACCTGTCGGATATCCGGATGTTGTCGCAGATGTGCTTCTATCTCCCCCAACTCGATCCGGAAGCCACGGACCTTGACCTGGCTGTCGGTGCGCCCGACGAACTGGATCTCACCGCCCGAGCAGAAACGTGCCAGATCTCCCGATCGGTACAGTCGAGCACCCGGTG
Organism: Millisia brevis NBRC 105863; assembly: GCF_001552615.1. Taxonomy (GTDB): domain Bacteria; phylum Actinomycetota; class Actinomycetes; order Mycobacteriales; family Mycobacteriaceae; genus Millisia; species Millisia brevis. The sequence continues at coordinate 120,615 of NZ_BCRN01000007.1, forward strand.
CCCCGGAGAACGGATCCGGTACGAAGCGGTCCGCGGTCTCGTAGGGCGCGTTGATGTAGCCGCGGGCCAACTGGGCGCCGCCGATGTAGATCTCGCCGACGACACCGATCGGCACCGGCTGCTGATCCGCATCGAGCAGATAGAGCTGTGAATTCTCGTTGGGACGCCCGATCGTGATCCGCGGGTCGTCGTCGCCGTCCCGAAAGACGCGGTGGGAGACCCCGATCGTGGTCTCCGCCGGCCCGTATCCGTTGTACATCGTGGCGCGGCAGGCCGCGCGAAAGCGATCGTGGAGGGCGGCGGTCAATGCTTCTCCGCCGCACCAGACGTGGGTGAGGTTGGCTACCGCCGTCGAGAAGCGGGGGTGGTCGACCATCACATCGAGGACCGATGCCACCACGTAGAAGAACGTGACACGTTCGCGTTCGATCACATCGAGCAGGTAGCCCGGATCCCCGTCACGACCTGCGTCGGCGATCACCAGACGTGCACCGCAGGTCAGCGGCAGCAGCATTTCGTTGATCGAGATATCGAAGCTCAGCGGAGCCTTGTACAGCACGGCGTCGGACGCGCCGAGTCCGAGCAGGTCCGCATGCCAACGCAATCGGAAGCCGATGGCCCCGTGCGTGATGATCGCGCCCTTCGGCTCCCCGGTCGATCCCGAGGTGAAGACCACGTACGCCATGGCGTCGTCCGATACGTCGACCGGCGGCGGGGTCTCGGCGGGTTCGTCGGGCTCGGAAGCGGCGACGATCACCACCTCGTCGGTACCGGCGTCGTAGTCCGACCCGGCCGCGATGACGATACGAATGCCGGCCCGCTCGAGCACGGCGTGCTGCCGCTCGGGCGGCCAATCGAGGTCGAGCGGGACAAAGGATCCGCCGGACCGCAGCGCCCCGAGGACCGCGCAGACCTGCTCGGGACCCCGCGGAACCGCGATGCCGATCGTGGTCTCCGGGCCGACGCCGGCCGCGATCAGACGGCCCGCCACGTCCTGTGCGGCCGCGACGACCTCGCCGTAGGTCATCCTTCCGGCCGACGAGGTGATCGCGATCCGGTCGGGATGATCGTGGGCGATCCGCTCGACCATCCGATGCACCGGGGTCCCGTCGATGGGGATGTCGGCGCCGCGCGACCATTGCCGGACAACCAGATCGCGTTCCCGATCCCCGAGGATCTCGAGAACTCCGATCGGCACCGAGTCGAACCGGTCGACGGCGTCCTCGATCAACAACGCCAGATGCCCCAGGATCCGGTCGACGGAGTCGACATCGAACAGATCGGTGCGGTAGATCGCAGCGACGCTCAGGACATCGGGCGCGTCCGTGAACTCGAGGACCAGGTCGAAACGTGCGGTCTCCTGTACCGGGTCGGGTGCCGAGATGACACATTCACCGGCGTCGATGGCCTGCGGTACCCCCGACCGGTAGGAGCACATCACATCGAAGAACGGGGTCCGACCGGCCGATCGGGGCGGTCCGACGGCCTCGACCACCCGATCGAAAGGGACGTCCTGATGCGCGAATGCCGCATTGCAGGCCCGGACCGTCCGACGCACCACCTCACCGAAGTCCGGCTCGCCCGACAGGTCCGTACGAAGCACCACCGTATTGACGAAGTTACCGATCAGCGGCTGCAGCTCCGGTAGATCCCGTGTCGACACCGGCGCTCCCACAGCGATATCCGTCTCGGAGCTGTACCGGTACATCAGGACGTTGACCGCTGCGACCAGAGCCATCCACGTCGTGGCGCCGGACGCCCTCGCTCGAGCCCGCAATCGGTCGGCCACCTCGGCGGACAGCGCCAGCTCGCGCCGGCCACCGGCCGAGCCGAGGACCGGTGGCCGGGGCCGTGACAACGGTAGGTCCAACGCCGGTGGCGGCGGATTCAGAGCCTGCACCCAGTACTCGATCTGCGCCGCCGATCGGTCACCGGCGGTGCGCTCCCACCGCGCATAGTCCGCGTACTGCAGCGGCAACGGATCGATCTCGCCGACGTCCGCGCGCCCGTCCCGAGCCGCGGCGAGCCGGCGGTAGTGCATGCTCAACTCGGCGAGCAGGATATCGAAGGATACGAAGTCGACCGCCACATGATGGGCGACGATCAGCAGCCGATGGCGGGTCGGCGACAGGACGAACAACGTGCAGCGTATCGGCGCCGCGCACGACAGATCGAACGGTTGACGTGCCCGTCCCGCGATGGCTGCGCCGAGCTCCTCGGCCGACCATGCCGACGCGTCGACGACGGCGCACAGGTCCGCGGGCGCCGTCAACGGCACGCCGACCACCTCGATCGACCGATCGCCGGGCTCCGCGGACGTATCGTCCGTCCCCGTGGAACGCTGCCGATAGGTCGTACGCAGGACCTCGTGCCGGTCGACGATCGCCTCCACCGCCGCGACCACGATGTCCGGCCGACACCGGCCGGTCAGATCGACCGAACCGGAGAGGTTGTAGGTGGCGGAACCCGGTGCCGCCCTCTGCATGAACCACATGCGCTGCTGCGCGGCGGACAGCGGTCGCTCCCCCGACTCCGGTGCGGCGGCCGTGATCGCCTCGACACCGGCCGAGGCCTGCGAACCGAGCCCCGCCTCGGCGACCAGGGCGCGCAGCAGGGCGGCGCGTTCGTCGTCGCTCATCGGGCAGTCCTTCCAATACCGTTGGGCTGTAGTCCCGTCCATGTCTGCCGAATGACCTGTAGACAATCCTCCCGACTGCCGTCGATCCCGACGCTTGTCCAGCCGAGTGGCAATGCGCGCCGCGAACTCCACACCGACCGATGACCGTGTCCGTTGACGACCACCCGCCACCCACCCGGCGCCGGCGCAGCGGCGACCCGTCGATGATCGAGCTGCGGGCGAAATGGGCAACCGGCGGCCTTCAGGGCCGGCACCGCCGACTCGTCATCGGGAATGAAGTACTGCAACCACTCCCGATTCTCGGGATCGCCGAAGTTGCCCAGCACCGCCGACGGCTGCGACCCGTCGAAGGCCCGCAGTCGCGTGCGGATCGCCCGTCTCGCCGCGATTCCGCGCGCGCTGTCCGGTTCGAGCCCCTCGAAGACCCAGCGCGGTTGGAAGGTGATCATGAATTCCGGGTTGTGCCGGCTCCTTCGGATCCCGTGGGCCGGCGTATTACAGACGACGAAGATCTCCTCTCCCCCATAGGCGAACTCCCAGAGCGGATCGTCCGCGTCCATCGGCAGATCGGCCGGCCATCGCTCGCGATCGTTGTCGTGCAGATACTGCAGAATCTGCCAGAAGCGCCGAAAGAAGAAGTCCTCCGCGAACCCGTCCATCACCCCGCCGAAGAAGACGACCAACGAGGTGTCCCTGGCCAACGACCGGAAGTTCTCCAGGTAGTCACGAAGAATCAGATGTAGTGGCTCCCAGGTGGACTCGTCGTGCAGGTCCTCCACGAAGCCGTAGCGGAGCGAGCCTTTGCGGGTGGCGGACACCGCGAATGTGCACGGGAAGAGGTCCTCCCGGTCCAGAAGCAACCGCTCCAGCTCGATCACCCGATCGGCACCCCAGGTCGGCAGCGTGCCCATCGTCATCCCTCGGATACGTTCGATCCGATCATCATGAGGCTGTGCTGTGGCGGGCATGGTCAGACGGAGGCCAGCAGTTCGTCGGTGATCACCGGCTGGTGATAGGTGCAGCTACCGGTCAACACCACCGAGCCGTGCAGTCGGAAGGACGGGATGAGCACCTTGTCGCCCTCGTTCATCGGGATCAGCACGCCGGGGCTGTTCCAGAAGTGCATCTGCCCCTTTTCGATCACCACGAGCCGAGTGTCGTTGTGTACGTGCGTCGTCGAGGTTTCCTCGCAGGACTCGACGAAGGTCTCCAGGTCGACCTCGATGCCCTCGCTCTCGATGCGGTGGTAGAGCTTCTCGGCCTTGTCCATATGTTCCTCGAGCGCATCGGCCCATGCCAATTGGACGGAGAGGTCCTCGTCCCACGCGTCGAAGTTCGCGGCGGCATTGGTCAGACCGCGCAGGACTCCGGCGACGAATACCGGCCCGCGCACCGATGCCAGCGGAGCCACCAACGCGTCGACGACCCGGTCGACATCATCATGGCCGAACCCGGTCCCCGTCTCCGCGGCCGCCCCGATGCCGTAGACGCTGTCGTGCAGACCGGACAGCTGCTCCGATTGCGCCCCGTCCGTGGCACTTTCGTGTAGCACGGCCCCGATGAACTCACCGAATCTGCGTCCGTCCCGGGCGGTGAATTCGAGATAGTGGGCCCGCTGCATCGACGTCGCCAGAAAGAACTGCCAGTAGGCGGTGGTCTGCGGGTTGAGCGAGGCCGCTTCGAGCCGGCTCACCAGTCGCTGCGCCTGTTGCCGCGACTGGAGGTGTTCGGTGTACAGGTGCTCGTCGGTCGCGGGTGCGACCACCGGGTACTCGGAGATCGCCGCGCGGGCGAGCGAGCGCTGCCGGGCGGGCAGGATCGCGGTGAGTTGGGCCAGCAGGAAGCCGGCGGCCTTCGACGCGTCGCGCGCATCGAGCGCGGCCTGCAGCGCGAGGCTTCCGGTCCGTCGTCGATCGATCAGATCGTGCAGGCTCCGGGTGATCTCGTCGATCGTCGCCGAGCCGGTATCGATGTCGGTATCGATCAGGCCGAAGAGGTGGTCGGTCAGGACCGGCTCCGCGGCGGCGGCGAGCACACGATTGCGCGGTGCATAGAGTTCGGCGCGGTCGCGCTCCGATTCCGGCGAATCCTCCCGGGCGAACAGGATCGTCGAGGTGTCGTAGGCGGTGCGCAGCATGCGGTGCCCGATCAGCATGCTCAGGCCGAACCTCCGATTCTGTCGGACCGGCCGCGCGAAGTTCAGGAACTCCAGATCGTGCGGCCGAACCGGGCGGCGGAAGGGGTTGTCCTCGTTGACCAGTTCCGTACTGGTCGCGTTCCGATAGGGGTATGCCGACACATATTCGGCCAGCAGCGCATTCGGATCCGAGTAATCGATGGTGAGGTCCGGGCGATCAGTCATTTCTTTTCTCTCTCTTCGATGGCCTTGTGTACTTCTTCATCACTCATCGCGGCGACCATCACGTAGAGTTCCGCGATGCGGTGGGTGGAATCCGAGCGCTCCGCGAGGGTCTCGGCGAGACCGGACGCGGTGCGCACCGTCAGGACGTCCGGGATGGCGACGGCGACGTCGGTGAATACCTTGCGCAGGGCTACGACCACGCGGTTCGCGGTCAGGGAGTTTCCGCCCAGGTCGAAGAAGTCCTCTCCGGGGCCGACGTCCGGCCGGTCGAGGGCATCGGCGAAGATCATCGCGACCGCCTGCACCAGGGGCCCGTTCGATACCGATTGCGCACCACGCGGCCGATCGATCCGGGCGCGTTCCGCCAACAGACGCCGGTCGACCTTTCCGTTGGGCGTCAGCGGGAAGCTCTCGACGACATCGATTCGTTCCGGCAGCAGACTTCGCCCCAGCACCCCGAGCAGGTCGCTCCGCAGAATGTCCGGATCCAATGCGCCGGTATCGGTTTCGGCAGTCACATATGCCGCCGTCCCGCGATACCCGGGCTGGGTGTCGTGCCGGATACCGACGACGACGGCTTCCCGGACCCCCGGTGTGGAGATCAGCGCTCGCTCGATCTCGCCGGCCTCGATCCGGTGGCCGCGCACCTTGATCTGGTTGTCGCTTCGCCCGCGGAACTCCAGCCATGATCCGCCGGAGCCGGACGGGACGAACCGTCCGAGATCACCGGTACGGTAGCGGCGCTCGCCGTCCGGTCCGAGATCGAAAGCAGCCGCGGTGCGTTCGGGATCGCGCCAGTAGCCCAGTCCGAGATTCGCGCCCGCGCAGTACATCGACCCGGTCACCCAATCGGGGCACTGCGCACCCATCTCGTCGAGCACGGTGTAGGTGTTCGCGGCGGTCGGCCGACCGTAGGGCACGGTGGGCGCGTCCGCGGGCAGATCCCGGCAGCGATGCAGGATATTCCACACCGTGGTTTCCGTCGGGCCACCGATCGACACGATGTCGGCGGCCGGTGCGATCCGACGGATCCGTTCGACCAAGGGGACCGGGAACCAATCGCCACCCAGAATCACCAGACGCAGCCCGGGCGCCCGGAAGGATTCGGGTGCGGCATCCAGCAGCATCTGCATCATCGGGGGAACCGTCATCCACACGGTGACGTCCGCTTCCCGAACGATCCGCACCCAGTCATCCGGGGACGCATGGTCCGCCACGGGCGGCACGACCACCCGCGCTCCGAGCGCGGGGCCGGCGACGACCGGGAAGACACTGAGATCGTGATGCAGCGCGGTCACCATCAGCACCCGGTCGTCGGGCCGCAGCAGGTCGTCCTGCTCGACCGTGGCGACATAGTGCGACAGGGCATCGTGTCCCACCACCGCACCCTTGGGTATCCCGGTCGACCCGGACGTCATGATCACGTAGGCCGGGGTGTCGGTGGGCGCCGGGGGCGTCGGGTGGCGCGCATCCGGCGGGGCGTCGACCGGTCGGTCGATGTCGATGGGCAGTGCGCCGATCGCGCGTACCTGTTCGGCACGGTCACCGGTGGTGATCACCGTCGTGATGCCGGTCTGCCGCACGATGGCGGCCAGCCGCGGCGGCGGAAGGTCGCGATCCAGCGGCAGATAGACCCGTGCGGCGGACAGAGCCGCCTGTACCGCGACCACCTGACGGTGTCCGGGATCGAGCAGGATCCCGACCGGCCGATCGTCCCCGACCTCGGCAAGTGCCAGCCATCCCGCGATATCGCATGCGCGTCGGTGCAATTCGGCAAAGGTCAGGGCGCCTGCCGCATCGACCACGGCGATATCGTCCGGCCGGACGGCGGCCTGGTGCGCGAGCATCGCGGATACCGGCCGGGCGGGTACGGCGAGCGCGGGGCCGATACCCGCCCCGTTCCGGGATCCGCAGGTCGGCGGCAGGATATCCGGATGCCGGGCGTCCCAGTGGTCGCCCGCGACGAGGCCGTCGACCAGTCGGACGAAGGCGGCGAACATATCGGAGACCAGGTCCGGGGGAAACAGTTCGACGACGTAGTCCCAGACCAGCCAAAGCTCTCCGCGGTTCTCGTTGACCTGAAAGTCCAGCCATACCTGCGGGGTCTGGGTGATTCCGCCGATCGGGGTCAGGAATCGTGTCCCGTCGTCTCCCCCGCTGCCCAGGGCGAGCCCACTGGTCATGACCACGGGCATCACCGGCCGGTCGTGTATGCCGGATCGGCGCATGATGTCGCGCAGCACTTCCACGCCCGGGTACCAGGGATGGCTCAGGTCCTCCCAGAGCCGATGTTGAACGGACACCGCCCGTTCGGCGAACGTGTTCCCGGCGGCGCGGTCGATCTCGACCAGGATGACCGAGGACAGCTGTCCGACGATCATGTCGACCTGCGGATGTACCGGCAGCCGCCCCGCATAGGGCAGGTTCACGGTGAAGCTCCGGCGACCGCTCCACCGGCCGATCACCTCGCCGTAGATCGCCAGCAGCAGACCCGACGGACTGAGCCCGCGCCGTGCGGCGGCGGACCGCAACCGCTGCCAGTCACCGCTCGGAAGGTGATACTCCATGCGGTCGAAGGTCGGCTCGGTGACCCGGTTCGGTGGTAGCGCCAACGGCAACTCCGGTGACGGCGCCAGGGTGGTGATGCGGTCCTGCCAGTAGGCCTTCGAGCGGAGATAGCGCTCATCGTCGGACAGAGCGGCGATGCCGCGCACGTAGTCGCGATAGGTCAGCTCCAACTCCGGTAGCTCGCAGCCCGGATCATTATGCAGCGCCTCGAGTTCCGCGACCATGATCGCCCAGCTGCGGTGGTCGTAGAGCAACGCGTCGATGCTGAGGTGGATATGGACGCGATCATCGGTCAGGCGGGTGACCGCCACCTCGTAGAGCGGCCAGTGCATCGGATCGCGTTGTTCCGCGCCGAGGCGCGCGTGCAGCAGATCGTGCGCCGCGGCCACCTCGGTGTCGTCCCGACCGCGAAGATCGATCACCTCGATGTCGAAGTGTGGAACGGTCTCGAGGATCCGCTGCTGATTGCGTTCGAGGGATACGACCCCGCGCAGCACGTCGTGCCGGCGGATCAGGAGATTCCACGCCTCGACGAACCGATCGATATCGATGCCGACGCCTTCGAATTCGACGTAGGCGTGCGCCGCGCCGGCGCCGAGTTCGAAGTCGTCGAGCCGGCCCACGGCGTAGGCCTGCTGCTGCGGGGTCAGATCGAACCAGTCGTGGCGGCCGGAGGCGTCCGGTCCGACCCGCAGGTCGTCGGCGATCCCGAGATCGCCCCCTTCCAGACGCCGTTGCCGCAGCACGCCGGCGAGTTCGGCCGGCGTGCGATGGGCGAAGATATCCCGCAGGTCGATCGTGACCGCCAGGCGGGATCGGACCGCGGCGACGATGCGCGCGGCGACGAGCGAGTTGCCGCCGGATCGGAAGAAGTCGTCCCGCAACCCCATTCGTTCGACCCCGAGCGATTCGGCGATGATCGCGGAGACCTCGACGGCCAAGCCGTCCGATGCGGTCGCCGGATCGGTTGCGGAGCTTCCCTTCCGATGCAGCTCCACCGCACGCGTCTCGAGGTCCCGGCGGTCGACCTTGCCGTTGACCGTCAGGGGAAGCCGATCGAGCGTCGTGACCACCGTCGGCCGCGCATGTCGGGGCAACCGGTCGTCACAGGCGGCATACACCTCGTCGACGACCGTCTCCGGCTCCGCGTCGGCCGAGATCGTCAGGAAGAGCGCGACATCGCCGTAGCCCGGTCCGGTCGACGCCGGGATCCCGACGGCAACCGCGGCCCGCACCTGTGCGTGGCCGGCGGCGCACGCCTCGATCTCGCCGGGTTCGAGCCGATGTCCGCGAATCTTGATCTGCTGGTCGACGCGACCGAGGAATTCGATGTCTCCGTTCGGCCCCATACGACCGCGATCCCCGGTGCGGTAGAGACGCCTTCCGGTGGTCGGGTCGACGACGAAGGCGCGTTCGCCGGCCGCCTCGTCGCGGAAGTACCCGGCCGCGACGCCGACTCCGGAACAGCAGAGCTCGCCGCCGACACCGTCCGGGCACGGCCGCAGCCGGGCATCGAGAATGTGGTAGCCGCAGTTGGCGATCGGCCGCCCGTAGGAGACGGAACGGGCGTCGGCGGGGAGGTCGCCGACGCGGTGCTGGATATTCCACAGCGTGGTCTCGGTCGGACCACCCACCGACACCACCTCGAGGTGGGGCGCGCGTACCGCCAGGTCGCGCACCAACGGCACCGGTATCCAGTCGCCGCCCAGGAAGGCCAGCCGCAGCGACGCGAGGTCGGTATCGGTCGCGGCGGTGCAGAGCATCTCCATGGCGGCCGGCACCGAATTCCACAGGGTGACCCCGTGTCGCCGGATCGTGCGGGACCACCGTCGTGGATCGGCATCGCCGTCCGACCCGTCCAGCACGACGGACCCTCCCGCGCCGAGCACGCCCAGGCTGTCGAACAATGCCATGTCGTGGTGGTTCCGAGTGACCGCCAACACCCGATCCGCCGGGCCGATGTCGAAGGCGTCGATCGTGTGGTGAATCGCGTTCGCCAGGCCGGCGCGGGTGATCTCCACACCCTTGGGTATGCCGGTGGAGCCGGAGGTGAAGATGATCGCCGCGAGAGCGGGCACCCGTTCCGGTACCGCGAGCTCGACGAGATCGGTCGAATCGATCGGCGGCGGTAGGGCATCGAGCGTCAGCCCCGCCTCGATCGACGTCGATACCGCGTCGACCACGATGATCGATGCCGGTTGGCACCTGTCGACCAGGTCGGCCAGGCGCTCGTCGGGATCGACCGGATCGACCGGTATGTACACCGCGCCGAGGCTGAGCAGCGCCACCTGCACGCTCAGCGCGCGGGGCTGGTGTCCCGCGGCGACCACCACGCGGTCACCGACGCCGACACCGGTCCGGGCCAGCTCGGCGGCGATCGCCGCGGCGTCGACGCCGAGGTGCCGATAGGAGACCGCTCCGCCCGGGTGCAGGATCGCCGGGTGGTCCGGCTGTTCGATGATCCGGCGGCGGATATCGGTCAGCACATCGGACGACGGAAATCGTGTGGCCGGCCCGAAGATCCCGCCGGCGGTCATCGCGTGGTCGTTCGGCAATTCGATCGGGTCGGCGGCGTCCCAGCGCTCGTTCCGCGCCAGGGCGGTCACCAGCTCTTCCAGGGTGGCGAACATGTCGGCCACCATTCGAGGGTCGAACAGCTCGCGGACGTGATCCCAGCCGATCACCAGGCAGCCGTCGCGCTCCTCGACCTGGCAGTCCAGCCAGGTCTGTGGCGTCTGGGAGATGCGGTAGGTCTGTGCCCCCGCACCGCCGAGGAAGGCCGTGGGGGCATCCGACGGTCCCGGCAGCGCGGACAGTCCGTTGAACACCACCGGAGCGATGGCACCGTCGAATCCGCGCTCGCGCAGGATATGCCGAACGACCTCGATGCCGTCCACCCGAGCGTGGGCGAGGTCCTCCCAGAGGCGGCAACCGAGCCGCTCCGCCCGGGCGCCGAAGCTCTCCGCACCGCGCTGGTCCACCTCGACCAGCAGGAAGCCGGCAAATTCGCCGACCAGCCGATCGACATCGGGATGAACCGGCAGCCGGTTGAGCGATGGCAGGTTCACCAGGAAGTGCTCACTGCCGCTCCAGCGCCCGAGTACCTCGGTATAGGCGGCCAGGACCACCGCGGGGACCGTCAGCCCGCGTTCCCGTGCGACCGCGGTCAGCCGGCGGGTGGTCTCGGGTGACAGACGGGTCTCGCGGCGCACGAAGGTGGGGACCTCGATCGATGCGGGCGCCGCCGCCAACGGCAGCTCCGGCGGCCCGGGCAGGCTCGCCGCCCGCTCCCGCCAATACCGGCGACTCGCCACCACCGCAGGTTCGTCGGCGCTCGCCCGCACCAGTTCGAGGTAGTCGGCGAAGGTCAGCTCCGCACGCGGCAGGGCGGCGTCGAGGTCGACGTAGCGGATCGACAACTCCCCCAACAGGATCTGCAGGCTCTGATAGTCGCAGACCAACGCGTCGATGCTCAGGTGCAGCCGGAAGCGATCCCCGGTGCGCAAGGAGATCACCCACGCGAAGAGGGGCCACCGGTCGGCCTGTCGAACCTCGGCGGACAGTTCGGCGCGAATCGAGCGCAGGACCTCGCCGTCCTGCTCGACGGTCCGATCGCGCAGATCGACCACCCGCGGTCGGTAGGGCAGCGGGCCGTCGAGCACCCTCGCCCGCATCGCCCGCACATCGATGATGGTGCGCAACTGATCGTGGCGGGCGATCAGGCCGTTCCAGGCCTCGACGAAACGTTCGACATCCAGGCCACGACCATCGAATTCGAGATAGCCGTGCGTGGAGACATTGCCCAGCTCGAGGTCGGCGCCGCGGCCGGCGCAAAAGGCCTGCTGCAGCAACGTCAGACCGAACCACTGCTCACCCTCGGGCGCCGGCGGATCGGCGGTGGTACCGCGCTCGCCCGCAGCACCCTCGACCCCGTCCACCCCGTCGACACCGTCCACCCCGTCGACACCGTCGGCCCCGTCACCACTGTCGGTCGTCGGCGACGCGGCTCCCGCCGCGACGATCGCGCAGATCTCGGTGATCGTCGGGTTCTCGGTGAACACGGTCGGAGCGATCCGTATCCCGTACTCCCGCTCGATTCGCCCGACCAGCTGCATCACCACCAACGAGCCCAGACCAAGGTCGAGCAGCCCGTCCCCGACGGTCCACTCGATGTCGAGGGCGTCGAGCAGGTGCGCGATGTGCTCGTCGATCCGATCCGGCACGCCCATCTCGATTGTCACCAGGCAGCTTCCTTCCCCGTCGGTGGCCGGACTCCGTTCGTGCCCGCCCGCATGCGCCGCGATCGCTCAGGATCGGCGCGAACTCATCAGCCGAATACCGATGCCGCCCACGACAACCGTCAGCGCCCCGAACCACACCAGGGCCGGAACGACCTCCGCGGCGCCCGCCTGCCCCTGCGAGAGCGCATCGAGGGCGTTGACCGCCACCGATACCGGCAACAGGTCGACCACCGGTTGCAGGGCATCGGGAAACGCCTCCAGTGGCACCATCCCGGTGTTCAGGAACAGCAGCACGACGTACAACGCCTCGAATCCCTGCGCCTGCGCGACGTTCTTGCTCGCCGCTCCGATCGTCAGCCCGATGGCGGTGAATCCCAGGGTGATCACCACCAGCATCGCCAGCCAGCCGGGTACGACCTCCGGGCCGGCGAAGCGGAAGCCGAACAGATACGCCACCACCACCACAACCGTGGCGGACAGTCCCATGCGCACCAGTTCCGCCCAGGCCCGGCCGAGGATGTCTCCGCCGCGCCGGATGGGCATCGAATCGAATCGCCGCAGGATGCCCGCCTCCCGTTCGACGATCAGCGACTGACCGGCGGCGAGCGCACCGAACATGGCGGGGCAGACCAACATCAATGCCGTCAGAGCCGAGATATGGTCCGTACCGGAGGCGAATTCGATCGAGTCGCCGAAGATGGTTCGGAACATGACGAACAGGACGACGGGAAACAGGAACGTCTGCACCAGGATCGGCGGATAGTAGCGCCACCGGCGCAACAGCCGACCGGCCTGCAGCAACGATTGTCCGAGCAGCGTCGGCGGGCGCCAGGCCTCCACCGATTCGTCCCGCGTCGGCGCGTCGATCGTGGTCATCGCCCCCTCCTGAGGGTCAGTCCGGATACCGCGAGAGCAACCACCGCGAGTCCGATCAGCCAGGCGAACGCCGTCGTTACCGACGACCCGGCTGTGCCGGCCGCCAGATCCCGGAGGGCGTCGATGATCCGGGACACCGGTTGATGTTCGACGAACCAGGAGACCGCCGAGGGAAACCTTTCGGCGGGAACGAGTCCGGTCGACATCAGCGAGAAGATGAGCATCGGCAGCGTCAGGACCGGGGACACCGCGTCCGGTGAGCCGAGCAGCAGCGCCACCGCGTCGAACAGGGTGTAGATCACCGCCGCCGTGAACAGGGCGATGATCAGGAACAGCGCCGTGTCGATCGGGTCGCCGCGCAGTCGGAAGCCGAACGCGTAGGCCACGCCCAACAGCACCGCGATCGCGGGCACCGCGTGAGCCAGTTGGATGATCGTCCGGCCGAGCGCCGGAGCCAGCGCATATACCGGCAAGGACTCGATCCGGCGGAGCATTCCGCTCGAGGCGTCCTGGGCGACCCGGGTCGCGGCGTTGATGCCCAGGAACATCAGCACCTGGACCAGCACCCACACCGGCAGGAACTGCACATAATCGATGCCCTGGGCATCCATGATCTTGCGTTGTGTCACCAGGAAGCCGGCCAGAAAGACCGTCGGCGCGGCAACGGCGATGCCGATCGATTCCCCGATCATGGCGCGCGCCTTGATCGCCTCGCGCACGGTGAAGACCCCGGTCTGCCGCATCAGTTCGGCCGTGGCGCTCATGTGGTTGTCTCCGCGGGGTCTCCGGTCAGCTTCAGGAAGACCTCGTCGAGGGTCGGCCGGCGCAGTCCGATATCGGAGACCTCGATCGCCGCCTCCCGCAGACGCGCTCCGACCGCCGCGAGCGTGTCCAGTCCGTGCGGGGCGGGTATCCGAATCACACCGGTCTCGGAGACCGTGGCACCGAATTCCTCGAGCAACCGGCCCGCCTCGTCGACCGCCGCCGGATCGGCCACGGTGACCACGCACAGGGGCTTGCCGACACGATCCTTGAGCTGATCGGCGGTGCCGTCCGCGATGACCCGTCCGCCGTCGATCAGCACGATGCGGTCGGTCAGCTGGTCGGCCTCCTCCAGATACTGCGTGGTCAGCAGCACGGTCACACCGCGATCCCGCAGGGCGCGTACCTGTTGCCACACCATATTTCGGCTCCCGGCATCCAGGCCGGTCGTCGGTTCGTCGAGGAAGATGACCTCCGGGTTGCCGATCAAGCCGACCGCCAGATCGAGCCGCCGACGCATGCCGCCGGAGTACTTCTTCACCTGCCGGTCACCGGCTTCGGTCAGACCGAACTCGGCCAGCAGGTCGACCGCTCGCTGTTTGGCGGCGGATTTGGGTGCGCCCAGCATCCTGGCGATCAGCTCGATGTTCTGCCGTCCGGTCAACTCCTCGTCGAGGGACGCGTACTGTCCGGTCAACGCGATCACCGAACGCACCTTCGCCCCGTCGGTGACCACGTCGTGGCCGGCGACGGTCGCGGTCCCGGAGTCCGGGCGCAGCAGCGTCGACAGAATGTTGATCGTTGTGGTCTTGCCCGACCCGTTGCGGCCGAGCAATCCGAGCACCTCTCCTCGGCGGACCTCGAACTGCAGTCCGTCCAATGCCGCGACATCACCGAATCGCTTCACCAGTGCGCGCACTTCGATTACCGGATCTCGTGTGGTCGACACGTACACCCTCTCCCCTTCACGTTGGTCTCGTCATCACGATCGATCAGCGCCCGGTCCGGGCTTTTTTCCGGGCTTCGGCCCGAGCGTGTCCCCGATGTCGACCGGTACCGGCGGCCGGTCCGGTGGGCGCGGCGGCGAGGTGCTCGGCCGGCGCCGATTCGGCTGCCCCCGACGCGGCTGCGGCGTGCAGCGCGCCCGCCAATCGCGCCACGGTCGGCCGGCGGAACAACTCGACCAGCGGCAGCTCGAACCCCTCTTCGCGCAGGGCATGTTGGACCGCAACCAAAGTCAGCGAGGTGCCACCGAGTTCGAAGAACGAACTCGTCGACGTCGGCACCTCGCAGCCGAGGACCTCCGACCACACCCGAGCGACGAGGCTCTCCCATTGCCCCACCGGGGCACCGCCCGCGCGAGGGGCTGCTCCGCTGCCGGCCAGCAGGTCCCGATCGATGGAACCGGCCGTCCCGGGCAATGATTCGTGCTCGACCACGGCCTGCGGGCATTCGTGTCCATACCCGTCGACCGGCACCGGCGGTGTCGGCGAACCGGCGGTTCGCGCCGCACGGTGGGCGACGAGGCGATGGAAGGGCGCGGCGGGCGCATCGATATCGCCGGTGAACCGCGGGGCGCTCGGATCGATGGCGACCAGCTGTTGGGGCGCCGGATCGGCCAGCGCGGCACAGAGTGTCGCCCAGCATGTTTCGGCATCCATGAGGAGGTAGCCGTGCGAGGTCGTCGCCTCGGCGGTGATCGTCGTGCGGGAACTCATCCCGACGCCGTCGACCCGACTCAACGCCACGCTGACGCAGCGGTCGGCGCCGAGTTCCCGGTTGAGTCGCGCCGTCGCCCGATCCGCCCAGGCACACGCGGCGGCATAGCCGGCGGCCGGAGGTGAGCCGAAGTGGCCGCTCACCGAGGAGGCCACGGCCAACCAGGCATCCCGGTGGCGCACCATCAGCGCCCGGGCGACCGCCAGAGTCTGCATGCGCGTCTCGATCGGCTCGATCACGTCGGCATCCGCGAGCTCCGATACCGGACCTTCCCGATAGACGCCGGCCAGATCGAAAACCCCCACCAGCGTTCGTCCCACTCGGCGGCCGAACGCGTCGATCCGATCCTGCAGATCCTCGATATCCGATGCGACGCTCCAGTAGCGCAACCGATCCGACGGGATCGCCCCATCGGCGTCGGGCTCCGGGCGGCGACCGATGACGACCACCGCCGCATCGTGATGATCGAGCAGTCGTCGGGTGATCAGCGATCCGATCCCGCCGGCGCCACCGATCAGTACGTACATGCCCCCAGTGATCAGCGACCGGGCCACACCGTCCGGCTCCGCGCGGTGGCCGAGGCGGGGCAGATAACGCCGCCCGCCGCGGTAGGCCACCCGCCGCTCGCCGTCGGCGCGATCGAGTTCGCCGAGCACCGCGACCGTATCGGCCGGGTCGAGATCGACACTGCGGGCCGACAGACCACGCACCGCCCGGTGCACCGAGGCAACGTATCCGGGAACCGCCCATCCGCCGGGCTCGATCGAGTCCTCCGGGCGGACCTCCTCGGCCCCGAAAGTCAGCACCACGAGCCGGATATCGACGTCGACCTCCGCTCGATCGACGGCGGCGGCGATGGCCCGGACCAGGGTGTGCACCTCGAGCACGGCGGACCGGTCGTCGTCGACACCGGGCCTCAGACAGATGATCAGGCGTCGATCGGCGCCGGCGGTGATCGCATCCGAGATGATCGCCGGGTCCGGATCGACCTCGGCGGCCGGGATATACGGAACGGCGCGATCGCCGAGTGCCGAAGCGACCCGATCGAGGCCCCCGCCGATCAGCAGCACCGGCGTCCGAGGATCGACCGAGTCGCCGGCGGACCGACCGCGCACCCAGGTGACACCGTAGAACCATCCGGGTAGGCGGTCCGCACCGCTGCCGGTCAACCGGTCCATTCGGGCGATCGTCGCGTCGAACTCCCCGGCCGCGAGCCGATCCCGGAGGTGGGCGCGTTGGACCTTGTGCAGAATGCTCTTGGGAATCTCGCCGAATGCCAGCGGAATGACGAACCTCGGCTGCAGCCCGCACTGGATCGACAGGGTCGACCGGATACCCGCGGCCAGCGCGATCGACTGCTCGTCGTCCGCAGCCACCGAGTCGGGCACCGACACGAAGACCGCCACAACCTCGGCCGCCGTCGATCCGGGACGGACGGCGGTCACCGCGACCTCACCGCGGGTGACCCCGGGGACGCCGGCGACCACCGACTCCATCTCACTGCAATGGAAGTTGGCGCCGTTGACGACGATCTCGTCCTTCAACCGCCCGATGACGACCAGCTCGCCGTCGAGGACCATCGCCGAATCACCGGTATCGAGCCACCCGTCGGCATCGAAGGCCTCGGCATTGCGCTCCGGATCGGCATGGTAGCCGGCCGTCACATTGGTCCCACGCACCTCCAGGCGGCCGACCTCGCCCTCGGTGAGGACCGCGTTGTCCGCCCCCGTCACGCGAACGGCGGCGCCGGGGATGGGCCGCCCCACCCGAGCGAAGACACCCGACTCCGGGTGGGCGTGGGTCGCATACGTCATCCCCGTGGATGTTTCGGCCATTCCCCAGGCGGGGGTCACGGCGGCCGCCGCCAACCCGTACGGCGCGACGGCTCGGACGAAGTCCGCCATCGTCGAGGTCAGGACCTCCTCCCCGCCGCACAACAGCGACCGCACACATCCCAGGTCCCACTCCGGTTGGCGGCCGCCCTCCCGCAACGCTCCGGCGACGAGGCCGAACATGAAGTTGGGCGCCCAGGACGACGCGACGCGATAGGTGTCGATCGCATCGAGCCACCGCAACGGATCGGCGAGGATCACATCGGTCTCGATCAGGGTCTGCTCGACGCCGCGATAGACATCCGCCATATGGAAGAAGCC
The DNA here is from genome assembly GCF_001552615.1 of Millisia brevis NBRC 105863. Classification (GTDB taxonomy): domain Bacteria; phylum Actinomycetota; class Actinomycetes; order Mycobacteriales; family Mycobacteriaceae; genus Millisia; species Millisia brevis. The sequence goes on from NZ_BCRN01000007.1 coordinate 137,934, forward strand.
CAGCCCGGCCAGGTGATCCATGGGCATCCAACACAATCCCGGCGCCTCGGCACCGAGACCGGTGCGGGCCATCGCTCCGACGATCTGGGAGAGCATATTGCGGTGCGAGATGGTGACCGCTTTCGGCGTGCCGGTGCTTCCCGAGGTGAACATGTACAGCGCGATGTCGTCGGGGTTGCGTTGTACGGGGGCCTCGCCCGGCAGCGGGTCGCCGGTCGCCAATGCGGAAGCACCGAGCACATGGGCCGGGGTCTGCCCGAATAGCTGTCGGACCGCGGGTGCGATCGCGTCCGCGACCACGATGCTCGGCCGTCCGAGCAGCTCCCACGCGGAGAGCAATCGGCGGACCGCGACGTGGTCGGGATCGAGTTCGCCCCGAACGGGACCCGCGAAGGCCGCGGGTGGAAAACTCAGTGGGGCCATTGCGGCACCCGCCAAGACGCAGCTCCAGAAGGCCTGCACGAATTGCGGATTCGAGTCCCGCACGACGATCACCGGATCGTCCCGCCGGACCCCGGCCCGTATCAGACCCGCCGCGCCGATGCGCGCCTGCGCCAGCAGCTCCGCGTAGCTGTGCGTGGTCTGCTCACCCCACCGTTCGATATAGCGAATCCCCCCGCGTCCGCGCGCCGCCTTCTCCAGGACCTCCGAGAAAACCGTGGAATCCGGTGTGACGGCGGGGCCACCGTCGATGAAGGCCGGTGCGGTCCGCGCGGAGATCGGCTCCTGCTCGTCCCGGTCGGCCACGGCCGGAATACGTCGATATCCGAGGTCGGGCGACCGAGGCTCGAGCAGTACGGCGACGTCGGCCGTTTGCCGACCGGCGTTCCACGCCTGCTCCCAGGCCTCGGCGGCGCGGCGACCCACCACCGGCAGCGCGGCGAGCGCCCGAAGGTCCGGCGTTCCCTCGCCGGTCAGCGGGATCCGGTTGACCGGGACGATGTCGTCGGGCACCAGGGGGCCGGGCAGCTCGGCGGCAAGCTTCCGTCGCAGGACGTCGGCGTGCACCGGACCGTCGGGGACGACGTACGCCACGATCCGGCGAGCGCCGGCGGTGTCCGTGCGGGCGACCGCGATGCTGTCGCGCACACCGGGCGCGGTCGCGAGAATCCCCTCGACGGCGGACCCGGGAGCCCACCAACCGCCCCTCTCCAGGTGGGTATCCGGGTCCGGTCGCACGATCGCGAGGCGCCCGTCGGGCAGGAGCCATCCCGAGCGGCCCGCGTCGGTCGTGCCCCCGTCCGCACGCACCCGCACCACTCGTCCGAGGATCTCGGCCGGTACCGGCCGGCCGCGCTCGTCCCGGATGTCGATTCCGGGCGCACCGATCCCCACCAGTACATCCGCGCGGTCGCGGTCGATGTCGCCGGCCAGGAGGTATGCCCCGGTGGACGGATCGCCGATCAGCCGATCGGTGGGCTCGCCGCCGACCTGCCACTCGCCGTCGCCCACGAGCACGCGCAGAATCTCCCACATCGCGTTCGGTATCGATCCCCCGGTTCCCACGGGACCGACCGCCTCGGCAGCCGGCCCGGCCAACCAGCCGACCGTGGCGACGATCGTCGCGGAGTCCACCAGGATCGGGCTACCGACACCTGCGATGAGGAACGTCGAGGCCGGACGCGCCCGGTCCGGCTCCCGATCGGCGGGAGTGAGATCGCCGCCGGCGAGATCCGCAGGGGGCATCGTGATCCGGCGGCACGGCAGTTCGGACGACCACCGATCGTCGCCGAGCACCAGGTCCGGACCGACGCGCCGGAGCTGTTCGTCGAGCCCGGGCGATTCCGGATCGAACAGCACCGGAACTCCGCCGGCGGCATAGGCCGCGAGGACCGCGGCCATCCGGGCCGCGGCCGAACCGGCGACGATCGCGATCCGAGCGGCGGGAAGCGCGACTTCGGCCGTGCGTGCCGCGCACGCCAGGGCATTGCGGTGCAGTTGCGCGCGCGTCACCCGCGTGCCGTCGACATCGCGCAGAACCGTCCGATCGGGGTCGGCCGCGTACTGCTTGCGCCAGCATGTCCAGACATCGATGCCCTCGTCGGCGGCGGGCACCGGCGGAGGGGCCTCGTGCGGCCGCCGATCGGTCGAGACGAAGAGGTCGATGTCGGCGATCGGTCGATCCGGCTCGGCGCACGCCCGCCGCAGCAGCACCACCAGCCGTTCGGCCAGCCGCTCGATCGCGTCCGACCGGTACCGGTCGACATCGTGCACCAACGCCAGGGCGATGCCGTCCCGGGCGTTGTGCCAATGGAATTCGAGATCGAAACGCGTTCGGGTGGCCTCGGTCACCAGCGCTTCGGCGACCAGTCCCGCGGTCACCGGGGTGGGATCGAACGATGTGCCCTGTAGTCCGCAGACGATGTCGGTGAATTCGCCGCCACCGGAGGCGCCGGCCGCCGCCACGATCCGGTCGTAGGGGGTGTCACTGTGCTCCCAGCACCGGTTGCACTCCTCCGCCACCCGCATGCTGAGCTCGGTGAAGCTCTCCGATCCGGTCAGCCGCACCCGGATCGGCAGGGTGTTGACGAACAGCCCGATCAGCGGTTCGATTTCCGGCCGATCCCGCCCGGCGTACAACGTCCCGAAGACCTGATCGGCCGGCCCCGCGGTGCGGAACAACGTGGCCGCGACCGCCGCCATCAGGACCGGCTGCAGGGTCAGCCCCAGCGATCGCCCGAACGCGATGACCCGGTCACTGCTTCGCCGGTCCACCTCGGCGATGTGGCGTGTCCCACGGTCGACGCGACCGATCGCCGCCGTGCGCGCCGGTGCGATCTCCAATGCGCGAGGAGCATCCCGCAGGTAGTCCCGCCAGAAGTCCAGCGATCGCTGCCGTCGCGCCGCGTCGTTCCGGCCGATCAGCCATTCGGCGTAGTCGCCGTACTGGATATCGATCTCCGGCAGGTCGGGAGCTCGGTGGTCGATCCGGGCCCGATAGGACTCGAACAGGTCCCGAGCCAGGACCGGAAGCGACCAGCCGTCCGCGATGATGTGGTGCATCGCGATCGTCAATACCGCTGTTGTGGAGATCTTTTCGAGGGAACCCGCGGGACCGACCGGCGCATCCGGGTCGGGCAGCCGGAACAGCCGAGCCCGGATCAACGGTCCGACGGCGAGATCGTAGGGTGCGGCGCGCAATCGCTCGACGGCACCGTGCAGAGCCTCCGCCGGGATGTCCCGCGGATCGAGGTCCACCGAGACCCGGGTGCCGACCACCTGCAGCAGCTCGCCATCGACCTCGACGAACGTCGTGCGCAAGATCTCGTGTCGGGCAACGACGTCCGCCAGGGCGCCCTGCAATGCCTCCGGAGACAGCGAGCCGATCAGCCGCAGCGACACCACGACGTTGTAGGCCGTGGCGGCCGGATCGAGTTGCGACAGGTACCACATGCGCTGTTGCGCGGGCGTGCAACGGAAGGTCAGCACCTCGTGCGGAGCGGAGTCCGACGAGATCGCGGCGGCGGGCAGCACCTGGTCAGTCACGAGCGGCTCCTTCGGTCGGCGCGGCCTGTTCCCCGGCAGCGGAGCGTCCCGCCGGGACCGCGGCGAGCAGTCGACCGTCCGCGGCGCGCCATACGCGGCGCCCGCGCCGCGGTGACGGTGTGATCGTCTCGGCCGTCTCGGCCGTCAGGGCGGCTGTCGGCGATGTTCGGCGACCGTCGATCAGGGTCGAGAGCTCGCCGACAGTCTTGGCGGCGAATACATCCCGCATGGCCATCGGCACGCCGTATCGCCGGCGAACCCGCGATGCAATCTGCATCACCATCAGTGATTCACCACCGAGGTCGACCAGATCGTCGTGGACGCCGACGCGGTCCAGGCCCAGGACCTCGCGCCAGATCCCCGCGACGACCTCCTCGATCCCACCCCGCGGTGCGACAAATGCGGTGGCCAGGTTCGGTCGGCGGTTGAACAGTTCCGGATGGCCGGCCGTGGCGGTGTTGCCCTGCGACGCTGGGGAATCGGCGTCGTCGGGGGGAGGAACGTAGAGCGTCTCGACGTGCTCGTCGGGCAACCGTCCACGTCCGTCCCCGCCGATCACATGCGTCCAGAGGCTGTGGCCGGCCCGGTTGCCGGCGGCGCAGCCGCGCGAGATCGTCGCGGCTCGACGGGCGAACCGGGGCACCGCCGTCCCGTCCGCGTCGTCATCCGGAGCCGCGCTGGTGATCACCACTCGTTCGGCCCGCGGGTACCGGCGAGCGATCTGCAGCCACCACTCCTCCCCCAACGGGTCGGGCAGTGCATCGGCGGCGATCCGGACCTCCCCCGACTCGGCGCCGTCGCTACCGCGTTCGCGCCGGGCCAGCACCAGGGTGGTGTCCGCTCGCGCGACGTCGTCGGGCAGATCCGGCAGGGTGGTCACGGTGACCCCGTCGAACTCGGCAAGCAGTCGGCCCCAGCTCTCGGGATCGATCAGCGGCGAGTCGGCGCGAATATCGTCGTCGAAGTACCACCAGCCCTCGTAGAGGCCGGCCACCAGCACGGCGGGACGCGGCATCCGGTAGCCCTCGAGGAGCGCGAAGACGCCGCCCGGGGCCGTCAGCGAGATCGCATTGTCCACCGCGGCACGCAGATTCGGTACGGCGTGGATGACGTTCAACGCCAGTACCAGATCGAAGGAACCGACCGCGTAACCCTGCCGAGCCGGGTCCTCGGCGATGTCGAGAACACCGAATCGCACATCGCCGAAGTCGCCCGCTGCCCGCACTCGGGCCTGCGACTCGACGACGAACGACCGGCCGATATCGGTCACGTGATACTCGACCGGCCCGGCGTTCCGCAGCGCGGCCAGCAGCGGCCAGGTGAGGTGACCGCGGCCGGAACCTATCTCGAGCACCCGCAGCGGCCGATGCGCGGCCGCGGCCAGCGCGCCGACCATGTCGATCAGGATCGGCTGGTAGACGGGCAGGAAGGTGGACGCGAGCTTCCGCTCGACCAACTCGCGCATCCCCGAGACGTGGCCGTCCGGGAACAGCACCTCCTTCTGGTCGACCTGCTCGGCGAAGACGGCCGGGTACCCGGCCGCGATCCGCACCAACAGCTCCACCTCGGCTGCCGCGGCCGGGTCGGCCCGGATGATCCGCGCGGCCGCGTCGCCCGCCGTACCGGCCGGCGACAGATCCCGCAGGAAGCGAATCCGGTCGGCGTCGATCACCAGGTCGCCGTCGGCGGCGAGCAGCCCGAGCAGCGCACCGATGAAGCGATGCCACCGCGGCGCCGCCCCGAGTGCCGCATGGACGTCGTCGAGGCTCAGCACTGTTCCGGTGGCGATGTCGATGCCCGTGGAGCGCAGAAACTCGTGCAGCAGAAGTCGACACAACTCGTCGATCTCCCGCTCGGTCGAACCGGGCCGCTGCGCCGGCAGCGCGGCGATCGCGTCGTTCTCGGCGCTGCGTGCGCGGCCGATCTCCGCGATCAGCCGGTCGTCCGAGAAGGCGGCACCGCGCCCCTCGGGGCGACGTTGCGAGGATGGCCGAATCCGGCACCGCACCCACCGCTGCGAGGGGGTGCGCACGACCGTTGTCTCGGCGGTCGCGATCTCGGCGGCGATGATGTCGGTGATGGTTGCGGCATCGTCGATGCCGTGCAGATCCAGCAGCAGGCATCGGCCGCAGCCCGGCAGGGCGCTCACCGCCGCGACCATCGCCTCGACCGGGTAGGCGTCGTCGGTCGCGAACTCCGCCGCCGTCGGATCGAACAGGCCGGTGCCGGTCACCACGATCGTCGCCGGCTGATCGGGTGTCCCGAGCTGCGCGTGGAGCCGCCCGGCCGCCTCGTCGACGTCGATCGGCCCGGCACCGAGATCGACAACCCGCACGTCATCACCCGGAATGCCGACCGCGCGCGGTACCGCCGCCAGCCGCCAACCACCGCGATAGTCGGTACCGGATTCGGCGGACGTACCCCGGTGCGCGACCCCGGGCTCCACCTCGTCGAGCCAGTACTCGCTGCTCGCAAAGGGGTATCCGGGGACGGACACCCGGTTGCGGACACCGATCGCGTGGGGCAGGTCCCGAACGGACACCCCGAGTTCCCAGCAGGTCGCCAGGGCGCCGAGGATTCCGGGATATCCGGGTGCGGCGGCGGGCTGGGTGGCCACCACGGCGACGGTCTCGGATACGACGGGGTGCTTCGCGATCACCGACGACATCCAGGCGCCCGGACCGACCTCGAGGACCAGGCTCGGCCCGGCGGAGAGCGCGGTCCGCAGGGCGCTATCGAAACGGACCGGTTCGCGAAGATGACGGGACCAGTAGGTGCCGTCGGCGAGGTCCTCGTGCGCGATCCATCGTCCCGTCGAGCAGGAGACGTACGGCAGGGCGGGCGGCTGCGCGGTGATCGTCCCGGTCACCTCGGCCAGACGGCCCAGCTCGGCGTCCAGTAGCCACGAGTGTCCGGCGGCGCGGACCGGAAGGCGGTGGTACTCGATACCGTCCGCATCGAGCGCCGCCTCGAGGGATCTGATGGCCGCCAACGGCCCCGCGACGAGACACCAGTCGGGTGTGTTGACGCCCGCGATGTCCAACCGGTCGCCGCGGGCGGACGGATCGAGGTAGCGATCGATCGCCTCGGGCGCCGCGTGGATCGAGACGGTGGCGCCCGGCGGACTCGCGGCGATCACGTCGCTGCGGCCGAGTACCAGTCGGACCGCGTCCTGTGGGCCGAGGACCCCCGACAGCAACGCCGCCGCGTATTCGCCGGCGCTGTACCCGACCATCGCGGTCGGCGAGACACCGTGCGAGATCAGCGAACGGCCGAGCCCGTACTCGATCGCCAGCAATCCCACACCCGCATCCGGCACGTGCTCGCGACGGCTGAACCCGACCCCGTGGGTGGTGACGTGCTCGAGCAGGTCGACACCCGGCCGGTGGCGCGCGTGGATGCGCGCGCACGCGTCGAACGCCTCCCGGAAGACCGGATCCGCGGCATGGATCTCGCGGATCCCGGCACAATCCTGACCGCCCGTGCCGGGGAAGACGAACACCACCGGCGGTGGTGGCGAATCGACTGTCCGCGAACCGTTGTCGCGGCGACCTCCCCCGGCGGCCGCGACCGATCCGTCGGTGCTCGCGACCAATGCCCTTCGGTGGGTGTGGATTCCGCGGCCCCGGGAGAGCGAGAATGCGAGGTCCGCCAGCTGATCGGGTGTCGAGGCACCCGCACCCAACCGATCGCGGGTCTGCCGCTCCAGGGCCGCGAGAGCGGCGCCGCTGCGCGCCGACAGCGTGATCACCTGGTGCGCACGCCCGCCCCGGGAGTCCCGCGGCTTCGGCGGCGCGGCCACGATGACATGGGCATTGGTGCCGCCGACTCCGAACGAGCTGACACCGGCGATGCGTTCGCCGGCGATCGGCCACGATTCCGCGGCCACGTTGACCCGGAACGGGGAGGAGGAGAAATCGATGATCGGATTCGGTCGCGCGAAGTTCGCGGTCGGCGGGACCGTACCGGACTCCACTGCGAGCACCGTCTTGATGAAGCCGGCGACCCCGGCGGCCGCGTCGGTATGCCCGATATTTCCCTTGACCGCGCCGAGCAGGACCTCGCCGCTCGGCGCAGCCGGGCCACCGAACGCCTCGATCAGCGCCCGCACCTCGATCGGGTCGCCGACCGGGGTCGCCGTCCCGTGCGCCTCGACGAACCCGATCTGCTCGGGCTCCACACCGGCGGCGGTCTGCGCGGCCACGATGACCTCGCGCTGACCGTGACTGCTCGGTGCGGTGAACCCCACCTTGCGGCGCCCGTCGTTGTTGACCGCACTGCCCTTGATCACCGCACGGATCCGGTCGCCGTCGGCGATGGCATCGGACAGCCGTCTCAGCACCACCATCCCGGCACCGTCGGACGGCACCGAACCGTCGGCGTCGGCATCGAAGGGGCGGCATCGTCCGTCGTGGGACATCGGGGCACCGGCGATATAGCGATAGTGCGGTACCGCCGACGGGTCGATACTGACGCCACCGGCCAACGCGATATCGCAGCCGAACGACAGCAGGTCCTGGCAGGCGGTGTGGATCGCCACCAGCGATGTCGAGCACGCGGTACGAATCGTCATCGACGGTCCGGTCAGGCCGAGTTCGTAGGAGATCCGGGTCGCCAATCCGGACTCCAGATTTCCCAGCTGCGCCGCCGGAACGGCCAACCGATCGTCGGCCGACCGCGGGTGGACATGCGACAGCAGATAGCGATTCTGCCCGGACCCCGCGTAGACACCGATGCGCGGATCATCGGCGGACGGGGCGGCCCACGGATCGGCCAGCACACCGGCGGCCTCGAGAGCATGCCAACCGATCTCCAGCAGCTTTCGTTGCTGCGGATCCATGAACGAGGCATCGCGGGCGGAAAACCCGAAGAAGTCCGCGTCGAACTGCCGTGCCCCGTCGATCCGACCGCCCGCGAACACCACATCCGGATCGCCGAGCAGCCGTTCGTCGACCTGCGTCGGGTCCGGCACCGTTCGCGTGATCAGATCCCGCCGATGCAGCAGGTTGTCCCAGAACCGCTCGACGGTCGGGGAACCGGGGAAGATGGCCGCCATGGCGATCACCGCGATCTCGAAATCCGCGCTCTCCGAACGGCTCATCGGATCGGCGGCGGTCATCGCGCAGCCGCCGGGTCGTGGGTGCCGCGCCCGGAGGACGGCGCCATCAGCTGCCGAAGGTATCGACCGACAACGTGCGAATCGATGGGCGGGCAAACGATTGCGTTCCCATCGAGGACGCTTCGGGCACGGGTGCAGTCGAGACGGATCGAGCCCATCTCCGGCGACCGGGCACCGGCGCCGACGATCGTGGCGGCCGCGCGGGTCGCCGTCGACGCACCGGGTTGGACCGCGGAATCGGTCAGGGCGGTCACCCAGTCCTCCCAGGGGATGCCGGCGCATTCGTATCCGAGCTCCCGAGCCGTCGAAAAGACGGCGTCCAGGGTGGTCTCGGTCGGATTCGCGAGATGGAAATCGGCGCCGGCGGGGTCGGGCAAACGGTCGGTCGCCAATGCGATACCGAGGTGGGCGACCGCCGAAGCGACGTAATCGACCGGAACGAAGTTGATCGGTGTCGCCGTGGACCCCGGCGAATCGGCCCGCGGAATCACCCCCAGTTCCAGGCAGGCGGTGACGATGTTCCACATCGCGTCGTCGTAAGCTCCCCTGCCGCTGACGCTGTGTGGGCTGATCCGGTGCGGTCGCACGACGGCCACCGGCAGCCCCCGCTCGCGGGCACGCAGCGCGATCTGCTCGGCGACCCATTTCGACTGCGGGTAGCCCAGTGCCAGCACGTCCTCGGCGGCGAGCCGCCGGCTCTCGACTATCGGTAGTCCGCGCTCGTCGCCCCGCACCACCGCACCCGAGGTCGACATGTGCAGCACCGGTATCGCCCGACCGGTCGTGGCCAGATCGAAGACGTGTCGCGTTCCCGTGACGTTCATCGCGCTCAGGCGGCGGTACGAGGCGGTCACATCCACCCGCGCCGCGTTGTGGACGATCAGGTCGACCTCCGTCAACCCGGCGAACCGCCGATCGGTCAGCCCGAACCCGGGCAGTTCGATGTCACCGGCGACGGCATCGATCCGGTCCGCCCATCGAGGGTCCCGGAGCCGGTACTGCGACATGACCCGCTCGATCCGATCGGCGGCGTCGGCATCGCTGTCCGCCCGCACCGGACAGATGACCCGGTGGACGCCGCGGTCGAGCAGTTCGGCCAGGACGAAGGCACCCACGAACCCGGTCGCTCCGGTGAGCAGCACCCGTTCGACCGCATCGACCGCCGCCGTCGGGGCGCCGGAACCGACCGTGTCGGCAAGTCTTCGAACATCCGCGAGCATCTCGGCCGTCGCGGTGGCCGGCGGCGGCTTGCGCCCGGGCGTCGACGACCGTTCGACGGCTTCGACCGCCCGGGTCATGCCCGACACCGTCGGCTCCGCCATCAGCTCGCCGATCGAGATCTCGATCCCCGATCGTTCGATGAAGGCCCGCAAATTGACCGCCAACAGCGAATGCCCACCCAGATCCTGGAATTCGGCGTCCGACGGAACGTCGGTGATACCGAGGACGTGCTGCCAGGCGTCCACCACCACGCGATGCGCCGGCGATCGAAATCTCCGGCCGCCGTCGGCGTCGCCCCGACCGTCGTCGCCCGTCGATTCCGCCGGTCCCGGCCGAGCTTCCCGCGACACCACCGCCGGCTGCGCGGTGTCGGCCGGCGTCACCCAGTGACGTCGGCCCTGGAAGCAGTAGGTGGGCAGGGAGATCCGACGCGGCGGCGGACCGTCGATCCACTCCGGTCGATCCACGCGCACCCCGCGGGCCCACAGCCGTCCCACGGCCCGGGCCATCCGGGAGGCGTCACCCCCGGAAGCGTCCGCCGGGCCGAGGGTGGTGACCACCCGGCGGCCGAAGCCCCGTCGCGCGGCGATCCCCTGCAGGGTGTTCGACGGACCGATCTCGATCAGCACCGGACACCTCGACTCGATGGCGTCGAAGGCCTCCCGATACCGAACCGGAACCCGGATCTGCCGAGCCCAGTAGTCACCGTCCGGCACCGCGGACGGGTCGAGCCAGTCGCCCGACGCACCGGATACCAGCGCCGCCGCCGGGCTGCGGAACGCGAAGCCCGAGACGCTGCGCCGAAACTCGTCGACAACGTCGTCCATCAGCGGCGAATGCACCGCAACCGTTCCCGGCAGCCGCGTGGCGCGCACCCTGCGCATCCGCAGGTCGTCGACCAGCGCCTCGATCGAGGCGACGCCGCCGGAGACGACGGTCTGATCGTCGGCATTCGCCGCTGCGATCGCGATATCGGTTGCACCCGCACGCGCGATCAGCTCCTCGGCGGTGCGCACATCGCAGGCGATGGCCACCGTCGCACCGGGCGGCGGCTGCGCCATCAGTCGACCGCGAATCGCGGACAGCGCACACCCGGTCTGCCAGGTCATCGACCCGGCGACCGTGGCCGCGACCAGTTCGCCGAGGCTGTGTCCGACAACGGCGGCAGGACGCACGCCCCACTCGGCCAGCAACTCGGTGGTCGCGTACTCGACGACAAAGAGCGCCGGCTGGATGAACCGGGTATCGCTCAGCAGGTCGGTCGCACGGGTCGGGTCGTCGAATACTGCCCGCAGATCGATGCCGAAACGATCGCCGAGCAGTTCGAGACATCCGTCGACGGCGCGCCGGAACACCGGCTCCTCCCGGTAGAGGCCGGCGCCCATCAACGGGTACTGGGCGCCCTGGCCGGGGAAGAGGAAGCCGACCGCGCCACCGTCACGGGAATCGACCGTCGCCGCCTCGTCGAGCGCATCGGCGATATCCGCGGCCGTGCGACCGACGACCACCGAGCGATACCGCAGTTCCCTGCGTCCCACCGCGAGGGTATGACAGACACGGGCGATGTCGACGTCACCGCGGGCGTGCAGCCAATCGACCAGGGCGCTGCGACCCTCCGCCAGGGCCACCGGATCGGCCGCCGACAGGCGCGCCAGCTGCCACCGCGGCGATGACACGGACATCGCCTGCTCCGGCCGGTCGTCCGGCGGGTCGGCGACGATCGCATGCGCATTGGTGCCGCCGATTCCGAAGGAACTGACCGCGGCGAGCCGTCGGGTACCCGGCCGGGGCCACGCGATCGGCTCCGCTGCCACCCGGAATCCGCAGGTGGCGAAGTCGGCGGTCGGGTTCGGTTCCTCGAAGTGAAGGGTCGGCGGAATGCGATCGTGCCGATACGCACCGAGGATGTTGATCAAGCCGACCACACCGGCCGCGGTGTCGGTATGCCCGATGGCGGTCTTGACCGAACCGAGCCAGTGCCCATCGGTGCCGGTGGACTCGAAGGCCTCGGTCAGCGCCTGCACCTCGACCGCGTCGCCCAGCGGTGTCCCGGTGCCGTGTGCCTCGATGTAGTGAATGTCGTCCGGTCGTATATCGGCGATCGCCACGGCCTCCGCGATCACGGCCGCCTGGCCGTCCAGGCTCGGCGCGGTGAAGCTCAGCTTGTCGGCGCCGTCGTTGTTGATCGCCGTACCCAGCAGCACACCGAGGATCTCGTCCCGATCGGCGACCGCGTCGTCGAGCCGCTTGAGCAGCACGAAGGCGGATGCATCGCCGGGTACCGCACCGCCCGCGCGTCGGTCGAAGGCACGGCAGAAACCGTCCGCCGAATTGGTGCCGCCCGGTCGATATCGGTAGCCGGTCTGCGGGAACGAGACGGTCACGCCGCCCGCCACCGCCAGATCGGATTCGCCCGCGAGCAGACTCTGCGCCGCCAGATGGACGGCGACCAAGCCGGAGGAACATCCCGTCCCGACGGTGACCGCGGGCCCCCGCAAATCGAAGTGATACGCCAGACGCGTGGTGAGGAAATCCTTGGTATTGCCGAGCGATACCGACAGAAGCCCAACATCCCTAATTACCTGCGGGTTTCGAGCGACATTGGCCAGTAGGTAGCTGTTGAAACCGGAAGCCGCGAACGATCCGATCGCCCCATCGAATCGGGTCGGATCGTAGCCCGCCGATTCGAACAGTTCCCACACCGTCTCGAGGGCGATCCGCTGCTGCGGATCGACGATATCGGCCTCCGATGCGGCATAGCCGAAGAGATTCGAGTCGAAGCGATCGACATCCGCGAGCAGGAAGCGGCGCCGAACGACGGCCCCCGAAGCGATCTCGTCGGCGGTGAACCCTTCGGCCATGAGCATCTCATCGGTCAATTCCACCGCGGAGTTGCATCCATTTTGAATATTCAACCAGAATTCCGATACCGACCGAGCACCCGGAAATCGACCTGCAGCACCGATGACCGCTATCGCCGGAGCACCACCCAAGACATCCTCACCAACCTCTTGATCGCCGCCACCGGAGGGTGAACGGACAAAAGCTCCCAGCAGCCGAAGTCGACGAAGCAGCCTCGCATCCGCCCTAAATAGGCAGCACCACAAGGCCTTACCGAAATTGACAGCGATACGACGTAGCGGTTGACCCGCGTCCGACCACTTACTAACGTAACCAAGGTGAGCCTAACAAAAGAGACCGAAAGCGCAAGATCGCCGTCCGATCGGGTGGGATCTATCGCGGAAGCGGTCCGCCGCCACGGTTGGCTCATCGCCCTGGGCGCCGTCCTCTCGGTGCTCTCCTCGGCCGCCGGACTGATCCCCTACGTCGTCGTCTTCTGGATCGCTCGCGAAATCCTGGACCAGGCAGGGACTTCCAACCTCGCCGCGGCCGCATGGGTCGCCGCCGCAGCACTGCTCGTGCGAGCGATCGCCGGGGCGGGGTCGACCTATCTGTCCCACGTATCCGCCTATCGGGTCCTCGCCGACGTTCGAATCGCGCTGGCTCAAAAGCTGGATCACATGCCGCTCGGCCGGGTTCGATCCACGTCTCCGGGCGATGTGAAGAAGGTCGTCCAGGAGGATGTCGAACAGTTGGAAGAGGGCATCGCACACGCGATTCCCGATCTGAGCGCTGCCGCGACGGTTCCGATCGTCACCGCGATCATTCTTTTCACCGTCGACTGGCGCATGGGTTTGCTCACGATCGCATCGGTGCCGCTCGCCATCGCCGCGTTCGGCTGGTTCGCCTCCCGCGCGCTACCCGACATGCCCCGATACAACGAGTCGCTGGCCACGCTCAACTCGTCGGTGCTGTCCTACCTGTACGGCATCAAGGTCATACGCGGCTTCGTCGACGGTGCGCGACTGTCGGATCAGACTCGCCGCGGTATCGACCGACTGCGCGATATGCGACTGTCGCTCGCCCGCGCACAAAAGGTTCCGAATGGTCTATTCAACATCGCGATCTCCGCAAACGTCGCGTTGCTGGTTCCGTTCGGTGCACTCTTCTATCGGGACGGCTCCCTGTCCGGCGGAGACTTCGTGCTCTTCATGGTTCTCGGCCTGGGGTTCGCCCTTCCGATCCAACGGTTCATCATGACCAGCGCGGCGAGCATGGTGCGCGTGACCGAGTCGGCCAAGTCGATCCGGGAGATCCTCGACGCCGACGTCCTGCCGGTCGCCGAGACCCCTCGACTGCCTCGGGGCGACGACATCGAGTTGTCCGGGGTGTCGTTCGCCTACCACGACGACGACGTGCTGCACGACATCGACCTGCGGATCCCGCAGGGTTCGACGTTCGCCCTCGTCGGCCCGAGCGGTGCCGGGAAGACGACGGTGGCCCGGCTGATCGCACGGTTCTGGGATACGCGCACCGGGACGGTGCGCATCGGCGGGGTCGACGTGAAGGACATCGCACCGGACGAGTTGGCCCGCCGGATCGCCCTGGTCGCCCAGGACGATTACCTGTTCAACGACTCGATCCTGGAGAACATCCGGATGGGCCGCCCCGACGCGTCCGACCAGGAGGTGATCGAGGCCGCCCGACTCGCTCGGGTCGACGAGTTCGTCGACGACCTCGAGGCGCTCGGACGCACCACGGTCGGCACCGGCGGGATGCGGCTGTCCGGCGGTCAGCGCCAACGGATCTCGATCGCCCGAGCACTGCTGAAGGCCGCCCCGATCGTCATACTCGACGAGGCCACCGCCTTCCTGGATGCGGAAAACGAACTCGCGCTGCGCGAGGCCATCGCCGAACTCGGCCGCGGGCGCACCCTGATCGTGGTCGCGCACCGAATCGCCTCGGTGGCGGAATCCGACGCGATCGCCGTCCTCGACAACGGCTCGGTCTCCGGCGTCGGCACGCACGGTGAACTCCTCGACCACAACGCCCTCTACCGGCGACTGTGGTCGACCTACAACGACGCCGAGGGCTGGCACCTCAACGCACCGGACAGGGCCACCTCGGCCCCGAAGCCCACCCGGTCGCCGGCGAGCACGACCGACCCGGATACCGACACCGAGGCGGCCGTCGAGATCGGTTCGCTGCCCTTCGGTCGGCAATGGCTCGAATTCCTCGGCCCCTATCGCCGACGGTTCCTCACCCGCGCCGTCCCCTTCCTGATCCTCGACGGCATGCTGCGCGGCGCCCCGATCCTGGTGGTCTACCTCGCCCTGCGGGACCTGATCGAGGACCGCGTCGACGTCGAACGCGCGGTTCTCTACGGTGTGCTGCTCATCGCGATCCTGACGACCCGCGTCTTCGTCAATGCCGCGGCCTTCGGGCATCTCTGGGAGATCAGTGCGCGCGCGATCGCGCGGGTGCAGACGGTCCTGCTGCAACGCATCCGGCGCATCCCGCTCGGCACGCTCAGCCGCGAGGACAGCGGTCGGGTCTCGACACTGGTTACCTCCGACGCGAACGGATTGGATTTCGTCGGCATACCGGTGGTGGTGATCTCGGCGATCTGCGCCCCACCGATCGCCGCGACCATCATGCTGTTCCTGGATTGGCGGCTGGCCCTGTTGATTCTCGCGGGCGTCCCGCTCTTCCTGGTGACCGTGTGGTGGGGCGACCGGTCCTTCGCACGACTGGCCGACCAGGTCGCCGAGGATCGCTCCTCCGCCAGCGCAGCGCTGATCGAGCACGTCCGAGGGACAGCCGTCCTGCGCGCCTACCCCGGGACGCCCCGCGCGACGAGGTTCCTTGACGCGGTCCGGTCCCTGCGCCGATCGAGTACGCGCGCCGCCGTGGGGCTGGTGCCCAGCAGCGCCATCGGCAGCATCGGTCTCGAACTCGGCACCGTTGCTCTCATCGTGGTGGGCGTGTCCCTCTACTCGGCCGGATCCCTTTCCGCGGCAACGCTCGTGCTGTTCCTGGTGGTCTCGCTGGTCTTCTATCAACCGATCTCGGGACTGCACGACTTCGCCGGCATGCGGCGCATCCAGCAGACCTCCACACGGCGCATCGCGACGATCTGGGATGCCGAACTGCTCCGCCAACCCGACCACTCGGCGCCGGTCGCCGACGCGACCATCCGGCTCGACGACGTCTCCTTCGACTACGGGGTCGGCGGCGCGGACGACCGGCCGACCCTGTCGGGGATCGGTTTCGAGGTGCCGCAGGGAACGATCACCGCACTGGTCGGCCCGTCGGGATCCGGCAAGTCGACGGTGACGAACCTGATCGCGCGATTCCACGATGTCGACTCGGGGGCGATCACCATCGGCGGCGCCGATGTTCGCGACCTCACCGAGGCCGATCTGATGGCACTGGTCTCGACCGTTTACCAGGACGTCTATCTATTTGCCGACACCATCCGCGCCAATGTTGCCCTCGGACGGCCGGATGCCGGTGACGACGAGATTCGGCGCGCGCTCGAGGCCGCACGGTGTACCGACTTCGTCGATGCGCTCCCGAACGGGATCGATACGGTCCTGGAGGACGGCGGCAACGACCTCTCCGGTGGTCAACGCCAACGGCTGTCGATCGCCCGCACATTGCTGAAGGACTCGGCGGTTCTGGTCCTCGACGAGGCGGTGGCGTCCGTCGACCCGGAAACCGAAAGCCAGATCCAGGGCGCCCTGGCGGAACTCGTGGCCGGACGGACCGTGATCGTTGTCGCCCATCGGCTCAACACGATCGTCGACGTCGACCAGATCGTCGTCCTCGACAACGGCACGGTCGACGGAGTGGGTCGCCACGACGACCTGCTCGAGTCGAGTCCGACCTATCAACGGCTCTGGCGCGCGCATACCCGCTCACTCGACGAAACCTCGACACGGTGATGAACGGACAAGCCGCACCGAGCGAGACGGTCGGAATCACACCGCGGGGGTCACGATAGACATCATCGAGGTCGGGGCCCGCGAGGTCGACCGCACGCCCGGATCGCAGCTCGGACAGGACGGCCGGATCGAGTTGCTGCATCACATGCTGCTGGCGCGGGGGGTCGACGAGGAGGCGGCGCTCCTGCAGAACCAGGGACATATCGATCTGTGGCCCTCGTGTCAGGGTCAGGAGGCTGCTCAGGTCGGCACGGCGGTCGCGATGGGACCCGATGTCACGGTCTTCCCCAGCTACCGCGAGCATGCGGTAGCACTGACGCGGAATATCGACGTCACGGAGTTGATGGCGCAATGGGCGGGGCGGACATTCTGCGGATGGAAGCCGCACGAGCATCGTTTCTTCCCGTACACTCTCGTGCTCGCCTCCCAGTGCCTGCACGCGGTCGGATACTCGATCGGCCGACGACATCAACACCAACCAGCAACGGTCGCAGTCTATTTCGGCGACGGCGCATCCAGCGAGGGTGAGGCTTCGGAAGCGCTGAATCTGGCGGCGGTCGAGTCGGCTTCGGTCCTGTTCATCTGCCAGAACAACGGGTGGGCGATATCCAAGCCGACCACCGACCAGATGAAGACCGATATCGCCACTCGCGCCGCAGGTTTCGGTATCCGCAGCGCCGTGGTCGACGGGACCGACCCGGAGGACGTCTGGTCGGCGACCCGGACGGCCCTGCGGCACATCGCCCGCCACAACGCGCCGTACCTGCTCGAGGTGCGCACCCACCGTCTCGAGGGCCACAGCAGCTCCGACGACCAGAACGCCTATCGACCCGCGGACGATATCCGCCGCGCCCGCGGCCGCGACCCCGTGCGCACCTATATCGACAAGCTGACCGCACAGGGCGTCGTCTCCGAACGACTCCTCGGCCACATCGACGACGAGGTTGCCGCGGTCCGCTCCCGAATGATCGACGAGTTCCGCCGGTGACGGGGCGCCGCGAAAGCCTGGCGGGGGCGCTCAACGCCACCTTGGCCGAGCTCTTGGATACCGATCCGCGGGTGCTGCTGATCGGCCAGGACATCGGGCGGCTCGGCGGGGTGTTCCGGGTGACCAGAGGGCTGCAGCAGCGGTTCGGAGAAGAGCGGGTACGCGACGCGGTGCTCTCCGAGTCGTCGATCGTCGGCCAGGCGATCGGCATGTCGCTCAGTGGGCTGGTACCGGTCTGCGAGATCCAATTCGAGAGCTTCGTCTATCCGGCGATGAACCAGCTGGTCACCCAGGCGGCTCGGATGCGGACGCGATGGAGCGGGGAAACGGCGCTGCCACTGGTCGTGCGCATACCGGCCGGAGGCGGTATCCGCGGCGTCGAGCATCACAGCGAATCGAACGAGGCGTACTTCGCACATACCGCCGGTCTGACCGTCGCCTTTCCGTCGGCGCCCGCCGACGCGTCGGCCATGCTGCGCCATTCCTGCTCCGTCGACTCACCGGTCGTCTTCTTCGAACCGAAACGTCTCTACTGGTCCCGAAAGACCGCGCCCCGGGCTCCCGCCGCAACCGGCGACACGGCCACCGGAGCACGAATCGTCCGGCACGGCACCGACATCACCGTCGTCACCTACGGCGCCCTGGTCGAGGACGCCCTGGCGGCCGCGGGGCTGATCGCCGACACCATCGATGTCGAGATCCTCGACCTGCGGTGGCTGGCCCCCCTGGACACCGCCGCGATTCTCGACTCCGTCCGACGCACCGGACGCCTCGTCGTCGTGCACGAGAGCAACAGGTTCGTGGGAGTGGGAGCCGAGGTGCTGGCCACCGTGGCGGAGGCCGGCACCTGCTTCCTGCGGGCCCCGATGCGCCGCGTCGCACCCGCTCGCGAGGTCTATCCTCCCGCCGATCGGGAGGCCGCCCACCTGGTCGGTGTCGGCGACATCGTCTCCGCGATAAAGGACTGCTGCGCATGAGCCGAATACTCCAGGTTCCCCTTCCGGAATTCGGACACGGAATCACCGAGGCGTTGATCATCGAATGGCGCGTACAGCCGGGCGACACCGTCCGACGTGGTGACGCCATCGCCGAGTTGGAAACCGACAAGTCCTCGGTGGAGCTGGTGGCCGAGCATCCGGGCATCGTGCGCAGCATCCTCGCCGACGCACGATCGATCCTCGAATCCGGCTCGCCGCTCTACACCATCGAAGTTGATCAGGAAGGATGACCCCGTCGTGACCGAAACATTGGCAACCCTCGACGAGATTCTGCTGGCTGCGATCTCCAAGCGGAAACCCGGCGCCACTCGGGATGACCTGAACGAATCCCTGTCGGACGTGGGACTCGATTCGCTGGACATCGTGGACATCACACACGATGTGGAGGATCGGTTCCATATCGAGGTGAGTTCCTACGACGTCTCGAAGCTGAAGACGATCCCGGAGATCAGGAGATACCTCGGCGGCTTGATCGACGGTTCATGAGCGCCGGAGTCACCGATATCGAGGTCACGACGACCGGCGAGCCCATCGACAACGACCACTTCACCTCGATCGGCCTGACCGACGAGTGGATCCTCAGGCGCACGGGAATTCGGAACCGTTGGTGGATGAGTCCCAGCCGGGATCTCGCGGATGTCGCCGCCGAGGTCTGCGGTCCGCTCGTCTCGCGAAATGCCGGTATCGGCGCTCTGCTGTTGGTGAGCACCTCTGCCGAGCAAACGATTCCCGGTCTGGCGCAACAGGTGGCGACGCGGGCGGGGCTCCCCCGCAATGTGCTGGCCCTCGATATGAACGCGGCATGCAGCGGCTTCGTCTACGGCGTCGTGATGGCCCTGGGGATGTGCGAGTCGGGTCAGGTCGATGCGGTGGTGGTCTGTTCCGTCGAGGCGATGTCCCGCATGATCGATCGAACCGATCGCAGTACGGCCATCCTCTTCGGCGACGGGAGCGGCGCCGTGGTGGTGGCGGACCGGCCAGGCTTCCGCCCGTCGAAATGGGTGGCCGGATGTGACGGCGCAGGAGCCGATCTGATGTATCGGAACGACGCCGGAATCGTCCTGGACGGGCAGCAGGTGTACGACCGCGCGACCCGGATGATGGCCGGTGTCGCCGCCGAACTGTGCGACGCGACGCCGGCGCCGACGGTGGTCATCGGCCACCAGGCCAACGCCAGGATTCTGGACAAGGTGCGCAGATCGATTCCCGACAAAAGTATTTCGTTCGTGGACGTCATCGAGAGTTTCGGGAACACATCATCGGCGTCCATTCCGCTGGCCTGGGGAACGAGTCTCGAGGATCGATCGATTCCGGCGGCGGGCCGAGCGGCCCTGGTCTCCTACGGTGCGGGAGAGACCTGGGGCGGGGTATCGGTCGACTACGAGATGCGTTCCGAAGGTGCGCGATAGCGCATCGCCGAGATCCCCGAACGACACAATGATGGGAAGTACAGGCCATTTTGACTGATGCGTGGGTACTGGTGGATCGACAGCTCGACCCCGGCGGCGGGGTCGACTTCTCCCAATTGCGAAGAATGCCCTTTGATATCGGCGAACCCGGCGACCACGAATCGCTGGTGGAACCGATCTACGGGTCGTGGGAAGCGAATGTGGATCACGCCCTGCGGCGCTCGCCCATCGACATCTGTCGGAGCAGGCGGGAGAAGCAGATCGTCCTGGGCAACTTCGGCCTGGTGCGGGTCCTGCGGCCGAGTGACGGCTCGCCCCTGCGGGAAGGTGACTTCTGCATGGTGATGCCCTTCGGCAGGAGCGATCCCTATGGCTATGCGGAATTGGTCTTCGCCTACGACATGCCGGGCACCATCGGCTTGCTGGCCGAGCGGACGAGGATCAACAGCGATCTGCTGCTGCCGATCCCGCGAGATACCCGGTTCTCGCTGGGCCAATGGGCCGCGTACGCCCGGTACTTCACCGCCTGGGACAACTGGCGGTGCGCGCTGGCCTGCTGGCGTGCCCAGATGCCGGAGGCCGATCCGGCCGATCATCTGGTCTTCGGCTGGGGAGGCGGCGTCGTCTTCGCCGAGTTGCTGCTCGCCAAGCGTGCGGGATTTCGCGTCGCCATGTCGACCGGTTCCGAGATCCGCGCACAGTTGCTGCGCAAGCACGGCATCGACCCGATCATGCGACCGACCGGCGACCCGGCGACCTCGGAGGACAACGGTGCCGGTGCACGGACCGAATCACTGTCCCATGTCGACGATTTCGCCGCGCGAATCGCCGAGCTCACCTCCGGCCGGGGTGCCGCCATCGTGATCGACAATATCGGCGAGAAGCTGCACGCATTGAGTCTCAAGCTCCTCGGCCGGCAGGGGGTGCTGACCACCTGCGGCTGGAAGTTGGACATGCGCATCTCCCACCTGCGCGGGCAGGAGTGCATCAACCGTCGCCTGCACGTCCATACCCATGCCTGGCGATCCTTGGACATCGAACGTATTCGCGACTTCTCCGAGGAGGCCGAGTGGATCGCGCCGCCCGAGTCGCAGGTCACCTACGACTTCGACGAGGTGCCGCAGCTGGCTCGCGACTACGTCGGCGGAAACCTGGCCCCGTACTTCCCGCTCTACCGCGTGAACGAGCCCTGATGCCGCGACCTGCAGCCGGCCGCGGTACCCGGCGGCGTATCCGCCCGGTACCCGGAGCGACCGGATGGCGATGACACCCGAGGATCTCGAGGAGATCCGACACTTCTCCCGTACCGAGTTGTGGCCCGCGCGGGCGGCGCTCGATCGCTCGACGGACGAGCCGGCGGAGGCATTGCGCGCCTTTGCCGACACCGGGCTGGCGAACTGGTGGCTGCCCGAGGAACTCGGGGGCCGGGGGTTCACCCTGACCGACAGCGTCGAGGTGGTCAACGAACTGGCATACGGCGACGCGGGCGTCGCCTTTGCCCTCTGCATCTCCATCCTGGGCTCGACGATGGTGCGGGTATACGGTTCCGACGAGTTGAAGCAGCGCTATCTGACCCCCATGGCCGCGCGCGGTCGCTTCTGCGCCACCGCGGTCAGCGAACGCGACGCGGGCAGCGAACTGACCAGGATCGGGACCGTCGCGGTCCGCGACGGCGATACCTGGGTGCTCACGGGGGACAAGTTCTTCGCCACCAACGCCGACCTCGCCGACTTTCTTGTCGTCCTCGCCCGGTCGTCGCCGGGTCGGGCGGATCACGTCGCGATCGTCGTGCCGCGGCAGACTCCCGGCGTCACCATCGCCTCGCGGTGGAACGTCAACGGACTGCGGGCATCGCGTACGCATCGGGTACGGCTGGAGGGCGTCCGGGTGCCGGTCGACCACACGCTGGCCGGTTCCGGTCTGCGGGTCCTGGAGGCCGGCCTCAATGCCAGTCGCACCCTGATCGCCACGACCGCGCTGGGACTGGCGCGGCGCATCCGGGACGAGTGTCTGGACTACGCCGCGAACAAGCCGTTCCGGTCCGGGCTCCTCGTCGACAGTCCGGTCTTCGCTCAGCACCTCGGCCAGATGGAAACCCAGATAGACGTGATGAAGAGTCATCTGCTGCGGGCGGCCGGGGAGTTCGATGCGATCATGGCGCACCCCGATGCGGGCCGCCGGTTCGTCACCGCGGGGGCGGTCAAGGCTGCGATCACCGCCAAGATCTTCTGCGGCCAGGCGGGCTGGAATGTCGCCTCCGTGGGCTCGGAGATGTTCGGCGGAGCGGGCTACACCGACGAGCTCCCGATCGGGAAGCTGCTGCGCGATATGCGTTATATCTCGATCGTGGAAGGCGGCGACGACGTCCTGCGCGAGCTGGTCTTCGGCCGATATGTGGTCGCGGCGAGCCGTCGGTCGTGAGCGGCCGCACTGTAGTTGTGCTGTTCGGCCGCCTACCAGAGCATGGGGTAGTGCCGCAGCGCGTCGACGATCAACCCCACTCCCCCGACGAGGAAGATCACGCGCACCGCGGGCGGGCCGAAGCGGTTGAGGCCGCGCATCAGGGCGCGCTGGAATTGTCGCGACCGGGCGGAGCGGGACAGTGACGCCAGCAGGATCACCAGCGGCGGCAGCAGCGCGAGCAGGCAATAGGCGACGATGATCAACGGCCACAGCGCAGGGCGCGGATCGCGGGTCGCGAGCATCGCCAGGCCGGCGAGGTAGGGCACCGCGGTCGGCGCCTGCCCGAGGCCGACCACCACCCCGAGCCCGGCCAGCATCACCGGGCGGCGCCTCGCCCGGACCGCCCAGTCGGGCAACCCCGGTCCCGCCGACGACAGCCGCAGGCTGCCCAGGATCAGCAAGACGATGCCGACCACCAGCTGCGCCCAGTACCGCTGCGTCGGGGTGATCCGGAAGTCGAAGACCTCGGTGAGCCATCCGACACCCAGCACGGTGAGCAACCCGAACGTCGTGGTGACCGCGAAGACCCCGCCGAGGAAGCTCAGGGCGCCCGGCACCGGAGAACGGCGGGCGAGGCGGCTGTCGAGGATCACCATCGCGGTCACCGCGACCAGCAGCACGTCCAACGCGTCGATGATCGCCAGACCGGCCAGCGCCGCGAGGAGGGTGAACATGACCCGTGCAGGTTATCGGGCAATCCCCGCCGGCCCGTGACCGCCCTGGATCGGCACGCGGCCGCGGTACCACGCGAGCAGGTCGCGCTACCGCACCGCGTCGCGGCGGATCAGGAGGTCGACGACGGGTAGGTCAACCGGCGCAGCAGTTGCTCGGCCGGACCGCGACGCCCGGCCCGCTCGTGGATCGTCGCCACCCACAGCGTCGCTCCCCACACGGCGAGGGCCACGACCACCACCGACCAGATCGACAGCTGCGATCCGAGCCCGAGCCCCCACGCGGACAGCAGCGGGGCGAGGATCAGCGATTGGGCGAGATAGCCACTGAGCGACCGTTTGCCGAGCGCCTGCAACGCCCCCGACCAGCGGCCGGTGGTGCCGCGCGCGTCGTGGACGCGCTCGAGTCGCTCGGCGATCAGTCCGAAGAGCGCGACGTATCCGAGGCCCCCGGCGAGGCCGCCCAGATAGAAGGCCGGGATCGACACCAGGTCGTAGCCCCCGTCGCCGCCCCAGCCCTGGAACCCGACCAGGGCGACGAGCAACCCGGAACCCCAGGCGACCGTCAGCCCGATCAGCGCCGTCCACTTCAGCAGGCCGCGGTGATCGGCGGGATTCTCCAGCACCTGCCGGCGCGCCGCCGACATGCCGAACAGCATCGCGATCGGCACCACCAATCCGAACACCGTGTGCACGGTTCCGTCCAGCCCCCATTCCGCGATGCGCTTGACCAGGGCGACGACGATGTCGGGGTCGGAGACGGAGTTGAGGTCCTCGACGCCCTCCGGGGTGGGCAGCGAGATCAGCGGGGTCGGGCCGACCCGCCAACTCAGCACGCTCGACCGAGCCACCGCCGCGATCAGGACCGCGGTCAGTCCGAGCAGCCACAGGCCGACGGTGCGATCGCGCCGGTCGAGGAAGAGCCACACCAGCAGCAGACCCACCAGTCCATAGGCCCCGAGGATGTCGCCGTCCCACAGCAGAGCGGCGTGCACAGCCCCGAACACCACCAGCCACCAGTGGCGGCGCCGGAGCAGACGGCGCGCCTCCTGCGCGGAGACGCCGGCGTCGGTCTGCCGGCGGTAGAGCTGCACGATGCCGTAGCCGAACAGGAACGCGAACATCGGATAGACGCGCCCGGCGACGGCGACGGTCGACATCGCCCAGACCGTCCAGTCGGCGGTACTCGCATACCCCGCCTGGACCCCCTCCACCTCCCCCTCGGCCGCCCACAGGAACCACGAGGCGTTGGCGACGGCGATCAGTGCCAGCATCGTCCCGCGGGCGAGATCGGGCGCGATGCTGCGGCCGCGCATCGGGGTGGGACCGACGCGGGCGCCGTCGCGGGGTGCGGGGGTGTCGACCATCAGCGGTTCACGACGGCGCGGTGGATGCCCTTGATGACCTTCAGCTGTGCCGGGTTGAAGATGTCCTCGAGAGCATCGAAGGCGGCCTCCCCGGCGGGGGTTTCCGATTCGGACATCCACGGATACTCGACGTAGTTGGCGAGGGCCTGCGGGACCATCCGTTCGACCAGATCGGCGATCGTCCGGTCGTCCGCGTCGGGTGCGAGGGTGTCGAACTGCTCGTCCTCCGGGGTCCGGTCGTCCATGATCGTGCGCAGGTCCGCCAACCGCTCCGCCGGCAGGGCGCAGGAGAGCAGATTCATCAACACCCGCTCCGGCTCGGTCAACTTCGACCCCACCGCCAGCAGCTCGGGTGGCAGCTGTCCCGAGTCACCGCTGTCGAGCATCTCGGACAGCGTGGTGCGCACCTGCTGGAGCCGGATGATCGTCTGTTCCAGGTCGCGATCGAGGTCGCGCAGCATCTCCCGGACGGGCACGTCCGGCGAGTCGAGGGTCGAGATCTGCGCCAGGGGCATTCCGACGTCGCGCATGCGCTTGATGCGCAACAGTCGCAGCAGGTCGGGGATGCCGTACTGCTTGTATCCGTTCGAGTCGCGTTCGGGCTCGTCGAGCAGGCCGATCTCGTGATAGTGCCGCACCGCCTTGGTGGTGGTACCGGCGATCTGGGCCAACTGCCGCGTACTCCACCCCATCGGAACCCTCTGCGCGGTCGACGTATCGAACCGCCGATCGGGACAGGCCACCGACGCTGCGTCCGAATTACGAGGATCCCCCCTCGATAACCGTGCGACGGTAACACGACGGCCCCCGCTCGGGGCAGCGCCCAGACGGCCCGGGCCGGGCAGCGCCGAGCCGGCCTACCTCCGCGGGTAGGCCAGGTAGCGCAGCAGCCGTTCGGCCGGCCCCCGGGTACCCGCCCGTTCGTAGGCGGCCGCCGCGAACACCGTCACGATCCAGATCGCGATCGCCAGCACCGTCACCGACCAGCTGGTCATCGTCGAGCCGAGGCCCAGGCCCCACGCGCACAGCACCGGAGCGAGCACCACCGACTGCACGAGGTATCCGCTCAACGAGCGCTTGCCGAGCGCCTGGACCGCCTCGGAGATCGGGCCGGTCGACCCCCCGCGCACCTCCCGGCCGCGTTCGAGCCGCACGGCGATCAGCCCGAACAGGGCCACATAGCCCACACCGCCGAACAATCCGCCGAGGTACTGCACCGAGACGAAGGCCGGATCGAAGGAACGGCCCAGCCCCCAGGCGTCGAGGTTCTGCAGCGCGGTGACCAGTCCGGTCCCCCAGCCGATGGTCAGGCCGATCACGGCGGTCCGCCGCAGCAGCGGGATGTGCTCGGACGGGCGGTCGAGCACCCGGTGGCGCGCGGCGAGGAAGCCGACCAGCACCGCGATCGGCACGACGAACCCGAACAGGCCGGCCGGCGTATTGAAGATCGCCCACTCCCCGATCCGCTTGGCGGCCGCGATGAAGTAGTTGGGCTCCTCGCTCGACCCGAAGGCCGCGACGCCGCCGCCCGGCGACGGCACCGGCATGCTCGAGCCGCCGACGAACCCGCCGACGGCGGCGAGCAGCATGACGACCGTCAGCAGCGAGGTCAACCAGATCACCCAGCGGCGGATGGTGCGGTCGGCGCGATCGAGGAAGAGCCACACCAGCAGCAGGCCGACCAGACCGTAGGTGCCGAGGATGTCGCCGTACCAGAGCAGCGCCGCGTGGACGAAGCCGAAGGCGAGCATCCACCATTGCCGCCGGCGCAGCAGCCGCCGCGCCTGCGCCGGGTCGACCCCCGCCGCGGTCTGGCGGGTGTAGAGCTGGACGATCCCGTAGCCGAACAGCAGGGCGAACATCGGGTAGACCCGGCCGTCGATCGCGGTGATCGAGATCGTCTGGGAGATTCGGTCGGCGACGCTGCCGTCGAGCGAGTGCCCACCGAAGAGTCCGCTGTCGTACCCCCACAGGAGCATCGGGGCGTTGGCGATCGCGATCAGCAGCAGCATGGCGCCGCGGGCGAGGTCCGGCGCGATGCTGCGCCCCCGCATCGGCGCGGGGGCGGCCGTCGGCGCGGCGGCGGGCGGTGGCGTGCTCACGACAGGTGTCTTCCAGGGGCGATGTCGACCATGTCCGAAACGCTAGGGTGTGCCCTCGGGGCACAGTCAAGCCCCGGCCGATCGGGCGGGTTCCGGCCCGAAACTGCACCGCCGGCATACATCACATGCCCCGGGGGCAAAGCTTGGCCTAAAATGATTTTTACCGTTGTTGACATACGGCTGCGTCGTCGTGACCCGATGACCGCCGATCAGCGTCGAGCGCCGCAGCGTCGCGTCGCTCCTAGTTTGCGGCTGTTGCCGTCCAGGAGCACATATGTATGTAGCGCGTCCCCGCGTCGGCCTGCACGATCCCTCTCGCGAATCGAGTGCATGCGGCGTCGGCTTCATCACGCGCAAGGACGGCATCGCGCACCACGACGTCATCGTCAATGGTGAACAGGCCCTCTGCGCCATCCCCCACCGCGGCGGCATGTCCTCCGAGGGCGTCGGCGACGGCGCGGGCGTCAGTATCGACCTGTCGGTCGAGTTCTTCGGCGCGCTGACCGGGCGGGAGTTGACCGCCGGACTCTTCGGCGTCGGCAACTTCTTCATGCCCGCCGATCGCGACCAGTGGGCGGCCGCGCAGCAGTTGATCACCGACACCCTCGTGGCCGAGGGCCTGTCGGTCGTGCTGGTGCGCGACGTGCCGGTCGACAACACCGCCACCCGGCCCGCGGCGGTCCCGCTGCAGCTGCCGATCGTGCAGTGGATCTTCGTCGGACCCGACGACTGGACGCGCGAGCAGGTCGACCGCGCCGCGAACGCGGCCCTGCTGACCATCGAGGCGGCGGCCTATACCTCCGGCGAGCTGGACGGCCTGTACCCGATCTCGCTCAGTGCCCGCACCCAGGTCCTCAAGGGGCGGCTGACCGCCGGCCAGGTGGTCCGCTACTTCACCGACCTGCGCGATCCGCGGCATTCGGTGCGCACCATGTACTTCCATACCCGCTTCTCGACGAACACCGAGCCGCATCCGTCGATGTCGCAGCCGTTCCGCATGATGGCGCACAACGGCGAGCTCAACACCGACCGCAAGAACCGCCTCTCCGACGAGGCGCTCGCCCGCTCGCGGTCCCGCACGATCGTGCGCCCGCCCGGCCAGTCCGACAGCTCCCGTCTCGACCAGACGCTGCAGAGCCGGGTCTTCGACGACGGCCTGGAACTGGTGGAGGCGGTCGTCTCGCTGATGCCGCCGGCCTGGGAGAACGACCGCGGCATCTCGGGCCCGGTGCGCGACATGCTCGAATACTTCTCGCTCTACGAGGAGAAGAACGACGGCCCCGCCGCACTGATCTTCTCCGACGGCGACATCATCGGCGCGCGCCTCGACCGGCTCGGTCTGCGCCCGCTGCGCACCGTCGAGACCGACGAGTACCTGGTGGTCTCCTCCGAGGCCGGCCAGGTGCCGTTCGCCGACGAGACGGTGACCCACCGCGGTCGCATCGAGGCCGGCGGCATGCTCTTCCTCGACCACCGCACCGGCAAGGTGCGCCGCACCGCCGAGTCGCTCGAGATGCTGGCCGCCCGCCGCGACTACGGCACCCTGCTCGAGGACGCCCGGGTCAACCTCGACGATCTGCCCGCCCCGGCGATCAATCGCACCACCTCGACGCTCGGCTACGACGGTGGGCTCAGCCTCGCCGGCCGCTACGTCGCCTACTCGCTCAACCAGGAGAGCTTCCGGTTCCTGATGGATCCGATGATCTCCGACGGGTCCGAGCGCATCTCGGCGATGGGCTACGACAACGCGATCAACGCCCTCTCCGATCAGGAGGGCGGCATGGCGAAGTACTTCTCGCAGCGCTTCGCCCAGGTGACCAACCCGCCGCTCGACTCGATCCGCGAGGCCGACGGCATGAGCATGCGGGTCGCGCTCGGCGCCAAGCCCGACGGCGGCGATACCCGCCGCAAGCAGATCGTCATCTCCTCCCCGATCCTCGGCCACCTCGACATGGTGCGGCTGCGCGAGCAGACCGTCGCCCCGCTGCGCCGCTTCCGGATGCTCTACGAGCCCTTCCCGGAGTCGAGCGAGGAGAACGCGGTCTCGATGCTCCGATCGGTCGAGTCGCTCTGCGACCAGATCGAGGAGTTCGCCCGCGGCGAGGGCGGCATCGCGGTGATCACCGACCGCAGCGTCTCGCGCGAGCGCGCCGCCCTGCCGTTGTTGATCGCGATCGCGGCGGTCAACCAGCGGCTGATCGCGACCGGTCTGCGCCTGCGGGTGTCGATCGTCGCGGAGAGCGGTCAGATGCCGTCGCCGCACCACATCGCCAGCGCGCTGGGCTTCGGCGCCTCGGCGGTCTACAGCATCAGCGCCCGGCTGCGCGCGGAGGAGAAGTACCCCAGTCCCCCGGCGCCGGCCGGCGAGTACACCGAAACCGACCTCGCGCTCAAGCGATTCCGCAAGGCCGCCGAGAAGTCGCTGGCCAAGACGATGGGGCGCGTCGGGCTCTGTACGGTCGAAAGCTATATCGGCGGTGAGTTCTTCGAGCCGAACTACCTCGACACCACCGACCCGGTGCTCAAGCGGTTCTTCCCGCATCTCGACGCGCCGGTCGGCGGGGTGGGCTTCACCCGTATCGCCTCGGCGGCCACCGACTGGCACAGCCGCGCCCTCCAGATGGAGGGCGAGGGCGATATCCCGATGCTCGGCCTGTTCAAGGAGCGCGTCGACGGCGCCGGACACTCCTACGGTCTGACCGCGGTGCGCGGCTTCACCGGGATGGTCGAGGAGCCGGTGAGTTTCGCTCCCACGGAGGACACCGACAGTTCCCTGCGGCTGTTGACCCTCAACCAGCTGGGCGACTCCTTCGGGCTGACCGACGAGGCCTACCAGAACGCCGGCTACGAGCAGCTCACCCCGGAGCAGATCGACGCCTTCACGATCACCCCCGGCTACCGCGAGTTCGTCTCGACGACGATCCTCGAGCGCTCCCGCCGCCCCTCGGCGCTGCGCGATGTGTTGGCGTTGCCCGCCGACATCACCGCGCTGCGCGCTCCGGAGGAATTCGAGCGCGAGCTGCGCCGGTTCAACCTGGAGGGCAATGCGAGCCTGCTGGTGCGCGGGCTGGGCATCGAGCAGCGCGACGACGACACCTTCCATCTGGTGCTGCGCGACATCAAGGCGGTCCGCCCGGCGCGTTACGAGGCGCTCAAGGACTTCCTGATGGCGGCCTTCCCCGGTGGGGTGGTCAGCTACTCGATCGACGAGACCGGCCTGACGGTGGTCGTCGAGGGACGCGCCCGCAGCTACCTGCAGTTGCTGCGCGAGGCCCCCGGCAGCATCGAGCTCGAGCAGGTACAGCCCGCGCACGAGATCAGCGCGGTGCTCGCCTCCGGCGCGATGAGCCACGGCGCCCTGGTCGCCACCGCGCACGAGGCGGTGGCACACGGCACCAATATGGTGGGCGGCCTGTCGAACTGCGGTGAGGGCGGCGAACACTACACCCGGCACGGCACGATCCGCGGGTCGCGGATCAAGCAGTTCGCCTCCGGCCGGTTCGGGGTGTGGGCGGCTTATCTGGCGGACCCGATGCTGCGCGAGCTGGAGATCAAGATCGGCCAGGGCGCCAAGCCCGGCGAGGGTGGTCAGCTGCCCGCGCCGAAGGTCACCGTGGAGATCGCCGCCGCCCGCGGCGGCACCCCCGGTGTCGAACTGGTCTCTCCCCCACCGCATCACGACACCTACTCGATCGAGGATCTCGCTCAGCTGATCCACGACTGCAAGGCCGCCCGGGTGCGGGTGATCGTCAAGCTGGTCTCCTCGGAGGGCATCGGCACGATCGCGGTCGGCGTGGCGAAGGCCGGCGCGGACGTCATCAACGTCGCCGGCAATACCGGTGGTACCGGCGCCGCCGCGGTGACCAGCCTCAAGTACGCGGGCCGCTCGGCGGAGATCGGCGTCACCGAGGTGCACCAGGCGCTCGCCGCGCACGGCCTGCGGCAGAAGGTGGTGCTGCGGTGTTCCGGTGCGCACCAGACCGGTTCGGACGTCGTGACCTCGGCGCTGCTCGGTGGCGACAGCTTCGAGTTCGGCACCACGGCGCTGATGATGCTCGGCTGCGTGATGGCCAAGAACTGCAATATCAAGTGTCCGGCCGGCCTGACCACGAACTCCGAAGCGTTCGAGGGTGATCCGCGGGCCCTGGCCCAGTACCTGCTCAACATCGCGCACGAGGTGCGCGAGATCCTCGCCCGGCTCGGCCTGCGGTCGCTGCGCGAGGCGCGTGGTCGCACCGACCTGCTGCAGCTGCTCGAACATCCCGCGGCGGTCGGCCGATTGGATGTGCGGGCGATGTTGACCCCGGTCGACGAGGTGATCGTCACCGATCCGGTCTACCTGGAGAAGGACTTCAGCGTCGACGACCACCTGCTCGAGGTGGTGCGCGGGGCGCTGATCGACCGCGGCGAGGAGTCGGTCGCGATCGGCGGGGTCGCTTTGCGCAACCGCAACAAGTCGGTCGGCGGACAGCTGTCGATCGACATCGAGCGGGCCCTGAACCATCAGCTCGACCCGGCGGCGCTCGACGAGCTGCCGGCGGTGCTGACCGACGAGCGCGGCCGCCGCTTCCTGGCCGAGGATTCGGTGCGCGTCTCGAGCACCGGCACGGCCGGCCAGTCGTTCGGCGCGTTCTGCAACGACGGCATCACCCTGATCCACACCGGCGTCGCGAACGACGGTGTCGGCAAGGGGCAGTGCGGCGGTCGGATCATCGTGCGCACGCCCGGCGGCGGCTCCGATGTGCGCGGCGGCAATGTGCTGATCGGCAACTTCGCGCTCTTCGGCGCGACCGGTGGCGCGACCTTCATCCAGGGTGAGGCCGGCGACCGTTTCGCCGTCCGCAACTCCGGCGCCACCGCGGTGGTCGAGGGGATCGGCGAGTTCGGCTGCGAGTACATGACCAACGGGTCGGTGCTCAACCTGGGCAGCTTCGGCAAGGGTGTCGCCAACGGCATGAGCGGCGGCTTCCTCTACCAGTACGACCCGGAGGGCCGACTGCCCGATCTGGTCAGCGCCGACTCGGTGGTGCTCAACTCGCTCACCGATCACGAGCACGGCGAGTTCCACGAGCAGGCGGTGCTCACGATGCTGCGCTGGCATCTCGACGCCACCGACTCCACGCTGGCCAAGCAGTTGTTGGTCGACTGGGACACCGTGCGCGAGCACGTGGTCGTCGCGATGCCGCGGGCGCTGCTGCTCTCGCAGGACGGCGATCGCATCCTGGCGACCAAGTCGCGCAAGGAACTGCTCGACGAGCTGGCCGCCTCGGTCGCCGGAGATCGGCTGCGCTCGTTCAAGATCGACTACCGCGACGGCAACCCGGTGGCCGGTGGGCGCGTCCCGACGTTCGGCGATCTCGAGTCGCCCGACGTCTACGCGCTGCTCGCCTCCTATACGGTGCTGGCGCTCTCCCGCGAGGTGGCGCTCGAGCGGGTCTCCGGGGCGACCGGTCCCGATGATCCGCGCGTCCAGGAGGCGGCCCGCAAGCTGGTGCTCACCGAGGACTTCAACGTCATGCAGCGGGTGGTCCGCCACCTGCGCCAGCGTCTGGAGCGTTTCGACGACACCCAGCTGGCCACGCTGATCGCCTCGAAGCGGTTGGCGGACTACAAGTCCTCGCTGCGCCGCCGGAACGTCTGGGGCATGGACGCCCCCGGCACCTACGCGTGGATCCTGCATCAGCAGGCCAAGAACGATGCGCGCACCGATCGTTCCCGCTTCGACGAACTGCTCGCCGCCGCCGCCCTCGAGGACCTGACCCGGTTCGCCCCGGCGGCCCCGACCGAATGGGTGGCCCAGCCGTGACCCTCTCGATTCCCGCCGATGCGCCGTTCACCCATGCCCAGCAGAACTGGTTGGCGGGCTTCCTTGCGGGCATCGCGGCCGCGCGCCGCGACCAGCCCGAGCAGTCGGTCGCGACGCTGACGGTCGAGATCCTGGTGGGTACCCAGACCGGCAACAGCGAGGAGCTCGCCGGTCAGTTGTCGAATACGTTGCGCTCGAACAACCTCGGCGCCAACGTGACCCACCTCGACGATATGCCGATCGACAAGCTGATGGCCGCCTCGCACGTACTGGTGATCACCTCCACCTACGGTGAGGGCGAGATGCCGGACAACGCGGAGCTGTTCTGGGATGCGCTCGGTTCGCCGGCCGCGCCGCGGCTGGAGTCGACCCGATTCGCGGTGCTCGCCCTGGGCGACAGCGG
The DNA here is from genome assembly GCF_001552615.1 of Millisia brevis NBRC 105863. GTDB lineage: Bacteria > Actinomycetota > Actinomycetes > Mycobacteriales > Mycobacteriaceae > Millisia > Millisia brevis. The sequence goes on from NZ_BCRN01000007.1 coordinate 170,755, forward strand.
TTACGACGACTTCTGTCAGGCGGGCAAGCTGATCGACACCCGCTTCGAGCAGTTGGGGGCCCAGCGGATCGTTCCGCGCGTCGATTGTGATGTCGACTTCGAGGAGCCGGCGACCGCCTGGATCACCGATGTCGTCGGCCGACTGGCGGCCGAGGCCCCGGCGACCACGGGTGCCCCGGTGGCCGCGTCGATCCCGACCACCCCGGCCCCGTCGACCAAGAAGTGGTCGCGCAAGTCGCCGTACCCGTCGCGGCTGGTGGCCAACCGTGTCATCTCGGGACCGGGCAGCGACAAGGAGATTCGCCACTACGAGTTCGCGCTCGGCGACAGCGGCATCGAGTACGCCGCCGGCGACGCGCTCGCGGTGGTGCCCCTCAACGACACCGTGCTCGTCGAGGAGATGCTCGGGCATCTCGAGCTCGATGGCGATGCCACCGTCGGTGAGGAGACCCTGGCGCAGCGGCTGTCGCATGCGCTCGAGATCCGGTTGCCGTCGAAGGATCTGATGGCCGCACTGGCCCAGCGTCATCCGAAGGGCGAACTGGCGGCGCTGCTCGCCCGCCCGGAGCGCGAGTCGTTGGAGAACTGGCTGTGGGGTCGCGACACGATCGACCTGTTGCGCGAACACCCGGGCTGCGGCTTCGACGCCGAGGAATTCTGCGGGATGCTGCGTCCGCTGCAGCAGCGCGCGTACTCGATCTCGTCGAGCCCGCTGGCGTCGCCGGATCGCATCCACCTGACGGTGGCGTCGGTGCGCTACGGCGACGACCGGATCCGCGGCGGCGTCTGCTCGACCTTCCTGGCCGATCGTCTCGGCGAGGAGGATCCGGTGGGCATCTACCTGCAGCCCAATGCGGCCTTCCGGGTGCCGACCGACGACGACCTGCCGATGATCATGATCGGCCCCGGCACCGGCCTGGCGCCCTTCCGCGGCTTCCTGCAGGAGCGGGCGGCGCGCGGGGCGGGCGGTGACAACTGGCTCTTCTTCGGCGACCGGCACCGCGCGGACGACTTCATCTACGAGGAGGAGATCCTGGCGTTCTCGTCCTCGGGGGTGCTCGATCGGCTCGACCTGGCGTTCTCCCGCGACCAGGCGCAGAAGATCTACGTGCAGACCCGCATGCTCGAACAGGGCAAGGAGCTGTACGACTGGCTCGAGCGCGGCGCGCATATCTACGTCTGTGGCGATGCCTCGCGGATGGCCAAGGACGTCGACTCGGCGCTGCGCACGATCATCGAAACCCACCGGGCCAAGGGGCCGGCCGATGCGGACGAGTACGTCGCAAACCTCAAGCGCGCCAAGCGCTACGTGCGCGACGTGTACTGATCCACTCCGAAAGCCGGCTCGGCCACCCCTGCGGTGGTCGAGCCGGCTTTTCGGTTCGACCCTTCAGCCGAGGCGGCTGGTGCGCGGCGAGATCATCCGGGCCGCGGTCGCCCGGTTGACCGCGTCGAGCCGCGAGACCGCGTCGAGCTTGTCGAAGATGCGCCGCAGATGCCGTTTGACGGTGCCCTCGGAGATGCCGAGCTTGCCGGCGATCTGCCGATTGCTCAGCGCCTCGGCGACGCAGCCGAGGACCTCGCGTTCCCGGGCGGTCAGCGGCCCGGCCGGTACGGGCGGGCCGTCGACGCGCTCGCGCATCGGCACGATCCGCCGCGACATGTGCACCACCACCTGGCCGGTGCCGTCGGTGCGACCGCGGATCGCCGAGAGCAATGCCTCGCGGCTGGCGCTCTTGTGCAGATATCCGGAGATGCCGAGGTCCAGCAGATCCTGCACCAGGTTCAGGTCCTCGTACATCGTGACGATCAGGACCGACGAATCCGGGCTGGCGGTGTTGATCGCGCGGATGCTCTCCCGCACGTCCTCCCCCGGGATCTCGACGTCGAGGATCACCACGTCGGGCCGTTGCGCAGCGACCTTCGACAGCGCGGTGCGGGTGCTCGGCGCATCGACGATCACCCCGATATCCGGCTCCAGGTTGATCATGTCGCACAGCGCGCCGCGCAACAGCGTGTGGTCATCGACGACGGCGACCGAGATCGGAGCCGTCACGCCGATCGCACCATTCGTGCGGGAATGTGCACCAGCACCGAAGTCCCCTGTCCCGGACGAGATGTCACGGCCACCTCCCCACCGAGCAACTCCGCCCGCTCCGCCATCGAACTGAGCCCGTTGGTGCGGGTCGTCCGCGCCGCGTCGAAGCCGACACCGTCGTCGACGACGACGGCGACCACCCGATCGGGGGCGATATCGACCTCGACGGTGATCGCCGCGGCGCCGGAATGCCGCACCGCATTGCGCAGCGCCTCACGGACGATCACGAACACCTCGTCGCGGGTGCGATCCGGCAACCACGCCGATGACCCGACCACCCGGATCGCGACCGAGGTCGACTCGAGGCACATCGCGGCGACCGCCGATTCGAGGGCGACCCGCAGGTCGACGGTCGCGATCGCCTCCCGCTCGCCGGTGCCCGAGCCGTAACCGGCGGCGCTGCCGGCGCCGGGGTCGCGGCCGGAGCCGGCCGGTAGACGCGGCCCGGACAGTCCGGCGCGCAGCGCGGTGGTCAGATCCGAGACCTCGTGCATCGCGGCGGTCAGCGCCGATACCGCGGGCTGCATCGCATCCGCGGTGGTCGAGGCGCCCGCCAGCTGTGCCGCCTCGAGGATCTCCAGGCGGCGGGCCGCGGCGCTGATCGTATTGCCCACCCGATCGTGCAGATCCCGGGCGAGCCGACGCCGTTCGTCCTCGCTACGGCGGCGGTCGCGCCGGAGGGCGGCGTCGTCGTGGCGGCGGGCGGCCTGCTCGAGGTGCATCCCGGTGATCACCCGGAGCACCTCCGCCGCGAGGGCGATCCGTTCGACCCCGCGACGATCCTCGGCGACCAGGGCGCGCACCTCGTGCAGGACCACCGAGAACAGCAGCGACGCCGCCCGGATCTCCTCCTCCGGTGGCATCCCCACGTCGTGCCCGCGCTGCGCCATCAGTCGGTAACCGGCGACCGACTCGGCGACGGACACCCGCTCGGTCGCCAGCGTGACCGTGCAATCGGCGACCACCCGTCGGGCGTGATCGGCGTAATCCGGCCACACCCGGGCGTCGTCCACGATCGGATGTCGATCGGCGATCAATGCCGATCGGTAGCGGTCGACAATTCGATCGGTGCGCACCCGCAACAACTCACCGAATTCGACAGCGGAGATTTGTCGTTCACGTGATCGACAACCCACCTGGTCGATCATTCGACCGGGCGTACGCATACGTTCCGGCGTCGGAAGTGTCGCGGCGCGAACCCCCGCAATTCCGCGTTCCCGAAATCCACGCGGCACCGCCCCGGATTTCATCCGATCCGCGCCGTCGTATTCGCCGGCCGTCATCCAACTCACCGTCATGGCAGCTCCGCCCCCCGCAGCCTGCTGATGCACGCAGTCTAGTGGATATGCCCGCTCGTCTTCCTCAACTTCGCGGATACCGGTCGGTACGAGACTATTCCGGCGTCAGCGGCGTTCGGCCCCACCCGGCCCCGCGAACGCCCGCACGAACAATTGGGCGTCCGCAACACCCGGCAATGGGGAGCGTACTACCGCAATACCGACCCGGCTTTACAACCGCGCAGGACCGCGGTGGCGGCCCGCCCGCTATTCACCGAAGATTCGCTCGACCACCACACGCGCACGACGGGTGATCCGCAGATACTCGTCCAGAAAATCGCCACCGGAAACAGACCGATCGGAAGCAATAACGGCCACCGCATTCAATACCTGACCCGATGTCGGAAGCTGGTCGGTCGGTTTACCTTTTGCCAACACGAGTGCATTTCGCGTGCGGGTGACCAACAACCACGCGTCCCGCAATCGGGCGGCGTCGTCACCGGAGAGCAGCCCCTCCTTCTCGCACGCGTCGAGCGATTCGAGGGTCGAGGTGTTGTGCAGGCTGGGATACCGCCCGGCGAACCGCAATTGGAGCAATTGCACGGTCCACTCGATATCGGTCAGTCCGCCGCGCCCGAGCTTGGTGTGCGTCTTGGGATCGGCACCCTTGGGCAGTCGTTCGGAATCGACGCGGGCCTTGATCCGCCGGATCTCGCGGACCGTCTCGGGCGAGACCCCGCCCTCGGGATAGCGGATCGGATCGACCATGTGCAGGAAGCGGATTCCCAGATCCTCGTCCCCGGCGACCTGGTGCGCGCGCAGCAGCGCCTGCACCTCCCAGGGTTCGACCCACTTGTCGTAGTAGACCCGGTACGACTCGAGGCTGCGCACGAGCGGCCCGCTGCGGCCCTCCGGTCGCAGATCCGCGTCGACCTGCAACGGCGGATCGGCGCTCGGGGCGCCCAGCAGCGTGCGCAGCCGGTCGGCGATCTGATTGGCCCACCGCACCGCACCGCTCTCGTCGGCGTCCTCGCGCGGCTCGCAGACGAACAGCACGTCGGCGTCGGAGCCGTACCCGAGTTCCGCGCCGCCGAGCCGGCCGACGCCGATCACCGCGATCTTCGCCGGCGCCGGCTCGCCGAGATCGCGCACGCTCGCGCGGATCGCCGCGTCGAGCGCCGCGTTGATCGCCGCCGCCCAGACCGACGACAGGGCCTTGCAGACCTGCCGGACGTCCTGGAACCCCAAGACGTCGGCCGAGGCGATCCGGGCCAGTTCGCGCCGGCGCAGCGCCCGCACCGCCGCGACCGCCCGCACCGGATCGTCGTGGCGGGCGGAGGACGCGAGGATCGCCCGGAAGCTGTCCTCCGGTTCGCCGGCCAGCAGCATCGGACCCGCCGGACCGTCGCCGTAGATCCGGATGATCTCCGGGACCTTGAGCAGCAGGTTCTGCAGGTAGATCGAGGTGCCCAGGACGTGCATCAGCCGCTCGGCGACCGGCCCCTCGTCGCGCAGGGTGCGCAGGTACCACTGCGCGTCGCCGACCTGCTCGCACAGCCGGCGATAGGCGAGCAGACCGCTGTCCGGATCCGGGGTATCCCCCAACCATTCGAGCAGCGTCGGCAGCAGCACCCGCTGGATCTGTCCGCGCCGGCCGGGGGCCTCCACCAGGGCGCGCAGGTGACCGAGGGCGTGTTCGGGAGCCTGGTAGCCCAGCGCCGCCATCTGCCGGGCGGCGGCCTGCGGGCTCATCCGCAGCGTCTCGGTGTCGAAGCGGACGACCGATTCGAGCAGCGGGCGGTAGAACAGCTTCTGGTGCAGACGCCGCACCCGGCGGGTATTGCGCTTGAGGTCCTCGCGCAGCACCCCGGCCGCGTCGTGTCGACCGTCCGGACGGATATGGGCGGCGCGCGCGAGCCAGCGCATCGCCTCCTCGTCGTCGTCCGGCGGCAGGGTGTGGGTGCGGACCATCCGCTGCAGTTGCAGTCGGTGTTCGATCACCCGCAGGAATTCGTAGGAGGCGGCGAGGTTGGCCGCGTCGTCGCGCCCGACATAGCCGCCGCGCCCCAGGGCGGCCAGCGCGTCGAGGGTGTCGCGCTCGTGCAGCGAATCGTCGAGGCGCCCGTGCACCAATTGCAGCAGTTGCACCGCGAACTCGACGTCGCGCAGGCCGCCGTAGCCGAGCTTGATCTCGCGTTCGCGCATCGGGGCCGGCACGTTCTGTTCGACCCGGCGCCGCATCGCGCGGGTATCGGAGACGAAGTCCTCACGCTCGGACGCCGTCCACACCATCGGGCTGACCGCGGCGTGATAGCACCGGCCCAGCTCCATATCGCCGGTCATCGGCCGCGCCTTGAGCAGCGCCTGGAACTCCCAGGTCTTCGCCCACCGCTGGTAGTACGCCAGATGGGAATCGAGCGAGCGGACCAGGTCGCCCTGCTTGCCCTCCGGCCGCAGCGCGGCGTCGACCTCGAAGAAGGTCGCCGAGGCGAAGCGCATCAACTCACCGGCCAGCCGCGCGGCGTACCGGTCGGCGGGCTCGGCGACAAAGATGACGTCGACATCGCTGACGTAGTTCAGCTCGCGGGCACCGCACTTGCCCATCGCGATCACCGCCAGCCGCACCGGGCAGGGCTGACCCGGGAAGGTCACCGCGATCGCGACGGCCAGCGCCGCGGTCAGCGCGGCATCGGCCAGGTCGGCCAGGTGTTCGCCGACCTCCCGGAAGGGCAGGACCGGTTCGTCCTCGACGACGGCCGCGACGTCGAGCGCCGCCAGCAGCAGCAACTCGTCGCGATAGGCCTCGCGCAGCAGCAGCGTCGCCTTCGGACCGGTCACCCCCGCCCGGTGCAGCAGCTCGGTCGCGTTGGGACCCTGCTCCGGGACCGCCTCGACCGCGGCGAGCAGCCGTTCGATCAGCTGGTCGCGGGTCGGCAGCCGCATCTCGTCGGTGTCGAGCAGATGCCAGCGCTGTGGCTGGGCCACCAGGTGATCGCCGAGGGTGATCGAGGAGCCGAAGAGCCCGAAGAGCCGGCCGCGCAGCCGCTTGCTCGTCCGCAACCGGGTGTCGAGTTCCGGCCACGCGTCACCCAACTGCTCGCGCATGCGCACCAGGGCGCGCAGGGCGAGGTCGGGATTCGGCGAGCGCGAGAGCGCCCACATCAGCTCGACGCTGCCCTCGTCGTTCCATCCGAGGGTCACCAGATACTCGGAGGAGCGCTCCTCCAGCAGGCCCAAACGGCCCGGACCGGGTATGACGGATCGGCCGGTCGGCGACATAGGCGCGGTACCTTCCCCAACCTCGCGGGCTGTCCCGACGCCCACGGCAGGGTCCGGATGACGGACCTCGGGCCCGGAGGGTCGGGAAGCGGGACCTCGACGACCCGCCGTCACCGAAAATACTGCACGCGAAGCCGGCCGCGGGCGGGCATCACCCATTCCGCGGCGGCCGCGGTCGGTGTGCGCCGCGCTCGACACCGGTGGTGACTCGGGCCCTCGGCGAGCCCCGCCCGGCTACAGGCTCAGGGAGGTCTCCAGCTCGTAGGGGGTGACCTGGCTGCGGTAGGCCTCCCATTCGCGGCGCTTGTTGCGCAGGAAGAAGTCGAAGACGTGCTCGCCGAGGGTCTCGGCGACCAGTTCCGACTGCTCCATCGCCACCAGCGCATCGCCGAGGCTGGTCGGCAGCTCCTTGTAGCCCATCGCGCGACGCTCGGCCGGGGTGAGCGACCAGACGTCCTCCTCCGCCTCCGGGGGCAGTTCGTAGCCCTTCTCGATCCCCCGCAGTCCGGCGGCGAGCAGGACGGCGAAGGCGAGGTACGGGTTGCAGGCCGAATCGGGGCTGCGGATCTCGACGCGACGCGACGACGCCTTGTTCGGCGTGTACATCGGCACCCGGATCAGCGCCGAACGGTTCGACGGTCCCCAGGACGAACTGGTCGGGGCTTCGCCGCCCCGGATCAGCCGCTTATAGGAGTTGACCCACTGATTGGTGATCGCGCTGATCTCCCCGGCGTGCTCGAGCACGCCGGCGATGAAGGCCTTGCCGACCGCGGAGAGCTGCATCGGATCGTCGCCGTCGTGGAAGGCATTGGTATCGCCCTCGAAGAGGCTCATGTGGGTATGCATCGCCGAGCCCGGCTGGTCGCGGAAGGGCTTGGGCATGAACGTGGCCCGCACGCCCTCGTCGATCGCGACCTCCTTGACGATGTAACGGAAGGTCATCACGTTGTCGGCCATCGAGAGCGCATCGGCGTAGCGCAGGTCGATCTCCTGCTGGCCCGGTGCGCCCTCGTGGTGACTGAACTCGACCGATACCCCGACCGACTCCAACGCCTCGATCGCGTGCCGTCGGAAATTCGGGGCGCTGTCGTGCACCGCCTGGTCGAAGTAACCACCGGTGTCGGCGGGTATCGGCGGGCTGCCGGCCTCGAACTTCTCCATCAGGAAGAACTCGATCTCCGGATGCACATAGCAGCTGAAGCCGAGGTCGCCCGCCTTGCCGAGCTGGCGGCGCAGGACGTGACGCGGATCGGCCCAGGACGGGGTGCCGTCGGGCATGAGGATGTCGCAGAACATGCGCGCCGAATGCTGGTGGCCGCCGCTGGTCGTCCAGGGCAGCACCTGGAAGGTCGTCGGGTCCGGCATCGCGATCGTGTCGGCTTCGGAGACCCGCGAGAATCCCTCGATCGCCGAGCCGTCGAAACCGATGCCCTCCTCGAAGGCCCCCTCGAGTTCGGCGGGCGCGATCGCCACCGACTTGAGGTAGCCCAGGATGTCCGTGAACCACAGCCTGACAAACCGAATCTCGCGCTCTTCGAGACTGCGGAGCACAAACTCCTTCTGGCGATCCATGGTCGTCAGGCTAGGCACGGTTCGTTAAGACTGTGTTACGGCCCCCACGTCAGTGGGGGTCAGCAGCTGATTCGACCGACGTTCTCCGGGGTGAGCAGATAGTCGGCGACCACCGAGTCGACGCAGTCGACACCCGAGAACACGACGGTGTGCTGTTCGCCGGTGTAGCTGATCAGGCCGGCGTCGATGCGGTCGGCCAGCGAGACGCCGTCCTGATAGGGCGTCGCCGGATCGCCGGTGGTCGAGACGACCAGTGCGGGCGGCAGATCGGTCGGCAGGTCGGTCGTCGGCGGGGTCGCCGGCGGCACCGGCCAGAAGGCGCAGACGTCGAGCGGCGCCGCACCGGTGCCGGTACCGGAGTCGGCGAACGGGGCGACCTCGCGGATGCGGGCATCGAATTGGGCGGCGACCGCCGGGTCGGTGATCGCGGGCTCATCGACGCAGCGCACCGCGGTGAAGGCGTCGTCGGTGTTGGTATAGCTGCCGTCGGCGTCCCGACCCATGTACTGGTCGGCCAGTTGCAGCAGCCGGTCGCCCTGCCCGGCGGCGACCCCGGCCAGCCCGTCGACCAGCGACCGCCAGAGCGCCGAGTTGTACAACGCCTGGTAGGTGCCCACCATCGCGTCCGAGTAGCCGAGCATCCGGCCGTCGCCGGCCGGGATCGGCTGATCGATCAGCGGGGTGACCAGTGCCCGAAATTGCGCAACCGCACCCGCCGGATCGGTCCCCAGCGGGCAGGCCGGCTGCGAGGTGCAGTCGCGGGCGAAGTCGTCGAAGGCCGCCTGGAAGGCCGCCTGCTGGGCGACGACATCCTCGGCCGCTTCGTAGGCCGCGTCCTGCGGGCTCTCCGCCTCGAGGTCGATCACGACGCCGTCGAGCACCAGCGCGCGCACGTTCTGCGGGAACAGTCGCGCGTAGATCGTGCCCAGGCGGGTGCCGTAGGAGAAGCCGAGGTAGGTCAGCTTCGGGTCGCCGAGCGCCGCGCGCAGCACGTCGAGGTCGCGGGCGACGTCCTCGGTGCCGACCCGGGCGAGCACGTCGGTGCCGACCCGGTCCTCGCACTGCTTGATGAAGTCGCGCGATTCCTGCTCGGTCTCGGCGATTCCGGCCGGCGACATGTCGACATCGAGGTCGGCGCGGTCGGCATCGATCTCCGCGTCGGTGCGACAGCGCACCAGCGGCCGCGACGCCCCGATCCCCCGCGGGTCGAATCCGACGACGTCGAAGCGTTCGGCGACCTTCGGCGGTACCGGCAGGTCCGCCATCCAGGTGCCGGCCGCACCGGGACCGCCGGGGTTGGTGATCAGCGAACCGACGCGCGATCCCGCGGCGCGGCGGGAGACCGCGATCGTCGCGGTGGTCCCGCCGGGGTCGGAGTAATCGAGCGGGACCTCGAGCAGCGCGCACTCGACCCCCTCGTTCACCGGGTAGTCCAGGTCGAGCAGGGTGCAGTCACCCCAATCGAGTTGCTGGTCGTAGAACCGTTCGAGCCCGGCCGGGACGGCCGGACCGGTATCCGCCTGCGGGGCGCCCTCGATCGCGCTCCCGCAGGCGGTCGCCACCACCATCGGGACCAGCACCAGCGCCGAGAGCGCGGCCGGACGCCCGGTACTCCTCCGGCGGGATCGCAGTGTCGCCCACCGTCGTCCGGCGGCCTTGCGCATCGTCGAATCCACCTGCGTGATGCTGCCATGCGACCGAGGACCCGGGGCCCGCGCCGACCGCTCGCGTCCGATTTCCGCGGCTCGGTCGACCGGCGACCCGGCGCACCGATCGACCCGGCATATCGCGCCGAGCTTGTGACGAATAACACAGTCACAGTGCAGGTTCGGCATCGGCGCGCGACCCCGGGCGGTGGCACACTGGGCCGCGTCAACCCATCCCGGAGACCGGTGTTTTCGACCGGCTTCGAGGCGACGAAAGAGGGACAAGGATGTCCACCACGGGTCATGGCTCCCCCATGCACGCAACGGCTCCCTACGGCGGCACCGGCGGCTCGGCCGCGAGCACGGCGCTGACCAAGCCGATCCGCACCCATCACCTGCAGGCGATGAAGGCCGAGGGCGAGCGCTGGTCGATGCTCACCGCCTACGACTACTCGACCGCCCGCGTCTTCCACGATGCCGGGATCCCGGTGCTGCTGGTCGGCGACTCGGCCGCCAATGTCGTCTACGGCTACGACACCACCGTCCCGATCACGATCGACGAACTGCTGCCGCTGGTGCGGGGCGTCGTGCGCGGCGCACCGAACGCGCTGGTGGTCGCCGATCTGCCCTTCGGCAGCTACGAGGCCTCGCCGCAGCAGGCCCTCGAATCCGCGATGCGGATGATGAAGGAGGGCGGCGCGAAGGCGGTCAAGCTCGAGGGCGGCGAACGTGTCGCCGACCAGATCGCCGCGATCACCCGCGCCGGCATCCCGGTGATGGCCCACATCGGCTTCACCCCGCAGAGCGTCAACGGCTTGGGTGGTTTCCGGGTCCAGGGCCGCGGCGACGGCGCCGAGCAGCTGGTCGCCGACGCGCTGGCCGTCCAGGAGGCGGGCGCCTTCTCGGTGGTGATGGAGATGGTTCCGGCCGACCTCGCCGGCCAGATCACCCGCAAGCTGACCATCCCGACCGTCGGCATCGGCGCCGGCGTCGAATGCGACGCGCAGGTCCTCGTCTGGCAGGACATGGCCGGGATGACCAGCGGGCGTACCGCGAAGTTCGTCAAGACGTTCGGAGCGGTCGGCGAGCACCTGCGACAGGCCGCCGTCGCCTATCGCGACGAGGTCTCCCGCGGCACCTTCCCGGACGCGAGCCACAGCTTCTGATCGACGTCCGATCGACCCGGGCCGACGGCCCGATCCCGCACCGGTCGCCCGGCGCCGCGGACCACACCGGCCGCGGCGCCGGCCGGCAGGATGGTGACGGGCGGGATGTTTGGGACGGAGGGTCGATGACCAACCACACGAGGGCGCTGCGGACGACGATCGCGGCGATCTGCTGTGCGGCCGCGTTGGCCACGGCGGGCTGCACGATCACCGTCGAGGGTGCATCGAACGGCTCGGCGACCACGACCGTGCCACCGGTCGCACCCGCTCCTGCCCCGGCGCCGGCGACCGGAGTACCGGGCGTCACCGCCCCGTCGGTCGATTCCGGCGCGGCGCAGCGACTGTGTTCCGATATCGGCGCGCAATTGTCGAATTGGCGTATTCAGGGCCCGACACTCGGGCGCGGCGGATTCAATCTGGTCGTGCAGTCGTGGGCGGCGGCGTCCGGCGGAATCAACCTGGGCGTGCTGACCAATCGGACGGTGATCGACGATACGACGCAGGCGTATTGCCCCGATATCCGCAGCCAGACGCTCGATCTGCTCGACATCCCCACCCTCGCAGCCGGACTGGTCGGTCTGTAAAGAAACCGGCGTGGCGTCCACCCACACGCCAACAACCGACGTTCGGTCGCCTACCGATGCGCGGGGATCAACGGCAGCCCGTTATGCCCGGACGACTCCGGCCGTGCGACTATGATTCGGATCGTTGGCGACTCCGCCCGACCGCGCCCAACGGCCGGCCGGAAGGGTACGTCGGCGCAATGGCACATCCGGGGGGAATCAGTGGCCGGGGGGAGCGTATCGATGCCGGGGACAGGTCTGCACCGCGCGACGAACAGCGGCCGACGCCCGTCGATCGCCGAATGCACCGCTAATCGCCGCATCCTGCGGCCCGGGCGACGCGCATGAGCATCGAGGCGGACGTGGCACCCGAGTCCGCGTCGCATACCCTCGACGAGCCGTTCGAATTGACGGTGCCGCAGCGAGGTATCTGGCTGGCACAGCACCTGGCTCCGATGATCCCGATGGCCTCGGCCTATCGGCTCGACATCAGCGGTCCGCTGTCGGTCGACGTCTTCGCCCGGGCCACCGCGCGCACCGCCTCCGAATTCGCGCTCCCGCTGACGCGGCTGGTGGTCCGCTCCGGCGGCGCCCACCCGGGGGTACCCCGGCAGAAGCTCGACGCCGCCCCCTCCGCTCCCCAACCGATCGACGTCTCCGGCCGGGAGGACCCCGGCGCCGCCGCCCTCGAGTGGATGCGTCGCGAACTCGCCGCCCCGATCGACATCAACCGGGAGCGCCTGGTTCGCCACGCCCTCATCCGCCTCGACGACCACCGGCACATCTGGTTCGTCCGCGTCCACCGGGTCGCGCACGACGGCGGTTCGATGGCCGCGATGCTCGCCCGCGTCTGCGCGCACTACAACGCCGAGCTGATCGGGCGGGTCGCCGAGCCGATGGCCGCCCGCGATCCCCGATCGTCGCTGGACTCCGACCGCCGGTATCGGGACTCGCCGCGCTTCGCCGCCGACCGGGAGTACTGGCACGGACTGGTCTCCCGGCTGCGCCTGCCGATCGGCCCGGCGGCCGCCGTCGCACCGCCGTCGCCGGCCAACGTGATCACCGGCACCGACCTGCCGATTCCGGTGGCGAGCCGGATCGCGTCGGTGGCGATGTACGCGCAGGTCGGCGTCGAGACGGTGTTGACCACCGCGTTCTGCGCCTACCTGGCGGGCCGCACCCGCCGCGACGACGTCGTCTTCGGCCTCGCGCTGCCGACCAGCCCGCGGCGGGGATGCCGATGGCCCACCGGTCCGGCCGCCGATCCGCTGCCGACCGAGGTGCGCTGCGACCGCGATGTCCGTCTCGACCACCTGGTCGCCCGCACGCTGGCCGCCATGCGGCGAACCGCTCGCCATCGCCTCTTCCCCGCCTCGGAGATCCCGGCGGCCTCGGCGAACGCGATCGGGCATATCGGCACGTTCGGGCCGACGGTCAACCTGGTGTCGGTCCCGGCCGAGGTACGCCTCGGCGAGGCGATCGGCCGCATCGAACCGATGTGCACCGGCCCGACGACCGACCTGACCCTCACGGTGTTGATGCCGGGCCCCGGTCGGGCGCCGCAGCTCTACTTCGAGGGCAATCCGGCCCTCTACACGGCCGACGAGTTGGCGGCCGATCTCGCCGACTACGTCGCCCATCTCGACCAGTTCTCGCTGGCCTCCGGCGCGACCAGCCTCGGGGACCTCGTCGACCGGGCCCGCGCCCCCGAGCCGGGACCGGACGCGCGGGTCATCCCGCTGCACCGCCTGGTGTTGCCGCCCGACGTCGGCACGATCCTGCCGACCGTCGAGCCCTCCGATCCCGCCGACCCGAACGAGGCGGACCCGGATCGGCCCGCGCCGGAGGATGTCGAGTCCTACGGCTACCCGGCGCCGCCCCGCATGGCGGCGTCGCTGCCGGACCTGCTCGCGATCGGTGTCGCCCTCGCCCCGGACGTCGCGGCGGTGGTCGACGGCGATCGCGAGCTGACCTATCGGGATCTCGACGTCTGGTCCAACCGCCTCGCCCGCGTCCTGATCAGCGAGGGCGTCGGACCGGAGACGATCGTCGCCACCCACGTTCCGCTGTCCCTGGAATCGGTGCTGGCCACCTGGGCGGTCGCCAAGACCGGGGCCTCGTTCGCCCCGATCGACCCCGAACTGCCCGCGACCGACCGGACCGACCGGCTGCGCCGATCCGGCGCGTCGATGGGCATCACGCTCGACGCGGTGCTGCCGACGGTCCGCGGCACGATCCACTGGATCGTGATGACCTCCGAGGACCTGGTCGACACGATCGGCTACTTCGACGGCTCACCGATCTCCGAGAGCGAGCGGTCGGCCCGCCTGCTGCCCGACAATCCGGTCTTCACCGCGACCACCGACGACGAGGCCGCCACCGGCCTGACCCTCACCCAACAGGGCATCGGCGTCCTGGCCCGCGCGCTGGGCGGCGTCCACCGGATCGGCGTCGGCAGCCGGCTGCTGCACCGCACCCGGCGCGGATCGCTCGAGGCCGCGGTCGAGGTCGCCGCCGCCTGCGCGGGAGGCGCGACCCTGGTGATCGCCCCGACCGGACGCGGCGCCGCGAGCCGAGGCCCGGTCGCGCCCGACGGCATCGTGATCGACCGGGCGATGATCCTGCAGGTCTCGCGGCCCGACGCGGCCGGCCCCTATCTGCTCGACCGTCACCTGGCGCCGGTCCTGGGCCCCGGCACCCGCGGCGAGCACTACCTGCCCGATCCCGGCCTGCGCGGATTCCGCGGCAACCCGGCGCTGACCGCGGTGCGGATGGTCGCCGACCCCTACGGGCCGCCGGGCTCCCGGATGTACCGCACCGACGCCCATCGCCGGCCGGAAGGGGCTCCCGTACGTTATCTTCGCCTGGCTCCCGAGCCGCCGAGCGAGACTTCCCCGGCGCCACCGAGCGTCGACGACACGCCCGGGTCGGCCGCATCGTCGCCGGCCGACCCCGTCGACACGACCGCCCCGGGGGAACCCGATCAGCGGTCGACGCCCGACGGGGACCCGTCACCGACCGACGAAGCAGAGGCAGTACCCATGACCGAAACCGGAACGCACCATCGGATCACCCCCACCCTCGATACCGAGGACGCCGGTGAGCCGCTCGTCGTTTCGTTCGCACCCGATACCGACACCGACGAGGTGACCGCCGAACACGCGACCGTGTCCTCGGCGACCACCGCCGGCACCGGCGGATCAGCACCGTCCGGTACCGGACCGTCGGCTGCCGCCGGGACATCGGGCGGTGGGCTGTCGGGCGGTGGGCTGTCGGGCGGTGGGCCGGCGGGAAGCGGGTTGGCGGGGAGCGCAACCGCCGGGGCGGCGGTGTCGTCCACGAGCGTGTCGTCGTCCACGACCGTGTCGTCCACCACGGCGGCGCCGGCCGAGCCGCGCTCGACCGGGCGGCATACCGCCGAGGCCCCCCGGCCCCTGGCGCCGGTGATCACCCTCTCATCGCCGGAGGGGCCCGGTCTGCGTCCGCCGCTGTTCGTGATCCACCCGACCGGAGGACTGGTCGGGCGCTACCGGCGCATCGCCGAATTGGTCGACCCGGCCCTGCCGATCCACGGCGTCCAGGCCCGCGGCATCGAATGGCCCGCCCCGGAGCCCGCGTCGATCGGGGAGATCGCGCGCGACTACATCAATACGATCCGGCCGCTGGCACCGACGGGACCGTTCCGGCTCCTCGGCTTCTCGGTCGGCGGGGTGATCGCCCACGCGATGGCCGTCGAGCTCCAGAAGCTCGGCGAGACGGTCGACCTGATGGTGATCGACGCCTACCCGCGGCCGGAGGTCGCCGCGCCGATCGAGCTGATGCCGCTGCTGGCGGAGTCGATCGATCTGCAGACCGACGGTGTCGTGACCGCCGCCAGCGCCGCGACGATCCTCACCAGCGA
Organism: Millisia brevis NBRC 105863; assembly: GCF_001552615.1. Taxonomy (GTDB): domain Bacteria; phylum Actinomycetota; class Actinomycetes; order Mycobacteriales; family Mycobacteriaceae; genus Millisia; species Millisia brevis. Next base: position 186,257 of record NZ_BCRN01000007.1, read on the forward strand.
GTTGGACGATCCGTCGATCACGATCGACCACGTCACCCGGATGGTCGAACGGGGGCGGCTGCTCGAACGGCTGGCCGCCGAGCACGACCCCGGACGGTATGTGGGCGATCTGCTGTTCTTCTCCCCCGTCGCGATCTCCGACGACGAGGACGAGGACGACGACTTCGAACCGAAGCCGTGGAAGTGGCGGCGCCATGTGCGCGGAGCGATCACGGACGTGCCGATCGAGACCCGTGGGGCCCTGATGCACGATGCGGACGCCCTGGAGGTCATCGCCGCCCGCCTCGACGTGCATCTGCGGCACTCCGAGTCCTGACCGGGACGAGCGGCGTGCGGTCCGGCCCCTCGGGGCCGGACCGTCGGGCCGTCAGTCGTTCCACTCCCGGTCGGCGTCATCGGCGGCCTTGTTCCGCTCGGCGACAATCTCGAGCGCGCGCTCGGCGCTGGCCTTGTCCGGATAGGGGCCCATCCGGTCGGACCAACTGGCCTGCTTGCCCTGCGCCACGGTGCCGTCGCTGATGCTGTAGTACCACTGATCGTCGGACGAATCGCCCACCCGTCAACTCCATTCTCACGTCGCGCTTCCGGACCTCGGAAGACTCTGCGGCATCCCGAATCCTCCCGCTCGGGCGCCGCTTCACAGTCTGCTACGCGGCCGGACGCGACGCTACGACATTCGCTACACGGGTGAGGCGAACGAGCCGGCCTATAAGCCGGATCCTGTCCTCCGACGCGAGTCGGAGTGACGACCATCCATCTCGACACACCGTCACCGGGTGCCTGTAGCGGTCCACCCGCAGGCTCGGGCGGGCAGCCCTCGAACACCTGCGCCTGCCGCACCGCTGGGGTGCGGCCTTCGACCTTGCTCCGGACGGGGTTTACCGAGCCGCCCCGGTCACCCGGGGCGCTGGTGCGCTCTTACCGCACCGTTTCACCCTGACCCACCTCGCACGCGAGATGGGCGGTCTGTTTTCTGTGGCACTGTCCCGCGGGTCACCCCGGGTTGCCGTTAGCAACCGTCCTGCCCTGTGGAGTCCGGACTTTCCTCGGCATCGAGCCTGTCGGAGTCACCCCCGACGGTTCTCGACGACGCGGCCGCCCGGCCGGCTCGTTCGCGTTGTCGATCGTAGTGCCCCGCCCCGGCCGCCGACCGCCCGCCGCCCCCTCGAAGCCGACACGCCATTGATAACAACGTCATGAAGCGTCACCCTGGTTCGGTTTCCGATCGGGTAACGTGATTCCGGTCCGAAATCTTTCACGTAAACCAAATGGATGGACGATTGGACTGGACAACGGTGGCCGCGGGGGCCGATCGGCAGGAGCCGACCGGACCACCCGCGGTGCACGGCAACACCGACACGGCGAGCCGCCACGAGCCCGAACGTCGCCAACGGCGGCCGGGACGCCAAGTGGAGCGGCCGCGCATCGAATCGATCAGCGGGGTTCGCGCCGGTCTGATCGCCGTCGAGTGCGGCTCCCTCGTGGTGGCCTATCTCCTTTCTCACGTCTCGCCGACGCCATTTTTGATCTTTGCCGCGGTTTTGATCGTCGGCCGTTCCGCGGTCGGCTTTTATCGCCCGCGCCTGCACCTGTCGGTCATCGAATCGGTGCCGGCGGCGATCGGCACCCTCGCCGGGGCGACGCTGGTACCGATCCTGCTGCTGCCCTATATCGACCCCGGCGCGTCACCGCTCGATCTGGCGAATATGGTCGCGATCCACGCGATGCTGTCGCTCCCGGGCGCGGTGATCGCCTTCGCGGCGGGTCGCTGGGTGCGGCGATCCGTCGGCCGACGGGAGCGCACGATCATCCTTGGCGCCGGTCTGGTGGGTCAGGGCCTCGCGCGCACGATGCACGAGTATCCGGAGTTCGGCCTGGAACCGATCGGTTTCATCGATCCGGATCCGCGGATCTCCGACGGGGACGCACTGCCCGCTCCCCTGCTCTCGCATGATCCGGGCGACCTCGAGGAGATCGCGCACCGGACCGGCGCCGGCAGCGTCATCATCTCCTTCGCCGTCACCAAGGAGACCGACCTGGTCGATACCGCGATCGCCGCCGATCAGTTGGGCTGCCGGGTCTTTGTGGTGCCGCGGCTGTTCGAGCTGCACCGGGACGGTCGCGGGGTCGAACGCATCCGCGGCTATCCGCTGATCCACCTCAACTCCGATCCGACCCGCTCGACGAGTTGGTGGATCAAGCGGGCGGCGGATGTCGCGATCGCGGTCGCGACGCTGGTGCTGATCCTGCCGGTGCTGATCGCCTGCGCGGCCGCGATCCTGATCGACTCCGGTCGGCCGATCTTCTTCGGTCAGGAGCGCATCGGCCGCAACGGCAGCCGGTTCACCATCTACAAGTTCCGGTCGATGCGGCAGGCGCCGGCCGGGGTCACCTCGACGACGTGGAGCGCCGCCGACGATCCGCGGGTCGGTCGGGTGGGCGCGATCCTGCGGCGGACCTCGCTCGACGAGCTGCCGCAGCTGTGGAACATCGTGCGCGGGGAGATGAGTATCGTCGGTCCGCGGCCGGAGCGCCCGCACTTCGTCGAGCAGTTCGAGGGTGAGCACGATCGCTACTGGGCGCGACACCGGGTCACGGCGGGGTTGACCGGGTGGGCGCAGGTCAACGGGTTGCGCGGGGATACCTCGATCCTGGAGCGGGCCCGCTTCGACAACTACTACATCGCCAACTGGTCGCTGTGGTTGGACGCGAAGATCGTCCTGATGACCGTCCGCCAGCTCTTCCGCAGCGGCCGCCACTGACGCCAACGATCGGGGACAGTAACTCGCGCTCAGCGACGCCAACTGTCCCCGATCGTGCTATCCGATGGGGTCGAGGTGGGCGGTGTCGTTGACCAGGCGCACGGTGGCGCCCCCGTCCGGGTAGAAGTCCGCGATGCTCAGCGACGCCAGGTCCAGGTGCAGGCGGAACAGCAGGCTCGGCCCGACGGCGAGCGCCTGGCGCAGGATCAGCTTGATCGGGGTGACGTGCGAGACCACCAGGACCGTCTTCCCGGCGTAACGCTCGGTCAGCGCGGCGAGCGCGGCGGCGACCCGCTCCCCCGCCGAATCGAAGCTCTCACCGGCCGGTGGGGGCACCGAGGTATCGGATACCCAGCGGTCGTGCAGGTCGGGGTACTGCTCGCGGGCCTCGCGGAAGGTCAGGCCCTCCCACTTGCCGAAGTCGGTCTCGATGAAACCGTCGTCGGTGGACACCGGCAGGCCGATCTTCCCGGCGACCGCCTCCGCCGTCGCGAGCGTGCGGGCGAGCGGGGACGCGACGATCGCGTCGATGGTGAAGGCGTCGCCGGCGAGCCGGTGGGCGGCCCCCCGGGCCTGACGATGGCCCAGTTCGGTCAGCCGGGGGTTGCCGCGCCCGGAGTAGCGCCGCTCGATCGACAGTTCGGTCTGGCCGTGGCGCAGCAGGATCAGGCGGGTCGGCGCGCCGTCGCGCCCGGTCCAGGCGGTCGGCGCGGCGGCCGGAGCCGACGGGGCCGCGGTCGAGGTCGGGGTCACCGCGGTGGCGGCGGTCCCGGACGTGGCGGTGGAGGTGGAAGCGGTACCGGCGCCGGAGTCCTCGGCCCGATCCATCGCGGCGTTGGCCAGGGCGTCGGCCCGACTGTTGCGGGCCCGCGGAATCCACTCGTAGTCGATGTGGTCGAACTCCCGCGCGATCGTGGTGGCGCGCTCCCGCAGCACCGCCAGATCGGCGTTCTTGACCTGCCACCGCCCGGCCATCTGTTCGACCACCAGGCGCGAATCCATCCGCACCAGGACGTCGGTCGCGCCGAGCCGCCGCGCCTCGGTCAGGCCGGCGATCAGCGCGCGGTACTCGGCGACATTGTTCGTCGCCCGACCGATCGCCTCGTTGACCGTCCCCAGGGGCGGCCCGTCGACGTCGCCGGCGTCGAGCACCAGGGCGCCGAAGCCGGCGGTACCGGGGTTGCCGCGCGACCCGCCGTCGGCCTCGACCACCACCGACCGGACCGTGCCGCCGTCACCCACGGAACCGGCCCCTCACCGCCGAGCGCAACGCGCTCACAGGCCGGACTCGAAGGTGCGCACCAGGATGGTGCCGCATTCCGAACAGCGGATCAGTGCCGTCGGGGGCGCGGCCGCGATCCGGGCGATCTCGCCGCGGTCGAGTTCGAGCCGGCAGCCGCCGCAGCGGCGGGCGCGCAGCAGCGCCGCGCCCACACCGGAGCGTTCCCGCTGCCGGTCGTAGGCCTCGATCAAGGCGGAGTCGATGTCACCGACCACCGCGGCGCGAGCGGTGGTGCGATCGGCGATGCGCTCGTCGAGGTCCCCCACCGCGGCCTGGACGAGCTTCTCCGCCTCGACCAATTGCGACTCGACGTGGTCGAGCTGTGCCCCGGCGCGGTCGTGATCGCTCTGCAGCGCCTCGCGCTGCTCCATCACTCCGAGCATCTCGTCCTCGAGCAGCGCCTGCCGGCGCTCGAGCGAGCCGACCTCGTGCTGGATCTCCGAAAGCTGCTTCGCGGGGGCGGAACCGGCGGCGAGCAACTGCTGATCGCGTTCGAGCCGGCGGCGCACCGCGTCGACCTCACCCTCGAGCCGGCGGATATCGGTGTCCAGGTCGTCGATCGAAATGCCGATGGCGACCGCGGCGTCCTTCGCGGCGTTGCGTTCGCGCGCGAGCCGTTCGACGTCCTTCTCTTCCGGGAGTGCCCCGAGACGGTGCCGCAGCTGCGTCAGTTCGGTGTCCACGGCGGCCAAATCGAGCAGGCGCCTCTGCATTCCGGGGTCGACATCCATCCCGTCACCCTACTGGGCGCGAGCGGTCCGCCCGGCCGATCCGACGCGGGCCGGCGGCACTACGTCACCGACGCGTCGACACTCGGCCTTCTCGATCGGTTCAGCGAACCGCGATCGACCACGGATCGGTGCGTCGCTCGACCACCGCGCAGGTCCAGTCGACGTCTTCCGCGAAGCGCCGGTCGAGGATCTCGCGCGCCTGGTCGCACCACGGGAACTCGCCCGCCCAGTGGGCGACGTCGATCACCGGGCACCCGCCCGCCCGCAGATGCTCGTCGACCGGATGATGGCGCAGATCGGAGGTGACGTATACGTCGACGTCAGCAGCCCGGACCGCGTCGAGCAACGAATCTCCGGCGCCGCCGCAGACCGCAACGCGGCGGACCATCCGATCCGGGTCGCCGGCCGCGCGCACGCCGGTCGCCGTCGCGGGCAGCCGTTCGGCCACCCGGGCGGTGAACTCGCGCAGCGCCATCGGCGTATCCAGCTCGCCGATGCGGCCGAGCCCGGTGTCCGATGGCACCGGCGCCATCTCGATCAGGTCGAAGGCCGGTTCCTCGTAGGGGTGGGCCGCGCGCAGGGCGTCGACGACAGCCCGGCGCAGCGACCGCCGGGCGACCAATTCGAGGCGGTCCTCGGCGACCTGTTCGTCGAGCCCGACCGAGCCGATCGCCGGGTGGGCGCCGGCACCCGGCCGGAAGCGCCCGGTCCCGGAGGTCTGCCAACAGCAACGGTCGTAGTCGCCGACCCGACCGGCGCCGGCGGCGAACATCGCCTCGCGGACCGCCTCGGCGTCGGCGGAGGGAACGCGCACCACCCAGCTGTCGAGCGGCGCGGCCGGCACGTCCTGGATCGGGCGCAGCGGGGTGACCCCCAGCCGCCGGGCGAGCGCATCCGAGACGCCGATCGGCGCGGAGTCGGCGTTGGTATGGGCGGTGTACAGCGCGCAGCCGCTGCGGATCAGCCGATGGATCAGGGCGCCCTTGGGCGTATGCACGCCGACGGTGTCGACGCCGCGCAGCAACAAGGGATGATGCGCGACGATCAAATCGCAGCCGATGCTCACCGCGTGGTCGACGACCTCGGCGGTGACGTCGACGGTCACCAGCACCGAGCGCACCGGCTCCGCCGGGTCGCCGCAGACCAGACCCACCGAATCCCAACTCTCCGCCAGCCGGGGCGGATAGGCCGCCTCCAGGGTGGCGACGACATCGGCGAGGGAGACGCTGGCGACCACGACGGCCAGCCTAGTGGCAGTCGCCGACGGGGCGGGATGTCCGCCGAAGGGCGGGCCGATCCGGCGCCCACTACTGTTCATCGCATGGTCTCGCTCGTCCCCGATCGTCCGCTCGCGCTGCCCCCGGTGGTGCTCTTCGACCTCGACGGCACCCTGATCGACTCCGCCCCCGGCATCATCGACGGGCTGCGGCACGCGATGGAGACGATCGGTCGGCCGATGCCCGACGAGTCGCGGGTGCGCGAACTGATCGGACCGCCGCTGCCGGAGATCCTGCGACTGCTCGGCGCCGGATCGGACGCCGACGATCCCGAGATCGCCCGCGCCGAGGTCGAGCGGGGGCTCGCCGCCTACCGCCGGATCTACCGCGAGAGCGGCTGGTCGCACAGCCGCGTCTTCGACGGCTTTCCCGAGGCGCTCGACGAACTGCTCGCCCACGGTGTGCGGTTGGCGGTGGCCACGTCCAAGGCCGAGGTGGTCGCCGAGCAGGTCCTCGATCACTACCGGCTACGGGACCGCTTCGAGTTCGTGGCCGGGGCTTCCGAGGACGGCAGCCGCACCCTCAAGAAGGACGTGATGGCCCGCGCGCTCAGCCGGCTCGGGGTGGCGGCGGTGATCGGCGGCACGACCGGGGTCGCGATGATCGGCGACCGCAGCCACGACATCGAGGGCGCCCGGCACTGGGGTGTCCCGTGCATCGCGGTCACCTGGGGCTACGGCACCGAGGCGGAACATGCGGCCGCGGACGTGGTCGTCGACCGGCCGAAGGATCTGATCGCCGCGCTCGACGGTTTGGTCCCCGATCTCGGCGGGCGGACGTCGTGACCCCGCCCGAGCCGGGCGTCGTGACGCCGCCCGAGCGTGTGCCGGTTCACGTCACCTTCGTCTGCACCGGCAATATCTGCCGCTCCCCGATGGCCGATCGGATCGTCGCGACCGCGGTCGAGCGGGCCGGGCTCGCCGACGAGGTGCAGGTGACCAGCGCCGGCACCGGCTCCTGGCACGTCGGTGATCGCGCCGATGCCCGCGCCCGCGCCGAACTCGAACGGCACGGCTATCCGAGCGCGCATACCGCCCGCCACGTCGACGACGACATCCTGTCCGCCGATCTGATCATCGCCCTCGACCGCGGGCACGCGAAGGCGCTGCGGGCCCTGGGCGCCGACCCGTCGCGGGTGCGGCTGCTGCGCGAATTCGATCCGCAGGCGGTCGGCGACCTGTCGGTCGCCGACCCCTACTACGGTTCGGCCCGCGACTTCGCGGAGGTCCGCGAACAGATCGAGGCGGCCGTGCCGGGGTTGCTCGAGGAGATTCGCACGCTGGTCGGCACCGACCGGTAACCCCGGCGCCCGCGGCACCGCCGATCGCGGCGGAACGATACGGTGGCTGGTGTGCATCGCCTCGGGTACTTCCTCAAACCGCGCTGGCTGATTCTCGCCGGCGTGGTGGCGGTGTTCACCTACCTCTGCTTCGTCATCCTCGCGCCCTGGCAGCTGGGCAAGAACACCGAGACCGAGCACCGCAACGATCTGATCAGCGAGGCGCTCGACACCCCGACCGCCCCGTTGGGTGATGTGCTGGTCGACGGATCGCTGCCCGCGGACCGCGAATGGCGCTCGGTCGAGCTGACCGGTTCCTATGTGCAGGGCACCGAGGTCGTCGTGCGGCTGCGGTCGACGGCCGGCTCCCCCAGTTACGAGATCCTCGAGGTCTTCCGCACCACCGACGGCACCGATGTGGTGGTCAACCGCGGCTACGTCCTGCCGGACAACGGCAATCGGGTCCCGGCGATCGAGGCCGCCCCGACCGGGACGGTCACCCTCGACGGCCGCGTCCGCCGCCCGGAGCCGACCTCGCCGGAACGCCCGCCGCTGACGGATACGACACCGCCGCAGGTCTACTCGATCGCCCCGGATCAGGTCGCCGAGCTGACCGGTACCGATCCGATCGACGGGTGGATCGCCCTGGCCGACGCTCAGCCCGGCGGGCTCGGCGTGATCGGCCTGCCGCAGCTCGATGCCGGCCCGTATCTGTCGTACGGCCTGCAGTGGCTCGCCTTCGGCATCATGGCGCCGCTCGGTTTGGGCTACGTCGTCTACTCGGAGATCCGGGAACGCCGGGCGGCGAAGGCCACGGCGAGCGGATCGTCGGTCCCGGTGTCCGCCACGGAACCGGTGACCACCCCCGCCGACTCCTTCGCGACGTCGCCGGCCACCTCCCGGGACGGTTCGGCACGCGCCGCCGCAGCCGTCACCACCGTCGCCGAGGCGCCCGCGCCCACCGACGAACCGGCCCCGAAATCCCCGTCGCCCGACACCTCACCCGCGGACGCCCCGGCCGGCGAGACCGCCGATGCCCGCGCCGCGGCGACCCGCGACAAGCTCGACGCCCGCTACGGCCGGCGTCGCTGAATCCGCCGCACTCCGTAGACCGCGCCGAGCGCGACCGCCGCGGCGAGGACCGCCGCCTCCTGGACCCGTAGCGACAACGTCGCCGCCCGACGCACATCGTCGGGACCCGGGTCGCGACCGCCCGCGCCGAGCACCGGGCGCAGCTGGGTGCCGTACCGATAGGGGGTCGGCCCGCCGAGGGAGATGTCGAGCGCCCCGGCCCACGCCGCCTCGCAGACTCCGGCGTTCGGGCTCGGATGGGCGGCGGCGTCCGCCCGCCACACCCGCAGCGCCGCGGCTCCCGAACCGCCGACCACCCGAGCGCGGAGCGCCGCGAGCACCCCGGTCAGCCGGGCGGCCGGGTAGCCGAGGACGTCGTCGGCACGCGCCGCGGCCCAACCGAATCGGCCGTAGCGCTCGGATCGGTGGCCGACCATCGCGTCGAGCGTGTTGACCGCACGGTAGGCGACCACCCCCGGGGCGCCGAGGATCGCCCCCCAGACCACCACCCCGACCGCCGCGTCGGCGGTGTTCTCGGCGACCGACTCGATGCCGGCGCGGGCGAGCGCGGGCCGATCGAGCTGATCGGGCAGGCGCCCGCAGAGCATCGGCAGCCGGCGGCGGGCGGCGGTGAGGTCGGGATCCTCGAGGTCGTCGGCGAGGTCGACACCGACGCGGGCCAGGGTGGTGCCGCCGGTCGCGGCCCATACGGTCGCGGCGGTCAGCCCCGCCCGGGCGAACGGCACGGTGCGGGCGGCCCGGTCGAGCGCCGCGGTCGCCGCGACCGGCGCGCCGACCGCCACCACCCAGAACAGTGCGCCCGCCCACCGGCTGTCCCGGTAGGTCAGTCGCTCCAGGGCGCCCGCCGCGCGGCCGAATCCGGCGACCGGATGCAGGCGCTGCGGGTCCCCCAGCACCCGATCGAGGGCGAGACCGAGCACCAGGCCGGCGATCGTGTCGGGGCCCCCGTCGGCCCATCGAACACGCCTGTGACCGACACGACCGAGCGACATGCCGGGAACTCTACGACGCCCGACGCGCGGGGAAGTGGACCCTACCGCTACCATTCCCCGGGAATGCCGGGTTCATCGAGCGAAAACGAGGAACATGTTCGGAATGCGCAGCATCATTCGTGTCGTTGTCGGGTTCTGCGCAGTCGCGGCGATCGTGGCCGGACCGACGATTCCCGCGGCGTCCGCTCAGCCGGTCACCCCCAATGGTCTGACCACACAGGTTGTCTCGGGTGACACCTTCACCACGTTCAGCTTCCAGCGCGCCTGGGTGCATGTGCGCGTCTTCGGTATCGACGCCGCACAGCCCGGTCAATGCTTCGGCAACGAGGCCACCGCCTTCGCCGCCGCCGCGATGACCTGGCAGCCCACCCTGCTCGAGGCCGATCCCCGGTGGCCGTCGGCCGATCCGACCGGCGTGACCACCCTGGCGCACGTCATTCGCTGGGACGGCTTCAACTACGCCGTCGAGGCCGCCCGCGCCGGGATCGCCCGCGCCGTCTACGTCGGCCAGTTCAAGGACGAGGTTCGCGCCGCGGAGCAGGAAGCCAAGGACGCCCAGCGCGGTATCTGGAGCGCGAACTGCAACTTCGGCCAGGAGTAACCCTCCGGCCCGGACCGAAGGGTCCGGGCGGGCAGGTTTCCCGGTCGTGACGGCCGCTATCGAATCCCCGTGGATCCGATGGCGGCCGTCGGCGTCAGAAGTAGAAGACCCGGTTCTCGATGCTGCCGCGCAGCCGGCCGAGCAGGGTCGCGGCATGGAAGAGCCAGATCCCGGTGTTGTTGCGCCGGATGAAGCGCGGCATCCACGGATTGCGCAGGATCAGGTACCCGATCGTGCGCAGCACCGCGGGCGGCGGGCGGCGCGGCATCCCGTGCTCGCGGTAGTCGGCGTAGAGGCGCGCCTCGACGCGGCCGAGGGTGATCCGCCGCCGCCAATGGGTGTCGAGGGTGTCGCGCAGCCGGTAGGCGACCAGCGCGTCCGGCGCGTGCGCAAGCGTCAGACCGTGGACCCCGAGTCGCAGGCACAGTTCGTAGTCGTCGCCGGCGAGGTCGTACTCCTCGTTCCAGCCGCCGACCTCACGGTAGGTCGAGCGCCAGAGCGCGAGGGTGCAGCCATTGGCCACCGGGTGGTAGCCGAAGACGCGGGCCTGCTCCTCCGGTCCGGGTTCCGGCCGCCAGGCGACCACCTCGGGGGTGTTGATGCCGTCGATCTCGATGACCCCACCGACCGCGTCCGCCTCCCCGGCGGCGGCGACCATCGCGGACAACCAGCCGGGGTAGACGCGGTCGTCGGCGGCCGCGTAGACGAGTAGATCCCCTTGGGCCGCTTCCGATCCCACGTTGCGGGCGTGTGGCGCGCCGTCGCGGTCCGAGGCGTCGACCCATCGCAGGTTGAGTGGGCCGCCGAGGGGATGGGCGGCGAGATGCTTGCGCAGCCCGTCGGTGGATCCGTTGTCGCTGATGATCACCTCGAGCGGACCGGAGTAGTCCTGCTCGGCGAGCGCGTCGAGCTGCTCGTCGAGTTCCGGAAGCGCGTTGTGGGTGGGGATGATGATCGACACGTAGCTGGGCACCCGGGGACCGGGCGTGCGCGGGCCGGTCGCACGCGACCGCAGGGTGGTGCGACGGGAGGGTTCTCGGCCGATCACGGTGGTGGTCGGTCGCGGTCGATGATCGACATTCTCACCTCCCCGTCCGTCGTCCACCATAGGGCGGGTTGTCGACGGATACCACCGTCCGGAAAGCCGGTTTGTCACCGTATGGCCCTGCGGCCGGCCCTCACCACCGCGATCGTCGCCACACGCGGCCGCCGCGACGAGGCACAGTGGAGAGGTGACGTCGACTCCCGAACCGGCGGAACCGGCGGGCGTTGTTCCGGACCGGTCGCTGCCGGTCCCGTCGACACTCATCCCGCCGCTACCCACGGCGTCGGCGGTGCCGCCCCCTCCGCTGCCGACGATCGGGCTCGACGACGTCGTCCATCAGCGGGTGCGATTGGGCGTCCTGACGCTTCTGGCGGACGGTTCGACCATCGAATTCGCGGTCCTGCGCAATACTCTCGACCTGACCGACGGCAACCTGGCGCGGCATCTGTCGGTGCTCGAACGCGCCGGCTTCGTCACGCGGCGCCGAAGCGACGCCAACGGTGGTCGCACCCGCACCTGGATGGACATCACCCCCACGGGGCGCGCCGCCCTCGACACCGAGATCGCCGCGTTGCGCCGGCTGATCGCTCACCTCGACCGAGTCGGCCCACCGCACGACGACGAGCGGGCCGGGCCCGCGCTCGGCCCCTGATCCGATCGTCGACGCCGCGCTCAGTGCCCGACGCCGGCGACGCCGCCCTCAGCGCTCGGAGCCGGCGACGCCGCGGAAGCCGCGCAGCCGCAGGCTGTTTCCGACGACGAAGACGCTCGACAGGGCCATCGCGGCGCCGGCGAGCATCGGGTTGAGCAGCCCGAGCGCGGCGGCCGGAATCGCCGCGACGTTGTAGGCGAACGCCCAGAACAGATTCGATCGGATCGTGCCGAGCGTGCGCCGGGACAGCCGGATCGCGTCGACGACGCCGCGCAGATCGCCGCGCACGACGGTGATGTCGGCGGCCTCGATCGCGACGTCGGCGCCGGTACCCATCGCGATGCCCAGGTCGGCCCGGGCCAGCGCGGGCGCGTCGTTGACCCCGTCGCCCACCATCGCGACCACCCGACCCTCGGCCTGCAGCCGGGCGATCACGTCGACCTTGTCGGCGGGCAGCACCTCGGCGATCACCCGGTCGATCCCGACCTCCGCGGCGACACGACGGGCGACGGTCTCGTTGTCCCCGGTCAACAGCACCGGGGTCAGGCGCAGGTCGATCAACCGCGCGACCGCCTCGGCGCTGGTGGGTTTGACCGCGTCCGCCACGATCAGCAACCCCCGCACCCGGCCATCCCAGCCGGCGACAACGACGGTGCGTCCCGCCTCCCGCGCGGCCTCGGCCGCGGCGGTCAGCTCGGCATCCCATCCCTCGATGCCCTCGACACCCCCCACGCCCTCAACGGCGCCGACGGCGCGGACGGTGCTCCCGGGGGCGACCAGGGACAGGCGTCCGACGGTGACCTCCCGGCCGTCGACGACCCCGCGCACCCCGAGTCCGGGGACGTTCGCGAAGTCGGTCACCGCGGCGGGCGGGCCGATCTGCTCGGCGGCAGCAGCGGCGATCGCCCGAGCGATCGGGTGCTCCGACGAGTCCTCCAGGGCGCCCGCCAGGCGCAGCACCTCGGTGCGGTCGGTACCTGCCGCGGGCACCACGTCGAGCAGCGTCATCCGCCCGGTGGTGACGGTGCCGGTCTTGTCGAGGACCACGGTGTCGATCGCCCGGGTCGACTCGAGGACTTCGGGCCCCTTGATCAGGATGCCGAGTTGCGCGCCGCGACCGGTGCCGACCAGCAGGGCGGTCGGCGTGGCCAGCCCGAGGGCGCAGGGGCAGGCGATCACGAGGACCGCAACCGCCGCGGTGAAGGCGGCCGAGGCAGGGAAGCCCGCGCCGAGCCAGGCGCCGAGGGTGGCGACGGCGATCAGGATCACGATCGGCACGAAGACGCCGGAGACCCGATCGGCCAGGCGCTGCACCTGCGCCTTGCCGGTCTGGGCGTCCTCGACCAGGCGGGCCATCCGGGCGAGTTGGGTATCGGCGCCGATCCGGGTGGCCCGCACGACCAGCCGCCCGCCGGCGTTGAGGGTCGCTCCGGTCACCGCGTCGTCCGGGCCGACCTCGACCGGCACCGATTCACCGGTGAGCATCGACGCGTCGACCGCGGACGTTCCGGAGACGATCACCCCGTCGGTGGCGATCTTCTCCCCCGGCCGCACGACGAACCGGTCGCCGACGGCGAGCCGGTCGATCGGAATGGTGGTCTCGACGCCGTCGCGCAGGACCGCGACGTCCTTGGCCCCGAGTTCGAGCAGGGCGCGCAATGCCGCCCCCGCTCGCCGCTTCGACCGCTTCTCGAAGTACCGGCCGGCGAGGATGAACATCGTGACCCCGGCGCCGACCTCGAGATAGATATTGGCGGCGCCGTCGGTGCGGGTGAGCATCATGTCGAAACCGTGGGTCATGCCGGGGACGCCCGCGGTGCCGAGGAAGAGGGCGTAGAGCGACCACAGGAGGGCCGCCGAGGTGCCCATCGAGATCAGCGTGTCCATGGTGGCCGCGCCGTGCCGCAGGTTGATCCAGGCGGCGTGGTGGAAGGGCCACGCGCCCCAGACGATCACCGGTGCGGCCAGCGTGAGCGACGCCCACTGCCAGTAGGTGAACTGCAGGGCCGGGATCATCGCCATCGCGATCACCGGCACGGTCAGCAGCGTCGAGACGATCAGTCGGGTGCGCAGGCTCGCCAGTTCGAGGTCCGTGTCGGACGGCTGCGGGCCCGGGTCCGCCTGTGGCGGTGGGGGCACCGATGCGGCGTAGCCGGCCTTCTCGACCTCGGCGATCAGGGTGGCCGGGTCGTATCCGGCGGGCACGGTCGCCTTCGCCTTCTCGGTCGCGTAGTTGACCGTCGCGGCGACCCCGTCGAGCTTGTTGAGCTTCTTCTCGATCCGCATGGCGCACGAGGCGCAGGTCATCCCGCGGATGTCGAGTTCGACGCTCGTCGGCGTCGCCGCCGGGGTGGGGGCGCTCATCGCCCGTCCCCCGTACCGGCGTCACCGTGACCGCCGTCGTGCGAGTCCGCGCCGTCGGTGCCGGTGTGCGTGCCGACGTCGTGGGTGCCGCCGGCCGGCTGCCATCGGTCGGCGAAACCGTCCGGGACCACGGCAGCCGCGATCCCGAAGGCGGCGCCGAAGACCAGTACGGCGGCCACGGCGAAGGCCCCGAGCCGAGCGGCGACGTTCATCAGACGCGGACCGCCGCGTACCCCGCCTCGTCGACCGCCTCGACCACCAGCGCGTCGTCCACCGGAGCGGATGCGGTGATCACCAGCGTGCCGGTGCGGGCGTCGACCTCGATGCCGTCGACTCCGCCGATGCGCGCGACCTCCTCGCGGACCGCCGACTCGCAGTGACCGCAGGACATTCCGGTGACCCGATATTCGGTGACCGTCATTGCCCACCCCTTTCGATCCATACCCCCGTTGGGTATCCGACCGCCAGCGTACACCCGTACCCCCCAGGGGTATCAAGGCTTGGTCATGGGAAGCGCTCGCCTGCCGTTAGAGTGGGCGCCGATCATGGACACCGTCTTCGCGGCCACGCTGCCGTTCTTTCTGATCCTCGGGCTCGGAGCCGCGACCAGCTATACGAAGCGCTTCGCGGGTACCGAGCCGGCGATCAACGCCTTCGTCTTCTGGATCGCGCTGCCGGCGTTCCTGTTCGACGCGATCGCGCGGACCGATCCGGCCGCGGGTGTCCCGCCGCTGTTTCTGCTGCTGGCGGCCGGCGTGACGATCGTGATCACCGTCGGCGCCTACGCCCTGGCACACCTGACGCCGGTCTTCCGCCGCGTCGGCCCCGCGCAGTTCTCGCTGGCCGCCGGGTACGGCAATGTCGGCTATCTCGCGGTGCCGATCGTCATCGCCCTGGTCGGCCCCGATGCCGCGTTGGCGGTTGCGATCGGTCAGCTGCTGCACAATCTGGTCTTCATGATCGGCTACCCGCTGATCCGCACGATCGTCGCCCAACGGACGGCCGCCGCGGACGGGGCGACCGGCGGCATCGCGATCTGGCCGATCGTCAAACGGGCGCTGGTGGCCAATCCGGTGGTGCTGAGCATCTTCGCCGGGCTCGCCGTCGCCGTGGCCGATGTACCGCTGCCGTCCCTGATCGACGACAGTGTCGGGATGCTCGGCCAGGCGGCGATCCCCGCGGCGATGTTCGCGATCGGCCTGACCCTGCGCCCGGCGCTGGCGGGTATCCGCGCCGGCGGCATCCCACCGAGCGCGATCATCGCCGCCACCGCGGTCAAGCTTGTTGTTTTCCCGGCGGTTACCCTGCTGCTCGTCCGCCTCTTCCCCGGCGACCTCGCCGGCCCCTGGGGCCCGACGCTGGTGCTGCTGGCCGCCATGCCGGTCTCCTCGACCGCGTTCATCCTCGCCGAGCAGTACGACGGCGACGGCCGCTTCGCCGCGGCGACCATCGTGGTCACCAGCACCCTGGCGATCGTGGCGATTCCGCTGTTCGCTGTCGCCGCCGGCATCTGAGCCGACGGCCGTCACAAGACGCTCCCCACGGGCTCGCCGCGACAACTATCTCCTCGCCCCTGCGCCACGGGAACCTGTTGTGGCGACGATCGGCACCGACCGATCAGCCGCGCCCCACCCGGGAGGCGTTCGCGCCGTCGCGCGCCCAGTGGTTGAGCAGCTGCATCGCGTCGGCCGAGGGGGTGCCCGGCTCCGGGCTGAAGGTCAGGATCGCCAGATCCGGGTCCGCGTCGAGGTGCAGGTTCTCGTAGGCGAGGTCCATGCGCCCGACGATCGGGTGGTTGACCCGTTTGGTGCCGCTGGTATGCCGCCGCACATTCTGCGAGTTCCAGCGGCTGCGGAATTCGGGGACGGTCAGCAGCTCGTCCAGCAGGTCGCGCCGGCCGCGATCGAGCGGGGCGGGGTCGAGTGGGGCCGCCCCGATCTCGGCGCGCAGGATCTGTACACCGTTGTCCGCGATCACGTCCCAGTCGACCCAGAACCGCCTCGACTGCTCCTGGCGCAGGAACTGGAACCAGGTGTGGTTGACCGGATCGCGACCGTCGTCGTACATCTGCACGTAGAAGGCGCGCCCGAGGATATTGGCCGCGACGATGTCGCCGATCCGGTTGACCGCGAACGCCGGGACGGTCTCCATCGACTCCAGCAGTCGGCGGGCCGAGGGGCGGATCCCGGTCACCGCCCGCACCGGCGGGTTGCGGTGGCCGGCGGTGCGCGCGGCGCAGAGGCGGCGTAGGTATTCGCGCTCGACATCGGACAGGCGCAGTACCCGCGCGATCGCGTCGATCACCGAGTCGGACGCCCCGGCCGCGTCGCCGCGCTCGAAGCGCACGTAGTACTCGACCGAGACCCCGGCGAGCATCGCGACCTCCTCGCGGCGCAGGCCCTTGACCCGCCGGGTACCACCGCCTTCGTGGATGCCGACGTCGCCGGGGCTCACCCGCTCGCGGCGGGAGATCACGAAGTCGCGGATGCGCCCGCGGACGTCCTGCGCAGCACCCATACGTTCGATCGTAGGTGCGCCGATGCACGCCAGGGGGTCACTGAGCGGACCTGCTTGTTGCCGACGCGGCTTCCTAGCGTCGGTTGTCGAGCGGCTCACCGAAGGACATCGACCGAGTCCGGGGACCCGAGCCGCCACGATTCGACAGGGGAGAACGTGAGCAAGATCTGGTTCATCACCGGCGCATCCCGCGGCTTCGGCCGCACGTGGACCGAGGCCGCCCTCGAGCGCGGCGACAGCGTCGTGGCCACCGCCCACGATACCGCGACGTTGACCGATCTGGTCGACCGGTTCGGTGACCGGGTGCTGCCGCTGCGCCTGGATGTCACCGACCGGGCCGCGGCGTTCGAGGTCGTCGCGAAGGCGCACAGTCACTTCGGCCGGCTCGACGTGATCGTCAACAACGCCGGCTACGGCCTGCTCGGCGCGGTCGAGGAACTCGGCGAGGACGACCTGCGCCGCATCATCGACACCAACGTCTTCGGCGCGATCTGGGTGACCCAGGCCGCGATCCCGTTCCTGCGGGAACAGCGCAGCGGCCACATCCTGCAGGTCTCGTCGATCGGCGGCATCACCGCCTACCCCTACGTGGGCGGCTACAACGCGTCGAAGTGGGCGCTCGAGGGCATCAGCCAGGCCCTGGCCGGTGAGCTCGCCCCCTTCGGCATCAAGGTGACGCTGATCGAACCCGACTCGTTCGCCACCGGATTCGGAGCGACCGCGAGCTTCGTGGACCCGAACCCGGCCTACGACCCGCTGCGCGCATCGCTCGGGGCGACGACTTCAAGCGCGCATTGCGGTCCGGCGGCGACCCGGACGCCTCCGCGCGGGCCGTGCTCGAACTGGTCGACCTCGACGAGCCGCCGCTGCGCCAATTCTTCGGCAGCAAGCCGCTGGCGACCGCGACCGCGGATTACGAAGCACGCCTGGCGACCTGGCGGGCGGGACAGGATCTCGCGGTGCGGGCCGGCGGCGGTTTCTGAGCCGATCGGCCGGCGTGATTGGTGGGTGGGCGCAGAGGGATTTGAACCCCCGACCGCTGGTGTGTAAGACCAGAGCTCTAACCACTGAGCTATACGCCCGATCGGGGCCGACGCGATACGCCGAGCCGCCGGCAAATCTATCGTGGAACCCCGCCAATCCCCAACTCGTGGTGCGGCCGGGGTTTAGCCTGCGGGGACATCTTCGCCGTTCGGGGCCGGCGACCCGAGACGAGGGAGCCTCCGATGCGCCCGTCCACCCGCAGTCCGAAGATCGTTCGCCGCACCCGCTCACGGCTGGCCCGAACGTCCGCGATCCTCGCCGGCGCCCTGCTGGCGGCGACCGCCCTGGCCGCTCCGGCCGGGGCGCAGGAGATCAACTTCGAACCGCCCGCCGTCGACCCCGGACCCTATCTGGTCGGCGATACCGCGTACTTCTCGGTCGGCTCCTGGAATTGTTCGATTCGCCCGAATAGCGATGTCGGCTGCGACCTTCCGGGTGGCGCCTTCATGTCCCAGGTGCCGTTCGCCCCGCGCGTCTACGACGTCGCGATCGACCTGCCGTTCCTGCCGGCGCACCCCACCTTCGGCATCGGCGGACCGCAGGGGCGCGGCGGCAGCCCCCAGTTGACCGGAACGCTCCATCACGCGGGCGTCAAGTGCACCTTCGGTTTCAAGGGTGTGTTCTCGTGCCACTCGAAGGGGCACAGTTTCGCGCTGTGGCCGCCCACCCTCACCGTGAGCTGAGCGACGCTAGTCGACGGTGGCGAGGGCGTCGGTCCAGATCTTCGGGTCGCGCGCCTCGCCGGGGCCGTTCATCTGCGAGTACCGGATGACCCCGCCGGTATCGATCATGAAGGTGCCCCGATTGGCGAATCCGGCGGACTCGTTGAACACCCCGTAGGCCTGCGCGACCTCACCGTGCGGCCAGAAATCCGACAGCAGCGGGAAGGTATATCCCAGTTCCGCGGCCCACACCTTGTGGGTGGGCGGCGGGCCGACGGAGATCGCCAGGGTGGCCGTCGTGTCGTTCTCGAACGTCGGCAGCGCATCGCGGACCTGACACAACTCGCCCTGGCAGGTGCCGGTGAAGGCCAGCGGGTAGAACACCAACAGCACGTTCTTGACACCCCGATAGGACGAGAGGGTCACGGGCTGGTTGTTCTGGTCGCGCAACGTGAAATCCGGCGCTACGGCGCCGATGGGGAGCGGTGACATGGCAGAGCTCTCCTGCTCGAGGTGGGCTGTCGGCTACCGACCGTAGCGTCGACCGGACGCGCGGCCGACGCCGCCTCTCTCACCGCTTCGAGCGTTCACCCTTGGGCTGCACCAAACGCGACCCGGTCCACGATCCGAGATTGACCGTGGAGGTCTGGGTCAATCCGGCCGTGGGCGCCGACTCGGCGATCTCGGTGGGATCGACGTGTCCGGACTGGCCGGTCTTCGGCGTGAGCACCCAGACGGTGCCCTCCTCCGCCAGAGGTCCGATCGAATCCATCAGGGCGTCCACCAGGTCGCCGTCCTCGTCGCGCCACCAGAGCAGCACCACGTCGACGACATCATGGGAGTCCTCGTCGAGGAGCTCATCGCCGATGACCTCCTCGATATCGGCCCTGATGTCGTCGTCGGTGTCTTCGTCCCATCCACGCTCCTGGACGGCCATGTCCTTGGTGATGCCCAGTTTCTGCGCGTAGCTCGGGGTGTCCGCCGCGGCGACCACGGTGGGGTCCTCCTCGTGTCGATGGGTACCGGCAAACCGGTACGGGGGGTTCGATTCGTATCGGCATACCGATACGGGTGTCTCGGATGTTTGGACATGCGTCCGATGGACGCGTAGTACTCCAAAGCGAACATGTTTGTTTGCCAACGCGCAAGCCGACACGGCACCTTCCCAGGTCCCGAATCCGGACAACTCGCCCATCGCGCCGTCCGAGACCCGATTCCGGCAAAGTACGACGTCGCGTCGTTGATTGATACGACGCCGCGTAGTGGAACCGGCAGGTCTCTCGGGTGCGCGGCACGCCATCCCGCGACGCCCGCCGGGCCGGCGCCGGCCGCGGCATCGAGGCCCGGCCTCCCATTCGCACGCGCCCCGAGCCTCCCCTGCGTACGGCCCGGAGTCGAGCGTTCGGACCGCCGGAGGCGGCCCGCGGGACGACCGGAGGCAAATCACCGGGCCATAGCCGGGCGCCCGGGTACCGGTAGGTGCAAGGATTGGGGTCGAGGACCGAGGACGCGGAGCACATCACCCACGTGCGACCGCACCATCAACTGGCCGGTACCGCCGGCCACGCGTCGGAAGAGAGGACCACGTGTCGCAGTCGAGCAGCACCCCCGACACCGCCGGAACCGCGAGCCCCCCCACCACGTCGAACGGGTCGGGACCGACGGCCAACGGTGGCGGAAAGGCGCGGGTGCGCGTCATTCGAGAGGGTTTCGCGACCTACCTGCCCGATATCGACACCGACGAGACCGACGAGTGGCTCGAATCCTTCGACGAGCTCGTTGCCCGATCCGGCCCGGAGCGGGCGCGCTATCTGATGCTGCGTCTGCTCGAGCGGGCCGGCGAGCGCAAGGTCGCCGTGCCGTCGCTGACCTCGACCGACTACGTCAACACGATCCCCGGTGACCGCGAACCGTGGTTCCCGGGCGACGAGGACGTCGAGCGCCGCTACCGCGCCTGGATCCGCTGGAACGCCGCGATCATGGTGCATCGCGCCCAGCGCCCCGGCGTCGGCGTCGGCGGCCACATCTCGACGTACGCCTCGTCCGCCGCGCTCTACGAGGTCGGCTTCAACCACTTCTTCCGCGGCAAGGACGCCCCGGGCGGCGGCGACCAGGTCTTCATCCAGGGTCACGCCTCCCCCGGCATCTACGCGCGCGCCTTCCTCGAGGGCCGCATCCCCGAGGCGCAGCTCGACGGCTTCCGCCAGGAGATCAGCCACCGCAACAAGGGCGGCGGTCTGCCCTCCTACCCGCACCCGCGGTTGCTGCCGCACTTCTGGGAGTTCCCGACGGTGTCGATGGGCCTCGGCCCGATGAACGCCATCTATCAGGCGCGGTTCAACCACTACCTGCAGGACCGCGGCATCCAGGACACCTCGGATCAGCACGTCTGGGCCTTCCTCGGCGACGGCGAGATGGACGAGGCGGAGTCGCGCGGTCTGACCCACATGGCCGCGCTCGAGGGCCTGGACAACCTGACCTTCGTCATCAACTGCAATCTGCAGCGCCTCGACGGTCCGGTGCGCGGCAACGGCAAGATCATCCAGGAGTTGGAGTCGTTCTTCCGCGGCGCCGGCTGGAACGTCATCAAGGTCATCTGGGGCCGCGAGTGGGACAAGCTGCTCTTCGCCGACAAGGATGGCGCCCTGGTCAACCTGATGAACACCACCGCCGACGGCGACTTCCAGACCTACAAGGCCAACGACGGCGCCTTCGTGCGCGAGCACTTCTTCGGACGTGACCCGCGGACCAAGGAATTGGTCAAGGACATGACCGACCCGGAGATCTGGAACCTCAAGCGCGGCGGGCACGACTACCGCAAGGTCTACGCCGCGTACGCCGCCGCCCTGGCCCACAAGGGTCAGCCGACGGTGATCCTGGCGCACACGATCAAGGGCTACGGCCTGGGCACGCACTTCGAGGGCCGCAACGCGACCCACCAGATGAAGAAGCTGACCCTCGACGATCTCAAGGCCTTCCGCGACGCCCAGCGCATCCCGATCTCGGACGAGGTTCTCGAGAAGGACCCCTACCTGCCGCCGTACTACAACCCGGGACCCGAGTCGCCGGAGATTCAGTACCTGCTCGAGCGGCGGCGCAACCTCGGCGGCTTCGTCCCCGAGCGCCGGACCAAGGCGGCACCCCTGCCGGTGCCGGAGGACAAGGTCTTCGCCTCGATCCGCAAGGGGTCGGGCAAGCAGGAGGTCGCCACGACGATGGCCTTCGTGCGGGTGATGAAGGAACTGCTGCGCGATCCGGTGATCGGCAAGCGGATCGTGCCGATCATCCCCGACGAGGCCCGCACCTTCGGCATGGACTCGTGGTTCCCGACGCTGAAGATCTACAACCGCAACGGGCAGCTGTATCGGGCGGTCGACGCTGATCTGATGCTGGCCTACAAGGAGGACCAGGCCGGTCAGATCCTGCACGAGGGCATCAACGAGGCCGGTTCGACCGCTTCGTTCACCGCGGTCGGTACCTCGTACTCCACCCACGGCGAGCCGATGATCCCGCTGTACATCTTCTACTCGATGTTCGGTTTCCAGCGGACCGGCGACGGTCTGTGGGCGGCGGCCGATCAGATGGCCCGCGGATTTGTCCTCGGCGCCACCGCCGGACGCAGCACGCTGACCGGTGAGGGCCTGCAGCACGCGGACGGTCACTCGCAGATCCTCGCGTCGACCAACCCGGCGGTCGTCTCCTACGACCCGGCGTTCGCCTACGAGATCGCGCACATCGTCAAGGACGGTCTGCGCCGGATGTACGGCGGCACCGAGGGCGTCGAGGGCTTCGGCGGCGAGAACATCTACTACTACATCACCATGTACAACGAGCCGTACAAGCAGCCGGCCGAGCCCGAGGGGCTCGACCCGGAAGCGGTCGTGCGGGGTCTCTACCTGTACAAGCGCGGCGAGGGCGACGGACCGCGCGCCCAGATCCTTGCGTCGGGCGTCGGAATCCTGTCGGCCCTGCGGGCGGCGGAACTGTTGGCCGAGGAGTGGGGCGTCGTGGCCGACGTGTGGTCGGTGACGTCGTGGAACGAGCTGCGTCGCGACGGTGTCGAGGCGGATGTCGCCGCGCTGCGCGATCCGGCGGCTCCGCCGCGGGTGCCCTTCGTCACCGAGCAACTCTCGGGCGCCGACGGTCCCTTCGTGGCGGTCTCGGACTGGATGCACATCGTGTCCGATCAGATCCGCAAGTGGGTGCCGGGTGACTACACCACCCTGGGCGCGGACGGCTTCGGCTTCTCCGATACCCGCCCGGCGGTGCGTCGCGAGTTCAACATCGACGGCGAGTCGGTGACGGTGGCCGTGCTCTCGGCGCTCGGCCGGCTCGGCACGATCGATGCGGCCAAGGCCGTCGAGGCGGCCGCGAAGTACCAGATCGACGACGTCGATGCCGCTCCGGTCTCGTACGCGGATACCGGTTCCGCCTGACGTATGGGTGAACATCGCGCGGACGGTCCGCGCCGCCGGCGGCGAGCAGCTGCCGACGGCGCGGCCGTCCCGTCCGCGGCCGGCCGACGGTCCGGGACCGGGCCGACCACCGGCGCCAACCCGGTCGCCTACTCCGAGCTCGACCACGACCTGCCGATCGCGACCACCCCGAGCGGCGGCCGCGAGCAGGTTCCCGACGAGATTCACCTCTCCGGCGCTTTCCTTGCCGCCCCCCGCTATCGCGGCGACGACGATTCACATCTCCCCGACGCGCTGTTGCGGCGGGTCAAACAGTTCTCGAGTCGGCTCTCCCGCGAGGCGATCGAAACGATCCGGGAGCGGCTGCCCTTCTTCGACAACCTCGACGCCGCCCAGAAGGCGAGCGTGCACCTGCTGGTGCAGGCCGCGGTCGACAACTTCCTCGAATGGCTCACCGATCCCGACGGTGACATCACCTTCACCTCGAACGCGATCCCGAAGGATCTGGCGCGCAGTCTGACCCTTCGCCAGACGGTCGACATGGTTCGCGTCGCCACCGAATGCTTCGAGAAGTGGCTGCCCGCCCTCGCGCGCACCGACCAGCAGCTGGTCGCCCTGACCGAGGCGGTGTTGCGCTACGGCCGGGAGATCGGTTTCGCGACCGCTTCGGTCTACGCCGACGCCGCCGAGGCCCGCGGCGCCTGGGACACCCGGCTCGAAGCGATGGTGGTCGACGCGGTGGTCCGCGGTGACACCAGCTCCGACATCGTCTCGCGGGCAGCGACTCTCAACTGGGATGTCTCGTCCTCGGCGACGGTGCTGGTCGGTTCGCCACCCCCGGAGCAAGGGGTATCGGTCGTCGGCACGATGCACGATGTCGCCGCCCGCCACGGGCGCGCGGCGTTGGCGGTCGTGCAGGGCAGCCGCCTGGTGGTGTTGGTCAGCGGTCCACTCTTCGGCTCGCCGGGTGCGTCGGCCTTCCTGCACGAGTTGATGACGATCTTCTCCTCCGATCCGGTTGTGATCGGGCCCACGACACGCAGCCTCGCCACCGCCCATTCCAGCGCGGCCGAGGCCTTGGCGGGTATGGTCGCCGTTCATGGCTGGCGGGGCGCACCGCGCCCGGTCTACGCCGGCGAACTGCTGCCGGAGCGCGCCCTTCTCGGCGACCCGGCGGCGGTCACCGCACTGCTCGAACAGATCGTGTCACCGCTGGCCAAGGCGGGATCGAGCCTGAGCGACACCCTCGACGCGTACCTCGATTCCGGGGGCGCTGTCGAGACATGCGCGCGCCAGTTGTTTGTCCATCCAAATACAGTTCGATACAGGTTGCGACGCGTCACCGAAGTGACCGGTCGGGATCCCACCGATTCCCGTGACGCGTACGTGCTGCGGGTGGCGGCTACCGTCGGCCGACTTGGGGTTTCACCCCAAGAATTCGGCTCACAGGTCTCATCCAGCACCTCTGGCCCCATCGGACCGTTCTCGGTGTAACACCTCGATAGCTTTCAGCGATCCATCTCCACGTTCGACCCTTTTGTAGGGACCCCACAAAAGCAGGACGGAGAGTTCATTGAGCGCTACACCTGTGAAAGACCTTAAAGACGTGTTTCCTGTAGCAGTGATCTCGTTGCTTGCTCCCGGACAGGGCTCCCAGACCCCCGGCATGCTGACCCCCTGGCTCGCTTTGCCCGGTGCTGTCGACCGCGTCGCGCTGTGGTCGAAGATCAGTGGCCTCGATCTGGAACGCCTCGGCACGACCGCCGACGCGCAGGAGATCAGCGACACCGCGGTGACCCAGCCGCTGATCGTCGCCGCCTCGCTGCTGGCCTTCGAGGAGCTGGATCGACGCGGCCTGCTGCCGGAGTCGTTCATCGTCGCCGGCCATTCGATCGGTGAGTTCACCGCGGCCGCGGTCGCCGGTGTCATCTCCTCGGACGATGCGGTCGCGCTCGCCGCGCTGCGCGGCGCCGAGATGGCCAAGGCCTGCGCCATCACCCCGACCGGTATGTCGGCGGTGCTCGGCGGCAGCGAGCAGGACGTGCTGGCCCGCCTGGAGGAGCTCGGACTCGAGCCCGCCAATCGCAACGCGGTCGGCCAGATCGTCGCCGCCGGCCCGATCGAGGCGCTCGAGGAGCTCGCCGCGACCCCGCCGGAGAAGGCGCGCATCCGACCGCTCTCCGTCGCCGGCGCCTTCCACACCCGCTTCATGGAGCCCGCCCGGGCCGCCGTGGCCGGTGCGGTCGAGTCGATCATCCCGATGGAGCCCACCCAGGTCCTGCTGTCCAACCGCGACGGCCGACCGGTCTCGTCCGGCCAGGACGCGCTCGATCGTCTCGCCGACCAGATCACCCGCTCGGTCCGCTGGGATCGCTGCACGGAGTATCTGACCACCGCCGGCGTCACCGGCCTGGCCGAGCTGGCCCCGGGCGGTACCCTGACCGGTATCGCCAAGCGCGAGATGCGCGGCGTTCCCTCGGTCGCGATCAAGACCCCCGAGGACGTCGAAAAGGTCGCCGACCTCGCCTGATCCACCGGACGGGTACCACCTCGTCCGGATTCGCATCGACCTCGTCGACGCACCCGGCCCCGAGCCGGAAACCACCACAACACGCCCGAACCCTCGGGCACCGGGCAATCGGATCGTTCGATTCCCGAACACGAAAGGACACCACACACGTGGCTGCCAGCCAGGAACAGATCATCGCCGGCATCGCGGAGATCGTCGAGGAAGTGACCGGCATCGAGCCGTCCGAGGTCACCATCGAGAAGTCCTTCATCGACGACCTCGACATCGATTCGCTCTCCCTGGTCGAGATCGCCGTCCAGCTCGAGGACAAGTACGGCGTCAAGATCCCCGATGAGGAACTGGCCGGCCTGCGCACCGTCGGTGACGCCGTGTCCTACGTGCAGCGGCTCGAGTCCGAGGACGGCGACACCGCCAGCGCCATCCAGGCGAAGGTCACGGGCGAGTCCGCGGAATGACCTCCGCCGTGGCCGACGCCTCGACTGCGGGAGGCGGCTTTCGCAACGTGGTGGTGACCGCTGTCGCGGCCACCACGTCGATCGCCGGTGACGTTGACGGAACCTGGAAGGGTCTGCTGAACGGCGAGAGCGGCATCGGCGTTCTCGACGACGACTTCGTCACCGACTACGACCTTCCGGTCCGCATCGGCGGACGCCTGGCGGTCCTGCCCTCGACCCAGTTGAGCCGGGTCGAGCAGCGCCGCATGAGCTATGTCGAGCAACTGGCCGCGGTTCTCGGTCGCGACGTCTGGCGCAGCGCCGGCAGCCCGGAGGTCGATCAGGATCGGCTCGGGATCAGCATCGGCACCGGCCTCGGTGGCGGCGACGCCCTGCTCGACGCGGATCGCAAGATGCGTGCCGGTGGCTACCGCAAGGTGTCCCCGCTCGCGGTGCAGATGATCATGCCCAACGGTCCGGCCGCGGTGGTCGGGCTCGAGGTCGGCGCCCGCGCCGGTGTGGTCACCCCGGTGTCCGCGTGTTCGTCCGGTGCCGAGGGCATCGCCCATGCCTGGCGTTCGATCGTGCTCGGCGACGCCGACATCATCATCGCCGGCGGTGTCGAGGGCTATATCGACGCGGTGCCGATCGCGAGCTTCTCGATGATGCGCGCGATGAGCACCCGCAACGACGACCCGAAGGGCGCCTCGCGTCCCTTCGACGCCGATCGCGACGGGTTCGTCTTCGGCGAGGCCGGCGCGCTGATGGTCCTCGAGTCCGAGGAGCATGCCCGCGCCCGCGGCGCGAACATCATCGCCCGCCTGCTCGGTGTCGGTATCACCTCGGACGGCTATCACATCGTGGCGCCGGATCCCGAGGGCAAGGGTGCCGCCCGGGCGATCGGGCGCGCGCTGCGCACCGCGGGGTTGTCGAATACGGACATCACCCACGTCAACGCGCATGCGACCGCCACTCCGATCGGCGACCTCGCCGAGGCCAAGGCGATCACCTCGGCGATCGGTACCCACGCGTCGGTATATGCACCGAAGGGTGCGCTCGGGCACTCGATCGGTGCCGTCGGCGCGCTGGAATCGGTGCTGACCGTGCTGTCGATCCGGGACGGGCTCGTTCCGCCGACCCTCAACCTGGAGAACCAGGACCCGGAGGTCGATCTCGACGTCGTGCACGGCGAGGCCCGCCGCGACGACATCGAGTATGCGGTCAACAACTCGTTCGGCTTCGGTGGTCACAACGTCGCCCTGGCCTTCGGCCGTCCGTAAGCACCGCCTTCGGCCGACCGTAAGCACCGCCGGTGGACAGCCCACGGAAACAGACAAACGCCCGCCATCCCTTCGGATGGCGGGCGTTTTGTCGTCCGCGCCCCCGGTACTCCGCGGGCACGGTCGATCATGGTGGTCTGTGGGCCGCCGGTCGCGATACTGCCGGTCGTGGTGGTGTCACCGGCACCATCCCGGCGGCCGAGGTCGTTCGACGCCGTCAGGAGGCGTATGGGCGGCGGGAAGCCGCGGGTGGGTCAGGAGACGTACCGGTGCAGCCAGGTCACTTCGGCTCCGGCTCCGCCGAAGCGGAAGGGTTCGAGCGCCTCGTCCCAGGCGGTACCGAGAGCGCGACGGATCTCGCCGCCGACATCCGCACCACCGGCGAGGATCGCGCGCAAGCGCTGCTCCCCCACGACGACGTCGCCGACGGCGTTGGTGGTGCCCTGCCAGAGGCCGAGACCGGGTACGTGGCAGTAGCGCATGCCGTCGACCCCCTCGGAGGGGTCCTCGGTCACTTCGAAGCGCAGCAGACTCCAGGGCCGCAGGGCGGCCGCGAGGGCGCCGGCGGTACCGACCGGGCCGGTCCACTCCACGGAGGCGCTCAGCTGGTCGTCGAGGGTGGGAGACCACCGCAGATCGGCCCGCGCGCCGAGCGCGTCGGCCAGCGCCCACTGCACATGGGGGCACAACGCCGCGGGCGACGAATGGATGTACACCACGCCGGTCGACGACGCCGCGAACTGGTTGGATCCACGCACGTGGACACCTCCTGCCTGAGACGAGGGACGTCTTCCCCAACGACCTCTTGTCCGGCACAGGTGTGGCGTGCTGCTACCAGTGTGCCTCGAGGTGCAGCAGTTACACCAGTCGAATCAGAGCGGCTTCGGCGTGTCACCATGCGACACGCCGGTGATGTCGCGAATAATCCCATCGCTCAATTCGGGCCACAGCGGCTTCGCCCAGTCCCCGAAGGCGCGATCGGTCAGCACCACGGCGGCGGCCGCGATCGCCGGATCCACCCACAGGAACGTCCCGGACTGGCCGAAATGCCCGAAGGTGCCCGGCGAGTTGAGCGATCCGGTCCAGTGCGGGCTCTTGTGGTCGCGCAGCTCGACCCCGAGGCCCCAGTCGTTGGGCTTCTGCCGGCCGTAGCCGGGCAGGATCCCGTCGAGGCCGGGGAAGACCGGGTGGGTCGCCTCCGCGAACAGATCGGCGGAGATCAGCGTCGGGGCGAGCAGTTCGGCGGCGAATCGGCTCAGATCGCGGACGGTCGACTCGGCGCCGCTTCCGGCCGGTCCGACCAGCGCCGAGGACGCCATCCCCAACGGTTCGAAGATCGCCTCGCGCAGATAGTCCGGGAACGGGATCTCGGTGTGCGCGCGCACCGCGTCGGCCAGGACGGCGAAGCCGGTATTCGAGTAGAGCCGCCGCGCACCGGGCGCGGCGATCGCGTCCGGGCCGTCGAAGTCGAGTCCCGAGGCGTGGGCCAGCAGGTGCCGGATCGTCGATCCCTCGGGCCCGGCGGGGGTGTCGAGGTCGAGCGCACCCTCCTCGATCGCCACGAGCGCCGCCCAGGCGACGAGCGGCTTGGTGACCGACGCGAGGGGGTAGACCCGATCGATATCGCCGAAGGTCGTCACCTGCCCCGCCCGAACCACCGCCGCCGCGGCGTTGTCGACGGGCCACTGTGCGACGCCGGTATGCGCGATACCGGTCGGGGTGGTCATGCGATCAGTCCCTCTCGCTCGGATCGCCGTCGATCAGGGAACGCCCCCGAGCCAACAGCTGCTCGATCTCCTCCCGCGGGACCGGACGCGAGAACAGGTAGCCCTGCGCTCGGGTACAGCCCAGCTCGAGCAGAATACGCGCCGCGGGCTCGGTCTCGACGCCCTCGGCGACCACCTCGAGGTCCATCGCCTCGGCCAGTCCGATGATCGACTGGACGATCGCCAGGTCATCGGCATGTCGGCCGAGACCCGAGACGAAGGTGCGGTCGATCTTGAGGGTATGGAAGGGCAGTTCCCGCAGATGCAGCAGCGAGCTGTAGCCGGTCCCGAAGTCGTCGATGGCAAATCGGAATCCGAGGCGGACCAGGGCGGCGAGCGCCAGTCGCGTGCGCATCACATCGTCGACGACCGCGACCTCGGTCAGCTCCAGGCAGATATCGGCGGGCGCCACCCCGGCCCGCGCCACGATGCCGCGCACGGTCTCGATGTAGCCGGGGGTCGCCAATTCGACCGGCGAGACGTTCACCCGTATGCCGATGCGCCGGTCGGGTACCTGCCGATGCCAGCGCGCCAGATCGGTGCAGGCGCGATCGAGTACCCAGCGCCCGAGGTCGGCGGCGAGGTTGCCCTCCTCGGCGATCGGCACGAAGACCGAGGGCGGCAGGAGACCGCGCGAGGGGTGCTGCCAGCGCACCAACGCCTCGACCGCCAGGATCTCGCCGGTGCGCAGGTCGACCTCGGGTTGGTAGAAGAGCACAAAGGCGTCGTCCCGGATCGCGGAGTAGAGCTGGATCTCCAGTTCGTCGCGCAGATCGGCGTCGGTGTCCATGAACTCCGTATAGGTGGCGATCACGTCGCCGCCGAGGGCGCGGGCGCGCTCGGCGGCGCTGCCCGCGCGGCGCACGATCGTATGCGCGTCGGCGCTGCCCGGTTCGGCGACGGCGACCCCGATGCTCGCGGTGCGCACGACCGACAGACGATCGATCGGCACCGGTCGCGAGACGATCCGTCGAATCTCGCGGGCATCCTCCTCGGCCCGCTGATCATCGACGGGGCCGTCCGGCAGGACGACGAAGTTGTGCGGGCCGACCCGGCCGACGCGCCCGTGGCCGAAACGATCGGTCAGGCGGTCGGAGATCGTGCGCAGGAACAGGTCGCCGGCGGCGTGACCGAGGTATCCGTCGAGCACCGCCACCCGGTCGAGATCGACCGCGACCGCCGCGACCGGTCCCCCGCCCCCCGGGACGAGCCGTGCGTCGAGCGTCTCCTCGATCGTCCTCCGGTTGACCGTCCCGGTCAGTTCGTCGTGCCGCTCCAGGTAGGTGACCCGTCGGCGGGCGGCGTCGTGGCGACCCATCTCCGCGATCAACTCCGCGAGGATCTCGAGTTGCGCGCGTTCGCCGGCGGACCAGGGCTCGGCCCGACCGAGGCGCAGCGATCCGAACTCGACGACCGCCGACGCGTCGCCGGTCGGGACGGCAGCGGGGCTGGGGGAAGCGACCGCGGCGAACGCCTGCACACCGGTCGGCGCGCCGACCTGCTCGGAGTCATCGGCCCCGACGATCAATTGCGCTCGAAAATGGCGACCGACCCGTTCCGCTCTCTCGAGAAATGGCCGTTCGGACCTATCGGATCCTTCCGAAATCCGGTGCAATTCGACGATCAAGGAGGCCAGGTTCGAGGGCGGCTCTACCGCGCCGAAACCTCGACCCTCCACGTTCGTCCTCCCGTAGCCGATTCGCAGAACGTCCGACGATGACCGCTTTTCGCACCGCACGAACGGATATACGACCCACATCGGGGAATGTGCAACCCGCCCAGGAGATTATAGCGGGGATCCGACTCCACGACCACGGCAAAAGGTGATCTATGCCCTAATTCTGCGCTGCGGACGGGGCAGCAGTCCGTGTTCGACAAAGGATTCGACATAGGCGTCGATCAATGCGCAGTCCACCTCGGCCGGCGGAATTCCCGGATCGCCCGCGACCAGTTCCCGCACGTGCGTGTCGTCCCACCGAAGTCCGGAGGCCGGCCCGACGACGTATCCGGGTCCGAGCAGTGCGGCCCGCACGATGGTCGGGTCGGCCTCGGGTACATCCGCCGCCGCCGCGAGGGCCCGCCCGGTCACCTCGGCCGAGCGATGCTCGATCGTGAACCCGTGGGCGCGGAAGCGGTCGAGGATGGCCTCGATATCCGTTTCCGCCGTCGGGACCAGGTGGAACCGTCGGGGGGCCTCGGTGTCGGCTGCCTCCCGGCGGCGGGCGATCGCCACGATCGAGCGCGCGACGTAGTCGCCCGGGGTGAGCGGAACGGTGAAGCCGGCCACGTCGGGCGCCACCCCCACCAGGACCGCCGCGCGCATCAACGTCCAGAAGGAGTCGTCGGCACCGTTGTCGGGATGTCGATGCGAGCCGCTGACCAGGCCGGGCCGGTGGATGCAGGTCGGCACGCCGAGCAGCTGGGCCCGATCGACCAGTTCCTCCGCGACCCACTTCGAGGCGGTGTAGCCGTTGCCGACCACCGCGTCGGCGGGGGCCCGCTCGTCCTCGCAGACCACCGCGGAGGACGGCCGCATCGTCCCGAGCGCGGCCGAACCGGTCGACACGTGGTGGACCGGTTTGATCCGGCGGGTGCCCGCCAGCCGCAGGACCTCCGCGGTACCCAGGACGTTCGCGGCCCGCAGCTGCCGGTACGACTCGATGTGGTTGACCCGGGCGCCGCAGTGGTAGATCACGTCGACCATCTCGGCGAGCAGATCGAACGTGCCGGACTCCAGGCCCAGCCCGGGGGCGCTCAGATCGCCGGGGACGATCCGGATGCGGTGGCGGTGCTCGCGCAGGTCGATCCCGCGCCGCCGGGCGGCGGCCCAGAGTCGCTCACCGGCGTCGGCGCGGTCGCCGCCGCGCACCAGGCACCACACGGCGGCATCGGTCGTCTCCAGCAACGCCTCGAGCAGATACAACCCGAGGAAGCCGGTCGCGCCGGTGAGCAGCACGGTCGCCACCCGATCGTTCGGGACCGCGGGGGCGGCCTCCGGATCGATCGCCAGCGGCAGCCCGGCGTCCCGGATCAGGTCCTCGACCGCACTCGGCCCGCGCGATTCGGTGTCCCGGTCGGCGGTCCACTCGGCGATCCGCCGCACGGTGGTGTGGTCGAACAGTTCCCTCGCGGAGATCGGCAGATCGAGTTCGGCGGCCAGTTCGCGACGCAGCGCGAAGACGGTCAGCGAGGTCGCCCCGAGATCGAACAGGTCGTCGTCGATGCCGATATCCGTCACCGACAGCAGCCGCTCGACGATGCGGGTGATCGCCCGTTCGCAATCGTTGCGCGGCGGCACGTGGCCCGCGCCGCTGCCGGCGATCAACGGGACGTCCGCCAACGATCGGCGATCCACCTTCCCGGAGGTCGTCAGCGGTACCCGGTCGACGACCTCCACCGCGACGGGGCGTTGCCCGGCCGGCAGATGGCGGGCGAGATGGGCCCGCAGTTCCACCGGATCCGGGCGCCGACCGCCGTCGCGCGCGACGACCACCGAGACCAGCGCCGAACGGCCGGTGTCGTCGTGGCGCAGCACCGTGATCGCGGTCGAGACGCTCTCGTGGGTTTCCAGCAGCGCGTCGATGCTGCGCAGTTCGATCCGTTGGCCGTGCAGCTTGACCTGGAAGTCGGCGCGGCCGAGGTAGTGCAGCCGCTGTCCGCGGGCATCCCACCGCACCAGGTCGCCGGTGCGGTACATCCGCTCCCCCGGGCGCCCGCTCGGGTGCGCGACGAAGGCGGCCGCGGTCGATCCGGGACGGCCGCGGTAGCCGCGCGCCGGTGTGGCCCCGGACAGGTAGAGCTCCCCGATCGCGCCGGTGGGCACCGGTCGCAGGGCGGCGTCGAGGACGTGCACGGTGACCCCGTCGATCGGGGTGCCGATGTCGACGGGCCGGTCGACCGACATCCGCTCGCTGCCGGTGGCCCAGATCGTCGCCTCGGTGGGCCCGTAGGCGTTGCAGAAGGTGCGGCCGGCGAGCACCCAGCGCTGCAGCAGGTCGTTGGCGCACCGTTCGCCGCCGACGATCACCGTCGACAGCCGCGGCACCGCCCGCGGGTCGATCGTGGCGAGCACCGCCGGTGTGATCAGGGCGTGGGTGACGCCGCCGCGGTCGATGACCTCCTCGAGCGCGGCCCCGGCGACGGTGTCCTCGTCGGCGATCACCAGGGCGGCGCCGCCGCTGATCGCCAGCAGCAGTTCGAAGATCGACGCGTCGAAGCTCGGCGAGGCGACCGCCAGCACGCGCCCGTCCGCGGGGACGGCGTAGCGCGCGCGGTGGGCGGCGACATTGGCGGCCAGACCCCGATGGGTGACCGCCACCGCCTTCGGGGCGCCGGTCGATCCGGAGGTGTAGATCAGATAGGCGAGGGTGTCCGGATGCACCGGCGCCGCCGCCACCTCGACCTCGGTCGCCGGGATGGCCTCGATGTCGATCGTCACCCCGGCCAGGGGCGCCACCCGGTCACGGGACGCCCCGACGACCAGGGTGAGCGCCGCCCCGGAATCGTCGAGCAGATAGCGCAGCCGCTCCGGCGGCGCGGACGGATCGACCGGGACGAACGCCGCACCGACCAGCGCGATCGCCCGGACGGCCACCAGGTACTCGACCGATCGGGGGATCGCGATCGCGACGACGTCCTCCGGCCCGATACCGCGCGCGAGCAGGACCGCGGCCAGCGCGGATGCCCGCTCGCGCCAGCGGCGGTGGGTCACCGTGCGACCGTCGGCGACCAGCGCGATGCGGTCCGGCGGGGCGCAGTCGTCGAGTAGGTCGCTCAGCGAGATCGGGGAACCCGCAGTCGGGCCGACGGCCAGCGGGCGCGGTCCGCGGTAGCCGAGGTCGATCGACCCGACGGGAAGGTCCGGTCGGGCCATCAGGGAGCGCACGGTCGCGGCGGTCAGGTCGGCGATCAGCCGCGCGGTCGCCTCGCCGAAGAGGGCGGTCGCGTAGGTCAGCACGCCGAGCACCTCGTCGCCGTCGGCCGCGGGGGCGCGGAAGGCGAAGGACAGATCGAACTTCGCACCCACCGGACCGCCGGAGAGTGGGGTGACCGTCAGGCCGGGAAGGTCGATCGAGTCGGGGGTCGGATCGTCGACCGACAGCGACACCTGGAGGAACGATTCCGCCGACCCGGAGCGGTCGAGCCGGGCGATCACGTCCTCGAAGGGCACGTCGGCGCGGGCGAGCGCCTCGACGTCGGCCTCGCGGACGGCGGGCAGCAGTTCGGCGAAGGACGCCCCACGGTCGACGCGGGTGCGCAGGGCGATCGTCTCGACGAACATGCCGACCGCGTCGATCATCCGCGGGTCGTCGCGGCCGGCGGTCACGGTGCCGACCACCAGGTCGTCGTTCCCGGTCAGCCGGGCGAGGGCCACGGTCAGCGCGGCGTGCAGGACGACGAACATCGTGGTGCGGTTGCGGCGGGCGCAGCCGCTCAGGGCGGCGGCGGTGGTCGGATCGATCCGCAGGTCGACCGTCGCCGCGGCACGGTCCTGGGTCGCGGGCCGCAGCCGATCCATCGGCAGACCGAGGTCGCCGGGCGCGTCCGCGAGCGTCGCCTCCCAGAACTCCAGGCCCGCGCGGTCGTCGCGGCCGACCGCCGCGAGCGCGTGGTCGGCGGGTTGACCGACCGGTCCCGCCCATACCGGCGGATGCCCGGCGACGCGGGCGGCGTAGGCGATGAGCAGGTCGCGGCGCAGCACCTGCAGCGACCAGCCGTCGACGCCGATGTGGTGGGCCACCAGCGTCAGCACGTGCTCCGGCCGGGCAGGGTCGGCAGGGCCGCGGGGGTCGGCGGGGGCGCCGGGGGCCTCGGACCGGGCGGGATCGACGGCGATGATCGCGGTGGCGATCGGCGGCGCGGCGGTGACATCGAAGGCGCGGGTGGCCTCCCGACGAACCTCGTCGAGCAGGTCGGCTGCGGCGGCATGTCGCAGCCGCGGGGTCGGCAGCACGTCGGTGACCACCTGCACCGCCCCGCCGTCCTGCTCCGGGTACACGGTGCGCAGCGCCTCGTGGCGCAGCGCGAGGTCGCCGACGGCGGTCTGCAGGGCGCCGACGTCGAGCGCCCCGGTCAGCCGGACGGCGATCGCGACGTTGTAGGCGGCGGACCCGCCCTCGAGCTGGTTGATCATCCACATGCGGTACTGGGCGGCCGACAGCGGGATCGCCGCCGGGCGCTGCGGTACGTCGAGGCCCGTGACGGCCGGCCGGGCGTCCCGGTCGATCGCCGCCGCGAACGCCGCGACCGAGCCGCCCTCGAAGATCGCCCGCACCGGGACCACGATGCCCAGGGTGTCGCCGAGGGTGGCGGCGACCCGCACCGCGGACAGCGACGTGCCGCCGAGGGAGAAGAAATCGTCCTCGCGCCCCACGGCCGCGACGCCGAGCACCACGGCGAAGGCGTCGGCGACCGCGCGCTCGGTCGGCGTCTGCGGGGGCCGGTCGGCTCCCCCGCCCGGCGCCACCGGATCGGGTAGCGCGGACCGATCGATCTTGCCGTTGGCCGTCAGCGGGATCGCGGGGATCACGACGATGGACGCGGGCACCATATGGCGCGGCAGGCTCAGCGCGATCGCCCGCCGCACCTCGGCGACGTCGATCGTGGCCTCGCCCGCCGGCACGACATAGGAGACCGGCACGACGTCGCCGGGAGCCACCTCCGCGGTGCCGGTGACCGCTGCGGCGATCGTCGGCAATGCGCTCAGCGCCGCGTCGATCTCGCCCAGTTCGACCCGCAGGCCGCGCAGCTGCACCTGGTGATCGTTGCGGCCGACGTAGACGATCTGGTCGTCGCCGCGACGCCAGGCCAGATCGCCGGTCCGGTAGGCGCGGGCGCCGGGCGGACCGGTCGGATCGGCGACGAAGCGGGCGGCGGTCTGCGCGGGTCGCCCGTGGTAGCCGCGGGCCAGGCCGACTCCCGCGATGTAGAGCTCGCCGATCGTGCCGGAGGCCACCTCGTCGAGCGCCTCGTCGCGGATCGTGATGCGCTCGCCGGGCAGCGCCTCACCGATCGTGACCTGATCGCCCGGGACCAGCGGATCGGAGATCGCGGACATGATCGTCGTCTCGGTCGGCCCGTAGCCGTCGAAGACGCCGCGGGTCCGACCGCAGGCGATCGGAGCGGCCCAGTCCTCGACCAACCGCGGCGGGCAGGCCTCGCCGCCGGCGATCAGGACGATCAGATCGTCGAGGCCGTTCGGGTCGAGGGTGGTCAGCACCGACGGGGTGACGAAGGCGTGGGTGATCCGCCCGCCGCGCATCACCTCGTGCAGGGCCGGACCGCTGGAGACATCGGACGGGGAGACCACCAGTCGGGCACCGGCGGCGATCGCCAGCAGGAATTCGAGGATCGACGCGTCGAAGGACGGCGACGCCAGGTGCAGGACCCGACTCTCGCGCGTCACCCGGTAGCGGCGACGCTGTTCGGCGGCGAACCGCGCCAGGCCCCGATGGGTGACCACCACGCCTTTCGGCGTTCCCGTCGAGCCGGAGGTGTAGATCAGATAGGCCGGATGCGCGGTATGCAGCTTCGACCGACGTTCCCGGCCGGCGAAGGGCACCACCCGCTCGTCCGAGCCTCCGGACTGCGGGACGAGGTGGTCGTCGACGACCAGCCGCTCGCCCGCGAAGGGTGCGTAGTCGTCGAGATCGTCTCGGGTGATAGCCACCCGGGCGCCGGAGTCGGCGAGCATCACGCGGGCGCGTTCCGCCGGCTGGACGGTGTCGATCGGCACCGCGGCCGCACCGGACTTGGCGATGCCGACCAGGGCGCAGACCGAGGCGGCGGACCGCGGCAGTACGACGGCGACGAGGTCCTCCGGGCCGACGCCACGTTCGATCAGCGCCCGGGCGATGACGGTGGACCGTCGGTCGAGTTCGCGGTAGGTCAGCACCGCGTCGGCAGCCTCGACCGCTATCCCGTCGGGGTTGTTCTCGACCGCTCCGGAGAACAACCCGGCCAGGGTCGCGCCGGCCGCTCTCCCCTCGGCCCTGCTCACTGCGACTGACCGGCGGCGGTCCTTCTGTCCACCGAGCCGTTGTGCCGCTGAGGATCTCGTCGCCGCATTGCCCGCCTTCCACTTTCCCTCAATCGCGACCGACCGGCTCCGAGGAACCAACCCCGCCCCCGATCGAGCGAGTATAACCCGACCGACCAGCATCTAATCCGTATGAAACGGGCATAAGGTCCGGGTACGCATGGTGGTTCATGGAACGCTACCCGGATTCACTGCGGCACGTCACCGGCCCGTTACCCGTTCGAGACACTCGACGAGCCACCATACGGCACCCCGCCGAACGATTCCCGATGCACACGACATGGCCTCGGTCACGCCGTCGCGCCGGTTGGTCGAACGGTTTCGACGCGGCCGGACAACCCGACCGCAGCCCTCCCGGGAGGTCGCCGGCAGGTGCCCGGGGATCGCCCGCGCACGGGCTTCCCGGCGCGGATTCCGAATGCGGCGAACCCGGCATCGCCGACCCGACCGACGAATCATCCACCGCGCCCGGCCCGCTCGATACCGACCGGCGCCGGGCGTGGGAATGGCGGTGCGAGTGAACGAATTAGGGGTGAACGCCCGAAGTCTCGAGGGTTGCTCGATCGTGAATCGCATCTCGCCTTCGCCGGACCTCGGCGACAACCGGGACATTGTCGTCTGCCGTCGATCCACGTAGCCTGACGCCCGGATCACCGACGTACCGTGGCGTCGAGGACAACTCGAGCCGCGCTGGAGGGAGCTGTTCGATGTCGACATGGCGGGACCGGGTGCGCTCGTGGAACAGTGACGCGGGCATCTCCGAGCTGCCGCTGATCCAGGCACCGATGGCCGGCGGGCCCTCGCGGCCCGCGCTGGCGGCGGCGGTCTCGCGAGCCGGCGGTATCGGCTTCCTCGCGGCGGGGTACCTCACCCCGGACGCCCTGGCTCGTCAGATCGACGAGCTCGCCGGTGCTCGGGTACCGGTTGCCGTCAATATCTTTCTGCCCGATGCCGATCCACCGCATGCCGCCGACGAGGTGGTCCGCTACGCCGATGAGCTCGAGCCTGCGGCCGCCCGGGTCGGCGCCACCCTGGACCCGACGGTCGCCTACACCGACGATGCCTACCGGGAGAAGATCGCGCTGCTGGTCGATCGGCGAGTCGCACTGGCCTCGTTCACCTTCGGCTGCCCGCAGGACTGGATGGTCGAACAGTTGCACGCCGCCGGCACCGCGGTGATCGCCACCGTGACCTCGATCGAGGAGGCGGACGCCGCGGCCGCCGTCGGGGTCGACGCGATCTGCGCCCAGGGCACCGAGGCCGGCGGTCACCGGGCGACCTTCGACCAGGCGACGTCGGCACCCGATACCGCCACGATCGACCTGGTCGACGCGTTGCGCCGGTTCGACCTACCGGTGATCGCGGCCGGCGGCGTCGCCGACAGCCGCGATGTCGCGGCACTGCTCGCCGCGGGTGCGGTCGCCGTCCAGGTCGGAACCGCCCTGCTGCGCGCCGACGAGGCGGGAACCTCGCCGACCCACCGCGCGGGGCTCGCCGCCTTCACCTCCCGACCGACCGTGCTGACCAGGGCGTACTCCGGCCGCCAGGCACGCGGTATCCGCAATCGCTTCATCGAGGAGTTCGACGCGGCCGCGCCGGCCGCCTATCCGCGGGTCAATTCGCTGACCCGGGCGATCCGCTCGGCCGGGTCGGACGATCCGGAGGTGATCAACCTGTGGGCCGGCACCGGCTTCGCAGCGGCCCGCGGCGGCCCGGTCGTCGAGTTGTTGCGAGCCCTGACGCCCTGACGCCCTGATACCCGACTCCGTCGCCCGGGTCGACCGGGGCCAGGCCACCGGCGCGCCGACGACGACGCGCCCCGTCGAGCCCGTACCATCGCGCCATGCCGACCCTGATCGATCTGTTCGCCGGTTGCGGCGGCATGAGCAGCGGCTTTCGTCGGCGTGGTTTCGATCCGGTCCTGGCGATCGAGTTCGATCTGGCCGCCGCGGCGACGTACGCGGCGAATATGGGCGCCGACCATACGATCTGGCGGGATATCGCCGCCGTGGACGCCCGCGAGATCCCGCGCGCCGACGTGGTGATCGGCGGACCGCCCTGCCAGGGCTTTTCGAATCTGGGCGCCAAGGATGTCAACGACCCGCGCAACCAGTTGTGGCGCGAATACCTGCGGGTGGTCACCGCGGCATATCCGCAGATCTTCGTGATCGAGAACGTCGATCGCTTCCTGCGGACCGACGAGTTCGCCCTGCTGCTCGATCAGGTCGACGGCGGGGCGCTGGCGGGATACAGCCTCGCCTACGGGCACCTCAACGCCGCGGACTTCGGCGTCGCGCAGAGCCGCAAGCGCACCATCGTCATCGGCTCCCGGATCGGCCCGATCGATCTGCCCGCGCCGACCCACTCCCGCGACCCGCAGTCCGGTCTGCCGGCCCGGCGGACCACCCGCGACCGGATCGCCGATCTGCCCGAGTTCCCGTCCTCGACCCAACTGCCCGACGCGACCGTCGAGTACTTCGGCGAACGGGTGCCCGGCATGTTCAAGGGGATCGACCTGCACCTCGGCCGCAATCCGACCCCGCTGTCGCGACAGCGCTACGACCACATCCCACCCGGCGGCGGCCGCTTCGACCTACCCGAGCATCTGCTCCCCCGCTGCTGGCGCGACAAGCCCACCGGGACAACCGATGTCATGGGGCGGATGCGCTGGGACCGACCGTCGCACACCATCCGGACCGAGTTCTTCAAGCCGGAGAAGGGGGCCTACCTGCATCCCCAGTGGGATGCCGCCGGTACCCATCGGGTCAACCGCCCGATCACCCATCTCGAGGCCGCGCTCCTGCAGGACTTCCCGGAGGACTACCTCTGGTGCGGCACGAAGACGCAGATCGCTCGGCAGATCGGCAACGCGGTGCCGGTCGGTTTCGCGGAGGCGATCGCCGGTCGGGTGCGCCGCGCCCTCGAGGCGTAGATCTCGACCGCTGCCGGGGGTGGCGACCGGGCCCGGCGGTCGGATGAACGAGACTGTCGACCGTGCCGGAACTCCCCGAGGTCGACAGCGCCCGTGCGGTGATCGCGGCCGCGGCCCTGCATCGACCGATCGCCGACGTCGACGACACCGACAGGTGGGAATGCCGTCCGCACGGCCCCGGCGAGATCCGCTCCGCCCTGCTCGGCCGCACCCTCTCCGAGGTCCATCGCCGGGGGAAATCGCTGTGGTGCGAGACCGGCGGCGTCGACGGATCCGCCGACGCCGGGCCGATCCTCGGCCTGCATCTGGGCATGAGTGGTCGGATCGTGATTACCGCAGCCGACGGCGCGAGCATCGAGGGTGGCGACTATTTCCGCGACGGTCGTTCGGCGGCCGAGCAGGCGGACGCCCACCCCGAGTGGACCCGCTTCTCGATCACCTTCGCCGACGGCGGAGCGCTGCGATTGTTCGACAAGCGGCGGCTCGGCCGGGTCCGCCTCGACCCCGATATCGATGCGCTCGGACCGGACGCCGCCGGGATACCGCGGCGGGTCTTCGTCGAACGGGTTCCCCGCGGCCACGCGGCGATCAAGGCCCGCCTGCTCGACCAATCGGTGATCGCCGGCGTCGGCAACCTCCTGGCCGACGAAACGCTCTGGCAGGCGCGGATCGATCCGCGCCGACCGGTCGACGAATTGTCGGCCGGCGAACTTGCGCGCCTACACGAATGCCTCGTGGCGGCAACGGATTCGGCGATCCGACTCGGTGGCGTGCATACCGGTGAGATCGTCGAACACCGCCACGTCGGCGGGCACTGCCCACGCTGCGGGACCGAGCTGCGGCGTGCGACCGTCGCCGGTCGCACGACCTTCTGGTGCCCGAAGGAACAGACCTGAAGTCTGTTCGCATACCGAATGGCCGGGCCGAAGCGCTGTTTTGTCGGGTTCGTTCGTATACTCACCCCCAAAACCGAACACGTGCAGTACCAGGGGGCTTGTCATGTCATCCACCAGCACCGAGCGGCCGGCGCCGCTCGGGCAGCCGCCATCGACCGGCGTGCGTTACGCACTGCGCCGGCTCATCCTCGCGGCCGTCATGGCCCTATCGGCTGCCCTACTCCTCCCGGCTGCGGCCTCCGCCCAATCCAGCGAGCAGGACTCCTCGGCCTACGTCGGCACCTGGACCGGCCGAAGCGGGGCGATGACCCTCGACCCGGACGGGACCGGCTACCTGACGATCTCCAACGAGTCGACCGGAGGCGAGGCCTGGAGCCTGAAGTGGTCGACGATGCCCGGTTCGATCGTCATCGAATTGCAGACGCGAGCGATCTTGGACGGCACCGGTTTCCGCGGCAACCTCGCGCCGGGGACGTGGTGGTACGCCACCCTGCAGCAGTCCGGTGGGGTGACCGTGCTGCGTTTGGTCGATCCACCGGGCGCCTCGGGCCTGGGCACCTACTGGTGCAACCCACAGGCCTACGGCACCGCGACGGTCTGCTCGAGCTGAGCAGCCGAGACCGGATCGCATCGATCGCCGGACCGCCCCGCACAGCGTCATCGTCGGGGCGGCTCCGGCGTCAACCGGGCGCGTCACCGGCCGTGTCCGCGCGGCCGGTACCCGCACCCGCGGCGGCCGCGGCGGCCACCTGATCGGCGACGTCCGCGGTGAACCGCT
Source organism: Millisia brevis NBRC 105863 (assembly GCF_001552615.1). Lineage (GTDB taxonomy): Bacteria > Actinomycetota > Actinomycetes > Mycobacteriales > Mycobacteriaceae > Millisia > Millisia brevis. Next base: position 227,626 of record NZ_BCRN01000007.1, read on the forward strand.
GGATGTCGGCGCCCAGCGGGCTGCCGTGGCAGACGGCCAGATTGCATCCCGAGTCCGAGTAGGGGCCGGTGCCGAGCAGGATCGCGATCGTATTGGCAGGATCGATCAGCCGGTCGAGATCCTCGGGTGTGCGCGCCAACGGTTCGTTGCGGACCGGATACCGATAGGGATCGTCGTACGGCTCCGGTGGGACGTCGGTCACCGCCGCCGTCAGCCGACGGAAGAGTTCCTTGAAATCGGGATTGGTTGTCCCGGTGAGTATTCCGGCGACCGTGGCCGGGTCGTTGCGGGACGGTCCCCCCAGGCGGACGATCACCATATCGCGGCTGGGCACGACGACCACGAATTGACCGAAGGCCCCGGAGAACATGTACATATCACGCGGCGAGCCGACCCAGAAGGGTTGGTCGATCACCTCGGGGATCGGGGCCCCCGCCGAGCGGTAGGTCTCGCCGGAGTTGGTCCACCACAGAAACCCGTAGGCCTCGTTGGCCTCGGTGCCGGTGGAACCCTCGCGGATGTACTCCGGATCGATCAACTGCCGATCGGCCCAGCTGCCGTTGCGCAGCAGCAGCTGCCCGAGCCGCGCGAGGTCGGCGGGTCGCATGGCGAGCCCACCGTTGATCGCGACATTCCCGCTGCGGTCGCGTACCCAGACCCAGTGGTCGCGGGCGATGCCCAGCGGATCGAACAACTCCTGCTGGACGAATTCGAGGAAGTCGCGGCCGGTGGTGCGGGCGATGATCTCCGGCAGGACGGCCAGGACGTTCTGAGCGTATTGGAAGGTGGTGCCTGCCGGGTAGTCGACCGGGGCGTGCAGGGTTTGCGAGATCTGGTCGGTGACCACGCCGGCGCCGTCGGACGGCCAGGTGAAACGCAGTCCGGTGGTCTGATTGAGCACCTGCCGGATCGTCAGGGCGGCATGTTCGGCGTCCGCCTCCGGGAAGAAGGTGCCGAGCGTGTCGTCGACATCGAAGTAGCCGAGGGTGATCGCCCGGCCGACCGCCACCGCGGCGACCCCCTTGGACGCACTGGCCAGGGGTAGCGGCGCGTCCCCGAATTGGGCCCGGCCGTCCACCAGGCAGCCGTGGCGATAGACCTGGACAGTATTGGCGCCGGTGCTCATGCCGAAGTCGATCGCATCGGCGACGGCGGCGCCGTCCATACCGACCTGCGCGGCCGACCGCGACTCGAAGGCCGCACCGGCCGCCGGATAGGCGCAGTCGATGCCGCCGGGGGTGGCGGCGGCGGGCACGGGCGTCACCACGGCGGACAGCAGTAGCGCGATCACCACCGCCGACGGCCGCAGGAGACCTCCGCCCCATCCGAGCGGCCCCCTCGTGCGAGCGCCGCGCGCGAGCCCGCCCCATTTCGGAGGGAGCGTCGCACGTCCGAAGCCCGGCATCATCTCCCCTTTCCGGCGCCGACGGTCGACCGCTCCGCCGGTACCCGCCGGGGCGCGATCGTCTCCGCAACCGCTCGGCCACATGCTATACGCGGATGTCCAAAATTCGACCGGGTCCGGCCGGGGATTGCCTCCAAAGAACCAATTCCGTCCGGTCGGTCTTGTTTGCCGCCACCGAGCGGCGCCACAATCGGGCGGATCGCCGACTTGTTTGGGGCATGTCGGCCCATGGGTACGGTCTAACCTGTGGAGATGGCTTCTTCCACCACCCCGCGCACATACGGCGGGCAGGCGGTGGAGGACCGACGACGAGAGCGTCGGGAACGGTTGTTACAGGCCGGCCTGGAGGTCTTCGGCGACGAGGGGTACCGCAACAGTTCGATCGCCAAGGTCTGCGCGACCGCGGATGTCGTGCGCGCCCAGTTCTACGAACACTTCACCAATCGGGAAGACCTGCTGGTCGCCGTCTACGACTGGATCCAGGCCGAGGCCCAGGCGGATGTGCTCGCGGCGCTGACCGCCGCTCCCGCCGACGCCGGTATGGAGGAGCGGGCGCGCGCGACGATGACCGCCTTCACCCGATCGATCGGCAACGACCCGCGACGGGCGGCGATCATGTTCGTCGAGATCGTCGGCGTCAGCCCACGGGTCGAGGAACGTCGCATCGCGCGCCGCGAGGTGTGGGCGGAGTTCCTGCGCTCGGAGATGCAGCGCGCACTCGGCGACTCGTTTGTGCCGCCGGGTGGCTATTCCACCGCGGCAGCCGGCTTCATCGGTGCGCTGACCGGGCTGGTCCACCACTGGGCCACCACCGACGCCGGGACCAATCCGGATGACATCGTCGAGGTCGCCACCCGCTTCCTGGTCAGCCTGATCCGGGGCTGATCGGCGCTCGCGGCGGCTCGCCGCGCGTATTCCCGCGACCGGAGAAATAACCAGGCTGAGCGATAGCCGGGTGCCGCCCGGCGTTCCGGTGAAGTGTGGATCGGCGGAAGTCCGAACTGCCGATCGCCGGGAGGATGCGATGAGCGAGCGGGATCAACCGAGGGTGGGTGTCGCCCTCGACGGGGCCGGATGGCATCCGGCGGCGTGGCGGGAGCCCAGCTCGCGCCCCGCCGAGGTGTTCGAGGCGCCCTACTGGGTCGACGTGGTGGGCGTGGCCGACCGGGGCGGGGTCGACTTCGTGACGATCGACGATTCGTTGGCGCTGCAATCGTCTGATCCCTTTGCCCCCGACGATCGCACCGACGAGGTGCGCGGCCGGCTCGACGCGCTGCTGATCGCCGCGCGGGTGGCGCCGACCACCGAGCGCATCGGGCTGATCCCGGTGGTCACCACCACGCATACCGAGCCCTTCCACGTCTCCAAAGCCGTTGCGACGCTGGACTACGTCAGCTCCGGCCGCGCGGGCTGGCAGCCGCGGATCTCGCACCGACGGGACGAGGCGCGCCACGTCGGCCGGCGGTCCGGGCTCGACGCGTCCGCCGGGTTCGAGCACGAGTCGGTGCGCAGCGCGGTCGGCGAACTGTTCGACGAGGCCGCCGACGCGGTGGAGGTCGCCCGCCGCCTGTGGGACAGCTGGGAGGACGACGCCGAGATCCGCGATGCGGCGACCGATCGCTTCCTCGACCGCACCAAGGTGCATACCGTCGACTTCGTCGGCACCCACTTCAGCGTGCGGGGCCCGTCGATCACCCCGCGCCCGCCGCAGGGTCAACCGGTGGTCGCCGCACTGGCCCACCAGACGGTCCCCTATGCCTTCGCCGCTCGCTCGGCGGATCTGGTGTTCGTGACCCCGCTCGATGACGACCAGTCCTCCCGGATCCTGGTCGACGTCGCCGAGGCGCAGCATCTGGTCGGTCGGACCGGTGAGCCGCTGCGGATCTTCGCCGATCTGGTTGTGCTGCTCGATCGGGAGGGCGAGTCCGGCGCGGATCGGCTGGCCCGGCTCGACGCCCTCGGCCTGCCGCTGCGCTCGGACGCGCGGGTGATCGCCGGATCGGCGGACGATCTGGTCGCGCTGATCTCCGACCTGTACGCGCTGGGCTACGCCGGCGTGCGCCTGCGGCCCGGGGTGACCACGGACGACCTGCCGCTGATCGTCGACGAGGTCCTCCCCCGCCTGCGCGGCGCCGACGCGGTCGACCGCCGCGACCCGACGTCGCTGCGCGCGACGCTCGGGCTGCCCACCGCGGTGCCCAACCGCTACGCCGTCTCGGAAGGGATCGACCGATGACCGATACGCCCCGCAAGCAGATCGTCCTCGCCGCCTATGTCGGTGGGGTCAATGAGGAAACCCTGTGGGAGGCACCGGGAGCGGGCAGTCAGATCGACTTCTCGACCTTCCGGCACGTCGCCCGCACCGCCGAGCGCGGCCGCTTCGACTACTTCTTCCTCGCCGAGGGGTTGGCGCTGCGCGAGCGCGGCGGGCAGGTCTTCGACCACGACATCGCCGGCCGCCCGGATACCCTGCCGGTGCTGACCGCTCTGGCGGCGGTCACCGAACATATCGGCCTGGTCGGCACGTTGAACGCGACGTTCAACGAGCCGTTCGAACTCGCCCGCCAGGTGCTCAGCCTCGACCACCTCTCCGGCGGTCGGGCCGGCTGGAATGTCGTCACCAGCTTCGACGCCTTCACCGGACAGAACTTCCGGCGCGGCGGCTTCCTGCCGCACGAGGCGCGCTACGAGCGCGCCGAGGAGTTCGTCGCCGCGGTGCGCACGCTGTGGGATTCGTGGCCCGCGGACGCGGTGGTGGCCGACAAGGCGGGCGGGCGGTTCCTGGCCGACCCGCAGATCGGCGAGTTCGCGATTTCCGGAAGGCAATTCGATATCTCCGGCCGGTTCACCGTGCCGCGCAGCCCGCAGGGCCGACCGGTGATCGTGCAGGCCGGCGTCTCGCCGCAGGGCCGCGACTTCGCCTCCGCCAACGCCGATGTGATCTTCTCGCCCTACCATCGCCTGCCGGAGGCACGGGAGTTCTACGACGACATCAAGGCCAGGGTGGCGCGCTTCGGGCGCAACCCGGACGACCTGAAGATCGTGCCCGGCAGCAGCTTCGTCCTCGGCGACACCCCCGACGAGGCCGTCGAGAAGGCTCGCTGGGTCCGCGATCGACAGCTGAGCGACCGCGCCGTGCAGGTGCGTTTCGAGCAGGTCTGGAACCGCGACCTGTCCGGCTACGACCCGGATGGTCCTCTGCCGGATATCGATCCGGATCCGGAGGCCGCGCCGATCATCCAGGGCCGCGCCTTCGTCCATCAGGATCGCTTCGAGACCGTGCGGCAGTGGCGCGCGCTCGCCCGGGAGAAGGACCTGTCGCTGCGCGGGCTGGCCCGCGAGGTGCTGGGGCGCGTCGCCTATGTCGGCACGCCGCAGCAGGTCGCCGATCAGCTGGACGACTTCGTTCAGAACGACGGCGCCGACGGTGTGGTCATCGGCTCGCACCTGGTCCCCTCGGGGCTCGACGAATTTGTCGATCGGGTGATCCCGCTGCTGCAGGAGCGCGGCTCGGTGCGCGCCGACTACGACGGCACCACCCTGCGGGACAATCTGGGTATCCCGGCGCCGGGCCGCGGCGCAGCCGCCCCGTCCGCCTTCGGCAATGCGAGCCCACCCGCCGTCGGCGTGGCCTGATCCCGCCCTCACCCCGCCCCGAGGAGACACGATGACCACCGGTTCGACCGCACCCACCGATACCGCCCCCTTCGCCGACGACTGGGAGCTGTGGCACCGCGAGCACGAACGGCGCCGCGCCGACCCGCACGGCTTCCTGGCCGTCACCGGTCTCTACTGGCTCGACGAGCAGCCGACCGACCCGGCGGACGCCCCCGGCGTCTGGAGCACCGGGCCGGAGGGGCCGGTAGTCGAGCTCGCCGATGGCGAGACGCTGACCCTGGACGACACCACGATCACCGGGCGCCACGCCTTCGGATCGATCCCCGAACGCGGTGGGATCACCCTGGCCTTCGACGGCGGGGTCGTCGAGGTGGCCCGCCGCGGTGGCCGGGACATCCTGCGTCCCCGCCGCCCGGACCATCCCTTCCTGGGCGCCTACGAGGGCACCCCGACGTATGTGCCGAATCCGCGCTGGCGGATTTCGGCCCGCTTCACCCCCGCGGACGAGGCGCTGACCTCGGAGGTCGGCGCGGCGGTCGAGGGCATCACCCACGTCTACCCGGTCGTCGGCCATCTCCACTTCGACTGGCAGGGTGAGACGTTCCGGCTCACCGCATTTCCCGGCTATACGCCCGGCACGGTCAGCGTCCTGTTCACCGACGCGACCAGCGGCCTGACCACCTACGCGGCCAACCGGTCGGTGACAGTCGTCCTCGACGAGGGGGTGATCGACTTCAACCGGGCGGTCAACCTGCCCTGCGCCTATACCGATCTGGCGACCTGCCCGCTGCCGCCGGCCGAGAACCGGCTGCCGATCGGCATCGAGACCGGGGAGAAGACTCCCCTGAGCCGGGTCGAGGGGGTCATCGCCGATCGCGGCGTGGTCGCCGGCCATCTGGCCGAGCGGTCGGCGACCACCGACGCATGAGATTTCAGCTGCTGGACATCGTCCCCTATCGGACGGATCCGGTCACCGGGCAACAGGTTCCGCCGCATGTCCGATTGGAGCAGACGATCGCCGCCGCCCGTCGGGCCGAGGAGCTCGGCTTCGACGCGGTCGCGGTCGGGGAACGCCACGCGGGCCCCTTCCTGTCGTCGTCGCCGACGGTCCTGCTCGGCGCCCTGGCCGCGGCGACCACCCGCATCCGGCTCGGTTCCGGGGTGACGGTGCTGCCGCTGCTCGACCCGGTGCGGGTGGCCGAGGACTACGCGACGATCGACCAGTTGTCCGCCGGTCGTCTCGAACTGACGATCGGCAAGGGCAACGAGGTCGCCCAGTACCCGTTGCTGGGCTACCGGATCGACGACCAGTGGGAGCTGCTGGCAGCCAAGTACGATGTGCTGCACAAGCTCTGGACCGAGACCGAGGTCGACTGGGCGGGCGACGCGTATACCCGCCCATTGGCCGGGGTCACCGCCCTGCCGCGCCCCTTCGCCGGTCCCCCGCGGATCTGGCACGGCTCGGCGACCACCCTGTTCTCCGCGGGGTTGGCGGCGTCGAAGGGTGACCCGCTGTTCAGCGCCAATGCGATTCAGCCGCTGAACAATTACGGGGTGCTCGTCGATCACTACCGGTCGGAGTACGCCCGGCACGGTCACGATCCGGCCTTCGCCTATGTCGGCGCCGGGTCGGGGGCGCTGTTCATCGCCGACACCACGCAGGAGGCGATCGACCAGTACGGCCCGGTCTACGAGGGCATCGTCGCGGCCACCAACGTGCCGGGCAACAACACCCCGTACCGCGATATTCGACACGCGGTCGCCGAGGGGCCCTCGCTGGTGGGCACCCCGGAGCAGATCATCGACAAGATCGGCAGCTTCCACGATCGCCTCGGCCACGACATCCAGTCGATCTCGCTGCCGACGACCCTGCCGTTCGAGCAGCAATTGGACATCCTGCAGCGGTTCGCCGAAGAGGTGATCCCCGAGGTGCGCCGGCAGTTCCCGACCACGCTGTGGACCGATGCCGACCCCTACGGCCGCCGGCCGGCCTTCGCGGGAGGGGTGTCGCCCACCGATGCGGCCTCAGCTGTCGGGGTGCTCGGGCAGCCGCAGGACGAGGCGCGCTCCCCCGCCGGGTGACGATTCGATCGCCGCGGTTCCGCCGGCATGGTGGGCGGCCTCGGCGACGATCGCCAGGCCGAGGCCGGCGCCGCCACTGTCGCGACTGCGGGCGTCGTCGCGCCGTTCGAAGCGGCGGAAGACCCGCTCCCGATCCTGTTCCGGTACCCCGTCGCCGTCGTCGTCCACGTACAGCGCCACCTGCCCGCGCTCGGTGGTCAGGGTGAAGTCGACGCGGGTTCTGGTGTGCCGCCGGGCGTTCTGCGCGGCATTGCGCACCGCGCGGATCAGCAGACCCTCGTCGGCGAGGACCCGCGCCGGCCCGACCCGGGTGGTGTCGACGGTGACCCCGAGCGCGCGCAGCCGGGCGGCCTCGGCGAGCACGATGTCGTCGAGGTCGACCTCGGTGCGGGTGCGGCCGCTGCCCTCGTCGATCCGCGCGAGCAGCAGCAGGTCGTCGACCAGGTGGTGGAGCCGATCGGCCTCCGCATCGACCACCCCGGCGAGCGACGGCAGGTCGGTCGCCTCGGGATGGTCGAGCGCCACCTGCGTATGTTGGCGGATCGCGGCGACCGGGGAGCGCAGCTCGTGCGAGGCATCGGACACGAACCGGCGCTGAACACGTTGGGAGGCTTCGATTTTGTCGAGCATGCGGTTCATCGTCGACGCCAATCGGGCGACCTCGTCGGCGCCGCCCGGCGATGCGACGCGGCGACTCGGATCGTCGCCGACCGATTCCACGTCGCGGCGGATCCGCTCGACCGGTCGCAGCGATCGCCCGACGACGATCCAGATCAGTGTCCCCACAAAGACACTCACCACCGGGACGGCGACGGTCAGCAGCACGCGCGCGGCGTGCACCGCCTCGTCGGCCGCCTCCAGGGAGCGAGCGAGCACCACGGTGTAGTCGGCGTCGTCGAGGGTCAGCGGCTCGGAGCGGACCAGGTAACGCTCGTCGTCGATCCGGACGACCTCGTCACCGGGCGCGACGGGCAGCGCCGGATAGTCGTCGATATCGTCGTCCGCGACGGCCACGATGCGACCGTCGCGCTGGAGTTGGATGATCACCTCGTCCGCGTCGAAGGACGGCAGGCGCCCGGTGTTCTCGGTGTCGAGGGCGAACTGCTCCGCCTGGTCCTCGGCGGTCTGCGATTCGGCGTCGACCAGCGACCGGCCGAGCAGGGCGACCGCGGCCAGCGCGCCCAGAGCCAGCACGACCAGCACGATCAGGGTGGTCGTCGCGGTGATGCGCACCCGCAGCGACGACAGCCGCCCGGTCATCGGGCGTCGGGATCGTCGGGCATCAGGCGATATCCGGCGCCGCGGATCGTCTGGATGGTGTCGAGATCGAAGGGCTTGTCGAGCTTGGCCCGCAGATGCGCGATGTAGACCTCGACGATATTGGTGTCACCCTCGAAGTCGTCGTCCCAGACCGCGGCGAGGATGTCGGTCTTGCTGCGCACCGCGCCGGCCTCGCGGGCGAGGTAGGCCAGTACCGCGAACTCGCGCGAGGTGAGCTTGACGGGGGTGTCCCCGCGCCGCACCAGGCGAGCGGCCGGGTCGATGTGCAGGGTCCCCACCTCGAGTGTCGTGGGTCGTTCGGGGCGGCCGCGACGGATCAGCGCCCGCAGGCGGGCCATCAGGACGACGTGTTCGGTCGGTTTGACCACGTAGTCGTCGGCGCCGATGTCGAGGCCGTCGACCTGATCCCAGGGGCCGTCCTTGGCGGTGAGCATCAGGATCGGGGTCCAGTTCTCCTCCTCGCGGAGGGTGCGGCAGACGGCGTGGCCGTTCATGCCGGGCATCATCACGTCGAGGATGATCGCGTCGTACCGGATCTCGCGGGCTCGCCACAGACCGTCGACACCGTTGTGCGCCAGGTCGACCGAGAACCCTTCGGCCTCGAGGCCGCGGCGCACCCCGTCGGCGAAGCGCACCTCGTCGTCGACCACCAGAACCCGCATTCCGCTTCCCTTCCTCACACCGCACCGGCCCGGCTACCCGGCGACGCTGCTCAGCCGATCGGCCGGCGGCCGACGGTCCCCTCCAGCGATCATTGTCTCCGCTGTCGCGATCAGCGCGTGGGCCCGGATATCCCAATCGGATCGGCGCCGCCGGAACGGTTCGACCGCCCGGTGCAGCAGGGCGCCGGCGGTATGCGCGGCCAGCGCCGCGTCGTCGATCCGACCGCCGCCCGCTCGATAGCCGGCCCGCAGGCCCGCGCCGGCGTGTTCGGGCTCGGCGCCGCGGGCGATCGCGTCGGCGACCCAGGCTGCCGGGTCGAGCAGCGGATCGCCTATTCCCGCGCGGTCGAGGTCGATCAGGATCGGCGCACCCCACCGGTCCAGGAGCACCTGGTCGGCGGAGAAGTCGCCGTGCACGAGCGTTCGTTCGCCGCGCCCGGCCAAGGCCCGCACCACGCGATCGGCGAGCGCGTCGGCCCGCCCGGCGAGGGTGGGCGCGATCGCGGCGACACCGGCTGCCGCGGTGTGCAATCCTCGGGCGAACTGCGAATCATCCACGGCGCCGGAGGATGTGGTGCGCACCGACCCCCGGCCGAGTCGAGCGGAGTGTCGATGCAACCGGGCCAGCACGATCCCGGTGCGCACCTCGGCGTCGTGCCGGTCGCCGCCGGCGAGGTCTGCCACCCCGCGGCCGGGCAGCAGGCGGGTCACTACGACCCCGGAATCGTCGACCTCGACGATCGGTGCGGTGGGCACCAACCGTTCGAGGCTTCGATGCGCCGAGACGACCTCGGCGGCGCGGGCGGGGGTGTGCACCTTGAGGAGGACCTCGCAGTCCGAGCAACGCGCCACCCAGCGCCGACCCGGCTTGTAGACGAGCACCTCGGCGTACGGGTGCCGCGTCCGCGCCGACCGGATGCCCGGCAGATCCGGGTCGCAGGTGTCCGTGCAGACGGCCAGGCCGACGCGATCGTCGAGCATCAGCAGCCCGCCCGCGGCGTCGGCCCGTCGGGCCAGGCGTTCCAACTTGCGGTGCGCGCCAACCGGGTACGCGACCACGCGGGCATACCTGTGGCTGTCACCGGCGTCGAGGCGCACCCCGGCGACCGCGGAGGTGGCGGGCTTGAGGCGCAGATACGTCGGGGTCGCGCAGACCGCCGGGACCCCCGCCACCTCCAGACGGACGCGCAACTCGTCCATGTCGAGGAGGGCGGACAGTCCCGGCAGGTTCCGCTCCCGCCGGATGATCGACACGTCGGGGTGTCGCACCGGGATGTACAGGGGCGTCATCGGGTGCCCGGGATCACTCGTCGTGGTCGGGTCGGTCGACGTCGACCACGGTGATCGCGTAGGCGGCGTCGAGGTCGAGTTCGCTTTCGGTGCCGTCGGTGTCACGGATGTCGACCTCGAAGGGGGCGCCGTCGTCGGAGGTGCCGATGTCGGTGACCGCCGCGGTCGAGGAGTGCGCGGTGACCGAGGCCAGGATCGGCTCGATGTCCGCGTCGGTCAGCAGCGGATCGGGGGTGCGGTCGGGCGAATCGATATCGGACCGCACCTGCGTGGTGCCGTCGGCGGCGACGTAGACGGTCTGCTCGGTGCCGTCATTCTGGCGCACGTCGACTTCGAAGCCGCCGCGGTGCCATTCGATCGAGTCGGTGCCGGTGCCGCCCACCGCGGCGACCGCGGCATTCTTGGCGTTGATGAAATCGGCTGCCGCCGGGGCATCCTGCGTGACCTGCGTCCGCACATTGGCCGCGGCGGTCGCCGCTGCGGAGTGCCCGCCGTGGGATGGGCCGTTGCTGCTCAGGACGGTATCGGTGGAGGTGCCGTTGATCGCGGTGACTGCCGCTGCGGTTCCACCGACGAGAACCAGTGCACCGGCGGCGATTCCGCCGACCAGCAACCACCGCTTCCGGCGCGGCGCGGTCGAGGTACCGGCGTTCTGGTCGTCGATCGGGGCGTTGGGGGTCGGTTCGCTGTTCGTCATGCCCACATGGTGTCCCGCAGGCCTTTAAGGGATCCTGAACGATCCTGAACGAACCTTCAGCTTCGGCGTTGCCTCACCGCGAGCGGTCCGGGGGCAGCGCCAAAGTGACCGCCGACACCCGCAGGCTCTCGATCGCCGCACGCTCATCCTCGGGGACGCCGACCTTCTCGGCCAGCACCGCCGCGAACTCGCCGATCTCCCGGTCGTGCGCCGCAGCGGGGAAGGTCCACCGGAAGTCCTTGTCGCGGGTGACGATGTCGATCGAGGTCCGCACGTTGGTCTCGCTCGTGGCCGCGGCACGCAGGTAGCGCACGTCGTCGAGCGCGAAGCTGGTCTCGACATCGCCGGTCTGGAGGAACCCTCGGGCGGGAGCGGTCATGATCCGCCGATCGGTCACGGCGACGAAGGTGCTGGACGCCGCCTTGTCGAGGACGCCCGACCAGCGGCCGGGCACCAGCCCCGCCCACGAGGCGTCGACCTGCTTGCCCAGCACGGCGGGCACGGTGCCCACGACGTCACGGGTGCCGGACTGGTGGGGGAAGGCCACCGCCCGAAGGGTTTCGCCCGGTTCCAGCGACCACTGCAGGACGCGCAGAAATCGGGTGAGGTCCAATCCGTCGGGGGCGCACACCACCTCGGGCAGCTCCGGCTGCTCGACCGTCGACCGCAGCGCGGCGGCGAGGGGTTCGAGCGCCTCGAGGATCTGCGTGCTGGTCAGCCGGATCACCTTCGCGTCCCGGCGCTTTCTTGGCAGCGGGATCGTCGGCCGGTCGGGAAGCTGTGCGATCAGGCTCAGTTCCCGCGTGAGCGCGACGATCAGGTCTCCCGCTTCGCGATAGGCGGCGTCGAACTCCGCGCGGGTATCCCGCGAGATCACCTCGACCAGCTGGGCCTCGCGCTCGTCGCCGGCGCCATTGGTCCGGGCTCGGACCGCGCGCAGAAGCTGATAGCCGGTATGCGCCTTCAACGACATCAGCAGGGCGTTCGCGTCGAAGAGGATCGCCTCGGCGTTGGTCTCGAGGTACTCGCGGCGGGCGCGGCCGCGAGCCTTGCCCAGCTGCCGGACGTGGTCGTCGACGTTGCGGCGGTACAGGTCGAGCTGCTTGCGCAGCGGCGCACCGTTTCCGGCGACATGCTCCCAGAGCGACTCGGTGACCGCCTGAATCTCGGTGGCGTCCTGGACGGCGCGGCCGATCGTGTCGACGAGGCCGGTGACCTCCGACCACTGTTCGTGCCGAATCGCCTTGAGCGTCTGGGTGGTCAGCGCGATATTGGTGCGGACGAGACCGGAGATCTCGTTGAGTTGCATCTGCATCGCGATCATCGCGATGGCCGGAGCCAGCGCGACCACCGCACCCACGCCGGTCGCGGCCGCGCCGACCGGGACGAAACGTGCCTGACCGACGATCCGGCCATTCTGGAAGATGGCGCCGAGGTTGGCCCCGTCCTTGACGGCCAGCTGTCCGCCGGCCTCGAGAAGGCTCCGGGTGGCGTCGGTGATCCGGTAGAGGCCTTGGGCGCCGGCGGCCGCGTTGGCGACACCTCCGACCGCGGCGGCGCCGGAACCGATCGCGGTCAGAACATTCGAGAGCTTGGCGCGGTCCTCCGGCGGGATCAGCCCGAAATCGATCAGTTCGAGCCCGTGCGGGATGTCCCCGAAGACCACGGCGGTACCGGGGGCCACCTCGACCAGGGTGGTCGCTGCCGTGGTGGCCGGAGCGTTCGCACCGGCACGTCCCGCGACGACGGCACCGCTCCCGGAATCCGACGGACCTGTCACTGCGACCTCCTGCTCACCGACGCGCCGTGGCAGCGGAGCTGCCGGCGCGCAGAAATTAGCGCAGGCCACCGACAGGTCCCGGAGCGGCGGATGCGACGCCGCGCATCCATTCAGCTGCTCCCGGAGACCCCGCGACCCACATTCCACGCCCCGACCTTCGGGAGGTTAGCAGGACCGGACCAGCCCGGACGGGGTCTACCGGATGTCTCCCGGACCGTCCCGACGGCATCCGCGGTCAGTGCGCGCGGAGGGCGGAGATGATGTACTCGGCGGCGGCGCGGCGCACGTCGCGGGGCAGCACGTGGGTCCCCAGGGAGGCGCCGAGCCAGAGGCCGTCGGCGGCGTAGTAGGCGACCATGCGCGCGATCGCGTCCGGGTCGTCGGCGGAGATGCCGGCCGGATCGGGCGCCCATCGGCTCATCACGTCGTTCCAGGGACGGCTCAGTTCCGGATGTTTGCGCGCCTCGAGCATCAGCAGCAGTTCGGGCCCGGTGACGCCGCGGACGCTGACGCGCGCATAGGCGGCGACCTTCTCGTCGTCGGTCGCATCCGCCGGATCGCCGCCCAGCGCCTCGCGCAGCTCGGCCTCCCAGCGCTGCGCGAGGTGCTCGTGCACCGCCAGCAGCAGCGCGTCCTTGGTCGGGAAGTGATAGAGCAAGCCTCCCCGGGTGACGCCGGACGCGTGCGCGACAGCCTCGAACGTCACGGCCGAGACGCCCTCCTCCGCGACGACGCGCAGCGCGGAGTCGAGAATGTGGTCGCGCTTGCTGGAACGCATGCTCCGGTCCTTCCTCGGGGCGATCGGTGCTCCGGGTCGATCAGTGCTCCGGGTCCATCGGTGCTCCGGGTCGATCAGTGCTCGGAGTGCACCTGCGAGCGGGTACCGGGACCATATCGACGCAGCAGCACACCGGTGGCGGCCGTACCCACCGCGAGCACGCCGGCGACGACAGCCATCACGGCGAGGTAGGCCCCGTCGAACGCCTGCGAGGCCGCCTCGACGATCCCCTGATCGCCGGCCGCGAGTTCCAGTGCCGCCGAGATGCTCTCCCGCGCCTCGTCGGGAGCACCGGACGGCAGGGCGACGGTCGCGCTGTAGATCAGGCTCAGCATGCTGCCCAGGATCGCGACCGCGGTGAGGCTGCCGAATTCGTAGGACACCTCCTCCACCGAGGACGCCATGCCCGCACGCCGCACCGGGGCATTGCCGACGATCGCGCTGGACGCGACCGACATCGCCGCCCCGAGACCGGCTCCGGTCACCAGCAACCCGGTCACCAGGAGCCGGAAGTCCGCGCCGAAGCCGACGATGGTGACCACCACTCCGACGACGCTGAGCCCGAGGCCGCCGGCGATCAGGATCCACAGGCCGACACGATGCAGGAAGGCGCCGCCGAGCAGGGCCGTCGGCAGCGAGCCGAGCGCGATCGTCGCGACCAGCACCCCCGCCTCGATCGGCGTGAAGCCGCCGACCAGCTGGAAGCGCTGGGTGGTGACCAGTTGGATGCCGCCGATGGCGAACATCGCGAATGCCGCGGCCAGCACGCCCGCGGTGAAGGCATTGTTGCGGAAGATCGCGAAGTCCAGGAGCGGGTCGGCCAGACGCCGCTGTCGGCGCACGAACAGGGCGAACCCGATCGCGGCCACCACGATCGCGGTGCCGAGGATCGCCGGCGACGGCGGCAGGTGGCCGAACTGCTTGATCGCGATCACCGTCGCGACCAGGCCGACCATCACCTGCAGCGACGAGATCAGGTCCCACGACTTGGTGGGATCGGGGTCGTTGGCCGGGCGGATCAGCGCGGTAGCGAGAAGGGCGAGCAGCACGACCGGCACGTTGATCAGGAAGACCGATCCCCACCAGAAGAACTGCAGCAGCGTGCCGCCGACGATCGGGCCGAGCGCGGCGCCGACCACCGACAGGCTGCCCCAGACGGCGATCGCGATATTGCGCTCCCGCTCGACGGTGAAGTGGGTGCGGATCAACGCCAGCGTCGCCGGCATCATCGCCGCCGCGCCGACCGCCAGCACCGCCCGCGCGCCGATCAGCACCTCGGGATTCGGCGCGAAGGCCGCCAGCACGGACGCCGCACCGAAGATCAGCAGACCGGCGACGAACATCCGGGCATGGCCGATGCGATCACCCAATGTGCCGCTCCCCAACAGCAATCCGGCCATCACCAGCGGATAGGCGTTGATGATCCACAGCCCCTCGGAGCCCGAGGCCCCCAGCTCGCGGGTCAGCGTCGGCAGCGCGGTGTAGAGGATCGAGTTGTCCAATGTGATCAGCAGCAGGCCGGCGCCCACCGTGATCAACAGCGCCCACCGGTGTCGCACCGAGTTCGCCGCGTCCACGCCCGTCCCGCTCATCCATTCACCCTTCCGAGGTCCACCGAACGTTCTTAACTATACATTACATCCTGTACAGTTTGAAGGGGAGATAGGCGTATCGATCCGCGCGCTCGCCCCTCCGGTTGATAGCGTGGCGGCCGTGAATTCCTGACGCGCAGCCCGATGCCCGCCGACCGATCCGGTCGCGCGGGCCGACTCGCCACACCATCAGGAGCCCCCGATGACCACGTCCCGACCGGCGCCGTTCAGCGCCTTCACCACCCCACAGTTCTGGGATGACCCACATATCTCCGCACAGATGCTCGCCCGACACCTCGACCCCGACGAGCAGTTGGCGTCGCGGCCGCGATCGTTCATCGACGGGTCCGTCGCCTGGCTGATTCCGACGCTGAACCTGACGGCGGGATCCCGCGTCCTCGATCTCGGATGCGGGCCCGGACTGTACGCCCACCGCCTGGCGGGTCGAGGTATCGAGGTGCTGGGGATCGACGCCTCGCGCCGGTCGGTCGAGTACGCCCGGACGATGGCCGACGCCGAGGCGCTGCCCGCGCACTTCCGGCACGGCGACTACCTGACCGACGACCTCGGGGACGGCCACCACGCGGCGCTGCTCATCTACGAGGACTACTGCGCGCTGCCGCCCGACCGGCGGGCGTTGCTGCTGGCGCGCACCCGCTCGGCGCTACGGGACGGCGGCCGGTTCGTCTTCGACGTCGCCGGCGCCGGACGCTTCTCGGGAATCACCGAAAGCAGTGTCACCGCAGATCAACTCATGGACGGGTTCTGGTCCGACCGGCCCTATACCGGCACCCACGAGCGGTGGACGTACCCCGATCTGCGTCTGGTGTTGGATCGCTACACGATCCAGGACGGCCGGCAGGCCCGGCAGTTCTGGAATTGGATGCACTGCCTGACCGCCGAGGCCGTCGCGGCCGAACTGGCCGCCGCCGGGTTCGAGGTGTCGGCGGTGGTCGGCGACGTGACCGGCCGACCGCGCGACCCGAACGGCGATGCCTTTGCGGTGATCGCTCGACGGCGGTGAGGCGGACGGCGGTGAGGCCCGGAGCGGGCCCGCCCCGTCAGCCCTCGCCGTTCGGCCGGACGGTGAGGATCTGCTCGGCCGAGCCGAGCGGGCCGTCCAGATCGTGCAGAACCGAACTGGTCAATCCCTGACCGGTCGGGCCGTAGGCGACGGTGGTGTCGAATCCGACCCAGCGGCCGGACGGCTGACGGAACAGGTGCACCGTCAGATCCAGATTCGGGAACATCCAGTCCTCCGGACGCTGCCGCACGGCGATGCCGTTGGCGGTGTCGATCAGCGCGATGTAGGACGCGACGGGGCTCGAGTCCTCCCCGGCGACGAGCGCGAGCGGGCTGCGCAGCCACACCCGCGCGTGCCCGGGTTCGGGCTTGCCGGCACGCCGGGCGACGACGCTGGCGATATAGCCACCCGGCCAGATGGCGGTCAGGTCGTACTCGGGCAGGGTCTCCGGCGCGGGCAGCGAACTCCACTTCCCGCCCGCGACCGCGCCGGTGTCCTGGACCGACAGCAGCCAGGCGCGGGCGGTGATCGTCACCCGACCGGCAATGGTCGCGGTGGTCTCCAGCAGTTCGATCGTGCGGCCGGGGCGGATCACCCGGGTGGACAGTTCGATATCGCCGCGGGCGAGGCGGCCCAGGATGTCGAAGCTGACGCGCCCGATCATCTTGTCCGCGTCGGCATGTCGATTCCGCCAGCGGTCCATGTGGTGGACGAGCAGGCCGGCGACCGGACTGAAGTGCAGCTCCTCGTCGTTCCACGCTCCGCCGACATGCTCGGTGGGAGTGTAGGAGTCGGCTCCCGCCGGCACGAAGTAGCTGGTCGCGGGTGTCGATCCGGGCTGCGGAGCGGTCGCGTTGTCGGGGGCGGTGCTGCTCATGGGCTGCTCCCGTTTCCGGCCGCTCCACGGCGGGAGCGGCCCTCGTTCTGTCGAATGTCCTGCGCTCCCAGGGCGATCGGCGGCCGCGGTAGCGGCGGCCGATCGGGACCGGTTGGGGCCGGCCCGGGGGGCTCGGCAGCAAGCTACCAGGCTTACGGCACGCCCTTGACCAGCTTCATGGTCTGGTGGGATTCGATGCTCTTCAAACCGGGGACGTGGCTGAGCCGATTGATGATGAAGAACTCGTAGGCGGCCATATCGGCGACGTTGACCCGCAGCAGGTAGTCGGGCCGGCCCAGCAGGCGCCGGAATTCGGTGACCTCGCCGAGGGCGTTGATCGCGCTCCTCAGATGGCCGAACCACGCGCCAACGCCGACCGTCTCCGATCTCCGACTCGGCGTCAGCCTCGATCCTGATGAACTCAGTGCCGATACCCTGTGGAACGCGATCGCAGCACGCCGAACGACGAACGCATCCGCGAGGAGCTCTGCTGGATGCATGGCGAGACCAACGCTGCCGGAGGAGCGACTGCAGCAGCCGACGCCGTAGAACGGCACTCCCCTCACGATGAACAGAACCGGGTGGTCGGGCCACGGTCCGCATACCTCCGCGAGCGCAACTCCGATCGGATCGGACGGGAACTATCGGGTGCGCGCCGGAACCGACGCGCATGCTTGATCGCGAAGGGAGACATCGTGATCACTGAGCTCAACCGACTGATCGAGTACGTCGAGACGCACTTGTCCGATGACCTCGACGTCGATGGGTTCGCACGCGGCGTCGGCACGACCGAATACCACCTCAGACGGATGTTCGCGTCGCTGGCGGGGATGCCGTTCTCGGACTACGTCCGACGACGCCGAATGACCGTCGCCGCCGCCGAGGTGGTTGCGGGTGCGGCGTTGCTCGGTGTCGCGGTTCGGTACGGCTACGGCTCTGCCGAAGCATTCGGTCGGGCATTCCGGGCCGTGCACGGCGCGGGTCCCGGTGACGTGCGGGAGCACGGCGGCCCCCTTCGATCGCAACCAAAGCTCAGGCTCCGCCTGACTGTCGAAGGGAACACATCCATGGACACTCGTATCGCCTACCGGCCGGCATTCCGTCTCATCGGCCACGCTGCGCGCGTCCCGCTCATCCACGAAGGCGCCAATCCCCACATCGAAGCGCACATCGCGTCACTGTCCGCGGACGACCACGCGCGTCTCAAGGCGCTGGCCAACACCCAACCCGCAGGTCTCCTCCAGGTCAGCGATGACGTCGATCCCGACTACACCGAGGGGAGCGAGCTCACCTACCTGCACGGTGTCGCGCTCGATGCCGAGAGCACCGCGCCCGACGACCTCGATGTCATTGAGGTCCCGGCCGGCGCGTGGGCGGTGTTCCTTACGAGCGGTTCATACCCCGCCGCGCTGCAGGAGACCTATGCAGCCTCGGCATCCGAGTGGTTCCCCTCCAACCCGTGGCGCCTGCGCCCCGGCCCCTCGATCGTGGCGATCATCGACCGCGCCGAGAACTTCAGCACCGCAACGACTGAGCTCTGGATGCCTATCGAACGGACGTGAAGAAGGAACCGGGTGGCCCACCGCGAAGGGCCACATACTTCGGCTCCGGCGCACCGGCGTGAGGGCGTTGCTCCATGCAAGGTCTTCGCCCGCGCCCGGACGGTGCTGATCATGTTGGTCAACGAGCCGGGCGCACAGCACGGGCGCGGCTAGCCAATTGCTCGGCGCTCCCCTAGGTTGAGCGGAGGTCAGCGAGTAGCACAGCAGGGCGGGGTGGTCGGTGGGGCGGGGTCGCCCGGTGGCAGCGGCTCATCGGTCGAGTCCTTCCGCGTCGGTCAGGTCCGCGTCGTTGAGGAGCGCGCCGGCGAGGTCCGCGCGGGTGAGGTTCGCACCGGTGAGGTTCGCGCCGGAGAGAAACACGTCGGTCAGGTTCGCCCCGGAGAGGTTCGCGCCGGGGAGGAACGCGCCGTTGAGGAGCGCGCCGGAGAGGTTCGCGCCGGCGAGGTTTGCGCCAGCGAGGACCGCGCCGGAGAGGATCGCGTCGGTCAGGATCGCCCCGGTCAGGATCGCGTCGGTGAGGAGCGCGCCGTTGAGGCTAGCGTCATGCAGTCCCGCGTATGTGAGGTGTGCCCTCGTGAGGTGTGCGCCGTTGAGGAACGCGCCGTCGAGGTTCGCGCCGGAGAAGTCGGCGCGGGAGAGGGACGCGCCGGTGAGACATGCACCGGTGAGGATCGCGCCCGAGAGGTCGGCGCGGGAGAGGTCGGCGCCGGTCAGGTTCGCCCCGGAGAGGTCGACGCCGGAGAGGTCGACGCCGGCAAGCTCCGCGCCGGGGAGTAGTGCGGGACGTTCGTCGCGGGCAGCTGCGCGGATTTCAGCGAGAACGGCGGGGCGGTTGAGGGCCATGGTTCTGTTCCTTCCGGGTGGGCCGCCGTCTTTTGATGCGGCGGTTTGTAGTGTCGACGACTTCGGTGAGGTTACGGCCGGGTCGGGTTGGTCATCGGAGGATTTCTGCGAGGCGGCGGGCGAACCGGGTACGGCGGTCGATTTCCGCGCGGACCGTCCCCGGATCGACGGCGGTCGGGGTGTGGCGCGCCCTCGATCCGGGCCGGAGAGACACGCACTACGACTAGGCCGTGTCCTGTGAATCCTGGCGGAGCCGGAGAACGATAGCGGCAATAAGAATCTCCGCCCTGTAGTACGCGGCCCGTTTCGCGTAGCGGGTGGCGAGGTCACGGAACTGTTTGAGCCGGTTGAAGCATGGTTCCACAACGTTGCGGTGTGCTTAGATCCGATGGTCGAAGCTGGTGGGTCGCACACCGCGAGAAGCTTTGGCCCGGCGCCGGGAGATCTGGTCACTCTTCTCGGGGCTGGTGAACGCGATCTTGCGTCGCCGCAGCGCGGCGCGGGTCGAGGGGTGGGAATAGGCCTTGTCGGCCCGGACTCGGTCGGGGCGTGTACGTGGCCGACCCGGCCCGTCGCGACCGACCGGGACCTGGTCGAGCAGAGGCAACAGTTGCGGATTGTCGCCGGCATGCCCCGGGGTGAGGATCACCGACATCGGCAGACCACGCCCGTCGACAGCGAGCTGGATTTTGCTGGTCAGCCCGCAGCCGGACCGGCCGAGTGCTTCCCCCTCGACGGCGAGGTGTTCGATCCACCCCGTGGCGGTGCCCCCTTTTCCGGCCCTGGCGGAATGCTGGTGGGCCCGCTCGGAACTGGAATCGATACTGAAGGTCCATTCGACGTTCCCGACGGCGTCGTCTTTGACGATGACGTGGTCGAGGATGCGTTCCCATGTGCCTTCGGCGGTCCAGCGGCGCAACCGTTCATGTGGGGTTTTCCACGGCCCGTACCGTTCGGGCAGGTCTCGCCACGGAGCGCCGGTGCGCAGCTTCCACAGGATCGCGTTGACCACCTGCCGGTGATCACGCCACTGTCCACCCCGACCGCCCGTAGCGGGTAACAACGGCTCGATCCGTGCCTAAGCCGTATCGGTCAGTTCACCACGCCCAACCACACACGCATCATGCGCTACCCAGTGCCACAATATTCACAGGACACGCCCTAGGTGCGGCTACCGGACGTCACGACGCACAGCTTCCGCAAGGCGGCGGCGTCGCTCGGCGACGATGCCGGGTTACCGGCACGCACGTTGGCGGATCACTTGGGTCACTCGTGGGTGTCCATGACGCAAGACGTCTACATGACACGAGGGCGAGTTCGCCGGGACGTGCGAACGTACTCGATGCCTTAAGTGATGGGTTTGTGATGGATCAACGGACGAGACGGACACCTAAAGGTGCCCTGACGTGGGGCGGGCGGGGCTCGAACCCGCGACCAATGGATTATGAGTCCACGGCTCTAACCGACTGAGCTACCGCCCCCGAGGTCGCCGTACGCGACCTCGGGCGATGATATCGGCCCCGGCCGGACGCCGGTCCCGCCGCCCGCCGCTGGGCGGCGATGACTGTGACATTTCCATGGATAGAGTGTCCGCCGTGGGGATCCGTTCGATGGTGGCCGAGGAACGGTGTGAACTCGCCGCGTTCCTGCGCACCCTCTCGGACGAGGAGTGGCTGGGTCCGACGCTGTGCGAGCGGTGGCAGGTGCGCGATGTGCTCGCTCACCTGTTGTACGACTCGCTGCAGGTGCTGCGATATCCGGGCACGATCCTGCGCGCCCGCTTCAACGTCGACCGGACGAACGATCTGATGGTGCAGCGCTATCGCCGCTATACCCCGGCCGAACTTCTCGACATGTTCGAGTGCGGGATCGGGCGCGGTCCGGCGACGCTGCTGGCCCCGCGGGTCTCGCTGTCCGACACGATGGTGCACCACCAGGACATCCGGCGCCCCCTCAACCGGCCCCGGCAGATCGAGACCAAACGCCTGCTCGAGGTGCTCGGACATCCGGAACCCTTCGCCCGCCCCCGGCGGTTCACCCACGGTCTGCGGTTTGTCGCCTCGGACGTCGGCTTCGTCGCCGGCGACGGCCCGGAAGTCTACGGGCGCGGCGAGGCGCTGGTGATGGCGATGGTGGGCCGCCCGGCGGTGCTCGACGAACTGACCGGGCCCGGCGTCGCGCTGTTGCGCGCCCGGATCACCGCCCCGCCCCGCAGCTAGCCTGCCGCGGGGCGAAGCGGTCCGCCGTCAGACGCTCAGTCCGGTGCGGAGCGATCCCGTGCCGATCGCCCGTCGCCCGCCGCGCCGGGCGAGAGCGCCGGCCGCCACGACGACGATCGCCAGCGTCACCTCGGCGGCGGTGACGACCATCGCGGCCGTCATCACGTCGATGCCGCCGGCCGCCGAGCCGCCGTGCGCGCCGTGGTGGGCGCCCATCTGTCCCGCCGGACTCGTATCGACCGGTCCCGGCCGCATCATCGCCGCGTGGACGACGAGCATCGCCGCACCCGACATCGCCACCAGAATCCAGGTTCGGGTGGTGGGGGCGGTCCACAGATGCCACGCGCACACCAGACATACCGCCGCCAGCGCGAGCATGACGACCATCCACACCGTCGGCGTGGACGCGACCAGTGCCAGGTGCAGCGCCACCGACACCACCGCCAGGACCGCGCCGATCCGCCCGACGACCGGTTGGGCGGTCATCACTCGGCGCCCGATTCGCACCCGCCGGCCGGATGGCAGCCGTGGCCGGAGGAGGCGACCGGCGCGTTGAGCGCGGGGTTGCGGCCGAAGAAGCCGACCGGCTTGAGGGTGAAGCCCGCGTAGTCGACCGGCATGATCGGCCAGTCCTCGGGGCGGGGGAAGTGGGTCAGGCCGAAGGAATGCCACACCACGATGTCCTCGCCGTCCACCGACCGGTCCCCCGCGGCGAAGGCGGCCAAACCGTCGTCACCCGGCGCCTGGTTGATGATCTCGCCCGCCGGCCAGCGCTGCGCCTGGTCGTAGCGGGTGACCCATAGGTGGTTGCGCCCGAAGGCGCCCCGCTTGTAGACCGCGCTCGACTCGTCCGCGAGCAGCGGCGGCTGTCCCTCCGGGTAGAGGGCGTATCCGACGTTGCGGCCCAGGCGGTTCTGCTTGTCGGGATTGGAGATGATCCAGTGCCGCGCCTGGAGGTTGTCGGCCAATCGCTGCGCCTGCAGCTCCGAGGTCAGTCGGGTGAAACGCTGCCGGAAGCCGTTGCCGTGCGGGTTGTTCTCCCCGACCGGAACGCGGACCGCGTCGACTTCCTCGACGTAGTTGCGGTGCCCGTCGACCGCGACGTCGAGGCGCGCGCAGAACAGGTGCTGGTGGAACGGCGCGCCCAGGCCGGGCGCCATCTCGGTGGCGAACCCGTCCGGACCGGTATAGGCCGACGGGAAGACGATGCCGGTCGCCTTGGCCTCCAACTCGATGGTGCCGTCCAGGTAGAGGTACCAGTAGAAGCCGTAGTCGTAGTTGCCGATCGTCAGGAAGAAGGAGATGACCAGGCGACGCTGGCGGCGGGTCTCGGCCATCGGGGTGAACATGTCGGTGTGCTTCCACAGCACGCCGTAGTCCTCCTCGTGCAGGCAGATCGCGTTCTTGATCACCCGGGGATGACCCTTCTCGTCCGCGATCACCGCGTCGAAGTAGGTGATCTCTCCCAGGCAGTCGCAGCCGAGTTCGAGCGAATTCGTATAGCGCCCGAAGATGTACTCACCCTGGTCGAAGTAGTTGATCCAGTACCGGGCGGGCTGCGGGTCACCATAGGGCACAACCATTTCCGGGATCGATGCCCGGTTGAGGATCGGTCGCAGCACCCCGTCGTCGGCGAAGCCCACCTGGTGGAGGATCAGCCCCTCGCGGGCGTCGAAGGTATACCGGAACTCCCAGTCCGCCCAGCTGATCTTGTTGCCCTCGACGGTGAACGACGGCCCCTCGGGCTGGGTGATCTCGATCGGCTTGAGGTCGGTGCGCGGCTTGCCGTCGCCGTGCGGCGCGGCGTTCCATTCGCCGCGCTCGGCCGGGACCGGATACTCCTGGTGATCGAGGACCTCGAAGACCTTGCCCTCCAACAGGTCGACGTGTGCGACGAGACCGTCGATCGGATGGGCCCAGGGCAGATCGATCTCGTCGTTCTGCACGAACGCGATCACCCGACACATCCGCCGGGTCTGCTCGTCCGGGTTGCCGAAGTTGCCCGCGGACAGCGGCACCGCGCGGACCTTCGCCGGGTCGATGCCGCGCTTGGCCAGGGCCGCGCGGAACGTCGAATCGGCGATCAACCACCCTTCGATCTCGTCGAACTCCTCGTCCAGGATCGCCGGCTGCCCCTCGGCGGCGTCGATCACCCGCGACGAGACCACCACGCCGGCGGTGACGTCGATATCGGCGAGGGTTCCGACGGCGGTCGCGCGGTCGAGCAGCATGACGTTGACCACCCGGTGGACGTCGTCGCCCGGCTTGAACGCGAGGACCTCGTCCTTCGGTGCCTCGGCCAGCCCGACGTAGACGAATCGGGTGGTCTCGGACAGCAGCCCGTTGGCCTCGGCGACCTCGCGGGCGGCGTCGATCTCCGCCGCGGTCAGCACTTCCAGCGGATGGACAACCGCCGGTGCCACGACGGACGGTCGACTGTCTGTGGGGATGCTCATGTTTGGACTCCTTGACGACGACATACTCTGTCGGAGAAGGTGATCTGCGGAGTTCGCTGTGCGGCTCCATCGGATCCCGAGACGTTCACGAACCGACGATTCCCTGCGGGTGTTAAGTCTCGACAGCCTTTCTGTGAAGATCACCGGCGTTCAAAACGAGATACGCCGTCGCCGGTTGTCTCATTTTGATCCCTCGAAGACGTCACCCCGATGCGCACACGAGCGAAACGGCTGCATCGTAGGCTTCCCGGTTACGCGCCCACCGAAAGGAACTGTCGGGTGCGCGCGTACGGCCGGGAGCGAGGAGTTGACGATGGATGCTCTGGACCGGGCGGTACTGGCCCCGCCGCGAGTGGCCGGGCTCCCCCGGACCTCCCCGATGCAGGGGCTCGACCGCCGCCGGCTCGACCCGGTCGACGTCCTCGGACAGTCGGTGGCCGCCGTCGCACCGGCCGGCGTGGCCGCCACCTTCCCCTTGCTGATCTCCGGGGTCGCGGGTTCCGGACTGATCTTCGCGATGCTGATAGCGGTCGCGGTGATGCTGCTGGTGACGACCTCGATCAATCAGTTCGCCCGCCGCATCGTCGCCCCCGGCGGCCTGTACACCTTCACCGCGCTCGGGCTCGGTCCGCGCTTCGCGCTCGGTGTGGCGGCGTCGCTGCTGGCCGGATACGCGTTCATCGTGGCGTTCGCGTTGATGGGCAGCAGCCGAGCGATCGGCAACCTGATCACCCGCGCCGGGCTGCCGGTCTCGGGGGCCGGGCTGTCGGTGATCCTGCTGATCCTGGCGGCGACCTGCCTGACGATCGTGATCGTCGGTGTCCGGATATCGACGAGGATCACCCTGGTCATCGAGGCGATCGCGGTGACCGCCATCCTGGCGCTCGTCGTGGGTCTGATCGTCCGCGTCGGCTGGCGGGAACCGGGGATGGCCTTCTCCGCCCCGCCGGATCCGATCCTGGTCGCGGTCGGCGCGGCCCTGGCGATCACCGCCTTTGTCGGTTTCGAAAGCGCGGTCACGCTGGGGGTCGAGGCCCGCCGGCCGCGCGCCGTGGTGCCCCGCGTGTTGACCTGGACGGTCATCGGCACCGGCATCCTCTACATGCTCGCCACCTACGGTCAGGATGTCGGGCTCGGCGCGGTGGGCCAGAGCCTGACGTCCAGTTCGAGCCCCGTCGACGACCTCGCCCGCGCCTACGGTGTGGACTGGGCGGCGGTCGCGGTGGACGCGATCGTCGCGACATCGTTCCTGGCGGCGGCGATCGCCCATACCAACGCCCTGGCCCGGGTGCTGCTGGCCCTGGCCCGCGACGGGGTGGTCCCGACGGCGCTCGGTCGAACCCACCGCCGCTTGCGGACGCCGTGGCCCGCCGCCTGCGCAGCGGTACCGGTGATCGCCGTCGGGCCGGTGGTCCTGCTCCTGCTCGGTGTCCCCGTCTGGCCGTTGATGCAGACGACGATCGTGGCGGCCGCGGCCGGCTTCATCCTGGCCTACCTGCTGGTCTGCGCGTCGGTGCCGCGTTTCCTCACCCGCGTCGGCGAACGTACGCCGCGGCCGGTCATCGTTGCGGTGACGGCGGCCGTCGCCCTGCTCCTCGGCCTGGTCACGCATCTGACGGTCGAGATCACCCGAGGTTCGGGGCTCGGCGTGGCCGCCTTCGGACTGGTGTCCCTGGGCGTCTTCGTGTCGTTCCACGTCCGCCTGCGCCGCAGCGGTCGGCCGGCGAATATCGGCTCGTACGACCTCGCGGTCCAGGCGGACGTCCTGGGAGGATACGGATGACATCGGAGGGTCGCCGTCACGGCGATCTACGGGCCAAGCAGCCCAAGGCCATCCGATCGGCATTGGCGGTCCTGGAGGTGGTCGCGAGACGCGGACCGGGGACCACCGCCAAGGACATCTGTGACGAGTTGTCGATGCCGCGCGCGACGACCTATCGGATCGTCAACCTGCTCGAGCAGGAGGAGTACCTGATCCGCCTGCCCGACCTGCGCGGATTTGCGCTGGGGCGCAAGGTGCGCGAGATGACCGGACCGAACGTCGCGACCCGCATGCCGCGGGCCGTGCGCGACGAACTGGCCTCGCTCCGACGCACTGTCCGGGCGGGCATCCACGTCTTCCGGCTCGAACAGCAGCACATCGCCGCCCTCGACGAGGACGAGGACTTCCCGATGCCGGCGCAGCTGCGCACCGGCCGGCCCACCGGTCTGGACCCGGTCGGGCTGCTGGTCCTGCACAGCATCGCCGGCTCACCACCGGCGAAGGATCGACTGGCGGCGGGCATCGCCGAGGCGGGAATACCGCCGTCGACGGCGATGTGGGAGCGCGTATCGACCCTCGGCGCGGCGGGTTTCGCTGTGTCGACCGGGCAACCCGCCGGGTGCGACGGGATCGCGATCCCCATCTACGGTCCGAACGACGAGCTCGAGGCGGGCCTGGTCGCGCTGTTCCCCCACGGTCTGCCCCCGCAGCACGAGGACATCCTGGGCACCCTGCGCGAGGCCGGCCAACGTCTGACCCCGCTGCTGACCTGAACCGGCGGCCGAGAACAAGAGGGGGGCCGATGCCGTAGCACCGGGCCCACCGTATTGCCTTCTCCCCCAACTGGACTTGAACCAGTAACCCTTCGATCCATCTCACTATCTGCGGTTGTCCCCCACGGTCTGCCCATATACGCAGTTCAGAGTCGATTTGGGATCCTGGTCATCGAAGGACCTTTCTACCGTGCAAGACCCGACCCCAATTTGACCCAGACGCCGACGACAGGCATCCTCAGCAACGTGCCACAGTGATCCCGGCTGGCCAGTGCCATCCCCCTGGCAATCAGGTCGCCCCATCACCCTGGCAAGCGACGTTGATCGACCGAAGGGCGGAATGAACCACTACACGGGCAACGTTCTCTTGGATTCACTAATAGTGTCGGCGCGGGACCGACCGCACGACGAAGCGGTCATAGAAGCGAAGACGGGAAGGTCGCTGTCCTTTCACGAGCTGCTCGTATGCGCCACCGACGCGGGGCGGAGCATGGTCGCTTCGGGTGCCGAACCTGGGGGCAATGTCGTGACAACGGGCTCCCTCGACCTGGATTTCGTCGTCGCCTGCTTCGGGGCTTTCTCCGAGAACATCACCCCCGCGCTGCTGGACCCGAACTCGTCCGAGAACACCTTGAGGCAGTGCATCGGTGAGCTACAGGCGACAGTCTGGGTGACGACGAGCAAGCTAGATGAGACGCTCGGTCTGACTCACTTCGACCCAACGGGTGTTGCGTCAGCCACGACCACAGACGAGATAGGTCAGCGGTGGTCGCCCACATGTGACGTACTCGACCCGATTCTCATGCTGTACACGAGCGGGACGACGGGAATCCCTAAGGGAGTGCCCTGGGCGTCGCGGGAACTTGCCTCGCAGATTCGCTACTATTCTGCGGCCACCCAGATCAAGACCGAGTTCTGCCTGTTCCCGCACCTCGCGCTTGTCGCCATTGCGATCGGTCGCACCGCAGTTTTGCCCGATGTAACCACATTGCAACCACTTCGGATTCCCATCGAGTCGGTTCACGCTCAGATGGTCGAGCATGGTTGTGACTACGTGTTCGCATCGCCGCTCGTGTGGGACAGGATGGTCCGTTTCCTCGATGAATCGGGTAGGGATGCTCCACCGATCAAGATCGCGGCAACGGCAGGTTCTGCGCTCAGCGGACGCCTCATTGAGCGCATCTCAGCCGCTCTGCCCAATACAACGGTCCGCATTCCGTTCGCCAGCACCGAGGCGGTCATGCCGATCACGGTCATCGACGCGCCTGAGTTCGTGTTCCTGTCCGGTACGAGGACCTACGCAGGGGCGGGCGTCCCGTTGGGGGCTGTGGCGGATGAGATGGCAGTTGCGGTTGTCCCGACCGAGTTTGATGAGCGCGACTTCTCAATTCATCGGTTCAGCCTTCCGCCGAAGGAAGTTGGGGAGATCGTTGTCACGGGCAGTCGTGTGACGCGGACGTACTTCCACCGCCCCGACGTTGAGCGTCACGCGAAGCTACGTGATGTCGTGACCGAACGCGTCTGGCATCGAACAGCGGACCTCGGGTATATCGACGAGGAAGGGCGACTTTGGTTCGTCTGCCGCAAGAAGGACGTGATCCGTATAGCAGGCGGCGGTGACCTCTACCCGGATTCCCTGGAGCAGATGTGGAACATGGCGACGGGAGCTTCCATTAGCGCGGTCGTGTACTCAGAGCCGAGCGACGAACTGTTCTATGTCCTCCCTGCCGATTCGGTTGCAGAGGTTGATGAGTTCGTTCTGAATCTTCAAGCTGACCGTGCAGGTGTGCCGCGACCGATCGTTGTCAGGCTCAGCACGTCGCTGCCTGCTGACGTTCGTCACAACAGCAAGGTTGATCGTCCCTCGGTTCTGCGGATCGTCCAGTCCCAGCGGGACGCGAATGAAGTGGCGCGAGGATGACCTCCGACCTCCACCCCGCTGAGGTGCTCGATGCCTACCTCCACGTGTGCACAGACTCGTCCAGCTTCGTTGAGCAGTTCGTCGGACTCGCGGACCAGCTCAGCATTCGCGGACCTGTTCTGGACTGCGCTGTGGGAACTGGCTTCGGCACCATCGAGCTGCTCAAGCTCGGGCACAGCATCGTGTGCTCGGACGGGAGCGCCGAGATGTTGAAGCAGTTCTGCGCGAACTCCGACGCAGCGGGTGTTCCAGCGAAGCCGCTGCTGCTTCGCTGGAACGAGCTGGCCCATGCGTTCCCCCAAGTCTTCGAGCTGATCATGTGTCGCGGGAACTCCCTCGCGTACGCAGACGCTTGGGATAGTCGCGTCGATGACCCGAGTGAATTCAGTAATCTCGTTGAACATCTGAGCGGGATGTACGGGGCGATCAAGCCTGGTGGATACCTGTTCGTGGACTTCCCCGTGGAGGAAAGTCCTGACGGGGTGTCGGTACGTCGCAGCGTCCGCTCCGGCGCGCTCAAAGACGCGCGACCTGTAGAGGTGGTCGAGGTG
>NZ_BCRN01000008.1 GCF_001552615.1 Millisia brevis NBRC 105863
GTCCCGGCGCCCGCGCACCTGGCACTGGCGCCCGGCCCCGCCCTGCCTGCGGCCCGCCCGGCCCCGCCCAGCGCGCGGCCCCGCGCCCCCGGGCCTCAGGCACTGCGGGAGTGACGATTTCTGCGCCTGGATCGAAGAAAGTGTCACTTCGGCGGGCCCGGAGGCGGCGGCCCCGCCCGACCCCGGCCGCAGGCGCTGGGAGAGTGACGGTTTCTGCGGTTCGATCGAAGAAGGTGTCACTTCCGCGGGTCCGGTGGCGAGGGCCGGGGGAGCGTGCGCGGGGGTCGGCGGTCCGAGGTCAGAGGTTGGGAGTCAGCGCGCCGGGGTCAGCGGTCCGGGGTCGGGGACGGGTTCCGGACCGATCGGACCGCCGCGACAACTTCGGCGGCCGCCTGGTCGGCGTCGGTGTGCTCCCAGATACGCACGACGGTCCAGCCCGCCTCACGCAGGACCCGATCGGTATCGCGGTCGCGCGCGACATTGCCGGCGAGCTTGTCCGCCCACCACTGCGCGTTGTTGCGCGGGAACGTCGCATGCTCGGGGCAGGAATGCCAGAAGCAGCCGTCCACGTAGACCGCGATGCGCAGCCGCGGAAAGACGACGTCCGCCTTGCGACGCAGCGTCCGCAGCGGTGCCCGGTCGACAAAATAGCGCAGACCCATGCGGTGCAACTGCCGACGCAGCGCCACCTCGGGCGCGGTATCGCGGGTGCGCTGCCGGGACATGCGCGCGCTGGTCGCCGCGTCCGTCGTCGGTCCCGAAGGTGTCGGCACGCCTGTCATTGTCGCCTGTGTTGCCGTTCCAGGCTAGTCTCGACAACGACCGGTGCGCTGGGCTGGAAATAGCGTGCCAGGATATAGCATCGCGGCGCAGGAATGAAACCCTAGTGATTGGCATGTGGGTGAGCGACGAATACTACGGTGACCCTCGTTGCGCGGCTGGGCGCCGGCGGAGCGTCCTACTGACGGGTAGACGGGCTGAAGTTGAACTATTGAAGTCGTCCGATCTGGGGTTGGAGGTTATTGCCTCGTTGAATAATGGGCGCTTTCAAGGAAAACGACTTCGTTCTACTTTCGGCGACTTTTCCGATCCCGATTCGATCATGCGGCTGATGGAGGAATCAATCAGGTCGATCTTTCATGAGATCGGAGATATTGCCGGTATTTCGGATGAGCAGCGTTCGGGTATCGTGACTGTCGGGTTCAGCTACAGGGACACTGCCACGGCTGTCACGGAAATTATGCCGGACGGCAGCTATTTGATCAGGATGTCTGATGGCATATTTTCGCTGGTCGGGTATCTTTGCGATCTAAATTTAGTCTGGTCGAGATCGTTGAGCCGCTCCAGGCTGGTTTCTTCTGTAAAAATGGCGAGAGAGGTTCTCCGGTTCCAGTCAGACCACAGCTTCACGCCCATCGTGAAGGCGGGTGGAAGCGCTCTGCGGTACCGACTGCTCAATCAGCGGTATTTCGGAATTTCGCCTCAAATCGGAACGCGCCTCGGATTTCGCGCGACTATCAACCATGGAAATCTGAGGATTCTAGGAACCATCTTCATATTGGCGCACGAAGTCGGGCATGCGGTTCTTGAGCATTCGCTGAACACTTTCAACGCTTCCGGTGATGCTGAACGGATGGGCCTTCATGAGCAGGAGTTTGAAGCGGACTTGTTCGCATTCGATGTCCTCGCTCGTATGGTTGAGGGTCGCGGTGAGGAGAGAGGGATAGCTCTGCTCGGCTCGGTTATGGGATTGTTGGCGGTTGCTTTATCCTCTGCCCCGCTCTTCGTTAGGCCGCCTGAAACGCATCCGGCAGTCGATTCCCGCATTAAGAGACTGTTCGATCATGCGGCGATTCGGGATTCCTCCGGGGTTACAGCTATGTTATGGGGTGTTGTTAACATGGCTGGGCAGGCGGCGGCCACAGAGTCGTCGATGCCGGAATCGAATTGGCGAAGCTTGGAGGAATCGAAGGCATTCAAGACTTCTGCGAAGCAGCCAGGATATATACGGATGATAGAAGGCCTTGACCGTGCTATTTCTCTCTCCTGTCTGGACGTTGGACGCAAGATAGAAGGCTTGTGTACGGACTATCCTGCATCAGTAGCCGAAGATATCGAACGAATCGAAATTGAAACGCTGATGGACGCCTTGAATAGTCTGAATAAGGGTGCGGTTTCTGATGCCCTACTGACTCTGGGGTTGCAGGATAGCAGACTGACGGATGCTAACTACCCATTGTCGTACTTTACCCTCACGAAGCTCATATCGGCTACCCCAACGTTCAACCGCATAGATGAACTAAAGGATTCGACGCATGAGATTACTGATGTGATCTCCGGGCTCGTTGCAGGTGTGGTAGGGCAAGCATTGAAAGGTAAGGTTCTGTGAGCGATATCGTCTCCGTGTCCGATTTGGAGCCTCTCGCGATGGATGGTCTGTTCTCCATGTTGGGCGGAGAACTCCTTGGCGAAGGGTTAGGGATCGGCGGCGAGGACTCCGAAGAGAAAGCCCGCTTTGGTAAGGAGTGGTTCGAGGGCAGATTTGAATCGTTCCGCCAACAAATATGTTCGTCAGGAGTGGCTCGACATTTGTCAGGTGACTTCCCGGACGACGTGGCAGCTGTTTTGGGTGCACTTGGCGCCTTTGCTGCAGAGGAAAAGGCGTTGGCATTGATAGTGGCCGCGATTGCAGTCCGGAGAGGCGTCTCGGCCATGTGTGACTGAACGCCCCGCCCTTGGTGCGAGTTCTATCGGCTCAGGACGCGTATTCGAGTTATTGGGCTCAGTCCTCGTCGTCGTCGGTGTCCGACCAGGTGGGGGCGAAGCGGTTGCGGCGCACCACCTCCTCGTGCACGGCGGTGAGGAACTCGGGGAAGGCGAGGGTGGCCGCCTCGGTCGGGCGGCCGTTGCGCGGCGGAGCGTTCTCGACGTCGAAGAAGCGCACCGCGCCCATATCGGGGCCGTCCGGTTCGTAGAGGCCGATGAAGACGCGCTCGAACAGATCGTGCCGGTTGTCCTCGGCACCGATGTCCACCCACGCCTTGTCGGGCAGCCCGTGTACCGGTCGCTTCCCGCGCCCGGCGCGCTTGGCCAGCGTGGTCACCTGGTGGGCGAACGACGACTTGCCGACGTCGCTGCTCTGCCGGGGATCGCCGTCCTCGCAGGCGGCGTACGGGGTGAACAGCACCCCGACCAGGACGCTGTACGGCTGCCGCTGGTGCAGCACCATCGACTCGCCGCGCAGTTCATGGTCGTTGCGCACGATGTTCTTCGTCCAGCGACCGAGCTTGCCGCTCGACGGGCTGTAGTCCTGGAAGCTGTACGTCTTGATCGATACGCACAGCACCAGGCCCAGGATCGGGTCGATCGCCTTGACGTCGAGCCGCTTGCGCCCCTTGGCGACGTCGACGGCCGCCTCCTGCCCGCGGCCGACCGCATCGGGGGTGATCGTCGGGTACCGCCCGCGCAGCCCGTCGGCGATCGTGCGGGCCAGCTGGTTCGACAGCCGCTGCGCGTAGTTCTTCTTGTCCGACCGGTCGGCCTCGGCGGAGGGGCGTACCCCGGCCGCGCGCAGGGCCGCCGACAGGTGTCGGGGCTGGGGGAGGGGGAAGAGGCCGTCGTTCATCGCCCGACCATCCTCGCCCGAACGATGCCTCCGGGCCCGCAACCGGGACGAACCGTCCGGTGGTGTCGCCTCATGCGACGCGTTCGACCGCGCCGCCCATCCGCACCAGATGCGCCTCGACCGCGTCGAGGAAGCCCGGCTGGAAACGCAACGATCCGCTGCGCGCCCGACGCAGGAAGCCGGCGGTGGCCCGCGGCGACAGCAGGCTCGCCTCCTCGAGGAAGCCGGCGACGTCCTGGTACGGCTCGGTGACCGGCCACGCGCTCGCCGTCACCCGATGGACCGTGCCGCCGCGCCCCCACGCGGCCGTGGGCCACGCCTGCCCCGGCAACAACGGCACGTCGTTCGTCTCGTCGTAGGGGATCGGGTCGGCGAGGCGCTCGCCGACCCACGACGCCATCCGCACGCTGACCGCGTTGCCCACCAGCTTCCACCGATGCCCGGGTCGAACCCCGGCGAGTTCGACCGCCGGGGCGGTCCAGCCTGGTGCGAACCCTTGAAGCCGTTCGGCGTCGGTAATGCCGGGGGTGAGCACCTCCCCGGACGGCGTCAGCACCGCCGGTGGGCTGGCGATACCGATGGTGGAACCACCCTTGAGGGTCGGCACGGCGTTGACCGCCCAGCCGAGCCCGCGCACCCCCTCGGTCCAGTAGAAACCGCACGGCACCGTCGCGGGATCGGCCGTCTCCGGGGTATCGGCCTCGGTACCGAAGAGCACCTCGCGCGGGTCCTCGGTGCGGGAGGCGAGCATCAGCACACGGCGGCGGCGCTGCGGCAGCCCGAAGGCGCGCGCGTCGACCACCCGATAGGCCCAGGAGTAGCCGAGCTGGGTCAGCGCATCGGTGATGTGCCGCATCGCGGCGCCGCGGCCGAGTTGCAGCATGAACGGCACGTTCTCGATGACCAGCCAGCGTGGCCCGCGACGGCGGGTGATCAACCGGAAGACCTCGTCGACCAGGCCGGAGCGCTCGCCGGTGATCCCGGCCGTCCTACCGGCCTGAGAGAGGTCCTGGCAGGGGAAGCCGGCGGCGACCAGTTCGGTGCCGGCGGGCAGGGCGCGCAGGGTGCGCACGTCATCGTGTTGCTGCAGATCCGGGAAATGCGCGCCCAGGACGGCGCGGGCGCCCGGATCGACCTCGCACAGCAGTTCGGCCCGCCAGCCGTGTGCGGCCAGCCCCGCCTCGAGGCCGCCGATGCCCGCGAAGAGCCCGACCATGCGACCACCGGACACCGGACCGACCTCCTCAGACACTCGAACGCAACCACCCGAACGCAGCTACCCGAACCCGACCGCTCCCGCGCAGCCGCCCAACGCGACCATCCGATGATCGGGCGGCCCGGCGACCACCCGTTGTGGCCGAAACAGGACGTTACTGGTTCCCACCGACAGCGCCGGCCCGGACACGAGCCGCCACCGCCTGCGGCCGCCGGAGGCCGGCATGTGATCGATAAGCGGTATCCGCGGTTCCTATGATTTCCGGCACCATTGTTCGCTGGCTTTTTTGTGCGCATCGGGCCGGTCGGGCGGGGTCCGCACCTGCGTATCGGACGGTTCCGGCAGAGCAATACCGTCGGATTCGATCGGAACGCGACATTGTCCTTTACCGTTAACTGGTGACTTCAGCAGCATCGGAGACAGCGGCCGCCCCCGGAACGACGGGCGAGGGATCTGCGGGCGATGCGGGATGGCCCAGGATTCTCACCTGGATCGGCCCGGATGGTTCGCGCATGGAATCCGCCCGCGTTCAGCTCACCGGGAATCGGTTGAAGGTGACCGGCCGGCTCATCGTGCGGGCGACGGACAGCAAGGAGGCCTTCGGTGCCTCCTACGATCTGGTCACCGATGATGCCGGGGTATCCAAGCGGTTGTCGATCAATCTGACCACCGCCTCCCACGGTGACCGGCAACTGTCGCTGAGCCTCGACTCCCAGGGGTACTGGCTGATCGGCGGCGGCGAGGAGCCCGAGCGTTCGCAGCTCGGCGGTGCGCTCGACGTCGACATGATCTCCAGCCCGCTGTTCAACACGCTGGCGATCCGCCGGGCGGGCGTGCTGGAGACCACCGAGACGATCGTGCTGCCGGTGGCCTACGTGTGGCCGCTGTCCGGGCGCGTCGAGTCGGTCGAGATCAGCTACCGCAACGTCGGAGACGGCACCGTCGAGGTCAGCTCGCCGGTGGGGACGAACCTGGTCACCGTCGATTCGGATGGCTTCATCATCGACTACCCGGGGTTGGCCACCCGCCGCTGAATCCGGGCGCTGCCGCCGCGCTCACTCGGCCGGCGGTGGCGCGCTCAGTCGGTTCCGGTGACCGTCGCCGAGAGGGTGACGGTCACCGCGTCGGCCACCTTCATCGCGCCCATCATCATCGAGAAGGGTTTGATCCCGAACGCGGTCTGCTCGATGATCGCCTCGCCGTCGATCTGCCAGGCGCCGTCGATTCGGGTGACGGTTACCGCGAGTTCGATCGGCCGGGTCGAGCCGTGGATGGTGACCGTCCCCGCTAGGCGGTAGCCGTCGTCGTCGGGGGTCACCGAATCGGCGTGGAATTCGACGGTCGGGAACGTCGACCCGTTGAGGGTCTTGAGCGCATTGCCACGGGCGACGGCCTTCTCGGCGCCGGTCAGCGGGGTGACGCCGCCCTCACCGGATTCGACCTGTAGCGAGTCGACATCCACCGTCAGCCGCACCGCGGCGGGACGGTCGTCCACCCAGTCGACCGTCGCCGACCAGGACTGCGGAGCAAGGGTGAGGCGATGGCCCATCCGAGCGGCACGACCGGCCACTCCGGTGCGGAGGGTCAACGTGCCGTCTTCGGGTCCCAGCGACCAGGTCTCCATGCCTCAACGCTAGGGCATGTCAGTCGGCGGTGGCGATCGGTCCGATCCGCCAGCCGGCGGCGTCGACCCGCTGCCGCCAGAACTCGGCGAACTCGCCGCCCGCGTCCAACAACTGCGCCACCGAACCGTCCTCGACGATCCCGCCGTCGCGCAGGAACAGCACCCGATCGACCCCGCGGATCGTCTCGAGCCGATGGGCGACCACCACGGTGGTGCGGGCGACGCGGTCGTCGTCGAGAGCGGCGACCACCGCGGCCTCGTTCTCGGTGTCCAGGGCGCTGGTCGCCTCGTCGATCAGCAGGATCGGCGCCGGCTTGAGCAGGGCACGCGCGATCGACACCCGCTGCCGTTCACCACCCGAGAGCGCCGACCCCGCCTCGCCGACCTGCGCATCGAGGCCGTCCGGCAGCCGCGAGACGATCTCGTCGACGCGGGCCCGGCCCAGCGCCTCGTCGAACCGCTGCGGGTCGGCCGACGGATCGCCGACAGCGACGTTCTCGCGGATGGTGCCCGCGAAGAGATACGGGTGCTGGAAGACCATGCTCACCGCCGGATGTGCGGCCGCGTCGGTCGACTGCCCGTCGATCAGCACGGTCCCGTTGCCGGGGCGGGTCAGCCCGGCGATCAGCCCGAGCACCGTCGACTTGCCGGCGCCGGAGGGCCCGACGATCGCGGTGGTCGATCCGGGGGCAAAGGTCACCGACAGTCCATCGAGGACCGGGGCGTCGTCGCCGTAGCCGAAGGTGACATCCCGCAGTTCGACCGCCGGCGCCGCGCCTCCCGTGATCGGGGTGTCCGAGGGGTTGGCCTCGGACGCATCCGACGCGTCGAGCACCGCCTGGAACCCGGCGAGGGTGCCGGCGGTGGCCTGCACGCCCGGCGCGAGATCGCCGAGCGCGGCAAACGGTTCGAGATAACGGACGATCACGACGATCAACGCGATCGCCTCCGGGATGGTCAACGACCCGCGCACCGTGAGCACGACGGTGGTCACCGCCAGCGCGATCAACGCGATCTGGGTGACGACGCTGAACAGGATCTGCCCCGGGATCTGCAGCAGCAACAGCCGCATCGTGCGGCCGTGCTGGGCGTCCAGGGCGGCCCCGGCGTGGCTGCGCTCCGGCTCCACCCGCCGCGCCGCCCGCAGCGCCTGCTGGGTGCGGGCGAACTCGATCACCCGCTCGGTCAACGCCGCATTCGCCTCCGACGCGGCGGCATCGGCGTTCGCGGTCAGCCGTCCGGACGCCCACAGCGCGCCGAGCAGCAGCGGCACTCCGGCCAGCGCGACCAGACCGAGCGGCCACGACACCGCCAGCAGGGCCAGACCGATTGCCACCGGCACCAAGACCGCCTGAATCAACGGGGTCAACAGGTAGGCGAACAACTGCACCAACTGCGGGCCGCTGGCGGCGATCGTCTGCCGGGCCTTCGCGGTATTCGGGGCGGTGAACCACCCCATCGGCACCCGGCCGAGACGGTCGGCCACCGCATGCTGCGCGGTATCGAGCAGGGTGAAGCCCAGATCGAAGCCGATCGTCGCGGTCCGCGCGTCGACCACCCACCCGAGCAGCGTGCAGGCCGTCAACACCCCCAACCAGGGCAGCGCGTCGCCGGGCGCATCGGTGAACAGCGCCCCGATCAAGGGGACCAGCGCAACGACACCGGCGGCGCGCAGCACCACCGACAGCACCGACAGGACGCCGTAGGTCACCGCTCGACCGCGGCTGCCGGCGGGCAACAGATTCCACACCGTGCGGATCATCGGGAGACCTCCTCGGCGGTCGAGCCGACCACCTGTTCGACGGGGATCGCCTCCCACAGTTGGCGATAGCGGCCATCGGCGGCCAGCAGGCTCTCGTGCGTTCCCGACTCCGCGATGCGCCCCTCGTCGAGCACGACGATGCGATCGGCACCGGTGATCGTGTGCAGCCGGTGGGCGATCACCAGGACCGTGCGGCCCTCCGCGAGGCTGCTCAGCGCCCGCTGCACCTGGTACTCGGACTCCGGGTCGGCGAAGGCGGTCGCTTCGTCGAGGATCAGGATCGGGGTATCGGCCAGGATCGCGCGGGCGATCGTCAACCGTTGGCGCTCGCCGCCGGACAGGGTCGAGGCCCCGTCGAGCGGGGTGTCGTAGCCGTGCGGCATCCGCAGGATCCGATCGTGGATCTGTGCGGCGCGGGCGGCTCGTTCGACATCGGCGTCCGTCGCCTCCGGCGCGGCGAGCGCGATGTTCTCGCGCACGGTCCCGGCGACCAACCGGGCGTCCTGGAAGACGAAACCGACGCGGGCATACAGCTCGTCGGCGGTCAGCTCGCGGATATCGCGGCCGTCGATGTGGATCGTCCCGGCGCCGGGGTCGTGGAAGCGCGCCGGCAGGCTTGCCAGCGTCGACTTGCCGGACCCGGACGGCCCGACCAGCGCGGTCACGGTGCCCGGCTCCAGAGTCAGTGAGATATCGGTCAACACCGGTACATCGGGGCGGTATCCGAAGGTGACGTTGTCGAACACCACCCGTCCGGTGCCGCCGGAGGTGGTCGCAGTATCGGCGGGACGGGTCTCGAGCTCGGCCTCGTCGAGGGCGACCTGCAAGGTGCGCGCGGCGGTGGTGCCCTCGCGGACCCCGCCGAGCCCGTAGGCGATGCCGAGCAGCCGGGCACCGAAGGTGGTGCCGAGCAACAGGAACGGCAGCAGGTCCACCGGGTCGAGTCCGCCGCCGATGATCCGCAGCGTGCCGACACCGACCAGCAGCCACAGGAAGGTCGCCGGCCGGGTGGCGATGTCCATCACCGTCTTGTGGGTGACGAAGGGGCGCTGCCAGTCGTCCAGGAAGGCGATGTAGGCGTCGAGCCGGCGACGGAAGGACGACGCGGCGGCGCCTCCGAAGACCCGCACGACCGGTTGACCCTCGAGGTAGCCGGCGGCCTCGCCGTTCATCCGGGTCGCCCAGCGCTGCGCGAGCTGGATCTTCGCGCCCGAGCGGATGACCATCGTGTAGGTGGTCAGCACGTAGACCAGCACCGGAACCAGCAGCAGCAGAGCCAGTTTCCAGTCCACGGTGAATAGATAGATCAGCACCAACAGCGGGGTCAGCACCGCGGCCACCGCGTCGGTCACCGCATGGGTCACCAGGTAGTGCAGCGACAGGGTGTCGTCCTGAACGAGCTGTTTGACGCCGCCGGAACCGCGGGTGGTGAACCAGCCGAGCGGCAGCCGGGCCATCTTGTCGAGCAACCTGCGGCGCAGATCCCGTCCGAAGCGGGCGTCGACGGCGTGCAGCCACAACAACAGTGCCGATTCGAGCACGGCTGCAGCGCCGAGCAGGCCGACCGCCCACAGTCCGAGCGGCCACAGCTGCGCCGCCTCGGCGCCGGCGAGCAGACGCCGTGCCAACTCGACCAGTACCACGAACGGGGCCAACTGCAGGATGGTGACGATCGCCTGCAGGACGCCGGCGACGATCAGCGTCGGGCGCAGCGGGGAGAGCAGTCGAGCTCCGGCCTGGGATCGCCAGCGTCCGGCCGGTCGCGCGCTTGCGGCCGCCGGTACAGAGCCGGTCGGTACGGGGTCGATCGTTGCGGGGCCGGCCGGTGTGGCGGCTGATTCGGAGTCCGGGACCGGCGATATCGACGGGAGCGACGGCGGGGTGCCCGCCGCGGGCGTATCGACCGGCGACGGGGTCTCGGTGGGGGCGGCGTCGACAGCGGATGGGAGGCCGGCGGGGGACGAGGCGTCGGCGATGGGTGTCGCCTGCGGCTCGTCGGCCGTCGGCTCGGCATCGCCGCGCCGCTTGCCCATCGCCTTGCCGTGGATCCAATAGGCCTGTTGGTGAACCTCGGTCTTGGGGAAGCCGAAGTCCTTCAGCCGCGCCCGCACCGACTTCAGCGATGCCGACTCCGGCGTCGCCCAGGCGTACCAGTCGGACCAGTCGCGCGCCTCGATCGCCGCCGCCAGGGACCCCGCATCCTGTCGCGGGACCCGGTGCAGCCGCAGCCGCGGGTGGTGCTGGATCGGAATCAGCGGGTCGTCCTGATGGTGCTGTTCGAGGTAGACCTCGACCGGCACGGTCTCCGGCAGCACGGAGAGCACCCCGTTGATCGCCGGGGTGGACGCCGAGTCGCCGATCAACAGGTAGCCGGCCGGCAACTCCTCCGGCACCTCGAACGGCCGCGACCCGAGCGCCATCACCGGCACCGTCCACCCGACTTCGGTGCGCACCGCCCACGACGAGGCCGGGCCCGCCGGCTCGTGCAGGACGAAGTCCACCGCGAAGCTCCCGCCCGACTCGTCGTGCTCGACGAGGGTGTAGGCCCGCTGGTGTTCGGTATCGGAGCCGTCGGGGTCCGGGAACCAGAAGCGCAGCCACGCGGTCGGGCCGGGCGACAGATCCTCGAAGATGTCGGCACAGGCGAACCGCACCCGTTGGAAGTGCGGGGCGATCCGTTCGATGTCGGTCACCGTCGCCAGGTGGTCACGCGCGCCGAAGGTGCGCAGCACCGCGCCCTGGAAGCCTCTGCGGGCCATTGATGTCCCCTTTCCAGCCGGGCAGGTCGGCTGGGAGATCCGCCGGGACGCGCGACGTGGTCAGCGCGCGAGCAAATCGATGATTGAACGTAAGGCTAACCTTACCCACGGTCCGATCGCCTCGGCACGCCCGGCGTGGGGAACGGCGCCGGGCGGGGAGGTTACGACGCGGTCGGCGCCGGAGGCGCATCGCCCGCGCGCACCCGGGCGATCCGCTGATGGGCGGCGTAACCGGCCTCGACCAGGGCCTCGGTCGAGCCGTCCTCGACCAACGCCAGACGCGCCGCGGACAGCAGGTCCACCGCCTCGTCCAGGGCGGTCACCAACGCGGTCGCGTTCGCCTCGCACATCGCCCGCACCAGCGCGGGCGCGGTGCCCGCGACCCGGGTGCCATCGCGGAACGAGCCCGCCGCCAGCCGCGCGGCCAGGTCGTCCTGCGCGCCGACGATCGCCAGCGCCTCGGCGAGCAGGTGTGGCAGATGCGAGATGCGGGCGACCGCCGCGTCGTGCTCGACCGACCCCGCCGCGATCACCGTCGCGCCGCATTCGCCGGCGAGTTGTTCGACCAGGGCCCGCACCCGCGGGTCGGCGCCGGGATCGTCCGCGACCACCCAGACCGCTCCGTCGAAGAGGTCGGCGTCGCCCGCGTCCCACCCGGAATGCGCCGTACCGGCCATCGGGTGGCCACCGACAAAACGATCGGACAGCCCCTGCCGGGCCGCGGCGGCCGCGACCGGTCCCTTGACGCTGACGACATCGGTGACCGGACAACTCGGCGCGACCTTCGCGATCCGCGCGAAGATCTCCTCGACCGCGGGCATCGGCACCGCGACGACGATCAGAGCGCCCTCGGTCTCGGCGCGGGTCAGGATCGCGTCCAGGTCCGATCGCACGTCGTACCCCCGCTCGCGAGCCCGGTGCACGGCGGCCTGCGAACGATTCCAGCCGTACCCGGCATGGCCGTTGCGGCGCACCGCCCGCAGCAACGATCCACCGATCAGGCCCAGCCCGAGAATGCAGACCGGCGGGAGGGGGGTGGTGTCGATGCGGCTCATCGCCTGAGGGTCGCATATGCCCGTCGGACGCGTTTGCATACCGCCGCATCGCCACCGAGCGATGGGTCCAACCGGCGCCCGCGGGGCCTGCTGTCGCCGCGAGGGTGGCCTGGACTTCTACCGTGCGCACGGGGCCGACTACCGTTGCGTCATGGCTCAACAGCGAGGGACGTCACGCAGCGCCGAGCGCGATGACGACCTGGAAGGGTTCGGCATCGCGGTCGTTCGCGAAGACGGCAAATGGAAGTGCACGGCGATGAGTGCGACGGCGCTGTCGAGTCTGGCCGCGGCCGAGACCGAACTGCGGGAACTGCGCAGCGCGGGTGCCGTGTTCGGGCTGCTCGACGTCGACGACGAGTTCTTCGTGATCGTGCGCCCCGCCCCCGCCGGTACCCGCCTGCTGCTGTCGGACGCCACCGCGGCCCTCGACTACGACATCGCCGCCGAGGTCCTCGACGCGCTCAATATCGAGGTCCCCGATATCGACCCGGACGACCTCGACGACATCGATCCGTGGGAGGAGGGCGACGCCGGGATCCTGTCGGATCTGGGCCTGCCCGAGCCGGTGCTCAGCGTGATCGTCGCCGACACCGACCTCTACCCGGATGAGCAGCTCGGTTCGATCGCCCAGCGCTGTGGGTTCGCCGATCAGCTCGCCGCGGTGCTCGATCGGCTGCCGCGCTGACGGTAGGCATGACCGGAGCGGGCGACCCCGAGCGGCTGATGCGTCGGGCGCTCGAGGTCGCCGCCGCGTCGCCGCCGGACGAGGTGCCGGTGGGCGCGATCGTCGTCGATGCCGACGGCCGTGAACTCGCTGCCGCCACCAACCTGCGCGAGGCGTCGGGCGACCCGACCGCCCATGCGGAGGTGCTCGCCCTGCGGGCCGCCGCGCGGGTCCACGGCGACGGTTGGCGGCTGGGCGGCACCACCCTCGTCGTCACCTTGGAACCGTGCACGATGTGCGCCGGCGCGCTGGTCGCCGCCCGGGTCGAACGGGTGATCTTCGGGGCCTGGGAGCCCAAGACCGGTGCGGTCGGCTCGCTCTGGGACGTCGTGCGCGACCGGCGGCTGACCTACCGCCCCCAAGTGCAGGCCGGGGTTCTCGAACCGGAATGCGCCCGACTGTTGGTCGACTTCTTCGAGTCCCGCCGCCACGGCTGAGCGGGCAGGTATCCGGCTCGGCGCCATCCGGGTACCCCGGTGACCGCGCCGCTCCGCCCGCGCACCATGGGATCAGCGGCTCGCAGCGGACGACGTACCGGCCCGATCCCCCTCGGGCTTCCGCGAGCCGTTCACCGGAGAGGACGTTGCCGTGACCATCCCCCCGAGCTCCGAGACCTCGCCGACCCGCGAAGCGATCGACACAGCGGCCGAATCGCTCGGCTACGCACCGACATTCCTCGGCGTCACCGTGGATCTGCCGACGATGTCCCCCACCCTGCAGCCGGACATCGCAATGACCACCGAGGGGCTGTCGGTGGCGGACTACACCCACTTCTCGCTGGCGCTGCGCGCGTCCCGCCGGCTGGCGGCCTGGGTCGCCTGGAATATCGACGGCGCAACCTTGCGGGACGCGCCGCGCGAGGGCCTCGAGTTCCGCCTCGACCCGCGCTTCGCCGCGTCCGCGCAGGTCGGCAACGAGCTCTATCGGAACAACCGCCTCGACCGCGGGCACATCGCCCGCCGGGCGGACCTGCTGTGGGGATCGGCCGCCGATGTCGACGCGGCCAACCGGGATTCGTTCTACTACACCAACATCGCGCCGCAGATGGACACCTTCAACCAGAGCGCCCAAGCGGGCCTGTGGGGTCGGCTCGAGGACGCCGTCCTGAGCGATGTGGAGGTCGACGACCTCGCCGTCAGCGTCTTCGGTGGGCCCGTCTTCGACGCCGACGATCGGGTCTACCGGGATGTGCAGATCCCGGTGGACTTCTGGAAGGTGATCACCTACGTCGTCGACGGCACCCTGCGGGCGCGGGCGTTCCTGCTGACCCAGAACCTCGACGGACTCGAAGCGTTCGACCTCGACGCGTTCCGACTCTTCCAGGTTCCGATCGCGCAGCTCGAAGACCGCACGGGCGTGCGGTTCGCGCCGGTGGTCGGCGAGGCCGATCTCACCGAGTGGCCCGAAGCGAGCCGACGCGTGGAGTCGACCGCCGACATCCGGTGGTGACTCGGCCGAGTCGACACTCGAGCGCGGTCAGCCCACGTCCTGTTCGATGCCGCGAATCAGCAGTTCGATACCCCGGTTCAGGGTGCGTCGCGGATCCTCGGAGGCGTTGTACTCCATCGACGCCGCGGTACCGATCCGACCGGACAGGGGATAGCTGCGGCGCGCGACGGCCGACGCCAACAGCGGCCCCACGGTCTCCCACCACAACGGATCGTCCTGCCCGCTGAGCTCCCGCACCCGGTCCAGGCCGATCTGCCGGGCGGCCGCCGAACCGGCCAGTCCCAGCACCGTCGTCAGGGTCAGATCGACGTCGACATCGGACAGCCCGATATCGGCGAGCGGGGCCAGTTCGAGTTCGTACTTGTCGCAGATGCCGGGCCCCGGCACCGGTCGGCCCGGCGGGATATCGGTCAGCCAGGGGTGCGCGAGGGTGTTGTCCCAATTGCCGACGGCGATATGGCGGATGCCGTCCTGCCAGGTCGGCTGCTCGCCGGGGACGGTGCGGTCGGCATAGGTATCGGCCGCGGTCCGATCGACCATCAACTCGAGCAACTCGGGCTTGCCCGGTACGTGGGTGTAGAGCGACATCGCCCCGGTACCGAGGTGTTCGGCGACCGCCCGGATCGTCACCGCGTCGATGCCCTCCGCGTCGGCCAGCGCGATCGCCGCGTC
Organism: Millisia brevis NBRC 105863; assembly: GCF_001552615.1. Taxonomy (GTDB): domain Bacteria; phylum Actinomycetota; class Actinomycetes; order Mycobacteriales; family Mycobacteriaceae; genus Millisia; species Millisia brevis. The sequence goes on from NZ_BCRN01000008.1 coordinate 14,887, forward strand.
GACGATGCGCGGCACGCTCAGCCCGCTGCGACCGGGGCGTTCGGGCGGTTGCCAGAGCAGCCCGACCAGTCGTCCGGGGTCGCCCACCTTCGCTTTGGCCATAACCGCATCTTTCCGCCCGGCGTCGTGGCGCCGACATCCTGGTTGCACTCCTCGATCGTACGACGTACGGTACATCGTACGGTTCGAGACGGATGAGGAGGCTGGATGTCGGCGATCGACATGCGGGGAGTCGTCAAGCGGTACCGAGGGGCCGACCGCGCGGCCCTGGACGGGCTGGATCTGGAGGTCGCCGAGGGGACGGTATGCGCGCTCCTCGGACGAAACGGTGCGGGCAAGACCACCGCCATTCGCATCCTGAGCACCCTGCTGCGCTTCGACGCGGGAACGGCGGCGGTGGCCGGGTTCGACGTGCGGACGGCGGCGGCCGATGTGCGCCGGTCGATCGGCCTGATCGGCCAGCACGCCGCGCTCGACGAGAAGCTGAGCGGGCGAACCAACCTGCGCATGATCGCCCGGCTCGCCGGCCTCGACCGGGCCGCCGCCAAGCGGCGCAGCGACGAGTTGCTCGACAGGTTCGATCTGGTGGACGCGGCCGACCGGATCGTCGGCACCTACTCGGGCGGGATGCGGCGGCGGCTCGACCTGGCGGCCGGCCTGGTCACCTCGCCGCCGGTGCTGATGGTCGACGAGCCGACCACCGGGCTCGACCCCGAGGCGCGGATCATCGTCTGGGAGGCGATCGCCCGGCTGGTCGCCGAGGGGGCCACGATCCTGCTGACCACGCAGTATCTGGAGGAAGCCGACCGACTGGCGGACCGGATCGTCATGCTGCGCGACGGGGTGGCGGTCGCCGACGGCACCCCCGACCAGCTCAAGGCCCGGGTGGGGTCCGGTTGGGTCGATCTGACCTTCGCCGGGGAAGCCGCGCGCGACCGGGCGGCGCACCTGCTCGACGCGCGTTGGTCGACCGTGGCGCCGGGCGGTTCGGTGCTGCGGGTCGTCGTTCCCGCCCCGGCCGAGATCGCCACCGTCTGTGCCTTTCTCGCCGACCACGGGCTGCCACCGGACGACCTGTCGGTCGGCCAACCGACCCTCGACGACGTCTTCCTGCACCTGCACGCCGGATCCTCCTCGGCGGGCACGGGCACGGGTTCGGGCACGGGTTCGGGCTCGGTGCCCGGCTCGGCGGGTTCGGGCTCGACGGGGTCGGCCGGGGCGGGTTCGGCGGGGGCGCTCGGTGTGGCCGGCTCGATCGGGGGCGACCGATGAGCACCGCCGCCGTGCTGGCCGGCCGCACCTTCGGGCACTGGCGCGCCCAACCGTTCGCGCTGGCGATCGAACTGCTCTTCCCGGTGCTGATCATGCTGATGATGGCCGGCATGTTCGGCGGGGCGATCGCCGGATCCGCCGGCGACTACATCCCCTTCGTGGTCCCCGGGGTGCTGGCCCTGTCGATGCTCTTCGGGCTCGAATCGACCATGACCGCGGTCAACGGTGATCTGCGCGAAGGGATCACCGACCGCTTCCGATCCCTCCCGATCAGCGCCGGATCGGTCCTCTTCGGCCGGGTGCTCGCCGACCTGGCCGGCTCGGTCGCCGTGCTGATCACGATGTCGATCACCGGCTTCCTGCTCGGCTGGCGATGGGAGGCGCTCGCACCGGCGCTGGTCGCGTACCTGCTGCTGCTCTGGCTGCGCCTGGCGTTGCTGTGGGTGGGGATCTACCTCGGCCTGGCCGCGTCCGGAGCCGAGACGGTCACCGCGATCCAGATCCTGGTGTGGCCGGTCGGGTTCCTGTCGACCGCCTTCCTCGACCCGGCGACCATGCCGCCGTGGTTGGGTGCGATCGCCCAGTGGAACCCGCTGTCGTCGACCGCGACCGCCGTGCGGGATCTGTTCGGAAACCCGACGGTGGCCGGCGGTACCTGGGCGGTCGACAACGCCGACCTGCTCGCGGTCCTCTGGCCCGCCGCCCTGCTGCTCGTGTTCGTACCGTTGGCGGTCCGCCGCTACCGCACCCTCGACCGCTGACCTGCGCAAATAGGGCGATTTCGTCCACGGGGCGCCGGGTTGTATGGTGGAACACGGTGGCGTGTCCGAGCGGCCTAAGGAGCACGCCTCGAAAGCGTGTGTGGGGTAACCCCCCACCGAGGGTTCAAATCCCTCCGCCACCGCCACAACCGCCCCTCACCCGATCCGGGTGAGGGGCGGTTTTTTTTGGGGTGGCGTGTGCAACCATTCGCGTCACAGGTCCGCCGCGACGATTATCTCCTCGGCCTCGCGTTGAGGAAGACCGTTGCACAGCCTCCCGGCCCGGCAGCTGCTACTCGGCGAAGATGCGACGCAGAGCGGGGGCGACGTCCCGGAAGGTCCGCACCGGCCGGCACCGACCGCGGCCGAGGAGGGCGAGGTCGCCGCCCAGATTGAGGTCGTGCTCACCGGACACATCGAGCAGCACGTCCAGGCGGGGCAGGGCGGCGAGCAGGGTGCGCGGATCGGGCCCGGCATTGTGCACGCAGTCGCTGAGCAGCAGAATCCGCGCCCGGCCGGGCGAGGCGCGGCCGATCAGGTCGCCGCACGTCCGCAGGGCGAACGCCACGTTGGTCAATCCCTCGGTCGGCATCGCGAGCAGGTCGTCGATCAACCGCTCCGGCTCGAGCTTCTCGCCCGGCCGCAGGATGATCGCCGCGTCCGACCAGAACGCCACGACCCCGACGGCGTCCCGGCTGAGTTCACCGGCGAGGGCGCCAACGGTCGCGGCCGCGGTCAACACCTTTTCGCCGCGGCTGGACCCCGAGACATCCACGGCCAGCACCACGGTGCGCCGCGTCCGGACCCGCCGGCGCACCAGGATGTCCTCGTCGGCCGGCAGCGGCGTGGCGGCGAGCACCTCGAGGGTGGCGTCCAGATCGATCTCGTCCGAGTCGCCGCTCCACCGCCGGGTCACCAGGGTGCCGGACGGGCCACGCGGAGCCCGACGGCGCAGTCGAGGTGGAGCCAACAGCAGCGTGCGGGCGATCCGGTGTGCGCGGGCGCGGGCCGCCGTCTGCACCGCACGCGCGGCGTCGGCGGCCTGCACCTCGGCCGACTCGTCCGTGATCCCCGGCCCCGCGCCACCCGCCCCGGGCGGCGCGGCGCCCCGCCGCGAACGATCACTACCGGCGAGGACCAGTCCGCCCCGACCACCGGGCACGAAGAGATCCGGGCTCTCGGTCAGCTGCTTCGGCTTCCGACGCAGGGGTGCCAACCGCTGTCGACCCGTCCGCTGCTCGGACGGTCGGGTGATCGGCGAATCGGCCGCCACCGATCTTCAACCGGGCTCCGCGGCGGCGGGGTTCAGCAGGAAGTGGTCCTGCCAGATCTCGGTCAGCACCGCCTCGGCGTTGCCGGCGGCGAGATCGTCGAGATGGATGCGGCCGGACAGGGCGATCGTCATCGCATCCAGGAAGGTCGCGGTATAGGCCTGCGGCAGATCCCTCGGCGGCTGCTGCGCGTCGCCTCCCGGAATGGGAATCTCGCGCATCGCGCAGAGCTGCCCGACGATCAGGGCCAGGTCGATCGCCCCGCGAACGCTGCTGCCCTGCCGGATGTCCTCCCGAACGCGGGTGGCGCGGGTGACGGCCACCGCATCGATCACCACCCGCGGGGCGGCTCCCGGCGCCCGGCGGGCGACGATCCGTTGTTCGGCGTCGACCTGCTGATAGTCGACCACCAGCCGACACATCCGGTCGTAGACCGACGTCGACAGCCGGGTGGTGCCGACGTTGTCGTAGGGATTCATCGACGCGACCACGCGGAAACTCGGGACCGCGGTCACCACGCCGACGCGGGGGATCGTGATCACTCGCTCGGCCATCGCGGTCAGCAGGACGTCGATCGTGTCCTCGGGCGCCCGGTTGAACTCCTCGACGTACAGGAATCCGCCGTCGCGCATCGCCTGGACCAGGGGACCCGCGACGAAGTTGTCCGCGCTGTAGTCCTCGCGCAGGACCCGGGAGGGGTTGTGGTGGCCGACCAGACGGCTCGGCGTGAGGTCGGCGTTCCCCTCGACCAGCACCAAAGGGATGCCCCAGTGGCCGGTGATCGCCCGCAGCAGGGTGCTCTTCGAGGTGCCGGGCGGCCCCTCGAGGATCAGATCGCGCCCCGCGGCGATCGCGGCGAGCACCAGATCCAGTTCGCGTTCCCGACCCACCACATCGGTACTGATCCGCCGCCGCACCGCGGCGAGATCGGTCCCGCCGCCGGCGCCGGTGCCCGTCGGCACCGACGCCGTTCGCTGATCGGTCACTTCACCGGCGCCGGGTTCACCCCGGTCAGCAACAGGTGTCCGGCGTCCACCGGAATGGTCACCCCGGTCACCGAGGCGGCCAGTGCCGAATTCAGGTAGAGAGCGGTATTGGCGATCACCTCGGGCGGCATGAAGGAATTCCCCTTCAGCGCGTGAAAGCCGTAGCCGCCATTGATCATGTCGTCGTAGGTGCCGCCCTCGTGCCCGGCGAACATGTCGTACGCGCCCTGCTGATTGGTCATCGGGGTGAGGATCGCGCCCGGATTGATCGAATTACATCGGACGCCGTAGGGCGCCAACTCCAGGGCGATGTTCTTCATCAGGCCGATCACCGCGTGCTTGGTGGCGACGTAGTGGGCGTAGTTGGCGCCGGGCTCCAAACCGTTGACGGACGAGGTGATCACGATCGAACCGCTCTGCTGCTCGATCATGTGCGGCGTCACCGCCTTTGCCGATCGCCAGACCCCGGTGAGGTTGACGTCGAGCATGTCCTGCCACATGCCGTCGGTCATCTCCCAGAACGGTGCCCGCGTCCAGATGCCGGCGTTGGCGATCAGGACGTCGATCGTGCCGAACTCGGCGATACCGGCGCGGACCACCTCGTCGAGTTGGTCCTGATCGCGTACGTCGGCGTCGAAGGACAGCGCGCGGCGGTCGAGCGCTTCGACCTGAGCGACCGTTTCGGCCATGTCGTCGGCGGTGGCGAGGGGGTAGTCCACCGAATCGAGGGTGGTGGTGATGTCGAGCAGGATGACGTCGGCACCTTCACGCGCGGAGGTGACCGCGTGTGCGCGGCCCTGGCCGCGGGCTCCGCCGGTGATCAGAACGGTCTTGCCGTCGAGTAGACCCATGATTGTGCTCCAAGAAGTGAAAAGGGTTGTCGTGCAGAGGTGATGAGCCGATTCCGGCTCGATTCAGAGGCGTCCGCCGGCGTCGACGATATGCGTCGTTCCGGTGACGTAGCGGCCGTCGTCGGAGACGAGGTAGAGCACCGCGTTCGAGATGTCCTCCGGCTGCGTCATCGAGATCGGCAGCCGATTGAGGGTGCGCGCCGCCTCCTCGAAGTCCGCACGGGTCGGGCTGTCGAGGTCGGGGCGGAAGAGTCGATAGGTGGAGTCGTTGAGGATCATCTCGGTGGCGACCGTCGTCGGGTGCACGGTATTGACCCGAATGCTCTGTGGTGCAAGCTCGATCGTCAGGACCTGCATCATGCCGACCAGGCCCGCCTTCGCGGCGGAGTAGTGCGCGATATTGGCGTTGGCGTGCATCGCGGCCAGCGAACTGGTGATCACCACCGATCCGCCTCGGCCGCCGGCGACGATATGCGGCGCGGCGGCCCGAATCGTCTTCCAGACCCCGGTCAGGTTGATGTCGATCATCGTCTGCCAGGTGGTCTCGTCCATCTCCAGCGCGGGAGACATCGAGTTGATGCCCGCATTGGCCAGGACGATGTCGATGCGCCCGAGTTGTGACGCACCGTCGTCGGCGATCCGGGTCAGCGCGGCCAGATCCCGAACGTCGGCCTCCGCAGCGATGATTCGGCGATCGAGGGCCTCGACGGCGCGCACCGTCTCGTCCATATCGCCCGGGCGTGCGGTCGGGTAGGGGACGGTGTCGATCTGTTCGCTGACATCGACGGCGATGATGTCCGCGCCCTCGCGGGCGAGGGTGATGGCGTGACTGCGGCCCTGACCGCGGGCCGCGCCGGTGATGAAGGCGACTTTGCCTTCCAACTTGCCCATGGTGCGTATCTCCTTGCCGATCCTGTGATCCAGATCTCAGGGCGAGGATATGTCACTCAGTGACATAACGCCAGGGCTTCGTGGTCGACCCCGTCGGGACGGGAGCATGATGGACGCCATGGCCGAGCCATCCGAGTCCGCGCAGCAGGTCGATGCCGACGTGGTCGCGATCGATCGCGGCGGCCGCCCGGCGACCACCAGTGCGCACGAACTGGCCGCGCATGCCCAACGGCTCTTTGTCGCCAACGGATTCGACAACACCTCGGTCGAGGACATCGCTGCCGCCGCGGGCGTCAGCCGACGGACGTTCTTCCGGTACTTCCCCACCAAGGCCGATGTGGTGTGGGTGGAGTCCGACGCCGAGTTCGAGGTCTTCCGGGAACTGCTCGAGCGATCGGAGCGAGGGATCCCACCCGCCGAGACGGTGACCGCGGCGTTCATCGCGGCACTCGATCACGGCCGCGATCAGGACGAGTGGGCGCGCCATCGAGCGGAGTTGATCATGTCGGTGCCGGCGGTCCAGGCGCGCGCCAACCTCGTCTACCGGCAGTGGCGAGCGGAGATGCGGAGATTCGTGGCCGATCGACTGGGGATGGCGCAGGACGACCGATACCCGGTGGCGGTGGCCCACGCTGTCACCGCGGCGTCGGTTGCCGCCCATGAGCATTGGCTTTCGCGGTCGGACCTGACGATGCGCGACTGTCTGCGGGGCATGTTCGACCTGATGGTCCCGCCGTACACCCCCTGAACGAGCACAGGACGTGTGGAAGAGATGAGCCGAGGAGCCATTCTCCTCGGTGTCGCTCTCCCGCACGTCCTGTGCAACGCCGCGTGTGGGGACTACATCTTCTCGGCGCCGCGGGCGGCCTCGATCAGGCGCTCGACGGTCTCGCGGACCGACGCGGGGATGCGGTCGTCACCGAAGTTGAGGAAGCCCTGCACGATCAGGTCGCGCGCGGAGTCCTCGTCCATCCCGGTCGCCATCAGGTAGTCGAGCCGCTCGTTGTCGACCATGCCCACCGATGCCTCGTGCGAGAGCTGGGCGCGGTCGACCTTCGCGTCGAGGGCCGGCACCGACTCGAGCCGCCCGGTATCGCGCAGCATCAGGCCGTCACACTCCAGGAAGCCGCGCACCCCGGGGGCCGAGCCGACCAGCACGCTGTCGTTGCGGATGACGCCGCCGTCGGACACCATGCGGGCGACCTGCTCGGTGCGCGCGCCCTCGGCCACCAGGTCGACCACCGACCGGATGATCCGCTCGGTGCCCTCCGGCGCGAGCACGATCGAGTGATCGATACACGAGGCGTTCGCCCCGACCTCGACCAACGAGTCGTCCACCTGCTTGCGCAGCCCGGACACCGCCACGGAGACGGTGTTCAACGAGGCCCCGGCGGCAACGCGGGTGCGATTGTAGGTGTGCACCTTCATATTGCGTCCCCACCGGTCGACGCTGATCGACCGCACCTGTGCGCCCTCGCCGACGTAGGTCTCGGACACCGAGACGTGGTGTCCGCGAGTCAATCCCGGCGCGACCGCCGAGCCGCTGACGGTATCGATGATCGACCCGGCGCCGTAGACGGTGATGTCGTGCACGAACTGACGCTCCTGCGGAACGGTCATCACGGTGAAGGACTGCGCCGGCAACTCGACGTGCGCGCCGTCCTTGACCCAGGTGAAGGTGCCCAGCGGGGTGCGGGTGGACTCGAACGCCCGGCGCAGGGTCTCGTCCTGCTCCGGGTCGATCAACCCGAACACCAGGTCCTGCACCCAGGGGTAGGTGACCAGCGCGTCGGCCAGCGGCATGACGACGAGATCGTCATCGGTGGTCGAGATCTGCTGGAAGCCCTGGTCGACGAGAATGCTGGTCGCCGAACGGGTTTCGTGGCTCTCCCAGCCGACGGCGGCGAGCAGGTCCGCGGTGGCGGCGCCGTTGCCGAGAGTGTCGGCCTGGCCCATGCCGGGACGGTGGGTGATGGTGGTCATGACGAATGTCCTTTCGAGTCCTGTTAGGGCCCTTCGGGGGCTCCGATGCGGCCGACGCGAACGTCAGGCCGCGCGGTAGCCGTTGCGGCGGATCGAGTCGAGCATCTCGCGCGGGTCACCCGACGCGACGATCCGACCGTCGACCAGCAGGTGGGCGATATCGGCCTGCAGCGAGTCCAGGATGAACCCGGTATGGGTGATCACCAGGGCGCCGCGGGGCTGCCCGGAACGATCCGGCTCGGAGAGCAGCCGGTTGACCGCATCGCCGACGACGCCGACGTGCTGCAGGTCGACACCGGACTCCGGCTCGTCGAGCAGGCATAGCGACGGGCCCTGCAGGGCCAGCTTCAGCACCTCCCAGCGCTTGGCCTCACCGCCGGAGAAGCCGGCGTTGACGTCGCGCTCGAGCAGATGCGTCAGCCCGAGATCGCTTGCTGCCGAGGAGAGTGCGGCCTTCGCGCGGATCGCGTGGGCGAACCGTTCGACGCTGACCCCCTTGAGGTGCGGCGGCCGCTGGAAGGCCATCCCCACCCCGGCACGGGCCCGTTCGTCGACGGTCATCTCGGCGATATCCCGGCCCGCCAGGCGGGCGGTGCCGGAGACGATGCGGAACGGGTGGATGCCCATGACGCCGCCGAGCAGGGTCGACTTTCCGGAACCGTTCGGGCCCAAAAGGATATGGCATTCGCCGGGGCGAATGGTCAGGGAGATGTCGCGGCAGATCAACGTGTCGCCGGCGGCGATATCCACGCCCGACAATTCGAGCAACGGTGCCGATGCGTCCACCTCCCCGGAAGGAAGGGGGGCCGTTGTGGTGGTCCCTGCTGCCGGGTTTTCTGCCGACATGACAACTCCTTTCGGGGAAGATGCTCCGTTGCATCTCCACTCATTTCCACTCTATTCCTGTCCGCCTGGCGTGACCGGCACTCGAGATCAATCCCACCCCGCCCCCGGGTGGAGACCCCACCACCCGGGCATTCCTGCTAGAATTGTCTGCAATTCGTCGTATGTCGCGTCTTCGACGAGAGGCGATCGCATTCCCTTCCCGTAAGTCCGGAACACTTCTCCGGAATCCGGAAATATGTTTACTTTTCAATAGTGTTCGCGTGCCGGCTGCTGCTTGACTGACCCCATGGAATCGGTGACCCGGCAGGTGATCGTGGATGGAGCGAACGTGGTGGGTTCGCGGCCGGACGGATGGTGGCGCGATCGTGGTGGAGCAGCCCGGAGATTGGCGGACCATCTGATCGCGGTTGTGCGGGACGAGCCCTCCGCGCTCGCCGGTATAGGCGGCGACGGAGGTGGCGACGACCCCATGGTTCACCTGGTACTCGAGGGTGTTGCGGCCCGCGCCGACGGGATTTCCGACGACGGTCGGTTGCGTATCGTGCGAGCCCCCGCCGACGGTGATGCCACGATCGTCGAACTGGCCGAACGGCTTCGACGCGAGAGTCCCGATGATGTCGACGTCGTCGTGGTCACCGCCGACCGCGAACTGCGCTCCCGCGTCGAAGCGGTCGGCGCGCGGCCGGTGGGCCCCGGCTCGCTGCTGGCGCTGTGGAGCACCGAGTCCCGCGGGTAGCCCGCACCGGCCGGTCGGCCTGACACAATGCTCTGATGGCCAACGATCCGCAGAACATCGAACCGTCGGCATACCCACCGTCGCAGCCGTTTCCGTCGCAACCGCCGCGTACCGGAGTCCACTACGGACCTCCCGCGGGCTGGGCGAGCGGCGGTCACCCGCCACCGAGTGCCGCGCCGGCACCGGTGACGCTGCCGGCCGGCGTCGAGTACCACCGTGTGTACGCCGCTCGGAAACCGGGAATCGGGCGGGGTATCGCGGCGCTCGTTCTGCTGTTCGCCGGCATGCTGATCATCGGGATGATCATCGGCATCGGGGGCGCCGGCATCGACGCGGTACTGGGCAACGACAGCGTGCTGCTCGGCGGCGCGGGGTACACCCCCGCACTGCACGCCGCGTCCCTGCTCGGCATCGCCGTGATCCTGCCCTGGGCGATGGTGATTCAACTATGGCTCTACCGTGTTCCCGCCGCCTCGCTGCACTCGGTGCTGTCGGTCTTCCGCTGGGAGATCTTCGGCCGCTGCCTGGCGGTGGTTGTCCCGCTGTGGACGGTCGGGCTGGCCGTCGTCACCGCCCTGACGCCGACGGACAGCATCCCCTGGAGCGTCGCCGACCTGATCGCCCTCTTCGTGGTGACCGTCCTGCTGACACCGCTGCAGGCGGCCGCCGAGGAGTACGGATTCCGCGGGCTCGCCTTCCGGGTCGGCGGTGGCTGGGGGCGCACTCCGGCGGTGGGCCTGGTCATCGGCGTGCTGCTGTCGAGCGTGCTGTTCACGGTGTCGCATCTGGCCCTCGACCCGTGGCTCAACCTGTACTACTTCATCTTCGGTGCCACCCTGTGCCTGATCACCTGGCGCAGCGGCGGGCTCGAGATCGCCGTCGTGATCCACGCGGTCAACAACACGCTCGCCTTTCTGCTCGCGTTGGTGCTGTGGGCCGACTTCGCCGCGGGATGGGACCGCTCCGTCGGCACGGGTTCACCGCTGGTCCTGGTGTTGTGCGCCCTGCTGATCGGCGTCTGCGCGATCGTCTGGAGGATCACCCGAAGGTCGGGCCCGGGCCGCACTCCGGTGCCCGCCGGGTAGACGGCCGATTCGCGGCGTAACCGGCGACGGAAGACCGCGCTACCTATGCTTTTTGCATGCACTATTCCGAATACCACGTGCGGTTGGCCGCGTACGCGTTGATCGTCAACGACGCGGGCGAGATCCTGCTGACCTGGTTCAACGGGGGAGAGCGCGGACACCCGGCCTGGACGTTGCCCGGCGGCGGCGTCGAGTTCGAGGAAAGCCTGGCGCAGGCCCTCGTGCGGGAGGTGTACGAGGAAACCGGCTACGAGGTGGTCGCCGGACCCATCGTGGGCGACGGCTTCCTGCTGCGCCCGGCGGCGGACGGAACGCTGCCGGTCCGCTCGCAGCGCCTGATCTTCGCGGCGACCATCGTCGGTGGAACGCTGGGAACCACCGAGGTCGGCGGTACCACCGACTTCGCGCGATGGATACCGCTGACCGAGGTACCCGACCTCGACGATCGCGCGGAGATCATCGACGTCGCGATCGCCGCACTGATTCGGGCGGCCGCCGAGAGCGAGTAACCCCGGCGGAGGGCTACCCCTCGCTCAGTCGGCCGCCGGAGGACGGTCGACGGCGCCGGCCAACTCCGCGGGCGCCTGCACGCAGTAACTGTCGGTCAGCACCTCGCGCAGCTCCTCCCAGTCGGTGCGGTCGTCGAGGATCATGCCGACAACATTGCTGCCCCACTCGGTGCGGAAGTACGGGTCGCCGAGATTCTCGAAGGCGAGGACCTCGCCCGGCTCCGCACGAAAAACGATGCGCAGCAGCTGATCCTCGCCCCCGAAGACGTGGGCGATGGTGGCACCCCGGACCCGCCAGCGCACCCCGACCCAGGCGCTCTCCCGCACCACCTCGGGCAACGGCAGCACGATGGCGTCGAGACGGCGCAGGACGCGGGCCGGCACGTCGGGGCGATCTCCCATGGTCGGAAGCGTGCCATACGGCGGTGACAACCCGGACTTCTCGCGCGGGAGGTGCCGCCCCGATCGTTGTTCATCAATATATTGCAATGTATGCATGTGTTGATCTAGCGTGAAGGTATGTCAGCGAACGACACCTCCACCAGACCCACCGGCAGCGCCCACGCCGATACCCACGCGCACGGTCACGGCGGGAACGCGGCCCTCGAACTGGGCTTCGCGATCACCGCCGTGGTGACCTACCTGATCGGGCTCACCGCGGACCTGGCCTTCGACCAGCAGCGGATCGCCCTGATCCTCTTCCTGGCGACCTTCTTCTTCGGCGGCTTCTTCACCGTCCGCACCGCGATCACCTCGACCCTGCGCGGACGCTTCGAGGTCGACTTCCTCATGTTGGTCGCCGCGGTCGGCGCCGCGAGCATCGGCCGCTGGGCGGAGGGGGCGGTGCTGCTTGCGCTGTTCAGCATCGGCCACGCGCTCGAGGAGTACGCGATGGGCCGCGCCAAGCGCTCGATCGAGGCGCTCGCCGAGCTGGCGCCGGCGACCGCGCTGGTCAAGCAGGACGACGGCGAGATCGTCGAACGCCCGACCGCGGAGGTGGCGATCGGCGACATCGTCGTCATCAAGCCGAACGCCCGGATCGCGGTGGACGGCGTCGTCGTCGCCGGCACCTCGTCGGTCGATCAGGCGCCGATCACCGGGGAGAGCATCCCGGTCGGCAAGCAGCCGGTCGACGACCCGCAGCGGGCCCTCGCCGGCGGCCACGTGCCGGTCCACGCGCGCGTCTTCGCCGGCACGATCAACGGCTCCGGCCTGCTCGAGGTGGCCGCCACCGCCAACGTCGGCGACACCACGCTCGCGCGGGTGGTGACCCTGGTTGCGGAGTCCGAGCAGGCGAAGTCGCCGACCCAGCGCTTCATCGACCGCTTCCAGCGCTGGTACGTCCCGGCCGTGATCGCGACCGTGCTGGCCGTGATGGGGATCGGCTGGATGTTCGTCGACGAGCCGTTCGCCGACAGCTTCTACCGAGCGATGGTCGTGCTGGTCGCGGCGTCGCCGTGCGCCCTGGCGATCGCGACCCCGGCGGCGGTGCTCTCGGGCGTCGCCCGCGCCGCACGGGCCGGACTGCTGGTCAAGGGCGGCGGGCCGCTGGAACTGCTCGGGAAGGTCGACCGGATCGCGTTCGACAAGACGGGCACCCTGACCTGGGGCACCCCACGCCTGGTCGCCACCGAGGTGATGGACGGCGTCGACCGTCTCGCACTCGAACGCACCGCCTACGCGGTCGAGCGGCTCAGCGACCACCCGTTGGCGGTGGCGATCGTCGAGGGCCTGGCCGTTCGGCATGCCGACGCGCCGACGGCGGTCGATGTCGCCTCGGTGACCGGTCGGGGGGTGCGCGGCATCGTCGAGGGTGACGAGGTGTTGATCGGCACCGAATTGCTGCTCGCCGACGCGGGCATCGACGTCGACGGCGTACGGCCGATGGTCGAGACCCTGCAGGCCGCCGGATGCACGACGATGATCGTCGCGCGCGCCGGGCGTCCCCTGGGCGTCCTGGGCGTGATGGATACCCCGCGCGCCGAGGCCCGGCCGGTCATCGAGGCCCTGCGCGACGGTGGGGTGTCGTCACTGGTGATGATCTCCGGCGACAACCAGCGCGTGGCGGACGCGGTCGGTCGGGATGTCGGTGTCGATTCGGCTCTCGGCGGTCTGCTGCCCGAGCACAAGGTCGAGCAGATCAAGCTGCTCTCCCGCGATGGCGCGATCACCGCGATGGTCGGTGACGGGGTGAACGACGCGCCGGCGATGGCCAACTCGTCGGTCGGAATCGCCATGGGGGCAGCGGGATCGGCCGCCGCACTCGAGACCGCCGATGTCGCGATCATGGGCGACGACATCGGCCGGGTGCCGTTCCTGATGCGGTTGAGCGCCGCCACCACGCGGATCGTGCGCCAGAACCTGGTGTTCTCGTTGGCGATCGTCGTCGCCCTGGTGCCGCTGTCGATCCTCGGTTTCGATATGGGGCCGGTGGTGCTGGTGCACGAGGGGTCGACGCTGATCGTCATCGCCAATGCGTTGCGGCTGTTGCGTTTCGAGCACGGTCGCGAACACGCCGGGATCGAGCACGAGGATCGACCGGCCTGAGCGCCGTAGTTCCTACGCCTTCGGCGACTCGGACGCGCCCGATCGGTTCCGGCCGGTCGGGCGCGTCGTCGTCTGCGGGTCGAACAGATCCGGCAGCGTCAGCGTCGGCTCCTCCGCGGTGGCCAGCGTCAGGACCGCCTCGATCACGGCGGGATTGCGTTCGATCTCGGCCTCCAGGGCCCGCAGGTGCACCGCGACGGTGTGTTCGACCTGATCGCCCACCAGATCGACCGCCGCCACCAGGTAGTACTGGTTCGGTCCGACGTATTCGACGTGCAGATAGGTGACCCGGTCGATCTCCTTGTGCTCCAGCAGCGCGCGCAGGAATTGCACCCGGATCGCCGGCAGCACCGGCTTGCCGAGCAGGAATTCGCCGTTGCGTTGGATCAGGAAGACCGCGATCACCCCGAGCAGGATGCCGACGAGGATCGAGCCGACCGCGTCCCACATCGGGTTGCCGGTGATCTGATGCAGGGCCATGGCGGAGGCCGCTATCGCCAGGCCGATCAGGGCGGCGGCGTCCTCGGCGAAGACCGCCCGAAGCGTGGTGTTGGAGGTGCGGGAGACGAACCGCAGCGGGTGCATCGACAGTCGCCGCCCACCCGCGCGGGCCTGCCGTACCGATTGGAGGAACGAGATGCCTTCCAGCACGGCGGCGATCGCCAGGACGATGTATCCGACGGTGTAGTTCGTCTCGTCCTCCGGCGCGGTGAGCGCCGAGATCCCGTGCATCACCGAGACAACCGCGCCCACGGTGAACAGTCCGAAGGCGGCGAACATCGACCAGATATAGGTCTCGCGGCCGTAGCCGAAGGGGTGGCGCAGGTCGCGCCCGCGACCGCCGCGGCGCTCGGCGATCAGCAGAAATATCTCGTTGCCCGCGTCCGCCCAGGAATGCGCCGCCTCGGCGACCATCGCCGCCGAACCGGTGATCGCCGCCGCGATCGTCTTGGCGATGGCGACCAGCACGTTCATCGTGAACGCGATGATCACCGTCAGCATCGACTCGTCGGTCGCAGTCCCGGTCTGCGAGGTCGCATCCTCCGCCACCGAACGATGGTCTCACGGCGCCACCGCCGCGACGGCGGAAGGAAGCGGGCCCGTCGCCCGGCCCCGCGACGGTGTAATGACCAGGGACGTTGTGGACGGTGTGGCTCCGGTCAATAGGTGAGGACCTCCGGTATCGGTGTGGTTACCACACACACGCCGACCACCAGAGGTCCTCATGTCCCACGCTAACGCCTTGCTCGCCCCGAAGGGCAGATTGAAACTCGCGATGACCATCGTCGTCGAGGGGTGGACGATCCGCCGCGCCGCGGAACGCTTCCAGTGCTCGCCCACCACAGCGAAGAAGTGGGCCGATCGGTACCGGACCGGCGGAGCGGCGGCGATGATCGACCGCTCGAGCCGCCCACGACGCAGTCCCCGGCGCACCCCAACCAAGACCGAACGGCGAATCATCAACCTGCGCTTCACACGCCACTGGGGTCCGCATCGCATCGCCTACCATCTGCGGCTCGCCCGCAGCACCGTCGGAGCGGTCCTACGACGCTACAAGATGCCCCTGTTGCGGCACCTTGATCAGAACACCGGCCTGCCGGTCCGGCGGCCCCGGCCGGTCCGCTACGAGCACGACGCGCCCGGCGAACTGATCCACGTCGACATCAAGAAACTCGGCCGGATCCCCGACGGTGGCGGGCACCGCAAGCTCGGCCGCACCATTGGTGGCCGCAACAACAAGAAACAGGGTCGCGGCTACGCGTTCATCCACCACGCGGTCGACGACCACTCCCGCCTGGCGTACTCGGAGATCCTCGACGATGAGCGGAAGGAAACCGCGTCCGCGTTCTGGATCCGCGCGAACGCCTACTTCAATCACCACCACATCACCGTCAAACGTGTCCTCACGGACAACGGATCATGCTACCGCTCAAAGCTGTTCGCGGGCACTCTCGGTGAAGGCGTCGCACATAGACGAACCAGGCCCTACCGGCCGCAAACCAACGGCAAAGTCGAACGGTTCAACCGCACCCTGAACCAGGAATGGGCCTACGCCCACACCTACCTCTCCGACGACGCCCGCGCCGCCACCTACCAGGCCTGGGTCCATGAATACAATCACCACCGACCCCACACAGGCATCGACGGCAAAACACCCATCGACCGCATCACCGCCCACAACCTCCCCGGGAAGAACACCTAGGGTGACCGATATGCCCCGGGTGACCGATATGCGCGTGATCGTGACCGGAATCTGCGTGCTGGCGGTGGTGCTCACCGGTCCGATCGCGGGACAGGTGCCCACCGCGGATGCGGTTCCGGTGATCCCGAACGATGCGCCCGGCTTCCCCGCGATCGTCGAGAACCCGAGCATCCGGGTGACCTTTGCCGACGGGTCCGCGATCGACGGGCGGGCCGTGCATCGCGGCGACGTTCTGCTGGTGCACGGCACCGGATTCGACCCGGGCGCCAACCGCGGTGGATATCCCTTCCCGATCCCGCCGGGACAACCCAACGGGGTGTACGCCCTCTACAGCGCCTTCCCGCAGACGTGGCAACCCAGCGCGGACGCCCCGGCGGCCACCCGTACGCACCCGCACGATCGGATGGCGTGGCTGATCACCCCCGACGCGCGCGGGTCGATCCCCCGCGTCCCGATCGACATGTACCGCTCGATCGCGCGGGTGGCGCAACCGATGGATGCCGACGGAACGTTCACCGCCACCGTCGTTGTCGACCCACCGGCAACCACGCCCGGCGACCGGTGGGGGATCTACGTGTACCCGGCGGCCGGGGCGGTCAACGCGGCCGAGGAACTGTTCGTCCCGATCGACTACTCCACCGAACCGGGCCCGCTGACCCCACCGGAGCCGACCGCGGATCTGATCCTCGATGCCTCCGGGGTGATCGGTCCGTCCGCCGCGGCCGGCGGATCGGTGACCGCACGCGACGGGGCCCAGCGCCTGCCCGACGGGCGGGTGGCCTTCAGCCGGTCCGACGATGCGGCCGATGGGGTGATCCGGTACGTCGGCACCGTGACCGCAGCCGCCCGCTACAACGCCGTCGAGGTCGCGCTGGCCGACCCGTGGATCGAACAACGCGAGGACACCACCGTGCTGACCGCCCTGGTGTCCACCGGCCCGAACGTCGGCGCCGACGAGATGCGGCGCATCGAGATCACCCCGCTGTCCGCGACCGATCTCGGAACGCAGCCGTCGCGCATCGGGACGATCGAACGCCACCGCTAGCCCGGCGAATCGTCGCGGACCGATCCGCGGCGCGCAGTACAGTTGCCGTCATGACGGTGCTCGCCGTGCAATCCGATGTCGCGGAACTGCTGGACGACCTGGACGTCTTCGTCTGGGACGAACCGCGTCCCCCGCCACGTGACGACGTGGTCGTGTGGGCGCCGGTCTACGGCCCCGCGCACGCCCCCGAACACGTGCGCGACATGTTGTCGATCGCCCCCGCCGTGCGCGTGGTGCAGTTGATGTCCGCGGGGGTCGATCCGTGGCCGAGCATGATTCCCGACGGGGTGACGCTCTGCTCCGGCAAGACCATCCACGGCGGCAGCACCGCCGAGATGGCGATCGCCCTGACGTTGGCGTTGATCCGTGATCTGCCGCGCAGCGCCGAGCAGCAGGCCCGCCACGAGTGGGATCGGTTCCGGCCGAACAGCTTGGCCGGCAAGCGGGTCCTGGTGCTCGGCACCGGCGACATCGGCAACCGGGTGATCGACACCCTCGAGACCCTCGACGCGCGGGTCACCGGCGTCTCGCGGACCGGCGAGGTCACCCTCGACGACGCGCCGGCGCTGTTGCCGCAGACCGATGTGGTGATCGTCGCGCTGCCGTTGACCGCCGCCACCACCGGGCTGCTCGACGCGACATGGCTCGCTGCTCTGCCGGACGGTGCGATCGTGGTCAACGTCGCGCGCGGTCCGATCGTCGACACCGACGCCCTGGTCGCGGAGCTGGCAGCCGGCCGGCTGCGCGCGGGACTCGACGTCACCGACCCCGAGCCGCTGCCGGCCGACCATCCGCTGTGGGCGCAGCCGGGGTTGATCATCACCCCGCACGTCGGTGGCGGCGCACTCGGCTGGCAGCATCGGGCGGCAAAGCTGTTGCGCGAGCAGGTCGGTCGCCTCGATAGCGGCGAGCAACCGCGGTACGTGGTCGACGCCGGATACTGACCGCCGCGGCGCGTCAGGGGACGAGCAGCACCTTGCCGACGTGGTGCGAATCGGCCAGGATGCGGTGTGCCCGTGGCGCTTCGGCGAACGGAACGCGCTCGAAGATGATCGGCCGCACCGTGCCCGCCTCGATCAGCGGCCAGGCCTGCTCGCGTACCCCGGCGACGACGCGGGCCTTGTCCGCATCCGTCCGGCTGCGCAGTGTGGTTCCGATGACCGATCCGCGGGTGGCCATCAGCTTGCCGAGGTTCAGCTCCGCCGTCGCCCCGCCCTGCAGTCCGATCACCACCAGCCGGCCGCCGTCGGCGAGGGCGGAAACGTTGCGGTCGAGGTACTTTGCGCCGATCACATCGAGGATGACGTCGGCGCCGTGACCATCGGTCAGACGGGACAGTTCGGTGACGAAGTCCTCTTCGCGGTAGTTGATCAGGATGGTCGCGCCGAGGTCGCGGCAGGCGTCGAGCTTCGCGGCGGTCCCCGCGGTGACCGCGACGGTCGCGCCCGCGGCGACGGCGAGTTGGATCGCCATGGTGCCGATCCCGCTCGAGCCGCCGTGGATCAGCAGCACGTCGCCCGCCCGCAATCGCGCGGTGTCGAAGACGTTCGACCACACCGTGCAGACCACCTCGGGCAGCCCCGCGGCGTCGACGAGGTCCACACCCTCCGGGACGGGCAGTACCTGCCCGGCCGGGACGACAACCTGCTGCGCGTAGCCGCCGCCGGTCAGCAGCGCGCAAACCCGGTCGCCGGGCCGCCAGTCGGTGACGTCGGCACCCACCGCCGCGACCGTACCGCTGACCTCCAGCCCGGGCAACGGTGACGCGCCTGCCGGTGGATCGTAGAAGCCCTTGCGCTGCAACAAATCCGCACGATTGACGCCTGCGGCTGCGACGTCGATCAGCACGTCGCCGGGGCCGGGTGTCGGATCGGGGACATCGGCTAGGGTCAGGACCTGCTCGTCACCGAATTCGGGAATCGTGATCGCGCGCACGCCGTCGATGCTAAACGGCGCCCGCCGCGGCGGTTGAGGGTTGCTCGGATTGTTGATCGGCCGCGGATGCGGAGTCGGTCGGGGGCGCGGATGACGTGGCGGCGCCGTCGGACCGCACCGGGTCGAGGAGCGCGCCGACCGCGACGTGGTACTGGTCGAGGTCGGGGTTGCCGCCGAGCGCGGTCTGGATGAGGAAGCCCTGGACGAGGGCCATCACCGCCGGTGCGAGCGTGTCGGCAGGAATCCGCAGCCCGGCGGCGGATTCGTAGCGCTGCAGGGCGTCGGTGATGCGTCGTCGCAGATCGGTGATCCAGAATGTGGTGAGCCGATGGATCGCCGGATCCCTCGCCCCCTCGCCCCAGACCGACATCAGCAGGGGCAGATTGCGCAGCGGCGCGCGCTCGTCGGTACCGACGACGCGGCCGAGCAATGCGTAGGCGATCTCGGCGGGGCTGAGCGGCGGATCGACGTCGAAGCTGCTCTCCAGGGTGGCGAGGATCCCCTGGAGGAAGTCCTCGGCGACCGCGGCGATCATCTCGTCCTTCGAGCGGAAGTACAGGTAGACCGCGCCGGCGGAGAGCCCGGATTCCGCGATGACCTCGGCCATCGACGTGGTGTGGATCCCCGATCGGGCGAAGCAGGTCACCGCCGCTCGCATGATCTGTTGGCGGCGCTGTTCACGGTGTTCCTCGGAGACCTTCGGCACGAGCCCATCCTAAAGCGAATGTTCGTTCTTGACACCTGTCGGATCCCGGGCGCACACTGGGCATCGCAAAAGCGAATGTTCCTTCTTTATTATGGAGACCGTCATGACAACCACCTCGCCGTCGGTCGTCGACCGCCCCGACACCGGTCACACCCCGCCCGCCGGCGTCCGCGCCGTCGCCGCCGGCCTGATCGTTCCGCTCGTCCTGTCCGCGGTCCTGGCGATCTTCGTGGCGCTGGCGGTCAACGCGCGCCCGCACGACGTGACGATCGATGTCGTCGCCCCACCCGCGGTGGTCGAACAGATGCAAGCGGCCGCCGCCGGTCACGAGGGGGTCTCCCTCCAGTCGGTCGACAGTCGGGACGCCGCGATCACGAATATCGAAACCCGCAGTGCCGAGGGAGCTCTCGTCGTATCCGCGAATGGTACCGAGGTGCTGGTCGCCAGTGCCGCGTCGCCGGCGCTGTCGCAGATGGTCACGCAGATCGCCGGGGCCGGAACGACCACCGGCGCGCCCACCGTGACCGATGTGGTCGCCCCGCCGAGTTCCGATGTGCGCGCCTCCGGCCTGGCCGCCGGCACCTTCCCGTACATCATCGCGGGGATCGCCCTCGGTGCGGTCGCCGTCCTCGCCTTTGCCGGTCGGCAGCGGTTGATCCTCATCGTGGTCGGTTCGGCGGCGGCCGGTCTGATGTTCCCCGCGGTCATGTGGTGGCTCGGTGTCATCGACGCGCACTATCTCGCCGTGGCGGCAGCGACCACGTTGACCGTCGGCGCGTCCGCGGCGGCCGTGCTGGGGCTCGGAACCCTGCTGGGAACCGTCGGCGTCGGCCTGGGCGCCGTCACGATGATGTTGATCGGCAATCCGCTCTCCGGTGCGGCGAGTTCCCCCTTGTTGGTGCCGGAGCCGTGGAGCACGATCGGTCAGTGGATGCCGCCGGGAGCGGGCGCGAGCCTGGTCCGACTTGTCGCCTACTTCCCGGAGGCGAGTATCGCCGGACCGGTGACCGCATTGACCATCTGGCTGGTCGCCGGACTCGCGCTCTGGGGACTGGGGGCCGCCCGCTCCCGCACAAAGGAGCCCGCCGTCATCGGAGCGTGACGCCCGTACGATGTCACCATGCATCCGCTGCTCGCCGACCACCGTCGACGGGCAGCGGATCTGCTTTCCGAACAGGTCTTTGCCTATTTCGCCACCGGCGCGGTCGGCGAGACCGCGCTGACCGAGGCACCGCGCACCTGGCAGGACCGCCGCCTGCGGCCCCGAGTGCTGGCCGGTATCGACGAGGTCGCCATCACCACCGACCTGCTCGGCGCATCGCTGGCCGCGCCGATTCTGTTCGCGCCGACCGCGCATCAGGGCCTCGCGCACGCGGACGGCGAGGTCGCCACCCGCCGCGGCGCCCGATCGGCCGGACTGCTGTCGGTGATCTCCTCGCGAGCGAGCTGGTCGCTCGCGGACGTCGGGGCCGCCGCCAACGGGCCCTGGTGGTTTCAGGTCTACACGATGCGCGCGCGGGCGATCACCGACGAATTGGTGCGCCGCGCGGTCGACGCCGGCGCGACCGCGCTGGTCCTGACCGGTGATACCCCGGTGGTGTCCGCCAAACACCGCCTGCCGAACGGTCCGCCGGAAGCGGTCTCCCAGATGCCGCCCGGGATCGGCTTCGATCTGTGCGGCGGGCTTCCCCAGCACACCGCGTTGGCCCAGGATCCGACGATCGGACCGGCCGAGATCGGTCGACTCGCGGACCTGTCCGGCTTGCCGGTTCTGGTCAAGGGCGTGCTGCGCGGCGACGACGTCGCGCGGCTGCTCCATGCGGGTGCGGCCGGGATCATCGTCAGCAACCACGGCGGCCGGCAGCTCGACCGTGCCGTCTCGACCGCCGCCGCGTTGCCCGAGGTGGTCGCCGCCGTCGACGGTCGCGTGCCGGTGCTGGTCGACGGCGGGCTGCGGTCCGGCGCCGACATCCTGGTCGCCCTGGCACTCGGCGCCGACGCCGTCCTGGTGGGCAGACCGGTCATCTGGGCGCTGGCCGCGGGCGGTGCGACGAGCGTCGCCGATATGGGGCACGCACTGATCGCCGACCTCCGCGAGAACCTGCTGCTGCTCGGCTGCGCCGATCTCGCGCAGGTGCGGGATGCCCGCCGGGCCTGGGTGGCGCCCGCTCCCTAGCGCTTCCCTCTTCTCGCAATGGGTCCCATATCGTTATCCGGTTGTGTCCGGCTATGCGTAGAGGGTGATTGTCGGCAGCCGTGGCAGGTAATCGACGGCGGCGAATCGGATCGTCGAATATGTCGTTCGCGTGGCGTAATGAGGCTGGAACAGCGGCATTTCGAGTAACGCGCCCCGATATGCGGAGGATATCCGAGGTGAACGTGGCCGCGGAATTCGCTCGAAATACGTCGCACGCAATACCTCGAAGGAGTCGTATCTCCATGTTCCACAAACGATCGATACTCGCCGGAATTCTGGGCGCACTCGTTCTGGTGACCGGATGTGGTGCCGCCGACTCGGGAACGACACCGACCGTCGCGGCTACCGCACCGGCGCCCGGCAGTACGACGTCGGCATCGCCGGCGACCGTCGGCGAGACCGCCGCGAGTTCCGGAGCGGGAGCGTCGAGCGGCGTCGGGAACTCCGGCGCGGCCGGGGGCGCGGCGGGAACTCCCGTTGCCGATACGCCGTCTTCGGGGTCCGGCGGGAACGCCTCGGGCGATACCGGTTCCGCTGGGTCCGGGAGCTCCGGTTCGGGCGCCGCGCCGGCGCCGGACACCACGGCCGGGCTGGGCCCGGCCGCCGGCAACGGACTATGCCTCGATCCCTCGTCGCCCGCGGTGTGGTCGATCCTGGCCGGGGTCGACGACGGCATCGGCAACGTCGGGTGGGCGATTCGTGAGGCGAGCACCGATCCGATCGATGCCTGCCCGGACCTGTCCTATCTGCAGGTCGACGTGCAGTACGCGACGGCCGGATCGCCCACCCAGATCCTGTTCTTCCATCACGGCACGTACCTGGGCACCGGGACGGCGGCAGCGACGTCGTATACCAGCGTCATCGACGTCACGCCCGATGCCGTCACCGCGCGGTACCGCTGGATCGTCGGCGACGAACCGTTCAGTTCCCCGCAGGGAGGCCCCTCGACGGTGACCTACCGGTGGAATGGTTCCGGAGTCACCGCCGAGGGGCAGTTCCCGCCCTATCTGTGATCGCTCGACCCGAGGGCGGCCGACCGATCCGGCGGCACGCTCAACCGACCGGGCGGGAAACCGGCAGCGTGAGGTAACTGGGAGCGTTCGGATCGAGCTGCAGATGCTGGGGCGCCAGCTGTGCGGCGTTCAGCAAGGGGCGCAGCATGATCGACTTCGGTACATCGGACGCCCAGACGTCGACCCGCAGGCGATGCCCCGGCGCGAGAACCGCGTCGGTGGCGGGCAGGCCGATATCGAGGGTGGTCGGCACGCCGGGGATCACCGGTTGCAGACGGTCGAGCGTCAGATAGGGGACCGGGCGGGTGTAGTCGCCGTTCGGCGCCCGGGTGCTCAGGCCGTCGTCGATCGCCCGCAGCGACGAGGTCATCTGACCGGAGGAGAGCATCGCCGAGGTGCCGTCGGGGGCAACATCGTTGGCCGTGACCACCCAATAGCCGTCCGTGGTGTCGTGCACGGTGTTCAGCCGCACCCCGATCGGCCCCGACAGTTCGGTCGCCGCCGCCACCGGTGCGGTGGTGAAGGTCAGCGCCGCCCCCTCGGCGATCCGGCTGTCCGACCCGCAGGCGTCGATCACCGCGGCCGCACCGGCCAGTGCCACGGCCGCGTCCGGTGAACAGACCGTCGACAGATTCGGAGCGACGGTCAGGCGGTCCGACGCGCCGGGCGGCTGGGCGATCAGGCTGCCGTCGGCGACCGCATGCGGCGCCGTCCCGCTCGGGGTGCCGTCGAGATAGAGCCGCTGGTAGGTCATCCCGGGCCGCGGGAAGTTCGGCGCGGTGATCCAGTCGCCGGTGCCCTTCTGCTGCAGCGTCACCGGGCCGTAGCGGTCGACACCGTTGTCGATGTCCTTGAGCCAGTGGTCGAACCAGGCCCGCTGCCAGACGTCCAGGCGCGGCGGTGAACCCGGCCGACCGAGATCGCTGCCGAAGTTCAGGTGGTAGGTATCGCCGACCACCAGCTGCTTGCGACCCGGTTCGAGTGGGGACGACGCGTAGGTCTGCACCATCGCGTCGTGGAAGATGTCGCGCCACCCGCCGTACGCCAACATCGGTGTGCGGATGCGGGAGGTATCGGTCAGCAGCGACTCCCGCACCGGCGACCCCGACGTGAGAAAGCCGCTCAACTCCGGTGGAATCGTTTGCAGGTCGGGAACGGTCAGCGCCTGAATCATCAGGTCGGTGAACGTCAGCGGGCTCGCCTGGCGGTCGGTCAACCATCTCCAGTCGAAGGTGCCCTGCAGGATCGACTGGACGTTCGGCAGCCACTTGGTGCCGTTGACCAATGCCAGCCACGCCGGGACGAAACCGACCGCGAAGCCGCCACCCGGCGCGACGATATCGCGCACGATGTCGCGACCGCCTTCGACCGGCACGATCGCCTGCAGCGCCGCGGGTTGCCGGGCGGCCGCCTGCAACTGATTGATCGCCGAGTAGGACACCCCGCTCATACCGATCCGGCCGTTGGACCACGGCTGGTGTGAGGCCCAGTCGATCACCTCGACGGTGTCCTGCTGTTCGCGCTCGCCGAATACCTGCCAGATCCCCTGCGAGAAGCCGGTACCCCGCACGTCGACGACCACCTGGGTATAGCCGGCGCGGATCAGGTCGTAGTCGACGGCGAAGTTGCGCATCCCGCCGCCGCCGAGCACCCCGACAAGTTCGCCGATCCCGCTGACCGGCGTCCCCGACAGGTTGATGCCGTTGACGAAGTCGACCAGCCCGTCGGAGATCGCCGGTTGGTCGTAGACCGCGCCGACCAGACCGGAGACCATCTTCGTATAGGGCGTGAGGTTGACGATCGTCGGTGTGGGATCGGCGATCGCCACGCCGTCGGCGCCGGCGGGGCGGTAGACGTTCGCCCGCAACTGCACCCCGTCGCTCATCGTGATCGGCACGTCCCAGTCGATCGCCACCGACGGGTAGGCGCCGGCGTCGTCGTGGGTGGCGGTCCACTGCTGCGCCAGGTCGGGCCGGGTGGGTGCGGCGACGGCGGGCGGCGCGACGATCGCGACCAGCAGTCCGGCGGTCAGCACGGTGACCGCCGATCGGACCCGGCGTCGCAGGCCGGAGGTGGAGGGATGCCGGGACGATCCCCGCGTCGTGTGTGGCACGTCACAGAAGGTACTACTGCCGGGTACGCGCGGTTACACGAACACCGCATCTCGGATGTTTCGGTGGTGTCGCGGGGCGGTTCGGCGCGCGGGTTGCGTCCTCGGGCCGGTCGGACCGCCGGCCCGTCGCCGCAGCAGAAACGGGCAAACGGGGCATCACGAAAATCGGTCGGGCCGCGTCGGAGGGTGGGGGTACCGTCGGAGAAATCATGGAACTGATCCGTTTGGCCGTGCGCTTCCTGCGGCCGTACCGCACGCTGCTCGTCGGGGTCCTGGTCCTCCAGGCGATCGCCACGGCCGCCGCTCTGTATCTACCGGTCCTCAACGCCGACATCATCGACTACGGCGTCGCCGTCGGCGATACCGGATACATCTGGTCGACCGGCCGGTGGATGCTCGCGGTGACCCTGGTGCAGGTGGTCTGCTCGGTGGCCGGCGCCTGGTGCGGTGCCCGCGCGGCGATGGCCGCCGGCCGCGACCTGCGCGCCGCGATCCTCGATCGGGTACAGACCTTCTCCGCGCGCGAGGTCGGCCGGTTCGGTGCCCCGTCGTTGATCACCCGCAATACCAACGACGTTCAGCAGGTGCAGCTGCTGATGATGATGTCGACGCAGATCCTCGTGATGGCGCCGATCATGTGCGTCGGCGCGATCGTGATGTCCCTGCGGCAGAGCCTGCGACTGTCCGGTTTGCTGGCGATCGGCGTCCCGCTGATGGCGATCTCGATGGGCGTGCTGATCGTGATGCTCACGCCGATCTTCGGGCGGATGCAGTCGCGGATCGACGGGGTCAATCAGGTGCTGCGCGAGCAGATCACCGGTATCCGGGTCGTGCGGGCGTTCGTGCGCGAGGACTACGAGGCCGAGCGCTTCGAAGCCGCCAATGTCGACCTGACCAATGTCGCCCTGCGCGCCGGCCGGTTGTTCGCGGTGATGTTCCCGATCGTCATGATGATCGCCAATCTGCTGATCGTCGGGGTGATCTGGTTCGGCGGCCACGTGATCGACGACGGTGGCATGCAGATCGGCGCGCTGACCGCGCTGATGTCCTATGTCATGCAGATCCTGATGTCGGTGATGATGACGTCGTTCGTCGCGATGATGGCGCCGCGTGCCGCGGTGTGCGCGCAACGCATCGACGAGGTGCTCTCCACCCGGCCGACCGTGACCGCCCCGGAGCACCCGCGGGAGATGACCGAATCGGCCGGTCGGATCGTCTTCGACGACGTCGAATTCAGCTACCACGGCGCCGAGCGCCCGGTCCTCGACGGGATCAGCTTCGATGCGGCCCCCGGCACGGTCACCGCGATCATCGGCAGCACCGGCTCGGGCAAGACCACGCTGATCAACCTGATCCCGCGGCTGATGGACGTCACCGCCGGTCAGGTGCGCGTCGGCGGGGTCGATGTTCGCGAACTCGACCCGGCGGCGCTGCGATCGCGGATCGGGCTGGTCCCGCAGCGGGCCTACCTGTTCTCCGGCACGATCGCCGACAACCTGCGTTACGGCAACCCCGATGCCACCGACGAGCAACTCTGGGAGGCGCTGCGCATCGCGCAGGCCGAGGACTTCGTCCGCGCGATGCCCGAGGGGCTCGAGTCGCCGGTTTCCCAGGGCGGCACCACCGTCTCCGGCGGCCAGCGCCAGCGCCTGTCGATCGCGCGCGCCATCGTTCGCCGTCCGGCGATCTACCTCTTCGACGACGCCTTCTCCGCCCTGGACACCACCACCGACGCGGCTCTGCGCGCGGCCCTGCGCCCCGCGGCCGCCGACGCGACGGTGATCGTCGTCGCCCAGCGGATCGCCACGATCATCGACGCCGACCGCATCCTGGTCCTCGAGGACGGGGCGGTCGTCGGGGACGGGAGACACGCGGAGCTGGTCGAATCCTGTCCGGTCTACTCGGAGATCGTCGAGTCTCAGCTGTCCTCGGTGGGTGCGCCGTGACCCGTCCCGGAATGAACCCGCAAGCCCCCGGTTCCAAGGCCCGCAACTTCCGCGCCTCGGCGACCACCCTGCTCGGCTGGCTGAAGCCCGAGCGCTTCCTCCTCGCGCTGGCGGTGCTGTGCGTCCTCGGCAGCGTCGTGTGCACGGTCGTGATCCCGAAGGTCCTCGGCCACGCCACCGACCTGGTCTTCAACGGCCTGATCGGCTCGACGCTGCCCGCCGGGATCAGCAAGGAGCAGGCGATCGCCGGCCTGCGCGAACAGGGCCAGAACCAGCTCGCGGATATGGTCTCCGGCACCAATGCGGTGCCCGGTGTCGGTATCGACTTCGACGCCGTCGGCCGCACGCTGATCCTCGCGATCGTCCTGGTGGCCATCGCCGCGCTGCTCGGCTGGTGGCAGGGCCTCGCGCTCAACCTCGCCGTCCAGCGCACGATGCGCCGGCTGCGTTCCAACGTCGAGGCCAAGATCCACCGACTGCCGCTCGGATACTTCGACACCCACGCGCGCGGCGACCTGCTCAGCCGGGTCACCAATGACATCGACAACCTGTCGCAGGCGATGCAGCAGACCTTCAGCCAGCTGCTCACCTCGGTGTTCACCGTGCTGGGCATCGTGGTGATGATGTTCTGGATCTCGCCGACCCTGGCGCTGATCGCGTTGATCAGCATCCCGGTATCGGTGATCATCACCGCCCTGGTGGCGCGGCGGTCCAAGCCGCACTTCGTCAACCAGTGGCGCAGTACCGGTGAGGTCAGCGGCATCGTCGAGGAGGCTTACTCCGGCCACGAACTGGCCACCGCCTACGGGCGCGAGGCACAGATCGCGGCGACCTTCGCCCGGTCGAACGAGCAGATGTTCCAGTCGTCCTGGCGCGCCCAGTTCATCTCCGGGATGATCATGCCGCTGCTGATGATGGTCGGAAATATCAACTACATGCTGGTGGCGGTCCTCGGCGGTCTGCGGGTGGCGTCGGGCACGATGACGCTCGGCGATGTGCAGGCGTTCGTTCAGTACTCCCGGCAGTTCACCCAGCCGCTCACCCAGATCGGCGCGATGGTCAACCAGATGCAGTCCGGTGTCGCCTCGGCGGAGCGGGTCTTCGACGTGTTGACCGCCGACGAGCAGAGCCCCGACGCGGTCGACGCGGTGGTGCCCGAGGGGCGGACCGGGCGGGTGGAGTTCGACCACGTGTCCTTCCGCTACGACCCGCAGCGGCCGCTGATCGAGGACCTGTCCTTTGTGGCGCAGCCGGGTCGGATGGTCGCGATCGTCGGTCCGACCGGCGCCGGCAAGACCACCCTGGTCAATCTGTTGATGCGGTTCTACGACATCGACTCCGGACGGATCACCATCGACGGTGCCGACACCGCGCAGATGACCCGGGCCCAGCTGCGGGAGCGCACCGGAATGGTGCTGCAGGACACCTGGCTGTTCGAGGGCACGATCGCCGAGAACATCGCCTACGGCCGCCCCGGCGCCACCCGCGCCGAGATCGAGGAGGCGGCTCGGGTCAGCTACGTCGACCGCTTCGCGCATTCGCTGCCCGAGGGGCTCGACACGGTGATCACCGAGGGCGGTGGGGGTGTCAGCGCGGGTGAGAAGCAGCTGATCACCATCGCGCGGGCGTTCATCGCCGACCCGTCGGTGCTGATCCTGGACGAGGCGACCAGCTCGGTCGACACCCGCACCGAGCGGTTGCTGCAGCAGGCGATGGCGTCGATCCGGCAGGACCGGACGAGTTTCGTGATTGCGCACCGGTTGTCGACGATTCGGGACGCCGACCTGATCCTGGTGATGAACGACGGTCGGATCGTCGAGCAGGGCACCCACGAGGAGCTCTACGCGGCCGACGGTGCCTACCGGCGGCTGGCTGACGCCGCCCGGGCGAGTGCCGGCGGAACGGTGGATCTGGAACCGGCGGGTGGCTGACTGAGGATCGCGCGTTCCCGGTGATCGCCGTTGCGGATCACCAGCCGCTGGCCGTCCTCGTCGAGTTCGTCTGCGAACCGGGTCACATCGGCGGCCACCTCGGTCCGCAGTGCAGTGGCCGGCGTCGTCGTCGACCTCCCCGCTGCATTGCGCATCGGTGCTGGGGACGAGTTTCGCGTCGTCGGTCGTCTCGCCTTATGTCTGTATGACTGCTCGGGCCAGAGCGGCGACGGAGTGGTTCACGCCGTGCGCCCGCGGGCCCTTGCGTGCGGCGCCCGCGAGCAGTCGGAGCACATCGAGCGTGGGGCTGTCGGCTGGAGGTCCGCCGTAGGGATTGCCGCCGCTGCGCCAGCCGAGCTCGTACATGAGCGAGCTGATGTTTTCGTCCCACAACTGAACCGGCGTCTCGCTCCCGGCCACGGCGAGGGCTGCCCAGCCGGCATGCCTGTCGGCTGGATCCCTGCCGAGCGGAAGGCGGTTGATGATGTGACGCAGTATCGCCTGCGCGTCGCCCGTGTGGTCGGTGATCAGTCGGGTCGGGGCGATCCGTCCCTTGCGGACGGACACGAGCCCCAGTGCTCGTGCCGAGGCACGCAGGTCCGCGATCGGCCAGGTGAGGTCTTCGCGGTTGGCCTTCCCGATCCACCAGTCGGCGATGCCGGTGCGCTGTGCGATCTGCTCGACGTCGGCC
Source organism: Millisia brevis NBRC 105863 (assembly GCF_001552615.1). Classification (GTDB taxonomy): domain Bacteria; phylum Actinomycetota; class Actinomycetes; order Mycobacteriales; family Mycobacteriaceae; genus Millisia; species Millisia brevis. The sequence goes on from NZ_BCRN01000008.1 coordinate 44,405, forward strand.
GGTTTCAGGTATCCTGCGCCGGTAAGGGGCGCACCGCCGCCGATGACGTCGAGCAGCACGCGGAACGGCTCGGTCAGCTCGACCGCCGCATCCGCGCTGATCTCGGTCGGGCCGTGAGCGGACGGATGCGCGAGAGCATCGCGCAGACCGCGTGTGCCGCGGTTTCGTGAAAGCTCGAGCAGCGACGCGAGTTCCTCGACGACAGCGACCGGCTCGGCGGTGACCATGGCGATCAGCTGGTTGGTTTCATCGATGTCGAACGCATCGGGGTGCCAGCCGTCGGGCAGCCAGTCGCGTCCGTCCGCGGTGCTGTCGAACACTTCGGGTCGCAGTGCCTCGGCGTAGTCGCCGCGCACCCAATCGGCGAGTTCGTCGTAGCCCCAGATGCCGCCGCAATCCTCCGGAGGGCAGGCCAGCTTTCCAGCGATGCACACGGCGGCCGGGGGAGGTGTGTCGAGAACTTTCTCAACGCGCAGTACGTGCTCCCAGTTGTCGCCGAAGTCGTAGTCGTACCAGAGTCGGTCGCCCGTGGCGGACAGGATCCGGTCGAGCCGCACGTCGATTTCGAGCATGCCCTCGTCGCCGTCGTCGAGATCGAACTGGGTGAGGAATTCGGGTGCGTTACGGCCGTTGCCCGTGCGGAAGCGGTGCAGGTGGCTGTCCGTCCACCCCATCGACGCCTGGATCACCTCGTGCAACCGGGGCAGCGTGATGTCGCCGGGTACCTCGATACGGCGCCAGACCGGAGGCTTCGCGCGCTGCAGGTCGATCCGGAGTCGGAAACCCTGCACCGTCGCCGGGACGGGGAGAAGCTGCGGCTCGGGTCGCCGCCAGAGGTCATCCATACTGTCCATATCGGTTATAGGAGCGGCAAACTGCTCCTGCGCCGCTCCCGTCTGTACGAGCTCGATGAACTTCCGGATCTCCGCTGCCTCGAAGTCTTCCGATGCCACGCGCCTCCCCCTGATCCCGCGGGCGCCGTGATCGGCACGCCGACGTGAGCAATTCTCGTACGGCCTACGGGCGTCCGTGCAACCTCGGAGCGCAGCCCGCGATCCGCTCGACCTATTGGCGGAGGCCACCATACTGGGCGCACCCCACAAAGTGTTGCTCCACAACTTTTTCCGACCACCAGGCCGGATTGGGACTGATCAGCCCGGACCCGGGTTGGGCTCGACTGGTTGCAGGGCCCGGCCGGCGGTGGCCCGCGCGGCGACGAGCACCGCGCCGAGGGCGAGCACGGCGGTGATCGTGAAGACGGCGGTGAACGAGCCGGTTCGGTAGGTGATCAGACCGAAGACGGCGCCGGCGATCGCGAGGATCAGCGCGGTGCCCAACGAATCGGCCACCGACAGCGCCGACGAGTTGAATCCCTTGGTCGTCGGGGTGGAAAGGGCGAGCGCCGAGGTGCTGATCCGCGGGTACATCAGTCCGATCCCGCCGCCGGCGATCGTCCACGACACCGTGACCAGCACCGGCGGAAGGTGCCACCAGGCGGTCACGACGACGAGCGCGGTTCCCGCGAACACCGTCAGGGCGCCGCCGAGGATCGCGTGCCGGTGGCTGATCCGCTCGCTCCAGTATCCCTGTGCCAGGGACGCCAATCCCCAGGCGACCCCGCTCATCGTCAATGTGAGACCGGCGAGCACCGCCGAGAAGCCGTAGCGATCGGTCAACAGGAACGGGATGTAGACGTCGGCAACCATGACCGCGGAACCGGCCAGACCGCGCACCAGCACCACGCCGGGCAGTCCCGGCCGCCCGCGCAATGTGCCCGGCGGGAGCAACGGCCGGGTGGCGAGCAGCGCGACCATCGCTGCCACGGCAGCGGCGACGATCCCGATACCTGGGTGTTCGGCGACGATGCTGAGCACCAGGATCGCTGCGGCAGCAAGGATCGCAAACGGCACCGGGCGGATCGACGTGCGGAGCCGGCCGGCAGGCGGGGAGTCGAGGTCGAGCGGCCGCAGTACCGGAATCAGTACCGCCATGATCGGAATCACCAGGGCAGCCACGCCGAGAAAGACCCAGGGCCAGCCGATGCGCTCGGCGACGAAGCCGGCGATCGCCGGCCCGATCAGTGCGGGCAGCACCCAGGCGGCGGCAAATCCGCCGAAGATCGCCGGGTGCAGCCGATCCGGATACACCCGAGCGACAAGGACGTAGAGCGCCACGTTGAGCGCCCCACCGCCGAAACCCTGGATCAGCCGACCGGCCACCAGAACGTCCATCGTCGGGGCGAGGCCACAGATCACCAACCCGGACACGAACAGTGCGATCGACGTCCACAGCGCAATACGCGGCCCGGATCGGTCCGACCACAGACCGCACACCACCATGCCGATCACCCCGGTGGCGAGCGGGGCGGCAAAGGCCAACGCGTACAGGCGTTCACCGTCGAGGGCGGTACTGATCACCGGCATCGCCGTCGTGACCGCGAGGTTCTCGAAAGCCACCAGGAAGATCAGCACGATCGCCGCCAGGGTGATCCACCTGTGGCGTAGATCGAAGAGGCTGGGCGCGTCGGCTACGGTCTCGAACCCCGAACTGTTGGGTCCGGGGTCGTCGTGCGTCACCAGCGAAGTCTAGTGCGTGCTGAGGCGGGCTCCGGTGGGGGACCCGACAACATCCTCGGCCGCTTCGGACCGGTCATGACCTCAGACGAATCCGAAAAGCGGTGGGAATATCAGCACCACGATTGCCGCCCAGGCCGCGTACACCGGCAGATAGGTTGTCTGCCAACGCTCGACGGCGGCGAACGGCCGCCTGCCGCGCAGGAATCCGGCGAGCAACACCGCCGACCACGCCAGATGGACGAGCAAGACGAGGTTCAGGCCCAGTGCGGCGGTCTTGTTCGCGGTGAACCCGAATTCGGCGATGCGGGTGAGCATCGCGGTCAGGGCCACGGCATTGACCGCGAGCGCCGCGACGACCACCGCCAATTGCAGCCAGTCGAACAGACCCGGTGGTGCGAACGGGTCGCGGGCGGAGATCGAGTAGAGCAGCAGGAAGAGCACCACGATCAGCACGGCGTCCATCAGGATCAGCAGGTTGCGGTCGACCTCGGTGAGCGGGCCGTTCGCCAACAGCACCGTGAGGTCGGCCAGCAGCATCAGGAATGCCAGGGGCGTGAACACCCGGGTCAGCACCGGCGCGATGTTCTCCACCACGCTCTTCTTCGCGTCGACCAGCCACGCCGCCACCAACAGCGCTCCCGGCATACCGAACGGCAACAGCCATTGTTCGAGAACCGGTTCGAGGTCGACATCGACCAACGAGAGCACCCCGGCGGTCAAGCCGAGCAGGACGCCCGACCCCAGGGCGATCAGCGCCAGGTACATCGCCAGTTCTCCGGCGAACCGCACGAAATCCATGCGCCGATCGGGTGAGCGCCAGTCGCCGCCGGTGTGCAGCACACCGGCCAGCAGCCACAGCAAGACCGGTACATGGGTGAACGCCAGGACTGCCGTCATCCCCGGGGTCGAGCCGTCCGTCGCAAAGGGATAGAGGTTCACCGCCAGGAAGGGCACCGCAGCGAGCGCGGCAACCACCGCGCAGACCTTCGGGGACACCCGGCGGGACCAGGCGAACCAGCCCGCGAGAAACGGCAGTACCGCGAAGGAAATGTTGCGGACCTGCGCCATCTCACCGTCCGCGAACGTCAGCAGCAGCTTGACGGCGACGCCCGCCCCGAGCGCAAAACCGAGCAGGACGACCAGGTCGCGCCGGCGGTCCCAGCCGCTCACACCGTCCTCGGCCGTCGGGAGCAGAACGAGTTGCTTCCACAACCGATTGGAGTGGGCGCGGGCGAACTCGCGGGAGACCTCGTCGAGATTGCCCATCCGCTTGACCGCCACCAGGAACGCCTCGTCGGCGTCGAGGCCGGCGCTCTCGAGTTCGGTGATCCGTTCGCGCAGATGGTCTTCCATCTCGTCGATGTCGGCCTCGGTGATTGCCGGGCGGCGGCGGACGAAGCCGCGCCACTGGTCGATCTGCTCCTCGACTCCGCTCATCACGCGAAACCGCCGGCCGGGTTGATGCGGTGAATCGGAGGTAGGGCGGCAGACTGCCACACTCGGTCGAGCGCGTCCGACACCACGCTCCACTGGGCGCGCCGTTCGGCCAACGCGTCGAGGCCGGTCGAGGTGATCGCGTACTGCTTGCGGCGACGACCCGTCTCGGAGGTTCCCCAGGAGGCGCGCACATAATCGTTGCGCTCGAGCCGGTGGAGCAAGGGGTAGAGCATCCCGTCGGTCCACTGCATCCGCCCGTCGGACAGATCGTTGACCCGCTTGACGATGGCGTACCCGTAGGACTCGCCCTCGGCGAGAATCCCGAGCACCAGAGGGGTGGCCGAAGCTGCCACCAGGTCCTTGTCGATGCGCATGCGCGTTCCTATACCTAGAGCTGGTAGGGATCACTACCCTAGCAGCTCTAGGTATAGGTCTCATGCTTCGAACGTTTAGCCCGTACTCGGGTCGAGGATCTCCAGGATGCTCTTGGCGACCCAACGATGTCGTGTTCCGGACCCTTCGCCGATCCTGTGAACGATTCCTGCGTCGGAAAGCGTCCGGAGCAGATTTGCGGCGCCGGGTTGACTGACGGCAAGGCGGTCTTGGACCGCTCGGACGGTAATGACCGGGTTTGCGAACAGCAAATCTGCCACCTCGATCGCCCGACTTCGTCGTCCCTTCAACGCCGTTCGGTAGGATTCTCGCAGGTCGGCGAGGAGCTCGGCGCGAGCTACCGAATCCATTGCCTGAACGTGTATCGCTCTCAGGAAGAACTCGAGCCACTCATGGATCTCTCCCCGCTCCCGAAGGTGTTGCAGGCGATCGTAGTACTCACTTTTGTGTTGCTCGAAGTAGTTCGATATGTATAGGAGCGGTGCCGGGAGCCTCCGCTCATTCATCAAATAGAGAATGATGAATAGGCGTCCGATACGACCGTTTCCGTCCAGGAATGGATGGATCGTTTCGAACTGATAGTGCAGTAGGGCGCACCTGATCGCCATCGGTAGCTTGTGCTCCGAAAGGTGCAGATACTTCTCCCAGTCGTCGAGCGCCGGTTGCATGTTCTCGACAGTCGGTGGCACGAACCGAGCCGTTGCCGGGCGATTGTCCGGTGAGGAGATCCAATTCTGACTCCGGCGGAAGTCGCCGGGTGTGCGCTCCTGGCCGCGGACGCCGGTCAGGAGGATCTCGTGCATCTCTCTCATCAGGCGCAGGGACAAGGGAAAGCCACCGGCCAGGCGGTCAATACCGTGCTGGAGCGCCGAGATGTAATTGCGGACTTCTTGTACGTCCTGTCGCGTCGATCGGCCCGTCACCGCGGCGTCGAATACCTCGGTAACCGACGCCTGGGTTCCCTCGATGCGTGAACTGGCGACGGCCTCGCGAGTGATATAGGCGTTGACGAGGAGGTGTGGGTCCGGCAGCAGTCGCCCGGAACCGGCAAGTCGACCAAGCGATGCATCTGCCTCCGACAGCAGCATGATCGTCTCCGGTCTCAGAGTCAGGTGCTTGGGAACGGTTGCGGGCACGAATGCGTAGTACGGAGCGCCGCCTCCGGTCGAAACTGCGCGTCCCCAGTCCGTAGCTACAAACTTCGTTGGGTCCATGCGCGTAACCTATAACATGAGTGCCTGAAAGTTTTAGGTTGGGCTTGAGCCGCCAACGGTTGTTGTAGGTGGCTGACGAAACCGCGCTCCTGGCCGATCTGCCCCTCGATGGCGGGTCGCGATTCCTCATGCCCGCGGGGGCTCGCGGTCGACGGCATCTCGAGCATCGAGCGCTGCGGGCAGGCAGCCACCAGGCCCTTGTCACTCCTCCCGGGTGCATGCCGGAGGGCATGCTCAGAACAGATCCTCGACCAGCACGGTCGGGGAGCCGAAGCGGTGGGCGGTGACCGACACCGCCTGCTCCCGCAGGAATGGCAGCATCTCGATGCGCCCCGCCTCGGTCACCGGTTGCGCGTAGAGGGCGATATCGGCCCGACCTTTGCTGTGCTCGGCGAAACGTTGCCGGTCCCCGCCGAGTAGTCGCACCCGCGCCGGGGCGTCCGCTCCGGTGAGGCGGGCCCCCCAGGCGGCGTCGTCCTCGACCAGATAGTCGGCGTGGCGGCGAACCAGCTCCGCAACGCTGTCGGGTAGTTCCTCGGCAGCCGAGACTCGCGACGGCGCTCCGGAGCGAATGCCGGCGACCAATACTCGGATCAGTTGCGCCACGTCGTTGTCCTCGTAGCGAATCGTGACCCCGATCGGTGCGTACCGCAGGTAGTTCAGTTCCACCCGCAGATCCGAGACGTCGCGCGCGACGCCGAACTCCTCGTTCCAGGCGGCGGCATCGGATCGCGCCGACCGCAGCAGGAAAGCCCGCTGCGCATCGGTCAGTTCGGACGCCGCGGTGCCCGTGAGGGCGACCGCGATCGCTTCGACGGGATCGGCGCCGCGCGTGGCCGGCACGGTCACCCAATCACTGAGGCCGACAAGGTAGTTGGGTCCGCCCGCCTTGGTGCCGGCACCCACGGCGGACTTCTTCCAGCCACCGAACGGTTGCCGCCGCACGATGGCCCCGGTGATTCCGCGGTTGACGTACAGGTTTCCAGCTTCGACCCGTTCGAGCCAGTGTTCGAGTTCGTGGCGGTCGAGGGAGTGCAATCCGGCGGTCAGGCCGTAGTCGACCTGGTTCTGGATGGCGAGGGCCTCGTCGAGGTCGGCGGCCTCGATCAGCCCGAGTACCGGTCCGAAGTACTCGGTGAGGTGGAATTCCGAGCCTCGGGCGACACCCGCTTTCACCCCCGGGGACCACAGGCGGCCGGTGTCGTCGAGTTGTTTCGGTTCGACCAACCACCGCTCGCCGGGGGCCAATTCGGTCAGCGCCCGCTTCAGCTTGCCGGCCGCCGGCTCGATGATCGGGCCCATCTGCGTCGTCGGGTCGGCCGGGTAGCCGACGGTCAGCGAGCCGACCGCGTCGACGAGTTGATCGAGGAACCGCCGCGACCTGGCCACCGAACCGACCAGGATCGCCAGCGACGCCGCCGAGCATTTCTGGCCGGCGTGCCCGAACGCCGACGACACCAGATCCTTCACCGCCAGATCGAAATCCGCGTGCGGAGTGACCACCAACGCGTTCTTTCCGCTGGTTTCCGCGAGCAACGGAAGGTCGGGTCGGAACGTGCGGAACAACTGGGCGGTGTCGAACGCGCCGGTCAGGATCAGTCGGTCGACCGAGGGGTTACTGATCAGCCGCCGGCCCACCTCGCCCTCGTCGGTGTGCACCAGGTGCAGCACGTCACGGGGCACCCCGGCGTCCCACAACGCCTGCACCATCAGTGACCCACACCGCTTGGCCTGCGGCGCCGGCTTGACGATCACCGCCGACCCGGCGGCCAGCGCCGCGACGGTCGACCCGGTGGGTATCGCGATGGGGAAATTCCACGGTGGCGTCACCACGGTCAGCCCGACCGGCACCTGCCGAGCGCCGTCGACGGTGTCCAGGGCGCAAGCAGATTCGCTGTAGTAGTTGACGAAGTCGATCGCCTCGGAGACCTCGGGGTCACCCTGATCGATCGTCTTGCCGCACTCCGCGCCCATGACCTCCAGCAGGCTGGCGCGAGACCTCTCCAGGCTCGCCGCCGCCGTGCGCAGGATCTTCGCCCGACCGGCCCCACCGAGCGCCGCCCACTCCCGGCCGGCCGCGACGGCGCGATCGACCAGCGCATCGAGCTGCGACTGCTCGGTGACGGTGTACTCGGCCACCAGATCGTCACCGAGAGTCGATCCGTCGATCGACGCGATGATGTCGGCCGCCCACTCCCGGTTCGGCACCAGCGACGGATCGGTATCGGCGACGTTGTCGAATCCGTCCTCCCGGATCGCCGCGGTTGGGTCGTCACGGCGCCGATCCTGACGACGATTCGGCAGCGGCACCTCGCCGTCGACGGCCGCCAGCGAGGCGGCGAACCGGTCGCGTTCGCGGGCGAACAACTCCGGATCGTCGTGCAGGGAGAACACCGCGGACATGAAGTTGTCCTGGCTCGCGCCCTCCTCGAGGCGACGCACCAGATACGAGATCGCCACGTCGAAGTCCTTGGGGTGCACCACCGGTACGTACAGCAGCAGGCCGCCCACCGTGCGGCGAACCGCTTCGGCTTGGCCCTCGGCCATGCCGAGCAGCATTTCGATGTCGATGTACTCCCGCACACCGAGTTGCCCGGCCAACAACCAGGCGTAGGCGACGTCGAACAGGTTGTGTCCGGCGACGCCGAGCCGAACATTGCGCATATGTTCGGGCTGCAGGGCGTAGTGCAGCACCCGCTTGTAGTTGGTGTCGGAATCCTGCTTGCGCGGCCAGGTGGCGACCGGCCAGTTGTGCAGCGTCGCCTCGACATGTTCCATCGGCAGATTGGCGCCCTTGACCAGCCGCACCTTGATCGGTGCTCCGCCGCGAGTGCGTCGGCTCGCGGCCCATTCCTGCAGGGTGATCATCGCTCCGAGGGCGTCGGGCAGGTAGGCCTGCAGGACGATCCCGGCTTCGAGATCGAGCAATTCCGGGCGGTCGAGCAACCGCATGAACACCGCCATCGTCAGGTCGAGATCGCGGTACTCCTCCATATCCAGATTGATGAACGTGCGCGACGCCGACGTGGCGGCGAACCGGTAGAGCGGCAGCAGGCTCTGCTCGATGTGATCGACCGCCGCATCAAACGACCAGGCCGAATGCGGTGCGATGGCCGCCGACACCTTGACCGATACATAGTCGACGTCGTCCCGTTCGAGCAGTCGACGGATCTCCGTGAGGCGCCGATCGGCCTCCCGTTCGCCCAGGACCGCCTCGCCGAGCAGATTGATGTTCAGCCGGACGTCGCGCGCACGGATACGGGCGATCCCGGTACCGAGGCGCTTGTCGCCCGCGTCGATCAGCAGGTGGCCGACCATCTGTCGCAGGGCCCGTCGGGCGATCGGCACGACCAGCCGCGGCGCGACCCGGGATGCGGCCGCACCCGTTCGCAGTGCGGTGCGCAGATGCCAGGGGACGAAGGCGGGCACATTCGTGGCCAGGTCCTGCAGGCTTTCCGCGGCGATGCGGGGATCCTCCGGGCGGATGACGCGATCGACGAACCCCACCGTGAAGTCCAGACCCGCCGGGTCGGTGAGCACATCGGCCAGCCGGCGGGCGGCGGCGCCGGAGGGGATCTGTGCGGCCTCGGAAAGCCACTGCCGCACAAGGGTGGTCACCTCGTCCAGGGACGGCCGATCATCGGTGGTGCGCTGCTGCTCCGTCGTCATCTGGTCATCCTCACCGTGTGGTCCGGTCCTATCCGTCAGTATCCGACCGCCGCCGCTCGGCGGCCGGCTTTGTGGCGAACCGGACGGTGCAGGGAGCCGAGAGCACGATCGGGGCGAAGCGTCCGCGCACACGGATGGTGGAATAGACGGCGTGGATCAGTCGACCGGCATCGGGCCGTCCTTCGAGGTGACCGCCCGTCTGGACGACCGAGGCGGGCGCGCGGGGGTGCTCACCACCCCGCACGGCGTCATCAACACCCCGGCGTTCGTTCCGGTCGCCACCAAGGCGACCGTCAAGGCGGTGCTGCCGGAGACGATGGCCGACCTTGGCGCCCAGGCGCTGCTCGCCAACGCGTACCACCTGTACCTGCAGCCCGGACACGACATCGTCGAGGAGGCCGGGGGACTGGGCCGGTTCATGAACTGGCCCGGCCCGACGTTCACCGACAGTGGCGGTTTCCAGGTCCTCTCGCTCGGTGCGGGTTACAAGAAGGTCCTCGCCATGGAGGCGGTCGACGCGCACGCCCAGGCGGTGCAGGCGAAGAACAAGGACAACCTCGCCCGCGTCGACGAGGACGGGGTCACCTTCACCTCACACCTCAACGGCTCGAAGCACCGCTTCACCCCCGAGGTGTCGATGCGGATCCAGCACGCCCTGGGCGCGGACATCATCTTCGCCTTCGACGAGCTGACCACGCTGGCCAATACCCGCGACTACCAGGTGTCCTCGGTCGCGCGCACCCACCGCTGGGCGCAGCGCTGTCTCGACGAACGGGCCCGGCTGGCGGCCGCCCACCCCGATCGGCCGGAGCAGGCGTTGTTCGGGGTGGTGCAGGGCGCCCAGTACGAGGATCTGCGCCGCCAGGCCACCCGGGGGCTGCTGTCCCTGGCCGATGAGAATGGTCGCGGCTTCGAGGGATTCGGCATCGGCGGCGCGCTCGAGAAGAGCCGGATGGGCACGATCGTGCGCTGGGTGACCGAGGAACTACCGGACGACAAGCCTCGCCACCTGCTCGGGATCAGCGAGCCGGACGACCTGTTCGCCGCGGTCGAGGCCGGCGCCGACACCTTCGACTGCGTCAACCCCTCCCGGGTGGCGCGCAACGCCGCGATCTACACCCCCGACGGGCGGTTCAACATCAACACCGCCCGCTTCCGGCGGGACTTCACCCCGATCGACGCGGACTGCGACTGCTACACCTGCGGGCACTACACCCGCGCCTACCTGCATCACCTGTTCAAGGCGAAGGAGATGGTGGCCTCGACGCTGGCGACCATCCACAACGAGCGGTTCACCGTGCGCCTGGTCGACGCGATGCGCGCGGCGCTGATCGCCGGAAACTTCGACGCCCTGCGCACCGAGTTCCTCGGCCGGTTCTACGGCTCACCGGCCGCCGTGGCGCGGTAGAACGGTTCGTTGCGCTTGAGGTAGGCGATCACCCGGTAGGTGATCGGCAGCACCGCGACCTCGACCAGCGTCTTCCACAGGAATCCGACGAGCACATAGTTGACGAAGTCGCCGCCGGTGGTGATGCCGATGACACCGGCGGCGATCGAGCAGAACACCAGGGTGTCGAAGAATTCGCCGACCACGGTCGACCCGAGCAACCGCGCCCACAGATGCTTCTCGCGGGTGCGCCGTTTGATCGCCACCAGGACGGCCGCGTTCAACAGTTGCCCCACCAGGTAGCCGAGCAGACCGGCGAGCACCAGTCGGGGGACCGCGCCGACCACCGTCTCGAGCGCCTGCTGGTTGTCGTAGAACGGCGCGGGCGGCAGCGCCAGCACGATCTGGAAGGACACGACCATCAACAGCAGGGCGCCGAATCCGATGTAGATCGCCCGGCGGGCCGCCTTGAACCCGTAGACCTCGCTGAGCACGTCGCCGAGGATGTACGCCAGCGGGAAGAGCAGGAAGGCGCCGTCGGTGACGATCGGCAGGATCTGCAGCGGACCGAGGGTGACGTGGCTGTCAGTGAAGAAGGCCACGCCCTTGCTGGCCGCGATATTCGAGATCAGCAGCGTCGTGGTGAACAGCGCGACGATCGCAGGATAGTAAACCCGCAGGTGAGCGGGGTTCGGCGCGGTCGACGGCTCGGGGGTTGTCACCGGGCGAATCTACGCAACAACAACGCCGGCCGCGAATCCCGAAGGACTCGCGGCCGGCGTGTGGTCGTTACCGGGTCCAAGAATCAGGCGACCGGAGCCACCCGTCCGCTCACCGTCACGCGGTAGGCGTAGGTCAGCGCGATCACCGACACGGGAACCGTGACGAGCAGGCCGATGCCGAGCAGGATCGCACCGACGATGTTGAGGCCGATCAGGGCGATGAACAGCAGCACCAGCGGTCCGACGTTGGCCGACGTGGCCCGGAAGCTCGAGTTCAGAGCCGCAACCGGCGCCTCGTTGCGGTCGATGACAAACATCTGGGTGAACATCAGCAGGAAGGCCGCGATGATGCCCGGGATGATCAGCAGGATGAAACCGATCCCGGTGATGACGCTGACCAGGACCGACGCGAGAACGATGTTCACGACGTTCGGGAACTGGAAGTAGGCCTCGATGCCGGGCCGGTTGCCGTCGAGCTCGTGCAGCGCGCCCCGCACGAAGGCGGCACCGAAGATCGCGCCGACCACGGTCGACACCAGGTTGAACAGCAGGACGGTGAACAGGCCGGTACCGGCCTGGCTGCTGATCCACTGGATGATGATGGAGACCACGGCGAATGCCACGATCACGAGCAGCCACGGCACGGGGTTGCTGCTGAAGCGCTTCCAGCCGTAGCCGATCGCGTCGCCGACGCTCAGCTGCGCGCCGCCGCCGAAGCCCTGGTTGCCGTAGGCGTCATTGCCGGAGCCCTGGTAGGCGGGCGGCGGGTAGCCTGCGGCCGCGTACGGATCACCGGCACCCGGCTGGCCGTAGTTCTGCTGGTTCGGCTGCTGGTAGCCGGGCTGCTGGTAGCCGCCCTGCTGCTGGTAACCGCCCTGGTCGTAGCCCCCCTGCTGCGGGTATCCGCCCTGATTGGGGTAACCACCCTGTGCTGGGGGATAGCCCGGCCACTGGGGATCACCGCCCTGCCCCTGCCCCTGGTAAGGGTCGTTGCCGCCTGTGGTCATTCGCTTCCTCCGCGTAGACATTGTCGTCGCGATCGACTCTACGTTGGAGGCTCCCCGGGTTATAGGGGCAGGGCGCGAGAACCGGACACAACCGGCGGGACCGGTCCGCCGGTAGCTGCCAGGTGGGCGCGGTGACCGCGGTGATCGGCGACGAATCGATTCCGGGCGATGCTATTCCCGCTCGGCGCGGCGGCCGGAGGGTTCATCCGCAGGGTTCCGGGGTGAGCGTCCACGGCTCGGTGGGCAGCAGGGCCGGGTCGAACCGGTCGAGCAGGTCGGCCATGTCGACCACCTCGCCGGGAGCGGCCAGATGCAGCGACGCCGCCAGCGCGGAGCGCACCTGCGCGGAGGTCTCGCCCAGGGCCAGGCGCTGCCGCAGCGTCACCGCGCCATCGCGCTTGGCCAGCCGTGCCCCATCCCGCCCGAGCACCAATGGCACGTGCGCGTACTCGGGAACGACCCCGCCCAGCAGGGCGGTCAGATGGGCCTGACGCGGCGCGGAATCGAGCAGGTCATCGCCGCGCACCACCTGGTCGACGCCCATCGCGATGTCGTCGACCACCACCGCGAGGTTGTATGCCGGGGTGCCGTCACCGCGCTGCAGAACGAAGTCGTCAACGACGCCCGTGTAGGAGCCGAACCGCAGGTCGGTGACGGTTTCGGTAGCGATGTCCGCGCGCAGTCGGATCGCCGGCGGACGCCCGGATGCCTCCCGTTCCACGATCTGCTCCGCGGTCAGCCGGCGACAGGTGCCCGGATAGGCGCCCGGCGGCGCGTGCGGGGCCGATACCGCGGCGTGAATCTCGCGGCGCGTGCACCAACAGCGGTACGTGCGGCCGGCGGCGGTCAGGTCGTCGATCGCGGTGCGGTAGCGCTCGATCCGGTCGCTCTGGACCACCGGGTCGCCGTCAACGTCGAGGCCGAGCGCGAGCAGGTCGGCGAGCTGCCTGCCCGCAGCCGCGGGATCGGCGCGGCCGGTGTCGAGGTCTTCGAATCGCAACCACAACCGCCGGTCGGTCGAGCGGGCGTACAGCCACGCCAGCATCGCGGTGCGCAGATTGCCCAGGTGCAGATCACCGGTCGGGCTCGGCGCGTACCGTCCCGCGCCGTCGTTCACCGAGTGCCGCTCATTCGACCGTGTTCATTCGGCGCTATTCATTCCGTGGCCGTTCATTCGGGGCTCGTCGAGCTCCGGACCGACTCGTCGGATCCGGCCACGGCCGGCTGCGGGGTGTCGTCCACGGATGTGGCACGCAGCGGAGCGTCCTCCACGGACCGGGCCCGCTCGAGGACCGCGTCGGCCACCGCCTGCGGCTGCTGATCCGGAATCCAGTGCGAGCCGGGCAGCACGATCAACCGGTACGGCGCCCGCACGTAGCCGCCGGTGGTCATCGCGGCGTGCCGGCCGAGCGCGACGTCGCCGCTGCTCCACACGTAGGTGGTGGGGACCCGAACGCGACCGACCGACGAGGACCGCCCGTAGAGCGGCATCGCGCGGTAGTAGTTCAGACCGCCGGTCAGGGCGCCGTCCTCGACGGTATCGGTCATCACCCGATCGGCTTCCGCGGCGGACATGCCGGTGGCGATCAGCGACTTGCGCATGAGTCCCGGCGCTCGTCGCGCGGCCAGTTCGGGCAGCACGGGCAACTGGAAGACGCCCATGTAGAACGAGCGCAGGATCTGCCCGCGCGGCATCGCGGCAATGAACGCCCCCGGATGGGGAACCGAGATCGCGGTCAGGGAGCGGATCAGGTCCGGACGGCGGGCAGCGAGGGCCCACGCCACCATCGCGCCCCAGTCGTGGCCCACGAGGTGGACCGGCTCACCGATCACGTCGATCAGCGCGACGATGTCCTCGGTCAGATCGTCGATCCGGTAGGCGCCGCGGGCGGTCGGACGGGCGCCCGGCGAGTACCCGCGCTGGTCCGGTGCGAAGGTGCGGTAGCCGGCGGCGTTGAGACGCTCGGTGACGGCCGACCACGAGGCGGCGCGCTGCGGGAAGCCGTGCAGCAGCACCACCGGAGACGTGGACGCATCGAGGGGGCCGCTGTCGATGACGTCGAAGGTGAGGTCGTCGCGGTCGAAGGTGGTCACACGGGTCGAGGAGGACGGGACCGTCATGCCGCCATCGTAGGTGGTCGGCGACGGCGCGAGCCCGCGTGCCGACCGCACGCCCGAACGACGAAACGCTCGCACCCGGACGTCCGGATGCGAGCGTTTCGATCGGCGGAGGATAGGGGATTTGAACCCCTGAGGGCGTTAACCCAACCCGCGTTCCAGGCGAGCGCCATAGGCCACTAGGCGAATCCTCCGCGGTGAACTATACCGAGTCGACCGCGCAGGACCGAAATGCCGCCCGTGACCGGCCACGATGCGACGCCGAGTGATCCGGATCGGGGCGATCGGACGGGGGGTTTGGCCACCGGTACGGCGGTGTGACTAGACTTGTCGGCGGATCCCGCGCGGCGCGCATCCTGTGAACTCCCCCAGGGCCGGAAGGCAGCAAGGGTCAACGGGCTCTGCCGGGTGCGCGGGGTCCGCTTTCTTGTGTCCACCCCGGCACGAGGGCCGCAGGGTGGCAATCGATGCGGAAGGCCTCGGTACGGTGACCGGCACGCAAACGCAGTACGGCTTGATGACCCCCGACGAGATGGCCGCCGAGTTCGAACGGCAGGCCGCCGCCTACGAGGCGTTGCGTCAGCGGGGCCTCGCCCTCGATCTGACCCGCGGCAAACCCTCGCCCGATCAACTGGACCTGTCGAACGACCTGCTCGCGCTGCCGGGTGCCGATGACTACAAGGATTCGTCGGGCACCGACGTGCGCAACTACGGCGGCGCGACCGGTCTGGCCGATCTGCGCGCGATCTTCGCGGAACTGCTCAACATCCCGGTGGGCAATCTGCTCGCCGGGGAGAACGCCAGCCTCGCGATGATGCACGACGTCATCGTGTTCTCCGTCCTCTACGGCGGGGTGGATTCCCCCCGGCCCTGGAAGGACGAGCCGGTGGTCAAGGTGTTGTGTCCCAGTCCGGGATACGACCGCCACTTCGCGATCACCGAGCACCTGGGCTTCGAGTTGATCCCGGTGCCGATGCTCGAGGACGGCCCGGATATCGACCGGATCGAAGCGCTCGTCGCCGCCGATCCGCAGATCAAGGGCATCTGGACAGTGCCGGTCTACTCGAACCCGACCGGTGTCATCTTCTCCGCCGAGGTGACGCGGCGCCTGTTCGCGATGCCGACCGCCGCCCCGGACTTCCGGGTCTTCTGGGACAACGCCTACGCGGTGCACCCGCTGACCGACGACATCGTCGACAACGTCGACGTCGTCGCGTTGGCTGCCGACAGCGGCCACCCGAACCGTCCGTTCCTGTTCGCGTCGACCTCCAAGATCACCCTGGCGGGCGCCGGGGTGGGCTTCATCGGCGCCTCCGACGAGAACATCGCCTGGTACCAGCGGCACAACGCGGTCCGCTCGATCGGCCCGGACAAGGTCAACCACCTGCGGCATGTCCGGTTCTTCGGCGATGCCGCCGGGGTGCGCGCCCACATGGCCAAGCATCGGGAGCTGCTGCGCCCCAAGTTCGACATGGTCGGCCGCATCCTCGAGGATCGGCTCGGCGCGTCGAAGGTCGCCACCTGGACCGACCCGAAGGGCGGCTACTTCGTCAGCCTCGACGTGCTGGACGGCTGCGCGGCCCGCACGATCGCCCTGGCCAAGAAGGCCGGTATCGCGTTGACCCCCGCCGGGGCGGCCTTCCCCTACGGCAAGGACCCCGACGACCGGAACATCCGGATCGCGCCCACCTTCCCGACTCTCGCCGACCTCGAGCCCGCGATCGAGGGCGTCGCCGGCTGTGTCCTGCTGGCATCGGCGGAGAAGCTCTCCGGTCGCACCGTCGAGGTCTAGCGGTTTGTCGGTGGGTCGCGGGGCCACGTTCGCCCGACGACCCGCCGACTACCCTGGGCCCATGACCACGGTGTGCATCGCCCAGGATCCGCAGGCCGACGCGCTGTTGGGCTCGGACTTCTTCGCGCTGCTGATCGGCATGACCCTGGATCAGCAGTTCCCGATGGAAGCCGCGTTCACCGGCCCGAAGAAGATCGCCGATCGAATGGACGGATTCGATATCCACCGCATCGCGGAATCGGATCTGGACGCCTTTGTCGCGCTGTCTTCGACACCGCCGGCGATCCACCGGTTCCCGGGATCGATGGCCAAACGGGTGCACGAATTGGCCAATGTGATCATCGACCGCTACGACGGGGATACCGCGGCGATCTGGACCGAGGGCGACCCCGACGCGAAGGAGGTCTTCCGTCGGTTGAAGGCGCTGCCCGGCTGGGGTGACCAGAAGTCGAAGATCTTCATTGCGCTGCTCGCCAAGCAATTCGGGGTGACCCCCGCCGGTTGGGAAAAGGTGACCGGTGCCTACAGCGAGCCCGACTCGCGCCGGTCGGTGGCCGACGTCGTGGACGCGACCACCCTCCAGGAGGTCCGCCAGTTCAAGAAGCAGCAGAAGGCCGCCGCCAAGCAGGCCGCCGAGGCCTGACCGGTCGGTCGGCGGGTTCGTGCCGCGCCCCGACAACGGGGCTTTCGCCGGGAAACAATGGCTCGCGCTATCGTTGGGTTGGTCGGGACGTCACCAATGCCGTCCGTTGTTCGGTCCATTGGTAGAAGACGCAGGTCGCCAGCGGCCGCGTAGAGCGAGAGGTTCCCGTGAGCACGGCTCCCGATCATCTGACCCCCGAAGCCGTGCGCACCGCGATGGCGCGGTTCGAGGCGGGCGAACTGGATGGAAGCGTCTTCGGTCGCATCCTGGTCGGATTCGCGAACTGGTACCTGGTCACCACCGGTGACCGGCACGCGCTGCTGTGGAAGATCGAGGACGAGGACGTCACCTGTGCCGCGGTGATGACCGAGCGGGTGTCCCCGGACGGTCAACCGGCGCACTTCATGGAGATGCGCGGCCGACATCTGGTGCGCAATCTGCCGGCGGAGGCCGACGGACTGCTGCTCGACTTCGGCCGGCCGCACTCGGTATTGATCCGTCGGGGCGGGTTCGAGTGGTTGCGGAGGATGTCGGCGGCTCTCGACATCGACGACGCGATAGACAATCCTTGGTACAACCAGGTCGATCTCTTCCTCGATCACACCTGGTTGGTGCTGTGCGAGAACGAACAGCCGCAGGTGCGCATCTTCGAGGGGCGCCGCGCGATCCGGATCTTCACCGCCGAGGATCGCCTCGAGCTCCACCGATCGCTCGAACCCCTGGACAACGACCTCGAAGCCGTCGAGATGACGGGACGGGATCTGTTTCCCCTCCTGGCACAACGGACGGACTTCCAGGCGATCCGGGTCGACCCGCACCGGCCGGGCGTCGACCGGCCGTCGGAATGGGGGCCCTCGATGGCCCACCGACTGGCGGAGGGCCTGGAATTTCGCCCGGAGGCGCGCGTTCTGCCCGCCCGTTCGGTATCCGAGGTCGACACCTTCCTGGACCTGTTGCCGATGTCGCGGGCCGGCCGGACTCGTGAGGAGACAACGGTCGACGGTCCCGACGGCACCCACCTGCCGGCGACGGTCTACTCGGGCACATCGATCGACGGAACCCCGGTGCACGCCTACGCCTTCGAGCCGATCGAGTCGCAGTACGGTTCGGCGCAGCCGGTGCGGCCGTCCGAATTGCTCTGCGCCGGCCTGCTCGCGGACCTGGTCCGCCGCCGGTGGGAGGGCTACCCGACCCAGCCGCTGCGGATGACCGACGCGATTCGCGACGAGGTGACCGAGGGCGCGCGGTGGGCCGCGGACCTGGTCGCGCTGCTCGGGGGACGCGACAATCTGCCGCGCGAGACGCTGCGGACCGCGCGCGGCGCCTACCTGGTCGACCATTACCCGGCCATCGGTCGACGCACCTGGATCGAGCACGCGCGGCGGCATTTCGATTCCCTGGTCGAACAGGCACCGCCGCCCGCTCCGGACCTCGATCCCGTCGATCCGCCGGTCGGTCGGATCGGTGCCGCGCCGTCGACGCGGGTGGCCGGCAGCGCCACCGGGCGGGTGGTGGCTCCGCCCGCGGTCGACGCGCTGCGAACGACGGTTGTCGCTCCACCCACCGCTCCGGTCGCCCCGCTTCCGGTGATGGTTCCGGTGGCGGGCAGCACCACGGGACGGGTCGCGATGCCCCCGAGCGCACCCGGACCGTCCGAGCCGCCCGCGCTGGCGCCGGTCCCGGGCAGCGCCACCGGCCGGGTATCCGCCCGCCCCGCGGCGGCGCCGGCCGAGTCGGTCGACGAGCTTCCGACGGTCTCGTTCTCGGTGACTACCGGTTCCACCGGTCGTATCGGCGCACGTCCGACCGACGCGGGATCGGTCGGACTGCCCCGATAGGCTCGACCCGTGGCCCTGTACCGCACATACCGTCCGTCGACGTTCGCCGAGGTTGTCGGTCAGGAGCACGTCACCGAACCGTTGTCGGTGGCCCTCGATTCCGGCCGCATCAACCACGCCTACCTCTTCTCCGGCCCGCGTGGCTGCGGAAAGACGTCCTCGGCGCGCATCCTGGCCCGCTCGCTCAACTGCGCGGAGGGGCCGACGTCGACGCCCTGCGGTGTCTGCTCGTCCTGTGTGGCGCTCGCCCCCGGCGGCCCCGGCAACCTCGACGTCGTCGAACTGGACGCCGCGAGCCACGGCGGTGTCGACGACACCCGTGAACTGCGCGATCGCGCCTTCTACGCGCCGGCCGAATCGCGCTACCGGGTGTTCATCGTCGACGAGGCCCATATGGTCACCACGGCGGGATTCAACGCGCTACTCAAGATCGTCGAGGAGCCGCCGGAGCATCTGATCTTCGTATTCGCGACCACCGAACCGGAGAAGGTGCTGCCGACGATTCGGTCGCGCACCCATCACTACCCGTTCCGGCTGCTCGCCCCGCAGGTGATGCGCGGGCTGCTCGAACGCATCACGACCGCCGAGTCGGTCCAGGTGCAGGACGCCGTCTATCCGCTGGTGATCCGAGCCGGGGGCGGCTCGCCGCGCGACACCCTCAGCATCCTCGATCAGCTCTTCGCCGGCGCCGAGGACAGCCTGGTGCGCTACGACCGCGCGGTCGCGCTGCTCGGCGTCACCGACGTTGCGCTGATCGACGAGACGATCGAAGCGCTCGCGGCCGGCGACGGCGCGGGGGTCTTCGGGGCGGTGCAGAAGGTGGTCGACGCCGGGCACGATCCCCGGCGCTTCGCGGTCGACCTGCTCGATCGGCTGCGCGATCTGATCCTCGTGCGGGCGGTTCCCGACGCGACCGGTCGCGGCCTGGTCGACGTGCCGTCCGATGTCGCCGAACGCATCGTCGAGCAGGCGGGGCGGATCGGCCCGGCCACGCTCGCCCGCTACGCCGAGGTGGTGCACGCGGGACTCGGCGAGATGCGCGGCGCCACCGCACCGCGCTTGCTGCTCGAGGTGATGTGCGCGCGCATGTTGCTGCCCGATGCGGCGAACGACCAGGCCGCGCTCCTGCAGCGGGTCGAAACGGTGGAGCGTTCCGTGGCCGGTGGGCTGTCCGTCGCCGCGTCCGCTCCGGCCCCCTCGTCCGCTTCGGTTTCCACCCCGGCCGCTCCCACCCCGGCCGGACCCGCCTCCGCCGGTTCGTCGGTGCCCCCGACCGGTGACGACGCCGACTCTCGCCGCACCTTCGTACGCCCCAGCGCGCGTACCGAATCCGCCCCCGCGGCGCCGCACCCGCGCGAGGTGGAGCCGGCGGAACGGGCCACCTCGGCGGAGCCGCCCCGCGAGCCCGCGGCAGCGACACCATCGGCGGACAGCGGTTCGACAGCCGCCGTCGACGCTTCGATCGAACCGGCCCATACCCCGCAGGACTCGGGGCCCGCTCCGGCCGCCGCACAGACAACCCCGACGCCGACTGCCGCTACACCGACTGTGCCGGGACCGGCGGCCGGTGAGTCCAGGTCTGCCGAGTCCCGGGGCGAATCGCAGCGTCCCGCCGGCCGGCGACCGGACCCCGCCGCGCCCCGGCCCGACGAGTCACCACAGCAGTCCGAGCCCGCACCACAGCGCAGCGAGGCCGCACCACAGCGCACCGAGCCGGTGGCGCAGCGCGACGAATCCGCCGCGCATCGACGCGAACCCGTCGCCGGGCGGCCCGAACCGGCGCCCGCCGCGCCGGCGGACGCGCAGCACGCCCCGCCGCCGGCGCAGTCTGCGGCGCCTACCGGCGTGGACCTCGAATCGGTTCGTGCGAACTGGCAACGGGTCCGCGACGTCGTGCGCGGTCATAGCCGCACCGTCGAGGTGATGCTCTCCGGGGCGTCGGTGCAGGCGGTCGGCGATGGCCGGCTCGTGCTGACCCACGAGTCGGTGCCGCTGGCCAAGCGGTTGGTCGAACCCCGCAACGCCGAGGCGATCCGCGGTGCCTTCCGCGAGGTGTTCGGAGTCGACGTCACCGTCGAATGCGTCACCGGACAGGCGGAGCCGGCCCGGCCGGCGGACCGCCGCACCGCCGCACCCGCACGCGGCGACCGCAAGGAGAAGCCGACCTTCACCCGGCCCAAGCGGGACGCCGCACCCGCTGCGGAAGCGGCGCCCCCGCGACCGGAACGCCGCATCGCGCCGCCACCGGCGGACGACGAACCTCCGATCCCCGAGGCACCGCCGATGGAGGACGAGGAAGAGGAGATGCTCGCCGAAGCCGCCCGCGACCGCGACTCGGGCAACGACGGCCCCTCCCAGCCGCGCCGGGATCCGCAGGAAATCGCGCTCGAACTGCTGCAATCCGAACTCGGCGCGCGCCCGATCGGCGACTGAGCACCCGACCGAGAAAGGCTGCTATCGACCCGTTCTGCGACGGTTTTATATACCGTATGTCCGATTAGGTAGGCTCTAACGGACATACGGTACGTCTTTGTGAGGTGAGGAATGGGCGGTCGAGTGGTGGGCGCAGGGGCGCGCGGTGCGGTGCTGGCGGCGGTGACCGCGATGACGCTCTCGGCGCTGGGACCGGGCGCCGCGACCGCGCAGAGCAGGTACGAGCAGACCCACCGCAGCGGCGACATTCGGGTGAGCTGCGTCGGGCCGCACCCGACGAACGGCGGGGAGACCGTCGAGTTCCCGGCCACCCTCGCGGTCGAGGTCGACCTGCCCGCCGAGGTCCCCGGCCACTGGGTGCTCAACGGCGACATGCGCGTCACGATGACCACCGACTTCGGCGGCTACCGCCCGTACGAGCGGCCGGGCTGGGGCAGCCCGACCTACAGTCTCGGGGCCGACTGGGAGGTACCGCTGCGCCTGACCCACTCCGGCGGCGAGGTGCGGGATATGTCCGGCCATGCGACCGTCTGGCATCCGGTCGCCATCCAGCGCGAGACGACCAGCTACACGCTTCCCGGTTTGGGGATGGATACCGTCGGGGGATTCCAACTGCAGGCGGGTGAATCGGTGACCGCGGAATGGCTCGGCGCACAGGGCACTCGGGTCGATCTGACGCTCAACGGGCAGGAGGCACCGCGGGCGGGCGCCGGCGGCTACACCTGCTTCGGCCCGAACGTCCGGCTCGGGGTCGACGGCGGCACCATCGATCCCGGTCCCGGCGATCCGGGCACGGTCGACCCGGGTGCGCCGGCGAGCGGGAGTGCCGGATTCGACTTCGGAGATATCCTCGACCGGATTCTGGGCCGTTAGGCGGTGGGGTGCCGACTACCCCGCCCTACCGCCCGTCGTTGGTGGCGGACAGCAACCAGCCGGCGGCGACGAAGCGGACGGTGTCGCCTTCCACGAAGGGCTCGTAGGCGGCCCGAACGATGTCGACCATCCGTGCGCGCTCGTCGTCGGGCAGTTGGGCCAGGCGCGGGGCGACCGGGCCGATCGACGTCAGGTAGCCGGTGAGCTCCGACTCGGGGAAGCGACATTCGATGTCGATCGGCTGCGCGTCCGCGGCCGACCATCCGGACCGCTCGAGGACCGACAGGGCGTAGTCGCGACCGGCGAGGCCGAACGGCCCCGGGGTGTCGGGTTCGCGGATCGGCAGCCCCAGCAGGGGAGCGACGGCGGTCTCCCCGGTGGTCATGAAGGGGTTGGCGTCGGGCTCGCGCCAGGTCAGCATGCGCAGTGCCGCGCCGGGGGCGGCGGCGAGACGCAGATTGGTGAACGCCGCCACCGGGGCGCGGAAGAACATCACACCGAAGCGGGAGATCACCGCGTCGAAGGCCCCGTCGGCCACCGGCCCGTCCTGGATGTCGGCCTGCACGAAGCGGGCCGGCACGCCCTCGGCATCGGCCCGGGAGCGGGCGAGGGTCAGCAGCGGCTCGGAGATGTCCAGACCGACCGCCCAACCACCCTGTGCGCCGATCGCCGCGGCGACCGCGAGCGTGGTGGCCCCGGCGCCGCAGCCCACATCGAGGACCCGCCGCGCATCGGGGGCATCCGCGGTCACCGTGTCGACCAGGAAGGCTGCGAGCGGCGCGAACATCTCGTCGAGGACGGCCTGCTTGCGGACCCAGGCCCGCCCGGAGGGCCCCTTCCAGGCGACGATTTGCTCGTCGACGGGGTCGTCGGCTGCCGGTTGTGGCACGTTCGGCGAGGTCATCGGGTGTGCTCCTGCTCGATGGTGATGGCGCTGGGGTCCCGGTCAGAATGCCGGCCGCGGGCCGATCGGTGGGCGGGTCGCCCCACGCGGTCGCGAGCATCCGTTCCCGGCGGTGGACAGGCGGCCGTTGTGATGGAATGGCTCGGTGACCGCCACCGGTGAGCGTCGCGATCTGTCGCGATTCGCCCTGCTGAGCATCGTTGCCTCGATCGTCGTCATCGGCTTGAAGTTGTGGGCCTGGCAGGTCTCGGGCTCGGTCGGCCTGTTGTCCGATGCGGTCGAGTCCGTGGTCAACCTGGTCGCCGCGATCGGAGCCTTCGTCGCCCTGCGCGTGGTGGCCCGGCCCGCCGACTCGAGCCACAACTTCGGGCACACCAAAGCCGAGTACTTCTCGGCCGTCCTCGAAGGCGTGATGATCATCGTCGCCGCCGGCGCGATCATCTACGTCTCCGTCGAGCGCCTGCTCAACCCGCAGGAGTTGGACGCCGTCGGGCTGGGCCTGGTGATCTCGGTGGTCGCCAGCATCGTCAACGGCGTCGTCGCGATGATCCTGCTGCGGGCCGGGAGGGCGTACCGCTCGCTGACGCTCGAGGCCGACGGCAAACACCTGCTGACGGACGTGTGGACCACCGCGGGTGTCATCGTCGGAGTCGGGCTCGTCGGGTTGACCGGGTGGGCGCCGCTGGATGCGTTGGTCGCGATCGGCGTGGCGATCAACATCCTGTTCGTGGGTTTCCGCCTGGTGTGGCGGTCGGGATCCGGCCTGATGGATGCCTCGCTCGCGGACCACGATCGTGCGGAGATCGACGCGGCGCTCGCCGAATTCGGCGACCGGGGCGTCGTCTTCCACGACATACGTACCCGGGAGGCGGGTCATCAGCGGTTCGTGCAGATGCACATGTTGGTCCCCGGCGAGTGGACGATCCAGTTCGCCCACGACGTCACCGAGGAGGTCGAGCAGAAGTTGACCGAGCGGCTCGAGGACCTCAGCATCATCATCCACGTCGAACCCTTGGGCGACCCGCGTTCCTACGAACCGTGGCGCCTGGGCTGAGCGGTGTCGAACCGCCGGTGATCCGCACTCCCGCGCTTCCCGGCGTTCGGACCGTCCACCATGGGTGCATCGGTCATGGCCACATCACCAGAACGTGAAGTCGATATCCCTGGCGGACAACTCGTTCCCGATCCGGACGCGCAGCTGTTCGGCATCTCCGAAATGGTCGGGGTCGAGCCCCAGGAAGGTGAGGGTCATCCGGTCGCCGTACTCGACGAGCCAGGCGGCGACACCCGGACCGCGGCCGCGTCGGTCGGCGGCCGAGCCGCCGAGCATCATCGCGCGAATGGCGAAAGACGACGCCGTCTTGCCGCCGATGGACAACGCGTCGTCCGGAGCGACGCCGAGGTTCGAGACGGTGGTGTCCGGTCCGGGGATGGCGCGGATCAGCTTGCCCACCAACCGTTTGGGGAGCAACCGCACCACCGGTTGCAGGTTGTCGGTCACCTGTTCGGCCCCCGATTCGGCGTAGGCGGTGAACGCCGCCTTGCTGCGCATGCGGATATCCGCCAGGTCGTACCGGCCGTCGACGGGTTCCGGTAGGCGAATCCACACCCCGCCCGAGGCGTTGGCGCGGTCGTCGCTCTCGCCTTCGCGGCGGTTCACCGCGATGCACACCCGCATCGGACCGTTGACGGGGTACTCGGACGCGGTGACGATTCCGGCGAGCAATGCGGCGAACAGTCCGTTCGAGGTACCGCTGTGGGCTGCGGCGTGCTGCTTCCACGTCCGGCTGTCCACATCGACGATCGCGAGGGTCGCGTCGACGTCGGCCGCCCGGCCGGTGGGTCGGCCTGCTCGCCCGTCAGCCGGCTGCGCCCGGCGGTCGGGGTCCGGTCCGTCGGCCGATGCGCCGGCGGATGTGCTGCGGCGCTGCCGAATCGTCTGTGTCACCAGAACCCGCAGTGACCGTGCCGCGGCCGCCAGTTGCCGGCCCGCGTCGGCGATGTCCTCGCGCACCGAACGCCATCCGCCCTCGGCCGGAGGTAGCGACGTGGCGGTACCCGAAGCGGCCGCCGACAGCGCCCGGAAGACGCCCTGGCCATCGGCGATCATATGGGACAGCAGCAGCGAGACCACCCGACGCCCGGCGGTGGTGGTCACCGTGTCGAGTTGCCAGCCCGCGCCGTCGACCGGTCGCAGCGCCGCGCCGCGCAGCACCGAGTCGACCCATTCGCCGATCGCGTCGTCGGGAATCGTCTCGCTCGTCCCCACCGTCGCGGTCCGGGGCGACCGCACCCACCGGTGGCGCGCCGCCGGGACGCGGGTGCGTTGCACCGCCCGGTGCAGAGCGCCGGTCGCGAGGTGTCGGCAGAGCTCATCGACGGCGCCCTGCCCGGGGTCGTCGTCGAATACCCACGAGAACTGGATCGGCGCCGACGCTCCGAACAGATCCTCGGCCAGCAGGTAGGACTCGTCCGATCCCGCCACCCGCGGGGCCTTGTCGGTGGCGCCGATATCGCGGTGGTCCGTCTCGGTGCGTGTGGTCCCGGTGCGTGTGGTCATCGTCATGCTCCTGATCGGATATCGAAGGGCAGATCCCAGGCCGACAGTTCCGCGGCCAGCAGGGTGGGCAGCGATCCGTCGCCGAAACGGGTTTCGTCGCAACCGAGTACCGAGAAGGTGAAGTGGGTGTCGGTGCGCAACGCCCACGCCTGCACTCCGTCGCCGAATCGGTGGGGCAGTGCGGGGTCGACCCCTTGGGCCATGCCGCGGAAGGTCATCCAGTTCGCGTGGGTCGGTCCCCAGTACAGCGCGCCGGCCGGGACGTCCCCGAGGTTGGAGACCATCCCGTCCGGCATCCCGTCACCTGCCGTGGCCGCGCCGACCAGCCACGCCGGCGGAATCAGCCAGACCAGCGGTTGCAGATGTGCGGTCGCCGAGCGATGCCCGGCTTCGAGCCGCTTGTACGCGGCCTTGCACGAGGCGCGCAGTACGCCGAGATCCTGTGCGGCGGAAGGCTCGTCGGTGAGCAGAACCGAGACCCCAGCGGTGGCGTTGGTGCGGCGGTCGGCCACGCCGGCCCGCCGGTCGACCGGGATACCGACCTTGATCGTTTCACCCAGCGGTGCGTACCCGCTCGAGCGCAGCAGCCCGGCGATCACGGCGACGAACAGCACATTGGGGGTACCCGCATGGCGGGCCGCCACCCGCTCCCAGGCACCGATCGGGACACGCACACTCGCCCACGAACCGACCGCACGGGGCGCTCGTACGGCCATCGGCGCATTGCGGGTGGACCGTGGCGCGACGCCGGCGTCCGAGCCGGTCGCCCCTGCTCGCTCCGACCGCTCCGCTCGCTCCGACCGCTCCGCCCGGACCGATCGCGCGGCGCGCACCAGCCCCCGACCGGCGGCCAGCACGCGTCCGGCGGCGTCCGCGGCGTCCGCGGCCGTCGCGCGCACCCGAACCGTCATGCCCAGCCGCGATTCCGGGTCGCCGATCAGGGGTGCTTCGTCGACTCCGGCTGCCGTCGTCTCGGTTCCACCCGCCGTCGTCACGGTTCCGGCGGCCGCAGCTGCGGTGGCTGTGGCTTCGGCTGCCGCCACGGCTGCGGTGGCTGCCGCCATGGCCTCGGCCGCCGCGGACACCATCGTGCGGCCATCGGCGACCAGGTGCAGGGCGCACAGCGAAATGGCGGTACCCCCGGATTCGGTGCCGGTCGCCCGCAACCGCCAGCACCGTCCGGATTCGGCGTCGAGCGCGACGGTCGCCAATTCCTCGGCCGCCCATCGTTCGACGGCACCGTCGTCGACGGGGCTCTCGTCGAGCCGCATCTCGGGTGCGTGGCCGGCGCGGGTCCAGCGGGGCCGGGCACCGGGCACCGTCGACGGAATCAGACGCCGGTGCAGCCGTCCGTGCGCCAGTCGGGCGTGGACGTCGAGGAGCACATCGCGCGGCACCGGAGCGTCGGTGGTCCACAGGATCTGCAGCACCACCGACCAGCCGAGCGCCTGCCGAAGAAACCAGTAGGTGGAGTCCTCGTCGGTCAGTCGCGACGTTCGGCCCGGGTCCGGGCCGTGCCCGCCTTCGCCGGACGCCGCGCCGACGGTGTCCGTTCGCGCCGGGCTCGTTTTCCCGACGGGTGTGACCGTCGCCTCGATGGCGTCGACCGCCCGGGCGAGGGCGAGATCGCCGGCGGTGACCATGCGCGCCGCGGTGTGCGCCGCGCGGCGGGCATCGGCACCCAGGGCTATTTCCAGCGCGGCGGTCAGGCGGTCGCCGTCGAGCCGCCGGACCGGCAACGAGGTTCCGGCGCCGAGCTTCTCGATCTGTTGTCCCCAATACGGTTGGTCGGACCCGAACGGGCAGATGACGGAGGGAACTCCGGAACGCAGTGCGGCGGCGGTCGTTCCGGCTCCTCCATGGTGGACGAGCGCCGCACATCGACCGAATACCTCGCTATGGTCGACCGCCCGTACCACACGCACATCGTCACCGGCGACGCCCGGATCGGCAGGCATATCGTTCCACCCGGTACACAGCAGCAGCCGATACCCGAGCCGCCGGGCGGCGGTCACCGCCGCGTCGATCATCGCCGCCGGATCGGTGACCGGCATGCTCCCGAAGCCGACATAGATCGGCGGGGCGCCGCTGCGCAGCCAGGTGTCGATGTCACAGCCGGGTTCCGGCGCCCGAACGTTCTCGCGCAGCGGCCGTGGCAGGTCGAAGAACCCGACGACCGGCCGTTGCCGGAACGCGGCGTCGGCTGCCCACAGCGGGTCGTCCGTCACCGCGAACAGTTCGTCGTAGGCCTGCACTTCGATACCGGGCGCAGCGCGCATCTGTTCCTGCGGCGACCGCGCGGCCGGCGCACATCCGAGGCGCTCGCGCAGTCGGCCGTCTCGCCGTCGGGTCAACACACCGAAGAGTCGATCGAATAGCCACCACTGCGCCCGAGTCGCGGCCGGGCCGGATGTCCGCCCCGGCGTCGGCATCGGACCGACGGAACTGTTGCGGCGTATCGGTGCATGGTGCAGGGATATCAACGGTACCGCTGCGCGCTCGGCGTAGGCCAGGGCAACCTGCTCGGTGATGTACCCGGCGATGATCGCGTCGACGCCGGTCACCAACTCGCCCATGCCGTCGATCAATTCGGCGTATCCCAGGTCGCGAATCTCCCGGGCCACGCGCAGTTGCCGAACCGGGTGCCGACCGGCGGCCCTCCGCAGTGCGCTCACGGACTCGATGTGCCGGCGCGTGTCGAGCCCCAACGGAGCCGCGGCCACCCCACAGTCGGCGGCGAAGCCGACCAGATTGGGCGGAACGCCGAGTCGAACATCGTGACCGCGTTCGGTGAGCGCGTGGGCCAGCGCCACCGCGGGTTGTACGTCGCCGCGGGTTCCGTGGATGGCGAGAGCGAGTTTCATCGCTCACCACCGACCGGCGCGAGGGCTGCCGCACTCGGTGGAATGGGATCGTCGCCTACCCTGAGCACCGCCGGCTCGTCGGTTCCGAAGGGGAGGGAGTGACCATGCGATTCGTCTTGGCCGCCAACGGCAGCCGCGGGGACGTGCAACCCGCGGTCGCGATCGGCACCGAGCTGCGCACCCGGGGACACGAGGTGTCGTTGCTGGTGCCACCGAATCTGGTGGCATTCGGTGCGGGAGCGGGATTGCCGACTCGGGCGTACGGCCGGAGCACCAAGGAGATTCTGGAGTCCGATACGGTGCGCGTCCGGCTCAAGTCGGCCAACCCGCGCACCCGGCTCGCGGCGATCGCCGAGATGGCAGTGCGCGGTGGCCGCGAGATGCACGCCCAGCTGTTGGACGAGACGCAGCACGCCGACGCGATCGTGTCGACCAGCGTGGGTCAGGAACGTGCGCACAATGTGGCGCAGGTCCGCGGAATCGCGCATATTCCCTTGCATCTGGGCCCGATCCGACGCAACTCCACAACGTCGCTGTTGTCGCACGTCGGCATCGACGCACCCGGGTGGGCCGCCGCACCGAGTTGGTCCGCCGCCGAGTGGTTGATGTGGATGGGTTCGGCGCGGGCGGAGAACCGCCTGCGCGCCGAGCTGGGCTTGCCCGCCCTGCGCCGCCCCTTCGCCTCCGCCATCGCCGCGACCGGTGTCCCCGAGATCCAGGCCTACGATCCGGCCCTGTTTCCCGATCTGGTGCGCGAATGGGGTAGCCGACGTCCGCTCGTCGGATTCCTGAATCTGCCGGCTGCCGCCCGCCGCGGTGTCGGCGACACCGGACCCGACGACGATCTGCTCGAGTGGCTCGCCGCCGATGAGCCGCCGGTCTACGTCGGGTTCGGCAGCATGATGCCGTCGCGTCTCGATGCGCTCGCGGCAGCGGTGCTGGGAGCTGCCCGTGAACTCGGTCTGCGGCTGCTGATCGCCGGTGGCTGGAGCGATTTCATGCGGGACGCCACCGGCGAGGAGCAACGGATACGGGTGGTGGGCCACATCGACCACGATGCGATCCTGCCGCACTGCCGGGCCGCGATTCATCACGGTGGCGCCGGATCGGTGGCGGCCGGCCTGCGGGCCGGTCTGCCGACGATCGTGACGTGGATCGGAGCGGATCAGCCGATGTGGGGCCAAGCGGTGTCGGCAGCTCATGTGGGTACCCACCTTCCGATGTCCCGGATCACTTCTGGCCGGCTGGCCGACGCCCTGCGGGTCGGGCTGTCCGCGACGACGCGGGCGGCGGCGCAGGGCATGCGCGAGCAGCTCATTCCGTCGGACCGAGCCGCCGCAGCGGCCGCCGACCTGATCGAGCGCACCGCGGATACATCAGGGGCGCACCCGGCTTGACGTCTGTCGACGCGGCCGACTCGTCGTGAATCGCCCGGTCCGGTCGTCGTACACGCGGATGGCCACCAACCGTCCGGCATGCAGGACCACCAGGGTCGGGACGTAGATCAACGCCGCGCCGGCCGCGAATCCGAATCGCCTGTGCAAGAGGAAGGTACGGGGAAGGCAGCTCATGTACCCGGCGAAATCGCGCAAACCGGTCTCCATGCGGCGCGGCGAGACCCCGACGGTCAGCGTGCCGAGAAAGGCGTTCCGCCCGCCGATATCGTTGACGCACAGGCCCACATCGACATCCTCGAAAACATCCCGCCGCATACTGACCCGGTCTCGGATGCGCTTCCACACCTCCCGGCGAATCACCATATTGGAGCCGTAGAGAACGGGGACCTCCTTGACGGCGCGGCCGACCCGTCGATCACCCAACGGGTGCAACGCGATCTTCCACTTCTCGAATCGCCCGGACAACGGCACTCCGTAGGCCTCTCCGCGACCGCACAGCGCCGACCACCGATCGTCGGTATCGTCCCGGAAGAACTCGACGATGGTGCGGGCCCAACCCGGCCGGACCAGCGTGTCGGCATCGATACGGGCAATCAGGTCCCCGATCGCCGAGTCCATTCCGGCGCAACGCGCGTACACCAGACCCTGCTGCGCCTCGTTGATCAGCCGCACCTGCGGATGACGTTCGGCGATGCACTCGACCAGGTCGACGGTGCGGTCGGTCGAGTTGTTGTTGACCACGACGATTTCCCGGATGTGCTCGAGCTGATCGGTCAGTCGGTCGAGGCAGTCGGTGATGGTGTCCTCCTCGTTGTAGGCGGGAACCACCACCGACAACAGTGGTGCCATCGATTCCGGGTCGGCCCGGTGCGGAGCTGTCGGGTTCACGTCAGGTCCTTCGCATGTAGGTGCGCAGGGTCACCGGCACGAAGACCGCCAGGATGACCGCCGCGCCGAGGAGGGTGTAGACGATCTGAACGCGTGCGTCGCCGCCGTCGGCGAGGCTGCGCACCGCGGAGACCAGATGGGAGACCGGGTTGGCGTTGGCGACCACCTGCATCCATTCGGGCAAGGTGTCGACCGGTACCAATGCGTTGGAGACGAAGGTCAGCGGCATCAGCACCAGCATCGAGACCCCCTGAACGGTCGACGCCTTGTCGAGCAGCACCCCCACCAGCGCAAAGATCCAACTCAGCGCGAAGGCGACCAGCACGACCAGCAGGCAGGCCGCCGCCAGGCCGATGGGGTGCGCCGGTCGGTATCCCAGGGCCACTCCGACGGCGACCGCGATGACGGTCGCGACCACATAGCGGACCGCATTGGCCAGCAGGGCGCCGGCCAGCGGAGCTATCCGGGCGACCGGAAGTGATTTGAACCGATCGAAGATCCCCTTGTCGAGGTCCTCGCGCAGTTGCACGCCGGTGATGACCGATGCCGCCACCGCAACCTGCACCAGGACACCGGGAATCAGGAGCGGCAGGTAGGCCTGCACGTCGCCCGCGATCGCCCCGCCGAAGATGGTCGAGAACATCACCGTGAAGACGATGGGAAGAGCGATCACATCGAACAACTGTTGCGGGTTGTGCTTGATCTTCAGCATCCCGCGATGGGTCATGGTCAGAGACTGGGCGATCGACCGGCGCACCGTGATGTGATGGGGCGGTTCGTCGATCATCGGGACGGCCGCGAGCCCGTCCGCGCGGTGCGGATCGTCGGTTCGAGGGACCGAGGTGGCGGTCATGACGCCGACGGGAGGGTCGGTCGGATCGCCGAGGCGTTGGTCCGGTCGTGCGTCGACGGCTCGGTCAACCGGAAGAACACGTCGTCGAGCGTGGGACGGGCGACGTTGACGGCGGCCAAGGGAATATGTCGATCCCGCAGTGCGGCAAGCAACTCGGCCAGGCCGTCCAGGTTCGACATGGGGATGACGACCGTCCGACCGTCGTCGTCGACCGTCGCCTGCGCCGGCGACAACGCCGAACACACCGCGGCCGCCGCGGCACACTGGTCGCGGTCGAGCGGGGTGATCGTGACCGAGCTGTCCCCGACCGCGGACTTGAGATCGTCGACGGTGCCCTCGGCGACGACGTGCCCACGGTCCATCACGGCGACACGATCGGCCAGCTCGTCCGCCTCATCGAGGTACTGCGTCGTCAGCAGCACGGTCGATCCGGTGGCGACCATCTCTCGCAGGGTGTTCCACATCTGCGCGCGGGTACGCGGATCGAGTCCGGTGGTCGGCTCGTCGAGAAACAGCAAGCGCGGCCGGGTGATCAGCGAGGCGGCCAGGTCGAGCCGTCGACGCATGCCACCCGAGAAGCCGCGCACGGTGCGGCGCGCCGCGTCGCTCAGTCCGAACTCGTCCAGCAGATCCGCCGCTCTGCGACGCGCGGCTCTCCGGGACGCGCCGACCAGGCGCGCGAAGATCAGCAGATTCTCCTCGGCGGTGAGGTCCTCGTCGAGCGAGGCGTACTGCCCGGTCACCCCGATCAATGACCGCACCGCCCCGGCCGACGACACCACGTCGTGACCGAAGATGCGCGCGCGACCGCCGTCGGGTCGTTCCAGGGTTGCCAGCATGCGCACCGTCGTGGTTTTCCCGGCGCCATTGGTTCCCAGTACGGCGTATACGCCCCCCACCGGGACCGCCAGGTCGATGCGGTCGACAGCGACCGTCCGGCCGTATCGGCGGGTCAGCCCGACGGCATCGATCGCGAGATCGGTTTCGCTCATCGCCCACTCCTGTGCGTAGGTCGTCGATCCGGTGGTGACTGCTCGTCGGTGCGCATTCGGTGCCGGCCGGTCCGGTGATGCCCGGACGGGACCACATCGGTTGGACGACGTGTCCGAACGGGACTATGGCTGGATAGCCTTCCATCGGGGTTGTTGTGGCGACATCCATGCGGTGGCAACAACGGGGTGGCCGCTTCGACGACCGGGTGATGATTGCGAGCGTATGACCCCTTCGAATTCGGCGCAACATTAGACTTTCGATTCGTACCGTACTGGGGTGTATACCAACCTGTGATCGGCTCCAGTGGAGACTCGTGGGGCGAATTGGATACATGGAAGACCATTCTCGATGCGAATAGTGCCGGTTGGGCGTCCGCCGAGGCGGTAACGGACGATGTGTAGAGACCGGGAGTAGGGACCGACTCGGAGTTCGATACCAAGCGATTAAATTGTGATCAAGCGCACTCGCCATTCATCTGGTGGTTACTGCCAGTGGTTCCTCTAGGATCAGACCGGTCGGCATCATTGCTTACCGCCGGCAGGCCCGTCGAGTGTGATCGCAGTGGATTGCCAATAGCGGGCGGAAATGAATCCGCTCGGTCCGGGTAGGTCCGAGTACGGCTACGAACATCCTTTGGCTGCGCATGGAGTCGTGGATGTTTGTTCGCCGCGCATGAAATGAATTCGGGCAAAGGTGCATCGTCTTTCTCCGTCAATGAGTCGGTCCGTGGCGAAGTAGGTGTTGAAGGTCATGAAGTTCACTGAACTTGCCGAATACGAGTTCCCGGAGGGCAGGGTCACGCGGTTCACTCCGCGGTCCGACGTGCCGGTGAGGGGCTGGGGCGTCGACGCCAGACCTCTCGCCTACGACCATGAGCATCACGTGCGAGGGGCGGTGCGCGGGAACGGAAAAATCTCTTGGCTCGGAGCAGTTTTCGAAGTGCATGAGCCGTTCGATCCGCAGGTGCTGACGAGGGTGCTGCTGGCGTGGCACCGTCGGCACGAGGCGTTTCGGACCACGGTGACCCGCGGGGTGGACGAGGCCGGCGACTATCGGCCGGTTCGGCGGACCTATTCGGCGGACGGGTTGACGTTCGCATCGCAGGATATGGGACGGTTCCCTCGGGATGAGGTGGCCGCTGGACTCACCGCCTGGTTCGACGACGGTTTGTCGCCCTTGGACTGGCCCCACTGCCTGGTGGCCACCATCACCGAAATCGGGGCGTGCGATCGGGAGGACCGGTTTCTCCTGGTATTCGCCGCCGACCATTCGGTGATGGATGCCTACTCCATGCTGCTGTCCATCACCGAATTGTCGCGTCTGTACGCATCCGAGTTCCACGGTCGACCGGTGGAATTGCCGGAGATCGGAAGCCATGTGGATTTCAGTGCGCGCGACCGCGGTATCGGTGCCGAGATCGATGGTGACCACGAGGCGGTCCGGCGTTGGCGGCATTTTCTCGGTGAAGCCGGCAGCTTCCCGAGCCTCGCGCTGCCCGCAGGTGTTGCCGCTGTTCGCGAGGGCGCGGGCAGTGATGGCGTTCCGCAACAAGGGTGGGTCAGGAAGCTTGCCGATGCCGAACAGATGGGCACGCTGGCAACATTGTCTCGTGCGGCGGGGCACACCACTCAGACGGCCGTGATCGCGGCGCTGGCGGTCGCGCACCAGGAACTGACGGGCGGGTCCAGGCTGCGTCTGGTGATGCCGATGCATACCCGGCACGAGGCTCGATTCCTCGAGTCGGTGGGCTGGTATGTCGGCATCGGACCGCTCGAGGTGGACGTCAGCTTCGCCGGCACGTTCCGTGATGCCCTGGCGGCCGCGGCTGTGGGTATCGCCGAGGCCAAACGCTTGTCCCGTCTTCCGTATCCGCGTATCGCCGAGTTGCTCGGCACGTCCGCGGAACCCCAGTTCGTGGTGTCCTACCTGGATCTGCGCTCCATGTCCGGTGCCGGGGAGTGGACAGACCTGCGTGCGCAGACGGTCCGCAGTGCGGCTCGTTCGGATACCGAGGTCTACTTCTGGTTGGCGCGAACGTCGTCCGGCATCACGGCCTCCGCCCGATTTCCTGCCGGCGCGCACGTCGGTGCGGCGATTACGAGCCTGGTCTCCGCATCGTGTGGGGTCCTTCGTGAGGTGATCGAACACGGCGTCGATCGCGTCATCGTCTCCACCACCGAGCGCAACGACTCCGCGGGAACCGCGCAGCCCGCCTGAGGAAGGACGGTGTCGAAGTGGAAATCATCGACCTCGATTCGTGGCGTCCCGAGCCGGGAATGGGAATCGGTTGGCGGGTGACACCGGACCCGCGTTCCGTCGACGCGACGGCAACCGAGCGCGGCGCGTCGACCTTTCTGGTGGACAATCACGTCCGCGCCGCGCTGGCAGCCAGGCGCGAGGGCAAACCGCACCGGGCATACCTCGGGTCCGGGACGGACATCGACGGCGACCTCGACATCGACGCGATGACAGCCGCGTTGCTGACGTTCGTTCGTCGGCATGCGATCCTGCGGACGTGGTACGACGTGGTCGACGGTGAGGTCGTTGCCCGGGTGATGCCGGCGCGGACGGTCGGCCTGGAGTCGGTGGATCCCACGGCGTTGTCGAGCTCGGCCGAGATAATCGACCACATCCGTACCCGTTTCGGGCGGGAGACATCGAGTGACTCGTTTCCGGGGTTGGCATTCGGCGCCGTCATGCGGGAGGGGAGCTTCTCGTTCTTCTTCGGCGCCGATCACGGGTTGAGCGACGGGGCGTCGCAGGTCTTCGCGGTGGCCGAGATCA
Organism: Millisia brevis NBRC 105863; assembly: GCF_001552615.1. Taxonomy (GTDB): domain Bacteria; phylum Actinomycetota; class Actinomycetes; order Mycobacteriales; family Mycobacteriaceae; genus Millisia; species Millisia brevis. The sequence goes on from NZ_BCRN01000008.1 coordinate 79,750, forward strand.
GCAGGCTCTACCGGGAGGCCCGCGGTGCCGGTGTGACGACCGCGGCCGGGAGCGCCGATGCGACCGATCGGGACACTCCGGCAACGGAGGGTACGTGCGAGGGGTTCGCCGAATTCGCGCGACTGGAAGCCGAACTGACTGCCCACCATGTCGCCGGGTCCGCCGAGTTCGACGCGTGGAAGCGCACGTTCGTGCGCCACGATCGACGGATGCCGCGTTTCGCCCTCGATCTCGGCCTGGGGGTCGGCGAAACCGCTCCCGTACGGCCCGTGGGAGTGGTCCTGCTCGACGGGGACCGCATCGCCGATTTCGAGCGCATCTGCGTGGAGGCCGGCGGCAGGCTCATCACGGGACTCTATGCGGCCCTTGCCATCACCGACTACGAGCTGGCCGGTTCCGATAGCTACTACGGGATGACCGTGTTCAACAGCCGGGTGGGGCTCGAGTCGCTCGCCGGCGAATACGGCTGGTTCAGTTCCTTCGCCCCGGTGGAGTTCGCGGTGTCCGGCGTGCGCACCTTCCGCGAACTGGTGCCGGACGCCTACGTCGCATCTCGGCGGGCCAGGAAGCTGGCCGTCGTCCCACCGGGGGCGGCGCTTGCGGCCCTGATCGCCGTCGGCGCATCGCCCGATTCGGTCATCACTGCGCCGAACCTGTTTTCCTACATCGATTTCCGGAAGATTCCCGACGTCGACGAACCGGCGTGCCGGCGAGGTGTCGTCTTCACCGGCGAGGGCCGTACCGCCAATGCCTCGCTGTGGTTCAACCGCGACCACGACCGCCTCTATGTCGGAAGTCAGTCTCCGGATACACCCTTCGCTCAGTCCCGGGTGCTCCGATATCTCGAGCACCTGCGCGCGGTGATCACCGAGGTGACCACGGTCGGTGATCGAGCGATCGGGGCGGAAAGGAGCGACATCGCCTCGGCCGGTCGGGTCGCCGTGGAGCGCTGACGGTGCGGGTCACCACCATCGACCGGTATCGGATCGATCCGGGTCGGTTGTTGTCGTGGAACGTCGAGGTGTCCGGCTGCGCCGTACGCGACTCCACCGTGCCCCTGTCGTTCAACCAGTACATGCACCTGGCCGAGGCGCTCGCCGATGGTGTCGAGAGCACCTGGCTCGCCGCATCGTTGCGGGTGCCGGGTCCGCTCGATCGCCCCGCGCTCGCGGCCGCCTATCGCGCCCTGATCGTTCGGCACGGGACGCTGCGCACCTGGTTCGTGCCCCGCGCCGACGGTACCGTCGGCCGTCGAGAGTTCGACGCCGGCACGATGAGGATCGTCGCGAACCCGGAGATCGTCGCCGACCACACCTGGCCCGCGCCCCTCCGCGCGGCGCTCGATGCCGCCTGCCGACCCTTCCGTGCCCCGGCCTACTTCCTGGGAGCCGTTGATCGCGAGGGTGTCTCGACGATTCTGTGCGCCTTCGACCACGCGCACGTCGACGCCTACTCGATCGCGGTCGTCATCGATGATCTGTACCGGCTCTACCACGGATTCGCCGAATACGGGCAGGACTTCTCCGACAGTTTGCCGATACCCGGCAGTTTCGTCGACTACTGCGCGCGGGAAGCGGCCGCGGACCCGATCCTTCCCACGGATCATCGCCTCGCACAATGGGTGCGCTTCTTCGACCGGTGCGGCGGCGTACCCCCGTCCTTTCCGTTGAATCTCGGAGTCGGCCTCGGAGCGCGCGAACCCCAGGGCGTCGACGTCCGCAGCCTCCTCGGTCCGAGCGAAGCCGCACGATTCTCCGAGCTGTGCCGCAGCAATGGGGCGAGTGTCTTCGCCGGTGTCCTGGCGGCCATGGCCGAGGCGGTCCGGCACTGCGGCGGTGGGTCGGAGCTGCCGGTGTTGTTCCCGATGCACACGCGGCGGGACGCCGACAGGCGTCACGCGGTCGGGTGGTTCACCACCAACGCTCCGGTCAGGGTGATCGCCCATGGCGATGTCGTCGAGACCATCCGCCGGACCGGTGTGGCGGTGCGTGCGGCCATGCGGCTCGGGGAGGTGCCGATGGCGCAGGTGGTGGCGGCACTGGGCGAGTTCCATCGCGTACGCAAGGACATCTTCATGGTCTCTTCGGTCGACTATCGCAACCTGCCGGGAGCGGAACGACACGAGGCGGTCGACGCTCACCACATCTCGAGCGTGACCACCGCCGACGATGCCCAGTTCTGGGTCTGGCGGACCGATCGGGGCCTGTCGATACGCAGTCGCTTCCCGGACACCGAGGTCGCCCGGGAGACGATCCCGGTATTTCTCGCGGTGCTCACCGGAATTCTGCGCTCTGCTATCGCTCCCGACGACCCTGTGTCCAGTCGGCTGCCAGCGCCTGTGCATTGGCATCGAGCGTAGCGACCCACGACGTCCCGGCGCTCTCGTCCGCCTGGTCGCTGACGTGCTTGATCAACGTCGCCGGCAGCCCCGAGCGACGGGCGACCGCGGCGACGACGTACCCCTCCATGTCGACCAGATCCGCCACCCGAGCCAGCGCGAGCCGCCGTTCGGTCGAGTTGACGAACTCGTCGCCGGTGGCCAGCACCGGTCCCTCGTCGGCGAGGTCGATCGGTCCCTCGACGGGCTGGCCGACCAGCCGAGCGACCAGATCCTCGTCGAAGTCGTGCTGCAGGACCCGCCGCACGACGTGCGTGCCGGTCCACCCGTCGCGTAGCGCCCCGGCGGTGCCGATATTGATCAACCCGGACGGCCGCACCTCGCGCAGCGCGTCCATCAGGGCAAAGGCGCAACGCAGCTTCCCGACCCCGGTCACCAGGATGGGCCAATCGGTCACCAACTCGGCGACCTCCTGCTCGGTCGCCGAGACCACCAGGGGCAAATCGGGGGAGATCGGGGCACTGAGCGTCATGGTGGGGACCGTAGCGGTCGGCGACCGAGGACTCGCTGCCGTCGGGTGTCCGTTCGGTCACAACTGCTGCTCGGATCGGTCCTTGTTGCCGGCCCGCGTGAGGGGAACAGTGGGTGTTGGGTGGGGGATCGAGTGTGTGCCCACCTCCCAGTCTCGATGACGAGAGTCTCGATGACGAGCAACTTCGGAAGGACTGACGACACTGTGACCGAAGCATTCATCTACGAGGCGATCAGGACGCCCCGCGGACGAGGAAAGGCATCCGGGTCGCTGCACTCGGTCAAGCCGATCTCCCTGGTGACGGGCCTCATCGACGAGCTGCGCGTGCGTTTCCCCGATCTGGACGAGGATCGGATCTCCGACCTGCTCCTCGGCGTTGTCACCCCCGTCGGTGACCAGGGCGCCGATATCGCCCGCACCGCCGTCCTCGCGGCCGGACTGCCGGACACCGTCGGTGGCTACCAGCTCAACCGGTTCTGCGCCTCCGGCCTCGAAGCGGTCAACACCGCCGCCCAGAAGGTGCGCTCCGGCTGGGACGAGCTGGTCATCGCCGGTGGCGTCGAGTCGATGTCCCGTGTGCCGATGGCCTCCGACGGCGGCGCCTGGGCGATGGACCCGGCGACCGCCTACGACACCTACTTCATCCCGCAGGGCATCAGCGCCGACCTGATCGCCACGATCGACGAGTTCTCCCGCGAGGACATCGACAGCTACGCGGTCCGCTCGCAGGACAAGGCCGCCGCGGCGTGGTCCGGGGGCTACTTCTCCAAGTCCGTTGTGCCGGTGAAGGATCAGAACGGTCTGGTCATCCTCGATCACGACGAGCATATGCGCCCCGGCACCACGGTCGCCGATCTCGGCAAGCTCAAGCCGTCCTTCGAGGGCATCGGTGCGATGGGCGGATTCGACGCCGTCGCGCTGCAGAAGTACCACTGGGTCGAGAAGATCAACCACGTGCACACCGGCGGTAACTCGTCGGGCATCGTCGACGGTGCCGCGCTGGTGCTCGTCGGCAGCGAGCAGGTGGGCAAGGACCTCGGCATGACCCCGCGGGCGCGCATCGTCGCGACCGCCACCAGTGGCGCCGACACCACGATCATGCTGACCGGCCCGGTCCCGGCCACCCAGAAGGTGCTGGCCACCGCCGGACTGAGCCTCGACGATATCGATCTGTTCGAACTGAACGAGGCCTTCGCCTCCGTCGTGCTGCACTACCAGCGCGAGCTGAAGATCCCGGACGAGAAGCTCAACGTCAACGGCGGCGCGATCGCGATGGGTCACCCGCTCGGCGCGACCGGCGCGATGATCACCGGCACCGTCGTCGACGAGCTCGAGCGTCGCAATGCCCGTTACGGCCTGATCACCCTGTGCATCGGCGGCGGCATGGGCGTGGCCACCATCATCGAGCGAGTCTGAGGAGCCTCGAGACAACCATGAGCGACAACATCATTCGCTGGGACAAGGACGAGGACGGCATTGTCGTCCTGACGATCGACGATCCCAACCAGGGTGCCAACACCATGAACGACGCCTACCGCGCGTCGATGAAGGAGACCGTCGACCGGCTCGAGTCCGAGAAGGACTCGATCACCGGCGTCGTGGTCACCTCCGGTAAGAAGACCTTCTTCGCCGGCGGCGACCTCAAGCAGCTGATCCAGATCACCCCGGAGCACGCACAGCAGGCGTTCGACCTGGTCCAAGAGGTCAAGGCGGACCTGCGTCGGCTCGAGACCCTCGGCAAGCCGGTCGTCGCGGCGATCAACGGCGCGGCCCTCGGTGGCGGCCTGGAGATCGCGCTGGCCACCCATCACCGCATCATCGCCGACGTGCGCGGTGCCCAGGTGGGTCTGCCCGAGGTCGCGCTCGGCCTGCTGCCCGGTGGCGGCGGCGTCACCCGCGTCACCCGCATGCTGGGCGTCCAGAACGCCTTCATGCAGGTCCTCACCCGCGGCCAGAACGGGTTCCGCCCGCAGCAGGCCAAGGACACCGGCCTGGTCGACGAGATCGTCGGCTCGGTCGAGGAACTCGTACCCGCCGCCAAGGCGTGGATCGCGGCGAACCCCGACAAGGGTGTACAGCCCTGGGATGTCAAGGGCTACAAGATCCCCGGCGGAACCCCGAAGTCCCCGGCGCTCGCTCAGGTGCTGCCGGCCTTCCCGGCCAACCTGCGCAAGCAGCTCAAGGGCGCCCCGATGCCCGCACCGCTGGCGATCCTCGCCGCGTCGGTCGAGGGTGCGCAGGTCGACTTCGACAACGCCTCGACCATCGAGTCGCGGTACTTCGTCGAACTGGTCACCGGCCAGGTCTCGAAGAACATGATCCAGGCGTTCTTCTTCGACCTGCAGGCGATCAACAACGGCCAGTCGCGCCCCGACGGGTACGAGAAGACCACCTTCTCCAAGGTGGCCGTGCTCGGCGCCGGCATGATGGGCGCGGGCATCGCCTACGTCTGTGCCAAGGCCGGCATCGATGTCGTCCTCAAGGACGTCACCATCGAATCGGCCAACAAGGGCAAGGCCTACTCGGAGAACATCGAGGCCAAGGCGCTGCAGCGGGGCAAGACCACGCAGGAGAAGGCCGACGAGTTGCTGGCCCGTATCCACCCGACCGCCGACCCGGCGGACGTGGCGGGAGCGGATCTGGTGATCGAGGCGGTCTTCGAGTCGCAGGAGCTCAAGCACAAGGTCTTCCAGGAGATCGAGGACCTGGTCGCGCCGGACGCGCTGCTCGGCTCCAATACCTCCACCCTGCCGATCACCGGTCTCGCCACCGGCGTGAAGCGCCAGGAGGACTTCATCGGTATCCACTTCTTCTCGCCGGTCGACAAGATGCCGCTGGTGGAGATCATTCGCGGTGAGAACACCTCGGATGCCGCGCTGGCCAAGGCGTTCGACCTCGTGCAGGCGATCAAGAAGACCCCGATCGTGGTCAACGATTCGCGCGGCTTCTTCACCTCGCGGGTGATCGGCACGTTCATCAACGAGGCGATCGCCATGGTCGGCGAGGGCATCGAGCCCGCGACGATCGAGCAGGCCGGATCGCAGGCGGGCTACCCGGCCCCGCCGCTGCAGCTGTCGGACGAGCTGACGCTCACCCTGATGCAGAAGATCCGCAAGGAGACCGAGGCGGCGATGCTCGCGGCCGGCAACAAGCCGATCGAGTCGACCGCCGATACCGTGGTCGACCGTATGGTCGACGAGTTCAAGCGTCCGTCGAAGGCCGCCGGCGCCGGTTTCTACGAGTACCAGGACGGCAAGCGCGTGAGCCTGTGGCCCGGTCTGCGCGAGGCGTTCTCGTCGGGCCCGACCACGATCCCGTTCCAGGATCTGATCGACCGCATGCTGTTCATCGAGGCGATCGAGACGCAGAAGTGCTTCGACGAGGGTGTTCTGAACACCACCGCCGACGCGAACATCGGCTCGATCTTCGGCATCGGCTACCCGGCCTGGACCGGTGGTGTGCACCAGTTCATCGTCGGCTACCCGGGCGGTCAGGCGGGCTTCGTCGCCCGCGCCGAGGAGCTCGCCAAGACCTACGGTGAGCGCTTCACCCCGCCGGACTCGCTCCGGTAATTCGTTCGCGACACCCGAGAGGTGGCACCCGGTTCGCCGGGTGCCACCTCTTGTCGGTTCCGGGTGTGCGCCTACTCGAGGGTGCAGAGCGGCACGATGCGATCGAGCCCACCCGTGGTCGGTGACGTCATCAGGAAGCAGGAGTTGAATCCCCGCGCCTCGACCACCGAGCGGATCTGCCGCCATCCGTCATCGGACACCGCCGGCGTTCGCGAGAGCACCCACGCGGAGGTGCGGCTCGGATTGCCCACCAGTGCCCACGAGTAGTCGTCGGCGACGTACGTGAGCACGTAGTTGGTCGGTCCGTCCTCGCTGCCCTGGAACGGGATGTTCCGGAAGCTGACGTGGAATTCGCCGACCCCGTTCGCCCGCGCATTGCCCTCGACCCCGCGCCGTTCACCGGCAAAGGTGGTACACGAGTTGGTGACCGCGATATTGTTCTCGTCGATCACCGCGTACTCGGCGGTGGCGTCGAGGTAGCAGTCGATCGAGAACGGCGCCGGGATGGTGGCCAACTGGTACCAGGTGCCGCTGGCGTACCGCTCGACGTCGACCTGCGCGACCGGCGCCAGCGGGGCCGCCGACGCGACCGCCGGGGACAGCAGCGCGAGCGCCGCGGCCGCCGAGATCGCCACGAGCCTGCTGATCCTGCGCATTACTGGGCCGGGGTCAGGACGCCGTCCACCAGGTACACGGTGGCATTGGTGGTTTCGATACCACCGCAGATCACGTTGGCGTCGTTGACGGTCAACGCATCCGGGGCGCCGGCGACGGTCACCTCGGAGCCCTCCAGTGTCGGATGGACGCCGGCGATCTCCCCGGGGGCAGCTTCACCCTCCACCACGTGATAGGTCAGGACCTGCGTCAATGCCGTCGGATCCGCGGCGAGCGCTTCGAGGGTCGCCGGGTCGAGAGCCGCGAACGCGTCATCGACGGGGGCGAAGACGGTGAAGGGGCCACCTTCGAGAGCTTCGACCAGATTGACCTCGGGGTTGAGTCCGCCGGACACCGCCGAAGCCAGCGTGGTCAGGATCGGAACGGTGGTGACCGCTTCGACCAGCGAACCGTTGGCCAACTCCTCGACCGAGCCCGGCCCGCTGGGCACCTGCTCGACATATGCCGCGCATCCGGGGCCCAGTGGTCCGGCGGCGACGGCTTCCTCGGTGGTCGTCGCCATCGTGGTGGTCTCCTCGACCACCGAGGTCTCCGCCGCGGTGGTGTCGGCGGTCGTGGAGTCGTTGCTGCTGCATGCCGCCATGCCCAGGCTCAGTGCGCCGATACCGATGATGGCGATGCTTCTGCGATTGATGCCCATCGAAGTGCTCCTCGTGTCGCGCGGCCGCAGCCGCCGGGGTGTCGGACAGCGACCCGCCGCCGGCTCGGATCGACCGGCGACAGCCGCAGGGTTGGTCACCTGTCATTCGGAGCGGCTCCCGGGGTGGATGGGTGGAATTTCCGATTTCTGTGAATCCCCTCCCGCAGGCGGCGCCCATCCGGGTGCCGGACAGCTCCGAATAACGGTTGTGGCCGTACTCGAGCAGCGACGTTGTAGTCTCGGCGGCAATGAGCGGAGATCGCCGGTGACGGACGTCGGAGAAGGTGCCGAGGTCCTCGAGACGTTGATGGCGCGCATAGTGGCGCGCGATCGGGACGCGTTCGCGCGGCTCTACGATCTGACATCCGCCGTGGTGTACGGCACCGTTCTTCGGGTGTTGCGCGACCCCGGGTACAGCGAGGAGACCGTGCAGGAAACCTATCTGCAGGCGTGGCGGCATGCCGAGCGCTACGACGCCTCGCGCGGTTCGGTGTCGACCTGGTTGGTCACGATGGCCCACCGCCGGGCGGTCGACAGGGTGCGTTCCGAACAGTCCCGCGGTGAGCGGGACCTGCGGGCCAATGCGCCGGAACGGGCATTCGATGCGGTGGCGGAGGCGGTCGTGGTTCGCGACGATCGCCGGCGGGTCGCCGATTGCCTCGACTCCCTGACCGATCTGCAGCGGCAGTCGGTGGAGTTGGCGTATTACCGGGGCCTGACCTACCGGGAGGTCGCGGAGAACCTGTCGGTGACCCTTCCGACGGTCAAGACCCGGATCCGCGACGGGCTGCAGCGGTTGAAGTCCTGCCTGGGAGTGGGGCGAGATGACGGATGACCGGTCGGTCGCCGGGTCCCCGCACGACGACGACCCGGTCGACCTCGCTCCGCTGTACGCGCTCGATGCCCTCGACGATGTCGAGCGCCGCCGCTTGGAACGTGCCCTGGAATCCGCCCCGGCCCCGGTGGTCGCAGAATTCGATCGACAGGTCGACCAGGCCCGTGAGGTGATGGCGCGGATCGCCGAGGCGTCCGCGATCGAACCTCCCGATCGGCTGCGGGCGGAGGTACTCGGCGCGCTCGACCGGGACGGCGGTGGAGGCGCCGGTGGACCGGGGATACGGCGGTGGTTGCTGCCCGGGCTGGCCGCCGCAGCGGCGGTGGTGATCGCGCTCGCGGGCGTGGCGGTGGGCAGTCTGTTGAATCCGTCTCCGGAGACGGTGTCCGAGCAGGTTTTCGCGGCGTCCGATGTGCGCACGGTGTCCGCCGCGATCGGCGGCGACGGCACGGCGACGGTGGTCTTCTCCCGCACCACCGACGCCGGCGTCCTGGTGATGAACAATGTGCCGCCGCCGGCGGCGGGCACGGTCTATCAGATGTGGTTGCTCGGTCCGGCCGGGCCGGTCTCCGCCGGCACGATGGCCCCCGACGACGTCGCGCCCTCGACCACCGCGGTGCTCGAGGACATCGGCACCTCGACCGGGCTGGGCTTCAGTGTCGAACCACCGGGCGGATCGGTCGCTCCCGGCGAGATTTTCGCCGAACTGCCACTCGTCTGACCTGCGGCGACAGCCGGATGTCGGCGGTTGTCGGTGTCGACCGACCCGGACCGGTCACATCTGTCGTGTGCGGCTCGTCATAGTAGGGAAAGGTCCGCACCACCGGCGGACGAACCCGGGAAAGGGACGAGTCATGGCTGACGGATTCAGCGCGGCGGAACGAGCCGCGATGAAGCAGCGCGCGGAGGAACTCGCCGCGATGAAGGGCGTCAAGGGCACAACGAAGAAGATCAAGGAATTGCAGGCCTGCATCGACGCTATCGGAGAGCTGACCGGTCTGGACAAGCAGGTCGCCGAGCGGTACCACGTCATCGTCACCGAAGAGGCTCCCGACCTCGATCCGAAGACCTGGTACGGGTTCCCGTCCTATGCCCGCGACGGCGAGGTGCTCACCTTCGTCCAGCCGGCCACCAAGTTCGATACCCGTTATCCCACCGTCGGTTTCCAGGAGAACGCGCAGCTCGACGACGGCGCGATGTGGCCGGTCGCCTACGCGGTCGTCGAATGGAACGACGACGTCGAGAAGCGGTTGCGCGCCATCGTCCGCAAGGCCGCCGGCGCCTGAGCCCGGCTCCCCACCATCACCACCCGATCGAGGAGACACCATGAAGACCATGACCTGCCGTCAGCTGGGCGGCCCCTGCGAAGTCGAACACCACGGCGCGTCCGCGGACGACGTCATCCAGGCGCAGGACCGGCACCTCAAGGAGGCCGAGAAGGCCGGTGACGCCACCCATCAGGAGGCGCGCGACGCGATGAAGGGCCGGTGGCGGCGGCCGAAGAAGTCGCTCGACTGGTACCGCGCGATGCAGAAGGCGTTCGCCGACCTGCCGGAGAACTGATCCGATGACCGATGCCGCGGTGACCGAGCAATTCGAGGCCGAGCGGCCCCGCCTGATCGCGTTGGCCGGTCGGATGCTCGGCAACGCCGCCGACGCCGAGGACGTCGTCCAACAGGCGTGGCTGCGGTTGCACGCCACCGAGACCGAGATCGAACGGCTGCCGGCCTGGTTGACCACGGTGACCGGCCGGCTGTGCCTCGACCGGCTGCGCGCCCGCGCCCCCGAGCCGGTCGAGGACATCGATGTCCACCTCGCCCGGGACGATTCGGACGAAAGCGCCCGCGACCCGGCCGATCTCGCGGCTCTGGCCGACACCGTCGGCGTCGCCCTGCAGGTGGTGCTCGAACGGCTGCGCCCGGACGAGCGGGTGGCGTTCGTGCTGCACGACAGCTTCGGCTATCCGTTTGCGACGATCGCGGCGGTCCTCGACACCACCCCGGCGGCGGCCCGCAAGCTCGCCTCCCGCGCCCGCGCGAAGATCACCCAACCGTCGCCCGAGGATCAGCTCGCCGACTGGGAGGTGGTCGACGCGTTCATGGACGCCGCCCGCGGCGGCGACCTCGCCCGGCTGCTCGACCTGCTCGCCCCCGATGCGCAGGTGCGCGCCGACGAGGCCGCGGTCCTGCTCGGTACTCCGGAACGGATCGACGGCAGCGATGCGATCTCGGCGTTCTTCAACGGGGCCGCGCATGCCGCGTTGGCCGTCTACACCGGCGACCGCCCGGCCGCGGCCTGGTTCGATCGCGGCGTCGCGCGGGTGGTCTTCGACTTCACCCTGATCGACGGCAAGGTCGCCGGGATCACCTTCCGCGCCGCGCCCGAGGTCCTGGCCGAGGTGGTCCGACGGAAGGACGCGCGACGGATCGAGCGGTGACGGTGCGCGGTCAGCCGCGGGTGTCGAGCAGCGCCGAGGCGGCGGGCTTCCACGGCATGCGCAGCGCGACGATCACCGCGCAGACCAGGCAGGCGCCGACCGTCGCCCACGTCGCGTACTGGAACCCCTCGAGGGTCGCCGACTTCATCGACAGGATCAGGTCGGCCTTCGCGGCGTCGAAGAGCGCCGGGGTGTCGCGGTTGGACATCTCGAGGACGGCCAGCACGCTGTTGGCGGCAAACTCCTTGTCCAGGTCGGACATCAGGGCGGTGGGTACCGCATCGACCAGCGGACGCACGGTGCTGGTGTAGTAGGACGCGACGATCGATCCGAGGATCGCGATGCCGAGGGCGCCGCCGATCTCGCGGGTGGTGTCGTTGACCGCCGAGCCGGCGCCCGCCTCGTCCAGACCCACCGACCCCATGATCGAGTCGGTGGCCGGGCCCTGCACGATCGCCAGCCCGATACCCATCAGCACCATCGACAGCAGGACCGGGCCGACGTACGGGGTATCCACGGTCACCGATCCGGCGATGAACATGCCGCCCGACAGCACCACCAGACCGAGGACGATCATGGCCGTCGCGCCGGCGCACTGGGCGATCATCGTCGCCGCGGGTGCGGTGACCGCGACCGCCACCGCGAACGGCAGGGACGCCAGGCCGAACTGCAACGGCCCGTACTCCCGCACACCCTGGAAGTACTGGCTGATCAGGAAGAGGAATCCGAACATCGAGAAGTAGGCGACGGCGATGGCCATCGCGGGCATCGAGAAGCGCGGCAGCGCGAACAGTCCGATGTTCAGTACCGGGAACTCCACCCGCGACTCGCGACGCACGAAGGCGACGAGGGCGAGCACGCTGATGACGTAGCCTGCGATCGACACCGGCGAGACCCAGCCGCGGTGCGGCGCCTCGATGATCGTCCAGACCAGGACGCCGACGGCGACCAGCGACAGTGCGATGCCCGGGATGTCCATCCGCCCGCTGTGGCCGGACCGCGACTCGGGGACCCAGATCATCGCCGCGCCCGCCACCAGCAGCGCGATCGGCACGTTGATCCAGAACACCGAATGCCAGCTGAAGTGCTCGAGCAGCCAGCCGCCCACCGTCGGCCCGATCCCGACGGCGAAGCCCGCCATCGCCGTCCAGGCGGCCACCGCCAGCGCCCGGGCCTTGCCCGGCTCGAAGATCGCGATGACCAGGGCCAGCGTCGCCGGGAAGACGGCGGCGGCGAAGACGCCCATGCCCGCCCGGGCGATCAGGACCTGTTCGATACCGGTGGCCAGGGCCCCGACCAGGGACATCACCGCGACGCCGGCCAGGCCGATCATCATGATGCGGCGTCGGCCGTAGCGGTCGGCGAGGTGGCCGAGCGCCAGCAGGAAGCAGGCGAAGGTCAAGGTGTAGGCGTCGACGATCCACTGCATCGAGCTGAAGCGAGCCTGCATGTCGAGGGCCATCGTCGGCAGCGCGACCACGACGATCGTGTTGTCGAGCAGCACCAGCAGTTCGGCGATGCAGATCACCAGTAGGGCGACCCACCGGGCGCGGGAACGCTGCGGGGTGCGGGAATCCGAGCCGGCTATGGTCTCCGTCATAACTGGTGAATGTATGAGTGACGCGCCGTAACGGCAAGACGTGTGAGCTCGCTGTGGGGGAACGAACGATCAACCGGCTAACGTGCCGTGGATCACAAAAGGGTCGGCGGGACGAGCCGCGACGTCGGCCGTACCGGCGGGGAAGTCTCGGGTGGGCCGTCGATCAGGCTTCGGTGAAGCGGCTGATACCGGCCATGCCCGCGGTGATGTCGAGGTCGGCCAGCAGGCTGCGCAGCGCGTGGGTGACGCCGTCCGCACCGGCGAGGCCCAGGCCGTAGACCCAGGGCCGGCCGTAGAGGACCGCCTTGGCGCCGAGATCGCGGGTGGCGAGAATATCGCTGCCACAACGGATGCCGGAGTCCAGTAGCACATCCGCCCGGTCGCCGACCGCGCTGACGATCCCGCCGAGGGCCTGGAGGGAGGCGATCGCCCCGTCGACCTGTCGGCCGCCGTGGTTGCTGACGATCACACCGTTCGCGCCGGCGTCGACCACGGCGCGGGCATCGTCGGGGTGCAGGATGCCCTTCACCGCGATCGGCAGCGTCGTCCACTCGCGCAGGGTGGAGATCGACTCCGGCCGCAGGGTGTGGTTGCCGAACATCCCGACCCAGGTCAGCACCGCCATCTGCCGCGCCTGCTCCGACTCCTCGGGCGGGGCCTGCAGGCGACCGCGGAAGACCGGGTCGGAGAAGTAATTCGCCACGCCCTTGGCCTGCAGGAAGGGCAGGTGGGCCAGTTCGAGATCCCGCGGCCGCCAGCCCATGCCGGGGGTATCGGCGGTGACGATGATGGCGGCGGCGCCGGCCTTCTCGGCCCGTTCGACCAGCGAGCGGGCGACCTCGTCGTCGGCCGGCCAGTAGAGCTGGAACCACCACGGCGCGCCGCCGGCCTCGGCGATCGTCGCGGCGTAGTCCTCGATGGTGGTCGATGCCGCCGTCGACAGCACCGAGCCGACACCGAGCGGTGCGACCGCCCGCGCGACCGCGCGCTCGGCGTCCGGGTGCACCAATTCGAGCACCCCGATCGGCGCGGTCAGCACCGGTGCGGGCAGTGCGGTACCGAGCACCGTCACCGACAGGTCCCGACCGTCGGGTGCCGACGACCCGGTCCACATCCGCGGGACCAGCCAATGCTCGTCGAACGCGGCGATGTTGTTCGCCATGGTGCGCTCGGTACCGGCGCCGCCGGCGATGTAGGCGAATACCTCCGGCGCGAGGGTGTCGCGGGCGCGGGCCTCGAGCCCGGCGGCGGTCACCGGCAATGCCGGGCGGGTCCCGCCGAGGCCGAGGAAGTAGGTCTCGTTCTGAAACTGTCCGAAACTCACGTCCCGCACATTACGCGCCGTGTGCGGTCCGGTGTCAGCCGTTCCACCAGGGGCGCAGGGGAAGTCCGGCCGAGCCCTGCTCGTCGAGCTTGACCGCCAGCACCTGGTGGAGCTGGACGATATTGCGCTCGAACCCGAGCCGCGAACCCGCCATGTACAGACCCCACACCCGAGCGGTCGACGGACCGACCTCGGCGACGCAGGCGTCCCAGTTGGTGACCAGGTTGCGGCACCACTGTTCGAGGGTCAGGGCGTAGTGCTCGCGCAGATTCTCCTCGTGCCGCACCTCGAGTCCGATGTTCTGGATCTCGGTGATGATGCGGCCCGAACCGGTCAGCTCCCCGTCGGGGAAGACGTACCGGTCGATGAATCCACCGGCGCGCGGGTCCTTGTGGTTGTCCGGGCGGGTGATGCAGTGATTGAGCATCAGACCGCCGGGTCGCAGCCGTTCGGAGATGAACCGGAAGTAGCTCGGATAGTTCGACACCCCGATGTGCTCGGTCAAACCGATCGAGGACACCGCGTCGAAGCCGGTTTCGGTGATGTCGCGGTAGTCGCTGTGCCGCACCTCGGCCAGGTCGCCGAGGCCCTCCTTCTCGATCGCGGCCTGCGCCCACTGCGCCTGTTCCTTCGACAGCGTCACGCCGAGAGCCTTTACCCCGTGGCGCGCCGCGTAGCGGACCATCGAACCCCAGCCGCAGCCGATGTCGAGCAGCCGGTCACCCGGCTTCAGGTTCAGCTTCTCGAAGACCAGTCGATATTTGTTGTCCTGGGCTTCCTCGAGCGTGGCCGCCGCGTCGGGGAAGGCGGCGCAGGTGTACGTCATCGACGGGCCGAGAACGTATTCGTAGAACGTATTGGAGACGTCGTAGTGATGGTGGATCGCTTCGGCGTCGCGGGTGAACGAGTGGCGCAATCCCTCGGCGAGCCGCCGCCAACGCGGCAGCGCCTCCTGCGGCGGCGGTGCGACGGGGATGAACCTTTCGAGGCCGAGGGAGCGGGCGACCAATGCGAGGTCGCGGGCCGACGGCCGGGTGAAGTGCATCTCGCGCAGGACCTGGAGCAGGTCGTAGGGGTCGCCGGGGTGCGTGCCGGTCATCTCCAGATCGCCGGAGATGTAGGCGCGGGCCATCCCCAGGTCTCCGGGGGCGGTCACCAGGTAGGTGACCCCGCGCGGCGTCTTCAGGTTCAGCCCGAACTTGGCATCCGGGTCGCCGGTGGAGCTGCCGTCGTAGGCGGTGAAATGCAGCGGCAACGCCTCGCCCGTGAAGATCTCGAGGACCTCGGCGAGAGTCAACGGGGGCTGCGCGGTCGGGCTGTTCGAATCTCGAAGCAACGTCATGATCGTTCCTCTCGTGGAGGGCGGATATCGGTATCGGTGACCCTGGTACAGCTGCGCGACGGCGTCGTTGCCGTCGTCATCGCCGCTGTACCACCTTCGAATACAGGTCGAGCAGACGGTGATCGGGGTCGTATATGTCGCGGAGCCGCCGATAGTGCGCTCCGCCGTAGAGGGAGTCGAATTCCTCGGGGCCGTAGTAGGCCTCCGAGTAGAGCGACTTGTGCCCGTCGAGTGCGGAGACCCGCTTCTCGATCAGTCGATTGGCGTGGCCGGGGTCGCCCGGGGTCATCGGGACCGATGACCAGAAGCCGACGTTGACGTAGGTGCGTTTCGGCTCCAGTGGGTAGAGCGGCCAGCGGCGGTCGGCGTCGTCGGGCCGACCCGACTCGCGCAACCGCAACGGGCACAACCATATCGGCTCGATCGGAAGGGCGTCGAGGAACCAGGAGACGAATTCCTCGGTGCGGTCGAGTGGCACCTCGATGTCCTGCACCACCCGCTCGCGCGGCGGATTGCCCTTGCGCGCCTCGAGCCGATCGGCTATCGAAAAGCGCTGGTCGAGGGCGATCAACTTCCAGTAGAAACTGCTGCGCCGATACCGTTTCGGCCAGAGCCGGCGGATCCGGGGGTTCTGGGCGCCGAATGCCCGGGAGCACCAGAACCAATCGGTGTCCCACCGCCAGATGTAGTCGGCGATGGTCAGCCGATCGCGCTTCGGTGCGGTCGAGTCGTGCCGGATCGACCGGTAGTAGATCCGCTGCCCGGTGTAGTCGCTGACCGGCCCGGGCTCGTCGGTCTTGCGGCCGAGCGTCAGATAGGACTCGTCGGCGGTGAACACCACCCCGTCGAGATAGTCGACCGTCTCGCCCAGATAGCTACCGCTCGCACCGATCTCGTCGATCGCGTCGATCAGCGGGCCGAGCGCGTGGAAACGGACATGACGCAGGGCGACGAAGGGCGGGGCCGGCTCGAGGGCGATCTTCAATCGCGTCGAGTAGCCGAGGGTGCCGTAGGAGTTCGGGAATCCGCGGAACAGATCGGCGTGCGGCCCGTCCGGGCCGGCGGTGACGACCTCGCCGCTGCCGGTCAGCACGTCGACCTCGAGGACCGACTCGTGTGGCAGCCCGTTGCGGAAGGACGTCGACTCGATGCCGAGGCCGGTGACCGCGCCGCCGAGCGTGATCGTCTTGAGCTGCGGAACGACCAGAGGGAGAAGTCCGAACCGGAGGGTCGTCGCGACGAGGTGCTCGTAGGTGCACATGCCGCCCACGTCGGCCGTGCGGGCGTCCGGGTCGACGGCGATGACCGCGTCCAGCCCGTCGACGCGCAGGCCCGGGCCGCGGTTGGCCGCGCGGGCGCGAAAGAGGTTGGAGGTCTTCTTGGCCAGCCGCACGGGCGAGTCCGCCGGGATCGCGCGGAACTGCTCGATCAGGTCCTCGACGACGCGGCGATGTTCCGCGAAGCCGGTGATCGGCTTCGCCCCCAGATCGAGATCCGCTCGTGAAAGCGCCACTTCGCCAGACTAGTCGCGGGGTCCGACGACTTCCACAGATCACCGTCACACCTGGTGGCGGCCGGTCGCCCCGCGGGGGCAGGATGATGCGGTACATCGGCACCCACGGGTGCGCACCCGAAACTCAGTTCAGGAGGGACCCACTCACGTGTCCACTGTGACCTCGACCGCCACCGTCACCATCCCCGCGCCGCCGCAGCGTGTTCTCACCGCGCTGGCCGACTATCGCCAGGTCCGCCCGCGCATCCTCACCGAGCACTACCGGGACTACCGCGTGGTCGAGGGTGGGGAAGGCGCCGGCACCGTCGTCGGCTGGATCCTGCAGGCGACGTCCAAGCGTTCGCGCAATGTGCTGGCCACCGTGACGGTCGCCGACTCCACCGTGACCGAGACCGACGGCAATTCGACGATGGTCACCGCCTGGCAGGTCGCGCCGGCCGGCGAGGGCTCGCGGGTCACCGTCACGAGCTCGTGGCAGGGCGCGAGCGGCATCGGCGGATTCTTCGAGCGCCTCTTCGCCCCGCGCGCATTGGCCGCCATCCAGCGCGACGTGCTGACCAACCTCGCGCGCGAGCTGTCCGACTCCGGCACGGAATAGACCCGCGAAGGCAGGCGGGTGGGGATGACACGCCCGCCGGCCTGCCGGAACGCGGGTAGCCGGAAGTCGGGCTGAGCAACGCGGTTTACCCCCCACCACCTGGCTATATATACACTTCTATGACTTTCTCGCTATAGTTGTGTCTATGCGCGGCTCGGTAACGACCAAGGAAGCTGCCCAGCAACTCGGGGTTGCGCAGAATCGTGTGCGCGCACTGATATCCGCTGGAACTCTGCGTGCCGAGCGGATGGGCGCTCAGTGGCTGGTTGACAGCGACAGCCTCGCCCGCCACGCGGAGTTGATGAAAGCAGGGGCAACAACTCGATCGTTCTCGACTCGAGTCGCCTGGAGTGCCGCGGCCCTGTGCGACGGTGCCGGAGACAACCTCTCGGCTACCGAGCGTCATCGATTGCGCAAGCGGCTCGCGAGGCGCCGAGAAGGCGACACCGTCGCGCTTGTTCGGCGATGGCTGTCCCGGCGCGCCGACGAAGTGGTGCGCTACCGCATGGGTTCCGAGGACATCGCCGAATTGTTGGCCGCGGATGGTGTGGTGGCGACCGGCGTCAGTGCCGTCGAACGATATGGGCTGGCGATGGCCACCGGCGGTAGCGTCGATGCCTATGTCAGCGCGGACACCCGTAATCGTCTGGTCGGGGACTTCTATTTGATCGAGAGCGTGGAGGGCAACCTCACGCTGCGGATCGTCCGGGCCGATGTGTTGCGTGGGATCGGCGCGGTGGCGCACCGCCTCATCGTGGGAGCCGACCTCGCCGAGGACAGCGATGTGAGGACGTGTGCCGTTGGTCGCGAGTTGATCGACGCTGCGCTGCGTGAGGTTGCTCGGACGTGAGCGACCCGTGCGATGACGCGGTGTGCACAGCGCTTGCGGCGATCACGGGCCAAACGATCGGGAGCGTACGTGAGCAGGTGGCGGTCGACGGGGAATCGGGGGTGGACGCAAGCCCCGGCAGGATCTCCGGATTCGTCGAGAATCTATGCACCAGGATCGGACTTGCTCCCGCCATCGACGGTGAGGATCAGCGCCGGTGCATCACCGCAGTGCGGGACGCTTTCGCTGCGGGGTGCAGCGTGCCCGCACGGCGGCTGGAGAGTTGGGAATCGATACTCCGGGCAACTCCGGAGCAGATTCCCACCGTCGACGTAACCCCCATCGTGTTGCCGGACACGCCTTCCCATCAAGAGGCCATGTGGAAGACCCTCGTGGCTTTCGAAAGCACCCAACCCTTTCCCTGGGTCCTTGTCGGCGGGCAGATGACGGCGCTGCACCGCTACGAGCACGCGGATACGGGTGCCCGGCCCACCGATGACGGCGACATCGTCGTCGGGGTGTGGACGCGGCGCAGCGCCTTGCGAGAAGCCTCTCGCTATCTGGTTGCCGCGGGATACGAGGAGCGGGCGACAGTCGACGGGTATGGATACCGCTACTCGAAGGGAAAGGCTCTGGTCGACGTGATGATTCCGGAGGGCCTGGGAACCCCAGAAGCGCTATCCGTCGACCGGTTCGGGGCGGCCGGGGCTCGGCATACGTGGTGGAAATCAAGCTCTGACACGGGCTGTTCGCGTACCGGTCGATGTCGCAGGACTGCGCGGATACGTGCGGCGCCCCACCCTCCTGGGGAGTCTCGTGGTCAAGGCGCACGCCTGTGTTGAGGATGGTCGGGAGCCTGATCGCCACGCTCAGGACGTGGTTGCTCTGGCGGAGATCGCCTTCATGTCATCGTCGTTGCGAGCCATGCGTCGAGACGTCCGGCCCGACGACCGCAGAGTTCTGCGGCGGGCGCTTGGACGCCTGCCGGTGGACCATCGCGCCTTCGCGGGCGCCCGCGAACCCGCCGCGGTCCGTCGCTTCCTCGAGGTCCTGTCCGCGTGAACCAGCCGGGCGCCGATTGTCCGTCGTGCCGACCGCTGCGAGGTCACAACGTCCTTCGCGAGCCCCCGGGAGGACTGTGGCTAAGCTGGAGGAAGCGTTCTTCCCATTCGATCCGTCCGTTCACGACCCTCCCGAGAGGACACGCCGCCGTGGTGCAACCGGGTGAGCCCGATATCTCCGCGCTGCTGCAGCAGGCGCAGGCCATGCAGCAGCAATTGCTCGAGGCGCAGGAGAAGCTGACCTCGGCCCAGGTCACCGGTCAGGCCGGCAATGGCCTGGTCACGGCCACCGTCACCGGCGGCGGCGACCTGGTGTCCCTGACGATCGACCCGTCGGTGGTCGATCCGGAGGATGTCGAGACCCTGCAGGACCTGGTGATCGGTGCGATCGCCGATGCCAACGAGGGCACCCGGCGGCTGGCCGCCGAGTCGCTCGGCGGTCTCGCGGGCGGGATTCCGGGGCTGCCCGGCTTCCCCGGATAGGAGCTGCGTGTACGTCGCCTCGGTCTACGAGGGCCCGGTCCAGGATCTGATCGACGAGTTGGGCAAGCTGCCCGGTGTCGGCCCCAAGGGCGCCCAGCGCATCGCTTTTCATCTGCTGTCGGCCGATCCTGCCGATATCGACCGGCTCGGCGCCGTTCTCGAGCGCATTCGGGACGGGGTGCAGTTCTGTGCGGTCTGCGGCACCGTCGCCGACGGTGAACGCTGTCGGGTCTGCGCCGACGAGCGGCGGGACGCCTCGATGATCTGTGTGGTCGAGGAGCCCAAGGACGTTCAGGCGATCGAACGTACCCGGGAGTTCCGCGGGCGCTATCACGTCCTGGGCGGGGCGCTCGATCCGTTGTCGGGTATCGGCCCCGATCAGCTGCGCATCCGCGAACTGCTGACCCGGCTGGCCACCCCCGACAACGGGGTCGAGGTCACCGAGGTGATCCTGGCGACCGATCCCAATACCGAGGGCGAGGCGACCGCCACCTATCTGGTGCGGATGATGCGCGACTTCCCCGGGCTGACCGTCTCGCGGCTGGCCTCGGGTCTGCCGATGGGCGGCGATCTGGAATTCGCGGACGAGCTGACCCTGGGGCGTGCCCTGACCGGTCGGCTCGTCCTGCGTTCCTGATCGACGTCCGGCCGGTCAGGCGCTGAGGCGTTCGCGGCGCAGCTGATCGATCTCCGCGATCGGCAGCGGTTCGAGAGCGTCGATACCCATCGCTCGCGCCAGGAGATGATCGGCGAACTCCGGATTGCGGGCCAGCGCCGGGCCGTGCATATAGGTGCCGTAGACCGAGCCCTGCACCGCGCCGTCCACCGGATCGCCGGCGCCATTGCCCACCCCGCGGGTCACCGCGGACAGGGGGCGGGCGTCGGGGCCGAGAGCCGAACCGCCGCCGTGGTTTTCGAACCCGGTGAGCGGTTGGGTGAGGCCTTCGACCAGCGGGGTGCCCGCCAGCTCGCCGATCGCGCGGGTCGGCCGCGGCGAGGTGGTCAGGTCGAGCAGACCGACGCCGTCGACCCGTTCGCCACTGCCGGTGAGGAACCAGTGGCCGAGCACCTGGATCGCTGCGCAGATCGCCAGCACCGGCGCTCCGCGCCCGGCGGCGCGCTGCATGCCGGGATGTTCGAGCAGGTGGCGGGTCGCCAGCCGCTGCGCGTAATCCTCGGCGCCACCGAGGGTGTAGATGTCCATCGAGTCGGGGACCCCGTCACCGAGGGTGATCGAGACGATCTCGGCCGGGATATTGCGCATCAGCAGTCGCTGCCGCAGCACGAGCGCGTTGCCGCCGTCGCCGTAGGTGCCCATCACGTCCGGCAGGACCAGGCCGATGCGAACGGCCGATTCCCGTGCCCCCGAAGTGCTCACAGTCGATGTGTCCCCGTCCTGGCCGTGCTCGTTGGTCGCCTGCGCCCCGCTCGATTTCGTTCCTGCCGGCTCAGCCATGCCCCGCCAATTCGGTCGACCGGGCCCGCGCCCGGGTCAATGCCCGATTGAGGTCGCGGAAGGCGGTGTAGTTGGCGAGCACCTCGACGCGGCCGGGCGGGCAGGACGCGATCGCCTCGAGCGGATCGTGGATCAGGCTGTGCTCGGCGCCGGCGTACGTCAGCCGCACCCCGAGGTCGGTGCCGCGTTCACCGGCGGCGACCACCCGGGTGGACTCGAAGTGTTCGAAGCGCACATCCCACAGCCAGGAGAGGTCCTCGCCGTCGGGAACCTGCCCGTTGACCGCGATCACCAGCCCCTCGGCGTCGGAGTCGATCATCGACAGGGCCTCCTGCCAGCCGGCCGGGTTCTTGGCCAGCAGCATGCGGATCTCGTGCGGGCCGTGCTGCACGGTCGAGTAGCGACCGGCGATCTCGCTGACGGTGGACACCGCCGCGAGGGCCGCCTCCGGGTCGGCGCCGAGGGTGACCGCCGCCGCGACGGCCTGCGCGGCGTTGCCGCGGTTGGCCCGGCCCGGCAGGGCGAGCGTCATCGGCAGCGACAGGCCGCCGGGCCCGTACAGATGCGTCTCGTCGAGCCACCAATCCGGTTCCGGGCGTGCGAAGTCCGAGCCGGTGCTGCGCCAGTGCGTGCCCTCCCAGACGATCGGCTCGCCGGTGCGCGGGCAGCTGACCGAGTCGCCGACCCAGGCGTTGCCCGCGGCGACCCACACCACATTGGGGCTGTCGTAGGCGGCGGAGGTGACCAGGATGTCGTCACAGTTGGCGACGACGGTCGCCTCGGGATGGGCGGTCAGCCCGGCCCGCAGCCGCCGCTCGATCCCGTTGATCTCGTGGACCCGGTCGAGCTGGTCACGGCTGAGGTTGAGCAGGATCACCGCCTCGGGGGTGACCTCGTCGCAGACGTGCGGGACGTGCAGTTCGTCGACCTCGAGGGCGGCGTACTCGGCGTTCGGGTGCGCGCTGAGGGCCGCAACGATGCCGGCGTCCATATTGGCGCCGTCCGCCTGGGTGGCCACGTCGCCGAGCGTCGCGAGCGCCGCGGCGGTCATGCGGGTGGTCGTCGACTTGCCGTTGGTTCCGGTGATCACCACGGAACGCTTGTCGGCGGCGAGCTGACGCATGATGGTCGGGTCGATCTTGAGGGCGATCAATCCGCCGATCATCGAGCCGTTGCCGCGGCCCGCCGCGCGCGAGGCGCGGGCGGCCAGATCGGCCGCCCGCAGACCCAGTCGGGCTCGCCGCCGCATTGTCCGCCGACTCGAAGGGGATGCCATGCCGGAAAGTGTGGCATACCCGAGTCCCCGGGACCCGACCGACGATGGCACCGACGGAGCGGGTCAGTCCCAGAAGCCGCCGGCCTCGAGGTGGACGATCAGTCGTTCGGCGCCGTCGCGGAAATGGGCCCCGGAGATCTCGCCGGCCCGGGCGTGATCGCCCGCGTCGATCGCATCGATCAGATCGCGTAGTGACGCCACCGCCGCGTCGCCCCAGCTGCGATCCGACGAATAGAAACGCACCGGGGTATAGCGCAGGGCGGCGACCAGGAAGCCGCTGAGCTTCGGGGCGTCCGCCAAGCGGTTGATCTCCCGGTGGTATTCGAACTCGACGCGCTCGATCTCGTCGGCGCTGCCGACCTCGACCGCCTTGCCCAGCTGTTCGAGGTAGCCGCCGAGCCGATCGCGCACCGGTGGCGTCATG
The DNA here is from genome assembly GCF_001552615.1 of Millisia brevis NBRC 105863. Classification (GTDB taxonomy): domain Bacteria; phylum Actinomycetota; class Actinomycetes; order Mycobacteriales; family Mycobacteriaceae; genus Millisia; species Millisia brevis. The sequence goes on from NZ_BCRN01000008.1 coordinate 102,685, forward strand.
CGCCGGCTCGCCCGATCCGCGAGCTGCGCGCCGAGCTGGGACTGCAGCCAGAAGACGTCCCGAATATCGCTGCGGGTCAGGTCGGCGACCCGGTATCCCTTGTGCGGGGTCAGCGCGACCATGCCGTCCGACTTGAGCGTCAACAGCGCCTCGCGCACCGGTGTCACACTGACGCCGAGTTCCGCCGCGGTCTCGTCCATGCGGATCGCGGTGCCGGGGCGCAGTCCGCCCGACATGATGCGATCCCGGATCGCGGCGGCGACCACATCGGACAGCTGTTGGCGGGAGACCTTGCCGGTGCCGAGTCGCCCGGAGCCGAGGGAGCTATCGCCTCGGAAGCTCGGGGTCTCGTCCATCGCCAGTGGTCTTCCTGTCGCTCGGGCTCGGGCGAGGTCCGCTCGAGTGATCGGGTGTCGGTGCGGTCGGTGCGGTCGGTGCGGTCGGTGCGGGTGCGCACACCCACCGGTCTCGACTATCGACCCACCATCGTCGTTGTTCGGGTCGCGCGACCCGAACCGGAGAGTGGTTTTCGACACAGTAGCCCTCACATATGCGCTAGGCTATCCATCACACATCACATATATTTGACATTTGAGACCCGAATGATGCGAGGTTCCGTTGTCCGTACCGGTTGCATCCGTCCCCTCTCCGTCCGCCGCCGCGGCGGGTTCGTCGTCCGCTTCCGCGCCCGTCTCGGGGGCCCACTCCGGGTCCGATCAGCCGGCGGAGGTGATGGCGGCCGCGTCCGACGCCGCTCGATTGCTGGTGAGCAATCGCAACCACTGGGTGTCGTGGGTGCTCCACCACGCGACCTCGCGCCCCGATGGCGTCGCCTTCCGCTTCCTCGGCGTCGACACCACCTGGCGAACGCTGTGGGAGCGCACCGAGAAGCTGGCCGACGCGCTGCACCGCCGCGGGGTCCGTCGGGGTGACCGGGTGCTGCTGCTGACGCTCAATCGCACCGAGTTCTTCGAAGCGGTCATCGCGATCAACGCGGTCGGAGCGATCGCCGTACCGGTCAACTTCCGGCTGACCCCACCCGAGATCGCCTACCTGGTCGAGGATTCCGGCGGCACGATCATCTTCACCGAGCCGGTCCTCGCTCCGCTGGTCGCCGCGACCCGGAAGGCGACCGACCGGATCGAGACGGTGATCGTCATGGGCGCGGCGGGCGACGAGACGACCCTCGGGTACGAGGAGCTGATCGCCGAGGACGGGGACGGGCGGCCGTTCGTCGAACTGCCGGAGAGCGATCCGGCGCTGATCCTGTACACCTCCGGCACCACCGGTCGACCCAAGGGCGCCGTGCTGACGCACCTGAACATGGTGGCGCAGTCGGTCACCTGCATTCGCGCTCTCGGCCTCACCGACGAGGACGGGCGAGCGCTGATGGCCGCGCCCAGCTTCCACGTCGCCGCACTGGGTTCCGTGGCGCCGGCGCTGATGATCGGTCATACCGTGGTCATCCACCCGCTCAAGGAGTTCGACCCGGTCGAGGTGGTCGACACCCTCGAGCGGGAGCGGATCACCACCGTGTTCATGGTGCCGGTGCAGTGGCAGGCGGTCTGCGCGGTCCCCGGCATCGCCGATCGGGACTTCGCGCTGCGCAGCCTCTCCTGGGGCGCCGCCCCGGCGACCGACGCGGTGCTCGAGGCGATGGAACGCACCTTCCCGGACGCGCAGATCGTCGCGGTCTTCGGGCAGACCGAGATGTCGCCGATCACCTGCGTGCTCGCCGGCGCCGATTCGCGCCGCAAGCTCGGCTCGATCGGCAAGCCGATCCCCGGCATCAGCGCCCGGGTGGTCGACGTGAACATGAACGACGTCGCGGCCGGCGATGTCGGTGAGATCGTCTACCGCGGGCCGACATTGATGAAGGAATACTGGAACAACCCGATGGCGACCGCTGCGGCGATGGACGGCGGCTGGTTCCACTCCGGCGACCTGGTGCGCGCCGACGACGAGGGCTTCCTCTACGTCGTCGACCGCAAGAAGGACATGATCATCTCCGGCGGGGAGAACATCTACTGCGCCGAGGTCGAGAACGCGATCGCCGGCCACCCCACCATCCGCGAGGTCGCCGTGATCGGTCGCCCCGACGACCGCTGGGGTGAGGTGCCGGTCGCCGTGGTCGCCGGCGACGCCCCGCCGACCCTCGAGGAACTGCGCGAATTCCTCGGCGACACGTTGGCCCGCTACAAGCACCCGGCCGTCGTCGAGTACGTCGACACGTTGCCGCGCAATGCATCCGGCAAAGTCGTCAAGGGTCGGCTGCGGGAGAGCCACGGGGGACCGCTGCCCGGCGCGTGATCCCTCGACCGGGCGGGACGGCCGGTCAGCGGCGCGGCTTCCACACGGGCGTCGCGCGGTCGCGCCCCGCCCGGCGCGCGATGCGGTGGTTCTCGCCGGTCATCAACTTCACCTGCGCGACAAACTCGTTCCACAGCGCCGACCGCGCCGAGACCGCCGACCAGTTCGCGTTGAACAGCTTCTTCGTCGCCGCGACGGCGTCGGGGGAGCGTTCGACGATCTGCCGGGCCAAGCCCTGCGCGGCGGCGAGCGGATCGTCGGCCACCTCGGTGACCAGACCCAGCTCCGCCGCCCGCACGCCGTCGAAGATCTCACCGGTCATCGCCAGGCGCTTGGCGACGTCGATCGGCAGCAACTCGCGCAGCGTCACGGTCCCGGTCATATCGGGGATCAAGCCCCACCGAGCCTCCATGATCGAGAACCGACAGTCGGGCGCGGAGAAGCGGAAGTCCGCGGCGAGCGCGAGTTGCAGGCCACCCCCGTAGCAATGCCCCTCGGTCACCGCGAGCACCGGCACGGGTAGCTCCCGCCACGCCCAACACGCCTGTTGGAACAGATTGGTCTTCTGGACCGGCAGCTTGAACGCCGCGCGGGCCATACCGGTAGGACCCGGCAACGATCCGAAGTCGAGGCCACTGCAGAAGACATCGCCCGCCCCGCGCAGGATCACCGCTCGCACCGACCGATCCGCCGCGATGCGCTTCGGCGTCGAGACCAGCGCCCGCAGCATCGGCATGTCGAGCGCGTTGAGCTTGTCGGGGCGATGGAGCGTCGCGTGGGCGATACCGTCGACCACCTCCACGATGATGCGATCGGTGGGCGCGACGCCCGCAGACGCGGGCGTGATCGAGGGCTCGGTGGTCATGGGATCTCCGTCCAACGTGGGCATCGGCGGTCGACACCAACCAACCGGCGTCGACCGCCGCGCCGGTAACGAGCCCAGACTATCCGGGTTCCCGGCGCGGTCACCGAGTCGGCCGATGCCGGTTGTTGGTGTCCGTGTCAGCCACTTTTCAGTGGATCTTCATCCCGATCGGCTGTGATCGGCCAATGTCGGGTTCGGGAGGAAGACGAGTTTTGGCCGCCGTGCTGGCCGTCGCGCTGCTGGCCGTTGTCGGAGTGATCGTCTACCGCGACCTGTGGTCCGATCGATCCGACGGACCGACCGAGGTGGTCACCGGGGTGATCGGATCGGAGAAGCTGCCCTTCTTCTCCGATCAGCGGGTCCGTGACATCTTCGCGCACAACGGTATCGAGCTGCGGGTCGATCCGGCGGGGTCGCGCCGCATCGCCGAGACCGTTCCCCTCGATCAGTACGACTTCGCCTTCCCGTCCAGCCATCCCGCCGCCGATCGCATCCTGCGGGACCGGCCGGCCGCGCGGACCTATGCACCGTTCTCCTCGCCGATGGCGATCGCGACCTATGCACCGATCGTCGACCTGTTGACCGCCGAGGGCATGGTCGAGCCGGGCGGCACCTTCTTCGATATGCGCCGCTACCTCGACGTGGCGCAGACCGGTGCGCGGTGGGATCAACTGCCGGGAAACACCGCCTTCCCCGCCCGCCGCAACATCCTGTTGTCGACGACGGCGCTCTGCGACTCCAACTCCGCATCGATGTACCTCGCGATCGCCTCCTACGTCGCCAACGGCGACCACGTCGTCTCGGATCCGGCGGGGGTCGATCGGGTGGCCCCGCTGGTGGGTCCGCTGTTCGTCGACCAGGGCTATCAACCGGCAACCACCGAGGTGCTCTTCGAGGACTACCTGTCCTCGGGGATGGGGCGGGTACCGATGGCGCTGGTCTACGAGGCGCAATTCGTCGGGCAGCAGGTCGCAGAGAAGTCGGTCCTGCCGACCGATGCGCGCCTGCTGTACCCGCGGCCCACGGTGTACTCCCGGCACGTCCTGGTGCCGCTGACCTCCGCCGGCGATCGCGTCGGCCAACTCCTGGAAGAGGACCCCGAATTGGCCCGATTGGCCGCAGAACACGGCTTCCGACCCACCCAACCCGGACCGTTCGCGCAGGCGCTGCAGGATGCATCGGTCGCCGCACCGCCCGAGCTGATCGACGTGGTCGAACCGCCGACCTTCGAGACCTCCGAACGTTTCCTCGGTGCTCTCGGATGTGCGGCATGATCCGCCGCGGCGCGGCATCGCACCGCCGAGCGGCGTCCCGGGCCGCGATCCCGACCGGGCTGCCGACGAGGCTGTCGACCGGGCTGCCGGCCGTATTGATGGCGATGCTGATGGTGGTCGTCGGGTGCGGCGCCGTCGACTCGGTGACCGGCAGCGAGGCGTCCTCCGACCTGTCCGGCCCGGAGACGACCCTGCGGGTGTTGGCGGGCAGCGAACTGGTCGCGATGGAACCGGTCCTCGAGGAGGCCGCCCGCGCGACCGGGGTGCGGGTCGACCTCGAGTACACCGGCACCTTGACCGCCGCCCAACGGATCGCCGAGGGCACCGTCGACGGCTCCTACGACGCGTTGTGGTTCTCCTCGAACCGATACCTCGACCTGCGGCCCGAGACCCGCGGCGTGCTCGGCACCTCGGTGGAGATCATGTCGTCCCCGGTGGTGCTCGGACTGCGCCGTTCGGTGGCCGAGCGGCTCGGGTTCATCGATCGGCCGGTCGACTGGGCGCGGATCGCCGCGGCCGCCGGCGCCGGCGAATTCACCTACGGCATGACCGATCCGTCCGCGTCGAACAGCGGCTTCTCGGCGGTCGTGGCGGTCGCGACCGCCCTGGTCGGCTCGGGCGCCGCGCTGACCGAGCAGCAGGCGGCCTCCACCGCGCCGGCGCTGACCGACTTCTTCTCCGCGCAGACCCTGTCGGCGGGGTCGTCGGGCTTCCTGCAGGAGGCGTATATCGGTCGAGCGACCGGCACCGATCCCGGGCCCGCGGTCGACGGGCTGATCAACTACGAGTCGGTGCTGCTGTCGATGAACGCCGCCGGGAACCTGCCCGAACCGCTCGAGCTGATCTACCCCACCGACGGTGTGGTGACGGCCGATTATCCGTTCACCGTGCTCAATTCGGCGTCCGAGCAGACCCGCGACGCCCACCGCCGGCTGACCGAGTACCTGCGCACCACCGATGTCCAGCAACGGATCATGGACACCGGGCACTGGCGGCCCGCGATTCCCGGGGTCCCGCTCGCCGCGGAGTTCGGCACCGCGACGTTGGTCGAACTGCCCTTCCCCACGTCGAGCGCCGTCGTCGATACCCTGCTGACCAGCTGGTTCGACAAGGTGCGCCGCGCATCCCGCACCATCTACGTGCTCGACACCTCCGGGTCGATGGACCGGGACAACCGGATGCCATTGCTGCACAGCGCCCTCGCCCGCCTCGCCGGCGCCGATACATCGCTGGTCGGACAGTTCCGCCGGTTCCGGGGCCGCGAGGAGGTGGTCCTGCTGCCGTTCGCGTCCGCGCCGAAGGAACCGAAGCTGTTCACCGTGCCGCAGGACGATCCGCAGCCGGTGCTCGACCGGATCGCCGCGGAAGGCAATGCGCTGACGGCCGGTGGCGAGACCGCGATCTACACGACGCTGGAGGCGGCCTATGTGCTCGCCGAGATGCAGATCCAGGCCGACCCGGACCGGTTCACCTCGATCGTGTTGATGACCGACGGCGAAAACACCACCGGCGCCGACTTCACCGCCTTCCGGAACGTCTTCGACAACCGTCCGAATGCCGTGCGCGCGGTCCCGGTGTTCCCGGTGCTGTTCGGCGAATCGAATGTCGCGGAGATGGAGGAGTTGGCGGCGGTGACCGGCGGTCGCACCTTCGACGCCCGCGACGGTTCCCTCGACGCGGCGTTCACCGAAATCCGCGGCTATGTCTGATGGACCCGTCACTCGCTGGTTGACCTCGCGCAAGAACCTCGCCGGGATGGCCGGCGCCCTGGCCGGTTCCGGTCTGGCCTTCGTCGGGGTCGAGGCGTGGCCGTTGGCCGCGGCTGCGCTGTACGGGGTCGGCGCACTGCTGGCGCCGTCGGAACGCAAGCAGGCCGACAGCACCCTGACCGACCAGTTGCGGCTGCGGGCAGACCTTCTCGACGACCGGGTACGCCGCGAGACCGATCGCCTCCCGGCCGGGGTGCCGGCCGCCGTGCGCCGGATGACCGCGGCGATCCGGGTGATCCTGGATCGTCTCGACCATCTCGGCGACCAATTGGTCACCCGCACCGGTGATCCGGAACGCCTGGCGGTGGTCGAGGAGATCGTCGGGGGCGACCTGCCGCGCTGTATCGATGCCTACCTCGGGCGCCGGAGCTCCTCCTCGCAGGAGCACGCGGCCAATCAGTTGGCCGCGCAGTTGGGGGTGATCGCCGGTGCGATCGAACGGCTCGCCGCGTCGACGCCGGACGTCGACGTCGAGCGCGCCGAGGACCTCACCCGGGAATTGCGCAGGCGCCACGGCGATCCCGAGCCCTGACGCCACCGATCCGTCCCTTGTACACCGTCCACCCGACCCGGTGATGTCCCAAGTTGGGACAACCGGTCGATCGGGCGAACTGCCAGCATCGGTGTAACACCGGTCACAGTTGTTGGAGGGTTGATCATGAGTCGGATGAAGGCCTTTGTCATGCCGCAGGTCGGATCGACGGCGGTGGTGGACAAACCGATTCCCGAGCCGGGTCCGAACGAGGTGGTCGTGAAGACCACGCACGCGCTGATCTGCACGTCGGATGTGCACACCGTCGGCGGGACGCTTCCGGTCGAACCCGGGGTCACCCTCGGCCACGAGGCGCTCGGCACGGTGCACGCGCTCGGGTCGAACGTCACCGGCTTCGCCGAGGGGCAGCGCGTCGCGGTCAACGCCGTCACCCCGTGCTTCCAGTGTCGCTACTGTCAGACGGGCTACACCAGCCAGTGCGGTGGCCCGCTCGGCGGCTACCAGTACACCGCCCAGCGCGACGGCAATATGGCCGAATACTTCGTGGTCCCGTACGCCAAGGGCAATCTCGCGCCGATCCCGGATGTGGTGAGCAGCGAGGCGGCGGTCTACGCCTGCGACATGCTCTCGACCGGCTTCATGGGCGCCGAACACTGCGAACTGCGGATCGGCGACACCGTGGCGGTCTTCGCGCAGGGCGCGGTCGGGCTGTCCGCGACGCTCGGGGCCCACCTGCTCGGCGCCTCCCGCATCTTCGCGGTCGAGTCGATCCCGGAACGCCAGAAGCTGGCGGAAACCTTCGGCGCCACCGACATCATCGACTTCACCGCCGGCGACCCGGTCCAGCAGATCCTCGAGGCGACCGGCGGCGAGGGTGTCGATGCGGCGATCGAAGCGCTCGGCTCGCCGATCACCTGGGAGGCCTGCCTGCGGGTGATCAAGGCCGGCGGGCGGGTCTCCAATGTCGGCTACCACGGCGAACATCCGGAGCCGCTGCAGGTTCCGCTCGACGCCTTCGGACTCGGCATGGCGGACAAGACGATCCGCTCCGGCCTCTGCCCGGGCGGCAACGACCGCATGCAGCGGATCTTCGCCCTCATCGCCTCGGGTCGCTTCGATCCGACGGTCATGACCACCCATACCTTCGCCTTCGACGACGTCGAGACCGCCTTCGACTACATGGCGAATAAGCGCGACGGCGTCATCAAGCCGCTCATCACCTTCTGACCCGGCGCCTTCCGGCTCCACCTTCCGCTGCCCGGCACCTCCGGCGGTCCGCGATCCGCGGGCCCACCCCGGGGTGTCGGGCAGTGTCGTGCGCCGGCCGCGTCGGTCCCCGAACCGTGTCCCGCGTCACCTTCTCGCGATAATTGGTATCCGAGACTCCAATTATGTTTGACTGAGAACGTGCAGCTCACCAGGTTCACCGATATCGGCCTCCGCATCGTGATGCGGCTGGCCGTCGATCGTGACCCCGCCGCCGGGCCGATCACCTCGCGCCGGCTGGCCGAGGAACTCGAGGTGCCCTATACCCACGTCGCCAAGGTGGTCGGCCGCCTGTGCGAGCTCGGCGTCGTCCACTCTCGTCGGGGGCGCGGCGGCGGGCTGGTCATCACCGAACTGGGATCCACGGCGCGGCTCGGTTGGCTCGCCGGCATCCTCGAGGGCCCCGGTGAGATGGTCGAATGCGAAGGGCCACAGCCCTGCCCGCTGCGCCGCAATTGCCGGCTGCGCGGCGCCCTCGGCCGGGCGCGGCAGGCCTTCTTCGACAGCCTCGATTCCCTGACGGTCGGCGACCTCGTCGCCGAGCCGATGACCGCCGTCCTGCTCAACCTGCGACCGCCCGTCGGTGTCGACTCCCCGGGCGCTCCCTCCGCATCCGGGTCGGCGCCGTGAGCGCGATCCGGTGATCGACAGTCCCGTACGGCGCCGCCCTGCGCCGTCGATACAACAAGGAGAGTCATGATCTCGGAACACACGAAAAACGTTCTGGCCGCCACCCTTCCGGCGGTCGAAGGTGCGCTGCCCGATATCGCCCGCACCTTCTACGGCCGGCTCTTCGCGGCGCACCCCACCCTGCTTCAGGATCTGTTCAATCGCAGCAACCAGAAGACCGAGGACCAGCCCCGGGTCCTCGCCGGCTCGATCGCGCTCTTCGCGCATCTGCAACTCGACCCCGACGCCGCCCGGCGCTCGTTTCTGATCAATCGGATCGCGCACAAGCACGCCTCACTCGGAGTCACCGCCGACCAGTACGCCATCGTGCACGAGCACCTCTTCGCTGCGATCGTCGAGATCCTCGGCGAGGCGGTCACTCCCGAGGTCGCCGAGGCGTGGGACGAACTGTATTGGGAGATGGCAAATCTACTGATCGGCGAGGAATCGGCGCTCTATTCCGCGGCCGGGGTTGCTCCCGGTGACGTCTGGCGAACCGTCGTCGTACAGCAGCGCCGCCAGCTGTCGCCGGACGCGGTCTCCTTCACCCTGGTCGCAACCGGCGGGCAGGATCTGCCGAGCTTTCGTCCGGGCCAATATATCTCGGTGCAGGTACCGCTGGACGACGGCGCCAACCAGATTCGTCAGTACAGCCTGACCGGCCCCACCGGCATCGACGAGTGGCGAATCGGCGTCAAGCGGGACGGCGAGGTGTCGACATATCTGCACGAGCGGGTGTTCGAGGGCGACACCCTGCGCGTGAGTACCCCGTTCGGTGATCTGGCACTACCCGACGACGATGCCCCGCTGGTGCTGGCCTCGGCCGGTATCGGCTGCACCCCGGTGATCGGTCTGCTGAATCATCTGGTGGAGAAGGCAGATTCGCGCTCGATCCAGGTTCTCCATGCCGATCGCTCGCGCAGCCGGCAGCCGCATCGCGGCGAGCTGGCCGAGCTGGTGGCGGCGCTGCCCGATGCGACCCTGCGGCAGTGGTACGAACACGGCGTCGACACCGGCGCCGCCGACGCCGTCCGCATCGGCCGGATGGACCTGTCCGACATCACCATCGATCCGCGTGCGCACGTGATGGTCTGCGGACCGGCCGGCTTCCTCGGCGCGGTTCGCGAGGACCTGCACGGGCTCGGCGTCGCCGAGGACCGCATCCACTACGAGACCTTCGGTCCGGAACTGCTGCGCCTCGGGGCGGCCGGTACCGACTGACCCTCGTGGGGCACATCGCGCCCGCCGGGTCCCGGCCTACGATCGGATCCATGGCGGTTGACTACTTCGCGGGCGACCCCCGCAGCACCCTCGAGCGGATGCAGGCCGGCGACTGGTACGTGGCCGACGGGGAGATGGACGTGGCGGCGCGGCGCGCGGCGGCGCTGGCCGACCGGTACCACCGGGAGACCATCTTCGGCGCCGCCGAAGCGGCAACGACGTTGGCGGAGTTGATCGGCGACCTCGGCGAGGACGTCGTGATCCGCCCGCCGCTGTTCGTCGACTATGGGCAGTACATCTCGATCGGCGCGCGGACGTTCATCAATTTCAACCTCACCGCGCTCGACGTCGCCGCGATCCGCATCGGGGACGACTGCCAGATCGGCCCGAACGTCCAATTGCTGACGCCGATCCACCCGTTGGACCCGCAGCCGCGGCGCGACAAGCTCGAGGCCGCGAAGCCGATCACCATCGGCGACAACGTCTGGCTCGGCGGCGGGGTGACCGTCTGCCCCGGCGTGTCGATCGGCGCGAACAGCATCATCGGCGCCGGATCCGTCGTCACCAAGGACATCCCGGCGAACGTGGTGGCCGTCGGCAACCCGGCCCGGGTCATCCGCCACCTCGACACCCCGTAAACGCGCTCGAGCCGGTACGCCCGACGGGGTACCGGCTCGAGCCAACGCTATTGGGGAGTGTGTCCGCCGGCCGGTGGATGCGGGGCTCCCCACACACCCGTTCCGGCGCGGGGGCTACCGCAGGCCGCGGTTGACGGCAGAGACGACCGCCCGCAGCGAGGCGGTGGTGGTCGACGGGGCGATACCGACACCCCAGACCGAGATCGACTCGCCGTCCGGGCGCAGGACATTCGCCTCGACGTAGGCCGCGGCCTGGGCGTCGTCACCGGCGGACAGCGCGTGCTGGCCGTAATCGAGGACGCCGACCTGGAAGCCGATACCGGCCAGGGCGTCGACAAAGGCGGCGACCGGGCCGTTGCCGGAACCGGTGATCTCCCGCTCGACTCCGTCGACCAGGACCACAGCGGTCACGGTGTCGGTGCCGCCGTCGATCTCGGAGGCGGTGACGCGCTGACGCATCCGCTCCAGCGGGCGGATCGGGTTGAGGTACTCCTCGGCGAAGATGTCCCACATCTCCTTCGGGGTCACCTCGCCACCCTCACCGTCGGTGACCTGCTGGACCGCTCGGGAGAACTCGATCTGCAGTCGGCGTGGCAGCACCAGGCCGTGGTCGGCCTTCATGATGTAGGCGACGCCGCCCTTGCCGGACTGCGAGTTGACCCGGATGACCGCCTCGTAGCTGCGGCCGACGTCCTTCGGATCGATCGGCAGATAGGGCACCTGCCACAGGATGTTCGACTCGTCGTCGTCCGCGGCGTCGGCGTCGATCTTCATCTGATCGAGGCCCTTGTTGATCGCATCCTGGTGGCTGCCCGAGAACGCGGTGTAGACCAGGTCGCCGCCGTAGGGGTGGCGCTCGGGTACCGGCAGCTGGTTGCAGTACTCGACCGTGCGGCGGATCTCGTCGATATCGGTGAAGTCGATCTGCGGGTCGACGCCGCGGCTGAACAGGTTCAGGCCCAGGGTGACCAGGCAGACATTGCCGGTGCGCTCGCCGTTGCCGAACAGGCAGCCCTCGATGCGGTCGGCGCCGGCCTGGAAGCCCAGTTCGGCGGCCGCGACGCCGGTGCCCCGGTCGTTGTGCGGGTGCAGGCTCAGCAGGATCGAGTCGCGGCGCGCCAGGTGGCGGTGCATCCACTCGATCGAGTCGGCATAGACGTTCGGCGTCGCCATCTCGACCGTCGCCGGCAGGTTGATGATCATCGGATGCTGCGGCGTCGGCGCGATCACCTCGGTCACCGCGTCGCAGACCGCGACGGCGTACTCCAGCTCGGTGCCGGTATAGGACTCGGGCGAGTACTCGAAGGACCAGTTGGTGTCCGGGTACTTCGTGGTCTCCTCGAGCACCTTGCGGGCGCCGTCGACGGCGATCCGGGTGATCTCGTCGCGGTCGGCGCGGAAGACGACGCGGCGCTGCAGCACCGAGGTCGAGTTGTAGAAGTGCACGATGACGTTCGCCGCGTCGCGGCAGGCCTCGACGGTGCGCTCGATCAGCTCGGGCCGGCACTGGGTCAGCACCTGGATCGTCACGTCGTCCGGGATGACGTTGTCCTCGATGATCTCGCGGACGAAGTCGAAGTCGGTCTGGCTGGCGGCCGGGAAGCCCACCTCGATCTGCTTGTAACCCATCCGCACCAGCAGGTCGAACATGCGGCGCTTGCGGGCCGGGCTCATCGGGTCGATCAGCGCCTGGTTGCCGTCGCGCAGGTCGACCGCACACCACAGCGGGGCCCGATCGATCACCCGGTCCGGCCAGGTGCGGTCGGGCAGCGAGATCGTCTCGACCTCCTCGGCGAAGGAGCGGTACCGGTGGACCGGCATCGAGGAGTTCTTCTGGGTATTCCAGACGGGCTGATCGGCGGGGGCCGGCCGAGAGGGTGTGGCGATGGTGCGCGACGTCGAGGTGAATGCGTCAGCGGGAGTCATGACGGAGGCTCTTTCGAGGTTCGGTATTCAATGGTCAACCGGCACGCGGAATCACCCGCGACGGGCTGCCGGTTATCTGGTCAGAACCCGCCGCGGCGCCGAAGGAGCCGCGACACCGTGAGCATGCCTCAGAACTCTACTCCCCGAGTTGGGGTCGACCCGAATCGAGTCCGCACCCGGCGCCTCCCCACCCGGGGGCGAACGCGCCGTCGCCACCGGCCGGCGGGCTCGGTAAGCTGGTCAATTGTGTGCCGCGACCCATGCGGCCCGACAGTCCGAAAGGGGCAGTGGTGGCTCTCGTCGTCCAGAAGTACGGCGGATCCTCGGTGGCCACGGCGGAGCGCGTGAAGCGGGTGGCCGAGCGGATCGTGGCGACCAAGCGAGCCGGCAACGATGTGGTCGTCGTGGTGTCGGCCATGGGTGACACCACCGATGATCTGCTCGACCTCGCCGGGCAGGTCTGCGATATCCCGCCGGCGCGCGAGCTCGACATGCTGCTGACCGCGGGCGAGCGGATCTCCAACGCCCTGGTCGCCATGGCGATCTCCGGTCTCGGCGAGGACGCGCAGTCGTTCACCGGCTCGCAGGCCGGCGTGATCACCACCGAGGCCCACGGCAACGCGAAGATCATCGACGTGACCCCGGGCCGGGTTCGCAAGGCGCTCGACGACGGCAAGATCGTGCTGGTCGCCGGCTTCCAGGGCGTCAGCCAGACCTCTAAAGACGTCACCACCCTCGGTCGCGGCGGTTCCGACACCACCGCGGTTGCGCTGGCCGCCGCGCTGAAGGCCGACGTCTGCGAGATCTACACCGACGTCGACGGCGTCTTCTCCGCCGACCCTCGCAAGGTGCCGAACGCCCGGCGCCTCGAGACCGTCTCCTTCGAGGAGATGCTCGAGATGGCGGCCTGCGGCGCAAAGGTGCTCATGCTGCGCTGCGTCGAATACGCGCGCCGCTACAACGTTCCCGTGCACGTGCGCTCGTCGTATACCGACAAGCCCGGCACGATCGTCACCGGATCGATGGAGGACATCCCGATGGAAGAGGCCCTGCTCACCGGCGTCGCGCACGACCGGGGCGAAGCGAAGGTGACCGTGACCGGTCTGCCCGACGTCCCCGGCTACGCGGCCAAGGTCTTCCGCGCGATCGCCGACGTCGACATCAACATCGACATGGTCCTGCAGAACATCTCCAAGGTCGAGACCGGCAAGACCGACATCACCTTCACCCTGCCGCAGGCCGACGGCCCCAAGGCGGTCCGCCGGCTGACCGAGCTGCAGAAGGAAATCGGTTTCACCGAACTGCTCTACGACGAGCACATCGGCAAGGTCTCCCTGGTCGGCGCGGGTATGCGCAGCCATCCGGGCGTCACCGCGACGTTCTGTGAGGCGCTGGCCGGCGCCGGCATCAACATCGAACTGATCTCCACCTCGGAGATCCGCATCTCGGTGCTCTGCCACGAGGACGACCTGAACAAGGCCGTCGTCGCCCTGCACGAAGCGTTCAACCTCGGCAGCGACGAGGAAGCCGTCGTCTACGCCGGTACCGGGAGGTAATCGACATGGTCTCCATCGGAGTGGTCGGCGCGACCGGCCAGGTCGGCGAGGTGATGCGCAGCATCCTCGCCCAGCGCAAGTTCCCGGTCGACACCATCCGGTTCTTCGCCTCCTCGCGCTCGGCGGGCAAGACCTTGCCCTGGGGTGACGAGCAGATCGTCATCGAGGACGCCGAGACCGCCGACCCGACCGGGCTCGACGTCGCGCTGTTCTCCGCGGGCGCGACGATGTCGCGGGTGCAGGCGCCGCGGTTCGCCGCCGCCGGCGTCACCGTCATCGACAACTCCTCCGCCTGGCGCGGCGACCCGGACGTCCCGCTGATCGTCAGCGAGGTCAACGGGCAGCTGGCGAAGACCCCGCCGAAGGGCATCATCGCCAACCCGAACTGCACCACGATGGCCGCGATGCCGGTGCTCAAGCCGCTGCACGATCGTGCGGGCCTGCGCCGACTGGTCGTGTCGAGCTACCAGGCTGTCTCCGGCAGCGGGCTCGCCGGCGTCCAGGAGCTCGCCGGTCAGGTGCGCGCGGTGATCGGCGACGCCGAGAAGCTCGTCCACGACGGCGGTGCGGTCGCCTTCCCCGAGCCGGTCAAGTACGTCGCACCGATCGCGTTCAACGTGCTGCCGCTCGCCGGATCGCTGCTCGACGACGGCTCCGGCGAGACCGACGAGGACCGCAAGCTGCGCAACGAGTCGCGCAAGATCCTCGACATCCCCGGCCTGCTGGTCAGCGGCACCTGCGTGCGGGTTCCGGTGTTCACCGGGCACGCGCTGTCAATCAACGCCGAGTTCGATCGGCCGCTGTCGCCGCAGGAGGCGACCGAGATCCTCGCGTCGGCGTCCGGTGTGCGGCTGACCGACGTGCCGACCCCCTTGGAGGCGGCGGGCAGCGACGAGTCGCTGGTCGGCCGGATCCGCGCGGACTTCTCCGCGCCCGAGGGGCACGGCCTGGCTCTCTTCGTCGCGGGTGACAACCTGCGCAAGGGCGCCGCGCTCAACACCGTCCAGATCGCCGAACTGCTCGTCTGATCGGCTCGGACGAGCGAGGTCACCGGGTGACGACGGGGACACCGCGCCCCGTCGCGCCGCGGTGGTGGCGACTGCTGGTGCGGCGGGTCATCCCGATCGCCGTGGCGGTGCTGTTCCTGGTTCTGCTCGTAGCGAGCTTGCCGCTCTATCCGAGCCTGATCGTCGTGGTTCTGGCGCTGCTGCCGCTGCTCGGCCTCGGTCTGATCTGGTGTGTCCTGGTCGGCGTACAGGTGTGGAAGTACCGCTGGGACAACGGCGCGTTGATCGCTCCGGCGGTCGGACTGATCATGGTGGCCGCGATCGCGAGCGGCGCGATGCCCCGCCTCGGCTGGGAGGTCTCGAAGGGCGCCCTGACCGCCACCGCGCAATCCTGCGCTCCGACGTCCGATACGCAGTGGCGCGGCGTCTACCCCGTGCGGTCGGTCGATCGCGACGACGACGGCTGCCTGCTCTACATGGACACCACCTTCCTGGGGCCCGCCGGGATCGCCTACCGGCCGGAGGGAGTCGATCGCCTCGGCCTGCCGCCCGGAGAGGGGCAGATCGGATACACCGAGATGCCGGTCGGCCCCACCGATGGACCGTGGTACCAGTTCGAATTCGGCTGGTAGCGGCGCACTCGCCGGCGGGATCGGTGGGTCCCGCGGGGTCCCGGCGGCCGGCCGAGGTTAGGGCGTCATATCTTGACGTCTCCGAGTTCCGGACGATACTCGGATGTGGATGCACCACCGGTGGGCCGCGGTTCGAGCCGAATCGGACGTCGGCCCCGGATGGTGTGTTCCAGCCCGTGTGATGCGCGACTATCCGTGTATCGCAAGACTTTTACGCAATTGAGCACGACGTGACGCCGGACCCGGTGGATCGGTCGTCGGACGCGCGTCGACCCCTCCCGCGCCGAACCCGGCCCGTCGGGAGGAGGCAGTGCATGTCCGATCCGAAGCCGACGACCAACAACTCCGGAATCCCGGTGCCGAGCGATTCGGAATCCTTGACCAGCGGAGTCAACGGACCGGTCCTGCTGCACGACCACTACCTGGTCGAGAAGTTGGCCCAGTTCAACCGGGAACGCGTACCGGAACGCGTGGTTCACGCCAAGGGCGCGGGGGCGTTCGGCACCCTCGAGATCACCGAGGACATCTCGCGGTATACCAAGGTGGCCGCCCTGCAGAAGGGGGTGACCACCGAGGCGCTCGCCCGCTTCTCGACGGTCGCCGGCGAACAGGGCAGCCCCGACACCTGGCGCGATCCGCGCGGATTCGCGCTGAAGTTCTACACCTCCGAAGGTAACTGGGACCTGGTCGGCAACAACACCCCGATCTTCTTCATCCAGGACTCGATCAAATTCCCCGACTTCATTCGGAGCCAGAAGCGCTTGCCGCAGTCGGGATTACGCGATCACAACATGCAGTGGGACTTCTGGACGCTCAGTCCGGAGTCGGCACACCAGGTCACCTGGCTGATGGGGGACCGCGGCCTCCCGAAGACGTACCGCCATATGGACGGATTCGGCTCCCATACCTACCAGTTCTACCGGTCCGATACCGACCGCTGCTGGGTGAAGTTCCACTTCAAGACCGATCAGGGCATCGAATTCCTCACGCAGGATCAGGCGGACGAACTGGCCGGTTCCGCCCCGGATGTCCACCGCAAAGACCTCTTCGACGCGATCGAGCGCGGTGACTTTCCGAGCTGGACCCTGTACGTCCAGATCATGCCGTACGAGGACGCGCTGACCTATCGCTTCAATCCTTTCGACCTGACCAAGGTGTGGTCCCAGAAGGACTATCCGCTGATCAAGGTGGGAAAACTGACGCTCGACAGGAATCCCGAGAATTTCTTCGCCCAGATCGAACAGGCCGCATTCGAGCCGTCGAATCTGGTCCCCGGTATCGCCGCAAGCCCCGACAAGATGCTCCTGGGGCGCATCTTCTCCTACGCGGACGCACATCGCTATCGCATCGGTACGAATTATGCCCAGTTGCCGGTGAACACTCCGAAGGCGCCGGTGAATTCCTACGCCAAGGAGGGGTCGATGACCTATCGATACAACCCGCCGAATACGCCGGTATACGCGCCGAACAGCTATGGAGGACCCGCGGCGGATACCGCCAGGTACGGGTACGACGGCTCCTGGGGCGGCTTCGAACCCCGATTCGAGCGCGCGGGTGTCGAGCGGCATCGCGATGACGGCGACTTCGTGCAGGCGGGCACCCTGGTGCGCGACGTCCTGGACGACGCCGCGCGGGAACGATTGGCGAACAACATCATCGGCCACGTCCTCGACGGTGTGCGGGAGCCGGTCCTGAGCAGGGTGTTCGAGTACTGGCATCAGGTGGATCCGGATCTCGGCAAGCGGGTGGAGGAGGGGGTCACCGCGGCGCGCGACTGATCGTGGAGCCCGCTCGGCGGGCCCGCCCACAAAGGGGACATACCTTCGCGAGGTATGTCCCCTTTGTCGCGCTCAGCCGGTTGGTCGGGAGATATGTGATCGATAACATTCGACCGTAGCCGGTGCGGCGGGGTCATAGGTGAAATCGCCACCGCTAGCAGGTTGGTAACGGTCCGGTAAATACGCTGAAGATGATCTTGGTCACAGAGTGGATAAACAGAACGTTTCGGGATGCCGGCAATAGCCCGGGCGCGCTGTATGACAAGACTGCTCGAATAATTCCGTTGATGGCATATCGGCACGAACTGGTGTAATTCTTGGACCGGATTCCTTTCGTGTGGATTGTGCAGATGCTCGAATATTCCCGACGATGTTTCGAGGAGTTACCGTGCCCGATGCCGTCTCACCAACACCACTGCAGGACCGTCCCGTCGATATGCCGGCGCCCGAGGGCGCCGCCGGTCCCGGACGTGACCTGCGCTCCGACCTCGCTGCCAGCCTGGTGGTCTTTCTGGTAGCGGTGCCGCTGTCCCTGGGTATCGCCGTCGCCTCCGGGGCGCCGATTCAGGCCGGGCTGATCGCCGCCGTCGTCGGCGGTATCGTCGCCGGCTTCCTGGGGGGATCACCGCTGCAGGTATCCGGCCCCGCCGCGGGACTGACCGTGGTGGTCGCTGCGCTGGTCGCCGAATTCGGTTGGCAGGTAACCTGCTTCATCACCGTCCTCGCAGGGCTGGTGCAGATCGTGTTGTCCGCCTCGCGGGTCGCCCGGTGGGCACTGGCGATCTCGCCGGTCGTGGTCCACGCGATGCTCGCCGGCATCGGCGTCACGATCGTGCTGCAGCAGCTGCACGTCCTGCTCGGTGACAACGCCCGAAGTTCGGCGTGGGCCAACCTGATCGGGCTGCCGACCTCGCTGCAGCAGATCAGCGTCGCCGACACGATGGTCGGGCTCGGGGTGGTCGCGATCATGGTGGCCTGGAAGCGGACCCCGGCGCGGGTGCGCCGCATCCCCGGTCCGCTGGTCGCGGTGGTCGCGGTGACCGCCCTGTCGATCCCGCTGGGTACCGAGGTGCGACGGATCGCTCTGGACGGCAACATCATCGATGCGATCGCGCTGCCCGAGGTGCCGGACGGGGCCTGGGGTTCGGTCGCCCTCGGTGTGCTGACCGTCGCCCTGATCGCCGGCGTGGAGTCGCTGCTGTCCGCCGTCGCGGTCGATCGGATGAGCCCGGGCCGCCGCACCAATCTCGACCGGGAACTGTTCGGGCAGGGCGCCGCCAATATGACCTCCGGTGCCCTCGGTGGCCTGCCGGTCACCGGTGTGATCGTGCGCAGCGCCACCAACGTCGAATCCGGTGCCACCAGCCGCGCCTCCGCGATCCTGCACGGAGTCTGGGTGCTGCTGTTCGCCCTGGTGGGTGTCGCCGCGCTGGAGGAGATTCCGTTGGCCGCGCTGGCCGGCCTGTTGGTGATGATCGGGATCGGGTTGATCAAGAAGCAGGACGTCACCCTCGCCCGGCGCACGGGCGATCTGATCGTCTACGTGGTCACCCTGGTCGCGGTGGTCTTCCTCAACCTTCTCGAGGGCGTCGCGATCGGTCTGGCGCTGGCGGTGGTCATCCTGCTGTGGCGGGTGGTGCGCGCCGGTGTCGACCTGCATCGCGTCCGCGACGATCTGTGGACGGTGTCGATCCACGGATCCTGTTCGTTCCTGTCCCTACCCCGGCTCGACAGCCAACTCGCCCGCATCCCGGCCGGGGCGCACGCGATCGTCGAGGTCGACGTCGACTACCTCGACCATCCGACCACGGCGGCGCTGCATGCCTGGCAGAGCGCACACGAGGCGGCCGGCGGCACGGTGACCGTCCGGGAGAAGGGCGAGTCCCGCCTCGCCCGCAGCCGCGATATCCGGCCCAGCCGTACCGTGCGACCCGGTACCGACGATTCGGCGCAGCGCTGGCGGGACCGGCAGACCGAGGCCGCGCACGCCCGACTACCGCAGCCGCTGCGCCGGCATCGCTCGCTGACGCACATCTTCGCCGGCATCGACCAGTTCCACCGGGGCCGGGCGGAGGACCTGCAGCGCAGCCTGGCGCCACTGGCGCAGACGCAGGACCCGGACACGATGTTCATCACCTGCGCCGACTCCCGGGTCGTGCCGAACGTGATCACCAGCAGCGGCCCGGGCGATCTGTTCACCGTCCGCAATGTCGGCAACCTGGTCCCCTCGCCCGAACACCGCGACGGTGACCGTTCGGTCGAGGCGGCCCTGGAGTTCGCGGTGTCCACCCTCGGGGTGACGTCGTTGATCGTATGCGGGCACTCGAACTGCGGCGCGATGAAGGGGCTGCTGGCCGACGAGCCGCTCGACGGCCCGGTCGGCGAGTGGCTGCGGCACGGCGACCAGGCGGTCGCGCTGCTGCGTTCCGGGCATCCGGTAGGGCGACAGGCGGCCGCCGCCGGCTTCGGCGAGGCCGACCAACTGGCGCTGATCAACGTCGCGCTGCAGGTGCAGCGGCTCGGCCGGCATCCGGTGGTCGGCCAGGCCGCGGCGGACGGGCGGCTGTCGATCGCCGGGCTCTTCTTCGACGTCGGCCGGGCCCGGATGCTGCACGTGCGCGCCACGGAGATCGACGACCTCGCCGAGAACGCGGATCCGACGGGATAGCCGGCTGCAGGGACGTCGGACGCTTCCGGATACACGGACGTCCCGGATATACGGACGTCCCGGATATACGGAGAGGGTCCGTTCGGTAGTACCGAACGGACCCTCTCCTGCTATCTCGACCTAGCGTCGGGGTGGCGGGATTCGAACCCACGACCTCTTCGTCCCGAACGAAGCGCGCTACCAAGCTGCGCCACACCCCGCTTGCTGCCCGTCGTAGCGTACAGCAGCTATGCCCCGGACGTTAAACCGGCTGGTCAGAGCGCCGTAGCGGGCCATTTCCGGGCCCATGGGCGGGGACCCACCGGTGGCGACGAGGCTGTCGACGCTCAGACCGTCGCGGTGGTGCGCGGCACGCGAATAAGCTGCGAGGCGCGGGCGTTGCCGGGAGCGATCGGCTCGAGGGTGATCAGGCTGGCTTCCGGACGGCAGCAGAATCGGGCCGGGGCCCAGGGGCTGGTGCCGAGTCCCGCGGAGACGTGCAGGAGGGTGTGCTCGCCCCACTGCGAGAGTCCCTTCGCCCGGCTGCGGTCCAACTCGCAGTTGGTGATCACGGGCCCGTAGAAGGGCACACAGAGCTGTCCACCATGGGTATGCCCGGCCAGGACGAGTTCGTAGCCGTCGCGGGCGAACTGATCGAGGATGCGGGGCTCGGGCGAGTGGGTCAGCCCGATGGTCAGCGCCTCGGGATCGGCCGGTCCGGCGATCGTCGGGTAGCGGTCGCGGCCGATATGCGGATCGTCGACACCGGCGATCGCGATGTGGTGGTCACCGATGGTGAAGGTGCGGTGCGAGTGGGTGGCGTCGAGCCAGCCCTGCTCGGTGAACGCCGCCCGCAGGTCCTGCCAGGGCAGCGCCTCCCCGCGCGGCTTCTTGGGCACGGTGCGGGTCAGATAGGTCAGTGGATTCTTCGGAACCGGCGCGAAGTAGTCGTTCGATCCGAACACGAAGGCGCCCGGACGATTCAGCAGCGGTCCGAGCGATTGCACCACGGAGGGAACGGCCTTGGGGTGCGAGAGATTGTCGCCGGTATTGATCACCAGATCCGGCTCCAGCGAATCGAGACTGCGCAGGAAGTGCTGCTTGAGTCGCTGACTCGGCGTCATGTGCAGATCGGAGATGTGCAGGATGCGCAGCGGTGTCGTGCCCGGCGGGAGCATCGTCAAGGTCAGCGTGCGCAGCGTGAAGGCGTTGCGCTCGATCAGGGTCGCATAACCGATTCCGGCGGCTGTGAGAGCCGCACCGGTCAGCGCCGCGGTGGCCACATTGCCCAGAGTGGACGATGAGCCGGAGGTCGATCGGACGGGCAGGGCTGTACGGCTCATTCCTCGACAATACGCAACGGTGCGCCGTTCGCCGCATTTCGCGGCGCCGACCGACTGCGCCACACCCGCACCGATATGGCGCCGGCATCGGGCGGCGCCATATCGGCGGAGTCTGCGCGCGTCAGGGCTGGCCGGGGGTCGCCGGGGTCGCGTTGTCGCCGGCGGCCGGGGTGTCGAGCTCCGGCAGGTCGATCGCGGGCGGGTTGCTGTCCGGTTCGGCCGGCGGCGGCGGCGCGGTCTGCACCGATCCATCGCTGACGTAGATGGTGATCGCCGAGCCGGGCACGGCGGAACCGGCCGGCGACGAGGAGAGCACCGTGCCGCGCGAGGCGGCGGCCGCGGTGGTCGACGGGGACACCGTGAAGCCCGCGGCCTCGAGGCGCTGGGTGGCCGCCGACTGCGACATACCCGCCACGTCCGGCACCTGCGCCTGCTGCGAGCCGCGCACGTACCGGTCGTCGATCGGCGGCAGTGAGATGTCACCGAAGGTGGTTCCGATCGACTGCATCGCGCCGTACCAGGTTCGGGCCGGCTCGTTGCCGCCGTAGAGGTTGCCGCTCGAGCAGGGCCGGATCGGGAAGGAGCAGATCTGGCCGGGCGTCGGGGAATCGCCGTAGGTGTAGACCGCGCCCGCGAGGCGGTTGGTGAAGCCGAGGAAGCCGGAGGACATATTCGACTCGGTGGTACCGGTCTTACCGGAGACCGGGTAGGTCCAGCCGACGCTGCCGGCCGCGCCTGCGGCGGTACCGCCGGCCAGGTCGTCCCTCGACATCGCATTGGCCAGAGTGTTGGCCAGGCCCGGGTCGACGACCTGCTCGCAGGCCTGTTGGGTCAGCGAGACGGGGTTGCCGTTGCGGTCGAAGATCGAATCGATCGGCGACGGCGGGCACCAGCGGCCGCCCGAGGCGAGCGTCGCGGCGACGTTCGACAGCTCCAGGGGGTTGACCCAGGTGGGGCCGAGGGTGAACGAACCGAGGTTCGCGGCCTTCTGGTAGTCGGCCATCGACTGCTCGCCGAAGCCGGAGGTATTGGGCTGGGCATAGGACCGCAGGCCCAGACGGACCGCCATGTCGACCGTCGGGGTGACGCCGACCTGCTGGATCAGCTGGACGAAGGGGGTATTCGGCGACTGCGCCAGCGCGTCGGGGACCGACAGCGACGCCGGGTAGTTGCCGACGTTCTCGACGCAGTAGACCCCGGACGGGCAGTTGCGGGCGCCACCGTCACCGAGCCCGCGAACCTCGACGCGACGCGGAACCTGCAGGATGGCGCTGGTGCCGAGGCCGCGTTCCATCGCCGCGGCGACGGTGAAGACCTTGAAGATCGAGCCCGCGCCGTGGCCGGAGAGGGCGTAGGGCTGCGGCTGGACGGTCTGGTTGGCGTCACCGTCGAGGCCGTAGGTGCGGCTCGACGCCATCGCCATCACCCGGTGCGAGTCCTGGCCGGGGGCGATCACGTTCATCACGGTGGCGACGTCGTCGACCGTCGGGCTGGTGTTGCGCACCAGAGACGCCTTGACCGAGTCCTGGACACGCGGGTCGAGGGTGGTGCGGATCAGGTAGCCACCCTGGTTGACCTGTTCGCGGCTGATGCCCGCCTCGGCGAGGTACTGCATGGCGTAGTCGCAGAAGAAGCCGCGGTCACCGGAAGCGATGCAGCCCTGCGGCAGTCCCTGCGGCTCCGGCAGCACGCCGAGCGGCAGGTCCTTGGCGGCGCGGATCTCGTCCGCGCGGGCCGGGATGTTCTGGATCATCGTGTCGAGCACGGTATTGCGACGCTCGAGGACACCCTCGGGGTTGGTGTACGGGTTGAGCGCCGAACTCGACTGCACCATGCCGGCGAGCATCGCCGACTGGGTGAGCGAGAGGTCCTTGGCGTCGACGCCGAAGTAGGTGCGGGCGGCGTCCTGGATGCCGTAGGAGGAGTTGCCGAAGGGCACCAGGTTGAGATAGCGGGTGAGGATCTCGTCCTTGGTCAGCTTGTCGTCGAGCGTCAGCGCCATCCGGATCTCGCGGATCTTTCGCGCGGGGGTTGTCTCGATCGCGGCGCGGCGTTCGGCGTCGGTCTTGGCGACCACCAGCAGCTGGTAGTTCTTCACATACTGCTGGTCGATCGTCGAAGCGCCCTGCTGGACCGAGCCGCTGGTGGTGTTGGTCAGCAGCGCGCGGATGGTGCCCTGCCAGTCGACGCCGTCGTGGTCGGCGAAGCGGCGATCCTCGATCGAGACGATCGCGAGCTTCATGTCATTGGAGATCTGATCGCTCGGCACCTCGAATCGGCGCTGGTCGTAGAGCCAGGCGATCGGATTGCCGTCGGCGTCGACCATCGTCGAGACCGCGGGGACGGTGCCCTCGATCAGCTCGGCGGAGACGTTGTCGACCGTGTCGGCCGCACGATTGGAGGCCAGTCCGAAGCCGCCCGCCGCCGGAAAGAGGACACCTGCCAGAACTACACCGGCAAGCGCGGAGCAGCCCGCCAGCTTCCCGATAGTCTTTGCGATCGACACTCGGACAGCCTACGTGCTTCCACCGGCGGCCTCCGGTGCCGGTTGTGCGGGACCTCTCGGACCAACCGCTTTGTTGCGATTTGGTCAACGTTTGCACGCCCGTACCAAAAAAACCGTTGCCGATCTTGCGGCTCGCGGCGTCGTTCCTTTAGATTGACCTACGGCAGGTGTGATTCACATAACAGTGCAGTGCAAAAGTGGGGCGGCGCTCACAGCAGTGTGATTGTCGCTTCCCTGCGCGGCCCGAGCTGTGAGGTCACGCGCGGGCGGCTGGTGGACCTCGGTCTCCCGGTCGAGGTGAAAGGGTGATGCATGCGGATGACAACCTCAGCGAAGAGCGTTGCACAGGCAGAAGCCAGGATCGCGTGGGTCTCGGACGCGAGATGCCGTGGAGTTGATCCCGATCAGCTTTTCGTGCGGGGAGCTGCGCAGCGCAAGGCGGCCACGATCTGTCGTCACTGTCCGGTTCTCATGGAGTGCGGGGCGG
This sequence comes from Millisia brevis NBRC 105863, assembly GCF_001552615.1. GTDB lineage: Bacteria > Actinomycetota > Actinomycetes > Mycobacteriales > Mycobacteriaceae > Millisia > Millisia brevis. The sequence continues at coordinate 127,072 of NZ_BCRN01000008.1, forward strand.
ATGCGCTCGACAATCGTGTCGAGTTCGGGGTGTGGGGCGGTATGACGGAGCGCCAGCGGCGAGCGCTGCTGAAGCAGTATCCGGATGTCGAGTCGTGGGCCGATTTCTTCGAGGCCCGGCGCCGACATCAGAACGTGAGCTGACCGTTCGATCGTGACGTCGACCCGCCTGCCGCGGGTCGACGTCCTTGTCTGTCGGGCCGATGGTATCCGAGACGGCGGGTACCGGACAATGGTTTGGCGGATGTTGCCGGGGTTTCGGTAGCCGCGGGTTTTCGGACGATCGGTCAGGCCGTCAGCTGATCTCCGACCGCGCGCAACGCGGTCAGGTCCGAGACCTCGAACGGCAGCGACGGCACACCGACCACCGGCACCTGCGGGTGCGCGGCGGTGAATCGACGCAGCAGGCCCAACTCGCGCTTGGCGGTCCCGGCCCGTTCGACGTGAATGCGCAGCACACCGATGGTCAAGCGGTGATCGGCGGCAGCGGTGCGCTCCTCGGCGGCCAGCGCGTCGGCCGCGGTCGCGGCGTGATCGGCCTGCAGATCGCTCAACCGCGGATGGGTCCGATTGACCACCAACCCGGCCAGCGGCATCGACTCCGCCCGCAGCCGGTCGACGAAGAACGACGCCTCCCGCAGCGCGTCCGGCTCCGCCGAGGACACCACCACGAAGTTGGTCCCCTCCTTGCGCAGCACGTTGTAGGTCATCGTCGCGCGCTGCTGGAAACTGTCGAACAGCGAATCGAACGACTGGACGAAGGTGGACGCGTCGGCGAGCATATTGCTGCCCACCACTGTCGAGACCCCCTTCATCGCCAGGCTCATCACCCCGGTGACCATCCGACCGATCCCGCGGCCCGGCGCCATCAGCAGTCGGATCATCCGACCGTCGAGGAATGAACCGAGCCGCTGCGGCGCGTCGAGAAAGTCGAGGGCGTTGCGCGACGGCGGGGTGTCGACGACGACCAGGTCCCACTGCTCCTGACCGACCAACTGGCCGAGCTTCTCCATCGCCATGTACTCCTGCGTCCCGGAGAACGAGGTCGCGACGGTTTGGTAGAAGGGGTTGGCCAGGATCGCTTCGGCCTTCTCCGGGGTGGCGTGTTCGAGCACCATCTCGTCGAAGGTGCGCCGCATATTGAGCATCATCGCGTAGAGCTCGCCGGTCGCCTCCGGCCCGAGGGCCACCGGCTGCGGGGTGTTGTCCAACTCCTGGACGCCGAGTGCCTGGGCGAGGCGGCGGGCGGGGTCGATCGTCAGCACGACCACTCGGCGGCCCGATTCGGCCGCCCGCAGCGCGATCGCGGCGGCGGTGGTGGTCTTGCCGACCCCGCCTGCGCCACAACAGACCACGATCCGGTTGGCCGGGTTGGTCAGCATCTCCGAGACATCGAATGCGGAGTTCACTTCACGCCCTCCTCGATCATCAGGCCGGCCAATTCGTAGAGCCCGCCGAGGTCCATCCCGTCCGGCAGCTCCGGCAGCACCAGTCGCGGCGCGTCGAGCTCGGCGAGCCCCTCGGCGCTGGTGACCTGCGTCTGCAGCGTCGCGGCGTGTTCGATCGTCTCGGTCAACAGGCCCGCGAAGTCCTCGGGGGACAGTTCGATGCCCACCGAGCGCAGGTCCGCCTCGACCCGCGCGGCGTCGATCCGCCCCTCGGCCGCCTCCGCGAGTTCCTCCGGGGGCAACAACGGCCGGTGGGACCGGTTGACGATGATCGCGCCGAGGTTCATCCCCGCCTTGCGCAGGTCGGTCGCCGCGTCGACGGTCTCCTGTACCGGCAGGGCTTCGAGCAGCGTCACCAGGTGCACCGCCGTCTCCGACGAATGCAGCAGCCGCACGACTCCGTCGGCCTGCGAGCGGATCGGGCCGCCGCGGGCGAGATCGGACATCGCGCGGGTGACGTCCAGGAAGGTGTGGATGCGGCCGGTCGGCGGCGCGTCGACCACCACCGCGTCGTAGGTATGGCTGCCGTCGGGATCGCGGCGGACCACGCACTCCTTGATCTTGCCGGTGAGCAGGACGTCCTTGAGACCCGGCGCGATCGTCGTCGCGAAGTCGACCGCGCCGACGCGGCGCATCGCGCGCCCGGCGAAGCCGAGGTTGTAGAACATGTCGAGGTATTCGAGGAAGGTCGCCTCGATATCGACGGCAAGCGCGTAGACCTCACCGCCGTCCGCGGCGCTGGCGATCCGCGTCTCGGTCGACTTCAGCGGCGGAAGATCGAACAACTGCGCGATGCCCTGGCGCTCCTCGACCTCGATCAGCAGGACCTTGCGGCCACCGGCGGCCAGGGCGAGCGCGAGCACCGCGGCGACGGTCGTCTTCCCCGTGCCCCCCTTGCCGGATACGAAATGCAGGCGAGCCCGATCGGCGGCCGCCGGCCAATGGTCGCCGTCCGGCGCGGTCGAGCCGGCGGTACCCGCCTCGGGAGGGATTTCAGACACCCCACGAGATTACAAACAAGTGGCCACTAGTCTGACCAACATGAGCAATGCCACCGCGTGGGAGTACCTGACAGCACCGTTGCTGATCCACAACACCAAGCAGATCCTCGACAACTTCGGCGCCGACGGATGGGAACTGGTCACGGTTCAGCCCGGCATGTCGGCCGAGCAGTTGGTGGCCTACTTCAAGCGTCCGAAGGGCTGACGATGAGTGCCTCCGAAACCGCGGTGTCCTGGACGCGCCGCCTGCACGATCTGGGCATCGAACTGCCGCCGGTGGTTCCCCCGGTCGCCGCCTATATCCCCGCGGTGCGCACCGGCAACCTCGTCTACACCTCCGGCCAGGTTCCGCTGGTCGACGGTAAGCCCACCCACGTCGGCAAGGTCGGCGATGCGGTCGCTCCCGAGGATGCCGCCTACGCCGCGCGCACCTGCGCGCTCAACGCGCTGGCCGCCGTACACGCCCTGGTCGGTATCGACTCGGTGGTGCGGGTGGTCAAGGTCGTCGGCTTCGTGGCCTCCGCCGACGGCTTCACCGGGCAACCCGCGGTGATCAACGGGGCGTCGAACCTGCTCGGCGAGGTCTTCGGCGACGCCGGCGCGCACGCTCGATCGGCCGTCGGTGTGGCGGAACTGCCGCTCGGCGTCCCGGTCGAGGTCGAACTGATCGTCGAGATCGAGGGCTGATCCGGTGGCCGGCGATGATGCCGTCCCCGGTGGACCGATCGAGCACCCCGCCTACGGGGTGGTCCGGCCGGTCACCGACACCGCAAGCGTGCTGCTGGCCGACAACCCGGGCAAAATGACGCTCGACGGCACGAATTCCTGGCTGCTGGGCGCGCCCGGCTCCCGCGAACGCATCGTCGTCGACCCCGGTCCGCGCACCCGCGCACATATCGACCGGATCGTCGATGCGGCCGACGTGCCGTTGGTGCTGATCACGCACCGCCATCACGACCACACCGGCGGCATCCCGCGCATCGCGCGGCTGACCGGTGCGCCCGTTCGCGCGCTGAACCCGAAGTACTGCCGCGGCGGGGAGCCACTGCGGGACGGCGAGGTGATCGAGGCGGCCGGCGTCCGGCTGACCGTGGTCACCACCCCCGGGCATACCGCCGACTCGGTGAGCCTGGTGCTCGACGACGCCGTCGTCACCGGGGACACGATCCTCGGCCGGGGAACGACGGTCATCGATTCGCGCGATGGCACGCTCGGCGACTACCTGGCCTCGCTCGACCGACTGAGCGACGTCGGGGAGGGCAAGCGGTTGCTGCCCGGGCACGGTCCGGACGGCGCGGACACCGCCGAAGCGGCTCGGGCCTACCGGGTACATCGGCAGCAGCGGCTCGACCAGGTGCGCGGCGCACTCGAGACCCTCGGCGCGGACGCGTCACCGCTCGCGGTGGTCAAGCTGGTCTACGCCGACATCGACAAGCGGCTGTGGCCGGCGGCGCGACAATCGGTCAAGGCGCAATTGGACTATCTGCGCAGCTGACGGGCCAAAGGACAAAAGGCGGCGCGGTCGAGGATCCTCGACCGCGCCGCCCTTGTCGTCGTTCGTGTGCGGCGCTACCGCGCGCGGCGCGCCAGGCGCTCGGAGTCCGAGATCAGCACGCTCTTGCCCTCGAGGCGCAACCAGCCGCGGTGCGCGAAATCGGCGAGGGCCTTGTTGACCGTCTCGCGAGACGCACCGACCAGCTGGGCGATCTCTTCCTGGGTCAGGTCGTGGGTGACCCGCAGGGCGCCGCCCTCCTGGGTGCCGAACCGCTGCGCGAGGTGCAGCAGCTGCTTGGCGACACGGCCGGGCACGTCGGTGAAGATCAGATCCGCGAGGTTGTTGTTGGTGCGGCGCAGACGGCGCGCCAGAACCCGCAGCAACTGCTCGGCGATCTCCGGCCGATCCCTTATCCAGGAACGCAGCGCGTCACGATCCATGCTGACGGCGCGGACCTCGGTCACGGTGGTCGCGGTCGACGTGCGCGGCCCCGGGTCGAAGATCGACAGCTCGCCGAACATGTCGGACGGCCCCATGATCGTCAGCAGGTTCTCCCGGCCGTCCGGCGAGCGGCGGCCGAGCTTCACCTTGCCGGACACGATGATGTACAGCCGATCGCCGGGTTCGCCCTCGTTGAAGACGATGTGGCCGCGCGGGAAATCCACCGGCTGCAGCTGCTTGGTCAGCGCTGCCACCGCTGCGGGGTCCACCCCCTGGAAGATGCCGGCGCGCGCCAGTACCTCGTCCACGTCATTCTCCTTCACGTGCACAGCCTTCCTGCGCAGATGTCCCGGTCAACCGGAGATGTTGTCCCCTACAGCCGGACGGATGCCCGCTCACCATCGACTCGGTCACACCGACCCCTCCGCAGATACTACGACGTCTGCGGCGCGGTCGAGTGATCGACGCCACCGGTGGTTGGAACCAAACCGTATCGGAGGGCCGAACGTTTGTGTCTATGTGGGGGGAGTTGGCCGGAATTTCAGCTTGCGCGGCGGTCTTCTTCGGTAACCAGACCGGCCGGCAGGGCGGGGGTACGTGCCCCCGGCCGCTTGCGGGTGCGCAGCCGCAGCCGGGCGAGCGCGTTGGGGAAACCTTCGACGGCCAGCGCGGCGACATCGTCGCCACGGGCCTGGTCGAGGAATTCCTCCACTTCCTGCTCCCGGACGTTCAGGCGGGACAGTCGCGCTTCGACACGCTCCATGGACAGAGCGAAGAGCATCAGCATCATGGGAAACAGCACGACGGCAAGAGCCTGCATGGTTGCACAGTTAACACGGCCGACGAAACGAAGGGAACACTGGGGCACGGCGAGTCGGGCAGAACGTAGACTCGTGCGGATGCTCACCACCGCTGTTGTCGTCGGGGACCCGACCGTTCCCGCCGCGAACCCGGCGGTCCGGAATTCCGGTGCGCGCAGGTGAAGACCGCAAAGCCGGTGCTACCGGTCGTTGCCATCGTCGCGGTGGTCGTGATCGTGGCCGTCGTCGGCTGGATGTGGACGCGCCCGGACGCCGCCCCCGAGGCCGCTCCGGTCGCCGATGCCCCGGTGAGCGCCGAGTTGGCCGCCGCCCGCGCCACGACCGCGGTCGCCGGCTGTCCGGTCGACCCGGCGGCGACGCCGACCGGGCCCTTGGCGGGGCTGACGGTCGAATGCCTGGCGACGGGGGAGCCGATCGACGCGGGCGCCGTGGTCGCCGGCACCCCCACCCTGATCAATCTGTGGGCCTACTGGTGTGGTCCCTGCGCGCAGGAACTGCCGATCCTGCAGCAGTTCGCCGAGCGGGCGAACGGCGCGGTGTCGGTGGTGACCGTCCATCGCGACCTGCGCCCGGCCGCCGCGCTGGCCCGGTTGGACGCCTACGGGGTGACCCTCGAGGGCCTGCAGGATCCGGACGCGCGGATCGCGACGGCGGTCGGTGCGCCGGAGGTGCTGCCGGTCTCGGTCCTGCTGCGGCCCGACGGATCGGTGGCCACCGTGCACGCCGGCGTCTTCCGATCGGTCGACGAGGTCGCCGCCCTGGTCTCCGCCGAACTGGGCGTCTCGGTATGAGCGATCCCTTCGATATCGCGACCACGCCGCCCGGGGTGCCCGAGGTACCGGATGTGTCGGGTAGCTCGGGTGCATCCGGGGTGCCCGACTGGTTGCAGCCGTTGTCGGACGCGATCGATCGGGTGCGCCCCGCGCTGACCGTCGCTCGGCCGTCCACCCGCGACGAGGTCTCCGGCCCCGGCCGTCCCGCCGGCCGCGCCGCCGCAGTCCTGATGCTCTTCGGCGACGACGGGGCGCCCCCGATGGCGCCGGCGAACCCCGCGAGCGGGCATGTCGAGCTCCCCGCGACCGGGCGTGTCGGTGTTCCGTCCGGCGCCGATCTGCTGTTGCTGCGCCGCGCCGGCACCCTGCGCTCGCACAGCGGCCAGGTCGCCTTCCCCGGCGGCGCGACCGACCCGGAGGACCGCGACGCGGTGTCGACCGCGCTGCGCGAGGCGGTCGAGGAGACCGGCCTCGAGGCGGACGGCGTCCGCGTCTTCGCCACCCTCGACCCGATCTACATCCCGCCGTCGGGATTCGACGTGACCCCGGTCCTGGGCTACTGGTGGCGGCCGTCGCCGGTGCGGGCGATGGACCCGGGGGAAACCGAGACCGTCGTGCGGGTGCCGCTGCAGGAGCTGATCGACCCGACCAACCGATTCCGCGTCCAGCATCCGCTCGGGTATGTCGGTGCGGCCTTCGAGGTCGGCGGCATGTTGGTGTGGGGCTTCACCGCAGGCGTAATCTCGGCGGTGCTCGACGCGGCGGGGTGGACGATCCCCTGGCCGACCGACGATGTTCGGGATCTCGACCAGACGCTCGATCGCCTGGCTCCGGGGTCGTAATGACCGATGTCCGTGACCCTCGCCGTATGCGCGAGGCAGCAGCCGCGTGGGCGATCCCGCGGCCGATCGTGAGAGGAACGCGGCCCGAGTGAGCGGATCCCGATGGCTCGACCTCGCCGTCATCCTTCTGGCTATCCTCGCCGCGACCTCCGGGTGGCGCCACGGTGCGGTGGCGTCCGCCCTGGCCTTTCTCGGCGTGATCCTCGGTGCGGTGGCGGGCATTCTGCTCGCGCCGCGGCTGATCGCCAGCGTCGACGACGCCCGCTTGCGGATCCTGATCGGCGTCGGACTGATCGTCGCGCTGGTGGTGATCGGTGAGGTCGCCGGCATGGTGCTCGGCAGAGCCCTGCGCGGCGGCATCCGCTCCCGCGCGATCCTCTCGGTCGACTCGACGATCGGTGCGGTGTTGCACGCCGCCGCCGTCCTGGTCGCCGCCTGGCTGCTCGCCCTGCCGTTGACGTCGTCCTCGCAGCCGACCATCGCGGCGGCGGTTCGCGGATCGACGGTGCTCAGCACCGTCAACGACCTCGTTCCGCCCTGGGTCCAGAACGTGCCGGCCGAGTTCGCCTCGCTGTTGAACACCTCGGGGCTGCCGTCGGTGATCGGACCGTTCGGACGCACCCCGCTCGCGGAGGTCGCGCCGCCCGACGACTCGATCCTCTACGGCGGTATCGCCCAGCAGGTGCGGCCGAGCGTGCTGCGCATCCACGGGGTCGCCGAGAGCTGCCAGAAGGCGCTGGAGGGCTCCGGCTTCGTCGTCGCGCCGCAACGGGTGCTCACCAACGCCCACGTGGTGGCCGGCACGTCGTCCGTGCAGGTCGACAGCACCGCCGGAACGCTCGACGCCACCGTGGTGCTCTACGACCCGTCGGTCGACGTCGCCATCCTCGACGTTCCCGGCCTCGACGCCCCGGTCCTGCCGTTCTCCACCGATTCGGTTCCTTCCGGTACCAATGCGTTGGTGCTGGGCTATCCCGGCGGCGGCGACTACACCGCGAGCGCCGCGCGGGTGCGCGAACAACTGCTGCTGCGCGGGCCGGACATCTACCAGAGCGCCCAGGTCGAACGCGAGGTCTACACCGTCCGCGGCGCGATCCGACAGGGCAACTCCGGCGGACCCCTGATCGACGAGAACGGCCAGGTCATCGGGGTGGTCTTCGGGGCCGCGGTCGACAACAACGACACCGGATTCGCGCTGACCGGCGCCGAGGTGGCCGACGAGTTGGCCACCGGCAGTACCGCCGTCCAGCCGGTCTCGACCGGGTCCTGCGCGCTCTGATCGGTGTGCCCACCCGGCGGCGCCGGGTGGGCCCAGCGGTCGGGGGTGCCGGGCCGGGCCCTAGCGTTCGGTGGTCGCGGCGAAGTCGAGGATGCGCCCGCCGATCTCCTCCGGGCGTTCGAGATGGGCCCAGTGGCCGGTCCGCGGCAGATGGTCGACCCGCATCCGCGGTGCCCACGTGGCGTAATCGTCGACCGTGCGCGTGAGCACCAGCGGATCGTCGAGACCGTGCAGGTGCAGCGCCGGGCCGTCGATCTGCCGGTCCATGCGGCTCAGGAAGCGATGCCCATCGGGCCGGAAACGGCTGCGGAACGCCCAGCGCTGGTACTCGAGCGCGGCGTGCGCGACCCCGGGGATCCGGATGGCGGTGCGCATCAGGTCTGCGGTGGTACGGAATTGCGGGTCGGCCCGCCAGCTCGGTTCGGACCGCTGCGCGAGCATGCGCTCGACCCGGATACCGCGACCGCCGACCAACCGGCGTTCCGGGACCAGCGGTGGTTGGTAGCTCAGCAGCGACGGCATCAGCGCACGTGCCTGCGCCGGGTCGGTCAACACCGCGCGACGCAGCGCGATCGGATGCGGCGCGGAGATCAGTACCAGCGACCGCACCACGCGCGGGTGCAGGATCGCCGTTGCCCAGGCGGCCAGTCCGCCGTCGGCGTGTCCGACCACCGTGGCGTCGGAATATCCGAGTGACCGAATCAGCCCCGCGACGTCGCCGGCGCCGGTCCAGCCGTCGTATCCGCGCGGCGGCTTGTCGGAGTCGCCGTATCCCCGCAGATCGACAGCGACCGCACGCATACCGGCCGCACCGAGCAGCGGGAGTTGCAGGCGCCAGGTCGCCCAGAAGTCGGCGAACCCGTGCAACAGGATGATCAGCGGTGCGTCCGGATCGTCCGGCCCCGCCTCGACGACGTGCAATTTGATGCCGTTGGCCCGCACATCGCGATGCCGCCAGGGACCGTCGAAGCGCACTACAGCCGGTGACGGCGGGGTCATCGGCGGCCGGTGCCGATCGACCGACCCCGCGTCATCCGCCCCGACGTCGGTCGACCCGGGGGTCGACCGACGCCGCAGCGGTGGACGCAAGAGGGCCGGAGACGGCCAGGACGCCGGAACCACCGGGAGGTCAGAGTGATTCGCCGCGGGTGAGCGCCGGGGTGGTCGGCCCCCCGGCGCCCGGGATCACGCCCGCGGTCGCCCGCAGCGAATCGATTGTCTTCTCCGGCATCCGCAGCCGCCGCACGCGCAGGTAGCCGAAGAGTGCCAGCAATCCCGCGATCGCCACCATGATGGCGAAGACCACCAGGAAGGCGGCCCAGCGGTAGAGCCACACGTCGAGCAGTTCGGCGAGGAAGAAAAAGAAGAAGAAGGCGCTGAAGATCAGCACCGCGAGCGCCAGGACGAAGAACAGACTGCCCTGGATCCCCTTCTTGACCTCGCCGGTCACCTCGGCCTTCGCCAGGGCGACCTCGGCGCGAAAGAGCGTCGACAGCTGGGTGGTCGCGTCGCGCACCAACGCGCCGACCGAGGCCGCCCCGCCGCCGGCAACCGAATCGGCGTCGGTCAGCGGAATCGACGTGATGGTCCGGGAGGCACCATTGGTCCCCGCCGTACGCTTGTGGAAGTCCCCGCTGCCGGTCACGTTCGCCCTCGCATTCCTCGCCCGTTCTCAGGTCGATGCTTACCGCTCACACCCTAATCGACCACTTGGGCGCGATCGCCATTCAGCTACCGCGAATCGCCTCGAAAACCTTCGGATCGACCAAGGACGACGTATCGCCCAGGTCGCGGCCCTCGGCGACGTCGCGCAGCAGCCGGCGCATGATCTTGCCGGAACGCGTCTTGGGCAGCTCCGGGACGATCTTGAGATCGCGCGGTCGGGCGATGGGTGAAATGTCGGTGGCGACTTGCGCTTTGAGTTCCTTGATCAGCGCCTCGCCGGTGTTCTCGACACCCTCCCGCAGAATGACGAAGGCCACGATGCCCTGGCCGGTCGTCTCATCGCTCGCACCGACGACCGCCGCCTCGGCCACCGCCGGGTGGCCGACGAGCGCCGACTCGACCTCGGAGGTGGAGATGCGGTGGCCCGACACGTTCATCACGTCGTCGACGCGACCGAGCACCCACAGGTCGCCGTCCTCGTCCAAACGCGCACCGTCACCGGCGAAGTACCAGCCCTGCTCGGCGAAGTGCGACCAGTAGGTATCGCGGTAGCGGTCCATGTCGCCCCAGATACCGCGCAGCATCGACGGCCACGGCTTCTCGATGACCAGGAAGCCGCTCTCGCCGAGCTCCACCGGCTTGGTCTCGTCGACGACGCGTGCCGCGATGCCCGGCAGCGGGGTCTGCGCGGATCCCGGCTTGGTCGCCGTGACGCCGGGCAACGGCGAGATCATGATCGCGCCGGTCTCGGTCTGCCACCAGGTGTCGACGATCGGTGCCGAGTTGCCGCCGATCACCTCGCGGTACCAGCGCCAGGCCTCCGGGTTGATCGGCTCGCCGACCGAGCCGAGCAGGCGGATGGTCGACAGATCGTGCGCATCGGGAATCTGCCTGCCCCACTTCATGAATGTGCGGACCAGCGTCGGCGCGGTGTAGTAGATCGTGACGCCGTACTTCTCGACGATGTTCCAATGTCGGTGCTCGTCGGGGGAATTCGGCGTTCCCTCGTAGACGACCTGGGTGGCACCGTTCGACAGCGGTCCGTAGACGATATAGCTGTGTCCGGTGATCCAGCCGATATCGGCGGTGCACCAATAGACATCGGTATCGCGCTTGAGGTCGAAGACGTTGTAGTGGGTATACGACGCCTGGGTCAGGTAGCCGCCGGAGGTGTGCAGGATGCCCTTGGGCTTACCGGTGGTTCCCGAGGTGTAGAGGATGAACAGCGGGTGCTCGGAGTCGAAGGCCTCGGCGGTGTGCTCCGGCGACGCGGGGGTGACCGTGTCGTGCCACCACAGATCGCGACCTTCCACCCAGTCGACGTCCGAGCCGGTGCGGTTGACCACCAGGACGTGCTCGACCGACTCGGCGCCGTCGACGGCCTCGTCGACCGCGGCCTTGAGCGGGGCGGGCTTGCCGCGGCGCCATTGGCCGTCGGTGGTGATCACCAGTCGGGCGCCGGCGTCGTCGACGCGCTGGCGCACGGCCGCGGAGGAGAAGCCGGCGAAGATGACGCCGTGGGTCAGCCCGAGGCGCGCGCAGGCGAGCATCGAGACGATCGCCTCGGGGATCATCGGCATGTAGATCGCGACGCGGTCCCCGGCGACCAGGCCCAACGCGGTGAACGCGTTGGCGGCGCGGGAGACGTCCGCGAGAAGTTCGGAGTAGGTGATGTCGCGGCTGTCGCCTGGCTCGCCCTCCCAGTGGATGGCGACCTGGTCACCGCGGCCGTCGGCGACGTGCCGGTCGACGCAGTTGTAGGCGACGTTGAGGGTGCCCCCGACGAACCACTTGGCGACCGGGGCATCCGACCAGTCGAGTACCTCCTGGTAGGGGGTCTCCCAGTGCAGGCGGTCGGCCTGCTCCGCCCAGAAGGCGAGCGAGTCCTTCTCGGCGGCCGCGTAGAGGTCGGCCGTCGCGTTGGCCTGTGCGGCGAACTCGGGCGACGGGGGATAGGACACCGGATGGCTGGGCGAGACCGTATCGGTCATGGCTGCGGCGCTCCTCGTGCTCGATGGGTGGCTGTAAATGCGCGTATCGACACCTGCACATATGTGTGCCGGCGACGTCGAAAGTCCTCCTGGTGAGCGTAGTCACAAGGCGGACGGAACGCACCGAAGTCGACATCCTGATCGGAATCCATGGCGGTGCCGAGGGAAATCCCACCCGATTCGCCGGCAGCGGGTGCTGTCCGTTCGGGTGGGGCGGCCGCAGTAGTCTCTGCGGACGATGACTGTCCCGGCTTCCGATCCGTTGTATGCGCTGGTGTCGGCGCCCGGCATCGTCGACGCGGCCGAGCGGGCGCGTTCGGCGCTGGCCGCGGTGCACCGACACCGCTTCAATCTGCGCGGATGGTCCCGCAGCGCCGCGATCGCGGGTTCGCGCGCGGCCCGCGCGTCCGACCTGTTGGCGGCGGCCGAGCAGCCCGGTGGGGCCGGCTCCGTGCCGTCGTGGAGCGATCCGCAGGAGGTTCCGACCACGCCGGCGATCGCGGTGGCGACCGCTCTGGGCGTCGATGCGATCGATACGACCGTCGCCACCTGGCGGCGCGCCCCGCTGCAGGTCCTCGCCCGCCTGCATGTCCTGGCGGCGGGTGCCGACGCCGATCCCGCCTCGGTCGGCCGCCCCCGCTCGACGGCGGTGGCCCGCCGGCTCGACCTGCTCGCCCAACTGCTGACCGGGGCCACGGCGGCCCCGGCGCCGATCGTCACGGCGATCGCGCACGCGGAGTTGTTGTCGCTGCGGCCTTTCGGCAGCCACGACGGTGTCGTGGCGCGCGGCGCGGCTCGCCTGACGGCGATCGCCTCCGGGCTCGATCCCCACGGTTTGGGGGTCCCGGAGATCGAGTGGATGCGCCGACCCGGCGATTACCGCACGGCGCTGACCGCATATGCGGAGGGCTCACCGGAAGCGGTCCTCGAATGGGTGGAAATGTGTTGTCGGGCAATGGAAGCAGGAGCGGCCGAGGCCGTCAAGATCGCCGATTCGCTCGCGTCCGGATAGCGGCGGACAAAAAGAAAGGTGGTGGGCCCGATTACTCGGAGCCCACCACCCACGGTACAAGCATCATGCTACCAAGCGTGCTTGGTTTGGTTGCGGCGGAACCTCTTTGGTTCCGCACGGCCTCGGCGATTCGTTATCTCGCGGAACTCGCGACCGGTGGATCTTCGTGAAACGAAATCCCCACCGTTGTGCGCGGACCTCCTGTCGCTGCGCTGCCTCTTCTATGCCGTCCGAACGGCCAGATAATCGAATTCGCAGGCCCCACAACGCTTTAGCCTCATCGCGGCGTGCTACGCGTGGGTACGTGATAGATGTACCGGGATTCACGGTCGGGAGAACGATTCTTCTCTTCCGAATCGGCCTTGGCCAACCGCTTCTCCTTACATCTCCCTTTCTACCGTGTGATGCCGATCACCGCAAGGTCTTTCGTTCGATGATCGGAAATCGGCCGACCCCTGCCGTCGATCAGGTCCGCGGGTTGGCTCGGGCGGAAAGTCGGCCGCCGGCGAGGTGCCGGGCGGATCGCGGAACCGGGTTGTTCGACAGCCGGCGGATACCCGGGCGGATTCCACCGATATGCAGCCCCATCGTGTGCGATCGGCGTCGATATCGGCGAATGCCACCCGCCGGAGGTGGTCGAAAATGGTCGTGCGCGGACGGTGGCGAGGCGGCGTCGGTGAGGGTTCTGCGGCGGTGCGGCCCGGCCGGTTCCGCCGTACGACACCCGTCGGATGGCCGGCCGGCGACGGCGGACGTCCGATCGCGGCCGGATGGGACGGGCCGTTGCGGGTCCGATGAGGCGGGGTGCGGGACGGGTCGGTGGGGCGGAAGGGTCCGGCCGAGCGGTCGGACGGTTCGGTCCGGGGAGGAATCCGTGCACTCGGTCGCGGTTCGACGGCGACGTCCGGATGGCAACTCGGATGTGGTGCGTATTCACCGATGTCGCGGCGAGGGCTGCGCCCGTGCGGCCGCGGCCGGAAAGTGCGCGCCGGCGGGGAATCGCGGATCCGGAATGTCGACGGCTGCGGGGTCGCCCGTCGAGGGTGGGATCGCCGTCGCGGGTTCGAGGTGCGAGGGCCGGCCGTCCGCCCCGGTGAGTTTGAGACTTGGTTACTCATTGATGCTGTGCGGCCACGGATTTGCGATTCGAGAGCATTCAGGGGGGAAAGTCGGGCGCATTGAAAGGTTGAACTTGCAAACGCACCCTTTCCCGGGTGTACTATCAACTTGCCTGGACGGTAGTCCAGGAGTATTCAGCCCGACCCCCCGGGGCTGAACACAGACGACCCCCGCCTCCTCCCCCCTGGCGGGGGTCGTTCATTTTATCTGGACGTTGGTTCAACTTGCGACTGTTTGCTTTTCATCTATCAAAACGGGGCATCGGTCGGTTTGGCCTAATCAACAAAACCGAATGAAAGTCGTAGCGCGAATATTTCGATCGAACTCGACGCTTCGCTTCGATATACGGCGCCGGTGTCAAGTGTGTTATCCCCGGGCGCGCGGCGTTATCCACACCCCGCCGTACTCCTCTGGCGGCGCGCGTCGATCGATCGAATGATGTCCGACATGGGCAACGGATCAAAAACTGCGACAACGGATCCCGGCGTCGCGTCGGCCGTCCTGGTGGCGGTCGCCGACGCCGGTCTGCGCGCGGACATCAGACGAGCCGCCGCGGCCGCCGGCGCGTCGATCATCGAGGTGACCTCCACCACCGGTGACGGGCGAGCGGACGGGCCGGCGGATCCGGGGCAAGCCGCACCGGTGCCGTCGATCGGCCCGGTGGACTGGCGCGCCGCGCACGCGGTCGTCCTGGACACCGCGGCCGCCGAGGCGATACTGCGGGCCGGCCCGGTTCCCCGCGATCGGGTGATTCTGGTGGCTGCCGGGCGTGCCGAGCTGTCGCATTGGCGGCTGGCCGGCGAATTGGGTTCCGCCGGCGTACTGGTGCTGCCCCGCGACGACGCGCAACTGGCGCGGCTGCTGGCCGCCGGGACGGAACGCGCCGCGGGCGGCGGCCTCGTCGCGGTCGTCGGCGCCCGCGGCGGGGCGGGTGCGTCCTGCTTCGCGGTCGCCCTGGCCCGCGCCTGCATCACCCCCACCTCCGGCGCGGCCGATGACCGGCGACGTGTTCTGCTCATCGACGCCGACCGGCTCGGCGGTGGGCTGGACCTGCTGATCGGATGGGAGGACCGGCCCGGCATCCGTTGGCCCGATCTGGTTGCCGAGGAGGGACGGATCGCGGCGGACGCCCTCTTCGCCGCGGTACCCGCCGGTGACGGATTGGCGGTGCTGTCCGGTGCCCGCACTACCGACGGTGCCCATCCGGGGCCAGCCGCCATGCGGGCGGTCCTCGACGCGGTGCGCGCCTCCGGTGACCCGGCGGTGGTCGACTGTCCCCGCGTCGACGATGCCGCCGCCGACCTGGCGATCGGTGCGGCCGATCTGGTGGTGGTGATCTGCCCGGCGACCACCCCGGCGATCGCCGCCGCGGGCCCGGTGATCGGCCGGCTGCGCGCGCTGACCTCCGAGATCGGGGTGGTCGTGCGGGGGCCGTCCGCTCTCGGGCGGCGGCCGAGCGAGGTCGCCGACCTGCTGGAACTGCCGCTGCTGGCCGCCATGCGCCCGGAGCCGGGGCTCGATGCGCGCATCGATCGGCAGGGCTGGACACCGCGGCGCCGGTCACCGCTGCTGATCTGCGCCGAGACGGTGGCCGATCGCCTCGGCGACCGGATCGCGCGGTGACACCCCGGCTGACCGACCAACTGCTCGATCGGGTCCGGGAGCGGTTGACCGCCGGGACCGCCGACCTCGACGCGGCGGGCGTGGCGGCTGCTCTGCGCGCCGAATCCGGCGGGCTGCTGGGCGACGCGGACCTGCTGGAGGCGCTGCGCACGCTCGAAACGGAACTGACCGGTGCCGGCCCACTCGACGCCCTGCTCGACGATCCGGCGATCACCGACGTCCTGGTGACCGCACCCGACGGGGTCTGGGCCGATCGGGGCCGCGGCCTCGAGCGCGTCGCGATCGGCTTCCCCGACGAGGCGGCTGTCCGGCGCCTGGCCCAACGCCTCGCGATCGCCGCCGGTCGTCGGCTCGACGACGCCCAACCCTGGGTCGACGGCCGACTGCCGTCGACCCCGCAGCGCACCTTCGGCGTCCGCCTGCACGCGGTGCTCCCACCGGTCGCTCCGGCGGGTACCTGCATCTCGCTGCGAGTCCTGCGACCGGCGACACAGCACCTCGACTCCCTCGTGCGCGCCGGCGCGATCGCCCCGGAAGCGGCGGAACTGCTCGACCGGATCGTCCGCGCCCGGTTGGCCTTCCTGGTCGCCGGCGGGACCGGCGCCGGCAAGACGACCCTGCTGTCCGCGCTGCTCGCCCGGGTCGATCCGGCCGAGCGCATCATCTGCGTCGAGGACTCCGCCGAGCTGGCGCCGAACCATCCCCACGTCGTGCGGCTGGTCGCCCGCCAGGCCAACGTCGAAGGTGTCGGCCGGGTCGATGTCCGGGACCTCGTACGCCAGTCGCTGCGGATGCGTCCGGACCGGATCGTGGTCGGAGAGGTACGCGGCACCGAGGTGATCGACCTGCTCGCCGCGTTGAACACCGGGCACGACGGTGGCGCCGGCACCGTCCACGCCAACAGCCCCGACGAAGTGCCGGCGCGGCTCGAGGCGTTGGCCGCGCCGGGCGGTTTGGGGCGAGCCGCATTGCACAGCCAACTGGCCGCGGCCGTGCAGGTGGTGCTGCACGTCCATCGGGAGGCCTCCGGCCGGCGGTATCTGCGCGATATCGGGGTGCTGGACCGCCGCGAGGACGACCGGGTGGTCGTTCGATCGGCCTGGGCCCCCGGCCGGCCCGACGGTCCCGGCCGCGATCGGCTCGACCGGCTGCTGGCAGCGCGGTGTGCCCGATGATCGGCGCGTTGCTGGTGGCCGCCGCCGCTCTGGCGGTCGTGTCGTTTCCGCGCCGCAGGGTCCGCCAGCCCCGTCGTCCGTCCGCCTCGCAGCTCCGTTCGATCGACTCCGCGGCGATCCTGCCGCTGGTGGTGGCGCTGATCGTGCCGGCCGTATCGCTGTGGGCCGGGTGGGCGGTCGGGGTGTCCGTGGTGGTTCTCGGCGCGACCCTGCGCGCCCGGCGGCGCGCTCTGCTGGCCGCCCGCACCCGGGAGCGCGACCAGCGGGCGACGTCCACCGGGCTCGAGGCGATGGTCGCCGAACTGCGGGTCGGGGCCGACCCGGCCGCGGCCTGCACGGCGGCCGCGGACGAGATCGCCCTCGCGATGGGTGCGGAGCGTCGCGGCTCGGGAACGGACGTCTCGGAAGGTCGCTCCGTCGGGGTGGGGGAGGTCTTCCGCCGAGCCGCGGCCGGCGCCCGCCTCGGCGGCCCGATCGCCGCCGCGTTCGCCGCCGCCGAGACCCCGGCGTTGCGCCGCGTCGGACGGGTGGCCGAGCTGACCGATCGGTACGGTCTCGAGGCCGCGGTCCTGCTCGAGGCGGTGCGCAGCGACCTGGAACGGCGGCTGCGCTTCGAGGCACGCGTGCGGTCCGCCCTCGCCGGTGCCCGGGCGACGGCCACGGTGCTGGCGCTGCTCCCGGTGCCCGGTGTGGCCCTCGGGCAGCTGATGGGGGCGCAGCCGTTCGCCGTCCTGCTGGGCTCCGGGTGGGGTGGCGCCCTGCTGGCGATCGGGGTGACCCTGGCCTGCCTGGGAGTGCTCTGGTCCGATGCGATCACCGATCGGGCGGCCCGGTGATCACCGTCCTGCTCGTGCTGGCGGCGAGCCTGCTCGCCGCGCCTGCTCCGAAGCGGATCACCGCGCCCGCCCGCCCGCGTCGGAGCTCTCCGCCGGCCCGGGAGATCGACGACCCGCTCGCCGAACCGGCGGCCTACAACCTATTTGCCGCCTGTCTGCGGTCCGGTCTGTCCGCGGAGATCGCCGGCCGCGCCGCCGCGATGGTGGCACCGACCGCGATGGCGCGCGAACTGCGGCGCTCCGCCGACCTGATCGCGCTGGGTGCCGACCCGCAGGCGGTGTGGTCCCGCCCCGATCCGGCCGGGGCGATCCGGGATCTGGCCGGGCCCGCGCGCCGCTCGGCCCGCTCGGGTGCCTCGATGGCGGCGGCGCTCGACGAACTGGCCGACCGCCGGCGCAGCGACCTCGACGAGGTCGCCACCGCCCGCGCCGAACGAGCCGGGGTACTGATCGCCGGTCCGCTCGGCCTGTGCTTCCTGCCGGCCTTCGTCTGCATCGGCATCGTGCCGGTGGTTCTCGGTCTGGTCGACGGTCTGGTCGGCGGCGGAATGCTGCCGTGATGTGGGAACGCCGGGCCGACCGGAAAACTCCGCCCCGGGCCGACCGAAAAAGGGGCGCGCGGAGGCCGGCCGGAAACGCGGCCAGGGGGTCGGTCGGAGAAACGATCGCGGCCCCACCCGAGGAGAAACTCGAGCGGGGCCGCGAACATTCATATGCCTACCGAATCGGGATGGGGCTGCCGAATCGGGTGGGTCGGGGGAATCAGGAAGGTCGATCGGAGCCGCGATCGACCACCGGGAGTTCTCCGGTGCGGCTCAGTTTCTCGTCGATATGCTGATCGACCCGGTCACCGAAGTGATCGTCGAAGTTCTCGACCAGATCGGTGGTGACCGTCCCGCCGATTTCCTCGGTGAGCACCTTTCGCCGAGCGAGCCGGTTGAGGCGTTCGGTTTCGACGTATTCGGAGTGGAATTCCTTGTACATCGCAAAACACATCGCCACCATGATCACGCTGAAAGGCAGCGCTACCAGGATGGCGCCGGTCTGCAGGGCGGCGAGGCCTCCGGCGAGCAGCAGGCTGATCGCCACCAGGCCCTCGATGACCGACCACAGCACGCGACTCCAGGTCGGCGGGTTCGGGTCGCCCCCGGAGGCGAGCATGTCGACCACCAGCGAACCGGAGTCCGACGAGGTCACGAAGAAGATCGTGACCAACACGATCGTCACTCCGGCCAGCAGGGTTCCGCCCGGCAGGTCGCCGACCAGATTGAACAGCACCGAGGGCGCCGAGACCGTGCCGTCCTCGGCGATCAGGCCGCCTTCGCCGAACAACTCGCGGTACAGCGCGCTGCCGCCCAGGACCGAGAACCACACCATCGACACCAGCGTCGGCACCAGCAGGACGCCGAAGACAAATTCGCGAACGGTGCGGCCACGCGAGATGCGGGCGATGAAGATGCCCACGAACGGTGCCCACGACATCCACCATCCCCAGTAGAAGGTGGTCCACCAGCCCTGCCACTGCTGCCCGTCGGCGCCGAAGAAGGCGCTGGTGTCGAAGCTCAACGGGATGATGCCGAACAGGTAGCCGCCGATGTTTTCGACGAACGACCGCAGGATGAACAGGGTCGGGCCCAGCAGCAGCAGCGCCACGACGAACAGCGCGGCCAGGCCGAGGTTGAAGTTCGACAGCCACTTGATGCCCTTGTCCAGACCGGACACCACCGACAGCGTCGCGATCGCGGTGATCACCACGATCAGCACCACCAGGACGGTGTTGTTCGCCTGATCGACGACGCCGAGGTATTCGAGGCCCGCGGCGATCTGTGAGACGCCCAGACCCAGCGAGGTCGCCACGCCGGCGACGGTTCCGATGATCGCGACCACGTCGATGATGTCGCCGGCGGTGCCTTTGACCCGATCGCCGAGCAGCGGCTCGAGCACCCAGCGCAGGGAGACCGAGCGTCCACGACGGTGGATGGCGTACGCCAGGGCGAGCCCGACGACCACGTAGATCGCCCATGCGTGCAGACCCCAGTGCAGGAAGGTTTGTGCCATCGCCTCCTGGGCCAGCTCGATGTCATCGCCCTCGACTCCGGGTTTCGGGGCGGCGTAGAAGCTCAGCGGCTCGGCCGCACCCCAGAAGACCAGGCCGATGCCCATACCGGCGGCGAACAACATGACGAACCACTGCAGGAAGCTGTAGTCGGCCGGAGCATCGTCGGGGCCGAGCTTGATATCGCCGAACCTCCCGGCGCCGACCCAGATCGAGAACAGCACGAAGCCGGTGACGATCAGGGTGTAGTACCACCCGAACGTCCCGATGACGTTGTCCTGCAACGCCTGAAGTACTTCGCCGGTGCCGTCGGCGAAGATGGTGGAGATCGCGACCACGATCGCCAGAAGGATCAGCGCCGGCCAGAAGACGCTTGGGCGGATACCGTGTCCGCCCGTCGCGGATGTCGTCGCCTCGGTCGATGATCCATCGCTCTCGGGGGCGGTTGTGCTCACGAGCCCCCTCCTCTCGTCTCGAAATCCAGGAAATGCCATAAAAGAGGCAATCCGGACAAGGGTCAAGCTGCTACGCCGAGCGATGCGAACCGGTTACGCGCGGGTGGCTCACGGGTCGGTGGGCGGCGCCGCGCGCCCGCCGGCGACATCCGGGGCAGCCGGTCGGTCATTCCGGCGAGGGGTCGGCGACTCGCGTTGCAAGTAACCGCCTTTCGTGCATTGTCCGGAGTGGCATCCGAATGGGCGGGCCCTGTGACCGAAATGATCGTGAACAAGTTGCGAACAATCGGCAGTGGGGGCAGGGTAATCCAGCAGGAGCGATCTGCTCGTGGCGTTCGGGGAGGGAGTCGGGCGACAGCTCGATGATGCGATATGACTGATGACGCAACCACCGTGCCGGGCGGAGATGGCCACCATCATCCGGCGCTGGACTCGGAAATCGATCGGCCCGACGGCGGATCCGGAATCGACACCATCGTCTTCGGCGTAACAGCCGTTGTTTCACTCGCTTTCGTCGTGTGGGGCATCTTCAGCACGGAATCGCTGGCGAGTTCGGCGTCGTCCGGCCTGAGCTTCGTCGTCCACAACTTCGGCTGGCTCTTCTCGCTGGCCGCCAGCGGGTTCGTGATATTCGTCCTGTGGTTGGCGCTCGGCAAGTTCGGGCGCATCCCGCTCGGGCGCGACGGCGAGGCACCCGAGTTCCGGACCACCTCCTGGATCGCGATGATGTTCTCCGCCGGCATGGGCATCGGTTTGATGTTCTACGGCGTCGCGGAACCGTTGTGGCACTTCATCGGTCCACCTCCCGGCACACCCGGCGGCGACGAAGCGCTCGAGACCGCGATGGCGACCACGCTGTTCCACTGGACCCTGCACCCGTGGGCGATCTATGCGGTCGTCGGGCTGGCGATCGCCTACGGGGTCTTCCGGCGCGGTCGGTCCCTGCAGATCAGCGCGGTCTTCACCCCGCTGCTCGGCGAGAAGGCCGTTCGGGGATGGCCCGGTCGGGTGATCGATATCTTCGCCATCTTCGCCACCCTCTTCGGCTCGGCGACCTCGCTCGGGCTCGGTGCGCTGCAGATCGGCAGCGGTCTGCAGGTGGTCGGCTGGGTCGGAGCGGTCGGCAACACCCTGCTGATCGTGATCATCGTGATCCTGACGATCGCGTTCATCCTCTCCGCGGTGTCCGGTGTCGCCAAGGGCATTCAGTGGCTGGCCAATATCAACATGGTCCTCGCCGTCGTGCTGGCGTTCTTCGTCTTCGTCGCCGGACCTACGGTCTTCATCCTCAATCTGATCCCGACGACGGTGGGGTCCTATCTGCAGGACCTCGCGATGATGGCCGCGCGCACCGACGCCTCCGGCGGCGAGAACATGCAGGCGTGGTTGTCGAGTTGGACGATCTTCTACTGGGCGTGGTGGATCAGCTGGACCCCCTTCGTCGGCATGTTCATCGCCCGCATCTCGCGGGGCCGCACCATCCGGCAGTTCGTCACCGGCGTGCTGTTGACGCCCAGCCTGGTCTCGCTGGTGTGGTTCGCCGTCTTCGGCGGCGCCGCCCTGAGGTTCCAGAGCACGGGCACCGATCTGACCGAGGACGGCCAGATCGCCTCGGAGAACATGCTCTTCGAGATGCTTTCGCACCTGCCGCTCGAGGGGCTCACCTCGGTGCTGGTGATCATCCTGGTGGCGATCTTCTTCGTCTCCGGTGCCGACGCCGCGTCGATGGTCATGGGTACCCTGTCCGAGCGCGGCACCCTCGAGCCCAGCCGGTGGAATGTCATCTTCTGGGGCGCGGCCACCGGCGCGGTAGCGGCGGTCATGCTGCAGATCGGCGGTGCCGATGCGTTGTCGGGCCTGCAGAACATCACGATCGTGGCGGCTCTGCCGTTCCTGGTCATCATGATCGGCATGGCCGCGTCGCTGCTGCGGGATCTGCGACACGACCCGATCATCGTGCGCGGTCGCTACGCCACGGCGGCGGTCGAGCAGGCGGTGGTGACCGGAGTGTCCGGGCACGGTGACGACTTCGCGATCGCGGTGGAGGGTACCGAGCCGGGCCACGGCGTCGGCTCGAGTATGGACGGCAGATACGAGGCCACCTCGACCGGATCACAACCGATCATCGATCCGTCCACGCCGTAACCGAAGGCCGTCGGTGCGGCCGAAAGACCACCGGTACAACCGAACGCCCGTCGGTCGGCCCCAAGGTCGCCGATTCACAGGGATACCGCGCGACCTCCGCCGTCATCGACGTCGGGGGTCGCGCTGTGTTCCGACCATTCCGGATCGCCGTCGGCCGCTCCCAGCACCGCACCGACCGTGTCGAGCACGGCGATGGCCGCCGCCTTGTCGAGCGGCGAGTTGCCGTTGCCGCATTTCGGCGAGTAGACGCAGGCGGGGCAGCCCGAGCGGCAGTCGCAGGAGCGGACGGCATCGGCGGTGGCGCCCAGCCAATGTCGCAGCTGCGCGTATCCGCGGTCGGCGAATCCGGCGCCGCCGGGGTTTCCGTCGTAGACGAAGACCGTCGGTAGGCCGGTATCGGGGTGTCCGGCCGTGGAAACTCCGCCGATATCCCAGCGATCGCAGGTCGCCACCAGCGGCAGCAGTCCGATCGCGGCGTGCTCGGCGGCGTGCAGGGCTCCGGGCGTCGTCGCGGGGTCGACGCCCGCCCGCTCGAGCAGTTCCGGTGTGATCGTCCAGTACACCGCCCGGGTGACCAGAACATCCTGGGGCATCGCCAGTTCCACCATGTCGAGCACCGTCCCGTCGGACAGCGTGCGCAGGTATCCGACGACGCGGGTGGTCACCTCGACCCGGGCCAGGCCGGTCTCGATGCCGTCGTAGGCGCGGGAGGTCACCGTGTCGATCAGCCGGATGTCGGTGACGCTGCGCGCGGTGGTCGACCAGTCCGGGGTCTCCGCGTGGACGAGCGCGACCCCGCCGTCGAGGTCGAGGTCGTCGACGACGAAGGATTCGCCGCGATGCAGGTACAGCGCACCCGGGTGGACGTGGTACGGCGCGCGGGCGGCGTCGACGTGGCCGAGCAGCCGGCCGGTGTCGTGCTCGACGATGGCGACCGGTGTTCCGGTACCCCCGCGGATGTCGATCTGCGCCGCGGCCAACGAGTCGGGGGTGATGAACCAGCCGGTGGGGCGCCGCCGCAGCAGGCCCGCCTCGACGAGGTCCGCGGCCACGGCATGGCCGGCCATATCGTCCAGATCATCGGCGGTCAGCGGGATCTCGGCCGCGGCGTGCAGCAGATGCGGCCCGAGGACGTAGGGGTTGGTGGGATCGATGACCGTCGCCTCGACCGGGGAGTCGAACAACGCATCCGGGTGGTGCACCAGATAGGCGTCGAGCGGGTTGTCCCGCGCGACCATGATCACCACGCTGTGCTGTTCGCGTCGACCGGCCCGACCGGCCTGCTGCCAAAACGATGCGCGGGTGCCGGGGAATCCGGACAGCACGACCGCGTCGAGCCCCGCGATGTCGATGCCCAACTCCAACGCATTGGTGGTGGCCGCCGCGACGATCCGGCCGTCGTTGAGGCCGGCTTCCAGATCGCGTCGTTCCTCGGGCAGATAGCCGGACCGGTAGCTGACGATGCGCTCGGCGAGAGCCGGATCGACCTGCGCGACGCGGCGACGCGCACCGAGAGCGGTGAACTCGGCGCCGCGACGCGAGCCGACGAAGGTCAACGTGCGCGCCCCCTGCAGGACGAGCCCGGCCATGATCTCGGCCGCGTCGGCCCCGCTGGATCGCCGCCGTTGACCGCCGTCGGGACCGGACGCGGCGATGGTGGATGCCGAAGTGTCCGTTTCCGCACCCGATTCCGACGCTGGGTTCGACCCGGGCTCCAACAGGGCCGGCTCCCACAGCACGAAGCTGCGCTTCCCGTGCGGCGAGCCGTCGGTGGTCACCTCGGCGACCGGCGACCCGATCAGTGTGGTCGCCGAGCGGCCGGGGGTGGCGGTGGTCGCCGATGCCAGGATGAACACCGGATCGCTGCCGTAGCGTCGGGCGAGCCGGCGTAACCGACGCAGGACCAGCGCGACATGAGACCCGAATACCCCCCGGTAGACATGCGACTCGTCGATCACGACGTAGCGCAACCGGCGCAGCAGCCGTCCCCAGCGCTCGTGTCGGGGGAGCAGTCCGTGGTGAATCATGTCGGGATTGGTGAAGATCCAACGCGAATTTTCCATTGCCCACCGTCGAACATCGGGTGACGAATCGCCGTCGTAGGCGCAGGGCCCGATCGTGGTTCCGCTGGTGGCGAACAGGCGATCACAGAGCAGTCGGGTGTCGTGCAATTGGTCGGCACCGAGTGCCTTCGTCGGCGCGATGTAGAGCGCGGTCGCGGTCGAATCCTCGTGCAGCGTCGTCAGGATCGGCATCCGAAAGGCCAGCGACTTTCCGGAGGAGGTTCCGGAGGAGACGACAGTATGGAGTCCGGTCCATATCGAGTCGGCGGCGTCGCGTTGATGCGACCACGGCCGAGGGGTGCCGAATTCAACCAGGGCGTCCCGGATCTCGGGCGGCATCCAGCTCGGCCATGCGGCATATCGGGCGGATCGTGCCGGCAGATCGACGCGGTGAACCGTCGGATTCGACGATGCGGAGGATGGCGCCGGGAGGATGTGAGCAAGCAGATCCGAAGCGTAGTCATGCTGATCGATCGGCTCCTCCACGGTGCTCAAAGGTACTCCGATCAACGGGTTTCTCCTTGTCCGACGCGTTTCTCGGACTCTTCCGGGGTCGTGCTGGACATCCGTCAAGATCAACTTTTTACGAAAAGTCTGCTCCTTGCGCTTTTCGGTTGCGCCGCGACGTGCTTCACTGGTGCTTGGTCGCAGGTTTTGTGTTCGTGTTAACGCTCGCAGGATCGTTGTTGCGGGCGCCGTGCTTGGCGGTCCCTGGGGGGGATTCAAGAAGTGCAGCGGTCGGAACCGGCCCGTCGGACCCGCACGTCGAGTTCGACGAACCCGGTGTTCAAGAAGAAGGATTGACTAGCATGGCCCAGGGGACTGTGAAGTGGTTCAACGCGGAGAAGGGCTTCGGCTTCATTGCGCCGGAGGACGGCTCTCCCGACGTCTTCGTTCATTACTCGGAGATTCAGGGCAACGGTTTCCGTACCCTCGAAGAGAACCAGCGTGTTGAGTTCGAGGTCGGACAGGGAACCAAGGGTCCGCAGGCGACGGGTGTTCGCGCACTCTGATCGAGCGGCTCTGAATCAATAATCTCGTCCCTCGTCGCATCCGCGGCGGGGGACGAGGTTCATTCGGGGGCTTGTGATCGATCGCTCAGATCCGAACGTGGGCGGTTCGATCGATTGCGAATGACCGGAGAAACCCGGCGGATGCCTACGGATTCCGCATCGGGGCGGTTGGTTCGGTTTCGGATCGGGGCCGACTTCGGCTCCTCGGTCGGTGGTCGGGGTTCACGGGTTCGACCGCGTGCACGGGGGTTGCGCGGTGCTGATGCGACCGCGCACGTCCACATATGTCACTGTAGAAAGAGTGTTGTGGGTGCGGCCCCGCACGTGGGAGCCTGCAACGCGCAGGTAGCGGTGGTTCACAGGGTTGGCCCGCCGGGGGCGACCGGGAAGGCTCGGACTGAAGGTGGCTGGCGGGAAGAACGGCGCAGCGTCCGGAGGGACATCGACACCGCGACGGCTGGTAATTGTCGAATCTCCAACCAAAGCCCGGAAAATCGCCCCCTATCTCGGCTCCGGGTATGTTGTCGAGGCTTCGGTGGGGCATATCCGCGATCTGCCCAGGGGTGCGGCGGATGTGCCGGCCAAATACAAGGGTGAACCGTGGGCTCGACTCGGAGTTGACGTCGATCGGGATTTCCAGCCGCTCTATGTGATCAGCCCGGACAAGAAGCAGAAGGTCTCGGAGCTGCGCGGCCTGTTGCAGGACGCCGACGAGCTCTTCCTCGCCACCGACCCCGACCGTGAGGGCGAGGCGATCGCCTGGCACCTGCTCGAAACCCTCAAGCCGAAGATCCCGGTCCACCGGATGGTCTTCCACGAGATCACCGAGCCGGCGATCCGCGCCGCCGCCGAGGACACCCGCGAACTCGATATCGACCTGGTCGACGCCCAGGAGACCCGCCGCATCCTCGACCGCCTCTACGGCTACGAGGTCAGCCCCGTGCTGTGGAAGAAGGTCATGCCGAAGCTCTCGGCGGGCCGCGTGCAGTCGGTGGCCACCCGGGTGATCGTGCGGCGCGAACGCGAGCGGATGGCCTTCCGGTCGGCGTCCTATTGGGATATCGCCGCCACCTTCGACGCCGGTGAGAGCGCGAGCCCGCGCACCTTCGGCGCCCGTCTGCTGACCGTCGACGGTCGCCGGGTGGCCGCCGGCCGCGACTTCGACTCGACAGGCAACCTGCGCAGCGACGAGGTCCGCGTCCTCGACGAGGCCGCCGCTCGCGCGCTGGCCGGGGCACTGGACGGCGTCGGCCATACGGTCACCTCCGCCGAGAACAAGCCCTATACCCGCAAGCCGTATCCGCCGTTCATGACCTCGACGCTGCAGCAGGAGGCCGGGCGCAAGCTGCGCTTCTCCTCGGAGCGCACCATGCGGATCGCGCAGCGGCTGTACGAAAACGGCTACATCACCTACATGCGTACCGACTCGACCACGCTGTCGCAGTCGGCGATCGCGGCGGCCCGCGCCCAGGCCGCCGAGCTCTACGGCCCGGACTACGTCCATCCCAGCCCGCGGCAGTACACCCGCAAGGTCAAGAACGCCCAGGAGGCCCACGAGGCGATCCGCCCCTCGGGCGACCGCTTCTCCACCCCCGGTGAGCTGCACGCCGCCCTGGATATCGACGAGTTCCGCCTCTACGAGCTGATCTGGCAGCGCACGGTCGCCTCCCAGATGGCCGATGCCCGCGGCAACACCCTCACCCTGCGGATCGGGGGACAGGCGCGCACCGGCGAGGACTGCGTGTTCTCCGCGTCCGGGCGCACGATCACCTTCCCCGGCTTCCTGCGCGCCTACGTCGAGAGCGTCGACGAGGAGGCCGGCGGCCAGAGCGACGACGCCGAATCCCGGCTGCCGGTCCTCGAGGAGGGCGCCGGGGTCACCCCGACCGCGCTCGAGCCCGACGGCCACACCACCAACCCGCCCGCTCGGTATACCGAGGCCTCGCTGGTCAAGGCGCTCGAGGAGCTCGGCATCGGCCGCCCCTCGACGTACGCCTCGATCATCAAGACGATCCTCGACCGCGGCTACGTCTACAAACGCGGCAGTGCGCTGGTGCCCTCCTGGGTGGCCTTCGCCGTGGTCGGGTTGCTCGAGGCGCACTTCGGCCGGCTGGTCGACTTCGACTTCACCGCCGCGATGGAGGACGACCTCGACGCGATCGCCGGTGGACGCGAACAGCGCAACCACTGGCTCTCCGGCTTCTACTTCGGCTCCGACGACGGCGCCGAGGGTTCGGTGGCGGCCGTCGGCGGCCTCAAGAAGATGGTCGGCACCAACCTCGAGGACATCGACGCCCGCGAGATCAACTCGATCCGCCTCTTCGACGACAGCGAGGGCCGCGAGGTCTGCGTGCGGGTCGGCCGTTACGGGCCCTACCTCGAGCGCATGGTCGCGAACCCCGACGGCGGCGACCCGATCTCGCAGCGGGCGAACCTGCCGAACGATCTGCCGCCGGACGAGCTGACGCAGGAGTTCGCCGAGAAGCTCTTCGCGACCCCGCAGCAGGGGCGCGAACTGGGCGTCGACCCGGTCACCGGCCGCGAGATCGTGGTCAAGGAGGGCCGCTTCGGCCCCTACGTGACCGAGCTGATCGCCGATCCCGGGCCCGACCCGGAGCCGCCGGCCGCGGCGGTGCCGTCCGGTAGCGATATCGCGCCGATCGATCCGTCCGGTGGGGCGGGTGCGGTCGCGGTCGAGGTCGCGGCACCCGCGAAGAAGGCCACGAAGCGGGCCGCCAAGAAGGCCCCCGCCGGACCCAAGCCGCGCACCGGATCGTTGTTCAAGACGATGGACCCGGCGACGGTGACCCTCGACGACGCGCTCAAGCTGCTGTCGTTGCCCCGGCTGGTCGGAGTCGACCCGGCCAACGGTGAGGAGATCACCGCGCAGAACGGCCGCTACGGGCCGTACCTGAAGAAGGGCACCGATTCACGGTCGCTGGCCACCGAGGAGCAGATCTTCTCGGTGACCCTCGACGAGGCGCTCAAGATCTACGCCGAGCCGAAGCGTCGGGGCCGTTCGGCGGCCGCCGCGCCGCCGCTGCGTGAACTGGGTGTCGATGCGGCCACCGAGAAGCCGATGGTCATCAAGGACGGCCGTTTCGGCCCGTACGTCACCGACGGTGAGACCAACGCGAGCCTGCGCAAGGGCGACGAGGTCGCGACGATCACCGACGAGCGCGCCTCGGAGCTGTTGGCCGATCGCCGCGCCCGCGGACCGGTGAAGAAGGCGACCAAGAAGGCCGCCGCGAAGAAGACACCGGCCAAGAAGACCGCCACCAAGACGGCGGCGAAGAAGGCGACGGCCACCAAGACGGCGGCGAAGAAGACCACCGCGACCAAGACCACCGCGACCAAGACGGCGGCGACCAAGACGGCGGCGAAGAAGACGACGGCAACCGCGGCCAAGAAGACCGCCGCGAAGAAGACGCCCGCCAAGAAGGCCCCGGCGAAGGCCGTCGAGGCTCCCGAGGTCGAGGGAAGCGCCGACGAGTAGCCGACTGTGCACGGGTTCACCTCACAGGGCCGCCGAGGAGATAGTCGTCTCGGCGGCCCTGTGACGTCGACGATCGGCCGGCACCCGGGCGGCGCGGACCGGCCGACCTCTGCCACGCTGGTGTGGTGACGTCCCAGGCAGCGGTCCGCGACATGGTCCGCATTCCCGGTGGGGCCTTCTGGATGGGCTCCGCCGACTTCTACCCGGAGGAACGGCCGGTCCACCGGGTGACCGTCGACGGCTTCCTGATCGACCGCCATCAGGTCACCGTCGCGCAGTTCGCCGAATTTGTCGCCGCCACCGGGCACGTCACCACCGCCGAGATCCCCCCGGACCCGGCTCTCTACCCCGGCGCCGACCCGGCACTGCTCGTGCCGGGCTCGCTGGTGTTCACCCCACCGCCCGGGCCGGTGCCGCTCGACAGCGTCGCCCGCTGGTGGTCCTTCCTGCCGGGGGCGAACTGGCGCCGACCCGACGGCCCGGACAGCGACGTCGCCGACCGGCAGGACCACCCGGTGACCCAGGTGTCCTGGTCGGACGCCGCGGCCTATGCGGCGTGGGCCGGCAAGGACCTGCCCACCGAGACCGAATGGGAGTTCGCCGCCCGCGGCGGCCTCGACCGCAAGCCCTTCGTATGGGGCGACGAGCACGAGCCCGGCGGCCGGCCGGGCGGCAACGTCTGGCAGGGGCAGTTCCCCTGGGAGAACCTGCTGACCGACGGCTACGCCGGCACCGCCCCCGTCGGGCAGTTCCCGGCCAACGGCTACGGCCTGCACGATATGGCGGGCAATGTCTGGGAGTGGACGAGCGACTACTACTTCGCCAACCACGCGGCGAGCGGTAAGAACGTCGCCCCCGCCTCGTCGTGCTGCGTCCCGGCGAACCCGCGCATCACCACCCCGGGCCCGGTCGATCCGCGCGAGCCCTACAACCGCCGGGTCATCAAGGGCGGATCGCACCTCTGCGCCCCGAACTACTGCCTGCGCTACCGGCCCGCCGCCCGCCAGGGCGAGACCGAGGACTCGTCGACCTGCCATATCGGCTTCCGCTGCATCGTGCGGGACTGAGCGGGCCCGCTACCAGGGGCGCAGCGCCGCTCCGATCAGGCACGCGACCGAGGCCACCGCGATCATCGCGCCGGTGCCCAGCAGCAGCGGCAGTGGCACCGGTCGCGGATCGGCCGGGTCCCGGCGGTAGCGCGCGAACCGCAGCGTCTGGCCGGCTGCGGTCAGGCCCACGACGACCAGGACGGCCGCCGCCGCGACCACCAGCCACGCCGACGGGGTCACCACCCAGGCCCGGACGCAGATCAGCGCGGCGACCACGGCGGTCAACATCGTGCGCCGCCACGACAGCGCGGTGCGCTCCGGTTGCAGTCCCGGATCGCGACGACCGGCGAAGCCCGGCTCCGATGTGGTCATATGTGGACCCGCGCGGGTCTCACGGCTCGATCACGTCAGCACCAGGATGCTGCAGACGACGGCGAGGACGCAGAATCCGGTGACGGTCAGCCAGACCATCCGCGACCTCGGCAGGGGGTCGTCGCGCCGCATGGCGGCCTGTACCTGCTGCCAGCGGACGACCGCGCCGATCGCGATGATCGTCGCCAGCACGATGCAGACGATCCCGAGGGTCCGATGCCCCGGATCATTGGCCGTGGGACCCAGGAACAGTTGGCCGACCGCGACGCCGCCGGCCAGCAGCGCCAGCGCCGTCCGGATCCACGCGAGGAAGGTGCGTTCGTTGGCCAGGGTGAACCGGTAGTCCGGTTCGCGATCGATCATGTCGGGCGGACCCGACAGGAGTGCAGGAGCGTAGAACTGATCCGGATGAAGTGGTACGGATCGTCCGTACCCGGCCTTGTCATATCGACTCCAGTGGTTGTGACACGGCGACCGCACCGCTGACTCGGGTCTACGCTCCGTGGGTGGAACGACGGCAGTTGGAATACTTCCTCGCGGTGGTGGAGCACGGAGGCTTCACCAATGCTGCACGTGTACTGCATGTCTCGCAACCGTCGTTGTCGCACTCGATCGCCACGCTCGAGACCGAACTCGGCGGTGCCCTATTCCATCGACTCCCGCAGGGCGCGATCCTGACCCCGGCCGGCGAGGCCCTCGTCGCGCCCGCCCGGCAGGTCTCGCGCGATCTGGCGACCGCGGCGGCGGCGGTGCGCGAGGTGCTCGGGCTGTCGGGTGGTCGGCTCGACATCGTCGCCCAGACGACCCTGGCGGTCGACCCGTTGGCCGACCTGCTCGGCCGATTCCTGCGGCGGTATCCACAGGTGGCGGTCGACGTGACCGACCCCCAGCAGGGCGCGAGCGTCGGCCGGTTGGTGCGCAGCGGCGAGGCCGAACTCGGGCTGATGGACTCCGCGGTACCGGCGGAGGACCTGTCCGCGCTGCTGCTGGCGGAACAACGATTGTTGCTGGTCACACCCCCTGATCAGGCCAACGTCGACCCGGTGGGATTGGCGGAGTTGGCCGCGACCCGGTTCGTGGTGACCCCGCGCGGCTCCGATGCGCGCACCGTGCTCGACGATGCCCTCGACCGGGTGGGCGTCACCCCGCTGGTCTCCGTGCAGACCGTCCATCGCGCCATGATCGTGCCTTTGGTGATCGCCGGTGCGGGGGCGACCTTCCTGCCCGAATCGATGGCCCGCGACGCGCGGAACAAGGGTGCCCGGGTGGTGACCACCGATCCGGAACTGCGGTATCGGGCGCAGTTGGTGTGGCGTCCGGGACCGCTCTCGCCGGCCGCCGAGAGCTTCGTGGCCCTGGCGCGTGCCGTCGCGGTGTGATCCAATTCGGTTCGGGTCGATAGACCGCGTCGATGGGAACCATCGAAAACCGGTCTGGCCAGGTCGTCTTGTCCGATTGCGGCGGGGCCGTGGCGGTGAGAATCTGACAGACACGCCGCCCGGGGGAGCTACCCCGATGAGCCGGCTTCCTCGGGCCCAGCGCAGCGCCCGCCCCTCGACGAGGAATGACGAGACGCCGAATGACGGGCAAGGTTCGCGAAGTTCTACCGATTCCGGTCACCACCGGCGTCGTGGCGACGGCGCTGAGTGTCCATCAGCAGACCGAACCCTTCGTGCCGGTCGCCGATCTGCGACCGCCGGACGGCGCGCCCAACGTTCTGGTGGTGCTGATCGACGATATGGGCTTCGGAGCCTCCGGCAGCTTCGGTGGACCCTGCGAGATGCCCGGCGCCGAGAAGCTTGCCGATGACGGCTTGCGCTACAGCAGGTTTCATGTCAACTCCCTCTGCTCGCCGACCCGGCAGTCGCTGATGACCGGTCGCAATCATCACTCGGTCGGCATGGGTGTCACCACCGAGATGACCAGCAGTGCACCGGGATATACCGGATTTCGGCCGGCCTCCGCGGCGACGATCGCGCAGACCCTGAGCGGTAACGGCTACAGCACAGCGGCATTCGGAAAGTGGCATCAGACCCCGCCTCGCGAGATCAGCGCCTCCGGCCCGTTCGATCGGTGGCCGATCGGCGAGGGCTTCGACCACTTCTACGGCTTCATGGGCGCCGAGATGAACCATTGGTATCCACAGCTTTTCGACGGCACCACCCCGGTGGAGCCCGATCGGCTGCCGGAGGACGGCTACCACCTGTCGGAGGACCTGGTCGACCACGCGATCGACTGGATCGCCACGCAGCAGACCACCACCCCGGACAAGCCGTTCTTCACCTACCTCGCCTTCGGTGCCACGCACGCACCCTTCCACGTCGCGCCCGAGTGGATCGACAAGTACCGGGGCCGTTTCGACGCCGGGTGGGACGCGCAGCGGACGGCCACCCTCGCCCAGCAGAAGCGGCTGGGCGTGGTGCCCGAGAGCGCCGATCTGGCGCCCTGGCCGGACGTCGTCCCGCACTGGGACGAACTGACCGACGACGAACGCCGGGTCGCGGCGGCGTTCATGGAGACCTACGCCGGGTTCGCCGAACACACCGACGTGCAGGTCGGGCGGCTGGTCGAGGCGCTCGAGCAGATCGGCGTCCTCGACGACACCCTGGTGATCTACATCCTCGGCGACAACGGTGCCTCCGGTGAGGGCGGCGTCGAGGGCACGATGCACGAACACCTGGTGGGACACGGATTTGTCGACAGCACCGCGGAGATGCTCGACAATCTGGACAATCTCGGCGACGCGACCACCTACGCGCTCTACCCGGTGGGCTGGGCGCTCGCGATGAACACCCCCTACCAGTGGACCAAGCAGGTCGCCTCGCATTACGGCGGCACCCGTGACGGCATGATCGTGCGCTGGGGAAACGGCATTCGTGCCCGCGGCGAGATCCGACACCAATGGCATCACGTCATCGATATCGCTCCGACGATCTTCGAGGCCGCGGGGATTCCGCATCCGGTCAGCGTCGCCGGGGTCACCCAGCAGCCGATCGAGGGAGTCAGCATGTGCTACTCGTTCGATGCCCCCGAGGCGGCCGAGCGGCGGCGCACCCAGTACTTCGAGATGTGCGGCAATCGGGGGATCTACCACGAGGGCTGGACCGCGGTCACCCGGCACGGCATCCCCTGGCAGATGGTCCCGGAGGGCTTGCCCGACTTCGAGGACGACGTCTGGGAGCTCTACGACACGACGACGGACTGGAGCCAGGCCCACGATCTGGCGGCCGAGCACCCCCGCACGTTGCGGCGTCTGCAGGACCTCTTTGTCATCGAAGCGGCGAAGTACCAGGTCTTTCCGCTCGACGACCGCGTCACCGAACGCGAGAATCCGCAGGTGGCGGGACGTATCGACCTCTTCGCCGGCCGCAACTCGGTCACCTACCGCGCCGGTATGGGGCGGTTCACCGAGGAGACCGCGCCGAACGTGAAGAACCGCAGCCACGCGATCACCGCCCGAATTGTCGTGCCCCCGGACGGGGCGGACGGCGTGATCATCGCGCAGGGCGGGCGATTCGGCGGTTGGTCGTTCTACCTGGTCGACAGTCGACCGCGCTACGCCTACAACAGCTACGGCCGACAGGTGGTCACCGTGGCCGCCGCCGAGCCGATCCCACCGGGCCCGCACGAGGTTCGGATCGAGTTCCACTACGACGGAGGAGGTCTCGGAAAGGGTGGGGACGTCACGATCCGCACCGATGGCCATATCTCGGCCAAGGGGCGCGTCGAACAGACCGCTGCCTACTACTTCTCGTTCGACGAGACACTGAATGTCGGTGTCGATCGCGGAACCCCGGTCACCGACGACTACCTGCCCGTTCGTAATGCTTTCTCCGGCACTCTCGTCGATGTCCGAGTCGATCTCGACGAGAACGACCACAGCGAGTTCATCACCCCTGTCGATCGGCAACGACGCCTGCTCGGACATCAATAGACATCTCGCCCCGAGGTGTCCCGACACCCCTGCATACAGTCCGTTACGCGGCACCTTCACCGGCAATTGCCCTGTGGAGTCGGACGAACGGGGGTACTGTTTGCATCGCTCGTGCCCAGCAGAGAATGTCGGACCATACCGATGGGATACCTGACACTTGTGGAACTACATCCAGCAGCACGCTGAAAATCTGACCTTTCTTACCTATCAACACGCCTCGTTGTCCTTTCAGACCGTTCTGATCGGCACCCTGGTTGCGGTAGCCATCGCCGTGGCTGTCTACCGCACGCCCCTGGCCGCCGCGCTTACCCTGACCTCGAGTCGGGTGGCGCTGACGATCCCGTCACTTGCCTTGCTGGCGTTGTTGATTGTTCCGTTCGGGCTCGGTGTGGTGCCCTCGTTCATCATGCTGGCGTTCTTCGCCGCCATGCCGGTCATCGGCAACGCGATCGTCGGACTGCGGTCCGTACCGGACTCGGTCGTCGAAGCCGCCCGCGGTATCGGATTGTCCCGGTGGCGAATCCTGTTCACCGTCGAACTGCCGATCGCCTGGCCGGTGATCCTGACCGGGGTCCGGGTCTCGACCCAGATGATCGTCGGCATCGCCGCGATCGTCGCCTACGTCCTGGGACCGGGCCTGGGCTCGCTGATCTTCTCCGGCCTCGCCCGCCTCGGCGGCGCGAACGCCCTCGAGATGGCGCTCACCGGAACCCTTCTCATCGTGATCGTCGCCCTCGTCTTCGACGGTCTGCTCGTTCTCCTCGGCCGCTTCACCATTCCCAAAGGACTGTCGTCATGACCAATACCGATGCCGCCGCAGCACCCACGAGCAATGTCACCGGCGCGTCCATTCATCTCGACGGTGTGGTCAAGCGCTATCCGGGAACGGACAAGCCCGCCGTCGAGCGGCTGGATCTGGGTATCGAAGCGGGCCACATCGTGGCCTTCGTCGGCCCTTCGGGCTGTGGCAAGACCACCACCCTCAAGATGATCAACCGACTGATCGAACCGTCCGACGGCCGCATCCTCATCGACGGGCGCGACGTCACCAAGGGCGACCCCGACAAGCTGCGCCAGGGCATCGGATACGTCATCCAGTCCGCCGGCCTGTTCCCGCATTGGACGGTCAGCAAGAACATCGGCGCGATCCCGCGCGTTCTCGGCTGGGACAAGAAGCGGATCGCCGAGCGCACCGAATACCTGCTCGATCTGGTGGGACTCGATCCCGGCGTCTTCGCCGAGCGGCTGCCCAAGGACATGTCCGGCGGCCAGCAGCAGCGTGTCGGCGTCGCCCGGGCACTGGCTGCGGACCCGCCGGTCATGCTGATGGACGAGCCCTTCGGCGCGGTCGACCCGATCACCCGGGTGCGTCTGCAGGACAGCCTGATCAACATCCAGGCCGAGCTGGGCAAGACGATCTGCATCGTCACCCACGACTTCGAGGAGGCGACCAAACTCGGTGACAAGGTGCTGATCCTGTCCGAGGGCGGTCACGTCGAGCAGTACGCCGCCCCGGAGGAGATCCTGGCCAACCCGGCGACGCCGTTCGTCGAGGAGTTCATCGGGTCGGGCGCCACGCTCGCCCAGCTGACCCTGCTGCGGGTCCGCGATATCGACTACGACTCGGTGGTCACCGCCACCGTCGGCGAGCGCACCACCGCGGTCCTCGAGCGCGCGCACGCCGCCGGCGCGACCTGGGTGGTCGTCGTCGACGAGCAGGGGCTGCCGCTGTCGTGGCCGTCGGTCGACGAGATCGCGATCCGCGACGAGATCGCCGACTACGTCGACAATCGCCTCCCGCGGGTCGCGCAGACCTCGACGCTCAACGACGCGCTGGACTCGATGCTGGCGACCAGCCAGGGCGGCACGCTGGTGACCGACGGGCGCGGCGCGGCGATCGGTTCGCTGACGATCCAGTCGGTGATGGACGTGATCAAGGGACAGCTCGAGGTCGCCCGCACCGACAAGCAGGAGACCTACGTCGAGCACGCCACCGGACCGATCCCGGTCGTTCCGGCCGACCCGGAATCGAGCGTCGACGGATGACATCACGGTTCAAGAAGCTGCCCGTCGACGTCTGGTTCGAGCCGCTGGTGATCCTCGTGATCGGTATCGGCTTCTTCAGCTGGTACGCGGCAACGGAATTCACCGAGACCGAGCTGGCCTCGCTGAGCTGGTCGACCCTGCAGTCCACGATCATCGACCACATCGAGCTCACCCTGACCGCAACGGTGATCGTGGTCCTGATCGCGATCCCCTTGGGGATCCTGCTCACCCGGCCGGGGCTGCGCTGGTTGACCCCGTTCGCGGTCAACATCGCGAACATCGGCCAGGCCGCACCCGCGGTCGGTCTGCTGGTGCTGTTCACCTTCTGGCTGGGCATCGGCTTCAAGGCGGCGGTGGTCGGCCTGGTCGTCTACGCGATCCTGCCGATTCTGCAGAACACCATCATCGGGCTGCGCCAGGTGGATCAGCGGACCATCGAGGCATCGCGCGGTATCGGCTACTCCGGGATTCGTACGCTCTTCCAGGTCGAACTGCCGCTGGCGGTTCCGGTGATCCTCAACGGTGTGCGCACCGCGCTGGTGATCCTGGTCGGCACCGCGACGCTGTCGACCTTCATCGGCGCGACCAGCCTCGGCACCCTGATCACCACCGGTGTCAGCCTGTTCCTGCCGAAACTGCTCATCGCCGGCGCCATCCTGGTGGCGCTGCTCGCGATGATCATCGATTGGCTCGGCCGCCTGGTCGAGCTCGCCGCTACCCCGCGAGGTCTGACATGAGGCGCCATCGTCCGTACCTGGTAGCGATGATCGCGCTGCTGGCCGCCTCGCTGACCGGCTGCGGGCTGGTCAGCTCGGCCGGCACGTTCCAGAGCACCACCCTGACCGACGGTTCCACGCCGCTCGAGGGTGCGGATCTGACGGTGACGTCGAAGAACTTCACCGAGTCGGTCCTGCTCGGCAAGATCACCGCGACCTACCTGGCGGCGGCCGGGGCGAACATCACCGATATGACCAACGCTCCCGGTTCGGCCTCGTCCCGGCAGGCCCAGCTCAACGGGACCGCCGACATCCTGTGGGAGTACACCGGCACCGCGTGGATCGCCTATCTCGGTGAGACCGAGACGATCGCCGATCCGCAGGAGTTGTGGCAGCGGGTGCACGACACCGAGCTGGAGCAGAACAACCTCGTCTGGTTGCCGCCGGCGAACTTCAACAACACCTACGCCTTCGCGGCGGCGGCGGATACCGCGCAGCGGCTCGGGGTCACCACGATGTCCGAGATGGCGGCGCTGCCGATCGCGGATCGGACGTTCTGTGTCAACGACGAATTCTTCTCGCGTCCGGACGGTTTCCGCCCGATGCTCGACGCGTACCAGATTCCGTTGGAGGCGCCGGACGGCGTGCCGCTCAACCAGGTGTCCACCATGGACTCCGGCGTCGTCTACAGCGCGACCGCCAACAGTTCGCCGTGCAACTTCGGCATGGTGTACACCACGGACGGTCGCATCAAGAATCTGAACCTGACGGTGCTCGAGGACGACCGGAAGTTCTTCCTGCCCTACAGCGGTACCGCCGTGGTGCGCAAGGAAGCGCTGGACGCGCATCCGCAGATCGCCGATCTGATGGAGACGGTCTCGCAGTTGCTCAACGACGATGTCATGCAGGACCTCAACGGGCGGGTCGACATCGACGGTCAGGACCCCGCCCAGGTCGCCTACGACTGGCTGCACAGCGAGGGTCTCGTGACCTGACGCCCACCGGCGACATGTGGAAATCGGAACCGATACGGGGCGCGGACGCGATATATGTGTCCGCGCCCCGTATTGGTTCCGATTTCCACACTCCCGCCTGTGGGCCGGATATCAGGCCTGCGAGGACGCCGCCGCGACGGTGAAGTGCCGGTCGGATCCCGGCTGTTCCACCTCGTCGATCGCCGCAACTGCCAAGTCCTCCACATTTATTCGGGATACGCCTGTGTGGTCGGTCAACAGGACGTCGCCGCCGCGTCGATAGCGTCCGGTGCGGTCACCCGGTTCGAGGAGCGCCGGCGGGCTGAGGTAGGTCGCCAGTTCGGGTAGGCGGCGCAGGCACAGTTCCATCTGGTCGACCCCGGTCCTCGCCAGCGATTGCAGCGCCGCCGGCACGTAAGCGGTGTCGTCCGCGACCCGGGCGCCGGTGCGCGGCGAGCGCAGGGCACCGGCGCCGCCGATCACCAGCAGGCGAACCCGGGCGGTCGCGCAGGCATCCAGGGTATGCCCGGTCAGGGTCAGCAGTGCGGATTCCTCACCCGGTGGCAGTCGCACCGTCAGGATCGCGGCGTCGACCTTCTCGAGGTGGGGGTCGACGGCCCCGGCCTCGGCGAGGTCCACCGCCCGGGCGTCGACCCGAGCGTCCTGTCCGGGGCGCCGCGACAGGGCGGTCACCCGATGGCCGCGGCCGACCGCCTCGTCGACCAGTCTGCGGCCGACCATTCCGGTGGCTCCGATGACGGCGATGTGCATGGGTATGCCCTCCTGGTGGGTGCGGTGATGCCGGCGACCGGGATCATTCGACGCGATCGCCGTGGGCGAGCAGGAATCGGCGGAGCAGGTCTGCGAAGGTGTCGATGTCGTCGGGTGTCAGGCCCGCCAGCATCTCCTGCTGGCCGGCGACGTGGTCGACCATGACCTCGTCGATGAGTCGGAGTCCGGCCGGGGTGAGCGAGATCAGCAACTGCCGGCGGTTGTTCGGGTTCGTGCGGCGGTCGACAAGTCCGCGTTCGACCAGGCGATCGACCCGATTGGTCATCGCCGCCGAACCGACCATGGTCTGCTCGGCGAGATTGCCTGCCGTGATCGGGTTGTCGATTCCCGAGCGTCGAAGTGTGGCGAGTACATCGAACTCCCACGGTTCGAGCCCGTGCCCTGCCATCAGTCGCTGAATCGATGTGCGGGCCAGCCGACTTGCGCGAGCCAGCCGGCCGAGCACGCCCATGGCGCTGACGTCGAGGTCCGGTCGCTCGCGGCGCCACTGCTCGAGGATTCGATCAACCCGGTCGATTTCCATTCACGTTCCCTTCACTTGATATCAAAGAATACAAGATCTAACCTTCAGGGTGCAAATAGTTCGATGTCGAACATTTGGCATCGATTCCGAACCCGTATCCGACCACGGTGAGGAGTCACCATGAAGGCCCTCGTTCAGATCGCCGGAATCATCGACGCGAGAGAAGCCGACCTGCTGCTGGAGAACGGAGTCGACTGGCTCGGGTTCCCGCTGCGGCTGCCGTCGGGCAAGGACGACATCAGCGAGGCCGACGCCCGCGCGATCATCGCCGGACTGCCCGCAGGTCGTGCCGGAGTCCTGATCACCTATTTGGATCGAGCCGACGAGATCGCCCGGTTCTGTGATTCATTGGGGTGCAGCGCCGTTCAGTTACACGGTGAGATCGGCATCGACGAACTGGCCCGGCTGCGAGCGCTGCGCCCGGACCTGACCATCCTCGCGGCGCTGGTGGTCCGCGAAGAGAATCGGGCCGAGCTGCTGACGCATATCGAGCGGACGCAGGCCCACGTCGACATGTACATCACCGATACCTACGACCCCGCCACCGGCGCCCGCGGGGCGACCGGCAAGACCCACGATTGGTCGATCAGCGCCGCCCTGGCGCATCGCTCCGAGCGCCCGCTGATGTTGGCCGGCGGGCTCAACCCGGCGAATGTCGCGGAGTCGATCGCGCGGGTGCGGCCCGCGGGGGTCGACGCCCACACCGCCGTGGAGGGGCCGGACGGCCGCAAGGATCCGGAGAAGGTCCGCCGATTCGTGCAGGAGGCGCAGCGTGCGTTCGCAGCTCTCTGAGATCTCCAACGGTACAAACGGATTCGATCCGCGCCGGGATCGGCGTGTCATCGAGTTGCCGCGGACCGCGGCACTTCTGGACGCGCATACCCGGATGCGGGACCATACCGCCAGCCGCGAGAACTTCGTCACCCACTCGCGTCGGGTCTTCCGGGCGCTGCTCGAGGCCGCCGTCTGTGAGCTCCCCTTCGAATCGATCGACGTCCGCACCCCGCCCGGACATACCTTTCGCGGCGTGCGACCGACCTGCTCGGTATGCGCCGTCGCGGTGGTGCGCGCGGGCGAGAGCATCGAGTCCGAGGTCTGGTCGATCCTGCCCGGTGCGCGGATCGGCAAGATCCTGATCCAGCGGGACCGGGCCACCTCGCAACCACACCTGTACTACTCCCACCTTCCTCCACGGATCGGGGACGGCCACGTCCTGCTGCTCGAGCCGATGCTGGCCACCGGCGGATCGCTGCTGACCGCCCTCGATGTCCTCCGCGCCGCCGGGGTGACCGACGACCGGGTGGTGGTGGTCAACGTGCTCGCCTCTCCGTCCGGACTGCGCCGCGTCGTCGAGCGCCATCCGGATCTGCGCATCGTGACGTCGTCGATCGAGGAGAGCCTCGATATCAACAACTTCATGATTCCCGGCATCGGCGACTTCGGGGACCGCTACTTCGGCACCGACGGGCATCCACGATGAGAAGAACGTCGACCACCGACTACGCGATTACGGCGTTCGCCCCGATCGTCTGGGGCTCCACCTATCTGGTGACCACCGAATTCCTGCCGCCCGACCGTCCACTGCTGGCCGCCGTCGTTCGCGCGCTGCCGGCGGGTCTGCTGCTGATGGTGCTGACTCGGACGCTGCCGCAAGGGATCTGGTGGATTCGGTCCGCGGTCCTGGGGGCACTGAATATCGGCATCTTCTTCTTCCTGCTGTTCGTGGCCGCCTACCAACTGCCCGGTGGTGTCGCCGCGCTGGTGATGTCGGTGCAGCCGCTGATCGTGCTGCTGCTGGGCGTCGGTCTCCTGGGCCAGCGGATTCTGCCGATTCACCTCGTGGCCTGCGCGATCGGAACCGCCGGCATCGCGCTGTTGGTGCTGCGCTCGAACGCCCAGATCAGCACGATCGGTGTGGTCGCCGGCCTGCTCGGCGCCCTGAGCATGGCCGCCGGCATCGTGCTCGCCAAGCGTTGGGGACGGCCGCCCGGCACCGGAATCCTCGGATTCACCGGTGTCCAGCTGTTCCTCGGTGGCCTGCTGCTGGTTCCGCCGATGCTGATCGTCGAGGGACTTCCCGCCGCGGTCACCACGCGCAATATCGGCGGATTCGCCTATCTGGCGGTCATCGGGGCGTTGATCGCCTACGCGGTGTGGTTCCGCGGCATCGAACGGCTACCGGCGGTGGCGGTCTCCTTCCTCGGATTCCTCAGCCCGGTCACGGCGGTTGCGCTGGGATACGTATTCCTCGGGGAGGACCTGACCGCCTGGCAGATCGTGGGCGCCTGCGCGGTGATCGCCTCGATCGCTCTCATTCAATTCGCGCTTTCCCGACAGCACCAACCGCCCGCCGGCCATCAGCCGGGCGGTCCGCAGAACGTGAGCCCGGTGATGTCGGGCGATACCACCATCGATGCACTGTCAGCTTCGAAGGAGAAGGCGCCGTGAAGGTAACCGCAACGGGACCGACCCTGCTGAGCCTGCTGGACGACCGAGCCGAACGACGACCCCGGTCGGTGGCCCTGACCGACCGGGACGACCACGTCACCTATGCCGAACTGGTCGAACGAAGCACGCGGTGGGCGTGCGAGCTGGCCTCCGACCGGGAACGCCGATCGACGCCCGACACCACCGTCGGGATTCTGATGGATCACAGTGTCGATCTGGTGGTCTCGGCGTGGGCGGTACTGCGGTCCGGAGCCGCCTATCTGCCACTGGAACCGGACTATCCCGAACAGCGAGTGGCCTATATGGTCGCCGACTCCGGCGTTCGGACCGTACTGACCAGCGCGGACAGGTTCGACCGGGTGCGTTCCATCCTGCCGTCGACGGTCGCGGTGGTGGTCCCCGGCGAGGGGAGCGCGACCGGCATCGACCTGCCGAAAGTACGGGCCGGCGATCTGGCGTACGTCGTCTACACCTCCGGCAGCTCCGGCCGACCGAAGGGTGTGGCGGTCTCGCACGCCGCCGTCGGACATCAGCTGGCCTGGTTGGGGCGCGACCATCTCGCGTCGCACGACCGGATCCTGCACAAGACGCCGATCAGTTTCGATGCCGCGCAGTGGGAATTGCTCGCGAACGCGACCGGCGCATGTGTGGTGCTCGGCGAACCGGGCCTCTATCGCGATCCGGAAGCCCTGCTCGCCGCGTTGAACGCCCACGACGTGACCGCCCTGCAGGCCGTACCCACCCTGCTGCGGGCGCTGGTCGCCACCGAGAGCCTCGGCGGCGCGCGTGCTCTGAGCCGGATCTTCAGCGGCGGCGAGCCGTTGACCTCCGCCCTGGCTCGCGATGTGCTGCGCGCGATTCCGGGGGTGCGGCTGACGAATCTGTACGGCCCCACCGAGTTCACCATCAATGCCACCTCGCACGTCGTCG
Organism: Millisia brevis NBRC 105863; assembly: GCF_001552615.1. Lineage (GTDB taxonomy): Bacteria > Actinomycetota > Actinomycetes > Mycobacteriales > Mycobacteriaceae > Millisia > Millisia brevis. Next base: position 169,604 of record NZ_BCRN01000008.1, read on the forward strand.
ACGTCGCGGATGTGAGCCCATCGGCTCCGCCGACGGTACCCATCGGCCGGCCGGTCGACGGGTGCGCGGCCGTGGTCGTCGACAAGCAGCTCCAACCGGTCGGGCCGGGTGAGGTCGGCGAACTACTGCTCGCCGGTCCGCAACTCGCGCGGGGGTATATCGGACGCCCGGATCTCACCGACGCCGCCTTCATCACGGTTCCCGCCGGCGGCGAGGTCCGGCACTACCGCACCGGTGATCTCGTCCGCGCGGGTGCCACCGGCGAGCTGACCTTCGTGGGGCGCAGCGACACCCAGGTGAAGCTCCGTGGGCACCGCATCGAGCTCGATGAGGTCAGCCATCGGATCGAGGAGCATCCCTGGGTCCGACAGGCCGCGACCGTGGTGGTCGAGGATCCGCGCTCGGATCACGCCGCCCTGATGGCTGCCGTCGAGTTGGATCCCCAGCAGGCGGCGCTGATGGACCAGGGCGCGCACGGTGCCCATCACCAATCCAAGGCCGATCGTGTCCAGGTCCGCGCCCAGCTGTCCAATCCGGGTCTGCGCGACGACGGGGAGCTGGCCAACTGCCCGGCCGTGCCGTTGAACCACCGGGCCGGCACCCAGCACGTCCGACGACAGGTCTTCTCCCGCAAGACATATCGGCAATATCTCGGCGGGACGGTCACCCGCGACGACCTCCTGGCGGCGATCGCCGCACCGCAACGTCCGCGCTACCGCCGCGACCTCTCCCAATTGACCTTCGACGGGCTGAGCGAACTGCTCCGCTGGTTCGGTCAATTCGACAGCGATACTCGGCTCCTGCCCAAGTTCGCCTATGCGTCGCCCGGGGCGCTCTATGCGACCCAGCTGCTGGTGGAGGTCGCGAACCTCGACGGTATCGACGACGGGATCTACTACTACCACCCGGAGCGGCACGGCCTGTACCGGATCGGTGACGGTGACGTTCCGGGTGACTCCGACAATCGGTTGCGGCTGCACTTCCTCGGGCGCCGGGACGCCATCGAAACCGTATACCGCACCAACGTCGATGAGGTGCTCGAGATCGAGATGGGCCATATGCTCGGGACGTTGGAGGAGGCACTCGTCGATCAGGGCCTCGACATCGTTCCGGTCGACGTCGATCCCGCCCGGCGTGAAGCCCTCTCCTCCCGTGCGACCGATGTATACCTCGGCGGTGTCGATGCCGTCCCGCAGGGCGGTGGCCACTTCCCGGACCTGGTGCGGTGGTTCGTGCAGGTACACAACGACGGGGTCGACGGCCTGGCGCCGGGATTCTACGGCGTCGACGAGGGGCATGTCGAGCGAATCGGTGACGACGTCGTCGAGATCAACCACGTGATCGCGATCAACCAGGAGACGTTCCGGCAGTCGCGATTCGCGGTGACGATGACCGTCGACGCGCCTGGACACCCGCTGGAATACGTGGCCCTCGGCCGAGCGCTGCATCGCCTGCAGGCCAACGATTTCGCGCTCGGGCTGATGTCGGCGGGCTACAGCTCGAGGTCCGGGCATCCGCTGCCCGCGGCCGTCCGGATCGACCGGTTGCTGTCGCGGGTCGGGATCTCCAGCAGTGCATCGTACTTCGCCGTGGGTGGGCGGCTGACCCAGCAGCAGATCGGCAGCGAGGGGATGGATGAGGACAAGGTCCACATGCGCGGTCCCGCCGAGCTGATCAAGGATGATCTCGGGCGCAGCCTCCCGTACTACATGGTTCCCACTCGCATCACGATCCTCGACCACATGCCGCAGACCCCGAACGGCAAGATCGATCGAGTCGCCCTGGTCGATCGATTCCGACTGGCCGGCAGTACCGAATCGCGGCGGATCATCGAGCCGCGCAATCGGGGTGAGCGGTGGCTGGCACCGCACTGGAGCGCCCTGCTCGGCTACGAGGACGTATCGGTCGAGGACGACTTCTTCGTCATGGGCGGCGACTCGCTCAAGGCGGTCAGCCTGATCAACCGGATCAACGCCCAACGCGAGATCGCCCTGAAGGTGCAGACCCTCTTCCGGTACCCACGATTCCGAGATCTGGTCGCCCGCATCGACGAACTCGACTCCGACGATTCCCGACTGATTCCCCTCAACGATCGGGCCGACGGCCGCGCGGTCTTCTGCTGGCCCGGTCTGGGAGGCTCGCCGATGGGATTGCGTCGGCTGGGTGCCGCGATCGACCAGCGACCGATGATCGGGGTACAGGCCTGGGGGATCAACGCCGGCGAGGAGCCGTTCACCAGCATCGACTCGATGGCCCGCGCCGACATCGATCAGATCCTGTCGGTCGCCCCGGACGGCCCGTACACGCTGTGGGGCTACTCGTTCGGCGCTCGCGTGGCCTTCGAGGCGGCGTGGCAGCTGGAACAGTCCGGCCGGGTGGTCGACGACGTGGTGCTGCTGTGCCCGGGCAACCCGACCGTCGAGGCGCAACCTCGACGGGAACGTCGGGTCGCCCGCTATCAGGACGCGACCTATCTACGCATCCTGTATTCGGTATTCGGCGGCACGATTCGGGGTGAGGTCGTCGAGCGCTGCGTACGCGAGGTCTGCGACGAGGACGGCTTCGTCGCCTTCATGGCCGTGGCCACCCCCGAGCTGCCGTCCGAGGTGGTACGCCGGATCGCTCGCATCGTGGAGCGTACATTCCAGTTCGAGTACACCTTCGCCGAATTGGCCGGCCGCACCCTGAACGCCCGCGTGACCATCCTGAAGGCCACCGGCGACGACTACACCTTCCTCGACGGGTCCTCCGGATACTCGGCCGTCGAGCCGACCGTCCTGACGCTGCGCGGTGACCACTACTCACTCATCGCCGAGGACGTCGGCGAAGTCGTGGATGTCATTGCCGCCCAACGGATGCTGGGCGCTCCGGCGGGAAGCGCGATCGGAGGTGATCCGCGATGACCATCGGGGACCTGCTCGATGTCGACCCGGAGGTGGCCGATGCCCTGGCTGCCGGAGTCGCGGTGGTGGCGCTCGAGTCGAATGTCATCACCCACGGCCTCGAATACCCGCGGAACGTGGAGGCCGCCCTGGCCGTGCAGAACGCGGTACGCGCCGCGGGCGCGGTGCCGGCCACCGTCGCCGTCGATGCCGGCCGGATCCTGATCGGCTTGACCGACAATCGGATCGAGCGGTTCGCCACCGGCCGGAGGATCCCCAAGGTGAGCAGCCGCGACCTCGGGTACGCGCTCGCCTCGGGCGGGCCGGGTGCGACCACGGTCGCCTCCTCGGTGATCGCCGCCCATGCGGCCGGTATCGGACACTTCTGCTCCGCGGGTATCGGTGGGGTACACCGGGGTGCGGCTCGGACGATGGACATCTCGTCCGACCTCATTCAGTTCGCTCGCACCCCGATCGTGGTGGTCTGCGCGGGGGCGAAGAACATCCTCGATCTGGGTCTGACCCTGGAATATCTGGAAACACAGTCGGTTCCGGTCATCTCCTACCGATCGGACGACTTCCCGGCCTTCTACTGCCGCAGCAGTGGCTTCCCCAGTCCCCTGCGCATCGACGACCCGATGGTCCTGGCGGGGGCGGTCCACCGGCACCGCCAATTGGGCAGTTCGACGGCGGTGGTGGTCACCACACCCCCGCGCGAAGAGGACGCCGTCGACTCCGAGGTCGCTCGGGTGGCCGTCGAGGAAGCGCTGCTCGACGCCGAGCGATCCGGGGTCCGCGGCAAGGACGTCACCGCCTTTGTCATGCGTCGCGTCGACACCGCGACCGGTGGGCGGACCTCGGCCGCCAACCAGGCCGTACTGATCAGCACCGCCGAGGTCGCCGGTGAACTCGCGGTAGCGGCAGCAGATTTCGAACGATCCGCATCGACCCTCCGGAAGGGGGAGCCCCACCATGTCTGATCTCTTCGAAGAAACCACGCTCGGTGACCTGGTCATGCCCAATCGGATCGTCATGGCCCCCATGACCCGAAGCCGGGCGACCGCCGACGGTATGCCCACCGACCTGATGGCCGAGTACTACGCGCAGCGCGCCGGGGCGGGCCTGATCATTTCCGAGGGGGTGCATCCCACGCAGGTCGGTCAGGGCTTCCTCAACACACCCGGCCTGCACACCCAGGAGCAGGCGCAGCGGTGGCGTTCGGTCACCGATGCGGTGCACCGGGCCGGTGGGCGCATCGTCGTCCAGTTGATGCACGCCGGTCGCATCGGCCACCGGTCGCTCTACCCCAGCGCCCACCGGTCGGTCGCCCCGTCCGCGATCGCGGCGGCCGGAAGATGCTTCACGCCGGCGGGCATGCAGCCGTACGAGATCCCGGTGGCGCTCGATGCCGTCGGCGTCGAACGCGTCGTCGACGGATTTGTCTCCGCATCCGTCCTGGCGATCGAAGCCGGTTTCGACGGCGTCGAAATCCACGGCGGCAACGGCTTTCTGCTGCATCAATTCCTCGCCGCCAATACCAATCTGCGCGACGATGCGTACGGTGGCGACCCCGAGCGGCGGGCCGCCCTGCCGGTTGCCGTGATGGCCGCGGTCGCCGATGCCATCGGACCGGGGCGAGTGGGCTTGCGCATCTCCCCGTCGAACCCGTACAACGACATCGTCGAGGAGGACCTCGAGCAGACCTACCGGCCGCTGTTGATGCAGTTGCCACCGATCGCGTTCCTGCACGTCCTCGAGGCGGTCGCACCGGCGCCGACCGCCCGGATCGGCGAACTGTGGTCCGGCCCGACGATCGTCAATCCACGTCGATCGGCCCCGACCGGGCACTGGGATCCGCAGGCGGCGTCGATCGTCGACGGTGACCGGGTGCGAGCGGTCGTGGTCGGCGCGGCCTTCCTGGCCAACCCCGATCTGCTCGAGCGCATTCGGGCCGGTGGGCCGTACAACGCCGCGGACGAGTCGACGTACTACTCGGGCGGCGCGCAGGGGTACGTCGATTACCCGAGCTTGATGGCCGTTCGATGACGGCGGTGCTGCTCGATCTCGACGGCACGCTGCTGCGAACGCCGGAATTGATCGGCACGGAACTTGCCGCCGAGGTGCGCGACCTCACCGGCCGGGCGATCGAGCCCGGCCGGGTGCGCCGGCTGATCGGACGGTCGCTCCCCGAGATGGCATCCAGCCTCGCCGACGGGGAATCCACACTGGCGCGGCGGATATCGGAGGGGTATCTGCGCCGCTACGAACGGAACATCGTGCCCCTCGGTCGTGAGTTGCTCTATCCGGGTGTGCTCGACACACTCGACGTGTTGCGCGGCCGGGGCTGCCACGCGGCGGTCGTGACCAACAAGTCCCATACGGGTGCGGTGCGCATCATGCGGTCCTCCGGCTTGTCGGAAATGATCGGAATCGTGGTCGGCGCCGACGATGTCGTCGCGCCGAAACCGGCGCCGGACGCCATCGAGTTGGCCCTCGACCTGCTCGGCGGGCATCCGGACACGGCGGTCATGGTGGGCGACACCTCTCACGATGTGACCGCCGGTCGGCTGGCCGGTGCCGCGACGGTGGCGGTCTCCTATGGTGTCGGCCGGCGCGCCGAACTGGAATCCGCCGACGCGATCATCGATCTGTTCGAAGCCCTACCCGAGGCGCTGGCGGAGGTACTCGACCGGCGGACCACCTGCACGACGGTGGGCGAGTCCGGCGAGTGGCTTCGATGACGGTCCGCCGGCTTCTCGCTTGATCCCTGCGACCGGTGGACCACCGGTCCTTGGGGAGTTTCGCATCCATTCGGTGGCTGCGAAACTCCCCAAAGATCATGTGGTGGATCGGATATCGGCCAGAGCATCGGTGCGGGCGGTGATCCAGGTCCGCATGCTGTCGATATCGGTGGCCAACTCCTCGGCGGTCAGACCGTCGCTGGTCGGTACCGAGTCGGCGAGGCCGTCCAATAGGGTCTGGGCGGTGCCGTTGCCGTAGATTCCGTCGTACAGATCCCAGTAGGTCTCGGTGTACAGATCGGCGAACGCATCGGAGGCGAGGAAGCGCTCCTTGAGCGCATTGCCGCCGGGACCGCTGCCCCCGCTGCCGCCCTGATCGCCGCCGGGGAGGCCTTCGGGCATCTGCCCATTGGCGATCGCGTCGGCGACCTCCTGCGGAATGCCCTCGGGCAGCTGACCGTCCGCTGTCTCACCGCCCGGGCCACCGCCGCCGGGCATCCCGCCGCCCATCGACACCGAGTCTTCGGGTCCGGCGTCGGTGCTGCCGTTCATCGCCAGGTTCAGATCCCAGGAGATCACCGAGAGCTTGCCGGTGTCGCGGTCGTACCAGAGGTAGTAGTTCTGGCCGGGGCCGGACATGTCGTCGCTGTTGACCAGCAGGTTCTGCGTGGCGACGTATTCGGCGAAGGAGTCGACGTCCACCCAGTCCGCGAGCTCGCGGTCGAAGGTCTCGTCGTCGGCGGAGTCGAGCCACTTCAGGAACGAGATGATCGGCTGCAGGTCGCCGGCGCCGTCGCCGTTGAGCTGGTCGAACTGGTCGGTGTAGTCGGCCTGGTCGTCGCCGACGTAGGTGAAGCTCGATGAGGCGTCGGCCTTGTAGAGGTAGCCCTCGCTGTCGTCGAACAGCGAATTGGCGTACGTCTCATCGGGCACCTCGAGCAGCAGGCGCGTGGTCGTGGCGCTGTCGTTGACCGAGTACACCGTGTAGGCGTACCGCTGTGTGGGCTGGTCGGTCGCCGCGGTGATCGACAGGGCCATCGCCTCGTTGAGCACCGGGGAGCCCGGCCGCACCGACAGTTGGGTCAGGCCCTGGTAGGCGCGCCCGTCGGTATTGCGGGAGAAGTCCAGCAGCAGTGGCAGACTCGTCGGATCGTCCGCCGATACCGACGACATCATGCCGCCCATACCGCCGCCCATTCCGCCTTCGCCCGGGCCCCCGGCCGCACTCTCTCCGGTTGCGGCGTCGGCCGCGGTGCCCTCTGCTCCGGCTGCCGCCTCCGCGGTGCCCTCTGTTCCGGCTGCCGCGTCCGCGGTGCTCTCCGCCGGCGCCGCACTGTCGGTGGTGGCTTCCGCCGGCGCCGCCGCAGCGTCGCCGTTCGCGTCACCCGTCGCATCCGCCGGATCCTCGCCGGCCTGCTCATCGGTCCTGCCGGGCGGCCCCCCGGCGTTGTCGCCCCGCAGACCCATCAGGGTGGAGTTGCCCTTCAGCCGCACGGCGACGTCGCTGATCGTCGTGCCGTCGATCGTCACATCGGCGGTCACCCAGACCTTGTCACCGTTGTTCTCGTACTCGGTGATCATCTCGTTGTATTCCTCGTCGGTGATGTCCACCGACACCGTGTGCTCCACGGAGGTATCGAACAGATCGACCGTGCCGGAGATGTTCTCGGTGATCGACGACTGCACGATCGTCGTATCGCTGGTGATGTAGGGCCGCATCATCGTCGACCCGAAGACTCCCACCAGCACGATCAGGAAGGCGATCAGTCCGGCGAGCAGCTTCCAGTGTTGGCGCAGCGACGTCGGGAGGCGGTGCCGCAGTTTCAGTTTCGGAGGTGAGTGTCCGCCGCTCAGCTCGGTCATCAGATATCCGTCTGGTCGTATCCGGTCAGCACCGTCACCCGTTGCCCGGTGTTGACCTCACCGAGCGCGGCGATCAGGTCGGCCGGCTTGCGGTCCTTCTTCAATTGCGCGGTGTAGTACAACTCGTTGAGCGCACCGGATCTGACCGATTCGGTGGACACCAATTCGAAGTCCGAGCAGTTGGCGATCAGCACGTCCTCGACCAGGTTGACGTACTCGCGCTCCGGCGGCACCTGCACCTTGACCACCTGGCGCTGGATATCGCTCTTGAACCAGTTGAACCGGTACATCATCAGCAGGACCAGGCAGATCACCACGGTCGCGACGATGGCGAGCAGATAGAACCGCGTTCCGGTGGTCATACCGATCGCCATCACCAGGAAGATGAACCCGACGTCGCGGGTCTCCTTGATCGCGTTGCGGAATCGGATCACCGACAGCGCGCCGACGAGGGCGAAGGCCCGGGCGATATTCGAGCCGACCACCAGCATGATGACGGTGATGATCATTCCGCACAGCACCAGGGTCTGCACGAAGGACTGGCTATAGGAGACGTTCTTGTGGGTATAGCGGTAGACGCTCGCGATGATCGTCGACAGCACGAACGACAGCGCCAGGGAGATGGCGACATCGAACGTCGAGAACGTTCCGCTGAGATCTTGGAAGTCGATGGTCATGATGGCTTTCGGTCGGCGCGCGAAGAGACGACTCCGGCGCGTGGGAATCGGGGAAGGGGCCGGCTGCGACGGCGTCGTCGCGTCCGCATCGCTCAGCGGGTGAGGGTGTGGAACCGGTCGGGGGTGAGCACCTTCTCGAGTGCTCCGCCGCGCGACCGGGGAGCGAGATCGTAGGCCTGAACCGACTGGCAGTACTTCGACATCCGGATCACCGACATGTCGAGGTGGGCGGTCAGATCGGTGGCCCAGTAGGGGATCCGCTCGTTGGCCTTGATCTCGACGACCGCCAGCTTCGGGGGGACGGTGAACCGGTTCGGCACGTCGGCGGCGAAGTGGAAGTCGCGATCGCGCCCGTGGACGCGGTGGTCGATCGTCACCCGCAGACCGAGATCGGCCTCGCGCCCGACGAAGGCCTCGCGCAGATAGCCGGTGGTCACGATCGGGCGCAGGTCGAGATTGCCGACCAGGATGGTGACCTCGTTGACGAAGGCCTGCGCGCCCTCGACGGTGATCGCCTCGCGATCGTCGAGCCACCGGCGGGCGGTGCCGTAGGGCAACGACAGTCGCCGCTTCTGGGTGACCCGGTTGACGCGCTGCTTGATCTCGACCTGCACCTCGGTGTCGTCGGTGCAGGCATCGGGGGCGCCGTAGTAGCGCACCCGCAGCTTTCGGCGGAACTTCAGGCCCTCGATTTTCTCCCAGTAGAACCGCAGATCGGCGGTGTCGTAGTAGAGGGAGGTCACCGGGTAGCCGCCGACGGGAGAGTGGGGGTCGGTGTCCATGCGCGCGGACAGTTCCTCGCGCAGTCGCGGGACGTCGAATTCGTCGACGAGATACTTGATCTCGTAGCGGTTGAACGCGTGCAGTCGACTGGCGGTCTGCAGGTAGCCGGTCTCCCTCGCGGCGACGCCGGGCGCCCCGTCGGCGGTTTCCGGCGCGGCGTCGTCCTCGGATGTGGACGCGGTGTCGTGCACGTGGCGCTTGCGGTATCGGTCGATCAGACTCATGCCACCTCCTCTTCGGCGAACCCTCGGTGTCACCAAAAAGAACAACAGGTGAACATAGAGCGTCCGTGTCAAGAAGCCGGCAGGAACCCGGGAACCCGGACGAATCCCCCGTCCGGGTCGGCCCGCGGTGGGATCAGGTCAACAATTCCGCGGCACGATTCGCCAGGTCGAGGGCCCATTGGGGGGCGAGACCGAGCACGATCGTCAGCGCCGTGCAGACGGCGACCGCGATCTTGGTGAGCGCGCTGGGATTGGTCACCACCGCCGGGTCCTCGCCCGCGTCGGTGAAGAACATCAACACGATCACCCGCACGTAGAACGCGGCGGCGATCGCCGAGCAGACCACGCCGACGACCACCAAAGCGCCGCCACCGGCTTCGGCGGCGGCCCGGAAGACCGCGAACTTGGCGATGAAGCCACTGGTCAACGGGATACCGGCGAAGGAGAGCAGCAGCAGCGCGAACATCGCGGCCACCAGCGGTGACCGCTTGCCCAGCCCCGCCCAACTCGACAGGTCGTCCGCCTCGCCGCGCGAGGTGCGCACCAGCGTCACGATCGCGAACGCGCCGAGTGTCGACATTCCGTAGGCGAAGAGGTAGAAGATCGTCGCGGACGGTGCCAGGGCGCCGGCCGCGGCCAGGCCGGTCAGCATGAAGCCGGCGTGCGCCACCGCCGAATAGGCAAGCATCCGTTTGACGTTGGTCTGCGAGATCGCGGCGACCGACCCGACGACCATCGTCAGGATCACCACCGCCCACAGCATCGGGCGCAGACTGTCGGTCAGATCCGGCAGCGCGGTGGTCAGGACCCGCAGCAGGGCCCCGACCGCGGCGATTTTGGTGGCCGCGGCCATGAACGCGGTGATCGGCGTCGGCGCGCCCTGATAAACGTCCGGGATCCACGCGTGCAGTGGCACCGCGCCGATCTTGAACAGCAACCCCGCCACCAGCAGTGCCGCGCCGGTGACGGCCAGGGCGCGGCTGCCGGTGTCGGCGTCGATCGCCGCGGCGATGTCGGCCAGGTCGGAGGTGCCGGCATAGCCGTACAGCAGCGCCACCCCGAACAGGAAGAACGCCGACGCGAAGGCGCCGAGCAGGAAGTACTTCAGCGACGCTTCCTGCGACATCAGCCGCCGCCGACGAGCCATGCCGCACAACAGGTACAGCGGTAGCGACAACACCTCGAGGGCGATGAACATCGTCAGCAGATCACCGGACGCGGGCATGATCAGCATGCCGCCGACGGCAAACATCGTCAGGGGGAAGACCTCGGTCTGGGTGACCCCGGCGCGGGTGGCCTGCCGTTCGGCGACGCTGCCGGGAATCGTCGATGCGCGCGCGGCGAAGGCGTCCGCCGGGATGCCGTCCGCGGTCACCTCGACCCGACGCTCGGCGACCAGCAGGATCGCGGGCAGCGCCACCGCGAGCACGATGCCCTGCAACGCGAGGGTGGTGCCGTCGACGATCATCGAGCCGACCATCGACACCCCGCCGTCGGGGAAGGACGCGACCCGACCGGCGAGCAGGACCACCGCGACCGCCGCGGCGACCAGGCCCGCCACCGCCAGGCTCACCTGCAGGAGCCACCGGCGCGCGGCCGGGGCGAAGGCTTCGATCACGACGCCGGCCACGGCGACGCCGAGCACGATCAGCACCGGTGCCAGCCGCCCGTACTCGATCGAGGGCGCCGGCAGCGGCGCCGCCAGCAGCGAGGTGGTGCCGGTCACGGGATTCCTCCGTCCGCCACGGCCGCCGGCGGCTGCACCTCGATCGAGGTGCCCGCGACGGCGGGGGTGATCATGTCCAACGCCGGCTTCGGGTACACGCCCAATCCGATCAGCAGGGCGATCAGCGGCACGACGACCACCAGTTCGCGGGGCACGAGGTCCCGCAGACCCTGAACTCCGGCGCCCGGCGGGCCGGTCATCACCCGTTGGTAGAGCCACAGCACGTACATCGCCGCGAGCACCAGGGCGACCGAGGCGATGACCGCCGCGACCCGGTAGCGCTCGAATGTGCCGACCAGCACCAGGAACTCACTGATGAACGGCGCCAGCCCCGGAAGCGAGAGGGTGGCCAGGCCCGCGATCAGGAAGGTGCCCGCCAATACCGGCGCCACCTGACGCACCCCGCCGAAGGCCGAGATCTGCGCGCTGCCGCGCCGGCTGACCAGGAACCCGGCGATCAGGAACAACGCCGCCGTCGACAGGCCGTGGTTGACCATGTACAGCGCCGAACCCGCCTGGGACAGTTCGGTCATCGCGAAGATGCCCAGGATGATGAAGCCGAAGTGCGAGATCGAGGTGAACGCGATCAGGCGCATCATGTCGGTCTGGGCGATCGCGATCAGCGCGCCGTAGAGGATGCCGATCACCGCGAGCGCGATGATGACCGGCGCGAAGGTGCGGGAGGCCTCCGGGAACAGTTGCAGGCAGTAGCGCAGCATGCCGAAGGTGCCGACCTTGTCGACGACGGCCATCATCAGCACCGCGGTCGCCGGGGTGGACTGCACCGCGGCGTCGGGCAGCCAGGTGTGCAGCGGCCACAGCGGCGCCTTGACCGCGAAGGCGAACATGAACCCGAGGAAGAGTGCGTTGATCAGCCCGGCGCCGGCCGGCAGCGTTCCCGCGGCGACCGCTTCGCTGATCAGACGGAAGTCGAACGTCGCCCCACCGGTGCCGCTGCCCGGCCGGGAGGTGACCACATACAGACCGATCACCGCGGCGAGCATGATCAGACCGCCGAAGAGGTTGTACAGCAGGAACTTCACCGCCGCGCGCGACCGGTTCGGGCCGCCATAGCCACCGATGAGGAAGTACATCGGGATGAGCATCGCCTCGAAGAGGATGTAGAACAGCAGGACGTCCAGGGCGATGAACGACAGCAGCACCATCGCCTCGACGGCGAGGAAGAGGCCCACATAGGTGGCCGTCGACCGGTCGGCGGGGTCGGTGTTGGAGGTATCGCGCCAGCCTGCGACCAGCAGCAGTGGCACGATCACCGCGGTCAGCAGGACGAGCACCACCGCGATGCCGTCGACGCCGAGGATGTATCCGGTGCCCAACGACGGTATCCAGGGCCGGGACTCGACCAGCTGGAAGCGGTCGCCGGACGGGGAGTAGGACATCCCGACCGCGGCGGCGAGGCCCAGGGTGGCCAGCGAGACGCCCAGGGCCAGCGGTCGGGCCGCGTGCCGAAAACCGGTGGGCAGCACGAGGCAGATCAGTGCGCCGGCGGCGGGAAGTATCCACAGCGCCGACAGAAGTGGGAACCCGCTCATTGCGCCCTCCTCGCCGTACCGCGTGCGGTCACCACACCGTCACCAACATCGCCGCCAGGATCACCGCGGTGCCGGCGAACATCGCCAACCCGTACGACCGAACGAATCCGTTCTGCCAGAGACGAACACGCCCCGAGGCCAGTCCCACGCCGGCGGCTGCGGCGGTGACCGCACCGTCGATGCCGCGTCGGTCGAGCCGGTCGATGCCGTCGACCAGCGCGACACCGGGTCGCATGAAGACCGCCTCGTTGATCGCGTCGCCGTACAGGTCGCGTCGCGCCGCGACGGTCAGCGCGGTGACGTCCAGCGGCGGCGTCTGCGGGATCTCGCGCAGCGCGTACTGCCGGTAGGCCACCCCGACACCGATCGCGACGACCGCCAGGATGATCGACGTCATCACCCACACCGGCACCGGATGTTCGGCGTGCGCCGACCCGATCACCGGCTCGAGCCAATGTTCGAGTCGGTCGCCGATCGCCAGGAAGCCGCCCGCGCCGATCGAGCCGAGCGCCAGGATAATCATCGGGATCGTCATCACCCGCGGCGACTCGTGCGGCAGTACACCCTCGGCCCACCGCGCCTTGCCGAAGAAGGTCATCAGCACCGCTCGGGTCATATAGAAGGCGGTCAGACCGGCACCGACCAGGGTGACGCCGCCGACGATCGGGCCGGTCAGCCCCGGTGCGCCGAAGGCGTTCTCGATGATCGGGTCCTTGGCGAAGAACCCGGCCAGCGGGGGCACCCCGATGATCGCGAGGTAGCCGAGGAAGAACGTCGCGAAGGTGACCGGCATCGCCGATCGCAGCCCGCCGTAGCGGCGCATGTCGACCTCGTCGTGCATCGCGTGCATCACCGAGCCGGCGCCGAGGAAGAGGCCCGCCTTGAAGAAGCCGTGTGCCAGCAGCAGCATGATCGCGAACGGATAGGACGCGGGGCCGAGCCCGGCCGCGAGCATCATGTAGCCGATCTGGCTCATCGTCGAGGCGGCGAGCACCTTCTTGATGTCGTCCTTGGCGCAGCCGATGATCGCGCCGAACAGGATGGTGACCGCGCCGACGATCAGCACCGCCGATTGGGCGATCGGCGCGGCCTCGAAGACCGGGTGCGCCCGGATCACCAGGTAGACACCGGCGGTGACCATCGTCGCCGCGTGGATCAGCGCGGACACCGGGGTGGGGCCCTCCATGGCGTCGCCGAGCCAGGACTGCAGCGGCACCTGGGCGGACTTGCCGCAGGCGGCGAGCAGCAGTGCCAGCCCCAGCGCGGTCAGAGTGTCGGTCGACGCCTCCGGTATGCCGGCGAAGACGCCCGCATAGGAGACGGTGCCGAACTCGGCGACCATGATCATCAGGCCGACGGCCAAACCGATATCGCCGACGCGGTTGACCACGAAGGCCTTGCGCGCCGCGGTGGCCGCCGACGGCTTGTGCTGCCAGAACCCGATCAGCAGGTACGACGCGAGACCGACACCCTCCCAGCCGACGTAGAGGCCGAAGAATCCGTCCGCGAGGACCAGCAGTAGCATCGCCGCGAGGAAGAGGTTCAGGTAGGCGAAGAAGCGTCGTCGGCCGGGGTCGTGCGACATGTAGCCGATCGAATAGATGTGGATCAGCGACCCGACGCCGGTGATCAGCAGGATGAAGCAGACCGACAACTGGTCGAGCTGCAGGCCGAAGTCGATGGTGAAGGCCCCGACCGGTACCCAGCTGAAGACGACGTCGTGCAGGCCGCGGGCATCGGGGGCTCGGCCGAGCATGCCGATGAACAGGCTCAGCGACGCGACAAACGAGGCGAGCGCGGCGCCGGTACCCAGCAGGTGGCCCCACCGGTCGGCCCGCCGGCCCGCCAGCAACAGGATCGTCGCGCCCAGCAGGGGCAACAGGATCACCAGCCGCAGGGCGATCGAGGTTGTCTGTTCCATCTCAGTGCTTCAGCAGACTGTCGGAGTCGATCGAGATCGACCGGCGCGAGCGGAAGATCGCCACGATGATCGCCAGGCCGACCACCACCTCGGCGGCCGCGACCAACATGGTGAAGAAGGCGAAGACCTGACCGGACAGATCACCGTGCATGCGCGCGAAGGTGACGAACGTCAGGTTGACCGCGTTGAGCATCAGCTCGATGCACATGAATACCACGATCGCGTTGCGACGCAGCAGCACGCCGGCCGCGCCGATCGTGAACAGCACCCCCGACAGGTAGAGGTAGTACTCCGGGCTCATCGGTGCCGTCCGTTCCCGGAATCACCCGCGCCGGTGCCATTTCCGTCGACCGGACCGTCCGTGCCGGGCGCCTCGGACGTGTCGGCGTCGTCGCCGAGTTCGTCGATCCGCTCGATCGCGTCCGGATGATGCGCGGCCACCCGCCGGCTGATCAGCACCCGGCTGACCGAAAGATGCGCCGGCGAGCCGTCCGGTAGGGGAGCGGCGAGGTCGACCGCGTTGTGCCGGGCGAAGACGCCGGGCGACGGCAGCGGGGTGACCCGATCACCGGAGCGGAACCGCTCGATCGACACCTCCCGCTGGGTCAGGGCCGGGCCGAGCTTCTCCTTGTGCGCGAGCACCATCGCACCGATCGTCGCGGTGATCAGCAGCGCCCCGGTCAGCTCGAAGGCCCACACGTAGCGGATGAAGATCAGCTCGGCGAGGCCGTCGACGTTGCCGCCGTAGGCCGGGTTCGCCGGGTCGGAGATCGCGCCGAAACCGGTGAACCCGTTGGTCGCCGCGTTGCCGATCCCGCCCGCGAGGACCAGCGCGAAACCGATCGCCGCGACCGCGACCGCGACCCGCTGACCCTTGATCGTCTCGACCAGTGAGTCCGCCGAGTCGACGCCGACCAGCATCAGCACAAACAGGAACAGCATCATCACCGCGCCGGTGTAGACCACGATCTGGACCGCGCCGAGGAAGGGTGCACCCTGGGCGATGTAGAGCACCGCCAGCAGCAGCATCGTCGCGGCCAGGCACAGCGCCGAGTAGACCGCGCGGCGGGCGGTGACCACGCCGAGGGCGGCGATCACGATCAGGGGCGCGACGATCCAGAACTGGACGGCCTCACCCGTGGAGATCTCCATCATCGCCTCGATCCGGCGGGTTCGTCGGCGTCGACCGCACGGGCGTGCCGGGCCGCGGTCTCGTGCGCGTCCGGTGTCCGCACCTCGGGGGTCGGCAGGTCCATGGTGGTGCGGTAATAGTCGGCGGCGGTGGTGCCGGGGACCATCGCGTGCGGCGGCGCCTCCATGCCGGATTCGAGGGGGGCGAGCAGCTGGTCCTTCTCGTAGATCAGATCGGCGCGGTTGTCGTCGGCGAGTTCGTATTCGTTGGTCATCGTCAGCGCCCGGGTGGGGCACGCCTCGATGCACAGTCCGCAGCCGATGCAGCGCAGGTAGTTGATCTGGTAGACCCGGCCGTACCGCTCGCCGGGGGAGAACCGTTCCGCCTCGGTATTGTCGGCGCCCTCGACGTAGATCGCGTCCGCCGGGCACGACCAGGCGCACAGCTCGCAGCCGATGCACTTCTCCAGTCCGTCGGCGTACCGATTGAGTTGGTGACGGCCGTGATAGCGAGCGGCGGTGGGCCGCTTGCGCTCCGGATACTCCTCGGTGATGGGACGTTGGAACATCGCCCCGAGCGTGATCCCGAAGCCGGCGAGCGGGCCGGTGAAGTCAGGCATTGCTGGGCTCCTTCTTCGTGGGGTCCGCGGGTGTTCCGGACGGCGTGGTGCGGCCACCCCCGGCTCGGCGGGTCGGCGCCTCGGCGACCTGGCCGGGAAGCGGGGGGACCGGGAAGCCGCCCGCCATCGGATCGAAGGGCTGGGACGGGTCGGGTGCGCTGGGCTTCTCGGGGCGTTTGCGGCGACGCAACTGCCACCAGATGGCGAAGGCGACCAGCGCCGCGACGCCCATCGCGATCGCCACGATCGTGACCGTGCCGATGCTGTACCCCTCGATGCGCAATGCCCGGATGGTGGCGACGGCCATGATCCACACCAGCGCGCCGGGGATGAGCACCTTCCAGCCCAGCGCCATGAACTGGTCGTACCGCAGCCGCGGCAGGGTGGTGCGCAGCCAGATGAACAGGAACAGGAAGAGCCACACCTTGGCGACGAACCACAGCACCGGCCACCACCCGGAGTTCGCGCCCGACCACAGGCTGATCGGGAACGGGGCGTGCCAGCCGCCGAGGAACATCGTCGTCGCCAGGGCGGAGACGGTGACCATGTTGATGTACTCGGCGAGCATGAACATCGCGAAGCGCAGCGATGAGTACTCGGTGTGGAAGCCGCCGACCAGTTCGCCCTCGGCCTCCGGCAGGTCGAAGGGGGCGCGGTTGGTTTCGCCGACCATCGAGATCACATAGATCAGGAATGCGGGCAGCAGCGGGACGATGTACCAGATACGGTCCTGCGCCGCAACGATTCCCGACGTCGCCATCGTGCCCGACAGCAGGAAGACCGAGGCGAACGCCAGGCCCATCGCGATCTCGTAGGACACCACCTGCGCCGACGATCGCAACCCACCGAGCAGCGGATACGTCGAGCCGGAGGCCCAGCCCGCCAACACGATTCCGTAGACCCCGATCGAGGTCACCGCGAGGATGTAGAGCACCGCGACCGGCAGATCGGTCAGCTGCAACGGCGTCCAGGTACCGAAGATCGATACCTGGGGGCCGAAGGGGATCACCGCGAACGCGGCGATCGCCGGGATGGTCGCGATGATCGGGGCGAGCAGGTAGATCGGCTTGTCGATGCCGGTCGGGGTGATCGCTTCCTTGAGGGCGAGTTTGATGCCGTCGGCGAGGCTCTGCAGGCTGCCACCGGGCCCCAGCCGGTTCGGGCCGAGCCGCCGCTGCATCCGCGCCATCACCTTGCGTTCGGCGAGGATCGCCACCAGCACGGTCAGCACGAGGAAGACGAAGATCACCACCGCCTTGCCCAGGACCAACCACCAGGGGTCGCGTCCGAAGGCGGACAGGTCGACGGTCGAGGCGAGGATGACGGGGCCGCTCATCACATCTCCTCGACGACGGGGATCTCCCCGGTGCCGGGGAAGCCGTCACCGGTGCCGGTTGCGCGGATGTCGACGTGGTCTCCGATCCGCGCGCCGAGGTCGGCGTAGACCGACCCGGAGCCGGTGCGCAGCGGCATCCACACCACCGCGTCGACCATCTCGGTGATCTCGACCGGCAGGCTCAGATAGCCGCGCGGTCCGCGCACCGATACCGACTCACCGTCGCGCACCCCGATCCCGGCGGCGGTCCGCGCGGACAGGCGCAGCACGGCCGGTCGCGCGGTCTCGCCGAGGCGCGGGTCGCCGTCGAGCAGCCGCCCGTGGTCGAGCAGTGTGCGGCCGGCGGCGAGGATGGCGCGACCGGGGCCGGGCATCTCGGGCTGCGGGGCGGGTTCGGTCGGTGGGGCGGCTTCGGTGGGGGCCGCGGTCGCCGTCGCGGGCCTGCGCTCGGCGAGGCGATCGCGCACCGTGATCCACTCGGCGCGGGCGACCGCCGGTTCGGGCAGTCGCAGCGGGATCTCCATCTCGTCGGCGATGCGGTCGAGGACCCGCAGATCCGACAGCGCGCCCGCGCTGGGCAGCGCCGCGGTGAAGCCGCGGGGCCTGCCCTCCCAGTTCAGGAAGGTGCCGTCCTTCTCGACCACCGCGGCGACCGGGAAGACGACGTCGGCCCGTTCGGTCACCGCGCTCGGGCGCTGTTCGAGGCTGACCACGAACGCCGCCGCCTCGATCGCCGCCAGGACCTCGGCGGTATCGGGCAGGTCGGCGGGGTCGACGCCGCCGATCACCAGGGCGCCCGAGCCGGCGCCGCCCGCGGCGAGCATGCCCGCGGACTCGTTGCCGGAGTCCGACGGCAGCAGCGGGACCTGCCAGAGTTCGGCGAGGATCGCGCGGGCCACCGGATCGGAGACCCGGGCGCCGCCCGGCAGCAGATCGGGCAGGGCGCCGGTCGCGATCGCCCCCGGTTCCCCGGCGCGCCGGGGGATCCACGCGATCCGGGCGCCGGTGGCATCGGCCAGGCGGGCGACCTCCGTCAGCGTGCCGGGTGTCGCCGCGGCGTTCTCGCCGACCAGGATCAGCGCCCCCGCGGAACGCAGCTGCGCGGCGATGCGGGCGATCGCGTCGTTGATTCCGGTGTCGGTGTCGGTGTCGGCCGGGGTGTGGGTATGGGTGGTGGCAGGTGCGCAGCCGAGGGCGCGCAGGATGGCCGGTTGCCCGCCGGGTGCGGTCGCCAGGACGGTCGCGTGCAGGCGCTGCGCACCGCGGGAGGCGAAGGGGGCGATCGTCGTGATCGGCAGACCCGCCCGCGAAGCCTTGCGCAGCCGCAGATGCACGATTGGCGACTCCTCCTCCGGCTCGAAGTCGACCAACAGGACCGCGCTCGCGCGCTCGATATCGGCGTAGTGCACCGGTCGGGCGCCCGCCACCCGCTCGGCGAGGAAGCGGCTCTCCTCGGTGCTGTGCGCCCGCGCGCGGAAGTCGATGCTGTTGGTGTCCAACACCACCCGCGCGAACTTTGCGTACGCGTAGGCGTCCTCGAGCGTCGCGCGGCCGCCGACGATCACCCCGGCATCGCCGCGCGCGGCTTCGAGCCCGCGCGCCGCGACATCGACGGCGTAGGACCACGAGACCGGCTCCAGGGTGCCCTCCGGCGAGCGGACCAGCGGGGTGCTCAGCCGGTCGGGCAGCGTCGGATAGGAGAACGCCCACCGCCCCTTGTCGCAGTTCCATTCCTCGTTGACCTGCGGATCGTCGCCGGCGAGGCGGCGCAGGACCTTGCCGCGGCGGTGGTCGGTGCGCTGCGCGCAGCCGCTCGAGCAGTGCTCGCACACGCTCGGCGAGGACGTCAGGTCGAAGGGGCGGGCGCGGAAGCGGTACTCGGCGCCGGTCAGCGCGCCGACCGGGCAGATCTGCACGGTATTGCCGGAGAAGTAGGAGTCGAACTCGTCGCCGTAGATGCCGACCTGTTGCAGCGCTCCGCGTTCGAGCAGGGTGATGAACGGGTCGCCCGCGACCTGCTCCGAGAAGCGGGTGCACCGGGCGCAGAGCACACAGCGCTCCCGGTCGAGCAGGATCGTCGGGGACAGCGGAATCGGTTTGGGGTAGGTGCGTTTGGTGTCGGTGAACCGGGTCTGCGGGCGTCCGGTCGACATCGCCTGGTTCTGCAGCGGGCACTCGCCGCCCTTGTCGCAGACCGGGCAGTCGAGCGGATGGTTGATCAGCAGCAGCTCCATCACGCCCTCCTGGGCGCGATCGGCCTCCGCGGAGGTGTGCTGGGTGCGCACGACCATGCCGTCGGCCACCGTGACGGTGCACGAGGCCATCGGCTTGCGCTGTCCCTCGATCTCGACCAGGCATTGCCGGCAGGCGCCGACCGGATCGAGCAGCGGGTGATCACAGAACCGGGGGATCTCGACACCGATCAATTCGGCCGCGCGAATCACCAACGTGCCCTTGGGCACGCTGATCTCGTGGTCATCGATCGTTACGGTGACCGTCTCGACCGCGTCCGCGGCGACCGTTTCGTCGCTACCACTGGTGATTGTCATCGGGCGCCCTCCGTTCCGGAGCTCTCGAGCGCGAATACCGTCGTCGCGTAGGGGTCGAAGGGGCAGCCGGCCCCGTCGAGGTGGGCGACGTATTCGTCCCGGAAGTACTTCAGCGACGACAGGATCGGGCTGGTGGCGCCGTCTCCCAGCGCGCAGAACGATTTGCCGGCGATATTTCCGGAGATGTCGACCAGGGTGTCGAGGTCGGCGGCGGTCGCCTCACCGCGTTCGATCCGGGCGTAGACCTGCACCAGCCAGTAGGTGCCCTCCCGGCAGGGGGTGCACTTGCCGCACGATTCGTGGGCGTAGAACTCGATCCACCGCCGGACCGCCCGCACCACGCAGACCGTGTCGTCGAAGATCTGTAATGCCTTGGTGCCGAGCATCGAACCGGCCGAGGCGACGCCCTCGTAGTCGAGCGGGATGTCGAGGTGCTCCTCGGTGAGGATCGGTGTCGACGAGCCGCCGGGCGTCCAGAACTTGAGGGTGTGGCCGGGGCGCACACCGCAGGCGAGGTCGAGCAGCTCGCGCAGGGTGATGCCGAGCGCGGCCTCGTACTGACCGGGTCGCACGACGTGCCCGGACAGCGAGTACAGCGTGAAGCCGGGCGACTTCTCCGATCCCATCGACCGGAACCAGTCGATCCCGCCGGAGATCACCGCCGGCACCGACGCGATCGATTCGACGTTGTTGACCACCGTCGGCGAGGCGTACAGGCCGGCGACCGCCGGGAACGGCGGACGCAGCCGGGGTTGTCCGCGCCGGCCCTCGAGGGAATCGAGCAGCGCGGTCTCCTCGCCGCAGATGTAGGCGCCGGCGCCGGCGTGCACGATCAGCTCGAGGTCGAAACCGCTGCCGCGCACATTCTTTCCGAGATAGCCGGCGGCGTAGGCATCCGCGACCGCGGCGCGCAGTCGACGCAGTACCGGCACCACCTCGCCGCGCAGGTAGATGAACGCGTGCGAGGCGCGGATCGCGTACGACGCGATGATCGCCCCCTCGACCAGCGCGTGCGGATTCGCGAACATCAGCGGCATGTCCTTGCAGGTCCCCGGCTCGGACTCGTCCGCGTTGATCACCAGGTAGTGCGGATGTGCGGGATCGGGCAGCCGACGCTGCGGGTCCGGCTGCGGGATGAACGACCATTTGAGCCCGCAGGGAAAGCCCGCGCCGCCGCGTCCGCGCAACCCGGCGTCCTTGACCAGCGCGATCACGTCGTTGGGATGCATCGCCAGTGCGGTCTCGACCGCCCGATAGCCGCCGGCATCGCGGTAGGCGTCGAGCGTCCAACTGAACGGCTGGTCCCACTGCGCGCTGAGGACCGGCGCCAAGCGGGGCCCGCCGGGGGTGACCGTCTGCGGCTGTTCGGACATGTCAGTTCCCTTCCGCCGGGCCGGTATCCGGTGTGGCGTCACCGGTGGGTTCGGGGAAGGCGGGGGCGCGCATGCCGTTCGCGCGGGCCACCCGCAGACCGGCGAGGGTCGGATCGCCGCCCGCGCCGCTCGCGTCGAGCGCGCCGGGCCGTTCGTCCGGGAAGCCGGCCAGGATGCGCTCGGTCTCCCGGAAGGTGCACAGCGGCGCCCCGCGGGTGGGCGACACCGTCTGCCCGGCGCGCAGGGCGTCGACCAGATCGCGTGCCGACTGCGGTGTCTGATTGTCAAAGAATTCCCAGTTGACCATCATCACCGGGGCGTAATCGCAAGCGGCGTTGCATTCGAGGTGTTCGAGCGTGATCGCCCCGTCGTCGGTGGTCTCGCCGTGGTCGACGCCGAGATGGTCGCGCAGCGTGGCGAGGATCTCGTCGCCGCCGAGGACCGCGCAGAGCGTCGTGGTGCACACCCCGACCCGGTAGGTCCCGGTCGGCTCGCGGCGGTACATCGAGTAGAAGGTGGCGACGGCCGCCGTCTCGGCCTGTGTCAGCCCGATCATGTCCGCGCAGAACGCGATTCCGGTCGGGGTGACGTAGCCGTCGACCGACTGGACCAGATGCAGCAGCGGCAACAGCGCCGACCGCTTCTGCGGATAGCGGGCGATGATCGTGCGGGCATCGCGTTCGAGCCCCATCCGCACCTCGGCCGGATACGGCTCCGCGGGTTGCTCGCTCGGCGGGCGGCCGATCCGCAGCAGTATCGGTCCGGTGCCCCCCGCCGCGCCGTGGTCTCCGTTGGTCCCGGTGGCGCTCATCGGTCGACACCTCCCATCACCGGATCGATACTCGCGACCGCGGCGATCACGTCGGCGACCATGCCGCCTTCGCAGACCGCGGCGACCGCCTGGAGGTTCGTGAACGACGGATCGCGGAAATGCACCCGATAGGGCCGGGTTCCGCCGTCGGAGACCATGTGCACGGCCAGTTCGCCGCGCGGCGATTCCACCGACACGTTCACCTGGCCGGCGGGGACCCGCATCCCTTCGGTCACCAGCTTGAAGTGGTGGATCAGGTCCTCCATCGAGCGGCCCATGATCGTGGCGATGTGCTCGGGCGAGTTGCCCAGACCGTCGGGGCCGAGCTGCAGATCGGCCGGCCAGGCGAGCTTGCGGTCGGTGATCATCACCGGCCCGGGCCGCAGCCGATCCATGCACTGCTCGACGATCTTCACCGACTCGGTCATCTCCTTGACCCGGATCAGGTAGCGCTCGTAGCAGTCCGCACCCGTGCCGGTGATCACGTCGAAGTCGTAGGTCTCGTAGCCGCAGTAGGGCTGCGCCCGACGAATGTCGTAGGGCAGCCCCGTGGCGCGCAGCACCGGTCCGGTCACCCCGAGCGCCATGCACCCGGTCAGGTCCAGGAAGCCGACGTTCTCGGTGCGGCCCTTCCAGATCGGGTTGTCGGTCAGCAGTGCCGACATCTCCGCGAGCGAGCCGGGCAGCATGCGCAGCAGATCGCGGATCGCCTCCTCGCCGCCGTCCGGCATGTCCTGCGCGAGCCCGCCGGGCCGCACGAAGGCGTGGTTCATCCGCAGGCCCGAGATCGCCTCGAAGACGTCCAGAATGCGTTCGCGGATACCGAATCCGGTGAACATCGGGGTGACGGCGCCGAGTTCCATGCCGCCGGTGGCCAGCGCCACCAGATGCGAGGTGATGCGGTTGAGCTCCATCAACAACACGCGCAGCACCGTCGCGCGTTCGGGGATGTCGTCGGTGATGCCCAGGAGCTTCTCGACGCCCAGGCAGTACGCGGTCTCGTTGAAGAACGGCGACAGATAGTCCATCCGGGTGACGAAGGTGACGCCCTGCGTCCAGGTGCGGTGTTCGAGATTCTTCTCGATTCCGGTGTGCAGGTAGCCGATTCCGCACCGGGCCTCGGTGACGGTCTCGCCGTCGATCTCGAGGATCAGCCGCAGCACCCCGTGGGTGGACGGATGCTGCGGACCCATATTGACGACGATGCGCTCCTCGGCCATCGTTTCGATGCCGCCGGAGGTCTGCCGCGCCGCCTCGATGACGTCCTCCCAGTCGCCGCCGGCGACGGTGATCTCGGTGGGTGCCGGGCGGGTGTCGGCCTCGTGCGTGGTGTCGGTCATCAGTTGTACGACCTCCGCTGATCGGGCGGCGCGATCCGCGCCCCCTTGTACTCGACCGGGACGCCGCCGAGGGGGTAGTCCTTGCGCTGCGGGTGGCCGTCCCAGTCGTCCGGCATCGCGATGCGGGTCAGCGACGGGTGGCCGTCGAAGATGATGCCGAAGAAATCCCAGGTCTCCCGCTCGTGCCAGTCGTTGGTCGGATAGACCGGATACAGCGAGGGGATGTGCCGGTCGTCGTCGCCGACCGAGACCTCGAGCCGCAGCCGCCGATTGTGGGTGATCGACACCAGCGGGTATACGGCGTGCAGTTCCCGGCCGGTCTGCTCCGGATAGTGAACGCCGTTGACGCCCAGACACAATTCGAACCGCAGCTGCGGGTCGTTCCGCAGGGCGAGGGCGACGGTCGGCAGATGCTCGCGGGCGATGTGCAGAGTTACCTCGTCGCGGAAGATCACCACCTGCTCGATCGCCGCCTCGGCGTCGGCGCCGTACTCGGGCAGCACCTCGGTGAGGGTGTCGACCACCTCGTCGAACCAGCCGCCGTACGGGGGTTGGGTCGCGTTCGGCAGCGGGATCGGCCGGACCAGGCGGCCGTAGCCGGAGGTATCGCCGCTGCCGAGGACGCCGAACATGCCGCGTCGCTCGGCGCCGCCGCGGTTCGGGGAGTCGCTCATCGCAGCAGCCCCTTGAGTTCGAGGGTGGTCGGCGAGGCCAACGCTGCCTTCTCCGCCTCTGCGATGGCCAACTCCCGGTTGACGCCCAGTGGCATCTCCTGGATCTTGTGGTGCAGGGTGATGATCGCGTTCATCAGCATCTCGGGGCGCGGTGGGCAGCCGGGCAGGTAGATGTCGACCGGGACGACGTGATCGACGCCCTGGACGACGGCGTAGTTGTTGAACATGCCACCCGAGGAAGCGCAAACACCCATGGCCAGTACCCATTTCGGTTCGGCCATCTGGTCGTAGACCTGCCGCAGGACCGGGGCCATCTTCTGGCTGACCCGGCCGGCGACGATCATCAGGTCGGCCTGCCGGGGGGAGGCGCGAAATGCTTCCATGCCGAACCGGGCGATGTCGTATCGACCGCCCGTCGTCGCCATCATCTCGATCGCGCAGCAGGCGAGGCCGAAGGTCGCCGGCCACAGCGAGCCGCGGCGGGCGAAGCCGGCGAACTTCTCGACCGTGGTCAGCAGGAAGCCGCTCGGAACCTTCTCTTCGATACCCATCGATCCGCTCCTAGTCGCATTCCGGTCGAGGTCGGTCGCGTGCCCGCTGCCGACGGGTCGCGCGGGCGCGTTCTAGTCCCATCGCAGACCCTCCCGCCGCCACTCGTAGACGTAGGCCACCGAGACGTTGAACAGAAAGATGGCCATCGCGACCAGGCCGAACAGGCCGAGCGCGTCGAAGTGGACCGCCCACGGGTACATGAAGACGATCTCGATATCGAAGATGATGAAGAGCATTGCGGTCAGATAGAACTTCACCGGGAAGCGGCCACCGCCCTCGGGCTGCGGGGTGGGCTCGACACCGCATTCGTAGGGCTCGACCTTCGCGCGGTTGTACCGCTGGGGCCCGACCAACTGGGCGATCCCCATCGACACCACGGCGAAGACCGCGGCGATTCCGCCGAGCACGAGGATCGGCACGAACGGGTTCACCGACCCACCTCCCCATCGCCATCGCAGAAATCACACGGGCGTACCAATGTGAGCTA
This sequence comes from Millisia brevis NBRC 105863, assembly GCF_001552615.1. GTDB lineage: Bacteria > Actinomycetota > Actinomycetes > Mycobacteriales > Mycobacteriaceae > Millisia > Millisia brevis. The sequence goes on from NZ_BCRN01000008.1 coordinate 194,847, forward strand.
CGACACTCAGAGTAGGCGGTGTGGGCGACAACGTCAGGTGATTGGATGGGGCCGAAGCGAGGTTTCGGAAAATTCAGATGATAAGTAAGGCAAGGCTATCCGAATGTTCCGAACGGCGTCGTTGGCGTGCCTGTAGCCGGCTGCGGTGCTCAGGTGGTTGTCGATGAATAAAGCCGAGAGTGCACGCCGCGATTCGGTGCGATGCCCGAGATTTCAGTTGTCGATAAGCGGTTCGACCGCTTCGGCGATCTCCATGATCGAGTCGCAGCGATCCAGACTCGGGTCCGGATGTCGGCTCAGTCCGGGGGCGCTGTCCACGATGACCGCCCCGAAGTTCGTGCGCATCAGGACGGTGCACGAGTCATCGCTCAGTCCGCCGGGGACGTACCACGCTTCCCGTCCGTTGACGGAGGCCGGCTGCGGCGTGACGTCGAAGGGTATGTCCTCCCATGCTGTGTTTTGGGCGACGAAGCCCACCGCGCGGTGGTCGCCGACGACATTGCACGCCAGGATGGTCTCCCTCCCGAGCGCAAACTCGTTCCGGTCCCGATTTGCGGGATCCAAACCGAATCGAAGCAGTAGTGCATCGCCGATGTCGTCACACGGGTTGAAGGTGACCTCGGGCAACGCGGGAGCCGTTGCTGCGGACGCCGAGGATTGCGCAGATGTCGGTTGAGGGGTGTCGGTCGGTGCGGTGTCCGGGGAGCTGGAGCAGCCTACGAGGGCGGATGTCGCGATAACTGTTCCCGCGATCGTGGCTCGAACCCTCACCGCAGGCCCGGCCCGGGGGCAACACTGTCGCCCGAGGCGTGGATCGCCGTCGAACTGGACGTGTCGGTCTCCGCGTACGCCGCGCCGGCGGCACGAAGCTGGGCGGCGCAGGTTCGGGCCGCGTCTATCTGGACCTGCAGATGAGAAATCGCCGATGTGGCCTTGTTCTTGAAGCCGTCGTCGAGTTCCACTGCGGACGGGAAGCCCGCGAAACCCGTGGAGTATCGCGCATTCCTCAGGCGGAAGGCCGCATCTGCGAGGTTGTCCGCATGCTTGTCGAAGGCTTGCGCGATGCGCTCGGCTGCGCCGGGTTCGATGCGCAGGATGTCACCCTCGGGCATGGTCTACCTCCGTCGTCAGCGGTCCTTTGTCTTGGACGCAACTCCTGCGGAAGAGGTTCCCGAGTATCTCGGTCGTTGTCGGCGCGGTGACCACGGAAGCCGAGTGTGCACGCCGCGGGATGGATCGATGAATATCGACTTGAATCGATATCGCTCCTGATCTATATTCGGAGGTGTGCCCTGGGATGTGCGGCTCTGGGAGGACGTGGAGTCGTGGGTTTTGGGATTGGACGATGCAACCTACAACCTGGTCGCTGCCGCGATCGCCCGCCTGGAATCGCAGGGCCCCTCATTGGGTCGACCGACGGCCGATCGGATCCGGGGTTCTCGGCATCACAACATGAAGGAGCTGCGTCCGGGTTCGACGGGGCGCAGCAAGGTGAGGATTCTGTCTGCCTTCGACCCGGGGCGCCGAGCGATCCTGCTCGTCGCCGGCGACAAGGCGGGCGAGTGGACGCAGTGGTACGACACGAATATTCCGATAGCGGACGACCGATTCGATCGATGGCTCGACGGTGAGGTGGAGTGAAGATGAGCAAGCCCAAGACTGTTTCCTGGAATGACGTGCGGGCGAAGCGTCCCGTGGATATCGCCACCGTGACCGAGCACGTGGTGCGCATGGAGGTGGAGGAGCGGGCCTACCGACTTCGCGAGATTCGTGAAGAGCAGGGCGTGACCCAAAAGGAACTCGCCGAGCGTTTGGACCTCACCCAACCCACCATCTCCGCCCTGGAGGCCGGTGATCTCGGTCGATCGGCGCTCGCCACCCTGAAGGCGTACGTCGAAGCGCTCGGAGGCACCATCGCGGTGACCGCCACCTTCGGTGATCGCACACTGGTGCTGGCTGCGGGGGAGTGACGCTTCGGCGGCCGGTGCGGAGCCCGACCGATGATGGCTCGGTCGGCCTGTCCGCGGCCGCTCGGGTGGCGTCCTCACGCCCGCTCGGACGTGAGGACCTCCGCGTCGGAGGGAAAGCTGCGGCGATTCGCCAGAACCGGCAACGATGCCCGAACCGCTCCCAGCTCGTCGAGATCGATGTCGACGATCAGCAGCTCGGATGCCGCTCCCAGGGCCCCGTGGACGACGCCGTTCGGGCCGACCACCAGGCTGTGCCCGACGCCGGTCGGAGCGGATCCGCTCGCCGGCCCGCCATCGGCGGCTGGATCGGCCTGCCCGCAGGCCGCGACGAAGGTTGTCGAGTCGAGTGCGCGCGCCCGGGCGAGCAGCTGCCACTGATCGACCTTGCCGGGGCCCGCGCCCCACGAGGCCGATACGGAGATCAACTGCGCTCCGCGGTCGGCCAGGGTCTGGAAGAGGGCCGGGAAGCGAATGTCGTAACACGTTGCGACACCGAGCATCAGCCCGCCGATGTCGACGACGAGCGGCTCGGTGCCGGGCGCCACGGTGTCGGATTCGGCGAACCCGAAGGCGTCATAGAGATGAATCTTGTCGTAGTGGGCGTCGACACCGGGGCCGACAACGATCACCGTATTGCGCACGCGCCCACTGTCGGTGGGGGTGAACATGCCCGCGACCAGAGTGACGCCGTGGCGCTCGGCGATCCTGCGCACGGCATTCGCCCACGGTCCGGTCACGGGCTGCGCCACCTCGGCCAACGGCTCACCGAATCGACGCATCATCGCCTCCGGGAACACGACGATCGACGCCCCGTCGGCAACGGCTGCGGCTGTGTGGTTCTCGATGATTCCGAGATTCTCGTCCGGGTCCGCGGTGCTGTTCACCTGCGCGAGCGCTATCCGCCGGGTTGATGACATACGACATGCTCCTCGTTCGATCGAGCCGGCTCACGGCCGGGGTGTATACAGGCAGTATGCAGAAGCTCTCGGGCCGGGAAAAGGCGTACACGTACGTGCGCGATCAGATCCTCACCTCGCCGACCAGCGAAGGGACGTTCCTCAACGAACAGGACCTCGCGACGCAGATCGGGGTGTCGCGCACCCCGGTCCGAGAGGCCCTGCTGATGCTCGAGGCCGAAGGATTGATCGAACTGGTCCCGAAGCGTGGCGCCCTGGTGCCCGCGATGTCGGGGCGACAGCTCACCGAGTTGATGGACCTGCGAGGGGCGCTCGAGCGGCACGCCGCATCGCGGGTACTTGCGACGGGGACCGCGCCGGTCGCCGAGATGCGTGAGGCGGCGAAGGCGCAGGATGCCCTGGCGGGCAGCGATTCCCGTGATGATGCGAAGGCGTTCATCGATCTGGACAGGCTCTTTCATCAGTCGTTGATCGACGCGGCGCGCAACGATCTGCTCTCGCGTACCTACGCCGGCCTGCGGGTGCGGCAGATGCGTGCGGGTCTCGCCGCGTTGTTCGCCTCGCCGAATCGCCAACGCCGGGTCTGTGTCGAGCACGAGGCCATCGTCGCCGCTCTGGAAAGTGGCGACGAGGCTCGTACGCACGAGGCGATCGACGATCACCTCGAGGTCACCTTGCAGGTACTTCTCCGGACGTAGCGGCCGGCACCGCCGCGAACTTCTCCTCCTCGTCGAGGTCGGGATTGCGGCCGAGCGCCAACCCGGTGATGGTGATGACGCCGACGGCTGCGATGTAGAAGAACACCGGTACCCAGGAGTCGGTCCGGCTCAGCAGGTAGGTGAAGATCAGCGGGGCAAGCGCGCCGCCGAAGACGCCGGCGATGGTGTAGGCGAGCGAGCTGCCGGTGGAGCGGAGCCGGACGGTGAACTGCTCGGTCACGAACGCGGCCTGCGGTCCGTACATGAAGGAGTGGAAGGCCAGCCCCACGCCGATTCCCAGGATCATCAGCGGCCACGAGCTGCCACCGATGATGAGGAAGAACACCGGGACCCAGAGGACTCCGCCGACGGCGGCGATGCCGTAGACGAGGCGCCGGTTGATCCTGTCGGAGATCGCGCCGGCCAGCGGGATCAGTCCGAGCTGGAAGGCCGAGCCGATCAGGATGGCGACCAGCACCTGGCTGCGGTCGAAGCCGAGTTTGTTGACGCCGTAGGTGATCGAGAAGACGGTGAACAACGCATAGATCACATCGGGGGCGATCCGGGACATGATCGCGGCCACCAACGGTCGGGTCTGGGTGCGGAAGACCGCGCTGATCGGCGCCTCGGCGCGCTCGCCGGACTCCTGCAGGGCCTTGAAGACCGGGGTGTCCTCGAGCTTGAGGCGGATCCACAGGCCGAATCCGACGAGCACGGCCGACAGCAGGAATGCGATACGCCAGCCCCAGGATTCGAACTGACTGTCCGTCAGGGCCAACGTGAGCAGGGCGAGGGTGCCGTTGGCCAGCAGGTTGCCGGCGGGCGGGCCGATCTGCGCGGCAGATGACCAGAACCCGCGCTGCGACGGCTTTCCGTATTCGCTCGACAGCAGGACCGCGCCACCCCACTCGCCGCCGACGGCGACGCCCTGGGCAAAGCGCATGAGAACCAACAGGATCGGAGCCGCGATCCCGATACTGGCGTAGGGCGGGATCAGGCCGATCAGGAACGTGGTCACGCCGATCAACAGCAGCGTGATGACCAGAAGCTGCTTGCGGCCGATGATGTCGCCGAGCCGTCCGAAGACGAAGCCGCCCAACGGGCGGGCCACATATCCGACGGCGTACGTGGAGAAGGCCAGCAGGGTTCCGGTCAGTGGATCGTCCGACGGGAAGAAGACCGCCGGGAAAACCAAGGCCGCGGCGGCGGAGTAGATGGCGAAGTCGTACCACTCCAATGCGGTGCCGGTGAGGCTTGCCGCGAATGCCTTGACGAGGCTTTTTCTGTCGACTGGTGTCGTCATCGCAATTCAGCTCCAGTTCAGTCCCGGTCGTTCCGGGTTCCGTTGTACGTCCTCCATACTTGATGTATACAAGCGGTATGCGCAACTGCGCGGAAGATTCGGAAACAAGCTCGTAACGAGGAGTTGTAGCCATGCTGACCTTTCACCTGCCCGATGGCCGCACGGAGTCCGTCGAACCCACCGTGCTGCTGAATGCCGGCTACGCCGGACGCAACCAAGCCGAGGTGGCGCACCACATCGCGGAATTGGCCGAACTCGGCGTTCCGGCGCCGACCACCACGCCGTCGCTGTACGCCGTTTCGCCCTACCTGGCGCAGCAGACCGACATCGTCAGCGTTCAGCACGGCCGCACGTCGGGAGAGGCCGAATGGGGCATCGTCCTGCTGGGCGATCGCGACGAGGACGTCCTGCTGGTCGCGGCCTGCGACCACACCGACCGGGAGTTGGAACGGCACGGCGTCGCCTGGAGCAAGAACGCGTCCCCGGATGTGCTGTCGCGAAAGGCGTGGCGGCTGATCGACATCGCCGGGCACCTGGACCGGATCACCATGCGGGCGTGGGTCGGTCACGGAGGGGCCGGCGCCGATACGTTGATCCAGGACGGTACGGTCGCCGACCTGCTCGATCCGTTCTACTGGCTCGACGTGCTTGCCGAGCGTGGCCTGAAAACCCGCGGCACCGTGCTCATCTCGGGAACGATCTCGATGCTGCCGGGAGTCGACCAGTTCGTCGACACCTGGCGGGTCGAGCTCGGGGATCCGACGACCGGCGACACGCTCGAGTGTGGGTACCGGGTTGCGCCGATGCCCGCTCCGATCGGCTAGTACCGACCCGGTTGCGGTCGCGCCGGTCCCGATCGGTCCGGGTCGGGACCCGCGACCACCCGGGTGACGCACCCGACCGGAGGTGATCGATGCCGGCGGTGGTCGATATAGACCGGGGCAGATGCGGACGGGGTCGATACAGACCGGAGTCGATGCGGATGGGCGGCCCGGCGGACGGTGAGGTCGGTGGAGTGGCATCGCGGACGGGCGGGGCCGGTCGGGCGCGCTTACGATGACCGAGCCGAGTCGAGCGAAGGAGAACTCGCCGTGACCGTTCCGCCGATTCCGCAGCCGGCCGTCATCCGCCACACCACGACCGAGGACGTCCTCGCCGTGGTGACCGGTACGTTCCTCGCGTCGCTCGGGCTGTTCCTGCTGCGCTCGGCGGACGCGGTGACCGGCGGAACGGCGGGTGTCGCGCTGCTGGTCAGTCTGGCGACCGGGCTACCGCTGAGCGTGCTGTTGATCCTGGTCAACATCCCCTTCTTCGGCCTCGGGCTCTGGCTCAAGGGGTGGGCGTTCACGCTCAAGACGATCGTGTGCGTCTCGGCGATGTCGCTGTTCAGCGAGGTGCACCAGTGGGCGCTCGGCGACATTCACCTGCCCGCGCTCTACGCGGCGCTCGGCGGCAACCTCATGATCGGCGTCGGCATCCTGGTGCTCTTCCGGCACGGCGCGAGCCTCGGCGGCTTCAACGTCCTGGCGCTGATCCTGCAGGAGCGGTTCGGCTGGCGGGCCGGCTACGTCCAGATGGCTCTCGACGTCGTCGTGGTGCTGGTCGCTCTCGCGGTGGTGCCGTTCACCAACGTCTTGATCTCGGCGTTGGGCGCCGTGGTGCTCAATATCGTTCTGGCCCTGAATCATCGGCCGGGGCGCTATCTCGGCGGCTGATCCGTCCGCGCCCGGACGATGCCGAACAGCAGGGCGTCGATGCCGGCGGTGAAGGTGTCGTCGTCGCCGGGTGTCGGTCCGGTCGAGCTCATCGCCCCGGCGAGGTGGGGCAGATCGCCGTCGGCGAGCATCGCCGCGATATGTGCGCCGACCGCGGCGGTCGACTCGGTGGAGGACTGCCGGGCGGCGAACATGGCCACCCAGCCGGAGATCATCGCGGCGCCGAGCATGGGGGAATCGCCCTCCCGCATGCCCGGCGCCAATGCGCCGACCAGGCGGTCGAGAAAGACCAGCGCGCGGGGTCCGGGCTGCGTCGTCGAAGCGGTCGCCACCAACCACGGATGACGCAGGTGGATCGCCCGCGACACCTCCGCGAGGGCATGGACATCCGTGCGGACGTCGCCGGTGGGGCGCGGATAGGTGACGTCGGACAGGACGGCGTCGGCCATCAGCGCGAGCAGGTCGTCCTTGCCGCCGACGTACCGATAGAGCGAGGGTGCCGCGGCGTTCAACTCGGCGGCGACCCGCCGCATCGACACCGCGCCGATCCCGTCCGCGTCGGCGATCCGCACGCAGGCCGCCGCGATGTCCTCGAGGGTGTGGGTCGGCTTGGGGCCCGGTCGACGATCGGCGGACCGCCGCCACAGTGATCGCCCGTCCGACATGACCTACAGCATGCCGCACGCCCGGTCACCTTCGACAAATGCGAACGATGTACGCAATCTGCTATAACTGCTTACAGTGTTTGCGGATCGGAGGTTCTCATGACGGACGCAGCCATCGAGGCGATCGATCTCACCCGACGATTCGGCGATCGAACCGCGGTCGACACCCTGAATCTGCTGGTCGAGCCCGGCACCGTGCACGCGCTGCTCGGGCCCAGCGGCTCCGGCAAGACCACGATCGTGCGGATGCTCGCCACCTTGCTGCGTCCGACCGCGGGCACCGCCCGCGTCCTCGGCGCCGATGTCGTGCGTGACGCCGACCTCGTGCGCCGGCGCATCGGGTTGATCGGGCAGGACAGTGCCGTCGACCCGAGGATGACCGGCGTCGAGAATCTGCGCATGATCGCCCGGCTGGGCGGGCTGTCCAGGACTGAGACGCGTCGGGCCATCGACGACCTACCGGCCCGATTCGGGCTGGCCGACGCCGCGCATCGACTGGTCTCGACGTGGTCCGGCGGTATGCGCAGGCGCCTCGACATCGCCTGCGCGGTGGTCGCGTCCCCGGCGGTCCTCTTCCTCGACGAACCGACCACCGGGCTCGACCCGCGCAACCGTCGGGCGGTGCACGACCACGTACGCGGCCTGGTCGCCGGGGGTACCGCGGTGCTGTTGACCACCCAATATCTCGACGAGGCTGCGCGATTGGCGGATGCGGTGACGATCGTCGACCGCGGCGTCGTGGTCGCCACCGGCGCGCCGGACGCCGTGGTGCGCCGCGCCCACGGATGCCTCGACGTGGAACTGGTCGATGCCGCCGAACCCGATGGGCTCGAGGAGGTGATCGCCGCACTGGGTGGACGCCGCGCGCTGCCTGCGCCCGGCGCGACCGAGGCGGACACCGGATCCGGGGTCGGAGCGGGCGCCGCCGGCGGATCGGTTGCCGATCGGATCACCTTCGAGATCCCGGCGGACCTGTTGCTGGTGGAGGTCGTGCGGGCGCTCGATCGCGCCGGAATCGTGGTCCGGGACCTCGACCGTCGGCGGCCCACTCTCGACGACGCCTTCCTCGCCGCGACCGAAAGGACAGCTCCGTGATCGACCGTGTCACAACGACTCCCACGACCGAACGCCGTGTCGCGCTCCTCCCTGCGGTCGGGGTGGTCGCACGGCGGTCGTTGACGGTCTACCGGCATTCGCCGGGCCTGCTCGCCGTCACCCTGGCGGCGCCGCTCGGCATGATGCTGCTGTTCGGTTACCTCTTCGGCGGGGCCCTCGCCGGTGGAGGCACCGCGGCCGAATATCGCGCTTTCCTGGTGCCGGGGGTACTGGTGCTGGTCGCCGCCATGGGGTTGACCTCCACCGCGGGCACCGCCAATGCCGATGCGAACCGGGGGATGAGCGACCGGCTGCGGGCGCTGCCGATCCGATCGGTGACGGTACCGCTCGGATCCGCGGTCGCCGAGGCGATCACCGGCGTCGTCGTCATCGGCGCGATGACCGGAGCCGGTCTGCTGATCGGCTGGCGCATCCATGCGTCGGCGGGCATGGTCGTGGCCGGATTTGCTCTGCTGCTGGCCTTTCGGGTCGCCCTGTCGATCCTCGGGGTGGCCCTGGGGACGGCGATCCGCGACCCGCTGATGCTGCAGCAGGTGGCGCCGTTGATCTTCGGCACCCTGATGCTGTCGAACGTCTTCGTTCCGGTCGACACCATGCCGGTCGGCTTGCGGCAGGTCGCCGAGTGGAATCCGATCAGCGCCGTCGTCGCCGCGCTGCGGGAACTGTTCGGCGGGCAGGTGCCGGTCGAGTCCGGTGCGTGGCCGCTACGCGAACCCGTGGCCGCCTCGATCATGTGGACGATCGTGATCGGGGTGGTCGGGACGGCCATCGCCGCCCGGTCCTTCCGGGTCGCTGCCTGATCGACCCGGTTCCGCCAATCGATGTGCGACCCCGTCGAGCACCAGGTCGATCTTGTCGCGCCACCAGGTGCTGGGTGCTTCCGGCGTGCCCATCGCTTCGAACATGATGTGGGCGAACCGATCCGTGGCATCGGAGGCGTCAGTGGCATCGGAGGCGCCGGAGTCGACGATCGCCGACGCCCGCTCCCGGCCGGTCGGCGTACCCGGTATCCCGGCGACCGGAGCGTCCAGCGCGGTGATCATCAGGTGTGAATCGGTGACCATGTCGCCGATCGTGTCGACGACCAACGCGGCCAGATACTCCGAGCATCCGGTCAGATCGATCAGGGTCTGCATCATGGTCGCGGCGTGCGTGATCATGGTGGGCGGCGTGCTCATCGTCGTGCGCAGGTAGCGCGATAGGCCCGGAACACGTTCGTAGATATCCCAGATGGCCTCGGTGCACGACCGCGCGTAGCTGCGCCACCCCCCGTCGGGCTGCGGCATCTCGATGCGGCGGATCGCCTCCTCGGCGGCGGCGTCCAACATGTCCGCCCGATTGCGGACGTGACCGTAGAGCGTCGACTGGTCGACCCCGAGGCGTTCGGCGACCGTCGAGGTGGTCGCGGCGTCGAATCCGAGGTCGAGGACGGTCTCGATGATCGCGGACCGCGAGATGCGGGCCGGTCGACCCGGCCGCGCTCCGGACCCCTCGGATATACGCCGTGGACTCATGCTTAGGGAAGCCTTTCCTTCTTCACGATTCGGGGATACCCTGGGCGCCAGTTTCCCATAGCGTGTGAGAAATAGGAGCGAGATGGACGGCGTCGATCAGAAACCTCCGGCCGAGGCCGAGGCCGAGGCCGGGGCCGAGCCGGCCGACCCGCGAGCGGCCAAGCGGGCCGAACGGGAGGCGAGGGCCTTCATCCTGGCGCCGATCAGTGGTCGGCTGACCGTTGCGAGCCTGATCGTGCTGGTCGCCTCGGTCTGCGCGGTCGCGCCCTTCGTGCTGATCGTCGAAGCCTCCCGGTTGCTGCTCGACGGCGACCCGGACGCTGCCCGGCGCACGGCGTTGATCGCGATCGCCGTCCTGGGTGTGCGCGGACTGCTCTACTCCGGCTCCCTGCTGTGGACCCACTTCCTCGACAACCGCAACCAGCTGACATTGCGAACGATGCTCGCCGCCAAGCTGACCCGGGTGCCGCTCGGCTGGTTCACCGACCGCAGCTCGGCCGACGTCAAGAAGCTCCTGCAGGATGACGTCGATGCCCTGCACGTCATGGTCGCCCACGCCCGCCTGGAATTTGTTGCCGCCATGGCCGTTCCGGGAATCTCCCTGATCTATCTGTTCTGGGTCGACTGGCGGCTCGCGATCGTGCTGTTGCTGCCGTTGCTCGGCTACAGCCTGGCGCTGGCCAAGATGATGGGCTCGGGATACAGCGAAAAGATGCGCGAGTACTACGCCTGGGAACGGCGCGGTGAGGCCGCGACCGTCGAATTCGTCGACGGCATCCAGGTGGTGCGGACCTTCGGACAGATCGGGCGCGCGCACAAGCGATTTCAGGAATCCGTCGACGGATTCGCCGCCTACTTCCGCGCCTGGACCGCGCCGATGACCCGGATCGAGGCGGGTGCCGGTGTGCTGCTCAACCCGGTCTTCCTGATGTCGGTGGTCCTGGTCGCGGGTCTGTTGTTGATCGGTGCGGGCATGCCGCCGCTGGATCTGCTGCCGTTCCTGCTGCTCGGGCCGGGCTTGGGCGCGACGGTGCTGACCGTCGGCTTCGCCACCCAGTCATTGCGGCAGGCGAACGCGGCGGCGGTCCGACTGCGCGACCTCGACACCACCGCCGAACTCGACCATCTGCCGACGGAGCAGGTGGACGGCGAACCCGGCCGGGTGCGCTTCGAGGACGTGCACTTCGCCTACCGCTCCGACCGGGACGTGCTGCGCGGCGTCACCGTCGAACTCGCACCGGGAACCATCACCGCCCTGGTCGGCCCCAGCGGCTCCGGCAAGTCGACCCTCGCGCGGCTGCTGCCCCGCTTCTTCGACGTCACGCGAGGGCGGATCACCATCGGCGGCCGCGACATCCGATCGATCCCGGCGGCGGAGCTCTACCGTCTCGTCGGATTCGTCTTCCAGGATGTGCGGCTGCTGCGCGACACCGTCCGCGCCAACCTCACGATCGCCGACCCGGATGCCGACGACGCGGCGATCGAGCGGGCCGCCCGCGCGGCGCAGATCCACGAGCGCATCCTGGAGCTGCCCCGCGGCTACGACTCGGTGATCGGCGAGGACGCGGTGCTCTCCGGCGGTGAGGCGCAACGCCTCTCGATCGCCCGCGCCCTGCTGGCCGATACCCCGATCCTCGTCCTCGACGAGGCCACCGCCTTCGCCGACCCGGAGTCCGAGGCCGCCATCCAGGATGCGTTGGCCCATCTGGTCGCCGACCGCACCGTCCTGGTGATCGCGCATCGCCTGCACACGATCACCGACGTCGATCGTCTGGTGGTCCTCGACGAGGGGCGGGTGGTCCAGGAAGGGACCCACCGGGAACTGGTCGACGTCGACGGTGTCTACCGCCGACTGTGGGATGCCAACGAGGCCGCGGTGCGCGACCTCGCCGATAGCGAAGAGGTCGCCCGATGATCCGCTCCCTGATCGCACTGGTACCGCCGGCGCACCGGTCGCTGCTGCCGCGCTACGCCGCCGCCCTGGTGATTCTCGCCGTGGCCCAGGGGATCGCATACGCGATGCTCGCCCCGTTGCTCGAAGCGGTCTTCGACGACCGGCTCAACCAGGCCTGGACATGGTTGGCAGGTATCGGTGTTGCCCTGATCGTCGTCGCGGTGGCGAGCTACCAACAGGCGATGATCGGCCTCAACATCGGCATCGGCATGCTGCGCGACCTGCAGATGCGGCTCGGCGACCACCTCGCCACGCTGCCGCTCGGCTGGTTCGGACCCGCCACCGCGGGGCGGGCGTCGCGAGTGATCGTCTCCAGTACCCGCGAGGTGATGGGTGTCTTCGCTCATCTGGTCGCCCCCTTGGTCACCGCGATCATCGTCCCCACGACCGTTGCGGTGGCGATGTTGTTCGTCGACTGGCGGGTCTCGGTGGCGATGGTGATCGCCGCGCCGGTGCTCTATCTGGTGAATCGGTGGGGCAACTCGCTCTACGGCCGCGCCGCCGTCGGGAGCCATGCCGCCGCGGCAGAGGCCAACACTCGGGTCCTCGAATTCGCTCAGGCACAACCCGTTCTGCGGGCATTCGGCGCCGTTGAGCACGGCTCCGGACAGTTGGCCGATGCGCTCGACCGGCAGCGCAAGGCAGGACGCACCTCGATCCTCGCGGCCGTTCCCTCGCTCTTCCTGTTCGCCTTCGTCGTCCAACTGGCGTTCATCCTGCTGGTCTGGCTGGTGCTGAGCCTCGCCACCGGGGGAGACCTGTCGCCGGCGGTGGCGATCGCCCTGATCGCCGTCGGCTCACGCTTCATCGAGCCGGTCGCCCAGGCCGCGGACATGAGCACCGCGATCCGGGGCGCCGCGGTGGCCGCCGACCGGATCAACGATCTGCTCAACACCCCCGCCGTCGCCGAACCGGAGCAGTCCGCACAGCCGCGCGATACCGGGCTGCGCTTCGACGGCGTGACCTTCGGCTACCGGCAGGACGATCCGACACCGGTGCTGTCCGATGTGTCGTTCACCGCGGCCCCCGGCACGACCACCGCCATCGTCGGGCCGAGTGGCAGCGGCAAGACCACGCTGCTGCGGCTGGCCGCCCGCTTCTACGACGTCGACTCCGGCACGGTCGAATTCGGCGGCCACGATGTGCGCGACTACCACTCCGGCGTTCTGCTGTCGCGGATCTCGCCGGTCTTCCAGGACGTCTACCTCTTCGACCAGTCGGTGATCGACAACATCCGCATCGGTCGCCCCGACGCCGATGACGAGGAGGTGCTGCGGGCGGCCCGCTCCGCGCGGGTCGACGAGATCGTCGACCGGCTGCCCGACGGGTGGGATACCCGCGTCGGCGAGGGCGGCGCGGCGCTGTCCGGTGGTGAACGTCAACGCGTCTCGATCGCCCGCGCCCTGCTCAAGGCCGCCCCGGTGGTGCTGCTCGACGAGGCGACCAGCGCGCTCGATCCGGCCGGCGAGGCGGCGGTGGTGCGTGGCGTTCGCGAACTGACCGCGGGGGCAACCGTTCTGGTGGTCGCGCACCGCTTGTCGACCATCCGCCACGCCGACCGCATCCTGTTCCTCGAACGGGGGCGGATCGTCGAGGAGGGCACCCACGACGAATTGCTCGCGCTGGCCGGTCGGTACGCGGCGTTCTGGAACGAACGCAGCCGGGCGGCGGGATGGCGGCTCGCGCCGACCGGCTGAACGACGGGGTTAGGCGGCGTACTGCACCTTGGTGAGCTCCTCGGAGACGTCCCAGAGTCGGGCGGCGTCCGCGGTGCTGCGCAGCGGCTTGTAGAGATTCTGCTCACCCGGGGCGCCACCGAGATGGCCGGGGCCGCTGGGACCGTAGAACTTTCCGCCCTCGGCCCGCGGCGAGGTAGCGGCGTAGACGGCGGGAAGGCCGGCGGACTGCGCGGTGCCCAGCAGGATGCCCCGCGACGACAGCGCGCGGATCAGGCGCACGCCGAGGGTGTCGCTGTCACGGCCGATCTCGGGTCGGGCGGCCAGCAGGCTGGTCGGCGCCACACCGGGATGCGAGACATTGCTGGTGATGCCCCAACCGTTGGCTCGGCTGCGGCGATCCAGTTCGAGACCGAACAGGCCGCAGGCGATCTTGGACTGGCTATAGGACTTGTCGCCGTTGTACTCGCGTTCCCACTGCAGGTTGTCCCAGTTGATACCGCCACTGCGAGCGGAGACGCTGGCCTGGGAGGTCACCCGCGCCTGCCCGGCGCGCAGCAGCGGAAGCAGGTGGCCGGTCAACGCAAAGTGACCGAGATGGTTGGTGCCGAACTGGATTTCGAATCCGTCGCCGGTGGCCTGGCGCTCCGGCGGGGTCATCAGACCGGCGTTGTTGATCAGGATGTGGATCGGCTGCTCCTCGGCCAGCAGCGTCTCGCCCAATGCGGCGACCGACGCCAGCGACGACAGATCCAACTGTCGCAGCGAGACGTTCGCGTCCGGGGTGGCCTTCCGGATCGACGCGATCGCGGCCTCGCCTTTGGTGGGATTGCGCACCGGCATGATCACCTCGGCTCCCGCGGCGGCGAGCCGACCTGCGATCCCCAGGCCGATCCCGTCGCTCGCGCCGGTGACGACGGCTCGCTTTCCGGTCAGATCCGGTACGTCGATCTCGATGGGCCTGCGGGGCATCACATTCTCCTTGTTGGTGGTGTTCCTCCAGGATGGTCGACCCGCCCGGGCCTATCCAGGACCTGCCGATCCACCGATAGCCGGGACGTGCCCGCGGCCGCCGACCGCCCATCCGGCGAAATGCCGGCCACCGGGCGATCATGAAGGCGTCCTACCGCCGCAGAACGGAGACGACCATGAGCGAGAGCCCGATCCTGACGGTGGACCTCGCCCGATGGCGCGCCGGCGGTCACGAGGCTCGACAGGTCTGCGTCGACGTCGACACCTCCCTGCAGCAGGCGGGCTTCCTGTTGGTGACCGGACACGGGATCGACCCGAGTCTGCCCGTCGACCTGCGCGCCGCCGCCCGCGAGTTCTTCGCCCTGCCGGCGGAGACCAAGGGGCGGTACGCCGTCGGCGTCGGCGGCCGCGGCTGGATCGGGCCCGGGATGGAGGCCAACGGCTACGCCGAGGGCACCGAGACGCCGCCCGACCTGAAGGAGACCTACAACTCGGGGGCCCAAACCCCGGTCGGCATCCCCGAGGTCGACAACTTCTGGTTCGCTCCGAACGTCTGGCCCGCCGAGACTCCCGGTCTGCGAGAACTGTTCGAGGCGTGGACAACCCGGGTCAAGGCGCTTTCCGACGATCTGTTGGCCCTGATGGCCGGCGCGCTCGGGATGGTCGACGCCGACAATCCCTTCCGCGACCTTGCCGGCGCCGCCACATGGACGTCGAATATCAATCACTATCCGCCGATGACCGCGGTCGGCCGGCCCGAGCCCGGGCAGTTCCGCATCGGGCCGCATACCGATTTCGGAACCGTCACCGTGCTCGACCGGGAGCCGGGTCCCGGCGGTCTACAGGTCTTCAGCGCCGACGGTGGTTGGGCCGATGCGCCGTACGATCCGGCGGCGTTGACCATCAACATCGGTGACCTGCTCGAATACTGGTCCGGTGGGCGCTGGCCGGCCGGGCGTCATCGGGTGCTCCCGCCGCAGGACGACGCCCCCGAGGAGGACCTGGTGTCGCTGATCTTCTTCTACGAACTCGACCACGACGCCGTCGTCACCCCGTTGCGGCCGCCGATCGGGGTACGCGATGACCTACCGCCGGTGGTGGCCGGGGAGTTCATCGCCGAACGCCTGGAGGCGATCACCCTCGGGTGAACGCTTGGCAGTTCCGGTCGGCGATCAGGGGCGTGATGCGAGCTGTTCGAGCAACAGGGAGGTCACCGTCTCGGACAACTCCAGCGGATCGATCGGCTGCGCGACCACCGCGTCGGCCCGCGACCAGCGCGCCAGCCACCGGTCGTCCTGTCGACCGATCAACACCAGGATCGGCGGGCACGGGTCGACCTCGTCCCGCAACTGCTTGGCCAGACCCATGCCCCCGGTCGGGCTCGCCTCGCCGTCGAGGACCGCCAAGGCGATCCCGCCCTGCTCGATCAGCCGGATGGCGGCGGGGGCGGTCGCCGACTCGATATACCGCAGCGGCGGCAGATCGCGATGCAGACGGACGCCGAGCGCCTGGCGGATCTGCTCGCGCACCAGCGCCGACGTGCTGTAGAGCAGGATGGCCAGCCCCTGGTCCGGGGTGTTCCCGCGAGTGATCTCTGCCACACCACGAGGGTAGCGGCTGTGGCCCGATCGCGGACGGGGATGGGCGGGCCGGCCGTCTGCCCCGGGCGTGGGGGAGACGCCGCATCCGACTGTCGGTGCCGACCGATAGTGTCCGGAGGATGGGGAGCGTCTTCGATCGGCTGGTCGGCCAGGACGAGGTGGTGGCCGGCCTCACCGACGCCGCGGTCGCGGCGCGCCTCGACGACCCCGGCTCCCGCATGACGCAGTCGTGGCTGTTCACCGGCCCACCCGGCTCCGGCCGCTCCAACGCCGCGGTCGCCTTCGCCGCCGCCCTGCAATGCACCGACCCGGGCATGCCCGGCTGCGGGCACTGCCATTCCTGTTCCACCGTGCTCGCCGGCACCCACGCCGACGTCCGCCGCGTCATCCCCGAGGGGCTGAGCATCGGCGTCAAGGAGATGCGCGAGCTGGTGTCCGTCGCGTCCCGGCGGCCCGGTGTCGGGCGCTACCAGGTGGTGATCGTCGAGGACGCCGACCGCCTCACCGAGGGCGCCGGCAACGTGCTGCTCAAGATCGTCGAGGAACCGCCCGCCCGCACCGTCTTTCTCCTGTGCGCCCCGTCGGTAGACCCCGAGGACATCTCGGTGACGCTGCGCTCCCGCTGCCGGCATGTCGCGCTGACGACCCCTTCCGTCGATGCGATCGCCCGGGTGCTGATCGAGGCCGACGGCTTCGACCCGGAGCAGGCGCGGATCGCCGCCGGGATCTCCGGTGGTCACGTCGGCCGGGCCCGCCGCCTCGCCCGCGACGAGCAGGCTCGCGAACACCGCAACCGCGCCCTCGATCTGGCGTCGGCGGCATTGCAGCCGGCCCGCGCCTACGCCGCCGCCGAGGCGCTGGCCGCGGCCGCCGACCTCGAAGCCCGCCAGGTCGGCGAGCAGCGCGACGAACGCGAGCTCGAGGAATTGCGCACCGCCCTCGGCGCCGGAGGTACCGGCAAGGGGACCGCCGGCACCCTGCGCGGCGCGATGAGCGTGATCCGCGATCTGGAGCGGCGGCAGAAGTCGCGCGCCACCCGCACCGGCCGCGACACCCTCGACCGGGCGCTGATCGACCTCGCCGGGATGTTCCGCGACGCGTTGGCGGTCTCGATGCGCGCCTCGGTCGCCGCGACGCACCCGGACCGGGATCGTCAGGCCCGTGAGTTGGCCCAACAGCTGTCGTCCACCCAACTGTTGCGCAGCCTCGAAGCGGTGCTCGCCTGCCGCTCGGCGCTGGATATGAACGTCAAACCGCGCTTCGCGCTCGCGGCGATGGTCGCCGAGATCACCGCCGCCGCGGCCGCGCGCTGACCGATCGTCCGGCGGCGGACGGTGGCGGCGGGCGCACGATCCACGCAGACTGGAGGCATGCTGTTCGAACTGTTTTCACTCGTGATGATCATCGGCGCGCTGGTGGTCGTGTGGCCCTACGCCCGTCGCGTCTTCCGCCGGGACGACACGAACAAGCACGACTACTCCAACCGGCGCTGACCGTCGCACCCACTCGTTTCTCCGCGACGTGGTCCCCGGGCTACACTCGTCCGCGGCCCACACGGCCACGCCGCCTTAGCTCAGTCGGTAGAGCGCTTCACTCGTAATGAAAAGGTCGGGGGTTCGATTCCCCCAGGCGGCTCAACCCCCCGGGCGCCCGATGTCGGATCGGTTCCGGGGATCGTCTCCACCCGCGGCCAAAGCTCGGTTACCGGCACCTCCAACATTTCGGCGAGGAGCGACAGCTCCCCGATCGAGAAGACCGCGTTCTCGAAGCTTCTTCGAGAACGCGGTCTGTGTGACGCCCCCGACCTGGCCCCAACCCGGTTCGCCGCCGACTACATGCGGCAGGTTCGTGACCGGTTGCGGGACTGGCCTGCAGGGTTATTCGAAGACATCCGCCCCGAACTCGTGGAAGCACTCGAGCACGCCGAAACGGTGGATCAGGTGACCGACCGGGTTGGCCGGATCCTCGGTATCGACGCGAAATCCCGGCGGCTCCGAGACCGCATCACCGCCCTGCAACACCGGCTCGCCCACCCCGATGTGGCCCGAACACCGGCGCCGCATGCGCGCCCGGTTGGCCCGCCTGTTGGATGCGAAAACGGATGCGGATTTGGAGTGGCGGTGGCGAGCCCAACGCATCGCCCGCACCGAAACTACCGCGGCTCTGAACGCCGGGACGCTGCAGGCCGCCGTGTTGGCCTCCGAACTGGCCGGGGGGCAAAGCGTGGTTATCGGAACGAGACCACGGGGTGCGACACCACCACCGCATAGCCGATGGGCAGATCGTCAGGTTGTGCGAACGGTTCACCGTCGGACCCGTCGCCCGACTACTCCACCTCCGGGACCCCGCAGAACCACCGGAGTCGCTAATCAACTGCCGGTGCTCGTTGCACATCCTCATCGCCGAGCAAGTGCAAGCCGAGTTGCAGGGCCAAGAAGGCGGCCACGGTGTTGCTGGCGGGTTCGCACGATTGGGCCCCGACGACCCAGCTGCCTACACCGGCGAACCGTAACCACGGCAACAGTTGCCGCACCGTCACCCGGCGACCCGAAACCTGTCGGCCCGGCCACTTACCATCGGCGAGGAAATAGTGCCCTCGCGAGCGGATCAGGCTCCGAGGGCGTGACCGACCGGGAGGGGTCGATAACCGAATGTTAATCACTGGCGCCCTGTTCGCCGACCACGTCGAAGGCAACGGCGCAAAAGCCGACATCACCGGCGGGGTGTGGGATTACGTCACCGTGCCCAGGGAACATGTGGGGACCGGCCACACTGGTTTCCTCCAGATGGTGGTGCTTGGGCAAGCCACACCGGACGATCTCAACCGGGACCACATCATTCACGCCGTCGTCTACGACCCTGACGGAGTGGCGGTCGGTGGCATTGACTTCGAGTACCCGGGACACGCATCGACGGCAGAGAACCGCGTGTTGTGGTTTCCGGTTGAGCATCGCATCACGAAGCTTGGCAGGTACGGGTTCCGCGTCTGGGCCAACGACCGGGACGATCAGGGGATCAGTATCGGGTTGGATCTTCGTGCGGATGACCGGCGAGAGGAAACCCGGTGAAGCTCGGTTCGGAGATCGGTGTTCTGACCCACCGGGTTGGTGTGGTCACTATTCGCCAGGTCGACGGGTGGCCCGAGACGATGAGGGTGGCATATGCGGCTGTCGTCGAACAGGGAGAGGGAGTCGGGTACGACGGCCCGCCAGTGGCGATGCTGGTGACGGTGTATGACCCGACAAGTCCCGAGGCCAAGGAGCTTCGAGCCACTCACGGGCGGATCAATCCCGAACGGTGGGGCGGGGTCCACCTGCAGGTGGACAATGTTTTCGCGGCCGAGGACTTTCGGTACAAGCCCGGAGATGAACTATCGCCCGCGGTGGCGGTCGGCAGGTTCCTGCGCGGCATACACCTGTTCACCCACCACTCCCCTCATAGGTCGCCGAAAGGTGACCGTTGGGCCCGGAATGTCGGCGGTGAGGTGCCGGATACCGAGGTGTCGCCAGATAGTGGCTGCTTGGTTGAGTGGATGCAGAAGAGGTTGTTCAAGCTCAACGAATCGCTGATCGCGGAGGATTGATCAGGTCGGTATGGGGCCACGAGAGAAGCCGGTCCACGGTCCACGAAAGCTAGCGTGCGTACTGAGATCGCGTAGTTGCGCGCAATATGTCTATATTGGTGCGCATGACCAATCTTGAGGAGTCTCGGGCAGTGGGTGAGTTGTTGCGTTCCGCCAGGGAGGCGGCCGGGTTGTCCGGTCGCGGTGCTGCCAAGGCGGCCTCGATCAGCGAAACCCGATGGAGGCAACTGGAAAGCGGTGTCAACGACGGCCGGCCAACATCGGCCCCGTTGGCAACCCTGCGGTCGGCCGCGCAAGCTGTCGGGGCCGATGTTGCCGATGTGCTGCGTGCCGCCGGGTTCGGGGAGCCGGAAGACTGGGAACCGGCGCCTCCGCCCCGTATCCGCCAGTTGGATGTATCAGACCTGACCCCGATGCAGGTTGCGCAGGTGCGCGGGTACATTGCGGGACTGAAGGACGGCGGCATCAACAGTCCCGGGTGCCAACGCGAACCGTCCTCCGCCAAACCCACCCTAAAAACGGGGCGCCCGGTCTGATATGGGGTATGTACTCCTAATGAAAGGTCGGGTTTCGATTTCCCTGGGCGGCTCCATGGTTCGGCGTCATACCCGGCCCCAGGCGCGGGTGAGTTCCTGCGCGGCGGCGCGGGGATCGTCGGCCGCGCAGATCCACGACACGACCGCCACCCCCGCGAGACCCTCGGCGCGCAGGCCGGGAACGTCGTCGACCACGATGCCGCCGATCGCCACCGCCGGCAGGGCGGTGCCGCGCGCGAGCGCCCCCACCCCGGCCACACCGATCGCCTCCGGGGCGTCCGCCTTCGAGGATGTCGCCCGCACCACGCCGATCCCGACGTAGTCGATACGCACGTCCGCCGCCTCGGCGGCCGCGATCTCCGCCGCCGTATTGGCGGTCAACCCGATGATCGCGTCCGGTCCGACCAATTCGCGCACCACCTCGACCGGCAGGTCGCCCTGCCCGATGTGTACCCCGGCGACGCCCACCCCGCGCGCCCGGGCGGCGCAGAAGACGTCGACCCGGTCGTTCACCAGCACCGGGACGTGCCCCGGCAGCCGCTCGACCAACGTCTCCACCAGCGCCAACACATCGCGGGCGGGCGCATGCTTCTCCCGCACCTGCACCGTCGTCACCCCGCCGGCGACCGCCTCCTCGACGACGGCAGCGATGTCGTGCCCGCGCCCGGCGGCCTGCGCGCCGTCGGTCACCAGATAGATCGACAGATCGACCATCACATTGCCCGCCGCTCGGTCCATCCCCGCAGGATAGAGCGCCGCGGTTCAGGCGTCCGCCGCGCCGGCGAGCCGTCGCAGTTCGCGGCGCAGGATCTTCCCCGTGGTGGTCAGCGGCAGTTCGTCGAGAAAGCGGATCACCCGGGGGTACTGGTAGAAGGCCAACTTCTGCTTGACCCGCACCTGGAGCTGTCCGGCGATCAGGTCCCGGTCGGTGTCGCTCTCACCACCCGGCGACTCGGTGAGGACAACAAACGCCTGGATCGACTCGCCGCGCAGCGCGTCGGGTACGCCCACGACGCCCGCCATCGCCACCCGGGGATGCCCGAGCAGGCACTCCTCGATCTCTCCGGGACCGATCCGATACCCCGACGAGGAGATGACGTCGTCGATGCGGCCGCGGTACCAGAGGTTGCCCGCCGCGTCGCTCGAGCCGAGGTCGCCGGTGTGGATCCAGCCGTCGCGCCGCTTGTCCGCGGTCTTCTCCGGTTGCCGCCAGTACTCCAGGAACTGCCCGGGATTGTCCGCCGCGACGCAGATCTCGCCGACCTCGCCGGCCGGCACCGGTCGAGAGTCCGGGTCGAGAATCGCCACGGTGAAGCCGGGGAAGGCGCGGCCCATCGACTCCGGTGCGGGCGTCCACTGCGACCGGGACGTGCCGACGGTCATGTTGATCTCGGTCTGCCCGTAGAACTCGTTGATCGGCACACCGAGCGTCGCGTTCACCCAGTTCGGCAGCGCGGAACCGAGCGATTCACCGCCGGTGGCGATCATTCGCAACACCAGCTGATCGGCCGAGGGTGGCAGGTCGGCGCCGCGCATATGCTTCAAGGCCGTCGGTGGGATGAACGCCAATGTGACCCGGTGGCGCCGCATCAGGTCGATCGCCCCCTGTGGGGTGAACGGATCCGGTGACGCGACCACCGGGCAGCCGAGGGCAAGGGCCGGGAAGAGCACATCGAACAGTCCACCGATCCAGGCCCAGTCCGCCGGGGTCCAGAACACATCATCCGGTTGCGGCGCATCATCGAACGCGATTCGCACGCCGGGCAGATGCGCCGCCAAGGCGCGATGTCCGTGCACCGCACCCTTGGGACTACCGGTGGTGCCGGAGGTGTAGATGATGATCGCCGGCGAATCCGGTGTCGTGTCGGCCGTCCCGTGGTACTCCGGCGCGGAGGCGAGCAGAGCATCGAATCGCAGTCGCCCGAATCCCGGTGGCTCGAATCCCGTTGGTCCGCTGCTCATGTCCGGCTCTCCGACCAGCACCGTCGCAGCGAGGTCGGGGATGTCGACCAGTTCGTCGGCGATACGGTGATGGATCGCGGCGTCGATGATCAGAACCCGCGCACCCGAGTCGCGGAGTCGATGACCGACCGCCTCGGCGCCGAACTTCACCGACAGCGGCACGGTCACCAGCCCGGCGCGGAACGCACCCAGGTGGGCGGCGAGGACTTCGACACCCTGCGGGATCATCACCGCGACACGGTCGCCGACAGCGAGTCCCAGCTCACCCAACGCCCCGGCGACTCGGCGGCTGAGCGACGCGACATCCCCGAAGGTATGGGTGGTCGACACGCCGGCAGTGTCGACGATCAGCGCGGTGTCGTGCGGGTGGGGCAGGTCGACGCACGCCCGGGCGATGTTGAACGAGTCGGGGATGTGCCGGCCGAAATCGGCGCCGGTGATCGGCCGCCACCACGGTTCTGCCGGCCGCCGTTCGCTGGTTGCCTCCTCGCCGGTTCGGTTCTCCTCGAACGGTTTCGATGTCACGTCATCCTCACAGGGTCGGGCGATGTCACGCGCTGCCGTAGTGGGGAATCGTCACATTCGACACCGCCTGCAACTGACCGGGATTCACACATCACCGCCGGGTTGCTCGGGACTGTCTCGAGAACGGACACATATCCGGGTGGCGCGCGTCACACGATGTGCCTGCGCTTCTACGAAAGGCAGATGAGATGCAAGGTCAAACGATCGCCACCCGCGCCGCGCTGCTGCACAAGGCGGGCCCGGACGCGAAGTTCACCATCGAGGATGTGACGCTCGATCCTCCGAGGGGGCCCGAGGTTCGGGTGAAGCTGGCGGCCTCCGGGTTGTGCCACTCCGATGAGCACCTGCGTTACGGGGCCTACGATTTGGACTGGTCGCCCTGCCTGGGCGGGCACGAGGGCGCCGGGGTGATCGTGGACGTCGGCGACGAGGTGACCGACCTCGAGGTCGGCGATCACGTGGTGCTGACCTTCATTCCGTCGTGCGGCAAGTGTCCGCCGTGCGTCTCCGGGCACAGCAACCTGTGCGATATGGGGGCCGAATTGTTCTCCGGGGTCAGCGTCTACGACGGCACCCACCGCTTCCACTGGCAGGGGCAGGGCGTCGGTCAGTTCGTGCAGCTCGGCACCTTCACGCCGTACACGGTGGTGCACCAGAACTCGGCGGTGAAGATCGACAAGAGCATTCCGCTGGACAAGGCGGCGCTCGTGGGCTGCGGTGTGGCAACGGGATTCGGCACCGGATCGTGGGCGGCCGATACCCGCATCGGCGACACCGCGGTGGTGGTCGGCTGCGGCGGTATCGGGATGAACGCGGTACAGGGCTTCCGCGTCGCCGGGGCCACCACGATCGTCGCGGTCGATCCGCTCGACTGGAAGACCGAACTGGCGGTGGAGAAGTTCGGCGCCACCCATCGTGCGTCGTCGATGGAGGAGGCGCGCGGGATCGTCTCGGACCTGACCCACAACCGGATGGCCGATCGACTCGCCTACACGGTGGGCAACGGCCTCGGCTCCGATATCGAGACCGCGTTCTCGCTGATCGGCAAGCTCGGCATCATGGTCTTCACCTCGGTCGCCGAGGCGGTCGCCCGCGACGCGAAGATCGACCTGTTCACGCTGACCCACTACCAGCAGCAGTTGCGCGGCGCGCTCTACGGCTCGGCGAATCCGCGTGCCGACATCCCCAAGCTCCTGCGGCTCTACCAGCAGGGAATCCTCAAGCTCGATGAGTTGGTCACGCAGACATACACTCTCGACGACGTCAACCAGGGATATACCGACCTGCTCGACGGAAAGAACATCCGCGGGGTCATCCTCTACGAGGACTGACCGGCTCGCCGGAGAAAGGGGGCGCCGCCCGGCGCCCCCTTTCTCGGTGGGTCTACGGCCCGCTCCACTCGGTGGCCGCGCGGTCAGCGCGCCGCCGCCTCCTGGAAGTAGCGCATCCGCGAGTAGAGCTTGGACCTGCTGATGCCCAGATGTTTGGCGGTGTGCACCTTGTTGCCGTTGTACGCGGCCAGGGTTCGCTCGATCAGGTCGAGTTCCGCGGATTCGAACGGCGTCAACCCCGTTCGCGCCGGCGAGGGCCGTTGGTAGCGCGCCGGCAGATCCGCGACCACGATGTCGCCCACCGACCGGCGATCGACCGCATGCCGCAGGACCATTTCGAGCTCGGCACAATTCCCGGGCCAACTGTGTGCCCGCAGCACATCGAGCACCGGGCGGCTGAGCCGAACCCGACCTCCCCGAGTGAATTCCGGCCGACCGAGCATCTCCCCGGTGATCGTCGACAGATCGGACAGTCGCTCGCGCAACGGCGGCAGCTCCACCCACTCCGGGCACAAGCTGCCCGCATAGCCGAGTGCGGCGCTGTCGGTGGCCGTCCCGGTCGCGGTCATGATCAACCGTCGGCGCTGCCGGGCCAACGCCCCGATCACCGCATCGATCCTCGCATCCGGGCTCACATCCGGGTCCGCTCCGGGGCTGCGAACATCCTCGATCACCACCGGTCCGTCCGGCAGATCGACCGGAACGCCCCCGGCCAGCTCGGCGGCATCGAGGACGGTCGCGGCGGGCCCGGCGATCTGCCGCGCGGTGCGGCTGCGCCCCGAACCGTGCTCTCCGACGACCAGGACATTGCCGTCCTGCCCGGCGAGCGCAGCGATCCGGTCGGAGAGCCGTTCGGTCGAGGAGAGGGTTCGCCCGATCGCGCGCGGCACCGCCGGACGACCACCGCCGCCGTCCCGCACCCGCAGCAGAGATGCATCGATACTGCCGACGACGTGCGATTCGACGCCCACGACGCGGCCGGATTCCAACTCCAGGGCGACGGTGGTCGACCGTCCCCGCAGTTCACCGGCCAGCCGTTCGAGGTCGGCCAGATCCACCGCCGACAGCACGTCCGCGGTGCGGTTGTTCTGCAGAACGAAATCGCGGCCGAACAGCAGCACCACGTCGTCGGTACGGCGGGTCAGGGCGCGAAAAGCCGCCAGGGAGTGCAGCACATCGGTGTCGTAGTCGGCGAGCATCCTCGCGGTGATGTCCCGGACGGTCTGCGTGAGCACGGTGTGCATGACGCGGGTATCGATCCCGGAATCCATCATCAGATCCAGAATCCCCTCGAGCCTGCGGGTCACCGGGTTGATGACCGGCACCCCGTAGCAGCTCAGCGTCTTCATGCACTCCAGGTAGTGCTCCGCACCGTGGATCTCGACCGGTTCGCGGGTCTCGTAACAGGTGGCGATCGCGTTGGTGCCGGTGTTCTCCTCGTCGAAGACCACCCCCGGTCGGGCGCCGATCCCCTCGGTCGCGGTCGCCAGGTCCTGATCGCCGAAGAACGCGTCGACGACGGTCGCCGAGTTGTCGGCGAGCAGCCCGCCGGCCCGGAGCCCGCGGAATTCCTCCGCGAGAACATCCAGGACCGGGCGGGCGGTCGCCACCAGTCTGCTCGACGGGTTGTACTCGCGTTCGACCTCGCCGATCGTGTCCTGCGGGACCAGACCCGCACGCTCCGATCGCTGCCACGACTGCACGATCGCCGCCCTGGTCATCGGAGGCGGCACATACCGCAACGGCGGCACCGCAAACGCTCCGGACATGGTCACAACTGTACTTTCGAACCTACTGTCGGGAGACGTGGATCACATGAGCGTCGGTGAATTCCTCGAGCCCCTCCCGACCGAACTCGACGCCGAGCCCCGACTGCTTGCGGCCACCGAACGGCACCCCCGGTTCGAGCGCGAAGTGGGTATTCACCCACACAGTTCCGCTCTCGAGCCGATCGGCGACGGCGGTGGCAGCGGCGATATCGGTGCCCCACACCGAGTTGCCCAGGCCGTAGGGGGTGTCATTGGCGCGGGCGATCGCATCGTCGAGATCGTCGTACCGCAGCACCGACCGGATCGGCCCGAAGGTCTCCTCGCGAATCAGCGAGCTGCTGTCGTCGATATCGCGCACCACGGTCGGCTCGACGAAGTAGCCGTCACCCTCGACCACATGGCCACCGGCGACGATCGTGCCGTCGCGGCGGGCAACCTCCAGATAGCGCTGCACCGCCTCGAACTGCCGGGCATTCTGGATCGGCCCCAACTCGGTCGCCGGATCGAGCCCGTGGCCGAGCACCGCAGCGCTTGCGAGGCGGCCGAGTTCGGTGCAGAACTCGTCGTAGATCGCGGCGGGCACAAAGATGCGCTTGATGTTGATGCAGACCTGCCCGGAGTTGACGAAGGCCCAGGTGAAGATGCCGGCCGCAGCTGCGGTGATATCCGCATCGGCCAGCACGATCGCCGCGTCGTTGCCGCCGAGCTCGAGCACCACACGCTTGAGACTTGCGGCGCTGCTTGCCATCACCTTGCGGCCGGCCGCCGTCGAGCCGGTGAAGGACACCTTGCCGACGTCCGGGTGGTCGGTCAACTGCGGGCCGACCGCGCCGGCGTCGCCGACGATGTTGACCACCCCGGCCGGTACCAGGTCGGCCAGGATCTCACCGAGCAGCATCGCGTTGAGCGGGGTGGTCGGCGCCGGTTTGACCACCACGGTGTTTCCCGCGAGCAGCGCGGGCGCAAGCTTGTAGACGGTCTGGAAGAACGGGAAGTTCCAGGGAATGATCGCCGCGACCACCCCGATCGGCTTGCGGCGCACCTCGATATAGGCGTCGCTGTCGTCCCGCAGTACCTCACCGTCGAGCGACATACCGGCGACGTGGCGCGCCCATTGCACCGCCAGGTCCACATCACCGAGCGCCGCGACGATCGGCTTGCCGTTCTCGAGCACGATCACCCGCCCGATCTGCTCGCGGCGCGCCTCGATCGCGTCCGCGATCCGCTCGATGACGACGGCGCGTTCGGCGAGCGGGGTGTCGCGCCACCGCGGAAATGCCGCCTTCGCCGCGGCCACCGCCGCGTCGACCTGGGCGTCGTCGGCGACCGGCGCTTGTGCGATCACTCGGCCCGTGGCCGGATCGATCACCGGTTGGGTATCGGCTCCCGGCACCGGGCGGCCGTCGATGAGCTGGTGGAAGGCATGATCCTCGACTCCCGTGAGATCGATGGCCGGTGCGGCGAACGTCATGGCTTTCTCCTGGGTCGAGCGGAAGTGTGACGTGGCTCATCTTCGGCCGATGGCCCGGGCGGCAACTGTCCGCTTTCCGGACACCGTCGCCGTTCGACCGGGCACTGCCCGATTCGCGGACAGATAGCGCTGTGTGCGGGGTCACACGATGTTGCGGACCTCGATCCAAGGAGTCTCGTTGCTCACTTCATCTACCGGCGCGTGGCTGCGGCACGGCGCCGCGGCCACCGCCATCACCGTCGTTCTCGCCCTGCTCGGCTGGTGGCTGCTCGCCGATCCCCAGTGGAGCCCCCTCGGGATCTATCCGCTGCCGTTCAACGGATATCTGTTCTGGGCGATCATCTTTGTGGTGTTCGCCGGCTTCAATCTCGAATTCCACCCCTTCGCCGCGCTCCCGCAGCCCTGGCGCGGGTTGGCGATCACCGGTGCCACAGCGGTCTTTTCGATCGTCGTCACCCTGCTGCTCGCCTACGGCCTGGGGCACTTCTTTCCGGACTTCGCCGCCGACCGGGCCGACGGCCTCGGCTACTTCAGCGGCGCGCTCTTCGTCCTGTTCGCCTTCGGCACCTACGTGTTGACGGTGGTCAATTGGCAGCACTGGCCGTGGCCGCAGCTCGGTCTGCGGCAGCCGTTGATCGGGTGGTCCGAGATCGCCTTCTGGTTCCCGGTAACCCTGGCGCTGTTTCTGATCCTCGGTCTGCCGGCGATCTCCTTGTCCACGCCGCCCGGCGCCGCGTTGATGTCGGTCGACACGGTGATCGGCTGGTTCTACTGCAGCATCGTGGTGATCGTGTTGACCGGCTCCCTGCTCGACAACCGTCCCTGGTCGCGCCTGCGCTCACCGGCCGCGGTGGCGATCGCCTCGACCGTCGGAGCCGTCGGACTGGGCACCGCGCTCTACTTCGTTCTGCTGCCCGTCGTGCGGGTACTGGTCGGCTCGCGCAACGCGGAGATCCTGGGTGACGTGATCCACCAGTACCCCGCCCAGCTGGGCGTGTGCTGGGTATTCGCGATGGTGCTGTGGGCCAACGCTTTCGGCAATATCGGCACGCCGCTGGTGCGCATCCTGGTCACCGCCGCGATCGCGGTGGGACTCTTCCTGCTCTACTTTCACGTCCTCGCCGGCAGCATCCTGCACGAACCGGCGGTGGCCGAGGGGGCCTCGATCAGCGGCAACGGTCTGGGCTTCATCAACTGGTTGATCCTGGTGTTGCTGCTCTACGTGGTCGGCGCCGACAGTTGGGGATTGCGTACCCCCGAACCCGTCGATGGTGCGGCGCCGGCGACCGCCTCCGAGGAGAAGGAGGAGGCGGTCGCGCGTCGATAGGTGCGCCGGAGTCGGGTCGCCCGGGCCGGTCGGCACGGGCGACCCGGTGCCGCGCCGGCGCCGGTCGGCCCGGGCGGTACCGAACTCAATCGAGCGCGAAGCCTTCCACACGGAAGACCGGATAGTCGGCGGCGATCGCCGCGAAGTCGTCCACGGGCGCCGATCGGTCCACCGGAATGTGTGGGCGCGCACCCGGTGCCACCTGGAGATATCGCCGCAGGATCGGGGGCCGCTGTGCGGCCGGTACCTCCATCAACCGCACCGGCACGGCCGCCCCGTGCCGCAGGATCGCCCGGCCGTCCGCCGCCTGCAGGTTGAGTACCCAGTTGGCGCGGGCGCCGAGCATCGAGACCGCATAAGTCGCGCCGTCGTAATCGGCGAGCACGATCGGGAAGGCCACCGGGCGTCCGGTCGAGCGGCCGGTGATCTCCAACTCGACATCACGCGACCGGGCCAACGGGCCGCCGGACCGATACCGATTGCCCCAGAAGCGATTCAACGCCTTGGCGATGCTGTCCGGCCGGTCGCCGCGATAGATCCACCGCTTCAGTCGGTGCGCGAACCCGGAACCGGCCATAGCCATGAGGGTAGTCGCCGGCGAGCTCGCCGCGGGCTGTGAAGTGGGTGGCTTGCACAACACGGTCCGCACAGGGGCGGCGCGGCATTATTGTCCTCGGCGACGCTCCAGGGAACGTCGTGTGCAACGGAAGCGAGGGCCGCGGTGGTGAACCGGGTGATCGGCGTGCTGGCGGGCGGTGTCCTGGTGGGCGCGCTCGGGGTCGGCGTGACGGCGCCGGGTGTCGCCGCGGCGCAGGGCTGTGCGCCGGTCGCGGTCACGCGGCTCGCCCCGGCGGTGCCGGTCCTCGATTGGGCCGAGAACCTCGGTATCGACGCGGACGGTCGGCTGTGGGTGTCCCGCAATCTGACCGGCCGCGTCGAGCGGTACGACGGGGCGGGCGAGGTTACCGCCGTTGTCGAGGTTCCGTCTCCCGGCGCGGTGCGACTCGGGCCGGACGGGTGGATGTACGTCACCACCGGCAACTCGCCGACCGGACTGCTGCCGGGGCCCGCCGCCGGTGCGGTGTTGCGGTTCGACCCGACCGCGCAGCAGCCGACGCCGACGGTGGTGATCGACGGACTCGGGATGCCCAACGGGATGGCGATCGCCGACGACGGCACGATCTTCGTCGCCGACAGCAGCCGCGGGCTGCTGCGCATCCATCCCGACGGCGGCCTCGACGAGCCGTGGACCGCCGCCGCGCCGCACAACCTCTCCCCGCAGCCGCAGGTCAACGGGGTGTCGCTCAACGGGCTCGCGCTGTCCGGGGACGGCCGCGACCTGTACGTGACGATCACCGGCAGCCCGACCGGGCGGATTCTTCGGGTACCCGTCGCCGACCCGGCGCATCCGGAGGTACTGACCGACCTGCTCTCGTCGGCGGGCACCGCGATACCGGACGACCTGGTGGTGGCCGCGGACGGAGCACTGCTGGTCGGTACGACCACCGGGCGGATCGTGCGCGTCGACCCGGCGACCGGCGCCGGGTGCACCGTCTACGCCGGCGAGCCGGTCACGGCCCTGGCGGTCGACCCGAGCACCCCACAGCGGGCGCACGCGACCACATTGAGCGGGGCGTTGCTGGTCCTCGACGGGGCCTGACCACCCCGACCGGCTCTCCCGACCGCAGGCATCGGCAGGGCTCGAAGCGTGGCCCGGGAGGCGGGCTCGATCAGCCCGCGGCGGCCTCGAGATGATCCTGTCGACGCGGGCGGGTCGCCGGCTTCGGCAGCGTCTCGCCGCCGGCATACGAGGGGGCCGCGTCGTCGACCGTCGGCACGGTGCTCGCCTCGGTGAAGATCGCCGACTCCCGCGGAATCGGTGGGGTCGCGCGGGTGGCGGGCGCTGCGTGCGACCGGCGCGGCACCCAGTCCAGCGATCCGCTGCCGAGCTTGCGTGTGGTGCCGGACTCGTAGACCTCGGTGGGATGGACGACCGTGGGCGCCTCGGGTGCAGCGGCCGCAGGGGTGACACCGACGGTGGGCCGGTGATCGACCGTCTGTGCCTGTGCCTGTGCCTGTGCCGGTGTGGCGGTGGGTGCGGGGATCGTCGGTGCCGGTGCCGGTGCCGGTGCCGGTGCCGGTGCCGGTGCGGCGTCGGTCGAGGCGGGGGTGTCCGGTGCGTCGCCGGCCGTCGCGGGGGTGGTGGGCGCGGCCGGGACGGGCGGCGCGGGGACAGCGGTGGGAGTCGCGGCGGTGGGAGCGGCGGTCGGGGTCGCGGCGGTGGTGCTCGACCGCAGTTGCTCGGGCAGGAGGTCCTCGCGGACCGCATCGAGCGGAGTCGGCTGGAACCGCCCGTAGATGCCGACCGCGTCGTGGCCGAGCATCAGGGCGTGGTGCTCATACTCGGCGCGGGCCCGCAACTCGAGGTCGCCACGATCGTCCATGGTGGGTCGGCGGGCGAGCATGAACACCGTCAGCAACATCGCCAGCGGAAGCAGCACCATCATGTCGCCGGAGACCAGGCCCAGCAGGACGAAGAGGCCGGAGATGATCAGCACGGCATTGGTTCGAGGATTACGCCGCATATGGGCTCCTTCGGAAGGGGAGGTACTCGCGTACCACTCCGCGGACCGGGTCCATCGTCAGGCGAACAACATGCGCTTGGGAAACGGTGTGCCCCAACCAGACCACCGACCACATGCCGGCGGTGATGATCGTGGCGAGCAGGTGCAGCCCGTGCGGCACCGGGCGGGGCCCGACGATCGCAGCGGTCGGCGACGAGGAGATCAGATACGACCCGCCCGCCAGTTCGCGCATCACGGCGTTGGCCAGCGCGGCGGGCATGATGGACAACTGCTGGTCGACCCCGACGCCGGGCTGCGGCGCGTAGGGCTGCCGACCGACGGGTGTTGCGTGGGACCTACGAGGGGCACCCTCGTCCCGCATCGGCCGGCCGGCGCCGTCGGACGGATAGCCGGCCGGTCGATGTGCATATCGCTGAGGTGCCGGCCGGGACGAATATCCCTGCCGCGCAGCATATCCGGCGAATGAACGGCGATCTATATCCGAACTGCCCGTATTGCGCACCTTGCCGGTCCATTCCGAACCGTCCCAGTACCGTTCCCGCTGATAACCGACCGGGTCGGAATACCAGCCGGCAGCAGGCTGCGGAATGGTCATAGATCCGGTCTACCAGATACCACAGAAACAGGCTCGTGAGCAGCGATACGGTCCGGATCGGTCGCGGGCCCCCGGACGGCTGTCAGGATCGCACCACCCGCTGGTCGGCAGGGGTCTCCGAAGCCCGCGGGCCGGGCGCGGAGCCTGTCGTGTCGGCTTCGGCTCCGGGACGCTCACCGACTGCCGGCGACCCGTTCGTGACCTTCTCCGTACCGGCGGTCTCGGCCTGCGACATATCGATGGTGGTGCGCAGCGGGCGATTCGGGATCAACGACACCGCGACAATGGTGATGACCGAGACAAATGCGGCGATCAGGAAGACCCGTCCGGTCGCGTCACCGTAGGCCGCCCGCACCAATTCGCGGACGGGTTCGGGCAGGGTGTCGAGGTTGAGATCGGATGTTCCCGAAGACGAATCGCCGCCACCGGCCGAACCGAGAGCCGCGCTCATCAGCGACGCCACCCGCGTCGCGAGCACCGAACCGAGAACCGAGACGCCGATCGCGCCGCCGAAGGTGCGGAAGAACGCGACCATGCTCGACGCGGCCCCGATCTGCGCGACGCCGACGGTGTTCTGGACGGCCAGCACCAGGTTCTGCATCAACAGGCCGGTGCCGAGTCCCACCACCGTGATCATCGCGCCGACCACCCGCACGTCGGTGGTGTGATCGATCGTCGAGAGCAGGAAGAAGCCGAGGGTCAGCAGCGTCGACCCGGCGATCAGGAAGGGCTTCCACCGGCCGAAGCGGGTGATCAGCCGACCCGACCCGACCGAGCCGATCAGCATGCCCGCGACCATCGGGATCGTCAGCATGCCCGCCGCGGTCGGCGAGTATCCGCGCGAGGTCTGGAAGTACAGCGTCAGGAAGGTGGTCGCACCGAACAGTCCGATACCGACGGAGATCGACGCGACGATCGCCAGGGCGGTGGTGCGCTGTCGGATGATCGTCAGCGGGATCACCGGATCGGAGACCCGCGACTCGACCCAGACGGTCAGGGCCAGCAGGGCGACGCCCAGGGTGACCAGACCGGCGGTCTGCGCGGAGATCCACGGGTAGCTGTCGCCGGCGAACGACACCCAGATCAACAGCACGCTGACGCCGGTGGTCATCAGCACCGCGCCGAGCCAGTCGATCGACACCTGCTCCTTGCGGCGCGTCGGGATACGCAGCTTGGCCTGCAACATGATCGAGGCGATCACGGCCAGCGGGATCGAGATCAGGAAGCACCAGCGCCACCCGAGCGGGCTGTCGACGATCAGGCCGCCGAGGATCGGTCCGCCCGACATCGCCACGGCCATGACGGCGCCGAGGTAGCCGGAATACCGCCCGCGCTGTCGCGGCGAGACAATCGTGCCGATGATCGCGACCACCAGAGCGGTCAGGCCGCCCATGCCGACACCCTGGATCGCGCGGGCGCTCAGGATCATCGCGACATTGGTCGACAGGCCCGCGAGGACCGAGCCGGCGACGAAGATGATGATCGCGAGCTGAACGAGCAGCTTCTTGTTGAAGATGTCGGCCAATTTGCCCCAGATCGGGGTGGAGGCCGCATTGGTCAGCAGGGCGGTGGTGATCACCCAGGCGTACGCGGTCTGCGATCCGTGCAGGTCGGCGATGATCGTCGGAAGCGCCGTCGACACGATGGTCACGCTGATCAGGGCGGTGAAGAGGGCCGCCAGCAGACCGGTCAGGGCCTCGAGGATCTCGCGGTGGGTCATCGCGGCGCTCTCGCCCGGCACGTGCGTCGGGTGCGGATGGTCGGCGGGGGCGGATACCGGGGAATGGTCGCCGGAGGGCGACGGTGTCGGCGTGCGCCGATCCGGAGATTCATACTTCACCTATGTAAGTATGCTGATCCCGTCATGGGGAGGCAAACGGGGGATATCGAAGCGGGCGACCGGCCCGGCTCGGCGACGGCTTCGACACCGGTTGTTCACCGATCGAAAAGGTGCGCGTGTCCTGCAGAAACCCGGTACCCGATGGGATGATCCGTGCATGACCGATCCGATTGAACGGACCATCGCATATCCGGGTCCGCGGACCCACAAGTTCGAGGGCGATTTGATCGCCCCCCATGTGGTGGTGCTCTTCGGTGCGACCGGCGATCTGGCTCGCCGAAAGTTGCTACCCGGGTTGATCCACCTGATGCTCTCGACGATCGCGCCGCATATCGAGGTCGTCGGAACATCGCTCGAGGAACTCAGCGAGGACCAGTTCCGGCAGATCGTCGTCGAGTCGGTGCGCGAGTTCGGCAGCCGCGGGCTGACCGATGCGCAGTGGGAGGCGTTGGCCGGTCGGTTCACCTACGTCCCGCAGGGGGCCGGAGCCGAGGCGCTGGCGGAGGCGGTCAAGAAGGCCAAGGAGGACCTCGGCGCGGATACCCATCTGCTGCACTACCTCTCGGTGCCGCCGAAGGCTGCGCTGCCGGTGATCGAGATGCTCAAGGAAGCCGATCTGGTGCGCGGCGCCCGCGTGGTCATGGAAAAGCCGTTCGGTGTGGATCTGCAATCGGCCGTCGAGCTGAACCGGCAGGTGCACAAGATCTTCAAGGAAAGCCAGATCTTCCGCATCGACCACTTTCTGGGCAAGGAAGCCGCCCAGAACATCCTGGCGTTCCGCTTCGCCAACGGCCTGTTCGAGCCGATCTGGAACCGCAACTTCATCGACCACATTCAGATCGACATTCCGGAAAAGCTCGGCCTCGATCGGCGTGCGAACTTCTACGAATCGACCGGCGCCTACAAGGACATGGTGGTCACCCATCTGTTCCAGGTGATGGCATTCGTCGCGATCGAACCGCCCACGGCATTGGAGCCGCGCGCGATCAGCGAGGAGAAGAACAAGGTCTTCCGGTCGATGTTGCCGATTCAGCCGGCCGACGTCGTGCGCGGGCAATATGTCGGCTACCGCGAGGAGGAGGGTGTCTCGCGGGAATCGGATACCGAGACCTTCATCGCGCTGCGGGTGGGCATCGACAACTGGCGATGGGCCGGGGTGCCGTTCTACCTGCGCACCGGCAAGCGGATGGCCGAGGGACAGCGCATCATCTCGATCGCCTTCAAGGAGGCGCCGCGCTCGATGTTCCCCAACGGTTCCGGGGTCGGCTCCCAGGGGCCGGACCATCTGACCTTCGACCTGGCCGACGAGTCGAAGGTCTCGCTGTCGTTCTACGGAAAGCGGCCGGGCCCCGGTATGCGCCTGGACAAGTTGTCGATGCAGTTTTC
The DNA here is from genome assembly GCF_001552615.1 of Millisia brevis NBRC 105863. Taxonomy (GTDB): domain Bacteria; phylum Actinomycetota; class Actinomycetes; order Mycobacteriales; family Mycobacteriaceae; genus Millisia; species Millisia brevis. The sequence goes on from NZ_BCRN01000008.1 coordinate 229,858, forward strand.
GACCAAGGAAACCGAGCGGGCCGACGAAGTTCTCGAGGCGTACGAACGTTTGATTCTCGACGCGATGCGCGGTGATCAGACCCTTTTCACAACGGCGGACGGTATCGAGAGTTTGTGGGAGCGGTCGATCCCACTGCTCAACGATCCTCCCGAGGTGAAGATCTACGAGCCAGGGACCTGGGGTCCGAATGCGATTCATCAGTTGGTCGCACCCCACGCCTGGCGGCTCCCATTCGAGCGGCGGTGGCGCGAAACCCGGCACTGAGCCGTTTTCCGTGCCGAACAACTCACCATTGTTTCGGCGACGGGGTCGCTTCGGGGAGTAAGTTGCGTGGGACACTCTGCATCGAGGGGGAGTGATGACGACAACGAACTCTGAGGATCTCGTGTCAGGTGTGAGTCGAAGGCCGGTGGCCTCGCGGCCGGTGTCGGACGCCGTGGTCCGTGCCGCCGGGGTGTGGAGCGGGCCGATCCCGTACGTCGCCAGTGCGCCGCCGCGGGTGTGGCTGCTCGGCGCGTCCGGTGGTGCCGGGGTGACCACGCTCGAACGGGTCCTGGGATTCGCGGCCGACGCCGGTCGCCGCTGGCCGGGCGCCGACGACACCGGGCAGAGCACCAATGTGGTGATCGTCGCCCGCGAAACCGCTGGTGGGCTGCACGCGGCCCAGCGTTTGCTCGACCAATACGCCGCGGGCGATACCGGCGCCGCGGTGCTGATCGGGCTGATCACCGTCGCCCACCGGCCCGACCCGATGCCCGAGGGCATCGCCGAGCTGCGGGCCGAGGTCGTGGGGGCGGCCCCGGCGTCCTGGCGGATCGACTGGCAGGGACGCTGGCCGCAGGTCGACATCGTCGATCTTCCGGTCTGGGAGGCGACCGGCCACGAGGGAGCCGGCACGATCGGCGAGCTGCCGGCCGATGTGGTTGCGGTCGCCGGCGAGCTGGCCCGACTGGTCGGGGCCGGGACATCGAGCGGCGACACGCCGGAAGAGGACACGGCCGTCGAGCCGACATCCGACACCCCGGCGGCCGAGGAGGGCGCGTCCGTCGTCGATGTCGAGGACGACGTCGACGACGCCCTCGAGGAGACCACCGAGACCGCCGTACCGATCTACGACCCCGTCGAGGCCGACGGATATCCGCGGGGAGTCTCCGCGCTCGACGGACGTTCGGCGGTACCGCTCGCCTCCGGCGACGCCGCGACCAATCAGCGGGCGATGCCCCGGGTGATCGACGGCTCCGACCGTCCGGCACCGCAGCGCCCGAAGCGATCGGGCACGATCATCGCCGCGATCGCGGCCGTACTGGTCGGCGCACTGCTGGGTGCGGTCATCGGGATGTGGGCCGCCGGCGTCTTCGATCGCTCGTCCGACGGCGACTCGGCGTCCGCCTCGGCGGTGTTCCGGTCGTCGGTGTTCGAGCCGGTGGTGTTCGAGGCGCCGGTATACGACGCTCCCGTCGAGCCGCCGGCCGTCTTCGGCGGGGCGACGAGCGCGCTCTAACCGTCGCTGTCCGCGGATCGCCTCGGCCTGCGGCGAGGTCGGGCCGGTTGACCCCGGCCATCGACGGGCGCGGTGGTCGATTCCGGCGCGCCGCGGAGGGGCCCGGCCGGCTCCGGTATTAGATTTGCGCCATGTCCGCAGCCCGTCGCTACCGTGTGGTCGACCTGTTCTCGGGCGGCGGCGGGATGAGTTGTGGCTTCCACCGACACGACCTGTTCGACATCGTCGGGGCCGCCGACGGCCAGATGGGCAAGCCGAGCAGCCGTCGCGGTTCGCTCGGGTGCAACGAGACCTACACCGCGAACATGGGAATCGCCCCCGTCGCCGTCGATCTGGCCGAGGTGGCACCCGACGAACTGTTCGAGATGTGGGGGATCGACGGGATCGATGTGCTGCTGGCCTGCCCGCCGTGCACCGGTTTCAGCAGGGCCAACTCCAGCAACCACATTCGGGACGATCATCGCAATTCGCTCGTCGGTCGGGTCGCGGACTTCGCCCGAGCCTGGCGGCCGCAGGCCATCGTCCTCGAGAACGCGCGGGAACTGCTGCGCGGCAACTTCTCCGGACACTTCGCCACCCTGCGCGAGGACCTCGAGGAACTCGGCTACGAGGTCTCGGCGGATGTGCACATGCTCACCGACTTCGGGCTTCCCCAGATCCGGGAGCGCGCGCTGATGATCGCGATCGCGCAGCCGCTCGACCTGCGCACCCTCGACGACCTCTGGGCCGGATATCGACCGGATCGGGCCGCGACGACCGTACGCCGGGCGATCGACGCCCTGCCGCCGGTCGGGCGGCGCGCGAAAGATGCCGACCCGCATCACATATCGCCCACTCTGGGCGAATCGGGCCTGGCGCGGATCCACGCGATTCCGGCGGACGGCGGCTCCTGGCGGGACCTGATCGGAGTCGCCGATCAGCATCTGACCCCGGCGATGCACCGTTCGGTGCGGGCGGGAACGCTCGGCAGCCACCCCGACGTCTACGGCCGCATGTGGTGGGATCGCCCGGCCCCGACGATCAAGCGCGAGTGCAGCCACGTCGGCAACGGCCGCTATGCGCACCCGGTACGCGATCGGCTGTGCTCGCTGCGGGAGATGGCGTTGCTCAACGGCTTTCCGATCGACTACCGCTTCGGGGGGACGTCGCTGTCCAACCGCTATCGCCATGTCGGGGATGCGGTGCCGCCGCTGATCAGCTACCAACTCGCGCACGCCGTCGCCTGGTCGCTGACCGGACGACGGCCCGATATCGGCGATATCGTCCTTCCCGGAACGTCATTGCGTCCCGCCGACCTGGTGCCCGCGGCCGTCGCCGCCTGACCGTCCGGCCCGCTCCCGCGCGCCTTTCTCTCCGTGGGCGTTCGCCGCGCTGTGGCAGAATTGCCGCCATCCCGCCCGGGACGGTGATCGACCGCGTCCGGCGGGGGATGTTGTCGGGTTGAGGTGTGAGGTGAGGGCTGTGGCTGTTGGCAAGATTGTGAAGTTCGACGATGCGCGTGGATACGGGTTCATCGCACCCGACGAGGGCGGCGAGGACGTCTTCGTACACGCGAACGATCTTCTGGACGAGAAGTACCTCTACTCTCCCGGGGTTCGGGTGGAGTACCGCGTCGAGCAGGGTGACCGCGGCACCAAGGCGTCCCAGGTGAAGATCATCAGCTCACCGGGCAATGAGATCGCCGTGTCGACCCACTCCGTGCCGGTGGCGATCGAGCGCACCGGCAGCGGCGACGAGACCTGTGATGTGCTCTCGCCGGTCGGGTTCCGCCACGAGGTCATCGAGGCGTTGATCCACTCCGCTCCCAGCGTCACCGGTGCGCAGATCACCCAGATCGTGACGGCCCTCGACCAGGTGGCCCGCAGCCACGGGTGGGTCGAGGACTGATCCGGACGAACCGAAAGAAACCGGCCGAGAAACATCTCGGCCGGTTTCTTTTTGTTCGTGTTGACATCCTGCCGCCCATCGGTTCAAATAATGACTAAGAAACAAACTGGAAGTTGGAAAAAGTTCCCCGGTACGGGGAGTCGGCTAGCTTGAAGGTTGTTTCGCCTCGAACGGCCGGATCGGCCGGGTGAATGCGTGCCTCGCAGGGGGGTTGCACGACTCATCCAGCCGATCCGGCCTTTCTATGTGCGGGGTCCGTCTCCCTCGCAAGCGGTGGATACGGGCCGCGACCAGGTGTCGGGCACCCGCAACCGGTCATCGGTGGTCTAGGTTGGGACGAACACGGGTCGACGGGTGGAGGCGTGAGCAACTGGTTGCGCGTGGCGATCACAATGGTCGTCGTGGCGTGGGGCGCCAATGTCTACGTGCCGTTGCTGTCGTTGTACCGCACGACGCAGGGGCTCTCCTCGGTTGAGGTCAGTTTCATTCTCTTCGCCTATGTGATCGGCATCATTCCCGCGCTGTTGATCGGCGGACCGCTGTCCGACCGGTACGGCCGGCGCCCGCTGGTGGTACCTGCCCCGATCATCAGCGCGGTCGGATCGTTGCTGATGATCGTCGGCGCCGATGTGACCGTGCTGCTGGTGATCGGTCGGATCTTCAGCGGCGTCGCCCTGGGCCTGGGACTGGCCGTCGCCGGCAGTTGGTTGGCGGAACTGCGCCCGCAGGGCACCGCCCGGCGCGCGGCGATGAGCTTGACCGCCGGTTTCGGGCTCGGTGCGGGGGTCTCCGGCGCCCTCGGCCAGTGGGGCCCGTGGCCGACCGGGGCGAGCTACCTGACGCACATCATCGTCGCGGCGATCGCCCTGCTGCTGGTGCTGCCGGTGCCCGAGACGATGCGCTCCGAGGAGACCGGTCGGCTGCTGGCCTACATGGTCGTACCGGAGGCCGAGGACCCCCGCTTCGTCGGCGTGGTCGTCCCGTCGGCCATCTGGGTCTTCGGCTGCGCCGCGAGTGCCTATGCGGTGCTGCCCGAGGTGATGATCGACCACTCCGGGGGCCTGCCGATCGGCTTCGCCGCGGTGATCTGTGTGGTCGCGCTGGGCACCGGGTTCGCGGTCGAGGCGCTCGGCCGTCGGATCGACTCGCCGACCAGTTCGCGCGGCACGATCGTCGCCATGGGCGCGGTGATCCTCGCGATGATCGTCGGCGCCTGGGCGTCGAATCGGCTGACGATCCCCGCCGCTCTGATCAGCTCCGCCGCCCTCGGCGCGGCGTACGGACTGGCGATGGTCTCCGGCCTGCAGGAGGTCCAGCGTCTCGCCTCACCGCGGCATCTGGCGGCGCTGACCGCGGTGTATTACAGCATCGCCTACACCGGATATGCCGTCCCGGCGATCCTGGCGGTGCTCGGGCAGACCTGGCCGGAGGTCTTCGGCTACCCGATCCTGTTCCTCGGCGGCGCGGTGATCGCGTCGTTCTGCCTGACGATGATCATCGCCGCCGGACAGTCGCGGATGGCCGCACCCCCGGTCCTGCGGCACCGTCGCACCCTTTGATCCGGCCCGCCGGTTGATCAACGCCGGAGTGTGAACACCGTGAACTAGGACGGCATCGCCGGCAACTGGGTGCGGTAGAGCCAGGGCTCCCAGAAACCCCGCGGACAGCCGTAACGGCCGGCGAGGTCGATGAAGTCCTCGGTCACCACCGTCCCGTACCGGTGCACGTCGGTCCACTCGCGCAGCATCACGAAGAACGACCGATCGCCGATCGTCCGCCGCAACGCGTCGAGGGTGCAGGCGCCGCGCTTGTAGAGCCGGTCGTCGAACATCAGCTCCGGACCCGGATCGCCGATCACGATCGACTGCGATTCGCGCGCCAGCCCGGCGTGGGCCCGGTTCGCCTTCTCCCGGGCGGGCTGGCCACCGGAGTTCTCCGACCACAACCACTCCGCGTAACAGGCGAAGCCCTCGTGCAGCCAGATATCGCGCCACCGGCGGGCGGTGACCGAGTTGCCGAACCACTGGTGCGCCAACTCGTGCGCGATCAGCCGCTCGTAGCTGCCCCGACCGGTGCAGTGATTGGAGCCGAAGATCGACATCCCCTGCGCCTCGATCGGAATCTCCAACGTGTCGTCGGCGACCACCACGGTGTACCGGTCGTACGGATACGGCCCGAAGAGTCGGGTGAAGACGCGCATCATGTCCGGCTGCTTGCGGAAATCCCGATCGAACAGGGTCCGCAGATGCGGTGGCGTCGCCGCCATGATCCGCACCGGCGAACGCGACAGCTGCCGCTGCTCGTAGCGACCGATCTGCACCGTCGCCAGATAGGGCGACATCGGCTCCGGCTGCTCGTAGGTCCAGGTGGTCCGCGAGGCGCGCACCCGCTTGCCGACGAAGACGCCGTTGGCGACCGCCGTATAGGACGACTCGGTGGTCACCGAGATCCGGAAGCTCGCCTTCGCCGACGGATGGTCGTCGCAGGGAAACCACGACGCCGCACCGTTCGGCTGGCTGGCGACCAGCGCGCCGTCGGTTAGCTCCTCCCACCCGACCTCGCCCCAGGGCCCGTCGATCGGGGTCGGGTTGCCGGCGTAGGAGATCGTCACCGCCAGCGCCGCACCGGTGTCGATCCGGTCGCGCAGGGTGATCACCAATTTGCCGTCGCGATGCGCGAACTTGGCCGGACGGGTGCCGTTGACCCGGACCTTGCCCGCGTCGAGGCCCTGACCGAAATCGAAGGCGATCCGCGAGACCGGCCGCGTCGTGGTCGCGGTGATGTGCGCGGTCCCCGAGAGGCTGTTGCTCGCGACCCGGTAGTCGATATCCAGTTCGTACCGGCTCACGCGGTAGCCGCGGTTGCCGTTGGCGGGCAGATAGGGATCGATCGGAGGGTCGGCGCGTGGGTCGTCGAAGCGAGGTGCCGGCCGTTTCACGTGGTGCTCTCCATCTGTTGCTCGGCTGCATCCCGCTCCTGTGCCCAGGGCGCGATCGGATTGCCCTGCCAGCGGGTGGAAGCCGGTACGACGTCACCCCGCATCACCAACGATGCCGGGCCGACGGTGGCGGACTCGCCGAGTCGGGACGCCGGAAGAGCCACACAATGCGGACCGAGGGTCGCTCCGCGTTCGAGTACCACGGTATCCATAGCCATCACGCGGTCATGAAACAGATGGGTCTGTACGACGCAGCCGCGGTTGACCGTCGCCCCGTCCTCGAGGGTCACCAGGTCGGCCTCGGGCAGCCAATAGCTCTCGCACCAGACGCTGCGACCGATCGTCGCGCCCATCCAGCGCAGCCACAGATTGAGCACCGGGGTGCCCTCCGCGGCGCGGGCGAACCACGGCGCGGCGACGGTCTCGACGAAGGCATCGGACACCTCGTTGCGCCAGACGAAGGCGCTCCACAGGGGGTGCTGTTCGATCCCGATCGTGCCGACCACCAGGCGCTTGGCCAGCACCGAGAGGCCGGCCGCGACCGCCCCGGCCGCCAGGAGCACCAGACCGGACAGCAGGCAGGCGGCGAACCAGCCGATCGTGTCGACCACCCAGGTCATCGCCGCGAGGACCCCGAGCCCGATCCCGAAGGTGGCGAGCAGGGCCGTCAGCCGGCAGGTCTCCACCAGGGCGCGTTGGATCTTGAGCTTGCGCGGCGGATCGAAGGTGCGTTCGGCATCGACCTCGTCGGCGGTACGGCGCAGGCGCACCGGCGGGCTGCCCAGCCAGGAGGTGCCGGCCTTCGCCTTGCTCGGTGCCGCCGACAGCACGGCGACCAGGCCGTTCTTCGGCACACGCCGGCCCGGCGCGGTCATCCCGGAGTTGCCCAGGAAGGCGCGCTTGCCGACCTTCGCCTCCTCGAGGCGCATCCAGCCGCCGCCGAGCTCGTAGCCGGCGATCATCGTGTCGTCGGCGAGGAAGGCCCCGTCGCCGACGGTGGTGAAGCGCGGCACCATCAGCACCGTCGACGCCTCGACGTTCTTGCCGATCTTCGCGCCGAGCAGCCGCAGCCAGATCGGCGTCAACAGGGCGGCGTAGAGCGGGAACAGGAAGGTGCGGGCGGAGTCCATCAACCGTTCGGTCGCCCATACCTGCCAGCCCATGCGGCTGCGCACCGGGTGGTAGCCGGGTCGCAGACCCAGGCCGAGCAGGCGCACCGCGATCACCGTGATGACCGCGTAGACCAGCAGCGCGACCGCCGTCATCACCGGCAACAGCAGCAGACCGCGCAGGGCGGCCGCCGACAGCGATTCGGTATCGCGGACCGACCAGCCGAGCAGGACCACCGCCGCCCCGATGCCGATCATCGGCAGTCCGGACAACAGCAGCGAGGTCAGCCCGAAGATCGGCACCCAGAAGAGGCCGCGCGGGGGACGCCGCTGCGGCCAGCTGTGCTTCGCGCGGCCGACCCGGCGAGCGGGCGACCCGGCCCAGCGCTGGTCGGCCTTGACCCGGCCGATCACCGCGGACCCGGCCTCGACCTCCGCGCCGCGCCGGATATGCGCGCCGGGCAGCAGCGTCGAGCGCGCCCCGACCGTCACGTCCGGCTCGATCGTGATCGCACCGACGCGCAGAATGTCGCCGTCGATCCACCACCCGGACAGGTCGACCTCCGGTTCGATCGCCGCGCCGTCGGCGATCTCGAGCAGCCCGGTGACCGGCGGCAGGGTGTGCAGATCGACGTCGCGGCCGATCCGCGCGCCCAGCGCGCGGGCGTAGTAGACCATCCAGGGCGCCGCCGACAGATTCGAGGCGCCGCTGGCGTCGGTCAGCCGGGTCGCGGTCCACAGCCGCAGATGCAGACTGCCGCCGCGGGGGTAGTCACCCGGTTGGACACCGCGCAGCAGCAGACGCGATCCGAGCACCGACTGCGCCATCCGCCCGGGCGGGGTGATGAAGATGATGAACAGGATCAGCACCGCCGGCCACGGCATCACCGGCAGCCACGGCGGGGCGCCGGCGACGGCGTCGAAGACCACCGAGCACAGGCCGAGCCAGGTCACCCATTGGATACCGGTCAGCGTCGTCAGCAGCACGGTCACCCCGACCTGGGCGCTGCGCCAGCCCCGCGACATCAACGCGACCTCGCGCGGCGGCGCCGCTTCGACCGGGGTCATCGCGTCGAGCATCGACGCCAGAGCCTCGAGCCGCGGGTGGTCGTAGAGGTCGGCGACCGTCACCTCGGGATGGCGCTCCCGCAGCCGGGCCACCAACTGCGCGGCCGACAGCGAGCCGCCGCCGGACGAGAAGAAATCGGTATCGGCATCGTCGACCGGGACGCCGAGGACGTCCTGCCACAGATCGGCGATCCACTGCTGGGTCGCCGTCAGGGGGGTGCCGCCCTCGCGGACGGTGCTGCGCGGCAGCGGCCACGGCAGCGCGTCGCGGTCGACCTTGCCGGAGGTCTTCGTCGGCAATTCGTCGACCAGGGCCAGCTGCGGGACCATCGTCGCGGGCAGGCGCTTGGCCAGCCGCTCGCGGGCCAGCGGCAGGTCGAACTTGATATCGGTACTCGAGATGTAGCCGACCAGCAGCGGCGTTCCGCCCGGGGTGCGGCGGACCGCGGTCGCCCCGGCGTTGACACCGGGCAGATCCTGCAGGGCGGCGTCGACCTCGCCGAGCTCGATGCGGCGGCCGCCGATCTTGACCTGGTCGTCGGCGCGACCCTGGAAGATCAATCCCTCCGGGTCGAGGCGCACCAGGTCACCGGAGCGGTAGGCACGCTCCCACCCGAGGGTCTCGAGCGGCGCGTACTTCTCCCGGTCCTTGGCCGGATCGAGGTAGCGGGCCAGGCCGACCCCGCCGATCACCAACTCGCCGGCCTCACCCTCGGCCACCGGATTGCCGTCGGTGTCGACGACCGCGAGATCCCACCCGTCGAGCGGATAGCCGATCCGGATCGGGGCGTCGTGGCTCAACTCCGCGGCGCAGGCCACGACGGTCGCCTCGGTGGGACCGTAGGTATTCCACACCTCGCGGGTGTCGTTGACCAGGCGATTTGCCAGCTCCGGGGGACAGGCTTCACCACCGAAGATCAGCAGCCGGACGTTGTCGAGGGCCTCGGCCGGCCACAGCGCCGCCAGCGTCGGGACCGTCGAGACGATCGAGATATCGCGCGCGACCAGCCAGGGGCCGAGATCCATGCCCGAGCGAACGAGCGAGCGCGGCGCCGGCACCAGGCAGGCGCCGTTGCGCCAGGCGAGCCACATCTCCTCGCAGGACGCGTCGAAGGCCACCGACAGGCCGGCGAGCACGCGGTCGCCGGGGCCGATCGGATCGTCGGCGAGGAACATCCGCGCCTCGGCGTCGACGAAGGCGGCGGCGTTGCGGTGGGTGACGGCAACACCCTTGGGCACCCCGGTCGAACCGGAGGTGAAGATGATCCAGGCGTCGTCGCCGATATCGGGTTGCTCCGGGTACGGGGAGTCGACGCGGCGGGAGCGTTTGGCGCCGGGGCCCGGTTCGAGTCCGCTGCCGGTCAGGATCGCGGCGACCTTCGCCTCACCGAAGACGGTACGAGCCCGTTCGTCGGGGTCGTCGGCGTCGACCGGAACGTAGGCGGCTCCGGCTTCCAGGATCGACAGGATGCCGGCGTAGAGGTCGTAGGTGCCCGAGGAAATACGCACCCCGACCCGGTCGCCGCGGCGCACCCCCTTGCCATGCAACCACGTTGCGCCCGAAGCGATGTCCTCGACCAATTCGCCGTAGGTGACCACTTTGGTGCCGTCGTCGATCGCCGGCGCGTCGGGATGACGTAAGGCGGTGTCGTGCAGGATATCCAGCAGGGTGCGTGGTGGTGGAGCTTCCGAGGATCGCAGGTACCGCTCCGGTACACCGCTTGGGCGTTCGGTTGCGTCCGACTCCGATGGAGCTGTCAACGCGAGCGTCCTCCTCATAGGTGTTCCTGTTTCCGACCACCATCGATCTTCCCTCGAGTCGGGCGATGCTCGCTCGTCCGCTCCGGGTCGATTCGTAGTTGTGACCGGTGAGGGTGGTCTCAGGCGGTGCCCCACCCGGCCACGGACGGCCTCGTTTCGGGTGCATACGGCCACCGCGGGTATCCTGCGCCTAGCTTGCCCGGCGTTCACCGAGCGATCGGCCACATCGGCTGCAGCCTTCGCGATGAGTCCGGGCGCGTGGGGTTTCGACTCCGCGACGAGTTGCTGATCCGGGAGGTGTAGATGCCGAAGATCGTCGACCACGATGCCAAGCGTCGCGAAATCATCCAGACGGTGTGGAGACTGATCGCCAACGAGGGTGTTGCGGCAGTCACCTCCCGCCGGATCGCCAAGGAATTCGGAAATGCCAACGGCATGCTCCTCTACTACTTCCGCAACAAGGAGGAGATGCTCACGGAAGCCTATCGGTTCGTCAACGACTCCACCGAAACCCGATTCGAACGCTGGTCACACCTGCGGGGCATCGCCGGGCTCCGGGCTTTCGTCATCGAAACGTTGCCACTCGACGAGACGCGTCTCACCGAAGCCCGCATCGTGGTCGCCTTCTGGCAGCAGGCGCAGCATCGACCTCCGCGAGCCGAGATTCACCGGGAGCTGATGGACCGCTGGTGGAATCGACTGGCGGGCTTCCTGAACCAGGCGGTCGCCGACGGTGAAGCGCCCGGGCACCTCGACATCGAGGAATCCGCGGATCTCTTCCTGACGTTGATCACCGGGTCGCAGGCCATGGCCACACTCACACCGGAGCTTGCGACACCCGAACGGCAGGTGGCCGGGCTCGACGCCCAGATCTCGTATATCCGCGGCGCTGCGCGCGACCGTTAGGGGACGCCGCGGGCGGGCGATCACGAAGCCGATCGCCCGCCCGCCGCATGATCCGAGCCGCAGCATCCAGCCGCATGGTCCGAAGTCACACGATGCCTTGGAAACGATCCGGGTCTCGACGCTTCGCGACCTGAGCGGTGACCACCCCGAGGCAGAACAACGCCGGCGGTATGAGCATCAGCACCGTGTTCAGCACCCGGGCATCCGCGGCCCCGGACAGCGACGAGAAGTTCAGCATCGCCGTCACCATGATGACCGCAAGGACGGCGAAGGACAGGATCGGCGCGATACCCGTTACCCAGAGCCGCCGATCCAGATCGGGATGTCGCCGGAAGAAGACGAAGATCGCCAGGCTGGTCAGCACAAAGACGATCAGGACCGACAGTGTTCCGACGGCGATCTCCCATCCGATGAAGACGTACGGATCCAGGCCGGTCGACAGCCACGCCAAGGTGATCAGCACGCCACCGACACTGGTGACCAGTGATGCGATGTAGGGCGACTTGTGATCGGCATGAACATAGGTCAGCTGGAGCGGTAGAACCGAATGACCCATCGAATGCAGATAGCGCGCGATGATGTTGTGGTAGGCCAGAACACAGGCGAACATCGACGTGATCGCCAAGAGCTGGACCGACTGGGAGAACACCGATCCGACCCAGATGTCGGCGGTCTCGTAGAACAGCGAGAACTGGCGATCGGGTTCCTGTGCAAGAAGTTCCGAGATTCCGCGGGTACCCCATGCCTGCGCGAGGGCCCAGGTGGAGATGCTGTAGAAGACCGCGGCGCTGATCAGGGTGATGTAGATGGCCCGCGGGATGGTCCGCTCGGGATCGCGCGCTTCGTCGCGAAACAGAGCCGTCGCCTCGAACCCGAGTCCCACACTGAAACCGATGAGCAGACTGATGGCGATCGGTGCCGAGAACAGGACATCCGGCGCCAGGTGCCCGGTCAACGAGATTCCCTCCGGGCCGCCGCCTCGAGCGACCACGGCCACGTTGATGACCATGATGACCAGGACCTCGAGAAGCAGCACGATCGCGAGGACCTTGGCGTTGACGTCGACTTCCTGATAGCCGAGCCAGCCCACCAGCGCGATCATCAGAAATACCCAGACGTACCACGGCAACGTGACGGCATTTTCACCGAAGAAGGACACGAGAGTCTCGTTGATGGTCAGCCCCATGAGCGTGTAGACGAAGCTCTGGAAGATGAAGTATCCACCCATTGCGGTGAACCCGGCACCGACTCCTATCGATCGGCCCAAGGCGGCGGCTACGTACGAGTAGAAGGCGCCCGCTTTCGGAACATAGCGCGACATCGCCGCGAATCCGCCGGCGAACAACAGCAGAAGCATAGGTGCGACGAAATAGGTCGCCGACATTCCGGCGCCATTGGCGTTCGCCATATTGGTGGGGGTGGAGACCATGATGGTCAGTGGTGCGGCGGCCGCGACAACGATGAAGACGATCGCGAGGGGTCCCAGGGAACCCTGGAGGCGACCGGATCCGCCTTCCTGTGTCTGTTTCAATTCTGCATCGGACATGGTTTCTCCCAGAAGGTTTGTGCGCGTAAGGATTGTGAGCGGAATGATCGCCGGTAGTGATGGGGAGCGCAGGGTGCGTCATTGAAACCCTCCGGTGGGACAGCCGATTTTCAGAGCGCAGGTCGGTTCAGTTCGAGGACTTTGAATTCGCCGCCTTGCGGATCGACGACGACTCCCCAGATACCGAAACTCAGTTCGTTGTCGGCAGTGTTCACCGAGCCTGCGGCCTGCTTCGCGCCGGAGAGTGCCGCGGTCTGATCCGATACGACGAACCACGGCAGCCAATGCGGCGGAAGAAATGCACGCGCTTCCTCGGAGACCTCGTAGGCGCCGCGCAGGGCCAGGCCTGCACTGTTGCGGAAGAAGTGAATTCCGTGGTCGAGGTAGTCGATCGTATTTCCGGGGAAGAGCGCATCCTGGAAGGTGATCTGGGCGTCGATATCGTGGTTCGTCGGATCAACCAAGACCATCCGGCCGAGTTGCGCCGATACCGGTACGGCCGCGCCGGGGGGAAGCTCGGCCAGGCCGAATCGGGCACCGAACGGATCCACCAGCTCTGCCGCCCGACCCGCGATGACGATGTCGTGCGGGAGATCGATGACCTGCGCGCCTGCGGCGACGGCGCGCTCGACCGTTGCGTCGAGGTCATCGGTGCCGAGGAATACCCGCCAACCGATCTCCTCGTCGGGATAGTCGGAGTTCACGGAGACTCCGGCAACATAGTCGGAGTTCACGGAGACTCCGGCGGCAATTGAGTTGTCCGCGTGGAGAAGTCCGCGGTTGCCGTTCATCTCCAGGGTCAATCCGAGCACGGTGGAGTAGAACTCCGGTATTCCGTCGAGCGACCGGATGCGCAGTTCCTGCCATACCGAGGCCCCGATGGGGTAGTCGATCGTCGACATATTCGGTTTTGCCTTTCTCGATGGGTTCGGTTCGATGGCGGGGTCAGTCGATCGGCGGCGGGCCCTCGAAGTGGAACTGCATGGCCGGCGCGGCGAAGAACTGGAATTGATCGGTCCGTCCGACCGTGGTCCAGATGTCGCGGAAGTATCGCTGCATCTTCTGGCCATCGGCCGAGAAGCCGGTACCGGCGGTGCGAATGAGTTCCTGCAACGACTCCCAGACGAGTTCCTCGACCACGAAGTAGGCGTTGTTCAGTCGCATCGAACGGGCGGCGTCGAAGGCATACTCGCGTTCCACCAGTTGTCGCGCGAATTCCTCGTATTGCCGTCCCGAGTGGACCAGCGCCGCGCCGGCGGTGTCGACTCGCGCCATCGCCATGCCCAGGACCCTGCGCCAATCATCGGCGTCGGCCCGGCGCGCACCATTGGGATCGAAGGGAGCCTTCGTGGTGCGAATGATGCGCTCGTACTCGTCGATCGCGGCGTACCCCAGGCCGACGGAAACCGCGGCGACCTCGCCCTCTGCGAACCCGAAGAAGACACCGGAGTAGGTAGGGTTCCGGTGGACGCCGTACCCGACCGCGGGGGACGTGGCCTCCGAGGTCCAGTTCTCCTCCGAGACATGGTGGAACGGCACGAACGCCTTGTCGATCCGGATTCCGTTCGACCCGCTGCCCCGCATGCCGATGACCCGGCCCCAGTCGTCGAGAACGGTGTAGTCGTCCCGCTCGACCACCGCCCATGCCCGAAACTCCGGGCGCTCGTCGGTTGCCGGCACGGTGATGACCGGAAAGAAGTGCGTCGAATAGGGCGCGCCCGAGCAGTATCGCCAGGTACCCGAAATGAGGTAGCCGCCCTCCACCCGTTCGACGGTGGATTCGATCGGATTACCGGACGACGGACCGATCATGTAGTCGTTGGCTCCGAAGATCTCCGATTGCGCCTCCTCGTTCCAGTACGACGCGAGCGTCAAGCTGTGCGCCACCGACAGCGACAGACACCATGCGGTCGAGGGGCACCCGCGCGCGACCTCCGCGATCACCGCGAAGAACGCCGGAATGCCCAACTCGGAGCCACCGAACTTCTGCGGCGCGAGCACGGAGTACAGACCGTGTTCGATGAAGTAGTCGTGCACGTCGGGGGCGTACTGGCCGGCCTCCTCGGTTGCTGCCTGACGCTCTCGGAGCAGTGGCCGCAAGGTGCGGACCGCCTCCAGGATCCGGGTAAGTTCGCTGCGCACCCGCGGGTCGGAGTCGGTAACCGGAGTCAGTGAATAGGGGCCGGACAGGCCGGGTTCCTCGAGCATCGGGGGAGTGGTCGCCGTGACGCCGGTGGCCATCGGCACTGCGGTTGTGACTTTTGCGCGAGACATCTTTCTCTCCTCAGACTTTCGGTGTGTGATCGGTGGAGGTTGTTCCGCCGATTTGTCGAGTCAGGGCGTCGGCGGTTGCCAGGGCCCGTGCGAGGACGTCCTCGAAGGAAGGGGCGCCCGGATGCCGGGAGAACCCGCTGATCACGAGTTCGAAGGCGGCGTACCCGAGGTGGTCGAAGACCGGAACCTGAATCGAGCTGATGTCACCGTGGGCGATACTCGGGTCGATCGTTCGCCGCACATCGGTGACCACCCCGTTCCAGACGTCGGCGAGCTCCGATCGGCTCGAGGCCGGGTCGAGCGCAATACGATCGAACCGTTCGGCCATGGTGCTTCCGACGGAGATCGCGTAGCCGCGCTGCTGTACCGAGGCGAGAAGCTCGGCGATGAACGGACGGTCGACCGCGCCGATCAGGTGACGCGAGGTCTCGGCCCAGAGCTTCTCGCGGTCCGGATCACCCCAGGCGGCCAGCGCCGGTGCCAGCGGGGCCGCGAAGGGGAACGCTCGACCCAGTAGCGATGCGGGGTTGTTCGCGTGCACATTGGCAGCCATCAGAACGACGACCGAGTCCTGTGCCAGGGCGGAGAGCACGCATTCCGTGCCGGTGTCGTCGGCGAGCTGCTGGATGAGCGTTCGGAAGGTCTCGGCTTGGCGAAGTTGGCCTCCGAAGCCGTGCAGGTCGAAGTTCAGCGCGGGCGCGGTGAACGACCCATAGCCGCCTTTCAGGAACAGCAGCGGCAGGCCGGCGCTCCCGTCGCCGAGTCCGAGCGAGCTGACCGCACCGAGGACGATCTTGTGATCCCCGGCCGGCATCACTTCACCGACCTCGGCCTCGAACCAGACCACGGCGTCGGCGAGCCGAAGGTTGCCCTTGTCGGTCTCCACCCATTCGCATCGGTCGAATCGATCCTCGGCACTCTGCGCGAAGGCGCGGCAGATCGCTTCGTGTTCGTATCCCAAGACGCTGGCGCAGAACGTGCCATTGCGCTGAATCTGCTGTCCGTTCCACGAGTTCGAGCCCGGCATGAAGGCGATGATCGGCGGGTCCTCCGAGACGGCGCTGAACGTCCCGACCACCATTCCGACGGGATCGCCGGAGTCGGATCGCGAGGTGATCAGGGTGACGCCGGTCGGGTACTCCCCGAGGACGGTCCGCCACCACGCCGACTTCTGCCTGCGCACCATCGATCCGGCTGTGGCGTACTCGCTCATCGCGGATCACCCGCGGGAGCAAGGGAATTCACCGGATCGGAGCCGATGCGGCTCACGTCGGTCGGATTGGTGAGTCGGCCGGTCTTGAATCCGCTGAGGTCGTAGGAGTCCATGAACACCTCGGCTCGCTTGCGGCTGCCGGCGAGGTAGCCGTCCTGCTCCGCGAGCGACAGGATGTCCAGGTAGGTCTTCTCCGGTTGCCCCCAGTAGTTGAGCTCGTACAGCTCGTGCCGCGCCCCGAATTCGCTCCCGATGGAATCCCAGAGCGCCTTCATCACCTTGGAGCGATCCATCGCGGTGAGCCCATTGGAGCCCCGCATGAAACGGTCGAGGTCCCGCTTGATCTCCGGGACCTGGAAGTCCACCGCGTTCGAGTTCAGATAGATCAACCCGGAGGCGATAATCGTCTCGATGATCTGCCGCATCCGGCTGTAGAGACCGGGGGCGGCCGCCGCGTAGGCCAGCGCGTACTGGGTATTGGGCACCATGCTGCCGCCGAATCCCGGTGCGGCCTCCTGGATCATCGCGTCGCGCAGGGCCGCCGCGATATTGCGGAAGGCGATGATCTCGCCGAATTGTGCTTGTACACCACGGAATCCACCGGCGCCGGTCACATCGAGTGCCTTGCTGACCAGCCCGATGATGAAATCGAGCTTGACCTCCAGGCGGGTCGATGCCTGGAATGCGGCGCGCGGGCCCCAACTGTACGACCCTACGTTGAACTCCTCGATCTTCTTGGTGTCGTAGATCAGGACGTTCTCCCAGGGGATGAAGGCCCGATCGAAGACCAGGATGGCGTCGTTCTCGTCGAACCGGCTCGACAGGGGGTAGTCGAACGGGCTTGCCGCCGCCGAGGCCGCGAACTCGTACGAGTGACGTGAATAGAGCTTGACGCCGGAGCCGTTCATGGGGGCCATGAAGATGAGGGCGAACTCCTTCTTCCCGAGCGCAGCCCCGAAATGTGAGACGAAACAGTACTGAGTCAGGGCTGCGCCGGTGGCGACCACCTTTGCGCCACTGACGATCAGGCCGCCGTCGACCTCCTCGTCGACGTGAACGAAGACGTCCTTGACCTGCTCGACGCCTTTGGCGCGATCGACCGGCGGGTGCACGATCGCGTGGCCGACGTGCAGAACCTCCTCCTGGACGCGGGTGTACCAGTAGCGCGCGTTGTCGGCGAACTCGCCGAAGAACTCCGGGTCGGCGCCCAGGGTGGCGATCATGCTGGCCTTGTAGTCGGGCGTACGCCCCATCCAGCCGCAGGTCTGACGCTGCCAGGCGCGGATGGCCTCGCGCCCCTCTACGAGATCCTCCTTGGTGTGCGGGACTTTGAAGAACGCGTGGGTGAATCCGCCGCTTCCGGTATCGGTCGGCACCACGATCTCGCCGTTGGTGGCACCGTCGTGCAGGCTGTCGTAGAGCCCGGAGATGGTGGCGGCCGAATTCCGGTATGCCGGATGGGAAGTCACGTCTTCGATGCGCTTGCCGTAGATGTATACCTCGCGGTCGTCACGCAGGCTCGCCAGGTATTCCTCTCCGGTCTGTGGTCGAGTGCTGCTGCCCGAAGCAATAGTCGGGTGCCGAGTAGACATAAGGGTTCTCCTGGAATCGTCGGTTGCGCAGATGGCTGGGAGGGCGCGAACTCGCCTCTTCGCGATTCGTGTCGGACGACAGTGCTGCGGTTCGCCCGCGGCCGGGCGGGTTGCCGGGCGGACGCTCCGCTTCGATGCGTACGTTCGTACATATCGATGATGACTCGGTTGCGCTGACTTTGATAGGCGACTAGCTGCTGTTTTACCTAGATGTATCGGGATTTACCGAACAGAAACGATATGTACAGTCGTACATAACGGCGATCTCCCGATCGGCACGCTCGAGCCGGGCAGCCGCGCGAGGTAAGCTGTTGACCGTGGGCACGCGAGGGTCGGTACGGCGATTCGATCCCGACCGCAAGCAACGGATCACCGAAGCTGCGCTGCGAGTTGTCGGCGAGAAGGGGCTCGATTCACTCACTTTTCGAGCGGTGGCCGAAGCTTCGGATGTCCCGCTCGGTTCGACCAGCTATCACTTCGAGGACAAGGGTGAACTGATCGGCGAGGTCGTCAAGCTCGCCCGCGAGCGGAACCGTGCGCTCAGTACGCGTATTCTGCGGGAGCAGGTTGCCGAGGGCGGGCTTGCGGTTGGTCTCGCCCAGTTGATCGAGGAGCTGACTGTTCGCCAGCATCACGTTCTGGTGATCGACCACGACCTCTATCTGGCGTCATTGCGTAATCGAGCGTTGAAAGCCGAAAGCAGGCAGTGGTCGCTCGGCTTCGTCGAAATGCTCGAGGAGTACACCGACCACGTGACGGCGGAAGTTCTCGGCTTCTTCTTCGATGGTGTGTGTATGCAGGCGGCGGTATTGGACATTATGTTCTTCGCGTCCGATGTCGAACCGCATATCCGGAGAATTCTGCGGGAGTAATGTCACACTAGGTTCGGCCGTTGGTGCTGTGTGACGTGTGATGGCCGTGGTCGGCCGCGCCGGGGGCTGCGCAATGATCGACCGTTGACGGCGGTACATTCAGGGTCGGATTGCGAGCGAAGAAATTGACCGGCTTCATCGTGAACTTGGCGTAGTCGACCGGCATGACCGGCCAGTCCTCGGCGCGCGGGAAATGTGTCGGCCCGAACGTATGCCACAGCACGATGTCCGCAGCCTCGAGATTGCGCTGCTTCGCCTGGTAGGCCGGAAGCCCATCCTGCCCGTCGTTCTGGTTGACGAAGTCGCCGGACGGGTACCGTTCGTCGCGGTCATACCTGGTCACCCACAGGTGCTTTCGAGCGAACGCGGCGCGCCGCGCGATCACCGAATCGGGATCCGCCATCAACGTCGGACCCGTCTGCGGCAGCAATGCGTATCCGGTGGGTGTGCCGGTGCGGTGCACACGATCGGCGCTGTGGATATGCCATACCCGTCCGACGGACGAATCGGCGAGGCGGGCCGCATCGGCTTCGTTGGTGATCGGTGCCGCGGACAGGGTAAAGGCATTGCCGTACGGATTGCCCTCGCCCATCGGCAGCCGGACGGCCTCGATCTCGGAAACGGTATTCAGGGCGCCATCGACGCTGACATCCAATCGGGCGCTGAACAGGTGTTGGTGGTAGGGCGCGCCGAGGTCATCCGCGAGTTTGGTGGCATATGCCGCGTTCGCCTCACTGTGGGAGGTGGTGAACAGAACGCCGGTGAGTTTTGCCTCGCACTCGATGGTGCCGTCCAGATAGAAATACCAGTAGAAGCCGTAATCGTAGTTGCCCACCGTGGTGAAGAAAGAAATCACGAGCCGCCGCTGCCGCCGTACTTCTTCGACGCCCGTGAACTGATCCGTATGCTTCCACAACGTTCCGAAGTCCTCCTCGTGCATACAGATGGCATTCGGAATAGTCCGGGGATTGCCGAACTCGTCTGCCAGGACCCCGTCGAGATAGTGAATCTCTCCCAGGCAGTCGCAGCCCAGCTTGAGTGAGTTCGTATAACGGCCGTAGATGTACTCGCCGGTGTCGAAGTAGTTCTGCCAGTAGCGCACCGGCGAGGGATCGCCGTAGGGCACAACCATTTCCGCGATCGAGGCCCGGTAGATGATGGGCCGCAGTTCTGCGCCGTCGCGGTAGCCGATATTGCGCAGAACCAGACCTTCCCGGGCGTCGAACTCGACATCGAGCTGCCAGTTCGCCCACGTCACCCGGCTATCTCCGACGGTGAACGACGGGCCCTGCGGCTGGGTGATCTCGATGGGTTTCAACGTCGCCAACGGCGGCCCGGCCAGCTCGGGATCATTGAAGTTGCCGTTCTCCATCGGAACCGTGAAGACCGTGTCGTCGATCAGTTCGAACATCTCGCGTCGAACCATGTCGACGTAGGCGACCATGCCGTCCACCGGGTGTGCCCAGCAGTGATCGGTCTCGAACCGCTGATGGAACCCGAGTACGCGGATGACGCGCCGACCGGCTTCGTCGGGATGGCCGAAGTTCCCTGCGGATAGGGGCGCGAGCGCGACGGTCTCCGGCTCGATGCCGCGTCGCCGAATCGCCGCGCACCACTGCGGGTTGTTCTGCAGGATGTCCTGGATCGACTCGAACTCCTCGTCGAGAATCGGCACCTGCCCGTTCGTTCCGTCGACCTCGCGGACGCTGACAAGCGTTGCGGCATCCACCGATACGACGGCATCCAGGCTGGCGCCGGTGCGCGTGTCGATCAGCATCGCGCGGGTCCGACGTTCTATCGGACGTCCGTGTATCACTTGGTCTTTGTCGGGCTCTTCCAACCCCAGGTAGACGAATCGGGTACTCGGGGTGACCACACCCTGTTCGGCCAACACCTCACGTGTACGGACGATGTCGGCGGCGGTGAGTGTCCCGACCAGGGTGGGTGCGGCGACATCGGTGTGGGTCATTGAACTGTCCGTCCTGAGCGGCGATCGTTTATCCTACGCTTGTAGAGTTTAAAGCTCGGAGAGCCGGTTTCCGTTTCCGCGAAGTAAACAGTTGCGTGCGCTGCTCGGGCCGGTCGCTTCTCCGGAAGGGGCTGGGTTTGTCCGGCGCGGGTCGGGTCGGCCGACTGTCGATGCGGGCTGCCGACGGGACCGTTTCGTCCGGGTGACAAGGGTGCGGCGGCCTCTGCGAAGCGCCGAGGGCGCTTCGCGGGCAGATCGGATGAGTCAACGCGAGCG
>NZ_BCRN01000009.1 GCF_001552615.1 Millisia brevis NBRC 105863
CTGAGCAACCCCCGGCCACTGCCGCGGTCTCGGACGGTACGTCCGGGGCTGCGGCAGTGGTGCGTTCCGGGGGCTTTCGGCTGCCGTACCCACCCCCTGTTGAAAACAGTTGTCATTCTCTTTTAGGATCGGCGGGGCTTGCGGAGCAGGGCTACCCTGGAGAAATTTCCAGTGTTCGCACCGGCGACGCGGGTATCCGCAGGGACGAAGGAGCGCGCTCATGGGTTGGCATGTGGTGTTGACGAAGGCGGCCGCGACGGTGGCCACGGGCGCGGTCGGGGCCGCCGCCTACGACGCGCTTCGGCGGGCGGCGCGATCGGCGCCGGTCCGTGAGGCGACCGTCACCGCGACGTCATGGGGATTGCGCGGCGTCCGCAAGGCGGAGGAAAGCGCCGAGCGCAGTCGCCTCGCCATCGGGGACATCGTCGCCGAGGCGCGCGAACGCATCGGCGAGGAGGCACCGCCACCGACGGCGACCGTCGGACACGACCACGATCACTGAGCGGTCGGCGAGATGGTGACAACCATCCATCCGGCCGACTCCCCCGCCGATACCTCCGGGCCGATCTCCGCGTCACCGGCGATCGTGTCCTGTGCGGCCGGTCGGCTGCGGACCACGGTGCCCGGCCTGCGCGGCGACCCGGCACGGGCGGTGGCGATCGAGGACGCTGTCGAGACGCTGCCGGGAGTCCGTGTGGTGCACGCCTATCCGCGCACCGGGGCGGTGGTCGTCTGGTATTCGCCGACCCGCGGCGATGTCGAGGGGATCGTGGCGACGATCCGGGACGCGATCGCGCAGACCCCGGCCCGGCTGCCCGCCACCCGTTCGCCCCGCTCGGCCGATGTCAACAATGGCGAGATCCTGCGGATGGCCGTGGGAGGCGCGGCTCTCGCCCTGCTCGGGATCCGTCGCTATTCGCTGCTGCGGCCACCACTGCTCGGCCCGACCAGCCGTCTCTTCGCCACCGGCGCCACCATTTTCACCGGCTACCCCTTCCTGCGCGGCGCGCTGCGCGCCCTGCGGAAGGGAGACTCGGCGGGGACCGATCTGCTGGTGTCCGCGGCGACCGTCGCGAGCCTCGTGCTGCGGGAGAACGTCGTCGCTCTCACGGTGCTGTGGCTACTCAATATCGGCGAGTACCTGCAGGATCTCACCCTGCGCCGCACCCGCCGCGCGATCGCCGATCTGCTCTCCGGGGCCCGCGATACCGCCTGGGTGCGCCTGCCCGACGGCGTCGAGATCCAGGTGAGCACCGGCGATCTCGCGGTCGGCGACATCGTGCTGATCCACGAGCAGGTGGTGGCCGCGGTCGACGGCGAGGTCGTCGAGGGCGAGGCGATCGTCGATCAGTCGGCTATCACCGGCGAGACCCTGCCGGTGGCGGTGCACGTCGGCAGCGTCATCCACGCGGGCAGCGTCGTGCTGCGTGGCCGGATCGCCGTGCGGGCCGGTGCGGTCGGCGCGCAGACCGCGATCGGGCGGATCATCGCGCGGGTCGAGGAGGAGCAGCGGGACCGGGCGCCGATCCAGACGGTCGGCGAAAGCTTCTCGCGCCGTTTTGTCCCCGCGTCGTTCCTGCTGTCCGCGGCCACCCTGCTGGTGACCCGCGATGTGCGGCGGGCGATGACGATGCTGCTGGTCGCCTGCCCCTGCGCGGTCGGGCTGGCGACGCCGACCGCGATCAGCGCGGCGATCGGCAACGGCGCGCGGCGCGGCATTCTCATCAAGGGCGGCTACCACCTGGAACGGGCGGCCGAGGTCGACGCGATCGTCTTCGACAAGACCGGCACGCTGACGCTCGGGCGTCCGGTGGTCACCAATATCGTGTCCTTCCAAGACGACTGGCGGCCCGAGCAGGTTCTCGCCTACGCGGCGAGTTCGGAGATCCACTCGCGGCATCCGTTGGCGGAAGCGGTGATCCGGTCGACCGAGGAGCGGCATATCGCCATCCCGCCGCACGAGGACTGCGAGGTGCTGGTCGGCCTGGGGATGCGTACCCGCGCCGACGGGCGCATCCTGCTGCTCGGCAGCCCGGCGCTGCTCGAGCGGGAGCAGGTGACGGTACCGCCGGACGCACGGATCTGGGTGGATCGGCTCCGTCGCGACGCCGAAACCCCGCTGCTCCTGGCGGTGGATGGGCACTTGGTCGGGCTGATCAGTCTCCGGGATCAGGTGCGCGAGGAGTCCGCCGAGATCGTGGAGCAGTTGCGGCGCAGCGGTGTTCGCCGCATCGTGATGTTGACCGGCGATCACCCGGAGACCGCGTGGGCGGTCGCCGAACAACTGGGCATCACCGAATGGCAGGCGCAGGTGATGCCGGAGGACAAGCTCGAGGTGGTCCATCGGCTGCGCGACGAGGGCTACGTGGTGGCGGTGGTCGGCGACGGGGTCAACGACGCCCCGGCGCTCGCGGCGGCGGATATCGGCATCGCCATGGGGATCGGCGGCACCGACGTCGCCGTCGAGACCGCGGACATGGCATTGTCCGGCGACGACCTGCGCCGGCTGCTGGATATTCGATCGCTGGGCGCGCGGACGGTCTCGACGATCCGGCAGAACTACGCGATGTCGATCGCCGTCAACGCCGCCGGCCTGGTGATCGGCGCGGGTGGCGCGCTGTCGCCCGTGCTGGCGGCGATCCTGCACAACGCGTCCTCGGTCGCCGTCGTCGGCAACAGTTCCCGACTGATCCGCTTCGAGGTACCGCCCGGCTCACGCACGACCCGGTCTACGCCCTCCATCAATATTGATAACGGTTTTCATTAGCAGTACCATGGATGGATCGTAGAGACCCATCGAAGGATGTGCATGGCCAAGAAGTCGAAGATCGCCCGGAACGAGCAGCGGCGCGAGGTCGTCGCCCGCTACGCCGAACGCCGGGCCGAGTTGAAGAAGATCATCAGTTCCCCCGCGTCGACCGATCAGCAGCGCCAGGACGCCCAGCGCGAACTCGCCCGGCAGCCGCGCGACGCCAGCGCGGTGCGGGTACGCAATCGGGACGCCATCGACGGCCGCCCGCGCGGACACCTGCGCAAGTTCGGGCTCTCCCGCGTGCGGGTGCGCGAACTCGTGCACGACGGTCAGTTGCCGGGCGTGCGCAAGTCGAGCTGGTAGTCGGGAGCGCCGGACCGGTCCTGCCGGACATGCCCTAGCGTCATCCCTGCACGCCGCCGGCGAATGGTCCGAGCGGAACCCTCACAGCCGAGGAGCAGCGATGGCCGCGTCAATCACTCCGGGTACGCCGATCTGGGTCGACCTGGCGTCGTCCGACCCGGAGGCATCCAAGGCCTTCTATACCGAACTGTTCGGCTGGGAGTTCGAGGTCGGCGACCCGGCGTTCATGGGCTACACCAACGCCCTGTCCCTCGGGAAGCGCGTCGCCGGGCTCGGCCCGAATATGGGCGCGGAACAGGGACAGCCCGACGCGTGGTCGGTCTACCTGGCCACCGACGACGCCGCCGAAACGGCGCGCAAGGTCCTCGCCGCCGGCGGCACGGTGCTCGCCGAGCCGATGGCGATCGGCGACCTCGGCACCATGGCCGTCTTCGTCGACTCGGCCGGCTCGGTGATCGGCGCCTGGCAGTCCGGCCTGCACACCGGCTTCGAGGTCGACTCCGAGCGGGATCCGGAGGCCACCAAGGCGGCGATCACGGCGGGCACCGAACTGCCGGTGCACGCGGTCTGGTTCGAGAACTACACCCGCGATTGGGCAGCGGCGTCCGCTTTCTACCCGGCCGTCTTCGGCGGCTCCTGGACGTCGATGGGCGATACCGACGACTTCCGGTATGCGACGTTCACCGTCGATGGCGCCGAAGTGGCCGGGCAGATGGACGGCTCCCGGTTCCTGCCGCCCGGGGTTCCCTCCCATTGGGGTGTGTACTTCTCGGTCCCCGACACGACAGCCGCCTTCGAGAAGGCGCTGACACTGGGCGCGACGCCGATTCAGGAACCCGCGGACTCGCCGTACGGCCGCATCGCCGCATTGTTCGATCCCACCGGCGCCGAATTCAAGCTGCACCAGGTGATCTGAACACCATCGGCGACGGTTGCGCTTGCGCTACTCGGGCGCCTCTCCAGCAGATTCGGTAACCGCGCCCCCTGCAACGCGGAACCGGTGGTGCCCGGCGGGGGTTGGGCCACGGCCACACCCGTGCCGAGGAGCATCCCGCCGATAGCGATCGCCGACACGGCACACCCGGCGCCCAACCTCTGTCGCATGGAGATTACGCACCGCCCTTCGACTCGAGTACCGGATTCACCAACACGTGCTGCCCGGCATGCCCATGCCGCCGTACGTCCGGTAGCAGTACTCGCCACCCGCCCCGGTGTTCAGCAGATTCAGGAAGAGCCATTCGTTGGTCGGCCCCGCCCCCTCGACCGAACCGGTCGACCCCAACAACGACGAGTAGCCGGCGATATCCGTCAGCGCCTGAGCGATACGCGCCGATTGCAGCGCCGAGCCGGTCGACCCGACCGGCGGCGCCTCGTAGGCCTGCGCCGTAGCGGGCGCGACCACCCCGCCGACCGACGGCAAGACTTCTCGCACACGCTCGGGCGATGACACAACACGTTCCAGAGCGGGAGGGCGAGGACAATAGATCCTTCGGCCATCTCTCCCGATCGTCTTGTGTCACCACCCGACCGGTGCGAAGGGTGACCTCGTCCGGCCCGGGTCCGGAAAGGTCAGCAGTACATGGTGAGGCTGGGGCCGAGTCCGCTGTATCCCGGAAGGATGCAGGGGCGCCACGCAGAGGAGCCGGCGGACAACAGATTCCCGAACAGTTGAGCGGAACCCGTATCGATGGTCGGTATCGGCTGGGCCTGCGCCGATCCCGGCACCGCCACCCCGATCGACACGGCCGCCGCGGCCACGATCCCGGCCAACACACCACGCTTCGACATCATCCACTCCCGTCACAAATCCGGACCATTCGGACGGTATGTCGCAGAGCCTGGCGGCCCCGTTACGTCGGCGGGGCGAGGCAGGGCCCGGGGCCGGCCAATGATCTGCAGGAGCGGGGAGGCGAGGAGATCATGTCCTCGGCAACTCTGTGCGGAAGACGATTGCACACGTCGCCGGCCCCGAACAGCCGAAAGGCCGGCCACCACGAGGGTGACCGGCCTTCCGGTACTACAGGTCCGGGATGCCATCGACAGCCGCCCGCGCGGACACCTGCGCAAGTTCGGACTCTCCCGCGTGCGGGTGCGCGAACTCGTGCACGACGGCCAGTTGCCGGGCGTCCGCAAGTCGAGCTGGTAATCGGGAGTGCCGGATTCGGCGACCGTCCGAGACTCAGCGGAAGGCGCTGCCCTTCTCGGCGAGCGCGCGGACGCGTTCGACGGTCCAGTCGACCAGCACCTTCTGGCTCCGCTTGCGACTGGTCTCCTTGTGGGTGTCGATCTCCTGTTCGGCGATGATGTCGCGCAACTGGTCGATCGTCAGCCCCACCAGCCGCCGCTCGAGCTCTTGCGGGCCGGATTCCCGGTACACCACGAACGGATCGAAGGCCCCCGGCTGACGAACGACCTTCGCCCGCGCCGGCGCCCGCTTGCGCGGCGCAGGGGCCGGCGACGGTGGACCGGCCGCCTCGCCGCCTGCGACGGCCGACTGCGCGGCAGCCACGAGCGCCTTCGCGAATCGGGGCGTGCGGGCAGCTTCCTCGGCCACGACCTGCAGGACGGAGTTCAGCAGGGCGCCGGCCTGCGGGCTCGCGTCGAACAGCCGTAGCAGCGCGCCCTCGGTTTCCTTGACCGCCACCCGGGCGGCCCCATCGATCTCGGTCACAGCTTGCTCTCCGCTTCGGTCATGATCTGCCGGGTGATGTCCTCGAGCTGGTCGTACTGCCCCTGGGTGCCGTACTTCCCCTTCAATGTGCCCAGCTCCCGGAATTCCGCGGCCGCGGCGATCTGGTTCGATTCGTTCAGGTAGACGGGTAGCACGTTCTGAATCGTCGGATCGCGGCGCAGGTTGCGCACCGTGGTCTTGTGGATCGCCGAGTTCGCCTTGTATTTCGTGATCACCAGACCCAACTCGACGATCCGTCGCCCGATCACCTCCGAGAACTCCCGGACGACCTTCTGCAACTGCGGGATTCCGTAAGTGGACAACACATCCGGGATCGTCGGCATGATGTAGCCATCGGCGACCGCGAGACCGTTACGGGTGATCGGGCCGACATTGGGCGGGCAGTCGATCAGGACATAGTCGTAGTAGTCGATCACCGGGGCGATCGCGTCCCGAAGGATGTACATCGCGGCGTCCGGCGTACCCAGCCGCACACGCAGCGCGGAGATCTGCTCCTGCAACTCGATCAGGTCGAGGGAGGAGGCGAGCAGATCGACGCTGGTCACCTTCCGCACCGGCGAAACCCGGTGCTGGATCGCCTCCTGGATGTCGAAGGTGGAGGTGCCCTCGACCGCGTCCCGAAATGCGGTGGCGAGAGTACGGCCGGTCCGGTTGAGCTCGAGCCAGTCGTCTTCGCTGATCATCATCGTGGTCAGGTTGATTTGCGAGTCGAGGTCGATCAGCAGCACCTTCTGGCCGAACTTCGCCGACATGATTTCGGCGAGAGCCGCCGTGACGGTCGTCTTGCCGACGCCGCCCTTCAGATTGATCGTGGCCAGTACCTTCGCCATCGGCCGGTGCTCCTCTCCGCCTCGGTTCGATCAGGTCGCGTCGACGATTGCGCCGCCGTTGGGGCGGCGAACGGTGAACCCGATCCGCGGTGTGGGTTGAGCCGCCAACGGGAGTGCGTAGGCGAAGAGCGTCGCCATATCTCCGGGGTCTACCGGCCCGTCCTCGGCGCGCTTCATCTGTCGGGTGTGGGGTTCCGGATCGCTGGCGAACAACAGGATCATGCCGCCGCGGGTCGGAGTGCGCAGTCGCTCCGCTGTCGGACCCCCGCGACGATCCAGATGACCGGCGATATGTTCGATCGCGTCGCGTTCCCGAACGGCCGTGCCCGTGAATCCGGTGCGGTAGCGCAGTTCCTGACGCTTGCGCCGCACGACTGGGAGGGGGCGCGGAAAGCCCTTGACCTCGATCGGTGCACGGGTCTTGGGTTGCGGCAGCAGGACGGCGAAGTCCTTCAGTTTGCCGGACTCGATGGCCTCGACCATCGCCTGACGATGTGGTGCGAACTTCCAGTTCTTGTCCCACACGAATCGCTCGACGATCGACAACACCTCGGCGGCATCGACGATCGCGTACGCGGCTTCGAAGGACAGCGGCCGATCATCGGCGCCCATCATCTCGAAGGTGTCGCGATCGGTCATCCGCTCGAGGATCGGTGCGACCAACTCGAAGTGCATCCGGTTGTTCGCCCCGTCACCGCGAGGCGGCTGCATCGTGAAGCTGAAGGACTGCCCGCCTACCGCACGGAGACTCTCCTCGGCGTTGAACATCTTCTTCCGGTCGGTGGGTCGCAACCAGGGTAGTTGCTGGAACACCATCGGCGGCACATCGCGCGGCGTGATCATCGGCGCCCCGGCCGAGTTGAGACCGGAGAACCGGGTCAACTCGGCCCGGAAGTCCTCTTCGTCGCGAACGACCGCGGCGAACGCCTCGTACATGTCGTAGTGGCTGTTGCCGGCGCCCGCGGCGTTGCGCAGGATGAACAGGCGCACCAGGTCTCGGTAGCCGCGCCGGAAGCCGAACCAGCGACCGACCTGCATCAGCGTGTCGGCCATCTGGATGCGACGCGAATAGTACGAAACGGTCAGACCCTCGACGGTGAACCCCCGGCTGAGCTTGGCTCCGCCGACGAGAATCCTCCACACGTCCCGGTGCTGAAAATCGAGTTCCTCTGTTTCGTAGTCCTTTTCGGCCTGACCGTTCACAATGATGACCGGTCCCGATCCCTCCGAGATCCGATCGATCGCCTCTCCGATGTAGGGCTCGAGGTCATCGAAGGATGCCGGCGTGGGCACGCCGGGCTCGGCGCGCACCGCACTGACCGGCGCAAAATCGTTCTCCCACAACCGCTCCAATCTCGCAAGACCGGTGGCCGAGCTGTAACCCGCGGTATTCCACAGGGCCCGGAAATCGTCCGCGAGATCCTGATGCTCCCCGGTGTACACGGACTGGTGGACCAACATGGTGTGGTGCCGGAAGGTCAGGTCCGAATGCTCTCGGCGGTAGAGCTTGACCGCCCCGGACAGGACAAAGGAATCGACGGCGTCGAGTTGATCCGCGCGAGTGTCCTGTTCGGTTGTCGGCGCCATATCACGGACGAAGGCTGCCTTGTTGGACAGCGCCGGATCGCGGGACGCCTCCGGATCATCGATGATCTCCGGTCCGTCGTGGAAGTCGGCGCCGCCCATGTATCCGACCGGGCGAGTCAGACTGACGATGAAGTCCGAAGGGAAGATACCGGCGGCATCGTCGGGGTCGACGAAGACGTTCGCGAACGGGGTCGCGGTGTACCCGACGTACTGGGCCCGGTCGAGCAGTTCGAGCAGGTCCGCGATGCGCTGATTGATCGCGGTGCGTTCCTTCCTGTCCGCGGTGTTCTTCGCGGGATCGATCGTATTGATCGACGCCTGGTCGGCCTCGTCGTCGATGATCAAGGTGGGAACCTGACGGACATCGCCCGGCGCCTTACTCAGGTCGTCCACCAGCTTCTTGAGCACCGTGGAGTTCTTCTTCAGCACCGCGAGACGCACATTCGACCGGTATAGGTTCGCCGGATCATGCAGCGGCAGAGCCGGATCCGCCAGTTCGTAGTGCAGGGCGGTAATGCCCTTGCGCAGCGCCTTGTAGTCGTCGACCGATCCGGTGAGCCGGTGGATGGCGGGCACCCCCGACGAAGAGTGCGGATCGAATTCGTGCTCGAGGAAGTTCGACCATTCGGGGTCGCCGGCGTAGTCGGTATCGGCTCCGATGTTCTGTCGACCGACGAGTTCCATATCGATGCGGCGCTGGGTTTGGCTGCGCAGCAGTTCGATCGTCCCGGTCAGCACGATGATCAGCCGGTAACCGGCGTCGATCGCCTTTGCCGTCACCCCGGTGAAGTTGGCGGTCTTTCCACTCTGGACGTAGCCGACCACCAGCCCCTTCGCCTGATACGGCTCGTCGCGGGTGGGATCGGCCAGCCGCCGCACCACCTCGGTGGTCGCGACGTCCAGGCCACCGATCGTCTCGTCGGTCCAGCGCTTGTCTTCGAGGGTGCGTCGGTAGGCGCGCCAGTAGAAGTTGTCGCCGGCCCGGCGTTCTGGGTCGTACCAGGGTTCCCAGGGTTGCGGAGCGGCGATCACCACCGGTCGATCCGCGGACGGATAGGCGCTGTTCAGCAGGTCGTGGACCTCGGCGGGGAGGCCGAGGCGCAGGTAGATGTCGGCTCGGCGGTCGAGGCTGCCCGGCGGCGTACCGGTCGACCACTCGGCGACCGCTTCGGCATCCCAGGTCCGCAGGCTGTTCGCCACCCGGGTGTGCAGGGCCTTGACACCCTCGTCGAGCAGGGCGTCGACGACGATGGCGATATCGACGTCTGCGAATTCGGTGTTCCGCAAGCGGTATCGAATCTGCGGGAGGATCTCGTCCGGAGGATACTCGCCGAACTCCCGGGCGATCGCGTCAATCAAGAGCGTGCTCACGCCGGGCCTCCTGCTGTTCGATGTGGCTCGTTACCGCCGCGATCAGGATGTTCTGCCATGCCCGGAGGCGATCGGTCTTCGCGCGGCCGAGTCGCGTGCCGGAGAACAGATCCTCGGCGAGAAGGTAGACGAGGCTGCGCAGGACCGGCGCATCGGTATCGGCGGCGCTGCGGTATCCGACCAGCGCCCGGCGGAAGCGGGCGTTGAGCCACAGGGTGCGCTGCTCGAGGTTGACCTCGAAGAAGCTGTCGCGCGCGAGCACTCGCCAGCCGATGCGTACCGCATCGGCGTCGGCATCGAACTCGACGGAATCGGTGATCTCGTCCAGCACGTCCTCGGGGAGGCCGGATTCCGGTTCGACGAGGGTCACGGGTCGAGGTTGGTGTCGCCGCGCGTTGCGAACGAGTTCACCCGCGTCTGACAGGTACCAGCCGCGCGGCCCACCCAGAGCGGTCCGCAAGGCATCGATCGCGTTGGCGGTCAAGGTGATTCCGGACTTCTCCGGGTTGATGACCACGTGTTGCTCGACCGCCGGAGTCATGTCGATCACCACGCGCGCGGGGGCGAAGTCGGGGCGAGCGTGCCACAGGTCGCTCCAGCCACCGATCTGCAAGAGCCGATCGTGGCGGTAGACGTACAGCCCCTGCCGGTCGCGGCCGGGCGCACCGTACAGCCGAAATCGCGGGCTCGTATCGCGGGCCGGCCACAGATGAGCGGTCGCGGTCAGGTCGGTCCCGGGCAACGGCACGGTGATCGGCCGCGGATAGTCTGCACGGCCGGGCGCGGTGTAGCCGAACGGATCGATCGCCGATACGGTACGACTCGCGCCGGGCCGACCGAGCGCGACATCGAAGACGTCGATCGTGATGCGCAGTCCCCGTTCGATCAGCCGGTGAAAAACCACGCCGAGGTGGGTGCGCAGATCCGCGATGGTCGACTCGAGCCAGGCGATGCGATCGGCATCGTCCTCGACCGTCAGGAAGGTACGGACATCGTGCCAGTCGACGATGGTGCCGGTGACCATCGGGAAACGTGGTCGCGCACCGGCGATCCGGCGCTCGGCTTCCGCCGGGTCCTCGATTCGCACCTCGTCCGGCGCGGAACGGTGCAGTGTGCGACCGACCGGGGCGGAACCTGCCGCGACGGTCCAGACCGTGTAGCGGTCGGCCTGGCTGAAGCTCGAAGCGCCCAGACCGACACCGAAGTGCCCCAGATCCGTCGGGCCGTAGGTGTCCCGCGGCTGGTAGGTCACCGCGCGTGCCAGCGTAGCTTCGGTCATTCCGTGTCCGTCGTCGATGATCCGCAGGCCCTCGACGCGGGGACCGTCCTGCAGGAATC
Source organism: Millisia brevis NBRC 105863 (assembly GCF_001552615.1). Classification (GTDB taxonomy): domain Bacteria; phylum Actinomycetota; class Actinomycetes; order Mycobacteriales; family Mycobacteriaceae; genus Millisia; species Millisia brevis. The sequence goes on from NZ_BCRN01000009.1 coordinate 10,934, forward strand.
GCACCAGCACGTGGCCGGCATCCGCATCGATCGAATTGTCGATCAGGTCGGCGACGGCGGTCGGCAGCGTGTGGTGACGCCCGAGAGCTGCGGCGATCCGACCGGTCGACGTCGTGGGCGCCCCGGTGTCGGCAGGAGTCATCCGACGTGATCCTCTGCCGCGCATATCGTCTGGAGGTAGGGCAGCACCGGATCGTGGGCGCGAGCGCCATACGCTTCCAGAATCCGCGCGGGCCCAGCGTCCTCGGCCAGGCCGATCGCCACAGCCAGGGCACGCAGTCCCGCGTCGCGGCTGATCGAGGGTGTGGTGCGGCCGATCGTCGCGAGGGCATGGTCGAGCGGACGCCCGGACCGGGCGACGCGGGGTGCCGGTTGGATATCGAAACTGCCGTCGTCGTCGAATAGCAGGAAGACGACATCGCCGGGATCGGAGTCGAGTTCGGCGAGGAAGCGGCGGATCGTTCCACAGGTGGGCTGCATCCCGGTGAAGCGCACCGTCTGGGGACCGAGGCGACTGTCGAGCGTCGCTGTCGTACCGGGGGCGCATCCGACCGCGGTGGCCACTCCGCCGGGGATCGCGAATCCGGATCCGCGCAGGTGGTCGAGGGTCAGCACCAATCGATAGCGCCAACCGTCGGCGGTGCGATAGAGCCCGCGGGTACGTTCGGGCGCGGCCGGGCGACGTTCTCTACGGCGCGGCGTCTGCCCGCCCTTCGCGGGAGCACCCGGATCGGCGCCCGGCGACCCGACCTCGGTCGGCTGTGCGACCGGCAGGGAAAACGGGATCGGTTCGGTGGCGACCGCGTCGAGGATTCCCACCGGAACCTCGAGGGGAACGGCGGCTCCGGCGACCGCTACGGATGCATCGTCGGCAGCTTCCTCGATCAGACCCCCGGGTCGCTCGTCCGAGGACGGACCGTGCTCCGCAACGGGACTGTTCTCGGTCGGTAGGGGGATGGCGCACCAATTCAACCACGCCGCGCACTCCTCGGGCGGCATGCCGAGGACCGCGGCGATCTCCGCCGTCGTCGCCGATCCCTCCTCGTCGGCCAACTCCGCCAGCAGGTCCACCGTGTGCTGCTTCGCCGCCCGCACGTTCGGTGCCGCCGCCCAGCCGTCGGTCACCTCGAAGATGTCGTCGAACCGATCGAGCGCGAACCACAGCGGAACCTCGAACGACGACACCGGCGCGGCGAGTTCCGGGTGACGCTCGATCAGTCGGTCCAGACGGGCGACCGGCCGCATATCCATCCGGATACTCGCGAGCAGAGTGCCGGCGGCGGTGCCAAAATCGCACGCGGCAAGAAACTTGCGCTTCATGCCGGATTCGATGCCCGAGGCGCGACCCTTCGAGACGTGCAACGCGAGCGCCACCCGGCTGAGCGTCTCGGGCTCCCGCGCGAGCAGGCGACGGTCCAGTACGGTCCGCTCGGCCTCGGTGAAGGTGGAGATCAACCGTTCGACCTCGGCCACCGGATCCCCGATCTTCCGATCCGGGAAATCCTCGGGGGTGATGGCGGAAATCCGGGTGGCTATTTCCTGGATCGCAGCCGGCGATTCGTCGTCGAGCACGACTGTCAACAATGGCCTGTCACGCAGGCCCCGCAGTTGTCGCCATTGCGCGAACGCTGTCAGGTCACCAAGCAACTGTTCGAGGGCAGGATTTCCCTCGTCGACGTCGAGGCTCTCGGTCCCCTGCCAGGGGTCGGCGCGCACGCTGATGCGCAGGAGCGCGTACGCGACCTCCGCTACGGTCTCCTCGCCGGTGCCGCGAACGGCAAACAGTTCACCGGCGGTCATCCGAAGCAGCGGGGCAACCGTGCCGGCGTTGATGGCACGTTGGATGGTCGTCGTCGCCACCGGACCGGCATCGAGGGCGGTAACCGGAAATGCCGTCGGCACTTTCGGAAAAGCTTCGGCGAGCGCAAGAGTCTTGTGGTGGGCGACGAAGAGGTCGGCCAACTCCCCCAGAATCGTCTCGAGGTCCGTTTCGGAGGCGGTAACAGCCGGACTGTCGGCCAGCCACCAGTCGGACGGTTCGGCGAGTCGCTCCAACTGCGCAGCCCGATCGGAGACGTAGTCGTCCAACCAGGGGAACAGGTCGACCCACACGGCGGCTGTCAAAGCTGAGGAAGTCGGCTGTATTGCGCCGAGCACCGACACTCTCCCCTCGCCCGTCAACAGACCGATCTGACAATAGTTGAAACTACGCCATTCCTCCAGCCCGGGCCGCGCCGCACAGTCCGATCGAGCTTCGCGGCCCTCCACCATTCGGCGATTTCCGCGTGTCCGCCCATCCAGACACATGGTCCAAGCTATCCGGAGCTATCGCACTCGGTGCTCGGACTACCGGCTGATGCACCTGAAGGGACTCCGTCAACTCGCCGAGGACCGGCGTTGTCGCGCGCACGGTGGGGTCGGCCTGCGGCGCGCAAGCCTCGCCATCGCCCGCCACGACGCGGCTATCGGTAAGTCGCACGGGCCAGCGTGGGCCCACCGACCTACCCACGCCCTGGCCTCCGGCTACCGACTTCGAGGTGGTTACGCCATCTCGACTCACGCATGTCGGGTTGCATGCGTCACAGTCGCTGCAACAGATCTTGCTTCAACGTGACTCCCTATTTTCGACGGAGATCAGCAGCCCGGCCCCCGCGCCGAGGAAGACCGTTCAACTCGTGCTTCAATGTGGCTCCGTCATTTCGACGGAGATCAGCCGGTCGTCGAGAACGACCCGCCACCACCGCCGCCGCCGCTTCAATGTGGCTCCGTCATTCCGACGGAGATCAGCCGGAGCGCAGGCATGAATCCCAACCAAGACCCGAGTGCTTCAATGTGGCTCCGTCATTTCGACGGAGATCAGCACATCACCCACACCTACCTGGCGGCCACCAGCAGCCAGGCTTCAATGTGGCTCCGTCATTTCGACGGAGATCAGCGATGGCGCAAGGAAAACAACGTTTGATAGTGTTGCATGCTTCAATTTGGCTCCGTCATTTCGACGGAGATCAGCGAGGAGGTGTTCGGGCGTCCGTGCCCGCATCCCATCGCTTCAATGTGGCTCCGTCATTTCGACGGAGATCAGATAGCAGCTCGGTTCACCCCCGCCGGCGACTGGTCGCTTCAATGTGGCTCCGTCATTTCGACGGAGATCAGCCGGCCGATCCGCGGACCGTGCGCCGAATCCTGGCGGCTTCAATGTGGCTCCGTCATTTCGACGGAGATCAGCAGTTACTCGCCCGAGTCGCTGTTCGTCGACCCATCGGCGCTTCAATGTGGCTCCGTCATTTCGACGGAGATCAGCCATCACCCGCGCCCTACCCCGCGACCGATTCCTCGCCGCTTCAATGTGGCTCCGTCATTTCGACGGAGATCAGACAGCCGCACGGCCAGCGGTGCGGTAGCAACAACCGCCCTGCTTCAATGTGGCTCCGTCATTTCGACGGAGATCAGGAGCCCATGGCCGCCAGCGCAGACGCCGACCAGATCGCTGCTTCAATGTGGCTCCGTCATTTCGACGGAGATCAGCAGCTCGCGACGTTCTCCACGTCGGCGACGTGGACGGCTTCAATGTGGCTCCGTCATTTCGACGGAGATCAGCCGCAAGGGGCAGGACTGGGGCAAGGTCGGCACCGATGCTTCAATGTGGCTCCGTCATTTCGACGGAGATCAGCCACCGTGCTGCCGAACGACTGCATCACGCTGTTCGGGCTTCAATGTGGCTCCGTCATTTCGACGGAGATCAGCACCGTGCTCGACGAGGACCGGTGGAAGTGGCTCGGGCTTCAATGTGGCTCCGTCATTTCGACGGAGATCAGAAGCAGGACATCATGGTCGGGTCCGCGGATTTCGTGATGGCTTCAATGTGGCTCCGTCATTTCGACGGAGATCAGCTGCCTTAATTTCTGGAGAAATATAATTTCTATCTTGCTTCAATGTGGCTCCGTCATTTCGACGGAGATCAGGCGGCCAACCTCCCGCGCGGTGTCGCATTCGCGACGGTGGCTTCAATGTGGCTCCGTCATTTCGACGGAGATCAGCTGCTGCCACCGGACGCCGCCGAGGTCGGTGTGCACCTCGCTTCAATGTGGCTCCGTCATTTCGACGGAGATCAGGCCCGGGCGTGTCCGCCTCGACCACGCTCGGGACCGGCTTCAATGTGGCTCCGTCATTTCGACGGAGATCAGCCGATCCCCGACGGGCACGGCGGGTACAAGAAGAACAGGCTTCAATGTGGCTCCGTCATTTCGACGGAGATCAGACCAGCGCCCACCGCGCGCCACCGCCGGGGCACAGCCGGGCTTCAATGTGGCTCCGTCATTTCGACGGAGATCAGCTGCTGTCCGGGATGGGCGCGGAGGTGAAGCGCCGCCGGCTTCAATGTGGCTCCGTCATTTCGACGGAGATCAGCACCTGCCGCGCGGAGTTCTGGGCCCAGTACAGCCAAAGGCTTCAATGTGGCTCCGTCATTTCGACGGAGATCAGCGGAGGATCGTTCGACGGGCACAACTTCGAGTTCTATCGCTTCAATGTGGCTCCGTCATTTCGACGGAGATCAGGCGGAGATTCTTGCCCAACGGCACCCGGAGCAGGTTCGCTTCAATGTGGCTCCGTCATTTCGACGGAGATCAGCGAGAAGTCGACCACATCCGCAACGTCAAAAGCGGCGGCTTCAATGTGGCTCCGTCATTTCGACGGAGATCAGCCGTGGTGTCCCGGGGCGCGCTGGTGCTTACGTTCGGCTTCAATGTGGCTCCGTCATTTCGACGGAGATCAGATTGCGGTCGTTGCTGGCCGACGGTGATTACACCGGGCTTCAATGTGGCTCCGTCATTTCGACGGAGATCAGGAGTTCGCGAATCAGGCCGGTGAACAGCGATCCGCGGCTTCAATGTGGCTCCGTCATTTCGACGGAGATCAGCGCGGATGCGCCGGCGTCGCCGTTTCCGGCGAAGCCGCTTCAATGTGGCTCCGTCATTTCGACGGAGATCAGCCGCGAAATCACCGTACGCAAGCCCGGAATCGCCGGGCGCTTCAATGTGGCTCCGTCATTTCGACGGAGATCAGCCCACACGAGACAAGGCACTGACATGGTGAACATGGAGCTTCAATGTGGCTCCGTCATTTCGACGGAGATCAGCCGGAGTCGTCGTGGGAGTGGTACCAGCGCAACTACTGGCTTCAATGTGGCTCCGTCATTTCGACGGAGATCAGGGAGCTTCGGAAGTCTCCGTACGTCGAAGTGATCCTCGAGCTTCAATGTGGCTCCGTCATTTCGACGGAGATCAGATGGGCGACGCCCGCCGCGCAATCATCACCCCGCCCGCCGCTTCAATGTGGCTCCGTCATTTCGACGGAGATCAGTCACGAGAATGTCGAAACCGGCGGCGCGGCCGACGCTTCAATGTGGCTCCGTCATTTCGACGGAGATCAGACGCAGGCGGCCAGATCGACCGGCTGGTCCGACACGCGCTTCAATGTGGCTCCGTCATTTCGACGGAGATCAGCGGGTGAGTTCGACACGTGGCAAGCCGCAATGGAGTTCGCGCTTCAATGTGGCTCCGTCATTTCGACGGAGATCAGCTTGTCCGCGACCCGTAAACCTGCCCGCGCCGATGCTGCTTCAATGTGGCTCCGTCATTTCGACGGAGATCAGCCGGAGTGGTTCGAGGAGATCTGGCAGCGCCCCGTGCTTCAATGTGGCTCCGTCATTTCGACGGAGATCAGCTTGGACCGGGGCGAGATCCCGCCGGACCTCCGGAGTGCTTCAATGTGGCTCCGTCATTTCGACGGAGATCAGCTTGGCCGACCATGTGTCCGTCCTGCGTGGCGCCCTGGCTTCAATGTGGCTCCGTCATTTCGACGGAGATCAGTCGAGCACTTGGGCAGGAAGGACGCTCCGCGACGAGCTTCAATGTGGCTCCGTCATTTCGACGGAGATCAGCGGGGCCCCGAAGATTCGGAGACACTGACATGAGGGTCGCTTCAATGTGGCTCCGTCATTTCGACGGAGATCAGCGAACCGCATCGACAGCGACAACCTCGTTGCCACCCTGCTTCAATGTGGCTCCGTCATTTCGACGGAGATCAGCTGGTCTCCTGGCGACGCTGCTCGACAACGAGCAGGTCCTGCTTCAATGTGGCTCCGTCATTTCGACGGAGATCAGCAATACGTCCGCAGCGGCACGATGACCTACCACCGAGGCTTCAATGTGGCTCCGTCATTTCGACGGAGATCAGCACTGAATATAATTTTGAAGACAAACATTATTTGTTTAGCTTCAATGTGGCTCCGTCATTTCGACGGAGATCAGGAGGGCAACCCCGGCCGGTTGCTGGTGCCGTTCAAGCTTCAATGTGGCTCCGTCATTTCGACGGAGATCAGACGGGAAGAAGGCGTGGCGGGCTCTCCGTGGCGTCTCCGCTTCAATGTGGCTCCGTCATTTCGACGGAGATCAGGGCCCCGGCCTGCTCGCGCACCTCGTCGGCGACGCCATGCTTCAATGTGGCTCCGTCATTTCGACGGAGATCAGTGGTCTGCTCCCAGAGGTCCCGGAGCTCGTCGTTGTCCCGGCTTCAATGTGGCTCCGTCATTTCGACGGAGATCAGCTATGCGGCTCGCGTTCCATGTGTCTGACGTGCACGCGCTTCAATGTGGCTCCGTCATTTCGACGGAGATCAGGGCTCCCGAAATTTACCATGCTTGACCTGCGGTGTTGCAGCGTTCCGCGAGAGGTCCTCCGGCGATATATCGCGGAAGACCCTCCCGATAGCTCTGTGAAGGTGTCAAAGTGCGGCCTGACCTGCGTGCGAGCGCTCCCCAGGGGAAGCTCTGCGCAGTCAGCTCTCGAACCTACAGGATGGTGGGGCCATGGGCCGGGAGCCGGCGAGGCACTCCCATGGTTGTCACCTCGCTGCATGCGTGTAATGGTCCCATATCGATCACCACCACAGAGTCCTCGGAGTACTCGAGCTCGTCATGAATCTCGGTTCGCCATCTCGACTTCTCCAGCGGAGACAGGTCGCAGAGAAAGACCGAGTACTGCAAACGTTCTCCGTAGGACTCCATGACCTTGCAGACGCGTCGCAGGCGTCGAGGTTCGGCGATGTCATATGCGATGAGATGACGGCGGCGGGCCATGGCTGTTCTCCTTCTGAGGGTTTCGTGCAACTGGGTATCTGTGCGGGACCGCTACCGGGTGGACATCGGCACGTACTCGTCCAGTTCGCCGATCATGACCGCGGCGGCGATGCGAGCCTGCACATCGAGCACCCGCCGGTAGGAGATGCGGTACTTGAACACCGGGTGGGCGATCTTCACATCGAGACGGCGCTCGTATGCGGCAATCACCTTGCGTCGTCCCTGCGTTGTCAGCCAGCACCCGCCGTTGCGGCTTTCGAAGTCGCCATTGCTGATCTCACCGTTGTTGATCATGCCGATGACGGTGGAATCCGCCAGTAGGGGACGGAACTCCTCCATCAAGTCGAGAGCCAGCGCGGGACGACCGTATCGGGGCCGGTGGTAGACGCCTATGTACGGATCGAGACCAACACCGAGGCACACGGCGACGATGTCTTTCACCAGGAGCGCATAGACGTAGCCGAGCAGAGCGTTGATAGGGTCGGGTGCGGGGCGTCGTTTACGGCCGTTCTGCTCGAACCGCTCCGCCATCGCGGCGCCGGCAGGACCGATCATCCCGGCAAACCGCTCGAAGTAGAGCCGAGCTGCCGCCCCTTCGATGCCGAGCAACTCGGCCGGCGACGCCGCCTCGAGAGCTTTTCCGGCAAGCCCCGCCAAGGTGGCCGACGCCTGATCGGTCTCATTCTTGATGTTGCGGCGCAGTAAAGTTCGACAGTTTCGGATCTTTCCTGCCACCATCGCGCGGGCCATCGCGAGCGATCCGGGTCCTTCGACCGCAATCTGGCTGCGGCGCAGCTGCACGTATTTACCCATCTCGCCCTGGGCCCAGCCGCGCAGCCAGCCGTTGTAGCTGAACCACATGACCGGCACGCCCCGCGACCACAATTCGGCAAGGACCTGCGTGCTGATCTGGACATTGCCGAAGACGCACAGTTGAGCGACGTCGACCAAGCGCACTTCGTACGGCGGCGCACCCTTCTGCACCACACGCAAGCGTCCCCCGCGAATGCCGACGCTGGCGCCGTGCGTGCCCACGTACACCGGTCGGTGATCGGGATCCCGCGGAACAATCGTGCGAGGCGGCATCTGCTCGCGGGCGAGCAGGGCATTGGTCTCGTCCGGCATGCACAATCCCACCAGCGAGCATCGGGGGCACCGGTTGCTGGCCACCAGCGGAAGTGGCGGTTTGGGCGACGCTGCGACCTGCCGGGCGTCACGAGCAAATTCGAGCACGACCGCAATCTCAACGTCACTGATGGGAATGCTGATCCGCTGATGTGTCTCCGCGTAGTAGAGCACCCCACGGTTCACGGCGTAGCCGGCGTCGTGTAGTAGGGCTACCTGGGCGAAAATCTGCACCACATCCGCCGACCAGGGGTTTCCGTTTGGCGACGGAGCGCCCTTCTTGATGTCGACCGGAACGACTGTGCCGTCACCGCCGTCTTCGACACGGTCGAGCACCCCCACCAGACCGAGTCGCTCCGACTCCAGCCGCAGGGACGTCACTCGTGCGGTATCCGGCCGCTCACCGCCGAGCGTTCCGGTCCGGGTGTCGACGGCCCGGTGGGTGAAGCGACCATCCTCCGTGTCGTGACTGTCCGCCCACCGACCGTCAACCCATTCGAAATAGAACAGACGAGGACAGTAGACGAATTCATTGAGCATCCTCGCCGGAAGCAACTCCGGTGCAGTCACCGCCATCACCGACCTCACGAGATATCACCGATAACCTCGTCGCTCGAGGCAATGGAAACGGTGACACGGACCACCGACAAGTAACATCGATGTGATTTCGAGGGTGATTGCGGAGGTCATTCAATCGGCGGACGCAATACGTTTCGGCGGCCCGAAACTGCCGTATCCCTGTCCGGACCGGCCGATGCCACATTGCCATACGGCTGCAATGCCACGGGCCCGGAGCGCCTGCGGCCGGTGATCGCAGCGAGCGACGTTCTCCCCGATCAGCGTCGGGTCTGTGACAACCGCGGCGACGGTGGGGTGATCAAGCGGCCGGATCCATGTCGGCCAGCGGAACGCGCCGGCATTCCAATCGGTGTCACAAGCCGCGGTGACCACCCGAGCCCGGTCGCGACCCGGCGCCAGGGTCAACGGGTAGAAGGCCAGACCGAGAAAAGCGAGCCAATCCGCACCGGGTACACCGAGGAGCTTCTCGGTGCTCGGGGGCACCGCCCGCAACGCCCCGATCCGTTCCCCTTCCGCCTCGAAGCGCAGCGTCGACAAGGCGCTTTCATACCGCCACGGGCCGGTAATCGCCTCCTCGAGTAGATTCGGGGTCAGCGCACCGCCGATCTCGCGGACCACCTTGAGGAATTTGACCTGGCCTGCGGAGAAGTCGAAATGGGTGGGCTTGGCCTTCCCGGAGTTGTCGAATCCGCCCTCGATCACCAATGCCGACCACAGGTCGACATCAGGGTCATCGTCGGCAAGTTCTCCGATACGGGTCGCCCAGGCGGTCAACCCGTCGGCCCCACATTTCAGGGTGTCGAATGGTGCATCGGCCGGATGGTTGAGCACCGCGCCGGTCATCCGGGCATCCCGGTCCGCCAGGATCGCACTGATCAGCTGATCCCGAGTTGTGCCGTGCAGTACCGCGCGCGGCCGGAAATGCTCCGACCAGGACAGTCGAACCCCGGGGACTATTCGACGCGCCGCCTGCAGCACACCTAGCGCGGCGAGGAATCCGTGCGCGGTATCCCCGCGCAGGCGGGTTGCCTGAACGGTATCCGTCCGACTGTCCTCGACCACGGCGCTCACGCGATCACCTCCGGCAGGTTCGCGGCGTCCCGACTGGCGTGGTGATCCGCCAGTCGCACAATCGCCTCCAGCCACGCGACGCCGAACCAGCCGTAGCGACGCAGCACTGCCTCGAAGTCATCGGGCGGGCGCGCGCCCGCAGCGGCCTCCGTATAGGGAAGCATGGCTCTCACTTCACCCGCCGCCCCGACATAGGTGATATCCACAGACTGCGGGTCGATCTGCGCCGGGAAGAATGGTCGACCGTAACCGTGATGAGTTGCGACCAGCACGCGGACGAGATCCGCCGTTTCCCGGGGAAGCAATGCAACCGAGGCGACTTCATGCCGCAAGCCCGGCGGATAGCCGGCCGCGGCCCGCGCCCGGCGACTGCGCGCCCGATCCCGCGGGGAGATCGCCGATTTGGCGAGCAGAGAGCCGCCGGGGTCGAGCCGCCCCTCCCGCAGCCAGCTCTGGAAGCGGGAATCGGCTTTGCCGATGTCGTGCAACTCTCCGGCCTCCACGAGCGATTCGACCAGATCACGAGCTAATCCGACCGGCACTCCGAAAGATTCGGCGACGCGGCCGACATCAGCAAGATGGGCGTCGAGTGGGTACGCGCGGCCGGCGGTGGCACTACGTTCCGGTGTGGAGTCTATGTCGATGGCGGCCGCGCGGGCGATCACGTACACGGAGCCGCGCTCCGCAGACACGATGCGCAGATCCGCCTCTCGAAGCCCTTCCGCCACCACGCCTGCGGAATCCCACCACCGCGTCGATCGGCTCTCATCGCGGGCCCGATCGAGCCAGGCGGTAAGCCATTCACGCACCGCGAGGGCCGGGCGGACCTCGGCGGCTTCCACCAGGGCGGGTGTCGGAACGACCGCACGAAAATCCGCGGCGTTGCCCGGATCCGGCGGAGCGCCGGGATCGGCACCGACCAGTGCCGTGCGCAGCCGGAAGCGGCCCATCGCAAGCGCAGCCTCCTCGGCGACATCGACCACCGGCTCGGCCGAGAGTGGGTCCCAGGAGCCGAGGGACAGACCGCCGTACGATGTCGGAACGATCAGCGCATCGCCGGGCCGAATGTCGGTCGACTGGACGGTGACCTCCCACTGATCCTGACGGCAAACCACTACCGGCCGAATCCCGCCCCGTGACATGCCTGCCGGGGCAGCGGCCGATTCGACATCGGACAACTCGACGGCACCGGCCGTATCCGGGTGGGTTGCCAACCAAGATCGGGCGGCGGACAACGGAACCGACAACGCCTCCCCCGGGCTCGGCGGAATCGCCTCGACGAGATCCGCGATTCCCCGCTCAACGATAGAAGTGTCGTCGGAATCTCCGGCTGCCCGCCGCAGCATGAGCTCGCTGATATCACCGCGCCAGACGATCTCGACGTCCTGGTCGGGACGGCGGCCCAAGCCGTGCAGAAAGGCGTCGATATCGACGTCCGCGTCCGGCTTCGGGAACGTTCGTACCAACCGGTTGAGGTGATTGGCGGTCAACACGGGACCGCGCAGCGGCGTCGGCACCAATGCCGAACGCTCCGAGCGCTCAGGTAGATCCGACGAACCGATACCCATGTCCAGGCGCGTGCGGCCGTTGCCGGTCACCCACGCCCAGGTATTCCCCAGCGCCGCACCGTAGATCGGATCGACGTCCTTGGTCAGCCGGTCGGTGCCGACGATCGCGCTCGTCGGGCGGCTGCTCTCACTTTCGGCGGCATCGAGACGCGCGGACAGTTCGCCGAGCCGATCGACCCGGCCGAACCGTTGGATCAGAGCGTCGATAGGGGCACAATCGGTAACCATGACGTCGAAGTCGAGATCGGCGCCGGCCTCGATCGTCTGAGTGGCGACAACGATAACCTTCTCGACGGGGCGGTCCGCGGCGTCGCTACGGGGCGCTCCGGACCGCACCAGCTCGCGGACCAGCGTGATGGCCCGCTCCCGATCGAGGCCACGCATGCGGCCGGTCAGCACAAGCACCGTCGCAGAGAGCATCGGATCATCGGCCAGCGCACGTCCGATGCGCACCGCCGCCTGTACCCGGTTGACCACGACGCCGAGGGAGCGCACCTCCGGATGAAGGATCCGTTTCTTCACCTCCGCCACATGGGTTTTCACCAGAGCGTTGAGCGTCTTCTCCGGATCGGCCGGAACCTTCACCTGGACCACATCGACCGGTTTGCGGGCGGTCAGCCGCCGGCTGATAACCGGATGAGTCAAGTCATCAGCGTCGAGCGCGAAGGTCGCACCCGCGCCCGTGTCGGGCCCTCGCTCGGGTTCCTGTACCTCGGCGCCGGGCGTTGCGGACAGTTCGACCACCTGCCACCGATCGGGGAGGCCGTCGATATCGGGGCGGAAGCGGGATTCGATGCGACGCAGCAGCGTCGCGAAAGGTCGGGCGAGGTGTACCTCGTCGAGCAGCAGCAGCGCGTCATTGCCGACCAGTCCGGCGTGGATCGGCAGCATCGTGTCCGAGATGCCGTAGCCCCGGAACAGCAGTCGCGAACCGACCTGGTCGACGGTGGAGGCGACCACCGCGGGGACATCGGGTCGAGATGCCCAGTCCGGGTCCTGCTGAATCGCGCCGCGCAGCTCTGCGATCGCCAACGGCGGTGCGCCGCGCCCTCCCGTGCGGGCCCGCAGCGCTGTCCGCACCTCGGCGACCAACGAACCGTCTGCGGCGTCCTCGAGAGCGCGGCGGATATCGCGGGCATGTTCGGCGGCCTGCTGAACGATCGTGCGCCGGTCGACGACGAAGATGATGCGTCGAGGCACCGGTAATCCGGCAGCAAAGGTAAACAGGGCAATATCGACTGCGGAAGTCTTCCCACTCGCGGTCGGAAGATCCAGCAGACGCGGCCACCGCCCTTCGGAGTCGAAGAGTTGTCGCACCAGGCGACGCTGCCAGGGGAACGGCGGGAATCCGTTGATCTCCTCGAAGTACCGGTCGAACTCGGTCGGGCCGAGGCTCATCGGACCACCACGCCGCCCGGCGCGGGCAGCATCAGCCCATAGCCGAAATACCTTCCAGCGCCAACGATCAACGGACCGGCCACCGGCTCGGCAAACCGTACCGTCAGGTGGGTGGTGAACCGGCGGCGCTGCGGATCGTTGCCCACTCGGTACTGCGGGAAGGTTCGCCGTCCGGGTCTGCCGCCGCCAGCACCACCGGCGACCGGCGGGACACTCGGCCACATCGCCACCGGCGACGCCAATATCTCCACGGGTTCGGGAAGCCCGGCTCGAGTGAGCATTCCCGCGACAACGGGTGCCACCGCGGCGTTGAGGGCGTCGAAGTCCGCCGATCGGGAAACCTTCGGGTGTCGGTCGAGGGCGATTGGGGTAACGGTGGACCATTCGCGGCCGGATCGCGCCCAGAACGCGCGCGAACCCACCCGGCCCGGCGCCGCGTCACGGTCGTCGTCCGCTCGGTCCTTCGCCGCCGCACCCAGGATGCGCACAACACCGCCCGGCAGAGTCAACCGGTAGCCCTCCGACTCCGGATCCCACCACGCTGCCAACGCCTCGACCACGGCGTCGATATCCACCTGCGCGGTGCCGTCGGGAATCGTCAATGCCACAGCCCGGATCTGTCCGTCGGAATGCACATGGGTGACATTCGGAAGCGACAGCACACCCAGGTGCGAATCTGCCAATGGCCCGGTGGGCCCGGTACCGGAATCCCGACTCCGATGACCGCTCAGGAAAGCCGGAACCGGTTGCTGCGCATGACTCATCAGCGCCGCCCGCACCGCTCGGCCGATGTCGGCGGTGCGGGGCAGCGGCAGCCCGCCGCGCACCGGGAACGGCAGGACGATCCACTCGCCCGCTCCAACGGCGGCCAGCGGAGGTCCGGTACGTTCCCGGGGGCGCCGGTAGCTGCTGATCACCGCCGGCATATTGCGTTCACGTCGGCCCTGATGCCGAGCGAATTCCTCGACCAATGCCTCGTGCACTCCGTCCGTCACCGTCCGCAGCTGCACGTCACTGCGGTCTCGAGTCGGAACCCACGTCGGCCGCAGCGGCTCATCGATCAGCCGGCACGCCACCGTCGACGCCGAGTGCCCGATCCGACCGATGCGAGCAAGGATGGTGTCGAGGACGCGTGCCCGGTCGGGATCGATATCGTACGACCAGCCGTAGCGGATCACCGGGTTATCCGGGGTGACCGCCGGGAATTGGCGGGCCTGCCTATCCCGGTTGTCCGGCAGCACCTCGAGCACCGATTCGACGACCGAGCCGCTCGCGGGGATGCCGGCCGCCGTCACCCGCGCGGTGTCGGCGACCACCTTTGCTCTCGCCTTCTCGAGGGCCCGCTCGGCTGCTCCGATCTCCTTCTGCGCCGCGCCTTCCCGAAGCAGCTCATCGAGCCGGCGCTCCTTCTCGGCGATGCGCTCCCATTGTCCTTGGATATCGGCGCTCCAGGATCGCGCGTAGTTGCCGCGCACATAATGGTCGACTCCTGTGCGCGAAGCCCAAGAGTCCACGGTCGTACCGTCCGGAAGCTCGATGCGATCCGAGCATTCGATCGCCGGGGCGCCGAGGGATTCCCACCATTCCAGAGTTTCGATCTCCAACGGATCCCCGCCGGCGGTGTGTGCACCGTGCACCGCGGCGTAGAACAGCCGCGCCGGGTGCGGCGGCCACTCCGGCTCCGCCCGATCCTCGAAATCACCCGCACGGTAACGCCCACCGAGCAGCCGCACCTCGATGGTGAGCATCAGTCCTCCGCCGACGAAGCCTGCGCCGCCTCCTTGCTGCGCCGCACAAGGTCAACCAACCGCGGTGTCGGCGTCAGCTCATGTACCCCCGGCCGCCAGCCCAGGCCGGCATCCGCCGCCGCACGAGACGCCTCAGCCACCAACTCCAGCGCTTCTCGGCCGGTAAGCGAGAAGCTCTCCACCACGCCGGAACGCCCGACCGCCTCGAAAGTCTGCTCAGCGGTCGGTGCGAGCACGCATCGCGACCGCAGGTCGAAACCGGCCTCGAATGCCAGAGCCGTGGCAGCCAGACCCAGCGCCGCCAGCGTGGCGCGAGCGGCACGTTCGGCGATCTCCCGCTGCTCCCCCTGGAGCGGATGGCCCTGCGCGTCGATCGGGAAGCGCAGGCGCCGCAGGTGGATCAGCGAGATCACGGTCGTCGCCTCGATCGCCCCGGCCGTGATACCGCCGGCCCTCTCATCGATCGACGGGGTGACATTGCCGTGATTGATTTCCGACGGCCGCAGAGGTTTGGGTGTCTTGTCGGCGGCCTCGCTCTTGTTGAGAGTCCACTCACCCGATTTCGTGCGGTAAACGTCGGCGACCCGCTCGATTCCGATCGGATCGATACGCGACGACGTTTTCAAGCCGAGCGCGATGTCGGTGGCAACGATCTCACTGGTGATCGCCCGCTCGAATTTGGTACCGCGACCGCCTTTCGGTCCGGTTGAATCCCACGCACCGAACAGCAATGCCGACGGCGAGTGCACAAACAGGGCGCCGGCATTTCCGAGAGTGGCATCGGTGATCGCTTTGCCGATCGCGCCGAACCGGAAAGGCACCTCACCGTCGAGAGAATCGCGAAGGATCGCGTCGTACACGCGGTGCGGGCTCTGCAGATCGGTGATCAGCCCGAACTCGGAAAGCCCGTCGAATTCGGCAAAGTTCACCCCGATCAGTGGCAGCTCCAGCGAACCGGAATCCGTTGCGGCATAGAGCGCATCCGATAGATCATGCGCTTGAGCGGCAACCGAATTGAGTACCACCGAATCGACCCGCTCGGTTGACCCGTCGACCGAGCGAACGACACGCTTCTCCACGGCGTACTTCGTCTCCGCAGAGTCCGGCACACCATAGGTGGGCGGGAAAACCTTGGTCCCCGGACCCGCGAGGGGTTCCAGAGCGGAGACACTGCGAATCCCCGCATACTCGGAAACATGGTCGAGTAGGCGGTCGAATCCCAACGGCATTGTCGAGCCTTCCGTGCCGGCGATCACTGCAACGAACTTGAAAGCACGGTACCGGCCGAATGGAGGAACAGGCGCCAACCGGACGTCGAGTGTCGACCGAGGCCCGTCGATCTCGTCTTCAATCCTCGAGTTCGGACTCCAGTCTGGGTCGACTCGACTTCGGACCGGCCGGATCGCGCCGAAGCTGGGAGAAACCGCCTGATCACACCCTGATCGTCATCGGCCTGACGGCCCTTTCCCATCAATACGGGAGAATCCGACCGTTCATCGAGAGACATTCGGGAAGGTTCACCAACAGACCTCGACTTCCGGATTCACCAACACGTGCGCGGCCCGGAATACCCATCACGCCGTACGTCCGGTAGCAGCACTCGCCACCCGACCCGACCGTCAAGTGACAGCAGAAACTACCTCCGAACAGGGGCGATGCGATTCCCGTCGGCGGTAGGTGGTGATGGCGGGGCCGAGTCGGGCGCATTCAGCGCCGGGCCGTTACGGCGGCTCGGTCAATGGTTCGTAGGAGCGGGGGAGGCGAGGAGATTATCTCCTCGGCGACGCTGTGCGGAAGACAATTGCACACGTCCCACCTCCGAACAGCCGGAAGGCCGGCCACCACGAGGGTGACCGGCCTTCCGGTACTACAGGTACTGCGGGGAAGCGGGACTCAGAAGTCCATGCCGCCCATGCCACCGGTCGGGTCGCCGGCGGGAGCGGCGGCCTTCTCCGGCTTGTCGGCGACAACGGCCTCGGTGGTCAGGAACAGAGCCGCGATCGACGCCGCGTTCTGCAGCGCGGAGCGGGTGACCTTGACCGGGTCGTTGATGCCGGCGGCCAGCAGGTCCTCGTACACGCCGGTGGCGGCGTTGAGGCCCTGACCGGCGGGCAGGTTGCGGACCTTCTCGGCGACGACGCCGGGCTCGAGGCCGGCGTTGAAGGCGATCTGCTTGAGCGGCGCTTCGAGGGCCACGCGCACGATGTTCGCGCCGGTGGCCTCGTCACCCTCGAGCTTCAGTCCATCGAGAACCGGGGAGGCCTGCAGCAGAGCCGCGCCACCGCCGGGGACGATGCCCTCTTCGACGGCCGCCTTCGCGTTGCGAACGGCGTCCTCGATGCGGTGCTTGCGCTCCTTGAGCTCGACCTCGGTCGCCGCGCCGGCCTTGATGACCGCAACACCGCCGGCCAGCTTGGCCAGGCGCTCCTGCAGCTTCTCGCGGTCGTAGTCGGAGTCCGACTTCTCGATCTCGGCGCGGATCTGGGCGACCCGTCCGGCGATCGCCTCGGCGTCACCGGCACCGTCGACGATGGTGGTCTCGTCCTTGGAGACAACAACCTTGCGGGCCTGGCCCAGCAGCGACAGATCGGCGTTCTCGAGGGAGAGGCCGACCTCTTCGCTGATGACCTCGCCACCGGTGAGGATGGCGATATCGGCGAGCATGGCCTTGCGGCGGTCACCGAAGCCGGGGGCCTTGACGGCAACCGACTTGAAGGTGCCGCGGATCTTGTTGACGATCAGCGTGGACAGGGCCTCGCCCTCGACGTCCTCGGCGATGATCAGCAGCGGCTTGCCGGACTGGATGACCTTCTCCAGCAGCGGCAGCAGGTCCTTGACGGTCGAGATCTTCGACGACACCAGCAGGATGTACGGATCCTCGAGGACCGCTTCCTGACGCTCGGCGTCGGTGGCGAAGTAGCCCGAGATGTAGCCCTTGTCGAAGCGCATACCCTCAGTCAGCTCGAGCTGGAGGCCGAAGGTGTTCGACTCCTCGACGGTGATGACACCTTCCTTGCCGACCTTGTCCATCGCCTCGGCGATGAGCTCGCCGATCGCGGGGTCACCGGCGGAGATGCCCGCGGTGGCGGCGATCTCTTCCTTGGTGTCGATCTCCTTGGCCGACTTCAGCAGGGCCTCGGTGACCGCGCCGACGGCGGCCTCGATGCCGCGCTTGAGGCCGAGCGGGTTCGCACCGGCGGCGACGTTGCGCAGGCCTTCCTTGACCAGCGCCTGGGCCAGCACGGTAGCGGTGGTGGTGCCGTCGCCCGCGACGTCGTCCGTCTTCTTGGCGACCTCCTTGACGAGCTCGGCACCGATCTTCTCGTAGGGATCCTCGAGCTCGATCTCCTTGGCGATGGAGACGCCGTCATTGGTGATCGTGGGGGCGCCCCACTTCTTCTCGAGGACGACGTTGCGACCCTTGGGGCCCAGCGTGACCTTCACTGCGTCGGCAAGGCTGTTGAGGCCCCGCTCGAGACCGCGGCGGGCCTCTTCGTCGAACGCGATAATCTTGGCCATTACGAAGTGATCCTCCGGATTGGGGGTGACACTGTGTTGTGGCCGAGTTCGGTGCCCGCGACGGACGACCGGGAGTGTCGATCAACCGGTCTCACCGTCCCGACCTGGCACTCGGAATTCAGGAGTGCCAAGTCACTTTCTAGCACTCGGCACCAGTGAGTGCAAGGTCGCGGCCCGGGAGCTCCGCCGATGCTGGCGACGCAGCCCCCGTCGAGGCGGCAACAACGTTGCAGCGGTCGGACGAGACGTCCGAGAGGTCGGTCAGTTCTCCAGGCCGGCGAGGCAGAACTGACCGTTGGTGAGGACCCAACCGAAGGTGAGCGGGCCGAAGCAGCTGGCGTCGGTCGGCGTCACCGAAACGCCGCCACCCCAACCGGCGAGCGCGACCGCGGTGGCGCCGTCGGCGACCCCGGCGGTCACCAGGCCGCCGCCGAGGGCGGCGCTGTAGAGGGTGCCCGAGCCGATCGCTCCGCCGAGCGCGGTGCCGTAGCCAGTGGCGAGGGAGTAGGCCGCGCCATTGCCGTCGGCGACCGCGACGGCGGTTCCACTCTCGGAGGCGAACGAGCGGGCGACACCGTCACCGGTGACCGAGGCGCCGCAGGCGGCGGTGCCGTCGACGAGGATCAGATTCGGGTTGTCCTGTGAACTGCAGAGCACCGGGGCTGCGGACGCTCCGGCGGGCGACGCCACCGCCAGTCCCGCAGCGACGGCAAGTGCCGCACCCGCCGTGGCAAATCCTGTCAAAAACCGGCGGGCGATAGCACGCATGGCGCTCCTAGGGGCGTCGATACCGAAAAAGGGGGAAGACCTCCGGTTCGATGAACCCGGACGGTGGGGAAACCATACCGCCCGGGGACAACCGCCGGCACCCGGGTGAGCGGTCTCGATTGCGGCCTGATTCCGTCACGGGACGGTCTCTCCGGATCAAATCCGACCGGTCTCCATGCGTCCCATTGTCAGACCCGATCGGAGCGCCGGGGCAGACCAGAGCGGCCGGGGCCGGGGCGGCCGACGGGAGCGCCGGGGTGGCCGGCGCCGGAAACCGGAAACTCCGCCCGGCAGCGCGCCGCGGCGGAGTTCATCGGACACCGGATCGACGGATCGGTGTCGTGGAGGATGCAGGAGGCTGGATACGGAAGGGCGGGCCCGAACGGTCGCGGACCGATCAGAAGTTGCCCTTCTGAACCAGATCGATTTCGACGGGAGTCAGCAGTCGTTCGAACTGCTCCGACGACCAGTGGCCGGACACCTCTGTCGGCCGATCGACGGGCAGCATGGGCAGGTCGGCCTGGCGGCCACGTAGCAGATTATGCAGTTTCATCCGAGTATCACCGACGCATGTATTTTTCCGGGAACGGGGAGCGGAGCCTCAACCAGCCCATCGCTCTACCCCCCGGACACGTTACACCGCCGACCCGCCGAATCGACGCCCGGCGTCGGGCGGCTCACGAAGTCTTTCACTTCGCCGGAAAGCGCAAATCCCAAGCGTGACTTGGGTCACCGAGATGCGGCGGGTGACCCCGGCGGCCGGGATTCACGCGGGACTACGCTGATGCGCACTCGTGCGGCGCCCCATCGGAACGCGGACGTGCCCCGATCGGGCGGCACCGACCGATCGCCCCGCGCCCACCTGCCGACCACCGATACACCAAAGAGGGAGACCGTGGCTCAACGACCGCGCCCGGCCGATGCGCCGAGCCGAAACGGGATCGAACACGTCGTCGACCTGATACGCACCACCGTGCCGCCCGTGCACCCGGCGGGGTTGCCCTTCGTGGGCGGCGCGCTCGCCGCCGCCGTCCTCGGCGGGCGCATCCCGGGGGTGCGCACCACCGGGCTGCTCGCGGCCGCCGCGACCGGCGCCTTCTTCCGTCACCCGAAGCGGGTTCCGCCGTTGCGGCCGGGCGTGGTCGTCTCCCCCGCGGACGGCGAGGTCGCCCTGATCGACGAAGCCTCCCCGCCGGCCGAACTCGGCCTGGGCGATGCTCCGCGCCTGCGGGTGGCGGTCTTCCTGTCGATCTTCGACGTTCACGTCCAGCGCATGCCGGTCACCGCCCGCGTCGAACGGGTCGAACACCGTCCCGGCGCCTTCCTGTCGGCCGATCGGCCGGAGGCCAGTGACGCCAACGAACGCACCAGCATGCTGGTGCGCACCGACGACGGGGTCGAACTGGTCGTCTGCCAGATCGCCGGGCTGATCGCCCGACGCATCGTCTGCGAGGCCCATCCCGGGGATCTGCTGGCGATCGGCGAGACATACGGCCTGATCCGGTTCGGCTCGCGAGTGGACACCTACCTGCCCGTCGACGCGACGCTGCGGGTCGCGCTCGGCCAGCGCACCGTCGGCGCCGAAACGGTGCTGGCCGAACTGCCGTGACCCGTTCCCCCGCGGTGCGGGTTCTGCCCAGTGCCGTCACCGTGCTGGCGTTGAGCGCCGGCCTGACCTCGGTCAAGTTCGCGCTCGACGGTCGGCCGGTCATGGCCGTGCTGTTGATCGGCGCGGCGGCGATCCTCGACGCCCTCGACGGTCGCATCGCCCGGATGCTGGACGCGACCAGCAAGATGGGCGCCGAACTCGATTCGTTGGCCGACGGCATCGGCTTCGGTGTGGCGCCGGGACTGGTGCTCTATCTGACGCTGCTCGACGGGTCGAACGCCGGATGGCTGGCCGCGCTGCTGTACGCGGTGTGCATCGTGCTGCGCCTGGCCCGATTCAACACCCTGGCCTCGGACAGCACCCGCCCTCCGTACGCGGGCGACTTCTTCGTCGGGGTTCCCGCGCCCGCGGCCGCGCTGGCGGCGCTGGCGCCGTTGGTGGCGACGTTGCAGTTCGGCGAGGGCTGGTGGAGCGACCAGCGGGTGGTCTTCGCCTGGACGATCGTGGTCGCCGCGCTGGCGGTCAGCCGCGTCCCCACGCTGTCGCTCAAGTCGGTGGCGATGCCGCAACGGTTGGTGGCCGCGACCCTGGTGCTGGTCGGGATCGCCGCCGCGCTGCTGATGACCTACCCGTTCATCCTGCTGCTGCTACTGACGACGCTGTACATGCTGCATATCCCCTACGCGGTGTACTCGAGCCGCTGGCTGAAGGCGCACCCCGAGCATTGGGATCGCAACCCGAAGGAACGCCGGGAGCAACGTCGGGCGGGCCGCCGCCGGGTCATCCCGCGGCCGTCGCGCAACCGGGTGCGGGTGGGTACCTCGCGGTTGGGGTTGCGGCGCCCCAAGGTCTGAATCGGAACCGACCGCTCCCGAAAACTCGACCCTCGGCCGGGTGGGTCGAGGGCCGAGGTCGGGTTCGTCAGGAGGCGCGGCGGTCGGAGTCGGGAACGCCGGCGTGAACGAGGAACCGGTCGAGCAGCCGGCCGCAGCGCTGCCGCGCGTCGACCTCCAAGTCGATGACCTGCGGGCGAAGCCGTTCGTACTGTCCCTCGACCGAGGCGCCGCCGCCGCGTCGCCGTTCGCACAGCAGCCAGGCGTCGAGCAGGTCCTCGCTGATCTCGGGATGGAATTGCAGGCCCAGGTGCGGGCCGTAGGTGAAGGCCTGAATCGCGTCGGCGGTGCGGGCGATCGTGGTGCCGCCGGCGGGCACGGTGAAGTGGTCGTAGTGGAACTCGAGCCACGGGCCGGACTCGACCAGGGCCGTATCGTCGCTCTCGACCGGGTACCAGCCGACCTCGGCCCGCGCCGCCCGGCTGACCTCGCCGCCGAGGACGCGGGCGAGGATCTGGCCGCCGAAGCAGAGCCCGAGGATCGGCACGGCGGCCGCGTCAGCCTCCCGCAGGTAGGCCATCTCCGCGGCCAACCAGGGCAGCGAATCGTCGTAGGCGGAATCGTCCGAGCCGGTGACGACCAACAGGTCGGCATCGGTCAGCGAGGGCGGCGCCGACTCCCCGCCGGTGGCGGCCAGGAAGGAATACGGCTCGACGGCGTAGCCGCGTTCGGTCAACAACGGGACGAGTGTCCCGGCCAACCGCAGGTACATCTGTTCGTCGGGCTCATGGATCAGGACGACGGCCCGACCGGACGTGGCGATCATGCGTTCGATTGTGACGGGTGGCGGATCGGCGTGCGCGACGCGTCGGCGCACGGGCGGGTCGCCCCCGGGCGCCCGGACGGGTCGACGGCCCGCGCGGGTGCCGGTCGCGCCCCGACCGGAACCAATAGGCTCGTGGGGTGACCGGTCCGCAGCTGCACCTCACCGCCCGCCTCAACCCGTCCGCGATCGATGCCCGACGCGGCCTGGTGCGTGTCCACCCGGAGGTGCTCGCCGCTCTGGGGGTCCGCGAATGGGACGCGATCACCCTGATCGGGGCGCGCCGCACCGCGGCCGTCGCCGCCGCGGCGCACGGGCAGCCCGCCGGAACCGCCCTGCTCGACGACGTGACGTTGTCCAACGCCGGGGTCACCGAGAGCGGACAGGTCGTCGTGGAGTCCGCGGCCGTCCAGGGCGCCCGCTCGGTGGTCGTCCGGGGCAGCGCGCTGGCCACCCGGTCGATCCCGCCGGAGACGCTGCGCCGCGCGTTGCTGGGCAAGGTGCTGACCGTCGGCGATACCGTCTCGCTGCTGCCCCGCGACCTCGGCCCGGGGACCTCGACCGCCGACGCGAGCTCGGCGCTCTCGCGCAGCTACGGCACGGCGTGGACCAGCGAACTGTTGACCGTCTCCGCGACCGAACCGGCCGGCGCCGTGTCGGTCCAACCCAGCACCTCGGTCACCTGGCCGAGCGATATCCCCGGCGCCGCGACCGATGCCGGGATCCGCTCGGCCGTCACCACCACGGGCGCCACGACCGTCGGTGCCACGACTGTAGGTGCCACCGCAGGCGCGGCCGCCACCATGCCGACGACCACCGCGGCGACGCCGCAGACGTCCGGGCAGCCGGCGGAACCGCGCATCCCGGTCGACGATCTGGTCGGCGCGAAGGCGGCCGCGACCACCCTGGACGACTGGCTCGCCCTGGCCCTCGATCAGCCGGAGCTGTTGGCGTCGCTGAAGGCCTCGCCCCGTTTGGGAGTGCTGATCACCGGGCCGGTCGGCGTCGGCAAGGCCACCGTCGCCCGGTCGGTCATCGGTGAGCGCACCCTCTTCGAACTCGACGGTCCGACCGTCGGATCGCTCGAGGCGGGCTCGCGCCTGGAGCGGGTGACCCGCGCGGTCGACGCGGTGGTGCCGGCGGGCGGCGTGCTGCTGATCACCGACGTCGACGCCCTGCTGCCGAGCACCCCGGAGCCGGTGTCCGCGCTGATCCTCGACCAGCTGCGGCGGGCGATCGCCCAGCCGGGGGTGGCGGTGATCGGCACGACCGCGCAGCCCGAGAGCCTCGACGCGCGCGCCCGCGACCCGCAGCTGTTCGACCGGGTGTTGTCGTTGAGCCTGCCGGACGCCTCGGTGCGCCGCGAGCTGCTGACGGTGCTGCTGCGGTCGGTCCCCGCCGGGGATCTCGACCTGTCGGAGGTCGCCGCCCGCACGCCCGGCTTCGTCGCCGCCGACCTCGCCGCGCTGCTGCGCGAGGCCTCGTTGCGCGCGGCCGGTCGCGCCCGCGAGGACGGTGGCGAGCCGAGCCTGGCGCAGACCGACCTGATCGGCGCGCTGTCGGTGATCCGGCCGCTGTCCCGGTCGGGCACCGAGGAGCTCTCGACCGGCAGCCTGAGCCTCGACGACGTCGGCAATATGGTCGACACCAAGCAGGCGCTGACCGAGGCGGTGCTGTGGCCGCTGCGCCACCCCGACTCGTTCGCCCGCCTGGGGATCGACCCGCCGCGCGGGGTGCTGCTCTTCGGGCCGCCGGGCTGCGGCAAGACGTTCATCGTGCGGGCGCTCGCCGGTTCGGGCCTGCTCAATGTGCACGCGGTCAAGGGCGCCGAGCTGATGGACAAGTGGGTCGGCTCGTCGGAGAAGGCGGTGCGCGATCTGTTCCAGCGCGCCCGCGATTCCGCACCGTCGTTGATCTTCCTCGACGAGGTCGACGCCCTGGCGCCGCGCCGCGGGCAGTCGTCGGACTCCGGCGTCGGCGACCGCGTGGTCGCGGCCCTGCTGACCGAGCTGGACGGCGTCGAGCCGATGCGCAATGTCGTCGTGCTCGGGGCGACCAACCGGCCGGAGCTGATCGACCCGGCGTTGCTGCGGCCCGGGCGGCTGGAACGGCCGGTCTACGTGCCGCCGCCGGACGCCGAGTCGCGGGCGGCGATCCTGCGCGCGGCCGGTGGATCGGTGCCGCTGACCGACGAGGTCGACCTGGACGCGCTCGCCGAACGCCTGGAGGGCTACTCGGCCGCCGACTGCTCGGCGGTGCTGCGCGAGGCGGCGCTGGCGGCGATGCGCCGGGACATCGACGCGGCGGCCGTCACCGCATGGGACGTCCAGAAGGCGCTCGACAAGGTCCGGCCCTCGCTCGACCCGGCCCAGGTCGCGGCGCTCGAGGCGTACGCCGACGGTCGATAGCGCGCGGACTCATCCGGTCGGCTCGATCAACCGCCACCCTCGATCGGTTTCGAAGATCTTCTCGAAACCGACGATCGACAACACCTCCGCGAGGGCCTCGTCGGCATCGTCCGCGTAGGCGAGCAGCAGCTCGACGCCGCCGAGAGCGAGCCAGTGCGCCGCCCGACGGATCAGCTCCGCCGCGACGGTCCGGGCATCGACGTGCTCCCGCTCGGCGTGCTGCGACTCGACGTACAGGTTCGCGACGTCGGCGCACCGCACGCCCGGTCCCACGGTGATGTCGTCCACCTCGATCCAACCGATCCGGTTGCCCCGGATCGACGCGGTCAGGACGGTCCCCAAGCCGCCGACCGAACGGGTGATATCCACCTCCGATCGTGCGGCGTCCGATCGTCCAGTGTCCGATCGTGCGGCGTCCGATCGCGCAGCTTCCGGTCGTGCACTGCCGACTACGAGGTCCGAGACGCGAGCGGCCCACCCGGTTTCCGAGGAGTGTTCCGGGACGAACCCGGCCTCGCGCAACATCCGCTGGATGTGGGGCCATTGTCGCGGGATGCCGTAGACGCCGCCGACCGGCAATCGACCGTCGGCAAGGACGGCACGCGCGCCCCTGCGGCGGGCGAGGGCCATCGCCGCCGTCAGCACCGCGCGGCCCGCTCGGGAAGCGTCGGACCAGATCGGCGAGTCGGGGACGTGCAGGATCCACGCGATTTCGACGCATCCTCGGTAGCCGGCCGGGACGGTGGCGTCGGCGGCGTATCGCAGGACCAGGCAGGCCGCGGTGATCCGCCCGGACTGTTCGGCGACGAGGGCGAACCGTTCGACCACCCACCGATCGACGATGAACTCGCCGGGCTCGCGCTCGAGCTGGTTCAACACGGTATTGACCGGCACCGACAGACCCGGCACGACCGCGCGCGCATGTCGGTTGACCAGGTCGGCCAACTGATCGCGATCACTGCGCCGAAAGCGCCGGACCGTCGTATCGCCCACGGTGTGGGCAGCGGGATCGTCGGCGGCAACCACTGGGCCGCTCGTCGGGGATGCATCGCCGGGGAATGGCACGGAGGACCTCACTCGACTGGGTCGGTCCGAGCGGACGCGACGGGTCACCGGGGAGGCCGTTACCGGTACGGCACGGCGTCGACAGTACCGCAGCCGGCGACGATCGGGCCGGCCGCCGAACGGCCCTCAACCGGCGGCCGTGGAATGCTGAATTTGTGCCCGACGACGACCACGCCGCCCCCGACGGGTCCGGCCGCTCCGGCGGCGACGCACAGCCGGCACCCGGCGGCGACGCGCACCCGGCAACCGACGGCGACGCACATCCGCCGCTGCGGGCGCGGTTGACCGGGCGCGTCCAGGGTCGGCCGGCGCTCTCCGCCGCCGTGGTGATCGCGGTCGGCTTGCTGCTGCTCGGCTCGGTCGCCGGGGCACGTTCGATCCTGGTACGGGAGGACGTGCCGCCGACCGAGGCTCGGCCCGCAGCGTCCGAGCCGGCCACGGTCGCGTCGTTGATCACCGCGGGCGCGCGCGTCGACCCGGCCGATCAACACCTCTTCTCCTCCGCCGCCGCACAGGACTCACCGGCCGGTGTGCTCAGCCGGGTCATCCCGTGGACCGGCACCGGCGAGCTGAGCACGGTGGCCGGAACGCCGGGCTCCCCCGTCCCGCCCGGCCCACGACATCTGCGCGTGCGGGTGGAGACCGAGGTCGGCCTGCCGGTCGACGCGACCCGTTTTGCCGACTTCGCGATCGACGTTCTCAACGATCCGCGCGGCTGGGGCGGGCGGGGCTATACCTTCGAACGCACCGACGGATCGGACGCCGCGTTCGAGCTGATTCTGGCCAGCCCGGACACCTCCGAACGCATGTGTGCGCCGCTGGGCACCTTCGGCACCATGTCCTGTCGCGCGGGCAACCGGGTGATCCTGACCTGGTACCGATGGGCGATCGGGATCCCCGACTACGGAACCGCGGTCACCGACTATCGCCGATATGTCGTCAACCATGAGGTCGGTCACTATCTGGGCTTCGGTCATGTCTTCTGCCCCGGCGTCGGGCAACCCGCGCCGCTGATGATGCAGCAGACCAAGGGGCTCGACGGATGCCTGCCGAACCCCTGGCCGTAGGGGAGCAGAAATTCGCGTGCCGCCTTGAACATTCGGGACTTTACCGACCGATCAACCGGAAAATGATCATGAAAAGTGGCCGGCTCGGCACAGCTTCGCCATCATGACCACGCCGTGGTGGTCGTCAACCGCCACCATCCGGATGCAGCCGGCGCCGGCGACCTCGGCCGGCATCGGCGCGGTCACCCCCCGTTAGACTGACCCCCGGGCCCGCCTCAGGGAGGGCCTTTTCCGGACACCCCGCCGCTGTCCCTCGACGGCCACAACCCGACGGAGTGCCAGCGTTGATCCTTATCGTGATCGCCCACGCGATCGCCGCTCTCGCCTCGCCGATCCTCGTTGCTCGGCTCGGTCGGCGCGCCTTCCCGTTGCTCGCCCTCGTCCCCGCCGCCGGTGCGGTCTGGGTGGCGCGGACGCCCGCGGACGGCCGGACCGAATCCCTCTCGTGGGTGCCGGCCCTGCACATGCAGCTCGACTTCCGCTTCGACAGTCTCGCCCGCATCATGGCGATGATCGTTCTGGCGGTCGGTGCGCTCGTGCTGGTCTATTGCGCCCGGTACTTCGAGGACGACGAACCCCGGCTCGGCTTCTTCGCCGGTGAGCTGGTCGCCTTCGCGGGCGTCATGTTCGCACTGGTCACCACGGACAACACCCTGGTGTTGCTCATCTTCTGGGAACTGACGACCGTCCTGTCGTTCCTGCTGGTCGGCCACTACGCCGAACGCGCGACGAGCCGGCGAGCCGCCACCCAGGCGCTGCTGGTCACCACGGCCGGCGGTCTGGCGATGTTGATCGGCATCATCGTGCTCGGCGAAATGCCCGGCGGCAGCTATACCTTGTCGGAACTGGTCGCCAACCCGCCGTCCGGAACCGCCGCCGCGACCGGGATCGCGCTGATCCTGGTCGGCGCGCTGAGCAAATCCGCGATCGTCCCGCTGCACTTCTGGTTGCCCGGTGCGATGGCCGCGCCCACCCCGGTCAGCGCCTACCTGCACGCCGCTGCGATGGTGAAGGCGGGCGTCTACCTCGTCGCGCGGCTGTCCCCCGGCTTCTCCGATTCCGGCGCCTGGGCGCCGATGGTGCTCGTGCTCGGCACCGCGTCGATGTTGCTCGCCGGCTGGCGGGCGATGCGCGTCCACGACCTGAAGTTGGTGCTCGCCTACGGCACGGTCAGCCAGTTGGGTCTGATGGTGATGCTCGTCGGGCTGGGCACCGAAACCGCGATGCTCGCCGGCCTGACAATGGTCGTCGCCCACTCGATGTTCAAGGCCGCGCTGTTCATGATCGTCGGCATCATCGACCACAGCGCCGGCACCCGCGATATGCACAAGCTCGGCTGGTTGGGCGACCGCGCCCCGTTCCTGCTGATCATCTCGATCGTCGCCGCGTTCAGCATGGCCGGCCTGCCGCCGTTGCTCGGTTTCGTGGGCAAGGAAGCCGCGCTGGCCGCGGTGGTCGAGACCCCCGTGCTGTCCCCCGCAGCGGGCTGGGCGCTGACCGCGGCCCTGGTGGTCGGATCGATGCTCACCCTCGCCTACAGCATCCGCTTCATCCGCGGCGCCTTCGGTCGCAAGCATCTGCGCCGGCCGAGCAAGGCGGTCGCCAATTGGCACGCGCCGGACGCGTTCTTCCTGTCGGTGCCGACCGTCCTGGCGGCGGCCGGTCTGGTGACCGCGATCGTCTCCCCGTGGCTCGGTTCGATCCTGGAGACCTACAGCTCGCAGGTCCCGGCCCTCGGCCTACCCGGTCGAGCGCCGGCGGGGACCCCGGAGCCGTATACCTACCACCTCTCCCTGTGGCACGGGTTCACCCTCGAACTCGGCCTGACCGCGATCGTGATCGTCGGCGGTGTGGCGATCTACTTCGTCAACCGGGAGATGCTCGCCCGCAGCGCCCTGACCCTGCAGAGCGTCAACGCCGACCGCATCTACGACGCCACCCTGCGCGGTATGGACACCGCGTCCAACCGGCTGACCGGCTTCGTCCAGCGCGGCTCGCTGCCCCTGACCCAGACGATCATCCTGGTCTGCTTCGCCCTGCTGCCCACGATCGTGCTGATCACGGGCGATCGGTCGAATGTCGAGGTCACCCTCTGGTCGAATCCGTGGCAGGTCGTCGTCGGTCTGATCATGATCCCGGTGGCTCTCGCGGCCGTGATCATGCGCAACCGCCTGGCGGCGACCCTGCTGGTCGGCCTGTCCGGGTACGGCGTGGGCGTCATCTTCGCCCTCCAGGGTGCACCGGACCTCGCGCTGACCCAGTTCCTGGTCGAGACGCTGCTGCTGGTGGTCTTCATCCTGGTGCTGCGCAAGCTTCCGCCCGAGGTCGACGAGCGCAACGGCGTCGGCAAGCGCGGGCCGCGCGCGATCCTCGCGATCGCCGTCGGCGCCTCCGCCGCGGCGGTGACCGCCTTCGCCTCGGCCGCCCGCTCGACCGAACCGATCGCCACGATGATCCCGGATCTGGCCTACGAGTTCGGCGACGGAGCCAACCCGGTCAACGTGCTGCTGGTCGACATCCGCGCCTGGGACACCATGGGTGAGGTCGCCGTGCTGGTGGCCGCCGCCACCGGCGTCGCCAGCCTGGTCTTCCGCAATCGGCGATTCGGTACCGCTCCGCGGGTGGCCGACGCCCCGGACGCGGCCACGGAGGGTCGCAGCGGCACCACCTGGTTGCGCGGCGGCACCCTGATCCCGTCGCGCTACCGCTCGCTGATCCTCCAGGTGACCACCCGTCTGGTCTTCCCGACGCTGATGGTGCTGTCGGTGTACTTCTTCTTCTCCGGCCACAACGCACCCGGCGGCGGATTCGCGGGCGGCCTGACCGCCGGACTGGCGCTGGTGCTGCGGTACCTGGCCGGCGGCCGGTACGAACTCGGCGAGACGATCCCGATCGACGCGGGCAAGATCCTCGGAGCCGGCCTCGCCTTCGCCGCGGGCACCGCGATCTTCTCGCTGCTGCTCGGGGCGCCGGTGCTGTCCTCGGCGACCCTCGAGGTCACCCTGCCGATCCTCGGCCACATCAAGCTGGTCACCGCGCTGTTCTTCGACCTGGGGGTCTACCTGATCGTCATCGGCCTGGTACTCGACATCCTGCGCAGCCTCGGCGCGCGCCTGGACTCGTCCGAGGAGCAACTCGCGCTGCGTCGACGGGTGGAGGTGGGCGTCCGATGACCATCGACCTGGGGATGTACCTGGTGATCGGGGTGCTGATCGCGTCCGGCACCTTCCTGCTGATCGAACGCAGCATCACCCGGATGCTGCTCGGGCTGCTGCTGATCGGCAACGGGGTCAACCTGATGCTGATCGTCGCCGGCGGCCCTCCGGGGGAACCGCCACTGGTCGGACGGTTCAGCGACGCCGGTGAAGGTGTGGCCGATCCGTTGGCCCAGGCGATGGTGTTGACCGCGATCGTCATCTCCATGGGTATCGCGGCCTTCGTATTGACTCTCGCTTATCGCTCCTACCAGCTCAACGTCAAGGACGTCCTCGAGGACGACCCCGAGGACACCAGGATCTCCAAGCGTCGCGTCGCCGACGCACCCGACCGGGACCGCTCGGACGATCCGGTCACCGGCGAGCCGAGCATGCGCGGTGACGCCTTCGACGAGAAGGGCAATCCGATCCCCCTCGACAAGCTGACCAACTCGAGCCGCGAGGACATCGAGGCCTACGCCACGCTGCACGACGGCGAGTTCGATGCCGACGAGGGCGATGCGGACGAGGACGACGACGGGTCGGAGCACTCCTCCGCCGGGTCGGGCGGACCGGACGCCGGTACCGACGAGTCGAACGGGGGCCGGCGATGACCAACGAGTTGACCGCGGTCCTCGCGCCGCTGCCGGTGGTCCTGCCGCTGATCGGCTCCGCGATCGCGCTGATGGTCGGCCGCCGCCCGCGCATCCAGCGCGCGGTGACCACGCTGGTGCTGATCGCGCTGGTCATCGTCTCGGCGTTGCTGCTCTATCTGGCCGATACCAACGGCACCTTCGCCCTGCAGGTCGGCGGCTGGGACGCGCCGATCGGCATCACGATCGTGGTCGACCGACTGTCGGCGTTGATGGTGCTGGTATCCACGGTGGTGCTGCTGGCGGTCATCGTCTACGCGATCGGCCAGGGCATCCGGGACGGCAACGGCGAACAACCGGTGTCGATCTTCCTGCCCAGCTACCTGATCCTGACCGCCGGTGTCTGCCAGGCCTTCCTCGCGGGCGACCTGTTCAACCTCTACGTCGGCTTCGAAGTTCTGTTGGTGTCGTCGTTCGTGCTGCTCACCCTGGGAGCGAGCGCGGATCGGGTCCGCGCCGGCGCCAACTACGTGCTGGTTTCGGTGCTGTCGTCGATGATCTTCCTGATCGGCATCGCCGCGACGTACGCGGCCACCGGCACGCTGAACATGGCGCAGATCTCCGAGCGGGTCGGGGACCTGCCGTCCGGTGTGGCCGCCGCGCTCTTCGGCGTCCTGCTGATCGCCTTCGGCATCAAAGCGGCGGTCTTCCCGCTGTCCACCTGGTTGCCGGACTCCTATCCGACGGCCCCGGCCCCGGTCACGGCCGTCTTCGCCGGCCTGCTCACCAAGGTCGGCGTCTACGCGATCATCCGCGCTCACTCGTTGCTGTTCGCCGAGGTCAACCTCAACGGGCTGCTGATGGTCTGCGGTCTGCTGACGATGCTGGTCGGCATCCTCGGTGCGATCGCACAGAACGACATCAAGCGTCTGCTGTCGTTCACGCTGGTCAGCCATATCGGCTACATGATCTTCGGCATCGCGCTGTCCAGCGTCGCCGGCTTGACCGGGGCGGTCTACTACGTCGCCCACCACATCATCGTGCAAACGACGTTGTTCCTGGTGGTGGGGCTGATCGAACGACAAGCCGGGTCGTCGTCGCTACGCCGACTCGGAGGGCTCGCCCAGATGAGCCCGGTACTGGCATTGACGTTCCTGATCCCCGCGCTCAACCTCGGCGGTATCCCGCCGTTCTCCGGCTTCATCGGCAAGGTCGCGCTACTCGAGGCCGGCGTCGAGAACGGTTCGGCGCTGGCGTTGGCCCTGGTGGCGGGCAGTGTGATCACCAGCCTGCTGACGCTGTACGTCGTCGCCCGCGTCTGGACGAAGGCATTCTGGCGGGCCCGCGCCGACGCCCCTGAGGGTGATCTGGCGGACAACAGCCCCAACGCCCTGATCAACGATTCGAACGACATCCAGTTCGCCGATCGCGACGACGTCGGCCGGATGCCGGCGCCGATGCTGCTGCCGACGATCGCGCTGGTCGGAGTGGGCCTGGCGTTGACCGTCTTCGCCGGCCCGATGATCAACATCAGCGAACGCGCCGCGATCGATCTGTCGGACCGTTCGGTCTACATCGACGCCGTGCTCGGGACCGATCCGGACGCTCCGATCGGCCGCGACACCACCAGCCCCGGCGGTGCCGACGCCACCGCGGCGCCGACGACCGAGGGAGCAACGCCATGACCGCCCCGCTGCGCAGCCACGGCGTCGGCAAGCCCCCGCGTCGTCGTGTGATCCTGCGGATGACCGTGCTCGCCTGGCTGACCGGTGTGTGGGTACTGCTGTGGGGGAACCTGTCCTGGGCGAACGTTCTCGGCGGGCTGGTGGTCGCGATCGCGATCACCATGCTGCTGCCCCTGCCCCCGGTCGCGGTCCAGGGGCGGGTGCGGTTCATCTCGCTCGCCAAACTGCTCGTGGCGGTCTGCTACTACTCGATCCTGTCGAGCCTGCAGGCCGCCTGGTTGGCCATTCGCCCCGCCGCCCCGCCGGCAACCGGCGTGATGCGACGGCAGGTGGCGATCAAGTCCGACCTGGTGTTCACGCTGATGGTCGACGCGCTGAACCTGGTGCCCGGCACCATGGTGATCGATATGGATACCCGCCGCCGGCTGCTCTACATCCACGTGCTGGATCTCGGCAGCGAACGGTCGGTTGCCGAGTTCAACCGACTGGTCGACCGCTACGAGAAGTTGTTCCACGAGGCGTTCGAGCGGGAGGAGGACTGGGCACCGGACACCCGGACGTTGAACCGCCCGAAGCCGGACCAGCCGGCGACTCCGGAATCGGGGCCCGCCCCGGCCGACACCACCCCGGACACTCCATCGGCATCCGAGCGAACGGAGGACGATCGATGACCATCGTGCTGTTGATCTGCGGCGTATCCCTGATGATCGCCGCCGTGCTCAGTACCTACCGGGTCATCATCGGCCCGGACACCCTCGATCGCATGGTCGCCGCCGACACGGTGGTCGCCCTGGCGATGTGCGGTCTGACCGTGTGGGCGGTGTACAGCCGGGACACCACCGTCGTGCCGGCGATCGTGACGCTGTCGTTGGTGCTGTTCATCGGATCGGTCGCGGTCGCCCGCTTCCGGGTGCGCGATATCCCGGCGGGAACGAGCCGATGATCGCGACCGTCCTCGACGTCATCTCGGCGTTCTTCCTGCTGTCCGGTTCGCTGTTGTCATTGGCTGCGGCGATCGGCGTCGTGCGCTTCTCCGACACGCTCACCCGCATGCACCCGGCGGGCAAGCCGCAGGTGGTCGGCCTGATCCTGGTGGCGATCGGCGCGATCATCAGCCTGCGCGGCAGCTCCGATATTTGGATGCTGGTGCTCGCCGGGATCTTCACCGCCCTGACCACCCCGGTGATCGCCTACACGGTCGCCCGGGTCGCCTATCACGAGCAGCGGGTGCGCGACGGCATCCTGGTGATCGATACGCCGACCCCGGAGGAGAGCGAGTCGCCGAACTAGGCTCGGCCGGCAGATCCGGCGGTCAGCCGGGAACGGGTCCCACCAGGCCGTGGAACCAGTCGAGAATCTGCTCGCCGGCGGCGATCCCGGAGACGGTGGTGACCGTCAGGCCGTTGCTGGTCCAACCCAATTGGTGCAGTTCACCATGGGCCGGGCGGATCGCCCGATCGGCGGCCTCGAGCATGACGGCGTCGAGGGCCCCGTCGCCGGCCGCCAGCAGGGGAGCGTCCGGGGCGAGGCGGTCCTCGGCGATCAGCCGTTCCCGCACGTACGCCAGCGCGGAGGCCTTGTCGACGGCGTTGGGCATCGCGTAGATCTTGCGGCCCTGCTGGGAGACATTCCAGCCGCGCTCGCCCGCCCACAGTTGCAGGATGGCCAGGGCGTCGGCGGGCTGCTCGGCCGGCTCGACCACCAGGTAGCAGAACAGGCCGTCGGCGATCCGGCGTTTGCGGATCCAGGAGGTGTCCTCGCCGATCAGGATGCCGGTGAACAGCACGTGCGCCACCTCGTCGAGCGCGGCGGCCCGGTCGCGGGCCATGCGCCGGCTGCGGATGTCGATCCACTCGGGATCGGCCGTCCCGTCCCACAGCACCGTGCCACCGTTGGCGACCACCGCCGGGCTGTGCGGGCCGCCGGGCAGGTGAATCCGCTGGTACTGCTCGACGGTGCGGGTGGTCACCGGAACCACTGCCGCCCGCCGCGTCAGGTCGCGCAACAACTCCGCGGATCGGGCGGTCAGATAGGACAGCTCCTGCCCGTCGAGCCATTCGACGCAGAGCATGTCGTCGCTCGGGTCGGCGGCGCTCGCGGCACGCGAGTAGATCATCGTGCGGTCTAGGTCGGTGGCGACCAGTGTCGCGGCGGGGGCGGTCACGAGGTCGCGGTGTGCTCGGGGGCGGGGCCGGGGTCGTCCTCGGAGACGTCGCGGACCAGGCCCATGCACGAGTAGGCGAGGTCGGACACCACGTCGACCGGGACGCCGCGGTCGGCGGCCAGCAGGCGGATGTGGCGGTGATCGGGATCGTCGGCGCTGCGCACCAGCACCCGCCAGGGCACCCGCCGCAGCAGCACCCGGGTGGTCTCGCCGACACCGGGCTTGACGAAATTGACCGTCGAGATGCCGTACTCGGCGCGCACCTTGTCCACCGACGCCCAGCCGGACCAGGTCGGGGTGCGATCGGAGGCGCGCACCGCGTCGGCCTGTGCGCGGGCGGCGGCCGGGTCGAAGCGCGCGGACACCGCGTCGAGCAGCTTTCCGGAGGCGTCGACCCCGGCGAGCTCCCGGTAGAACTTCGCCCCGTGGAAATCGTTCGGGCCGATCAGGTCGCGGTTGAGCACGGTGCGCGAGACCAGCCCGGAGACCGTCGAGTTGAGGCAGGCCGACGCGATCAGGAAGTCGTCGCGAGTGCCGTAGGTGCGCACGCACTCCCCCGGGTCGGCGAGCACCGCCAACTCCGAATTGAACCCGGTCCCCTCCAGGGCGGCGTCGAGTTCCCGCGCGATGGCGCCCTTCCCGGTCCACCCGTCGATGAAGACCACCGCCGCCGGATCGTGCCGGCGACGCAGGTAGTCGAGCGCGACGGTGTCGATACCGCGACCCCGCACGATCGAGATCGTGTAGTGCGGCAGGTCGAGGTCGAGCGCCGCGCGGGCGTAGCGGCGCGCCAGGATGCCGATCGGGGTGCCGGCGCGGGCGAGTGAGACCAGGGCGACATCACGGCCGCGTTCGGCGACGATCAGTTCGGTCATCGCCCCGACGGCGACCGCCAGGCGTTCGGCGCTCTCGGCGAGTACCGCGTCGAACAGGTCCTGATAGCGCTCGTCGGGTTGATATTCGATCGGCAACGATTCCGCGTAGTGGGCGCGGCCGCTCTGTACCGCCGCCTCGCGCTGCTCGGTCGGGGCCTCGAGGTGAAAGCCCGAGAGATCCTTCAGCAGCCAGGTGACCTCGTCGGGCGCATAGGAACCGAAGTGCGGGCCGGTCAGCGCGGGCGGTTCGGCCACGGTCACAACGTCTCCATTCGTCGGGCGGCAGCGGCGGGGTCGGCGCCGCGCAGGACGACGACCAGCACATCGGCGCCGGATCGTCGCAGGGCGGCGACCACCCCGTCGTCGGCGGTCAGCCAGGGGGTATCGGCGGGCTCGTCGAGCACCAGGATCAGCACCGGGCTCGCCGGTCCGGTGGTCGGCAGGTCGGGGTCGGCGGCGTTGTAGAGGTAGCGCGCGACGGTGTCCCCCTCGGGCGCGACGAACGAGAAGCCACGCCGCAGTGGATATCCCGGTGCGGCGCTCACATACGCCGGGGAGCGGGTGGTCGTCTGGAAGCGGGTGGGACGACCATCGGCGAGGCGTTCGGCGATCCGCAGCGGCAGGTACATCAGCTCCTCGTGGCCGATGACGATCGCCGCCCGACCCGGTGCGAGGCGCTGGTCGATCCGTGCGGCGGTCGCGTCGATCGCGGCACCGAAGGCGGCCCGGTCGGAGTCGAGGAAGCCATGCCGACCACCCTCGGGAACCGTTGCGGACCAGTCGATATCGAGCCGATCCAGGGTTCCTGCCGAGGGCGCGTCGGGAACGACGTCGGGGTCGGGCAACTCGGCGACCCGCTCGATCAGCCCCTCGGGCAGATGGACACGACCGCGAGCGAGCGAGGCCGCCAGAATGGGAACCCCGAGGCGCTCCCCCAGCGCATGTGCCGCCGCCACGTCGGCGTCGGTGCGCACGTCGACCAACGACGCGATGACGTACATCGGTGCCGGACGCACTCGGTGGAAGCCCTCGATCGCGGCCAGAACGGTTTTGCCGGTGGAGATCTCGTCGTCCACCAGGATCAGCGGCGCATCGGGGGTCGGGCGGTCGACCGTGGTGAGCAGCAGATGATCGGTCGCATGCGAGTGCCCCTCCTGGAACTCGCCGGCGACGGCGATTCCCGGCACCGGCCGCCGCGTCGACTGCAGGTACCACCGCGCGCCGATCGCCTCTGCCACCGAATGTCCCAACCCGGTGGCGGTTTCGGCGAAGCCGAAGACGTCGACCGCGTCGGCGGCGCCGCCCGCCGCGGCGAGGACCTCGCGGCACCGGTCGGCCAATTGACCGGCGGCGTCCAGGGCGCGCTGCGGCGGAATGGGAATGTGCTTGCCCAGCACCGTCGAGACCAGCAGATGCGCCCGCCGCGGATTGCGGCGCAGCCCGAGGATCACCAGTTCGTTCAGGTCCCTGCCGACCGGGGAGTCGACGTGGACCAGTTCCACGCCGAGCGCCAGGTCGTCGGTGTGCTCGTCGGATCGGGTCATCGCTGCGCCAGCGCGGTGATCAGGTCGACGAACGAGACGCCCTCGGCGGCCACCCCGAAGGCCGCTGCCCGCCGCATCGTCGCCTGCGCCCAGGCCATATGCGGCTTCACCTCGTTCATCTTGTTGCGATACTCCGAAGCGCGTACGCCACTGCGGGAATCGTGCCCGACGATGTCGGAGGCGTCGTGGTACTCCTCGGCGGTCACCACCGCCAGCGCGTGCACCGCCGGTACGTGCGACGGGTGGATCACCGTCTTGCCCAGCAGGCCGTTGGCACGGTCGAGGGCGACCTCGCGCAGCAGCCCGTCGAGATCCCGGCTGACCAGGTGGTTACGGAAGCGGACCTCGTTCTGTTCGGCGAACGGTGAGGCGCGCAGCATCGGGCGGAACATCCGCTCGTGGTCGGCGAAGTACTCCCAGACCGGCCCGCTGACGACAAATCCGGAACCGTCCGAGCGGCCGAGATGATTGACGATCGAGGCGATCGCGTCGCCGACGACGCGCACCTCGTAGATGGTCAGGTCGCGGTCGCGGCGGATGCCGAAGGTCCCGCAGAGGTCGGTGGCACCGATGCGCACGGCCAGGACGAAATCTCGATACTGCCCCAACAATTCTCGCAAAGCGGACAATTCGGCCTCGCGTGTTTCGCGATGGGCGATCAGCCGCGACTCCAGAACGGGCATCACCAGGAAGCGCCGACCCGCTCGCAGACTCTCCTCGCGCACCGCGTCGAGCAGTTCCCGACCGGAACGGGACTCGAACTTGGGCAGCACGAACCCGGCGAGCACCGCCAGGCCGTCCCCCGCGTCGGCGCAGACCGCACGCAGATGGTCGATCGTGCGAACCCGCACGAAGAGCAGACATCCCGGGTCGCCGCGGCCGGCGATCTGATCGAGCGCGGCGATCGCGGCCCGCACCGCGTCGTCGACCGACTCGTCGGCCACCGCGTCCTCGAGGTCGATCACGATCGACCGCACCCCTTCGGATGCCCGCTTGAGGATGACCGCGGCCAGATCCTCGCGGGTCCCCGGCACGTACAACGTCGCACCCAGTGCGGTTGCGATCAAGCAGATCTCGGAATCGAGACCGAAGACGTGCGGAGGCACGTCGAAGAGCCTGGTCCGGACGTCCGCATCGAGATGGCTGAAATGCTGCACTGCACTACCTTTCCGACCACGCCGACATTCGATCATCGACGACCCGCCGAGCTAGTGCCCGCCGACGTCGGATCCACGCATCCGGTCCACCGTCGTGGCGATGAATTCCTCGATCGCACGCATCTCGCGAAGGTACCGCCAGTGGTCCGGACGGCCCTGACCGTCGAGCTCTGCACGCGCACGACGGATCCGGGCATGCTGAGCATCCAGTACCGAGCCCCATTCGGCAACCAGTCCGCGGTTCACCGCGTACCTTTGTGCGTCACGTAACCGGAAGTTCACTCGCCGCTCGACCTCCTCGGGATGGTCGCGGACCTCGCGCAGCGCGGTCAGCCGATCGACGACCTGCGCGACCAACTCGTCGGCCTCCCGCAATTCCGATCGCGCCGCGCCGATCAGATCCAGAGCGGTGTCGGGGTCGGACGCCTCGACCCGGCGCGCCTGATCGACGTGCTCGGTCGCGGCGGCGGCCAGGTCCTCCGCGCGACGCCGATTGCCGGTCACGTCCTCGGAGGCGGCGGCGACGAACTCGCGCAGCAGCGCCGAGTAGGCACCGCTGAGTCGATCGACGCGGGTGTGGATGCCCTCGATCCGGGTGCGCACCGAGGCGATCGCCGAGCGCGCACGCCCGGCGGCCTCGGGGGCGGCGACGATGGCCGCGTCGTATCCGGCGACCGCTTCGCGCACCCGGCGGGCGGCGGCGAGGGTGGGTTCCGGCCCCGTCGCGGCATCGAGGGCGTTCAGCGCGCCCGCCACCTCGCCGCGCGCGGCGACCACGGTGCGATATCCCGCGAAACTGTCGGCGGTCAGCGCGGCGCGCGCGGCCACCCGGGCCTGGCCGGCGAGTTGCGGGGCGATCGAGGCACGCTGAACGGCGGCGTCCAGGATCTCCCGACGCGGCAGGTAGAAGTCGTCCACAGCGCGGGCAGCGGCGCTCAACTGTTCTGTCACCGAGGTGAATTCGTTGAACGCTTCCTCGGTGACCACATCGGTCATCCGCTCGGTCACCGCGAGGTAGCGCGCGCCCGCGGCGTAACAGAGCTCCCGGACACGAGTCCACTGCTCGCGCAGCGCGGCGTCGCCGGTCCCGCGACCGATCGATTCGACCGCGCGGTCGGCGGCGGACTGGCGGGCCTCGAGATCCAGGAAGGCCGAGACCGACGCCGTGCGCGCATGGGCGATCGCATCCTCCCTGTCGGAGGAACGCGAAAGCCTTCCCGGCCACCGGCTCGACATCGGCAACCATCCTATCGGCGCGGGCGCCCAACAACCCCGTCGAACCTGCCCGTATCGCCCGGACGACCCATCGGGCACGATGAACGCTGTCACCGCGGCCCCACCGGCTTGCCGGCTCGCACGGCTACGGTGGGAACGACACGGCGGCAACGGTGCGCTCCCGGCGGGCGCGCGGTCCGTCACGACATCGCACACACCAACGAAAGGTAACGGCAATGGGTGTCAGCCTCACCAAGGGCGGCAACGTTTCGCTGACCAAGCAGGCCCCGAACCTCACCGCGGTCGCGGTGG
This sequence comes from Millisia brevis NBRC 105863, assembly GCF_001552615.1. Lineage (GTDB taxonomy): Bacteria > Actinomycetota > Actinomycetes > Mycobacteriales > Mycobacteriaceae > Millisia > Millisia brevis. Next base: position 50,392 of record NZ_BCRN01000009.1, read on the forward strand.
GACTCGGCTGGGACGTACGCACCACCACCGGCACCGACTTCGACCTCGACGCCAGCGCGATCGCGCTCGGCACCGACAAGAAGGTCGTCTCCGACCAGCACTTCATCTTCTTCAACAACCTGCGCAGCCCCGACGGCTCGATCGAGCACCAGGGCGACAACCTGACCGGTGAGGGCGACGGCGACGACGAGGTCGTCAACGTCAACCTCGTCGCGGTCCCCACCGAGATCGACTCGATCGTCTTCCCGGTCTCGATCTACGACGCCGATTCGCGCAGCCAGTCCTTCGGCCAGGTCCGCAATGCGTTCATCCGCATCGTCGACCAGTCGAACAACAACGAGCTCGCCCGCTACGACCTGAGCGAGGACGCCTCGACCGAGACCGCGATGGTCTTCGGCGAGCTCTACCGCAATGGCCCCGAGTGGAAGTTCCGCGCCGTCGGCCAGGGCTACGCCTCCGGTTTGGCCGGAATTGCCCGCGATTTCGGCGTGAATGTCTGACATGTCTTGATTGTCCGATTCGCGTCGGACACAACGCGGCCCCGCCCCGACAGTCGTCGAGGCGGGGCCCGTATCGTCCCGATCGAGTACTTCGCGAGGTCGCCCCACGCGCGGAACTCGCCATCCCGGGGCCGCGTTGACTCCTTCGGGATCAGGACTCTCTCGGCGACCGCAACGCAGCGTGCCCGCTCCGCCGGAGCGCAGGTACCACGCCGAGGGAGCAGTGCCCGTCCCAACAGCTAACGGAAAGGCCTCACAGGGTGGTCATTCGGGTATTCGGAATCTCCATAGTGGTGACCATCGTGTCGCTGATCGTCGGCTTCCTCTACGGAGGATGGACCGGATTGGCGTTGGTGCTGATCCTCGGCATCCTCGAGGTGTCGCTGTCGTTCGACAACGCCGTGATCAATGCGACCGTGCTGCGCCGGATGAGCGAATTCTGGCAGCGCATCTTCCTCACGATCGGCATCCTGATCGCCGTCTTCGGTATGCGGCTGATCTTCCCGCTGGTCATCGTGTGGGCCGCCTCGGGCAAGAACCCGGTGGACGCGTTCAATCTCGCGCTGAACCCGCCGGCCGACGACGCCGCCTACTTCCCCGACGGCAGCCCCAGCTACGAGACGATCATGCTCGACGCCCATCCGACGATCGCGGCGTTCGGCGGCATGTTCCTGATGATGCTGTTCCTGAACTTCATCTTCGAAGACCGCGAGATCACCTGGCTGTCCTGGATCGAACGCCCGCTCGCGCGGATCGGCAAGCTCGATCAGCTCGCGGTGGTCGTCGCGGCGATCGCCCTGGTGCTCGCCGCCGAATTCCTTGCGGACTCCGAGGATGTCGCGACCGTCCTGCTGTCCGGCATTCTCGGCATGATCACCTATATCGCGGTCAACGGCCTCGGTGAGCTGTTCAACCTGCCCGAGGAAGGCGAGGAGGACGAGGAGCCGCAGCGCTCCGGCGGCCCGACCGAACTGGCGAAGGCGACCGGCAAGGCCGGCTTCTTCCTGTTCCTCTACCTCGAGGTCCTCGACGCGTCGTTCTCCTTCGACGGCGTCATCGGCGCCTTCGCGATCACCTCGGACCCGATCATCATCGCCCTGGGCCTCGGCTTCATCGGCGCGATGTTCGTCCGCTCGATCACCGTCTACCTCGTCCGCAAGGGCACGCTGAACGACTACGTGTACCTCGAGCACGGTGCCCACTGGGCGATCGGCGCGCTCGCGACCATCCTGCTGGTCTCGATCGGCATCCACGTCAACGAGGTGATCACCGGCCTGGTCGGTGTGGTCCTGATCGGCTTGGCGTTCTGGTCGAGCGTACGGCGCAACCGGGCGGCCGCCACTGCGGAAACCGTGGACGCCTGACCCACCCGCACAGGGGCGGTACCGATCCGACATCCGTGATCGGTACCGCTCAGGTCCACAACTCCCGGACCACCGACTCGACGACAGCGCCGAGGTTCCCGTTCTCGCGGGCAACCCGGCGCTGTCGTTGATAGGAGGCCCCCAGCCGCGGGATCTCGGCCACCGAGGCCAATTCCGCGGCGCAGCCCAGGCGGGCGGCGACCGGGGTGAGCCGTTCGAGCAGATCGTTCAGGTCGTCGGTGACCAGCCGTTCGTTGCCGTCCGCGTCGAGGATGATCTCCGCGTCCAGCCCGTACCGTGCCGCGCGCCACTTGTTTTCCTGGACATGCCAGGGCGGCATCGACGGCAGGGTCTCGCCGCGGTCGAGCCGGGCATCGGCGTCGACGACCAGGCAGTGCACCAGCGCCACCAGGGCGGCCAGCTCCCGACGGGTCGGCACGGCATCGCAGATCCGCACCTCGATCGTGCCCAGCCGCGGCGACGGCCGGATATCCCAACGGATCTCGCCGAGCTGATCGATGACACCGGTGTGCATCTGGTCGCCGACGAAGCTCTCGAACTGCCCCCAGTTCTCGAACTGGAAGGGCAGACCGGCGGTGGGCAACTGCTGGAAGAGCATCGCGCGGTTGCTCGCGTAGCCGGTGTCGATCGCCGACCACACCGGCGACGACGCCGACAGGGCGAGCAGGTGCGGATACTGCAGCAAAAGCGAATTCAGGATCGGGAAGACCCGGTCTGCGGAGCGCACCCCGACGTGCACGTGCACACCCCAGATCAGCATCTGCCGGCCCCACCACTGGGTCCGCGCGATCAGCTCCGCGTAATGCGGTGCGTCGTTGACCTGTTGGGCCGACCACTCGGCAAACGGGTGGGTGCCGGCGCCGAAGAGGTCGACCCCCATCGGGTCGGTCACCCGCCGCGCCAGCGCCAGCGATTCACCGAGATCGTCCATCGCCTCGGCGACGGTCGTGTTGATCCCGGTGACCAACTCGATCGTATTGCGCAGGAACTCCTTGGTGATCCGATGCCCGTCCGGACCGGCGAGCGCGTCGATCCGGGCCAGCACATCGCCGGCGGCGTTCGACAGGTCGCCGGTCGCCCGATCGACCAGACCGAGTTCCCACTCGACGCCGAGTGTCGGTCGCGGCGAACCGACGAACGGTATCGACGCCGGCCGACGACCGGTCACCACAGCACCCGCAGCCTCCGCCGGGTCGTCAGCTCAGTACGGCGCAGGCCTGGCGCTCCTGGGCGCCGGCGTCCTGCCGAGAGATGATCAGCGAACCGGTCTCCGGGGGCACGTCGGCGCTGAACGCGAGCGCACCACTGCCGTCGGCGGCGATCACCAGCGGGGCGATCGGCACCGCGGCGCCGTCGATGACCAGTTCGTCACCGGCGGACTGGAACGGGAACTGCGCGTCGTTGACCGCGGCGGCCGACGGCTCGCAGACCGCACCGGTGTGGAAGGTCAGGTCGTAGGTGCCCGGCTCGAGCGTGGAGCCGGCCTCGACGGCGACATCGACGTCCAGGACGTCACCGGTGCCCTCGCGGGTGGACTGCACGGTGCCGATCGACGCGCCGTCGGCGGTGATCAGCTCGACGACGTGTCCGACCTCGGCGCCACCCTCCTCCGAGGAGTGGTCCGCCTCGGATCCGGGCGAGGTGCTACCGGTCCACACCGGAGGTGTGGTGCCCGGGATATCGGAGGCGTACTGCTGGGTGCTGCACCCGGCGACGGCCAGGGCGAGCGCCGCCAATGGCACGGTGACGCCGAGCGAGCGGGGCAGGACACGGATGGGCGCGGACATACGGTGCGGGCTCCTTCGGGTTCGCGGCTCAGCTCGCCGACAGGATCTCGTGCCGCCGAGGCTCGTTGGGAATCCTAGCCGCTCCACGCCGTCGACAACGACGATGTGGACACGAACGCCGGAGACCATGCGGAGGCGAGGGCCGCGGAGGTCGTCGAGGTGTCGTCGTCCCCACCCAGCGACACCAGTCCGATACCCGCGAAGACGATCGCCAGAGCGATCAACACCATCGCCAGCGCCCGGAGGGGAAGACCGGATCCGCCGCCCTCGGCGCGCGGCTCGGGGCGGGCGTGGCCGGCGGGCTGCGAACGGCTCGCGGAACGGGAATGACGAGGCGGCCGCGTCTGCGGACCGGAACGCGAGGGGTCTCCGGAGCTCGGATCGCTCATCGGATGGACATCCCGCGTCACCTCTGTCCGCACAGTCGCGCTATCGCCGAGTGGTTGCCTGTCGAGGGTACGTCACCGAGGAATGTGGCCGGAAAACCAACAGATGGTGTCTGCTCGATGGTGTCGGGGTGACTGCCGGGCTAGAGATCGATGCCGAGCCGTCGGGCGGCGCGGGCCTTCTGCCGGCCGGCCCGCAGCCGCCGCAGCCGCTTGACCAACATCGGGTCGGCGGCCAGGGCCTCGGGTCGATCGACCAATGCGTTGAGAACCTGGTAGTAGCGGGTGGCGGACAGTCCGAAGATCTCGCGGATCGCTTCTTCCTTTGCCCCCGCGTACTTCCACCACTGCCGTTCGAAGGCGAGAACGTCGTGCTCGCGCCGGGTCAGACCGTCGGGACCGACATCATCGGTGTTCTCGGATGGTTTCCGATCGCGCGCTGTTGCGCCGTCCATGTCACTCCTCTGACTTCCCGGTCTCCCGGTCGACGATCGAGCCGCTCCGGCACGCTCCGCGCATCCGGCCCCCCGGAGCGAATTACACGGCTGTGCTTCTGAGAATTATTGAATCACGGCGGAAGTCCCGGTCGGCTCACGACGCACCCGGAACAGGCCACGAACCCGGACGCTCGACCGGAAAAACGCCGAGTGACGTGAGTCGAAAGTCACGCGAGGGCGCCGACTATTGTGGGGCCCATGGCCATCCTCCCGATCCGGATCGTGGGCGATCCGGTGCTGCACAAGGCAACCGAGCATGTCGATCAACCGGTGTCGGAATTGGCCGACCTGATCGCCGATATGTATCGCACCATGGACGCCGCCCACGGCGTCGGGCTCGCCGCCAATCAGGTCGGCGTAGCGCTGCGACTGTTCGTCTACGACTGCCCGGAGGACCGCCCGACCGGGCCGACCGAGCGTCGCCGGGGCTGCGTGATCAACCCGGTGCTCGAGACCTCCGAGATTCCCGAGACGATGCCGGACGACGAGGACGAGGAAGGCTGCCTGTCGGTTCCGGGCGAGCAGTTCCCGACCGGTCGGGCCGATTGGGCGCGGGTGACCGGCCTCGACGAGAACGGCGAACCGGTCACGATCGAGGGCACCGGCTTCTTCGCGCGGATGCTGCAGCACGAGGTGGGCCACCTCGACGGCTTCCTCTATACCGACGTCCTGGTCGGGCGCTGGACGCGCGCGGCGAAGAAGGCGATCAAGCGCGAGGGCTGGGGCGTACCCGGCCTGAGCTGGCTTCCGGGCGAGGGACGCGACCCCTTCGGCCACGACGACGAGGACTGACCGACCGACGGCCGACGCGGCTCAGCCCGCGTCGGCGAAGCCCGCCCCACCGGCGGCACCGGGCAGGACGTAGGACTCGGTCGGGCCCAGGGAATCGAGGGTGTCGCAGACCCGGCGAACGAGCGGGCAGCGGACCACCGGTTCGACCTCACGGTCCTCGAGCCACCGCAGGACCTGCAGGATCAGCGCCTCGCCCCAGCCGTGATCGGCGAATCCGGGACGCACGACGGTGTGGGTCAATTCCAGCGCCGACGGCTCACCGGGCACCTCCGCGTAGGCGAGGACGGCGACCACCTGGCCGTGCACGTGGGCCTCGAACTGGGAGCGGGCGACGTTCGCGAAGACGATCGCCTCGCCGGACGACGCGCGGCCGGGACCGGACTGCGACAGTGCGGTCAGGGTGTCCCCGCCGGGGGCTTCGTCGTCGATGTGCGGCAGCGCACGCAGCGTGCGCGCATCCTCCACCGGGTAGGCGCCGGCCCGATTGTTCCGACCCTCACCCGGCAAGATATTCGCCATTCTTCAATGGATACACGTCACCACCGCCGGAAGCCAGTCCGACGACGGGAAATTCGGGCGAATTACCTAGGCCGTAACCAGATCGTTGAACTCGGTCGTACTCGCCAGATAGCGCTGGACATAGGAACAGACCGGACGAACCTTCCACCCGTTTGCCCGCGCGGCCTCCAACGACGCCTCCACCAGAGCGCGCGCCAAACCCCGATGTCCGAAATCCTCGGTGATCACCGTATGCATGAAACCGACGATCGGCATTCGATTGGCGCCCTGCCCGAATTGCCCCACCTCGAAATACCCCAGTATTCCGACCAGATCCCCGTTGAGGCGCAACTCGAACCGGTTCTGATCACGGTTGTTGGTTACCGCGGTAACCGGCGTGTCCGACAACACCATCGACTGACCTCACTTTCGTCATACTCACCCCTGCCTGTGACCTACGCCACTATTTAAGCACCGGGTGCGGCCGCTGTCCCGTCGGGACGAGTCGGCCCGTGCGGAGGACGGGGTCCAGGGTCGCCGGGGGTACGGGTCGACCCGGGGTGGGGAACGGGACGGACTAGATTGGTCCGCCGTGGACACCACCTGGCTGCTGCCCTCCCCCGCCCCCGGCGCGACCCCTCGACGGGTGCTGACGATCGCCGGCACGGACTCCGGCGGCGGCGCCGGTATCCAGGCGGATTCGCGCACCTTCGCGCTGTGCGGGGTGCACGCCTGCGTCGCGGTGGCGGCCGTGACCGTGCAGAACACGGTCGGGGTCTCCGACTTCCACGAGATCCCGCCGGAGGTGGTCGCCGCCCAGGTGCGCTCGGTGGTCACCGATATCGGCATCGGCGCGGCCAAGACCGGGATGCTGGCCTCCGCGGCGATCATCGGCGCGGTCGCCGACGTCTGCGACGAATTGGGGATCGGCCGCGGCCACGACATCCCACTGGTGGTCGATCCGGTATGCGCGTCGATGCACGGCAGCGCGCTGCTGCGACCGGACGGGTTGGCGGCCCTGCGCGAGACGCTGATCCCGCGCGCGACCGTCGTCACCCCGAATCTCGACGAGGTGCGGTTGTTGACCGGCATCGACGTCGTCGACGAGGGCACCGCCCGGCAGGCGGCGGACGTGCTGCACGGCCTGGGCGCCCAGTGGGTGGTCATCAAGGGCGGCCACCTGCGCGGCAGCACGTCGAGCACCGATCTGCTCTCCGACGGCACCACCGTGTTCGACCTGCCCGCGCAGCGCGTGGACACCGGCAACGACCACGGCGCCGGCGATACCCTCGCCGCCGCGACGGTGGCGGCGCTCGCACACGGCGCCACGGTGCCCGAAGCGCTCACCTTCGCCAAGCGGTGGATCGATCTGTCGCTGCGCGCGTCCTACGACCTGGGCCACGGGCACGGGCCGGTGTCGCCACTCTGGCGCCTGTCGGTGCACTGAGCCGGACGTCGAGCGGGCCGGGTCGGGCCGGAGACGGTACGGCCGGGGACGGTTACCCGCCGGCGACCGAGCCGCGAGGTTCCCGGCTCGACCGTCCGGTGTCCGCGGTGCGGCTCGGATCGTTCGCACGGCCCGCGTCGTTCGAGCGGCGCACGCTCGACCACGGGCGCGGCCGCGTGCCGCCGCGGTAGGTGACCAACCGGCGGATGACCACGTCCGCCGGGATCCCCTCCAACCGCGGCTCCAGCAGCCCGCGGCGGTAGGTCTCGTCGACCACGCCGAGTTCCGCGAGGATCGTCGGGTCCAGCTGGTTGAGGCTCGCCTGGGTGATCATGACGTTGCCGTCGCCGCCGCACTCCATCGCCCGGGCCGCGACGGTCACATCGACGCCGAGCCAGTCCGAGCCGATCGGCAGCGGGGCGCCGGTGTGGATGCCCACGCGCATCCGCGGTCGGTGTCCGGCCACCTCGACCTCGGCCATCGCCGCGCGCGCCCGGTAGACGGCGCGAACCGCGGACTCCGGGTTCGGGAAGATCGCCATGACCCCGTCGCCGAGACGTTTGATCACCCGACCGGACTCGGCCAGGAAGGGCGGTTCGACCGCGACGGCCACCTGGCGCAGCAGTTCGAGGGTCGCCTCGTCCCCGACCTGAACCGACCAGGACGAGAAGCCGACCAGGTCGGTGAACACGATGGTGACCTCGTCACCCGCGGTGGGATTGTCGCCCCACGACACGGTGCGGCGGGCCGCCTCCCAGACCTGTACGGCGCCGAGGCCGATCTCGCGGGTGACCGTATGGCCTCGGATCTGCGACAGGTCGGCGAATCGGCCCACGACGGCCGCGGCGGGCGAGCCGCTGAGCGAGAGCGGATCGCCGATCGCATGATCGCCGGGCGCCACCGTACGCAGCCGGCGCACGAAGGCCACCAGCGACTCCGACCGATCGATCCGGCCGAACCAGTTCGATACCGCCGGAATCCCAGCAATCACAAATTGAGTGTAACGGCCGGTATCCGCTACGTCTTCCGGCCGTGCGGTCCGTGTGACCGGGTCGGCGGAACCGTCACTGGGTTGCGCGCGCCTCCACACGGGCGTCGCCCACGGGAACACCGTTGGGACCCTCGACGGAATGGGCAAACGCGCCCACCGAGAAGGCGGCGGCGCGGCTGTGTCGGAGGAGGGCGTCGCGGTCGATGTTCTCGAGCGTGTCCTGCGCCGTGTGGTAATTCGGATCGAACGGCTCATTTGCCTCGCCACCCCACAGTTCCGCCTGTACGTCGGTCTTTCGATCGTCCGCACCCGAGAAGACACCGCCCGCCGGGATTCCGGCCGACACGAACGGTGCGTAGTCGGAACGTCCGTCGAAATCCGTTCCGTTCGGGGAGACTCCGGCCTCCAACAGGCCGATCTCGGAGATGCGCTCGACGGCGGCGGACCCCTCCGGACCGGCCGGCGCGCCGACGCGATCGGAATCGTCGCCGTCGTAGGTGAGGTAGCCGGCGTTCGGGGAGCCGACCATGTCATAGTTGAGATAGAGCGCGATCTGCAGCAATTCGTCCTCGGAGAGGCTCTCGACGTACTTCTCCGAGCCGAACAGACCCAGCTCCTCCGCCCCCCAGAAGGCGAAGCGCACCGCATTGGTGACGTCGGGGTCCCCGCCGAGGCGGCGCGCGGTCTCGAGGACCGCCGCCACGCCCGAGCCGTTGTCGTTGATGCCCGCGCCCTCCGGCACCCCGTCGAGGTGGGCGCCGACAACCACGACGTTGTCGGTCGAACCGGTGGAGGTCTGGGCGATCACATTGCGCGACTGCGAGGTCGTGGTCTGCGTATCCAGGGTCAGGTCGACGCTACCGGGCACCTGCGCGCGCAGCTCGTTGCCGGACTCCCGGCTGATGCCGCCGACCGGGATCGGGCTGTTGTCCTTGCCGCCGAGGGTGCCGTCGACGATGCCGTCGTCGTTGTTGGCGATCAGCAGCGCCACCGCGCCGCGCTCGGCGGCGACCCGCGCCTTCTGACTGAACTCGCAGGTGCCGCGGGTGACCAGGGCGACCGCCCCGGTCAGGTCGGCGTCGCCCCACTCCTCGGCGGTGCAGCCGAGCGCATCGGGCGCGCCGACCACCAGCGGCGCGAGAAGGCCGCCGTCCGGGGTGGCGGGCGAGAATTGGAGGGCCTCGACCGGGATGTCGGTGCCGTCGGCGGACAGGGTCTGGTTACCCCAGATGAACTGGTCGAATTCGAACTCCGGCGTCTGGACGTCGAACCCGGCATCGGTCAGCATCCGCACCACGTAGTCGACGCTCGCGTCGTAGCCGGAGGTCCCCGAGGCGCGGTTGCCGTCGTTGTCGGCGGCGATCGCCTCCAGCTGCTCGAGATGCCCGATGAGCTGCTGCTGGTCGATCTGCGCGGCCAGCGCCGATCCCGCGGCCAGGGCCGAATCCGCCGACGATCCGGAATCGGAGGACGAGCAGCCGGCAACGGCGACCGTCAGCACCGATACCGCGCCGATGGCGGCCCACCCGATTCGTGTCATGACGGGCACACTATCGACAGTTCGGACCAATCGGGAGACCCGATGCGACTTACCGGACGTTTCCCGCTCAGGCGTCGCGACGCTCGACCAAGGCCGCCGCGGCCGCCCCGATCACCAGCACGACGGCGGCGAAGTAGAGCAGGCTGCCCCAGGGTCCCCAGTGGAACTCGATGGTCGAGGTCATGCCGAGGAAGTGATTGGCGTTGACGAACGGCAGGAACGGGGTGATCTCCCGGCCGACCGAGCCGAACAGCGGAACCAGCGACTCGACCAGCAGCGACCACAGCAACAGTACGGCGATCGCGGCGGCCGACTGGCGAAGCAGCGCACCGACTCCCACCGCGAGCACCACCGCCAGGAAGGCGACGATCGGCACCCCGTAGAGCTCGCGCCAGGCGCCCGGGGCATCGAAGCTCAGATCGGGGGCGAATTCCGATCCGGCGACCATCCGCGCGACCAGGATGGCCCCGCCCGCGGCGACGGCGCTGACGACCGCGCCGAAGAGCCCGTAAACCACCGCCTTGCCTATCAATACGGTCGTGCGGCGCGGAAGGGCCTGAAAGGTCGTGCGGATCAATCCGAACCGATATTCGCTGGTGATAGCCAGCGCGCCGAGGACCATAAGCACCATCGTGCCGAGCCCGCTGACGCCGCTGAGCGCATCCCCGATCCCGAAGGGGATCGTCTGGCCGCCGAATTGGTCGGCGTTGGCGCGGCTCGTCCGCGCGACCCAGCCGATCAGGCCGGCCATCGCGACACCGATCACCACCACCAGGATCGCGCACCAGATCGGCGATTTCACCGAGGTGAGCTTGATCCACTCCGCCCGCAGCACCTTCATCGGTCGGCTCCGTTCGCCGGATCGTCGCCGGTGTGGACGGTGTCGGGGATGCGGTGTGATGCGCCGGACGGCGGCGCGGCGGGTGGTGGTGCGGCGGGCGCCTCGGTGCGGTACTGCACCGAGCCCTCGGTCATGCGCATGAACGCGTCCTCCAGAGACGCCTGCAGCGGCGCCAATTCGAACAGGGGTATGCCGTACTCGGCGGCGACCGTGCCGATCGTGTCCGAGGGAACGTCGGTGACGATCAGCGCCCCGCGCTCCGGTTCGTCGCGCACCTGCATTCCGTGGGCGACCAATCGCTCACGCAGGGCGTCGAGGTGCGGGCTGCGCACCCGGACGGTCATCTCCGAGAAGCGGGCGACGAAGTCGGCGGTCGAACTGTCGGCGATCAGCCGGCCCTGTCCGATCACCACGAGGTGCTCTGCGGTTTGGGCCATCTCGGCCAGCAGGTGGCTCGAGACGAAGACCGTGCGGCCCTGCTTCGCCAGGGACTGCATGAACGTGCGGATCCAGTGGATGCCTTCGGGATCGAGCCCGTTGACCGGCTCGTCGAACAGCAGCACCGGCGGATCGCCGAGCATCGCCGCGGCCAGGCCCAACCGCTGGGACATCCCGAGCGAGAACTTGCCGGCCGGGCGACCGGCGACATCGGCCAAGCCGACCAGCTCGAGCACCTCGTCCACCCGACCGGCGGCGATGCCATTCGAGGCCGCCATCCAGCGCAGGTGCGCACGGGCGGATCGGTTGGGGTGCAGCCACTTCGCGTCGAGCAGCGCGCCGACGGTGCGCAGCGGGTCGGTCAGCTTCCCGTACGCGGAACCGTCGATGGTCGCGGTACCGGACGTCGGTCGGTCGAGTCCCAGGATCATGCGCATGGTGCTCGACTTGCCGGCTCCGTTGGGTCCGAGGAAGCCGGTGACCCGGCCCGGTTGGACCGTGAAGGTCAGGTCGTCGACGGCACGGGTGGAACCGAAATTCTTGGTCAGCGATCGCACCTCGATCATGCCCACACCCTGCCGGCCGACCGCTCCCCTGTCACATGCGCACCCCCCTCGCGGCGGACGCGCGCGGTCGCGGAGGGGTCAGCCGCCCTGAACGGCGGTGAGGATGTCCAGCTGCGCGCCGGCGGCGATCGGGGAATCCCAACGATCCTGTGCGGCAACGGCGTTGTCGACCGCGACGGCGACGCCGCAGTCCGGCAGATTCAACTGTTCGAGCACCTGACGGATCGTGGTACCGACGGCCAGCAGGCGATCCTCGCCGTTGATCGTCACACCGATCGACGCCTCGCCGATCGACGCCTCGCCGATCGAGTCCGTACCGATCGACTCCCGGCCGATCGACGTCGTGTCGACAGCTGCCGTCCGCTCGCTCATTTCACCCTCTCCGGCAGCGCTGCCGCCGCCTCCGTCAGCACGTGCCCGTCGAGCGCCGCGAGGACCGCATCCGCGGTCAGCGGCGCGAGCAGCACGCCATTGCGACCGTGCCCGCAGGCGACGATCGTGCCGGTATATCCGTCCTCGTCGAGGGTACCGATCAGCGGCAGATCATCGCGGGACATCGGTCGCAGACCGGCGGCCGACTCGAACAGCTCGTAGTCGCCGATCGCCGGGAACACCAGTTCCGCGTCCTGCAGCAGATCGCGCACCCCGGCGACGGTGACGGCGCGGTCGTCGCCGTGTTCGTACTGGGTGGCGCCGACGACGTAGCCGTCCGCGCGCGGCACCAGGTAGGCGGGCCGGCCGTGTACCGCGGCGCGGATGACGTGGCGGGGGCCGACCGCCGATCCGGGGCGCGTCCGTACCCGCAGGATTTCCCCCTTCGCCGGGTAGAGCATCGCGGCGAGCCGTTCGGGCAGCAGCGCGGCGGAGCGCCACCCGGCGGCGATCACCACTCGATCGTGCGGCAGGGTCGCCGTCTCGGTCACGGCGGTGCGGGTGTGCACCACCCCGGCCGCTGCTGCGGCAGCGCGCAGCGCGGCGAGCAGCTGCCGATTGTCGACGGACCCCTCGGTCGGGGCGAGCACGCCGCCGCGGATCGACGGTCCGAGCGTCGGCTCGAGGTCGCGCACCTCGCGGCGGGTCAGCGGGCGGATGTCGTGGCCCCGCTCGGCGACCCAGGCCGCCGCCTTGTGCCGGTCGGTGAGGTCGGCGCCGTCGAGGGCGACCGTCAGGGCTCCACGGGCGCTGGTCGGGTCGGTGCCCAGGTCGGCGATGAAGCCGGGCCACCGCTCCAGGGAGGCGGCCCCGAAGTCGAGGGCGGCCTCCTCGCCGGGCCGCGCCTCCGACAGCGGAGCGAGCATGCCGCCGGCGACCTGCGCCGCGGCCGAGCCGTCCGCCGGATCGAACAGTTCCACCCGGTGGCCGGCCGCGGCCGCCCGCCAGGCGATCGACAGTCCGATCACTCCGCCACCGATCACCGCGACCCGCGCGCCCGTCACCGCTGCTCCTCACCGAGACCCGACATCTCCGACCGGCCGCGAGGCTACTCCGGTACGGCCGGATAGGGTCGCCGGAGTGACCCTTGCCGACGCCGTCCTGCTGCTGGCCGCGGGATTCGGTTCCGGCCTGATCGGCTATCTGACCGGGCTCGCGTCGCTGGTCTCCTATCCCGCGCTGTTGGCGGTGGGTCTGCCGCCGGTGGCGGCCAATGTCACCAATACCGTCGCCCTGGTCGGTGTCGGGGTCGGCGCGACCACCAACTCGATCCGGGAGATCACCGGCGAGGGCCGACGGATCATTCCGCTGACGGTTGCCGCGGTGGTCGGCGGGCTGATCGGCGCGGTGCTGCTGCTGGCGGGCCCCGCGGAGACCTTCGAGGCGGTCGTCCCGTGGTTCGTGGCGCTGGCGGCGCTGGCGTTGTTGCTGCAGCCGTGGCTGCGGACGCTCGGTGGCGATATCGACCGGCCCCGCACGTACATCGCCGCGATGGTGGTGGTCGCGGTCTACGGCGGCTACTTCGGGGCCGGTGCGGGAGTGGCCTTCCTGGCGCTGACCCTGCTGTGCACGTCGGAGACGATCTGGCGGGCCCAACTGTTCAAGAGCTACTTCCTCGGGGTGGCGAATCTGGTCGCCGCGCTGTGGTTCATCGCGGTCGGCACCGTCGACTGGTGGGCGGCGGCGATCATGGCCGTCGGCATGTTCGTCGGCGGGTGGTGCGGTCCGCCGGTCTCGCGGCGGATACCGGCGTCGGTGCTGCGGATCGCGGTGGCCGCCGCGGGCTTCGGCCTTGCCGCCTTCCTCTGGGCCAACTGATCGCGCGGACGATGTCTGTCGGGGGTGGCGCCTAGCCTGGGGGCATGCTCCTGGAGAGGCTGGTCGAGGCGTCGACGGCGGTCGCGGGCACCCGGTCGCGGCTGGCCAAGACGGCGGCGATCGCCGAGGTGCTCACCGCCGCCGGGCCCGCCGAGGCGGGGCTCGCCGCCGCCTACCTGTCCGGCATCCTGCCGCAGCGCCGCGTCGGGGTGTCCTGGCGCGGCCTGCACGACCTTCCCGCCCCCGCCGACACCGCGACGGCGTCCCTCGGGGAGGTCGACGAACGGTTGACCGCGCTGGCGGACACCGTCGGCGCCGGCTCGCAGCGCGCCCGCGCGGCGATCATCGCGGACCTCTTCGGCCGGCTGACCCCCTCCGAGCAGGCATTTCTGCGGGATCTGATCACCGGCAACATGCGCCAGGGCGCCCAGGACGGCGTGATGCTCGCGGCGATCGCCTCGGCCGCGGGGGTGCCGGAAGCCGCGGTGCGCCGGGCGGTGATGCTGGCGGGATTCGCCGCTCCGGTCGCCGAGGCGGCGCTGGCCGGCGGCGAGGAGGCGCTGGCGGCGATCCGGCTCGAGGTCGGCCGTCCGCTGCGGCCGATGTTGGCGGGCAGCGGCAGCGACGCCGCCGAAGGGTTCGCGGCGATCGACGCGTCCGGCGGGGTCTTCGCCGACGGCAAGCTCGACGGCATCCGCATTCAGGCGCATCGCCGCGGCGACGAGATCCGACTGTTCACCCGCAGCCTCGACGACATCACCGCCCGGTTGCCGGAGGTTGTCGAGGCGGTCGCCGCCCTGCCGGTCGAGTCGGTGATCCTCGACGGGGAGGCGATCGCCCTCGACCCGGCCGGGCGGCCGCTGCCCTTCCAGGTGACCGCCTCGCGCACGATGAGCAGCGCCGATGTCGACCACCAACGGCGCACCGTCCCGGTGCACTCCTTCTTCTTCGACCTGTTGCACCTCGACGGCGAGGACCTGATCGACCTACCGGCGACCGACCGCTTCGCCCGGCTCTCCGCCCTGGTACCGGCCGACGATCTGGTGCCGCGGCGCGAGGTCGCCGACGTGGCGACCACCGAGCGGTACCTATCGGAGTTGTTGGCCGGCGGGCACGAGGGGATCGTGCTCAAGAGCGCGGCGGCGCCCTACGCCGCCGGTCGGCGCGGCGCGGGATGGGTGAAGGTCAAACCGCGGCTGACCCTCGACCTGGTGGTGCTCGCCGTCGAATGGGGCAGCGGCCGCCGCAGGGGCAAGCTGTCGAATATCCACCTCGGAGCCCGCGACGCCGACGGCGGCTTCGTGATGCTCGGCAAGACGTTCAAGGGCATGACCGACGCGATGCTCGCCTGGCAGACCGAACGCTTCGGGGAACTGGAGACCTCCCGGGACGAGTACACGGTGTACCTCAAGCCCGAGCAGGTCGTCGAGATCGCCTTCGACGGGTTGCAGCGTTCGACCCGCTACCCCGGCGGGCTCGCGCTGCGCTTCGCCCGGGTGCTGCGCTATCGGGACGACAAGACCGCCGAGGAAGCCGACACGATCGACACCGTGCGCGCCCTGGCGGGCGGGGTGTCCGACTGACCGGATCCGCCGGTCAGAGCGCGGTCGCGGGTCCCGGTCCGTCGGTCGGGGTCAGCAAGAACAGCGGGATGGTCCGCCCGGAGCGCTCCCGGTAGCCGTCGAACGCCGGCCAGACGGCGATCAGGCGCGCCCACATCCGCTCGCGTTCCTCGCCGTGCAGTTCGCGGGCGGTGACCGGTCGACGTCGCCCGCGTATCTGCACCGCGGGCCGCGGGTCGACGCGCAGATTGAGCACCCACGCCGGGTCGTCGGGCAGGCCCCAGTTGCTGCCGCAGACCACCCAGCCGCCATCGACCGCCCGGGCCTGCAGCGCAACCTCGCGCAGCCGGCCGGACCGTCGGCCGTGCACCAGCAGGACCAGGCCGGGCACCCGCCCGAGCCGCGCGAAGTCCACCCGCCCCCGGCTGAGCCGACGCAGCGACGCGTCCACCTGCGGTAGCAGCGTGGCGAACCGCGCCGGGTCCGCCTTTTCCCCGATCATCCGCGCAAGCGCGAACCGTACCCCCATACCGTTCGAGGGTAGGCCCGGCGGCCCCGTCCCACCTCCCGTGGTGTGTTCAACCATTCGCAGCACAGCGCCGCCGCGACAATTATTGTCGCGGCGGCGCTGTGCGGAAGATGGTTGAACAGCATCAGCGATGCATGTCGACGTCCTTGGTCTCCCGGCCCACCGCGAGGGCGGTCAGGGTGATCGCACCCATGACGGCGAGGTAGACACCCACCCAGAACGGGCTGCCCTCGCCGTAGGTCCACAGCGCAACCGCGATGAACGGCGCCACCGCCGCACCGAGGATCGACGAAACGTTGTACGAGATACCCGAACCGGTGTAGCGCACCGCCGTCGGGAACAGCTCCGGCAGCAGCGCTCCCATCGGACCGAAGGTCAGACCCATCAGGGTGAAGCCGATGATCAGCCACAGCTGCACCGACACCTGGCCACCGGACAGGAAGGGCACCCAGATCAGACCGAAGATGATGATCGCCGCGGTGACCACCAGCAGGAAGTAGCGGCGGCCGAAGCGGTCCGCCAGCGGGCCGGACACCATGGTGAAGATGCCGAAGAAGACCACGCCGACGATCATCATCATCACGAAGTGGGTGTACGAGTAGCCCAGTCCGGGCACCGCGGCGTCGGTCCGCGCGCGCCCGAAGCTCAGCGAGAACGTCGTCATCAGATAGAACAGCACGTAGGTCGCGAGCATGTAGAACGTGCCGAGGATCAGCTCGCGCCAGTTCTCGCGCACGACGGTCGCCAGCGGCAGCCGCTGGACGGTGCCCTTGGCCTGCGCCTGCTGGAACGGGGTCGACTCGACCAGGCGCAGCCGCACCCAGAGGCCGACGATCACCATGACGATCGAGAACAGGAACGGGATCCGCCAGCCCCAGGTGAGGAAGGCGTCCGACGGCCGCGACGGGTCGTCCGATGGCAGGATCGCCGCGATGATCAGGAACAGCCCGTTGGCCAGGATGAAGCCGAGCGGCGCACCCAACTGCGGGAACGTGCCGTACCAGGCGCGCTTGCCCTCGGGCGCGTTCTCCGTCGCCACCAGCGCCGCACCGCTCCACTCACCACCGAGCGCGAAGCCCTGGGCGAGGCGCAGGATCACCAGCAGGAGCGGCGCCACCCAGCCGACGGCCTGATAGGTCGGCAGCACACCGATGAGGATCGTCGCGATGCCCATGGTGAGCAGGGCACCGACCAGTGTCGCCTTGCGGCCGTAGCGGTCGCCGAGATGGCCGAAGACGATCGAGCCGACCGGGCGCGCGACCATCGCCGCGCCGAAGACGGCGAAGGAGGCCAGCAGCGCGGTTTGCTCATTGCCCTGCGGGAAGAACAGGTGGGGGAAGACCAATACGGCCGCCGTGGCGTAGACGTAGAAGTCGTAGAACTCGATGGTGGTACCGACCAGGCTGGCCGCCAGCACCCGCGAGGGCGGGTTGGCGATCTGCTTGTCGGTGGGTGTGGCTTCAGTGGACATGGGTCGCGGTCGCTTCCGGGGACATGACGGGGTGTTCCAACAATCTGGTGTGCGGACGGGCGCCCTGCTTCACCGGAGCGGGTGGTCGCGGCACGAGGTAGGACGAGGGGTGCGGGGCGGTAGCCCCAAGCGGGGAACTTTACGCCTGCGTAACACGTTCTTGGGAGCCGACCCCGAGGTGGGGTATGACACTGCACAGACGGCGGCCCCTGCCCGACGGCTGTTGGCTCAGCCCAACGGGCGTCGGCTCACCCCCGCCGGTGTCGGCTCAGCCCCGCGAGAGTTCCCAGCGGGCCAGTGCCACCGCGGCGGCGTTGGCGCCGCCCATGCCGTGGACCCCACCGCCCGGCGGGGTGGCCGAGGAACAGAGGTAGACGCCGGGTACGCCGGTGTCGTACGGGGTGCGCCCGCCGATCGGGAGGGTCGCACCGCCGGGGCGAAAGAGCAACCGCAGCCCGGCGTTCGACCCGACCGCGATGTCGCCGCCGACGTAGTTGGGGTTGTCCCGCTCGAGCGCCGCCGGGCCGCGGGTGCGGATATCGACGATGCGGTCCCGGAAGCCGGGCGCGAAGCGTTCGATCTGCCGCAACACCGGTTCGGGGTCCTCCCCCGGATATCCGTGCGGCACATGGGCATACGCCCAGATCGGGTGCACCCCGTCGACGGACCTGGAGCGATCGGCCAGATACTGCTGCCCGACGAGCACGAACGGTGCGGCGGCGAGGTGCCCGCGGACGGTGGCCGCCTCCGCGTCGGCGAGGTCGTCGAAGGTGCCGCCCAGGTGGACGGTGCCGGCGCGGGCGCAGAGCGGGTTGGCCCACGGGATCGGTCCGCGCACGGCGAGGTCGACCTTCAGCGCGCCGGGCCCGTAGCGGTACCGCCGGTAGGCCCGATTAGCGCGCGGTGGCTGCCGATCGCCGAGGATGGTCGCGGCGGCGCCGGGCGCGGTGTCGAGCAGCACGATGTCGGCGCCGTCCACCTGCGCGATCGAGGTGACCGGGGTGTCGGTCTCGACGGTGCCGCCGAGCGATTCGAGCATGCGGATCATCGCGGTCGCGATCGCCCGCGAGCCGCCCTCGGCGACCGGCCAGCCGTGGCGGTGTGCGGCGGCGATCAGGGTCAGCCCGACCGCGCTGCTCAGCGGGGCGCCCAGCGAGGTCACCGCGTGGGCGGCGGCCCCGCCGAAGAGCGCGCGGGTCCGCGGTTGGCGCCATTGCCGCACCAGCACCGATGCCGGCAGCAGCGCCGCCGGGCCGAAGCGGGCCAGCCGCATCGGATGGCGCGGCAGATGTGGCAGCGGGCGCAGGATGTCCTGCGCGAGGTCGTCGAATCCGGCGGACAGGGCGCCGAAGGTGTATCGCCAGGCGGGTCCGTCGCCACCCAGCTCGTCGACGGTGCGGTCGATATCGCGCCACACCGCCGCCGCGGTTCCGTCATCGAGCGGGTGCGCCATCTCGATGTCCTGGTGCCGCCACCGCAACCCGTACCGCTCGAGGCCGAGTTCCCGGAACAGCGGCGATGCCTGCGCCATCGGGTGGAACGCCGAGCAGTGGTCGTGGATCAGTCCGGGCAGGGTCAGCTGTGAGCTGCGGGTACCGCCGCCGGGTTCGGCGGCGGCCTCGAGGACCCGCACCCGCAGTCCGGCCCGGGCGAGCAGGATCGCTCCGGCCAGGCCATTGGGTCCGCTGCCCACCACGATCGCGCGTCCGTCACGGGTCACCGCGTCAGCATGCCCGCTGACGGACGCCGTCGGGTGTCACCAGTGGTTGATGTGCACGATCGCGTCGAAATCGGCCCGCGGACCCGGCTTGAAGTCGGTACCGATCGTGTAGGCGACCGGCAGCAGCACGCCCTGGCGCACATTGGCGGGTAGGCCCAGGATCTGCGCGACCTCCTTCTCGTACTTCAGATGCAGGGTCGTCCAGGTGGTGCCGAGTCCGCGGGCGCGCAGCGCCAGGGCGAAATTCCACGCCGCCGGGAGCAGCGACCCCCACAGGCCGGCCTGATTGCTCGCGGGCAGCTCGCCGCCCTCGTCGACGGTGATCGCGCCGATCACGAGCACCGGAACGTCGCCCATCACCCGAGCCAGATAGGAGGAGCTGTCCCGAATCCGCTCCCCGACGCTTGCCGGTTCGCCCCCGACGGCGGGTTCGGCCGGCGCGTCCGCGGCCACGCCGCTGTACGCCTCCCAGGAGCGGCGGTAGTAGGCGGCGATCTGCTGTTTGATGTCCGGATCGGTCACCACGATCCACTGCCAACCCTGCCGATTGCTGCCCGACGGCGCCTGCACGGCGATCTCGAGCGCCTCGTGGATCACCTCGAGGGGCACATCCCGTTCGAGGTCGAGGCGCTTGCGGACCGCGCGGGTGGTGGTGAGCAGTTCGTCGGGGGTCAGTGCGAGCAGTTCGGTCATGGCGCCATCGTGATCCCCGATCCGGCGCTCTGTCCACGGTTCCAACCGGCGAACTTTCCGGCCGCGAACCGACCCGGTTCCCGCCTGCGGAGATCACCACCACCCAGAAGTGAGAGCACCGCTCTTGCGAGATGTCGATCAACGCCGCATACTGGAACCACATCGAGAGCACTGCTCTCATACCGGCCGGATGCACAGGAGAGACCATGTCGACAACGCAGCACTATCGGGCACCGAAGGGCGCCGACGCCGTCTTCAACCGGGTGGTCCGCTGGCTGGCCGACCGCGGTGTCAATCTCGCCGGCGCCCACAACCTGACGGTGATCGGCCGGGTCAGCGGGCAACCGCAGACCGTTCCGGTCAATCCGGTCCGGATCGACGGGGCCGACTACCTGGTCGCGGTGCGCGGCGAGACCCAGTGGGTGCGCAATGCGCGGGCGGCCGGGCGGGCCGAACTGCGGGTGGGCCGTCGGGTGCGGCAGGTCGACCTGACCGAGGTGGAACTGGGGTTGCGGGGCCCGATCCTGCGGGAATACCTGCGCCGGTGGGGCTGGGAGGTCGGCCGCTTCCTGCCCGAGGGCATGTCGACCTCGCCGACCGATGCCGACCTCGAGAGATTCGCCCCGCTGCTGCCGGTCTTCGCGGTCACCCCGTAGCCGCAACCACACCGGCCCGCGGGTGCACACCATCCGCACTCGGGATCGGCGCAGGACCCGTCAGCGAAGCCGTGCGCGCAGCGTATCGACCCCCGCGCCGGTCAGCGCGTCGAGAGCGGCGGTGCGGCCGGCGACCGCGACCAGCAGCGCCGCCCCGGGGCCGGATACCTCGGGGCCGTCGCCGATCGCGATCCCGGAATCGTTGGCCCGCAACGCCAGTCCGGCCACCCGCTGTTTGCTGCCGCCCACCGATACCGACGTCTTCACCTGATACGCCAACGCCCGCTCGACCGCCTCGGCCGGATAGTCGCGGACGCATTCGAGGGGTCGGCGGATGTCCTCGCCGTGCACGATCTCCTCGACCAGGCGACTATCGAGCGGCGCGGGTGGGCCGGTGCGCCGATCCGCCACCGCCCGTAGCCGATCGAGCGTCTGCGCCGGCGTCGCTCCGCGCTCCCGGTCGACCCCCTGCTGGTTCTGCCGGTCGAAGTCGAAGCGGGCGCGGGCCATCGCCACGACGATCCCGAAACGGGTGACCTTGGCGTTGTCGACCAGGTGGGCGGCGACGTCGTGCACCGTCCACCCCGGGCACAGCGACGGAAGGTCCCACCGCTCGGCGTCGAGGGCGGCTAGGTCGTCGACCAGGGCGAGCCGCTCGGCGCGCACCAACTCCCAGACGTCGGTCACGACGCAGCTGCAAAGGTGAATCGTGTGCAGTCGGTGGGGAACTGGAACCAGGCGAGGACGCGGCGCGGGGTGATCACCCGCAGACCGCCACCGTCCGCGCCCGACCAGGAATCCGGGCCGGGCGCGTAACCGTCGTCGGCGTACTTGGCGAACGCGGCCGACAGCCGCACGCCGAGGTCGCCGTCGGCCCGGGTGGCCACCGAGGTGCCCTCGAGGATGACGGCTTGAGTCCCGGACTCCAGGGTGAGCGTCACCGCCGGGTTCTTCTCCGCATTGCGCGCGTGCCGGGTAGTGGGTGCGCCGTCGTACCAGAAGCGGCCGTCGAGCCAGACTCCCCAGCGCGGCACGGAATGCGGCGTGCCGTCCGGGCGCACCGAGGACAGCCAATAGTGCTTGGCCGCCACCAATCTGGGCTCGACCTGCGACCAGCTCAACTGTCCGTCGGCGGCCTCGGGAATCCCGTAGCCCTCCGGAAAGATCGGCCGATCGGTGGACGGTTCACCCGGCGCCGCGTCACTCATGCCCGTCACCCTAGAGCGGCCGTCCGACAGGATCGGTCATACCGGGTCAGCCGCCCAGATCTCGCCGGCCGACCAGCACCGCTCCGAACGTCGTCATCGCAACGGCGATCCCCACCAGCACGGCGATCGCCCCGAGGCCAGCATCCTCGATCGGTACCTGTCCGACCACCGCGAAGACCGACAGATCGCGCACCGGGTCCGGCAGCCGGAGCGCCTCGGCGAGGAAGGCGACCACCGCACCCCACGCGATCAGCAGCCACGGCGCCGCCGCCCACCCCGGCGCGCCCCCGCGCAGCCCGGCCGCGATCAGTACGACGACCACGACGGGGATCGCCAGGATCGCCAGCGCTTCGGCGATCGCGACCGCGCCGGTGGTTCGACCGGTCGACAGGGTCGAGGCGATTCCGAACAGCGCCACCTGCAACGCGGCCGTCACCAGCACCGATGCCACCACCAGTGCGGTCCAGGTCGCCCACATCCGGCGCCCGGTTACCGCCCCGGACAGGATCAGTCCCAGTCGTCCGGCGTCCTCCTCGGCGGCGAGCCGGCCGATCGCCTGCACCCCCATCGCGGCCAGGCCCAGGCAGGTCAGGGAGGCGGTCATCGCGACCACCGCGTCCTCGGGGCTGTCGAGTCCGAACAGCTCCACCAGCTGCGGATTTCCGCGCATGACCTCGGTCATCTCCCCCACCAGCAGGCCGATACCGATGCTCCACGCGCTCAGGCCGATCACCCAGCCGAGCACCGATCCGCGCGTCAGGCGCCACGCCCATCCGCCGGGGGTTCCGGCGCCGCGGCCGCCGCGCTCGGGGCCGGGGCGCGGGGCGATCAGACCGCCGTCGAGGTCGCGACGCGCGGCCACCACCGCGGCCGCGATGAACAGTCCCACCGCTGCCACGACGACCGCGAGATACGGCTCCCACCGCCATGATCCGAAGGGCGCCGCGGCCGGCAGCCAGCCCAGCGGGGAGAGCCATTCGGCGTCGGCACCGAGACCGTCGACGATCATGCGGACCAGGAAGCCGATCAACAGCGCCGCCAGGGCGATAGACGTGGCCGTCCGCACATCACGGGCGATCTGCGCTGCCAACAGGCCGACTCCGGTCCACAGGATCATCGACAACGACAGCAGCACCGCGTACCGGGCGGCGCCGGCGGGCGGCAGGTCCGCGGCCCACAGTCCGAGCGCCATGATCGCGGCCATCAGCACGGCGACCGCAACCGCCACCACACCGGCGGCGACCAGTGGGGCCAGTCGCCCGAGCCGACCGGCCGAGAGCAGATCGATCCTTCCGGTGTCCTCCTCCCGACGGGTCAGGCGTATCGCGAGCAGGATGCCGGCCAGGGGGAAGACCAACAGGCCGAGCAGTCCGACCTCGTTGGTGACGATGCCGCCGACGGTGTCGAGGTCGCGCCAGCGCCCGTTGATCGCGATGCTGCCGGGCGCGGCCGCCATGGTGCCGGCGTAGCCGAGACGGGTCAGCGCATCGGCGTAGAGCGCGGCGATCGAGTGGCCGGTCGCGACGACCACTCCCGCCGGAATCAGCAGCCAGGCGAGCAGCCACCAGCGGGCGGTGCGCAGATGCAGGCGGGTGAGCCGGGCCCATCCGGTGACTGCGGTGGCACTATCGCCGCCGAGTCGGGCGGCATCCGCGCGGCCGGCCTCGTCGGGGCGCGGCGGCGTGGCCACGCTCATCGGACCGGCTCCGGCTGCGGCTGCGACGTGGGCTGGGTGCGGTACTGCTCGAGGAACATCTCGTCCAGCGACGGCGGTCGGACGGTCAAGGCCCGGGGACGGTGTGCCCCGATCGCGGCGATCACGTCCGCGAGGGCGGTCGCCGCGCACCGCAGCCGGGTGTGCACGGCGCCGTCCGCGTCATCGGCGATCCGCTCGGTCAGGTCGGTGACCCCGGCGATCGCCGCGAGCCCCGCGATCGAACGGTCGGTGGTGACGGTGATGACCGTCTGGGTGTGGGCTCGCAGGTCGTCCAGAGTGCCGGTCGACACCGTTCGACCGCCGCGGATGATCGTCACCCGATCGCACAGCGCCTCGACCTCGTCGAGGATATGGCTGCTGAGCAGCACGGTTCGGCCCCGTTCGCGCAGCTGCCCGACCGTCTCCTGGAAGACCGCCTCCATCAGCGGATCGAGCCCGGAGGTCGGTTCGTCGAGTAGATACAGGTCGACGTCGGCGCTCAGGGCGGCGATCAGCGCGACCTTCTGCCGGTTGCCCTTGGAGTAGGTGCGCGCCCGCCGGGTCGGATCGAGCTCGAAGCGATCGATCAACTCGCCGCGGCGGCGTTGAAAGGCCGGGGTGTGGACGTCGCCGCGGAACCCGGCGATGACGTCGATGCATTCGCCGCCGGTCAGATGCGGCCACAGCGCGGTATCGCCGGCGACATAGGCCAGCCGGCGGTGGATCGTCGGGGCGTCGGCGCGCGGGTGCCCGCCGAGGACCGTCAGCTCGCCGGCGGTGAGTGCGAGTTGCCCCAGGATCGCTCGGATGACCGTCGACTTGCCGGCGCCGTTGGGCCCGAGGAAGCCGTGGACCTCCCCCGCCGAGACGGTCAGATCGAGACCGTCCAGGGCCCGGACCGGGCCGTAGTGCTTGTGCAATCCCCGTGCGCGAATCACAGATTCTGACAGTGACTGTCTCATGACAGTTACTTTACTCAATTCTGACAGTCACTATCAATAGTCTGCACCGACTTCGCAAAGGCGCAGTAGGCTGCGCTGGTGCCTCCCACGGAACCTCGGGCGGACGCCGTCGGACTGCCCCCGCAAACGCTGCGTCAACGCAAGAAGGCCGCCACCATGCGGCGCATCCAGCGCTGCGCGGTCGAACTGTTCGAGGCCGACGGCTTCGAGAAGGTGACGATCGAGCAGGTCGCCGAGGCGGCGGAGGTCTCCCCGAGCACGGTCTACCGGTACTTCGGCACCAAGGAACGGCTCGTTCTGCACGACGACCACGACGAGGTGCTGCTGCAATTGCTGCCCGGCCTGCTGACCAGCGGCGACCTGATGACCGCGGTCGAACGGGCGATCGATCTGATGACACCCGAACACACCATCGACCCGGACGGTATGACGACACGTCGGGTGCGGTTGTGGTTCGAGGTTCCGGAAATTCAGGCGGCGACGACCCTGATGGTCGACGACCTGGTCGACGCCGCGGCGGCCGCCGTCGCCGCGGACCCGTCGATGCACCTCACCGAACCCCAGGCCCGGGTGGTGATGGCGGGCATCGCGGGAGTGATCGTCGCGGCGATCCGCAATTGGCATGCCGCCGGCGCCGCCGAAGCCGACCTGCTGCCGCAGATTCGGGCCGGCCTCGAGGTGGCCCGGATAGCCTTCGGGGCCTGACCCACGCCGGATCCGGACAGGTTTTGGGATATGTCCCACATCACGCACATTCCGGCGCCGCCCGCCGGCTACCGTGACGTATGTGACTTCGACCTCCGCCGCCCTGCGTAAACGCCTCGCCGATGCGCGCGTCTACCTGTGCACCGATGCCCGGCGGGAAACCGACGACCTCGCCCGCTTCGCCGATGCGGCGTTGTCCGGTGGGGTCGACATCATCCAGTTGCGCGACAAGGATTCCGAGGGCGAGCGGACGTTCGGGCGCATCGAGCCGCGCGAGGAGTTGGCGGCGCTCGCGGTGCTGCGGACGGTCTGCGATCGGCACGGCGCGCTGCTGGCGGTCAACGATCGTGCGGATATCGCGCTCGCCGCGCAGTCCGACATCCTGCACCTGGGTCAGAACGATCTGCCCGTGGCAGTCGCCCGCCGGATCGTCGGCGACGGGATGCTGATCGGCCGCTCGACGCACAGCCGCGCGCAGGCGGGGTTGGCCGCGATCGAACCGGGCGTCGACTACTTCGCCTCCGGCCCGGTCTACCGCACCCCCACCAAGCCGAAGCGCCAACCGGCGGGGTTGGAGACGATCCGCGAGGTCGCCGCGGCCGACCCGAAGCTGCCGTGGTTCGCGATCGGTGGGATCGAGGACAACACCCTCGATGCGGTGCTCGACGCGGGCGCGCGTCGCGTCGTCGTCGTCCGGGCGATCACCCGCGCCGACGATCCGCGTCGCGCCGCCGCCGCCCTGGCCCGCCGCGTGCGCGAACGGGATTGAGAGAACCCGGAAAAATGTAAAGCCCGCAGCGGTTT
Source organism: Millisia brevis NBRC 105863 (assembly GCF_001552615.1). GTDB lineage: Bacteria > Actinomycetota > Actinomycetes > Mycobacteriales > Mycobacteriaceae > Millisia > Millisia brevis. The sequence continues at coordinate 76,316 of NZ_BCRN01000009.1, forward strand.
CCCTCACCGTAGTGGGTACGCCGAACTCTGCGGGCCTGAGTATTTATGGTACATAGTCTCATCGATTTCGAACAGCCGGGTTTCGAACAGTCGGGAGGCAGCCGTGTCGATGTACTCCCCCATTCGGGACACGATGATCAGACTGTTGTCGACACCGCGCCTCCGGACGTACAGCAACGCGTGCAATAGCAGCATTCCGGACGGTCTCGAACTGTACCGATGGAACCTCGACGTTTCGATGGCCTTCTTCGAGAGCATCCACTATTTCGAGGTCGGCTTCCGCAACACGGTCGACACCGCCATGACCAAGTGGTTCGACGCCACGCACCCCACTCCGAACGGGGCGCTTCAGCCGCACTGGTTCGATCCCGACACAGTGCATGTCGCGGGTCGCACCCCGGGCCAACTGTCGGGCCTCAACAACAACTCACTGCAGAAGGTGCGTGACGCGACGCGCAACGCGGGCCGCCGGCACAGTTCCGTGAAGCCCGGCCACGTCGTCGCCGAATTGTCCTTGGGGTTCTGGCACTACCTGTTGAAACCGTCCGGCACGAACGCCATGTGGACCGATGCTTTGCGCCATGCATTCGTGCGTACCGCCCGCCAGCAACGCCTCGAAGCAAGCGTCGGACAGATCGTCGAGTTGCGGAATCGCATCGCGCATCACGAACCGATATTCGCGATCGATCTGCATCGGGAATACGAAAATCTGATTCGCAGCGCGGAGATCATCGAACCGGGTCTGGGCTGGTGGATCGACAGCACCAGCCGCGTGGACTCGGTCCTGCGACGCCGTCCCGCGGACTAGGCCGGCGGCACACCGGGCACCCAGCCGTAGCATTCCGCCAGGCGCACCAACCGCTGTCCCGCGTCGATGTCCACCGACTCGACCGCCACCTCCCGCACGCGCAGGGCGGGCCAGCTCGCGGCGAAACCCGGGTGCAGCGCGTAGGTCTCCACCTCGCGCTCGGGCACCCAACGCAGTTCGGCGCTCTCCCCGCTCGGCACGGTCGGCAGCGGCGCGGCCGTCTCGGCGAGCACGCTGGTGTAGGTCCACCGCCCGGAGTCGAGGTCGGCGGTCACCCGGGTATCGCGCACCACGAGGGCGGCCGGATCGATGCCGGCCTCCTCCCCGGCCTCACGGATCGCGGCGTCGGCGGCGCTCTCGTGGGAGTCGCGCGCGCCGCCGGGCACCCCCCAGGTGCCGCCGTGGTGGCTCCACCAGACCCGATGTTGCAGCAGCACCACCGGCGTCCCGTCGGCGGCGGGCGCCCGAACGACCAACCCCGCGGCGCCGAAACGCCCCCATCGTCGCGAACCGTCGGTACCGACGACCCATCCGTCCCCGTCGCCGCGCATGACCGCCACCCTAGTGCCGCCTGAAACGGACACCCGAATTTGTATGGTGATGATGCGATATATCCGTTGGGCGGCGACGATGGCTGTGACACCATTCAGTCGCTCGGGGCCGTTCCCCACCGGGGTCGCCGCCGATGTGGGCTACCGGGGAGGGGGCGAGACGATGACCGTTCGCACCTTCACCCTGCCCGAACCGCTGCCGCAGCCGAATCCGGCGCGCCGGCTGGGCTCGTCCACCCCGCTGCGACTGCTGGCGATCGCGGTCGGCTTGATCGCTGCGATCCTGCTGGCCGGCACGGTCACCGCCTTCACCGTCGGTGAGCGCCGGCAGGTGCTGTCCGATCTGTTGGCGCGCGCCGAGCCGTTGTCGGACTCGGTGCAGGAGCTGTACAGCGAGCTGTCGGTCGCGGACGCCGCCGCGTCGACGGGTTTCATCTACGGCGGCGTCGAGCCGGTCGAGGTGCGGGAACGGTATACGACCGCCCTGTCCGAGGCGTCCGCCGCCGCCGCCCTGGCCTCCAACGGGATGGAGGACGACGCCGGCCGCGAATCGCTGCTGCTGATCAGCCGCCAGCTTCCGGTGTACGCGGGGCTGATCGAGACCGCGCGGGCCAACAACCGTCTGGGCAACCCGGTCGGTTCGGCGTACCTGGCCGAGGCGTCCGCCCTGATGCAGAACACCCTGCTGCCCGCTGCGAACAGCCTCTACGAGGCGACCACCGAACGGGTCGGCAATGAGCAGCGCATGCACAGCGGCCGCCCCTGGCCGGCGATCATCGCGGTCCTGTTCGCGGTGGTGGTCTGTCTGGCGGCGGTGCCCTATCTGGCGCGGCTGACCGGCCGCAAGATCAACCTCGGGGTCGCGATCGCCGGCGGCACGATGGGTGTGGCGCTGTGCTGGCTGTTGGTGGCCGGGTTGATGTCCTCGATCGCCGCGACCCGGGCGGTCGAACGCGGCATCGACCCGCTCGACGCCCTGACCGACAGCCGCATTCTGGCCCAGACCGCCCGATCGAACGAGACGCTCGGCATGGTGCGCCGCTCCCCCGAGGAGGACGTACAGTTCGGCCCGCTGATCGACCAACTGCGCGAGCACCTGGACGGGATCGACCGCTCCGTCGTCCCCAACGAACAGTTGGACCAGGTCACCGCGGTGATCGACGAGTGGGTCGAATCGCACGAGCGGATCACCGAAGCCCTCCTGCACGGCGACTTCTCGGCGGCCTCCGGGATCGCGGTCGATCCGGGGATCGGCGGCTCGGCGGCCCTGTTCGATCGGTTGGACGGCGAACTTGTCGCGCTGATCGAGGACTCGCGCACCAACCTGCGGGACAACGTCGACCAGGCCACCCGGATCCTGCGCGGTATCACCCAGGGCGTGGTCCTGTTGTCGGCGATCGCGGTCCTGGCGGTGGCCTTCGGCATGCGCAACCGGTTGCGGGAGTACCAGTGAGCCGAACGGTCGGCGCGGCCGGAGCAGCGACGCGCACGGGACGGCGTCGGGTTCTCCCCGTGGTCGCGCTGCTCGCGGTGCTGATGATGCTCGCGGGTTGTGGCACGACGCCCGCCGAGCAAACCCCGGCCGCGGCGGCCAATACGGTCCCGCCGTTCCCGACGCCGTCCGAGGCCACCGAGCTGCCGCAGACATCGGCTACCGCGACCGCTCCACCGCCGGCGACCTGCGCCGATCCGACGGCGAGCCTGCGCCCGGTCACCACCGCCGCGGACGGCAGCCCGCTCCCGCAGCCGAACGTCGACGCGATTCGGGCGCGCGGGCGACTGATCGTCGGCCTCGATACCGGCAGCAACCCGTTCAGCTTCCGCGATCCCCGATCGAGCGAGCTGGTCGGTTTCGACGTCGACATCGCCTCCGAGATCGCCCGCCAACTCTTCGGCGACCCACGCCAACTGGAGTTCCGGATCGTCTCGTCGGCCGAACGGGAGCGGGCCCTGGTCGACGGGCTGGTAGATGTCGTGGTCAAGACGATGTCGATCACCTGCGAACGGCGCGACCAGGTCGACTTCTCCACCGTCTACTACCAAGCCCACCAGCGGGTTCTGGTCCGCAACGATTCGGGGGTGCGCGGCGGCGCCGACATCAACGGGATCGCCGACCTGCACGATCGCACCGTCTGCGTCGCGGGCGGGACCACCTCGTTGACCCGCATCCAACAGATCGTGCCCACCGCGCGGATCATGCGCGTCACCGAATGGGCCGACTGCCTGGTGATGATGCAGCAGAACCAGATCGACGCGGTCTCCACCGACGACACCCTGCTCGCCGGAATGGCCGCGCAGGACCCCTATCTGGCGATCGTCGGGGAGTCGCTGAGTGAGGAACCCTACGGCGTCGGCATACCGCCCGGTCACGACGACGTGGTGCGCCTGGTGAATGCGGCGCTCGAGCGCATACGCGAGGACGGAACCTGGAATCGGATCTACGATCGGTGGTTGACGGTACTGGGACCATCCCCGGGCCCGCCGACCCCGCGATACGTGGACTGACATGAATGGAGAATCGGCCGAACGGCCGGCGGGGTACCCGCGGCGGCCGGACAGGGTGACGGCCACGACAGGGACCGAAAACTATGGCCTACGACGACGCGACATCGTTCGAGAACGCGACAGCCGATGAGGCTGCCTCCGCGCCCGACGCCGTCGGTGGGCACCCGGTCGACGATCCGATGACCACGACCGACGACCTCGACGCCACCGGATCCCCGACGGTCGCGACCGCCGCCGCACGCCCCGAGTTCGATTCCCCGACGCACCCCTCGATGCCGACGGCGGCCCATCCCGCGCCGATGGACACCGAACCGCAGCATCGCTTCACCCCACCGCTCGAGCCGGACGAACCCGATAACGACGTCGCCCATCCGACCCGGTCGGTCACCCGCAAGGGCGCGCGGCGGCGGGCCGGGCGCAGTACGTCGGCGCGCCGCTACCGCCTCGGCGGCGGGCTGGTCGAGGTCCAACGCATCGAGGTCGGCAACCCGATCGACGCCGTCATGGCCGATCCGCGGGTGCCCGACCGCAAGCGGAACTGCCTGACCTGCGGCAAACCGGTGGGCCGCGGTCCGAACGGCGCCGACCGTGGCAGCTGCCCGAACTGCGGAACGTCCTACGACTTCACCTCCCTCGACCGCGGCACCCTGGTCGCCGGCCAATACGAGGTGCAGGGCTGCCTCGCGCACGGCGGGCTCGGCTGGATCTACCTCGCGATCGACAAGAACGTCAACGACCGCTGGGTGGTGCTCAAGGGGTTGCTGCACCCGGAGAACCAGGAGGCCCACGAGGTGGCTCTCGCCGAGCGGCAATTCCTCGCCGAGGTCAGCCATCCCAATATCGTCAAGATCTACAACTTCGTCGAGCATCCGCGGTGGGACGGCAAGCTGTCCGGGTACATCGTGATGGAGTACGTCGGCGGTCGCTCGCTGCGCCAGGTGAAGGTGGCGCAGGCCAAGACCCGGTCCGCGGCGGCCGCCTCCGGCACCCCGTCGACGGCGACCACCGTCGGCATCGCGCCGACCGCCCCCGCGACCACGCCCCCGAAGCGGCGGGCGAGCACCGCGATGCCGGTCGAGCAGGCGATCGCCTACGTCCTCGAGATCATGCCCGCGCTGTCCTATCTGCACTCGGTGGGTTTGGTCTACAACGACCTCAAACCCGAGAACATCATGGTCAACGACGTCCAGCTCAAGCTGATCGACCTCGGCGCGGTCTCCGCGATCGACGACTACGGCTACCTCTACGGCACCCCGGGGTTTCAGGCGCCGGAGATCATCGAGACCGGCCCCTCGGTCGCCTCTGATCTCTACACCGTCGGACGCACCCTGGCGGTGCTGACGCTCGACATGCCGACCAACGCCGGCCGCTATGTCGACGGGTTGCCACACGACGCCCCGGTCCTGACCGCCTACGACGACTACCGCCGGCTGCTCGAGCGGGCCACCGATCCCGATCCGAGTCACCGCTTCGCCTCCGCGGACGAGATGGCCTCCCAGATGAGCGGCGTACTGCGGCAGATCCTCGCGCAGAAGTCGTCGATCGACCTGCCGTGGACGTCGATCATGTTCGGCCCCCAGCCGATGACCTTCGGTACCGAGCAACTGGTCCGGTCGACCGACTTCTACACCGACGGTCTCGCCCACCCGATCGGGCTGCGCACCGACGAGGTCGCCGCCGCCCTTCCGCTGCCGACCTCCGACGCCGGCGATCCGCAGTCGGCGCTGGTCGCGACGCTGTCGGTGATCCCGGAACCGGCGCGCATCCTCGAACAGTTGCGGCGCGCCTCCGAACGCGACGGGCTGGTGCCGAGCGTCGAGATGATCCTGCTCGAGGCGCGCACCCATATCGACCTCGGCGACGGCGCCTCCGCCCGCCGCGCCCTCGACAAGCTGCACCCGGCCACCCCGGGGGTCGGCGCACCGGAGAACAACTGGCGGGTCGCCTGGTATCGCGGGGTGGCGTTGCTGCTGCTCGACGAGCTGATCGACGCGCACCGCAACTTCCAGACGGTGCTCTCGGCGATGCCGGGCGAGACCGCACCCAAGATCGCGGTCGCCGCCCTGTCGGAGTTGATCCTCGAACAGCACGACCCCGACGACACCTGGGATTGGGCCTCGCGCGCGGAGACGATGTACGCCTCGGTCTGGCGGACGGACCGCACCGCGATCAGCGCCGCCTTCGGCCTGGCACGGATGTTGTGGGTGCGCGGCGAACTGCTCGCCGCGATCGATGCCCTCGATGCGGTGCCCCCGTCGTCGCGGCACTTCGCGATGGCCCAGATGACCTCGATCCTGACCCTGGTGTCCGGGCCGATCGTGGAGATCGACGAGGCCGCTATCGAGGAGGCGGGCCGGCGGGTGGAGGCGCTGCCGCATCAGGAGCCGCGCGCGCCGCAGCTGCGGGTGGTGGTGCTCGGCAAGGCGCTCGAGTGGCTGGAGGCCGGGAAGGCCCCGAATCGGGTGCCCTTCCTGCTCGGCGCTCCGTTCACCGACAAGGGCCTGCGCGGCGAACTGGAGAACACCCTGCGCCGGCTGGCCCGCACGGTGCAGCGCCGCTCGCAGCGCTATGCCCTGGTCGACCTGGCCAATACGGTCCGTCCGCGCTCGTTGTTCTGAGCCCTACCGTAGTTATCGTAGGGTTCCCTACCCCTGCCCTCGGTGGACCGGATATTCTCGAACAACTATGTCCCGCAAGCTGAAGAAGAAATGCTGCGTCAAAAAGCCGCGGTGTAAGCGCTGTCCCATCCGAGCCCTGGCCGAGGGCACCCTCCCCGAGGGATACACCGTCAAGAGGCGCCGCCTGGTCAAGATCGAGGGAGGTAAGGCCGCCTGATTCGCCCGGTCAGGCCCCCGTCGCGACGGCCTTTCGCGGCGCCGGGTCCCCGGTCCGGACGTATCCGCGCTTGTCGAACCACCAGGTGACCAGCAGCCCGATCACCACCGCGATGATGGTCGCCCCGAACGACATCACCAGAGCCCTCCCCAGCCCGGAGGCGAAGGTGGCATCGAAGTAGAGGATCGACCGGGTCCCCAGGAAGACCTGACGCAGCGGGATGATCTCGGCGAACCATGTATAGATCGGCGGGCTCGCCTCCAGCGGGATCGTCGCGCCCGCCGAGGGCAGCCCGAGCGCGACGAACAGGATCAGGTTCACCAGCAGACCGGCGTTGCCGACGATCGCCAGGATCGACATCGAGGTCACGCCGACGGCGAAGATCGCTATCGAACCGAAGACCCACAGCTTGATCGCGTTCGGGGTGTTCATGCCCATCAGGTCCGCGATCAGCACGAACAGCCCCGACATCACCACCCCGTAGACCGCGACGATCGTCCACTTGATCAGCAGGGTCACCACCCGCGACGCCGGCTCGACGTGCTTGCGTATCTGGATCGGGCCGTACTCGATCGGGATGACACCGAGCCGCCCGTCGACCAGGGTGTGGATGACCATCGACCCGGTGAACCCGGCCAGCAGAAGCAGCAGCGCGACGTAGAACGCCGAGAGCCCGGCGCCGGACCCCTCGGGCAGCGTGAACCGCTCCGCGAAGACGATGTTGACCGGCTCCTGGAAGGCGATCATCGTGGCCCCGGTCAGCTGCTGACCGGGCTGCAGGGCGGCGTTGACGGTCTCGAGCAGCTGCTCGGAGATGCTCGCCTGCAGTCGTTCGTCGATGCGACCCGCGACCGTGGTGACAAATTGGGCGCTCGACGCCCCCATGCGCGGATTGGTGTAGACGGTGATGACCGGCTTCTCCAGGTCGCCGGGGACGATGCCGCCGGCACCGAAGTTGCGCAGGGTCTTGGTGAAGTCGCCGGAGATGACGATCATCCCGTAGATCTGCGCGGTGTCCATCAGGTGCTCGGCCTCGTCGATACCGACACGGCGCAGGTCGATCTGGTTCGGGTCGATACCCGCAGCGACCTGGTCGGCGATCTGATCGCCGATGTTCTGCACCGTGGTGACACCGTCGGTGGTCACCGGGTCACCGACGTCGTTGTTGACCAGCGCGATCGGGAAGTCGTGCAGTTCGCGCTGCGGGTTGGCTACGCCGCCGAAGTAGGACACCGCGAGCAGCGACAGCAGCGCGACGGCGGCGGCAAGCGGGGCCGCCCAGAACCGCGGGCTGCGCAGCAGATCCTGCAGGCTGCCCGCCACCGTCGGCCCGTGCGGATGCTCGGGCGGGACGCTGCCCGCCGGGTCACCGGACGAGGCGACCGAGTCGTCCGCGGGGGAATCCCCGCCATTCGGCGACGTCACAGCCCCGCCACCTCGGCGGCGATCAACTCCAGGTGGTCGAGATCGGCGAGGTCCAGGACCTGCAGGTATACCCGCTCCACCCCGGCCTCGGCCAGCACCGCGAGCTGTTCGCGGGCCTCGGCGACGGTGCCGGCGATGCCGTTGGTGCGCAGTTCGGCGGGTTCGCGACCGATCGCGGCGGCCCGTTTGTCGACCTCGGCCTCGTCGCTGCCGACGCAGACGACGCGGGCGGCGGAGTAGATCAGGTCGTCGGCGGGCCGGCCGATCCGTTCGCAGGCCTCACGGGTGCGCTGATGCGCGGCGATCGTGTCGGCGAGCGGGGCGAAGGGCACATTGTGTTCGGTGGCGAAGCGCGCCGCGAGATCCGGGGTGCGGGTGCGACCGACGCCGCCGATCACCAGCGGTATCCGCGCCTGCGCCGGTTTGGGCAGCGCCGGGGAGTCGGTCAGTGTGTAGTGCGTGCCCGCGTACGAGAACGTCGCGCCGACCGGGGTGGACCACAGGCCGGTGATCACCTCGAGCTGCTCTTCGAGGATCCCGAAGCGCCGCTCCGGGAAGGGGATGCCGTAGGCGGTGTGCTCCTCGGCGAACCACCCGGTGCCCAAACCGAACTCGATGCGCCCACCGGACATCTGGTCGGCCTGCGCGACCTGGATGGCCAGCAGGCCGGGCTGCCGGAAGGTCGCCGAGGTGACCAGGGTGCCGAGGCGGATGCGGTCGGTTTCGCGGCCCAGGGCGGCCAATGTCAGCCAGGCGTCGGTCGGCCCGGGCAGACCGTCCCCGCTCATCGCCAGCAAATGATCGGATCGGAAGAAGGCGTCGAACCCGAGCCGTTCGGCCGCCCTGGCGACCGCGAGCTGGTCGTCGTAGGAAGCGCCCTGCTGCGGCTCGACAAAGACACGGAAATCCATGGGTCAACCTTGGCACACTCGCTGCCGCCGGATCGAGGGCAACGCCCACCCGAATCGGACGACCCAGGCGAACGCCCCTCCCGATCGATCGACCGGCAGGCCCCACCGGTCGACCGGCAGGCCCTACTGAGTGACCGAGAGCGCCGCGCGGGCGATCAGCAACTCCTCGTCCGTCGGCACCACCAGGACCGTCACCCGCGAGGAGTCGGTCGAGATGATCCGGGGTTGCTTGGAGCGCAACGCATTGCGCTCCGGGTCGATCTCGATACCGAACCATTCCAGACCGGACAACGCATCGGCGCGCATCTTCGGCGCGTTCTCGCCGACACCGGCGGTGAAGGTGATCGTATCGGCGCCGCCGAGCAGCATCAGGTAGCCGCCGATATACATCCGCAGCCGGTGCAGATAGACCTCGTAGGCGAGGACCGCGTCGGGGTCGCCCGCCTCGACCAGATCGGTCAACTCGCGGAAGTCGTTGTGCCCGCACAGACCTCGCAGACCGGACTTGCGGTTGAGCAGATGGTCGAGGTCGGTCGCGTCCATCTCCGCGGCCCGCGAGAGGTAGGTCATCACACCGGGGTCGATGTCACCGCTGCGGGTGCCCATCACCAATCCCTGCATCGGGGTCATGCCCATGCTCGTGTCGACGGCCCGCCCCTCGGCGATCGCCGAGGCGGAGGCGCCGTTGCCCAGGTGGAGCACGATCTGCCGCAGGCTCTCGTAGGGGCGATCGAGGAACTCGGCGACCCGGTGCGAGACATAGTCGTGCGAGGTGCCGTGGAAACCGTAGCGGCGCACCCCGTATCGGGTGGCGACCTCACGATCGATCGCGTAGGTGCGGGACGGCTCCGGCAGATCCGCGAAGAAGGCGGTATCGAAGACCGCGACCTGCGGGATATCCGGGAGGGCGATGCGCACCGCGGCGATACCGTCCGCATTGGCCGGATTGTGCAGCGGCGCCAGGTAGGACAGCTCGCGGATCGCGTCGAGGACCTTGTCGGTCACCACGACCGGCTTGGTGAACAGGTCGCCGCCCATCACCACGCGGTGGCCGACGGTCACGATATTCGAGTGTCGCGGATCGTGTCCGGATTCCGACAGCAAGGCGAAGGCCGCGATGACGCCGGCCTTGTGGTCGGGGATGTCGGTGACGTGCTCGATCTCCTCGTCGTCGAAGAAGACCCGGATGCGCGAACCGCTCTCGCCGATGCGCTCGATGATCCCGTTGACCAGATAGGCAGGATCCTCGGGATCGAGCAGCCGGAACTTGACCGAGGACGACCCGGAGTTGAGAACCAGAACCCTCATCGCGCCGCCTCGCTCTCGTTCGCCGGGGTTTGCGCCTGAATCGCCGTGATGGCAACGGTATTGACGATGTCCTCCACCAGGGCGCCGCGTGAGAGGTCGTTGACCGGCTTGCGCAGTCCCTGCAGGACCGGTCCGATCGCGATCGCGCCGGCGCTGCGCTGGACCGCCTTGTAGGTGTTGTTGCCGGTGTTGAGGTCCGGGAAGATGAAGACGGTCGCGCGCCCGGCGACGTCCGAGTCGGGCAGCTTGGAGGCGGCCACCGACGGTTCGATCGCGGCGTCGTATTGAATCGGCCCCTCGATCGCCAGCTTCGGATCGCGTTCGCGCGCCAAAGCCGTTGCCTTGCGCACCTTGTCGACATCGGCACCCGATCCGGAGTCACCGGTGGAGTAGGACAGCATCGCCACCCGTGGCTCGATCCCGAAGCGGGCCGCCGTCGCCGCCGACGACAGCGCGATATCGGCGAGTTGGTCGGCGGTGGGGTCCGGCACGACCGCGCAGTCGCCGTAGGCGAGAACGCGGTCGACCAGACACATCAGGAAGATCGACGAGACGGTCGACACCCCCGGCACCGTCTTGATGATCTCGAACGACGGCCGGATCGTATGCGCGGTGGTATGCGCTGCGCCGGAGACCATTCCGTCGGCGAGACCGAGGTGGACCATCATCGTCGCGTAGTACGAGATATTGGTCATCGTCTCGCGGGCCCGCTCGAGGGTCATCCCCTTGTGCTTGCGCAGTTCGACGTAGACCTCGGCGAACCAGTCGAGATCGTCGCTCTCCTTCGGCGAGATGATCCGGGCGTCCCGAATGTCGACACCGAGTTCCGCGGCACGATTGCGGACCGCGGATTCGTCGCCCAGGATCGTCAGGTCGGCGATCTGTCGTTGGAGCACCCGACCCGCCGCACGCAGGATGCGATCGTCGCTGCCCTCGGGCAGCACGATCCGCTTGCGGTCGCTGCGCGCCTGGTGGATCAGTTGGTACTCGAACATCTGCGGGGTGACCACCTCGGTCACCGGCACCTCGAGCCGGCTGAGCAATTCCTCGGCGGGGATATACCGCTCGGTCAACGCCAACGCGGTGTGCACCTTGCGCTGGGAGCCGGCGAGCATCCTGCCGCGGGTGCTGGCGGCGGCGTGCGCGGTATCGAACGTCCCCATCGACGTCGCCAGGATCGGCAGCCGCGGCTGTAGGCCGCGGATCAGCCGCCCGATCGCAGCGTGCGGCTCGATACCGCCGTTCATGATGATGCCCGCGAGCGACGGAAAGCCTTCGGCCTCATGCGCATTGACCAGGGCGAGGAGGACGTCCGACCGGTCGCCGGGGACGATCACCACCATCGCCTCGCGCAGCCGCTCGAGGATGTGCTCGGCGGTCATGCCGCCGACCATCACGCTGAGCGCCTCGCGCTGCAGCAGATCCGGGTCGCCGCTGTACAGTTCGCCGCCGACCGCGTCGAGCAGCTCCGCCATGGTCGGGGCGGTCAGGACCGGCTCGTCCGGCAGACTCCACGCCGGTACGTCGAGGACCTGCAGCGCCTTGTCGATCTCTTCGAGGCGACCCGGCGCGCTGCGGTTGACCACCACCGCCGCCAAATGTGCGTGCTGTTCCTGGATTTGGCCCGCGCACATCTTGGCGAGCTGAACGATGTCGGCGTCGCTGCGCTCGTAGCCGGACAGCGCGAGCACCACTCGCGCGCCGAGGTTGACCGCGATCCGTCCGTTGAAGGCCAGTTCGCTGGGGTTGTGGATGTCGGTGTAGTCGCTGCCGACCACCACGATCGAGTCGCACCGGTCGATCACCTCGTGGAAGCGCGAGACGATCTCCGCCAGTGCGGCATCGGGATCGGCGTGTACCTGTTCATAGGTGACGCCGATCGCCTCGTGGTAGTCGATATCCGCGGTCGCGTGTTCGAGCAACAGCTCGAGGACATAGTCCGGTTCGCGGGTCGATCGTGCGATCGGGCGGAAGACGCCGACGCGCGCGCTGCGGGCGGCGAGCAACTGCAACAACCCGAGCGCGATGATCGATTTTCCGGTGGACCCCTCGGGAGACGCAACGTAGGCGATCGTTGGTTGTCCCGGCGTTTTACTCCCCTGTGCGGGCGCGTCGGCCATATTTCGGAGCCTACCGCGTCGGCAGGGACCCGACAGTAGTCGCGGTCACTGCCGACGCGGCGATGGCATCACGCCACGGTGGGGCCGAGGCGACGCAGTCGCGGCGCGAGGTCCGAGGCGAACAGGTCGAGGAATCGGCGCTGATCGTGGCCGGGTGCGTGGAAGACCAACTGGTTGAATCCGATGTTGACGTATTCGGCGATCTTCTCGACCGCCTCGTCCGGATCGGAGGCGACGATCCACCGCTTGGCGATCTGCTCGATCGGCAAGGCGTCGGCGGCCTTCTCCATCTCGATCGGGTCATCGATCGAGTGCTTCTGCTCGGCGGTCAACGACAGCGGCGCCCAGAAGCGGGTGTTCTCCAGGGCGGCGGTCGGGTCCGGGTCGTAGGACAGCTTGATCTCGATCATGCGGTCGATGGTCGCGGGGTCGCGCTCGGCCTTCTCGGCCCCCTCGACCACGGCGGGGACCAGCTTCTCGGTGTAGAGGTCCCAGCCCTTGCCGGAGGTGCAGATGAACCCGTCGCCGACCCGGCCGGCGTAGCGGGCGACCACCGGGCCGCCGGCGGCGACGTAGACCGGAATCCCGTCGGCCGGAACGTCGTAGATCGATGCGCCGACGGTGTGGTAATAATCGCCGTCGAAGTCGGTGCGCTCACCGGTCCACAGCTGCCGCATCAGGGCGACCGTCTCGCGCAGCCGCGCGAAACGTTCCTTGAAGTCCGGCCATTCGCCGCGATATCCGGTGGCGATCTCGTTGAGCGCCTCGCCGGTGCCGACGCCGAGGAAAATGCGGCCCGGGTAGAGGCAGCCCATCGTCGCGAAGGCCTGCGCGATCACGGCGGGGTTGTAGCGGAAGGTGGGGGTCAGCACCGAGGTGCCGAGGGTGATGCGGGTGGTGCGTTCACCGACGGCGGTCAGCCAGGACAGGGCGAAGGGGGCGTGCCCACCCTCGTGCCGCCAGGGCTGGAAGTGGTCACTGACCGTGGCGATGTCCATCCCGGCCGCCTCGGCCAGGACGCCGAGTTCCACAAGCTCACGGGGGCCGAACTGCTCCGCGGACGCCTTGTAACCGAGCTCGAGCGATCGTGCCACGTCGGATCTCCTGCCGTTGAGAGGCCGGCCCGGACCCGTGCCGGGCTGCGTTTCCTGTCTATCACTCGACCGGATGGCGGGGAAGGCTGCGCCGGCCTGTGCGCCTTCCGCGAACGGGCCGGGCGAGCTCTTCGGGCTCCCGACCGGCGCGAATGGCGGTTCGGGCGGCATACTGAATCGATGTCGGATATCAGCCTGCCAGGTAGCGCCGTGGTCGGATTCGATGCGGACGACACCCTCTGGCGCAGCGAGGACTTCTTCGAAGAAGCCCAGGACCGGTACGAGGACATCGTCGGGCGCTATATCGACCTGTCCGACTCGACCGCGCGGGAACAGTTGTACGGCATCGAAACCGCAAATCTGAAGGTCTTCGGATACGGCGTCAAGAGCATGACGCTCTCGATGATCGAGGCGGCGGTGCTGTTGACCGAGGGCCGGATCGACGGCGCCGATGTGCACCGCATCGTCCAGATCGGCAAGGACATGCTCGTGCACCCGGTGGAGCTGCTCGACGGGGTGACCGAGGCGGTCGAGGAGGTCGCCCGACGCTTCCCGGTTGTGCTGATCACCAAGGGCGACCTGATCCACCAGGAGTCGAAGGTCCGCGCCTCCGGCCTGTCGTCGACGTTCTCCCGGATCGAGATCGTCAGCGAGAAGGACCCGCAGACCTATACCCGGGTGCTGCGCGAGCTCGAGGTCGAGCCGGGCCAGTTCGTCATGGTCGGCAACTCGGTGCGCTCCGACATCACCCCGGTCCTGACGCTCGGCGGCTGGGGCGTGCACATTCCGTACCACCTGACCTGGCAACACGAGGTGCAGGCCGAGCCGCCGTCCGACGGCGACCTGCCCCGCATGCGCACGCTGGCCTCGATGCGCGAGCTGCCGGAGACCCTCACGGCGCTGACCGACAGCTCCCCCGCCTGACCGCCCGGTTCCCCCGCCCGACCGACCCGGCCGACCCGCCCACCGCTCAGGGCAGCCGGGCCGCGATGGCCTCGATCTCCCAGGCGCCGTCGGTCTCGATGGTCGCGACGTCGTGCCAGCCGGCCAACTCGGAGATCGCGCCGCCCTGGACGGCAAAGACCTTGCCGGTGATCGGGCACTTCTCGGTCGCCAGGTAGGCGACCAGCGGGGAGATATTCGCCGGGCTGAACGCGTCGAATTCCCCCTCCTCGACCTCGGCGGCGAAGAGCGCGCCCATGCCGGGGGTGGCGAGGGTCAGCCGGGTGCGGGCGATCGGCGCGATCGCGTTGACCCGGACGCCGTAGCGGTCCAGTTCCTCCGCGGCGACGAGGGTCAGCGCGGCGATACCCGCCTTGGCGGCACCGTAATTGCCCTGTCCGGCGTTGGGCAGGGTGGTGCCCGAGGCGGACGCGGTGTTGATCACCGCGGCGTTGGGTTGATCGCCGGACTTGCTGCGCGACTTCCAGTACGCCGCCGCGTGGTGCAGTACCGCCGCGTGCCCCTTGAGGTGCACCGCGATCACGGCATCCCACTGATCCTCGGTCATCCCGGCCACGAAGGCGTCCCGCAGAATTCCCGCATTGTTCACCACCACATCGAGGGTGCCGAACTCCGAAACCGCCTGTTCCACCAGCGACGCCGCGCCGGACCAGGTCGCGACATTGTCGGTATTGGCGATGGCTCGGCCGCCCGCGGCGACGATTTGCGCGGCCACCTCGGCGGCGGGGCCGGCGTCGGCGCCCTCGCCTGCGTTGTCGCCGCCGAGGTCGTTGACCACGACGGTCGCGCCCTCCCGGGCGAACAGCAGCGCGTGTTCACGGCCGATCCCGCGACCGGCGCCGGTGATCACCGCTACCCGTCCGTCCAATGCACCCATCGTGGGTCCTTTCGTCGAAGTGGCGCTGCCGGTGATGTCGGCGGCGGCGCCGATGATGCGGCCGGTCGGGCGGCCGGTGCGGCCGGTCAGGCGGGAGCGATGACGGCGAGACCGTCGGTGATCACCGGGGTTTCGGCGCGCACCGCGTCGAAGGCGTATCGGCGGGCGCCGTCGTCCTCGACCCCGGTCTCCCAGACGCGGGTGGTGATGTCGTCGTTCGGGAACGTCATCGCCGCGAACCGCACGGCGAAGCGGCGCAGCCGCCGGGTATCCGAGTCGCCGACGGTGGTCAGCACCGCCCAGGAGGTGAACGCCATCGTGCACAGGCCGTGCGCGATGATGCCCGGCAGCCCGGCGTCGCGGGCGACCTGTTCGTCGAGGTGGATCGGCATCGGATCCCCGGAGGCGGGCGCGTAGCGGTAGGTCTGGTCGGCATCGATATGGGCCGGCACGCTCGCCGTCGGCGGCTGATCGCGCAGCGCGGTGTCGAGGCGGTGTTCCGGAACTCGTTGCCCCACCGCATCACCCGCGTCGATACCGCGGAAGAAGGCGATCAGGTACTGGTCGTTGACCGGCTCGCCCACCCGGTCGACGGTCTCCAGGTGGATGCTCAGTCGGGCGCCGGACGCCACGGTGTCGTAGCCGATCGCCCGGGCCCGGGTGGACAGCACATCCCCCGGCACGATCGGCCGGTGGAAGTGGAAATCCTGCTCCCCGTGGACGACCTTGCCGAAGAACTGTGCGGGTACGACGTCGACCACCGGGACCAACAGCGAGTCGAAGGCCGGCACGATCGCGAAGACCGGCGGTGCGATGTCCCCGTTGCGGTGCGCCGGGACCGGGTCGTTGGTCGCTTCGGCGTAGGCGGCGATCCGCTCCCGGGTGACGGTGAAGGTCTCCGGGTCCGACCAGGTGTTCAGCTCGGCGTCATCGAACTGTGTTGCCGTTCGGGTCATCTCAGGACTTCGCGTTCGCCAGTTCGTCGAGCGCGTTGAGCGAGCTGTCCAGCTGTTTGACGCCGTCCTTCTCGATCGCCTTGGCCAGCGCGCCCTTGACCAGCGTGCCGGTGAAGTCACCGACCACCGTCAATTCGCTGCCCTCGGCGACCGGGGTGATCGTGAAGACGAAGGCGACCTTGACGTTGGCCATTCCCGTACCGTTGAGCGCGAGGCGGTTCGGCGGATCGAGTTCGGCGACGGTCCATTCCATCTTGTTGGCCATGCCGAGCATCACGATCTTGGCGACCAGCTTCGAGCCGACCTCCAACTGCGCCGGGGGCTGCTCCATCCACCGCTCGTGGATGCCGAACCATTTGTCCCAGTTCTCCAGATCGGCGACGACGCCCCATAGCGCCTCCGGACTCGCGGACAGCGTGCGGCGTGCTTCGATGTGACCCATGGCGGTCTCCCTCGGGTGTCGATGAGTGGTCGGCGGGTGGTGTCGCGAGATCAGCGGTCGGCGCGCTGGTAGGCGGTGACCACGGCGGCTCCGCCGAGGCCGATATTGTGCTGCAGGGCCGCGGTGACCCCGTCGACCTGGCGCGCGTCGGCGGTTCCCCGTAATTGCCAGGTCAATTCGGCACATTGGGCCAGGCCGGTCGCCCCGAGCGGATGGCCCTTGGAGATCAGCCCGCCGGAGGGGTTGACCACCCATCGGCCGCCGTAGGTGGTGTCGTCGGCGTCGATCAGGGCACCGCCGTCGCCCTCCGCGCAGAGGCCGAGCGCCTCGTAGAGCAGCAGTTCGTTGGCCGAGAAGCAGTCGTGAAGTTCGATGACCTGGAAGTCCTCCGGGCCGAGCCCGGCCTGGTCGTAGACCCGGCGCGACGCCTGCACGTTCATGTCGTAGCCGATGATGCCCTTGCAGGTGCCGTCGAAGGTCGACGCGAAGTCGGTGGTCATCGCCTGGCCGACGATTTCGACCGCCCGATCGGCGAGGCCGTGCCGGTCGACGAAATCCTCGGAGGCGAGGATCGCGGCGCCGGACCCGTCGGAGGTCGGCGAGCATTGCAGCTTGGTGAGCGGGTCGTAGATCATCCGCGACGCCCGGATGTCGTCGAGGGTGTATTCGTCCCGAAACTGGCTGTTGGGATTGTTGACCGAGTGTCGGTGGTTCTTCAGGCCGATCTTCGCGAAGTGTTCCGCGGTCGTCCCGAACTTCTGCATATGCTCGCGGGCGGCGGCGCCGAACATCCACGGCGCGGGCGGGAAGAGCACCTCGCTGATCTCCGCGAGCGCCAGAATGTGCTTGCCGAGCGGCTGCTCGCGGTCGTCCCACAGCGACGGCAGCGAGCCCGGCTGCATCTTCTCGAAGCCCAGGGCGATCGTACAGTCCGCCAGTCCGCCCCGAATCGCTTGTGCGGCAAGGTATAACGCCGCAGAACCGGTCGAGCAGTTGTTGTTGACGTTCACGACCGGAATGCCGGTCATGCCCAGTTCGTAGAGGGCACGCTGGCCGGAGGTCGACCCGCCGTAGACGTAGCCGACGTACCCCTGCTCGACCTGCTCGTAGCCGATGCCGGCGTCCGCGAGCGCCTTGGTGCCGGACTCGCGGGCCATATCCGGGTAGTCCCAGGCGCTGCCGTCGTCGTTGGTCCGGCTGCCGGGCTTCTCGAATTTGGTCATCCCGACACCGATCACGAACACCCTGTTCGCCATGGCGGCCTCCTCGCGGTGCGTTCCATCGCCGGTTACGAACATACATGCCTGTATGTAAGTGCACCAGGGGTTGCCTGGTCGAAATGACCTCGGGGGTCAGCGGTCGGCGCGCAGGTCGACGTCCGCGACGCGGCGCAGGTTCGCCACCGCCCGGTCCCAGCGGCGGCGGGCCCGCTCGTGATCGGCGTCGATGAAACTGGAGATCAGGATTCCGCGCAGGGCGTCCATCGCGGTGTAGAGGAAGTCGACCATCGAGCGCTGCGCCTCGGGCGGCACCGCATGTCCGACCGCGGCGACCAGCGCCCCGACCACCGTCGACTCGACGGCGGCCATCTCCCCCGCCAGGGCGCGATCGGTGCGGCCGGCCACCCACAGTTCGACGGTGGCGATGAACATCGGGCCTTCATGCAGGTCCCAGAGCAGATCGAGGACCGCTCCGACCGGATCGTCGGCGGCGGTGACCAGCCGCGCGCGGTCGAGACCCTGCTCGATGCGCCGCGCCGCGAGATGCCTGATCGCCGCGAGGACCAGGTCGTTCTTGGAGCCGAAGTGATGCACCTGGGCGCCGCGGGTGACGCCGGCCATCTCCGCGACGCGCGGGGTGGTCGTCCCGGCGTAGCCGTACTCGACCAGGCAGTCGATAGTCGCGTCGAGCAGGCGGGTGCGCATCTGCGCGCTCCGCTGTTCCTGCGTACGCCTGCCCGTTCCGGCTGCGGCCATCCCTGCATCCTAATGCGCACCGGCGGTCGTCAATACATTCCCGTCTGTATGTATATGGATCAGGAACGGACGGGCAGCCAATCGATCGACTCACCGTGCGGATCGGTGCGGGCCAGCGGGACCCCGTCGAGGCTCAGGACGAATCGTGCGCCGGCCGACCCGCCCGCGGGAGGAATCGGTAGCCCCAGCACCCCGGGTCCTTCGTTGGCGATCCATCGGCACGGCAGTTCGCGGATGACCCGGACGAATTCCGACCTCGCCGCCGCCGGCAGGTAGCTCAGCACGGCACTGTGAAAGACCACCACGGTTTCGGTGGTCTCGACCGCACCGCGGACCACCCGTTCGATCCGCTCGAGGAGGTCACCCGCGTGTATCACCGCCGGGGCGCGGCGGGCGATTCTCAGCGCGGCGCGCAACCGGTCCCGGCGTTCCGGCTGTCCGGGCCAGACGAGGGACTCGAGCCACCGCACGTCGTCATCGTCGGCGACATTCAAGGGATTCAGGTCGATGCCCGCTCGGACAGCGACGGCGGGTACGGCACTCGGGATCGGAACGTCGCCGGTGGTCCGGCAGGTGAGGAGGACCTCGGACGGGCCGTCGTCCGGGTCGATGCGTGGCCGGTCTTCGTAGCGGTAGCTGTACCGGTCCGGATACAGGCACAGTCCCGCCGAGGCGCCGACCTCGATCAACGCGAGGGGCTGCGGAAGCCCGGCAAGGATCGGCAGCAGCGTTGCCGTGCGCGCGGGTTCGTTGGTTTGAGTGCGGCGGGACCGGGCGAGCGCCTCGATCCGTGGCCACTGTCGGTGCAATTCGGCCACGAAGGCATCGGGATCGGCGGTGGACACGCCGAGGTAGCGGACCGCCGCGAGCACCAGGTTGGGTTGTCGACGTTCCTCGGGCAGGTGATCGATCAGGGCGAGCAATGCCGGATCGTCCGCGATGCGATGGCAGACGGTGTCGTACAGGTCGCACTTTCCCCGCGCCTCGACAGCTGCGAACGTGCGATAACGCGCGGCGGTGTCCACCCCGCCAGTATGTGGCAGGGGTGAACACCGGCCGCGACGCTCGACGCGGGGATGGTCAGACGCGGGCCGGGCGCACCACGACGTCGAGGATCCATCCGACGATCGAGATGACGATCGCTCCGAAGATGGCCGTCCAGAAGAAGCTGTCGACCGCGAGGCCCCAGCCGGTGGTGGTGCGGGTGATCCACGCGGTGATCTCCAGCATGAATGCGTTGATCACCACGTGAATCAGACCGAGGGTCAGGATGTACAGCGGAATCGAGAGCAGCTGCACGATCGGCTTGATGATCGCGTTCACGACACCGAAGATCAGCGCGACGACCAGAATGACGCCGATCTGCTCGGTCGGGGTGGAGCCGCCGACAAAATCGAGACCGGGGACGATGAGGGTGGCCACCCAGAGGGTGAAACCGGTAATGACGGTGTGAAACAGGAACGCCAACATGCCCGTAGTCTCCCGGGTCGAGCACCGGATGGGTAGGAATGGGGAAACGTTTCGCGCGGCGGACCCCAGTTGGTTCACTCGTAGGATGAACCGGGTGACCACGACTGCGATTTCCTACGCGGCCCACGCCGCCAAGGCTCCGCTGGAGCGGACCGAGATCAGCCGCCGCGACCCCGGCCCCACCGATGTGGCGATCGACATCGACTACAGCGGGATCTGTCATTCCGATATCCACACCGTGCGCGACGAATGGGGCGCCGCGACGTACCCGGTGGTGCCGGGCCACGAGATCATCGGCACGGTCACGGCGGTCGGCGGTGACGTCACCCGCTTCGCACCGGGCGACCGGGTCGGCGTCGGCGTGATCGTCGAATCCTGCCGAGCCTGCGAGTCCTGTCTGGCCGGCGAGGAAAACTATTGTGCCCGTGGACCGGTCGGCACCTACGGCGGCCTGCTCGCGAGCGGAGAGTTCACGCAGGGCGGCTACGCCACCAGCATCGTCACCGACGATCACTTCGTCTACCGCATCCCCGGTGCGCTCGACCCGGCCGCCGCGGCCCCGCTGCTCTGCGCCGGAATCACCACCTACTCGCCGCTCAGGCATTGGGAGGCCGGCCCCGGCACGCGGGTTGCCATCATCGGCTTGGGCGGTCTGGGCCACCTGGGCGTGAAGTTCGCCGCGGCCCTGGGCGCCGAGGTGACCGTGCTGAGCCAGAGCCTGTCGAAGCGGGATGCCGGGCTGGCGATGGGCGCCTCCGACTACTTCGCGACATCGGACCGCGAGACCTTCCGGAAGAACCGGCGGCGCTTCGATCTGGTGATCAACACCGTGTCGGCCAATCTCGATCTGAACGACTATCTGCGCATGGTCGCCAAGGACGGCACCTTCGTCGAGGTTGGGCTGCCGGAGCATCCGCTCTCGGTCACCGGGCAGTCTTTGGTCAACGGCCGCGTCTCGCTGAGCGGGTCGATGATCGGCGGGGTGCCGGAAACCCAGCAGATGCTCGACTTCGCCGGGGAGCACGGGATCACCGCCGATATCGAACTGATCCCCGCGTCCGAGATCAACACCGCCTTCGACCGTGTGGTAGCCAGCGATGTGCGCTTCCGCTTTGTCATCGACATGGCGTCGCTGCGATGAGCGACGACGCGGCGGCCGGTTCGGTGACCGACCGGGTGCGGGCCGGGGCGCAGGCGACGCTCGGCGCGACGTTGGTCGGCGCGGGCATCGGTCATCTGACGTTCGCGCGCGAGGAGTTTCGCAATCAGGTGCCGACGTGGGTGCCGCTCGACGAGGACCTGGTGGTGCTCGCCTCGGGGGTCGTCGAGATCGGCGTGGGCGCGTTCCTGTTGGCGTCCTGGCGACAGCCGCGGCGGGCGCTTGCCGGCGCGATCGCGGCGCTGCTGTTCATCGCGGTCTTCCCGGGCAATATCGCGCAGCTGACCGAGCGGCGGGATGCGTTCGGGCTCAACAGCGATGCGGCTCGGACCGTGCGGTTGGCCTTCCAGCCGTTGTTGGTGCTGTGGGCGCTGTGGTCGACCGACGCCTGGCGGTGGTGGCGCCGTCGGGGATAGCACCCGTCTCGGTCAGGCGTTCGGCGTGAGCGGGTCGGCTACCCAGTCGAGCGCGGTGTCGAGCCGTGCGAGCAGGTCGTCGGCCGTCGCCGACGGGGTTTGCATGCCGTAGAGGCTGATCCCGTCGAGGAGTTCGGCGAGCAGCTCCGCCCGGTTCTCCAGATCCGGATCGGCCAAGGGCTGCATATAGTTCCATTCGTGGTCGAGCCCGGCCATATCGGTGACGGCGAAGCGGGTCATCGACCGCATGCCGGTCACCAGCAGCGCGAGGTCCTCGCCGTACTCCGGCAGATCCCCGGCGCTGATGATGAACCGGTAGGCCACCTGCACCTCGAGCCGCCGACGCCGGTCGAGCGGCAACAGTTCCGCCAGCGACGCCCGGATCCGCGCGCGCCCGTATCGACCACGCCCCTCTACCCCTGCCCCGTCTTCCCCGGCCGACTGCGCCCCGGAATCCCGCCCCTCGGGATTCCCGTCCCGGGGCTCCCCGTCTCCGGGCCACTCGAGGATCGCGGCGATGCGGTCGCGGGCGTCCATCGCCGTCCGGATGGTCAGTGCGCGCTCCAGATCGACCTGCGTCGGGTAGTAGTGCCGCAGATATCCCGGCGTCACCCCCGCTTCCCTGGCCACCTGGCGGACCGATATCGCGGGCAGCCCTTCCTGCTCGAGCAGGCGCATCGCCGCGTCGGCCAATCCGGTCCGCACGGCGTCGTGATCAACGATCTTCGGCACGCCCTTTATCTTCGCACACTGTGCGGTATACACTCGACTCGTCTTTTATCGCACACTGTACGGAGAAACCCGATGGACCTGTCGCTCGCTGCTCAATTGGGAGTGCTCGCACTGGTGGACGCGACCAGCGCCGGCACACTGGCGATTCCGATCGCGCTGTTGCTCGCACCGCTGGTGCGACCGCGCACGCTGGTGATCTATCTGGCGACCGTCGCCGGGTTCTACTTCGTGTTGGGTCTCGCCCTGCTGGCGGGCGGGTCGGCGCTGCTGCCGTGGCTGTCCGGGCTCGCCGAGCAGCGCACCTTCGTGATGGTGCAGTTGGCGGTCGGCGTGGGCCTGTTCGCGGTGAGCTTCCTGTTCACCAAGGAACGCTCGGCGGCGCGGCGGAGGCGGCGCGAGGCGGATCCGGATTTCCGGCCCGGGCCGGTGGAGCGGATGCGCAGCGCCGTGACCGCGGAGCGGGCGCCGGCCGTCGCGGTGGCGGGGCTCGGTGTGACCGCGGCTCTGATCGAGGCGGCATCGATGGTGCCGTATCTGGCGGCGATCGGCCTGTTGACCAGCGCCGGCATCGCCACCACCGAACGGGTGACCATTCTGGCCGGCTATGTGCTGATCATGTGTCTGCCGGCGATCGTCCTCGGCTTCCTGCGGTTCACCGCCCGGGGTCTCATCGACCCGGTCCTGCAGCGGATCTCGAAGTGGTTCGAGCGCAATGGCAGCGAGATGCTCGGCTGGACGTTGGGCATCGTCGGGTTCCTGATCGCGCGTTCCGCGGCGGCGGAGTTGGGCTGGTTCGGTCAGGTCGTCGGCTGACCGGCCGGGCGTGTATGTGCGCCCGGCCGGTATTGCCGCAGGGGAACGGTCAGGCGGCGTTGATGATCGCGGTCAGCCCGGGGACCGGATCCTTGGCGCCGAGCAGCTGGATGGCGACGTGGTTGGCGCCCTCGGTGAGGTGGCGGTCCACGGCGGGGCGCACCTCCTGCGGTGTGCCGCGGTCGACAAGGGCGTCGATCAGCGCGTCGCTACCGCCGTCGGCGATATCCGCGTCGGTGAAGCCGAGGCGCTTGAGGTTGGAGACGTAGTTCTTCAGGTGCAGGTAGGGCTGGTCGACCTTGGGGCGGCCGACCGCGCGGGCTGCTTCCGGGTCGGTGTCGAGCACGACCTTCTGTTCCGGGGCGAGCAGCGGCGCGGGTCCGAGGACGTCGCGGGCGATGCGGGTGTGCTCCGGGGTGGTCAGGTAGGGGTGCGCGCCGAGGGACCGGTCGGCGGACAGGCGCAGCATCTTGGGGCCGAGCGCGGCGAGCAGGCGGCGGCGGACCGGGACGCCCTTGGTGTCGAGCACGTCGAGGTAGTGCGAGACCGCGTCGTAGGGGCGCTGATACTCGGCGGTGGCCTCCGGATGCCCGGCGCCGATGCCGAGGTAGAAGCGGCCGGGGAAATCGTTTTCGAGAGCGGCATATTCGTCGGCGATCGCGGCAGGGTCGGTATTCCAGATGTTCACGATGCCGGTGGCCACGGTGATCGCCTCGGTGGCCGCGAGGACCGCGCGTACCGAGTCGAGGGTCGCCGGGGATCCGCCGAGCCAGATCGTGCCGTAGCCGGCCTGTTCGATTCCACGAGCGACATCGTCGGGGAACTGTCCGAACCAGCCCCACACTCCGTGGGTGCCGAAGCGTTCGACGTGAGCGGCGATATCGTCGGTCTGCTCGAGTGACGTCATGGTTCGTACAACCCCGGTCGGCGGACCCTATTCCCCGGCCGG
Source organism: Millisia brevis NBRC 105863 (assembly GCF_001552615.1). Lineage (GTDB taxonomy): Bacteria > Actinomycetota > Actinomycetes > Mycobacteriales > Mycobacteriaceae > Millisia > Millisia brevis. Next base: position 100,626 of record NZ_BCRN01000009.1, read on the forward strand.
CACGGTAATCGATGTGCGAGCGGTGGTGCAGCGGGTGTCGGCGGCGTCGGTGACGGTCGACGGCGAGGTGGTGGGGTCCCTCGCGCTCGATTCCGGTGTGCAGGGGCTCGTCGCTCTGGTCGGCGTCACCCACTCCGATACGGCCGACCAGGCCGACGCGCTCGCCGACAAGATCTGGCGACTGCGCATCCTCGACGGCGCCGAACGCGAGGAATCGGCCGCCGACCAGGGCGCGCCCATCCTGGTGATCAGCCAGTTCACCCTGTACGCCACCACCAACAAGGGCCGCCGCCCGTCCTGGAACGCCGCCGCTCCCGGCGCGGTCGCCGAGCCGCTGGTCGACACGGTGGTCGATGCCCTGCGGGCGCGTGGCGCCGTGGTCGCGACCGGCCGATTCGGCGCGAACATGGCCGTATCACTGGTCAATGACGGCCCGGTCACACTGGTCCTCGATATCGACTGAGTGCCGGCTCGTTCGCTTCCGCCGACTCTCACGGCGGTTGGGCGCCATTGAATCCGCCCACCTGCTGCTCCGGGTGGTGGTAGCCGTTGGTTCGCGGTCGGCCGGACGGGTCGACGTGCTGCGGCGGTGACCACTGTGTGCGCCCGGCTCGATTCCTCGACGTCCGCCATCGAGGGCTGTCGGTGCCAATCATGCGGTGATGAGTGGGACAGACCAGAGTCAGATTGTCGGTATCGGTCGCTCCCCCATCGGCCCATTCACGCAGATGGTGGGTTTCGCAGATGTAGGCGCTCGACGGGCACCCGGGATGAGTGCAGCCGCGGTCGAGGGCGTGCAGGGCGAGCCGCTGGTCGGGACCGGCGAGGCGTTTGGCCCGTCCGAAGTAGAGCGGTCGCGCGCTGTGATCGTCGAAGACGCACAAGTACGGCATATTTCGGCCGGCCATCCGGATCAGATCCCGCATCGGGATCAGCGATCCGCCGCCCGTAGTGGCCACCCCGGCGTGGTCCTGCAGGTCCTGCAGCGTGACGGTCGCGATCACCGTGACCGGTAGCCCTCGATGCGACCCGAGCCGTTCGGATGCGACGGCGTCACGACAGATCGCGGACAGCGCATCGTGCCGCCGCTGCCCGGGTGAGCGGGTATCCCGCGACACAGCATCCGGATCGGGCACTCCGTCCACGGTCGGCTCGGGGTCCTCCGGATGGCACATTCCGGGGCTCGCAAGCTTCGCGAAGATCGCCTCCAGATAGGCACTCACCTCCGGTTCGAGGCAGAACGATCCCGTGCGCATCTTGTCCGCGCCCTGCGGATGCATCGTGAAGTGGCGCTTGCGGGCTCGATCCCGCTCGGTGAAGTGATCATCAGGATTCAGGTAGGCGGCGATGCGGTGGGCGCAGCGCCGCACCTCGTCGGGGCGCATCCGAGTCGACAGGTCGGCCAGGCGATTCTCGGCCGAGATTCGATCTTCCAGGGCGACCGCGGCGGGCAGATCACGCAGGAAGTCCCGAATGACCTTCACGTGGCCGGTCCCGATGTCCCCACGCCGTTCGGCCTCGGCGACCTGCGGTAACTGCGGAGGCAGCAGCTCGCCGGTCTCGAGCTGACGCGGCGCGAGATCGGCGGCCTCGTGCAGCCGCCGCCCTGCCTCCACTGGGGTGATGCGCAAGCGGTCGGCCAGGATCAGCCCGAGCCGTCCACCGCCGAAATCGACCGTTCCCAGTTCGGCGAGACGGGCCAACGGCCGACGGTCGGCGCCGGAGAGCGATCGGGCAAGCCGTTCATGGCGAGCTCGCCCCTCCAGTAGTTCATCGGCGGTCATCCGGTCGATCGGCAGGTCGGCGAGCGCCGCGACAGCCCGTTCGGCTGCCGCGTACGCCCGATCGATCTCCCCCGAATACATGACCCGAACGGTAGCCGAAACCACCGACAGGTTCTTCCGAATAGTTCTTTGCAGCAACGCAATTGACAGTCCACATGCACGATCACCAGCAACCGTCAACCCGGTTATCCACAGACCATCCGCGCCCGATCGGCTATCCACAGCACGATCGGGCGACGGTAAGGCCTGCAGCCGAACCCGGGCGGCCGATCGGCCTCAGGAGGGGCGGCGGATGGTGGCTCCGTAGATGTGTTCGACGGTGATGCGGATCAGGACGCGGCGGTCGGAGACCATCACGGACCGGTACTCGTCCCAGTCCGGATGCTCACCGGCGGCGCCGCGGTAGTAGTCGACCAGAGCCTCCACCTCGGGGCCGTTCGGATCGTCGGACGGCCCGATCAGGGTGACCGACCCCTCGGCGGTCGCCCAATCGCGGCCGTCGGAGCTCGATACCTCGAGGGCGGCGCGCGGATCACGACGCAGGTTGGACGTCTTCACGAGGCCCTCGCGGGTCGAAATCAGGATCGTTTCGTTCTCCCGGTCGAACCACGGCGTCACCGGAGACAGCTGCGGCATGCCGTTGGCCTTGATGGTGGCGAGGATTCCGAAGGAACTGTCGGCGAGCAGGGCTCGCGGATCGAAAGTCATGTCCTCATCGTGCCGCACCCGAAGCCGGTCGCGACAGCACTACGCGCATTCATATTCCACCCGGAAACGCAACCCGTTCATCCACAGGCCGGATCGTTTATCCCCGGGTTCACCGAGCCGATCGCCGGACCGTTGCGTGGCCACTACGGTCGATCCAGTGCGGCACGGGCCGGCTTCGATCCATGTGATCCTGTTCGATACCAAGGAGATTCGCGATGCTGATCGTTCATCCGCAGGCGCTGCGCGATGCGGCGGCCCGCGCCCGCTCGACGTGGGCCGACGCGCGAACCGTTCCGGTCAATACCGGCGCCGACATGCCGGACTCCGCGTCGGCCCGGCAGTGCGATCGCCTCGCCGCCGACATCACCGGAGCGGTCGACGACACGCGCCGACGTGTCGAGCGATGGGCGGATACGGTCGAGCGGACCGCGGAGTCCTACGAAGCAGCCGACGCCCGGGCGGGGGATCTCACCTCGGGCTCGGCCGGCTCGGGCCCGATCGACGCCGGCACCGCGGCGGTCGGATCGCAGGTCTCCGCCGACCCCGGGAACGAACTCCGATGAACCCGACGATCTCGCTCACCCGGTCGTGGCAGCCCGAGGCGCTGCTCGACCGCGCGGGCGGCTGGCGGACGCTCTCCGACGACCTGCACACCCGCACCGCGGACTATCGCAGCGCCGTCGGCGACGTGAGCGCCGCATGGGCCGGGGAAGCCTCCGAAGCCGCGCGGGTGATGGCCGGCGCGATCGTGCAACGAGTCGACGCGCTCGCAACGGGTCTCCGACAAGTTGCGGATGCGGCCGAGGATGCACACTTTCGGGTGGCGGCCGGACGGGGCGCAGTGCTCGACGCCGTCGCCACCGCCGAAGGCGACGGTTTCGAGATCTCCGAGTACGGAGCCGCCCAAGCCTCCGCAGCCCTGCGATCGATCGCGACGGCGTCGTCCGATCCGTCCGCGCTCGCCGTCCTCCACGAACGGGAGATGCGCTGGTCGACCGACATCGCCGCCGCATTGGCCCGACTGGCGAATATCGACCTGTCGGCCGCCGCCCTGCTGCGTCGCGCCGCCGACCTACTGCCCCTCCCGGCACCGATGCCACCGATCGGAGCGACACCGGAGGATCGGCGCCGCTGGTGGGAATCGCTGTCCACCGGACAGCAACACATGCTGCTCGGCGAGCACCCGGCGCTGATCGGTGGTCTCGACGGGCTACCCGCTCGGGTGCGGGACGAGGCCAACCGGGCGCGGCTCGACGATCTGCGGGCGCGGTGGGAATCGACCCTGGCCGCCCACCGGTCCACGCTGGCGCAACTCGACGCCCGCGATCCCGGTGGTGCCGAGGGGCCCGTCACCATGGCCGCGCGGCGGGAGGTGCTCGACCGGATCGCCGAGGCCCAGCTGCGGCTGTTGGATTTGGATGCGGTGCGCGCGAACCTCGCCGGCGACGATCGGCTGTTGCTGCTGCTCGACACCGACTCCGGCGCGCAGACCCGCGCGGCCATGGCGATCGGAGACCCCGACGCGGCCGACCACGTGTCGGTCACCACCGGTGGAATCACCACCACCGTGCGCGATTCGTTGAACGGCATGGTCTCCGAGGGTGAGCAACTGCGCGAGGAGGCGATCGCCCAGTTGCGGGCGGCCGACCGGGAGACGGAGAGCGTCGCGGTGATCGCGTGGCTCGGGTACGACGCCCCGCAGATCGCCGACGGTGGGCCCGGGGTGGTCGACATCCTGACCCGTGAGCACGCCGAGCGTGGCGCCGTCGACCTCAACGGCTTCTTCCGCGGGCTCGACGCCGCCAACGGCGAGCACGACGCGAATGTCAGCGCCTTCGGACACTCCTACGGATCGTTGACCACCAGCCTTGCTCTACAACACGATCCGAGTCATGGTGTCGACGCGGCAGTCTTCTACGGCTCTCCCGGGGTCGCAGCGGCGGCCGGCGAGACGATCACCGACCGGCTCGGCGTCGACGAGGTGCACGAGATGACCGCACACCGCGACCCTGTGGCCCATATCCCCTGGTTCGGCACCAACCCGTCCGATCTGCCCGGCGTCGAACGGCTCTCCACCGATCCGGTGGTCACCCCGGACGGGGTGGCCCGCGACGGCGCGGACGGCCACTCGGACTACGCCCGCCCGGGCAGCAACGGTGAGCTTCGGGTCACCGGCTACAACCTCGCGGCCGTTCTCGCCGACACCGGTAACGAAATCCCGCACCGCGCCCCGGGGTGGTGGTCGACGTGATCCCACCCCGGTGCAGCGGCGACTCAGGCGGAGCCGCGCACATCCAGGCAGGCCGCGACGATGCTGTCCGCGTCGATCCCGTGATAGCGGTAGACGTCCTCGAGCGAGCCGGCCTGCCCGAATCGGGTGACGCCCAACGGCTGCGCGGGCACCCGATTGATCGTCGACAGGAACGCCAGGCTGTGTGGGTGTCCGTCGAGGACCGTCACCATCGGCGCCGCCCGCTCGGCCGGGAAGACCTGATCGAGAATCCACGACGGGCCGTCGTCGAGACCGCGCCGCGCCTGCAGGGCCTGGAAGATCGCGCCGGGGCCGGTCACGCAGATCACCTCGGCGCGGATCTCCATGGTCGCCAACCGATCCGCGGCCGCCAGGGCCTCGGTGACCATGGCGCCCATCGCGACGATGCACACTTCCGGCGTCGATTCCGCGCGCAGCGTGTAGGCGCCGGCGATCACCTGCTTGCGGCGCCGTTCCCGGGCGGCGGGATCGGTGGGGATCGCGGCGAGGCCCTGTTGAACCGGCCGGGTCGACAGCCGCAGATAGGCCGAGCGTCCATCGGGACGGCCGAGTTGCCCCAGGCAGTGCAGCAGAATCCACTCGACCTCGGCGGCGAACGCCGGTTCGTAGGTATCGCAGCTCGGCTGTTCCAACCCGACCGATGGGGTGGTGATCGACTGGTGCGCACCACCTTCCGGCGCCAGGGTCACCCCGGAGGGAGTGCCGACGAGGATCGACTGGCCGCCGGCATACATGCCGAACGACCACGGTTCGAGGGCGCGCTCGACAAACGGGTCGTAGAGCACGCCGATCGGCAGCAGCGGCTGCCCCCAGCGGCTCCAGGTGGCGCCCAACTCACCGAGCAGCCCGACCAGGTTGGTTTCGGCGATGCCCAGTTCCATGTGCTGGCCGGTGGGGCGTTCGGACCAGTGCATGATCGTGTCGGAGTCGTCGGCGAACCAATCGCGCCGCTCGGTCGGCGACCACACCCCGGCCTTGTTGAGCCAGCCGGCCAGGTTGGTACTCGACGAGACGTCGGGAGAGACGGTGACAATGCGGCGGGCGACGTCGGGGGCGTCTCGGGTCAGGTCGAGCAGCACTCGACCCAACGCGGCCTGGGTCGACGACGTCGCCGAGGGCACCCGCCCGATGTCGGTGGGCACGGGCGGTGGGGTCATCGACGGAATGTCCTCGCGGCGCAACCGTTGGGCAGCGGCCCGGCAGATCTCGCCGGCAGCGCTGTCCGCATCGAAGCGCCGGAAGGGGTGGTCCGGGTCCTCACCGAGTTCGCCACCAAGCGAGCGGAACTGCTCGGTCGACAGCAGCGACGAGTGGTTCTGCGGGTGCCCCTCGGTGGGCAGACCGAAACCCTTGACGGTGTACGCGATAATCGCCGTGGGTCGGCTGTCGTCGATGCCGGCGTAGGCGGCGCGCAGCGCGGCCATGTCGTGGCCGCCGAGGTTACGGATCGCGCGCAGCAGGGTCGGATCGTCCAGGTCCGCGATCAGAGTGCGGATCGCATCGGCCCCGGCGCCGTCACCGGGGAGGCGGTCGCGCAGCTCGGTAGCCGAACAGCGCAGCAGCCGTTGATATTCCGGGTTGGACATCTCGACGATGCGGTCGCGCAGATGCGTGCCACCGGGGCGGGTGAACAATTCCTCGAGCAGGGTACCGAATTTGACGGTGATCACCTGCCACCCGGCCGCGGAGAACATCGTCTCGAGGCGGGTAGCCGCGAAGGTGGGCACCACCCGGTCGAGGGACTGCCGGTTGAGGTCGATGATCCACACGATTTCGCCCAGTTCGGGGACCGCCGGGTCGACCAGGGCTTCCCAGATCGCGCCCTCGTCGAGTTCGGCGTCGCCGACCAGGGAGTACTGCCGCCCGGTGCCGGCGCCACCGAAGGTCGCCTCGACGTAGCGGCGAGCGATCGCACCCCAGATGGGTGCGGTGGCACCGATGCCGACCGACCCGGTGGAGTAGTCGACGGGGTCGGGATCCTTGGAGCGGCTCGGATAGCTCTGCAGTCCACCGAATTCGCGCAGCGTGGTCAGGTACTTCTCGTCCAGGGAGCCCAGCAGATAGTTGATCGCGTGCAGCACCGGCGAGGCGTGCGGCTTGACCGATACCCGGTCCTGCGCTCGCAACTGCTCGAGGTAGAGGGAGACCATGATCGCGACGATCGACGCGCTGGACGCCTGATGTCCGCCGACCTTGAGGCCGCTGGTATTGGGGCGCACCCGGTTGGCGTGGTGAACGATCGCGGTAGAGAGCCAGAGCACCCGGCGGGCGATCTCATCCAAGGGATCCGGGGTGATGCCGCCCGGCACGGGCGCGGCGGGCTGCGCCGAGATGTCCGACATGGTCACGTCAACCTCCTCGCGCGACCTCGGGCGGGTCGCGTCGGCGGGTGCACTTCGTCCTTCCATCGGACCACTGGTCGATCAGTCGCACAAGATCGCGGCGCCGAATTGCGCAGAATGCCCAATCGGGCGCTGCGTGGGGGCGGTATGTTCGTCACTATGACCCCTCGCCGCACCTTCGACCGGGCGGATGCCAACCTGCTGTTGGCATTGACCGACAGCCCGCGCGCGACCACCGCCGGTCTGGCGGAGCGCACCGGGATCTCCCGCAATACCGTGCACGCGCGCCTCAATCGGTGGGACGAGGGCGGTGCGATCCGCGGCTTCGACCGCCGCATCGACCCCGCCTATCTCGGCTATCCGCTGCGTGCGTTTGTCTTCACCCGGGTGCAGCAGGTGCACCTCGACGCCGTCGCCGAGCACCTGCGGTCGATCGTCGAGGTGATCTCGGTGGACGGCATCAGTGGCGAGGACGACCTGCTCGTGCAGGTGGTGGCCCGCGACGCCGACGACATGTACCGGGTCGCCGGTCGCATCCTCGATATCGACGGGGTCGATCGGACGCGCACGTCTTTGGTGATGCGGGAGTTGGTCGAGTACCGGGTCACCCAGTTGATCGAGCCGGACCGCGCGGGTCCGACGCGCACGGACGACCGAACCTCGACCCGAACCGGCGGGCCGGACGGGGGTGCCTAGACATCACACAGGGACGATGGCGAACCAGATGGCGATGACAATTCCCGCCGCCAGCAGGGGCCCGTAGACCAGGGCGATGGACCAGGAGCGCAGGTCCGCGGCATCGGGCCAGTAGTTGACGGTCGAGCCGGCGGGTGCGGCGAGCGTCGAGTTCATCGAGAACGTCGGGATCGGACCGCCGCGTGCGACCTGGTCGTACAGGTGCCGGAAGGCGCGTTCCTGCTTGAGGTAGTTCGCGTCGAGGATCGCGAAGATCACGACGGCCAGGATGCCGAGCAGGGCGACACCCCAGGCGTCCTCGACGATCGCGTAGCCGTAGGTGGCGGTGACGATCGGCAGCGCCCACGTCTTGGCCGACGACGACGCCTGCGACATCCGGGTGATCGTGCTCTGGATGAAGTCCAGGTGCTGGCGGCGGTCTTCGGGAGACACGGGAGGGGCGCCGGCGGGCCCGGGCGGAGCATCGGCCGGCGCGGGCGGATTGCCGGCGGGCGCCGGCGGATCACCATTCTCGGGCACGGTCGGAAGGCTATCCCGGATCTCGGCCAAGGTGCGGTCCTGCGCGTCGCCGTCCTCGGCGGGACCGTCGGGCCAGTCGAGGATCATCCGGTCGCCGTGCCGGCGCGGGACGAGGTGCACGTGGAGGTGCGGGACGGTTTGGGTGGCGGCGGCGCCGTTGGACTGAATGATGTTCATGCCGTCCGGGTTCACCGCACCGCGCACCGCCTCGGCGATGCGGGTGGTCTCGCGGGCCAGGGCCTCCGCCTCGGCGGCTTCGAGGCCCCACACGGTCGGGACGTGGCGGGTGGGGACCACCAGGGTGTGGCCGCGGGTGGCGGGGTTCAGCGGCAGGAACGCGACCGTCGACGAGGTGCGGTCGACCACCCGCGCCGCGGGATCCTTGCCGCGCACGATGACGCAGAAGGGGCAGGTCGACGGGTCGCCCGGGTCGATCACATCCGCTGATCCCGTGTCCGCCACCGCCACCTCCCGATCGAGGAATCCGCCACGTCACATCGGGTCGCGGTCGTTTCCGCGGTCGTATCCGAAACCCTAGGACCTCAGCGGTCGTCCCGACCGAACCTACGACCTCAGCGGGTGTCCCGGCCGGAACCGGTCACCGCGTCGAGCATGCGCTGCAGGTGCCGGCGTTCGACGGCGTTGTCGCACACCTCGATCGCGCGGCGGTACTGGTCGGCGGCCGCGGCCGAATCCCCCACGCGCTCATACAGATCGGCGCGCACCGCATGCAGCCGGTGGTTGTCGGCCAAGGCGTCGTCCACACCGTTCAGGACCTCCAGGCCTGCCGCCGGCCCGACCGCGCGCGACACGGCGACCGCCCGATTGAGCCGCACCACCGGGCTCGGCGTGAGCCGTTCGAGCTGCCGGTACCACCGGTCGATCCGCGCCCAGTCGACATCCTCGGCACACGCGGCCACCGCGTGTTCGGCGGCGATCCGCCCCTGCAGGTACATCTGCGCCCCGAACCCGCCGAGGGTGCCGCGAACCCCGTCGAGCAGGGCGATCCCCTCGGCGATCTCGTCGTGATGCCAGCGGCGGCGATCCTGGTCGTCGAGCAACACCAATCCGCCGTCGGCGTCCACCCGCGCGTCACGCCGGGAATGCTGCAGCAGCATCACCGCCAACCCGGCGGCCGGCGCGGGGCGGTCGGGCAGCAGGTCGACCACCAGCCGGCCCAGTCGGATCGCCTCCCCCGACAACGCCGGCTCCAGCAGCCGATCCCCGGCCGGCGGGGCGTAGCCGGCGGTGAAACACAGGTAGACCACGCGGCAGACGTTGGTGATGCGCCCGTCGAGCGCCGCGCCCTCGGGCAACTCCAGCGGGATACCGGCCGCGATGATGCGCTTCTTCGCCCGGGTCAGCCGCGCCGCCATCGTCGCGGTCGGCACCAGGAACAGGTCGGCGATCGTCGCGGTCGGCAGCCCGAGCACCAGGCGCAGAGCCAGCGCCGCCGACGCCTCCGGTGCCAGGGCCGGGTGGGCGACCAGGAAGATCATCCGCAGTTGATCGTCGCGCAGCGGGGCGGGGTCGAGATCGTCGATCATCTCGCGCTCCGATCCGACTCGCTCGCGCCCCGCCGCGTCGACGATCAGCAACGGCCGGCGCCGCCGCGCGACCTCTTCTCGGCGCAACTGATCGACGGCAACCCGGTTCGCCGCGGTCATCAACCAGCCCGCCGGGTTGTCCGGAACCGCGCCCGGCCACACCCGCGCAGCGCTCGCGAACGCCTCGGCCAGCGCATCCTCCGCCAGATCGAGGCGCCGATACCGCGCCACCAGGACCGCCAGCAGCCGGCCCCAGTGGTCGCGGTGGGCGATCGCGACCGGGTTGGTCATTCCATCTCGTATTCCACCACCGGTCGCAACTCCATCGTGTACGGCGGCATCTTCTTGACCAGTTCCAACAGCGTGGACAGGTCGGGGACCTCCAGCACGTAGAAGCCGCCGATCGCCTCGGTCGCCTCGCTGAACGCCCCCGCGGTGATCACCGGATCGGCGTCGGCGTGGTTGATCACAACCGTCGCATCGCTGCCGTCGTCGTTCAGGGCCTCACCGGCGATGATCGCGCATCCGTCGGCGGCCTCGACCGCCGCGTCGAAGCCGGCGTGCGCCTCGAGGAACTCGGCCTGTTCGGCCTCGCTGCGCTCGTCCCAGCTGCGACCGTCGGCGTATCCGACCAGCAACACCACGTACTTCATCCTCGTCACCCTCCAGTGAGTTCGAGCGGGTCGTCCCGGACGGCCGCCTCGTGGGGCCGTCACCACCATGACGGGCGAATCGTCCGGATATCGACAGCCTCGCCGGAAAATGTCGTCAACGCCGGTTGTGGCGAAGAATTCACCTCCGGGACGGCAGGGAAATTGCTTGACTGGTGGGGTGAACCCCCAGGACGCGACGCAGCCGATCGAGCAGCCCCATCAGCCGCCCGAGGGCTGGAAGTACCTGATGGACATGGACGGCGTCCTCGTCCACGAGCAGCACCTGATCCCGGGCGCGGCGGAGTTCATCAAGGAACTGACCGAGGCGCGCACCCCGTTCATCGTGTTGACCAACAACTCGATGCGCACCCGCCGCGACCTGCACGCCCGCTTGCAGCGCAGCGGCCTCGACATCCCCGAGCGCGCCATCTGGACCTCCGCGTTGGCGACGGCGGACTTCCTCGACAGCCAGCGCCCGAACGGCACCGCCTACGTGCTCGGCGAGTCGGGGCTGACCACCGCGCTGCACGAGATCGGCTACGTCATCACCGATACCGACCCCGACTATGTGGTGCTCGGCGAGACGCGGACCTACTCGTTCGAGGCGATCACCACCGCGATCCGGTTGATCGACGGCGGCGCGCGGTTCATCGCGACCAACCCCGATCCGACCGGGCCATCACGGCAGGGGGTGGTCCCGGCGACCGGTTCGGTGGCCGCCCTGATCACCCGGGCGACCGGCAAGGAGCCGTACTACGTCGGCAAACCCAATCCGCTGATGATGCGCTCGGCGCTGCGGGCGATCGGCGCCCACTCGGAGCACACCCTGATGATCGGCGACCGGATGGACACCGACATCGTCTCCGGGCTCGAGGCCGGGCTGCGCACCATCCTGGTCCTGAGCGGGATCTCGACCGCCGACTCCGTCGAGCAGTACCCGTTCCGGCCGACGCTCGTCCTCGACTCGGTCGCCGACCTCGTCGGGTACACCACCGACCCCTTCCACTGACCGGACGCCGACCTGTCCGGGCCGCCCGTGCCACTCGCCCGAGGCGACATCCCGTCGGGTGAGCGCCCGTGCACCCTTCGAAAGGACGGCTCTACCACCGTGGAGTCCGATTCTTCGGAGGCCTTGTGACGGGTGCGACATACACTTCAGGAGTGCCCAAGGGCTCTCGAGGAGCCGGTTAAGGACCCGTGGGTCACAGTCGCGGGTCCGGCGGGTCGATATTCAGCTCACATCACCACCGGAGGCATTGTGACCGCACATCCATCCGCACCCGTCGAACCGCAGGGGGTCGACACCGCCGCGGGACACGCGCCGAGCGCCTCCTTCGAGCCGCTCAGCCCGCTCGGCTTTCTCGACCGGGCGCGCGACAGCTTCGCGGATCGGACCGCGGTGGTCGACGGTGACCGCAGCTTCACGTACGCCGAGCTGTACGACCGGGTGGCCCGCCTCGGCGGTGCGATCACCCGGATCGCGGACGGTCGCCCGGTGGCGGTCATCGCGCCGAACAGCCATGTCCTGCTCGAAGCGCACTTCGGTGTGCCGTGGGCGCGCGTCCCGCTGGTCGCGATCAACACCCGCCTGTCCGCCTTCGAGGTGGCCAACCTGGTGAAGCACAGCGAGTCGTCGGTGCTGATCTACGACCCGTCGTTCGCGGAGATCGCCGCCGAGGTCGCCAAGGAGCTGCCCGAGGTACAGCTGATCTCGTCGGAGGACGAGTACGAGGCGCTGCTGGCCTCGGCCGACCCGATCCCGCGCCCGATCGTCGACGAGCTGGACGTCCTGTCGATCAACTACACCTCCGGCACCACCGGCCGCCCGAAGGGCGTGATGTACCACCATCGCGGCGCCTTCCTGCAGGCGGTCGGGATGATGGCGCACCTGGGTATCGGACCGGACTCCGGCTACCTGTGGACGCTGCCGATGTTCCACTGCAACGGCTGGACCTTCCCCTGGGCGATCGTCGCGGCCGGCGGCACACAGATCTGCCTGCGCAAGGTCGACCCGTCGCTGATCTGGGAGCACCTGCGCAGCGGCGCGGTCACCCACATGTGCGGCGCCCCGACCGTGATGTCGATGATCGCCTTCGCCCGCGAGGCCGAGCCGATGGCGCACCCGGTCAAGCTGGCCACCGGCGGTGCCCCGCCGTCACCGGCGATCCTGCGGGATATGGACCGCCTCGGCTTCAACGTCATCCACGTCTACGGTCTGACCGAGGTCTACGGGCCGGCGGTGCTGTGCGTATGGCAGTCGAAGTGGGACGACCTGCCCGGCGACCAGCGGGCGAAGTTCAAGGCCCGGCAGGGTGTGTCGAACGTCGTGGGCACCACCGCCCGCATCGTCGACCTCGACGGCAACGATCTGCCGCGCGACGGCGAGTCGGTCGGCGAGATCCTGCTGCGCGGCAACAATGTGATGCTCGGCTACCTGCGCGACCCGGAGGCCACGGCCCAGGCGTTTGCCGGTGGCTGGTTCCACACCGGTGACCTCGGCGTCATGCACCCGGACGGCTACATCGAGCTGCGCGACCGCAGCAAGGACGTCATCATCTCCGGCGGCGAGAACATCACCTCGGTCGAGGTGGAGCAGGTCATCGCCGACCACCCGGCGGTGCTCGAGGTTGCCGTGGTCGCGATGCCGCACGAGAAGTGGGGCGAGGTGCCGGCGGCGTTCGTCACGCTCAAGGACGGCCAGGACGCCACCGAGTCCGAGATCGTCGACTTCGTGAAGTCCCGGCTGGCCCGCTACAAGGCGCCCGGCCGTGTCGTCTTCGGCCACCTGCCGAAGACCTCGACCGGCAAGATCCAGAAGTTCGTGCTGCGCGAGGAGATGTGGAAGGGCCGCGAGCGCCGCATCCAGTAGCAACCACCCCGACGGGTGTGCGTACATCTTCCTGACAGGGCCGCCGCGACAACTATCGTCGCGGCGGCCCTGTGTGGTGAACGGTTGCACACGTCCTAGCCGGTCGGCACCGCCGCGAGCAGATCGCGGGTATAGGGATGCTGCGGGTCGCCGAGCACGTCGGCCGCGGGCCCGGCCTCGACGATCCGGCCGGCACTGAGCACCGCCACGGCGTCGGCGATCCGGCGCACCACCCCGAGATCGTGTGTGACCAGCAAGTATCCCGGTCCGCGGCGCTCCTGCAGGTCGGCGAGCAGGTCGAGGATCTGCCAGGCCACCTTGGCGTCGAGGGCCGAGGTGGGTTCGTCGAGGACCAGCACGTCCGGCTCGCCGGCGAGGGCCCGGGCGATCGCCACCCGCTGCCGCTGACCGCCGGACAGCCGCGCCGGTTTGCGGTCGAGGAAGCGCTCGTCCAGGTCGACCGACGCCAACAGGTCGATCACCCGCTCCCGGCGATCCCGCCGGGCCACCCCGGACGCCGCCAACGGCTCGGCGACGATGTCCGCGACGGTCAGATGCGGGTCGAGCGAGGCGAAGGGGTTCTGGTAGACCACCCCGATCCGGCGCCGCCACCGCCGCAGCGCCCGACCGCGCAGCCCGGTGACGTCGGTGCCCTCGAAGCGCACCGTCCCGGCGTCGGGGGTCTCCAGGCGGGCGGCGATGCGTGCGGTGGTCGACTTGCCCGAGCCGCTCTCCCCCACCAGCGCCAGGGTGCGGCCGCGTTGCACGGTCAGGTCCACCCCCGCGACCGCCCGGATCGGGCCGAACGATTTACCCACGCCGGACAGCTCCAGGACCGGTGCGGCGGGCGGTCGTCGCGGCGCGTCGGGTACCGGGATGCGCAGTTCGCGGGCGATCACCGCCGCCTCGCCGTGCCGTTCGATACGGCCGTCGCGTAGCACCAGGATGCGGTCGGCGCGTTCGCCGGCGACGGCGAGGTCGTGGGTGATCAGCAGGACCGCGGTGCGTTCCCGGCGGATGCGGTCCTCGAGGTGGTCGAGGATGCGCCGGGCGACGGTGACGTCGAGGGCGCTGGTCGGTTCGTCGGCGATCACCAGCTGCGGATCGCAGGCCAGGGCGATCGCGATCAGGACGCGTTGGCGCTGACCGCCGGACAGTTGGTGCGGATACTGCGTGGCCCGCAGCTGCGGGGAGTCGATCCCGGCCGCCTCGAGCAGATCGATCGCCGCGGTGGCCGCCGCCCGCTTGTCGGCGATGCGGTGGATACGCAGCACCTCGGCGATCTGCTCGCCCACCCGGTGCACCGGGTTCAGGGCGGTGCCGGGGTCCTGCGGGACCAGCCCGATCCGCCGGCCGCGCAGCGCCTGCAGGGCCCGGCGCGGGGCGTTGTCCACCCGATCGCCGGCGAAGGTGATCCGGCCGCCGGTGATCTCGCCGCCGCGCGGCAGCAGGCCGAGGACCGCGTGGGCGGTGGTCGACTTCCCGGAGCCGGAGTCGCCGACCAGGGCGACCACCTCGCCGGGGTCGACGGTCAGCGAGACACCGCGCACGACCGGGGCGCCGTCGTAGGTGACCTCGAGGTCGGATACCTCGAGCAGGGGCTCGCTCATCGGCTTCTCCGATCGTCGAGGGCGTGGCCGAGGCGGTGGGCCGACAGGACGATCGCGATCATCGTCAGGCCCGGCATCGTGGTCATCCACCAGGCGACGCCGAGGAAGCCGCGGCCCTCGGAGACCAGCGAGCCCCATTCCGGGGTGGGCGGCACCGCACCGAAACCGAGGAAGCTCAGCGCCGAGACGGCGAGCACGGCCAGCCCGAACTGCACCGCCGCGAGCGACAGGACCGGCGCGTAGGAGTTCGGCAGGATGTGGCGCCACAGCACCCGCAGGGGGCTGCTGCCGCCGGCGGTGGCCGCTTCGACGTAGGCCGACGAGCGCACCCGCAGGACCTCGGCGCGCATCACCCGGGCGAAGGCGGCGATGAAGGTGACCCCGACCGCGATCGCGACGTTGACCGTGCCGAAGCCGAGGACGGTCACCAGCGCCAACGACGCCAGTAGCGTCGGGATCGACTGCAGCACCTCGACGAACCGCATGAAGACCGTGTCGATGACGCCGCCGAGGGCGCCGCTGACCAGGCCGAGCGTCGAGCCGATCACCACGGCGAGCCCGACGGCGAGCAGGGTGGAGCCCAGCGACAGGCCGGCGCCGTGCACCACCCGGGAGAAGACGTCGCGGCCGAGGTTGTCGGTACCGAACCAGTACGTCGCCGACGGCGGCAGCAGCTTGTCGGCCGGGGTGCCGATCAGCGGGTCGTAGCGGGCGAACAGATCGGGCAGGAACGCGAAGCCGACCGCGATCAGCAGGACGAGCGCCGCCAACCAGATCGACACCGACCGGCGGATTCGGCGCCAGGGCAGGGCCCGCCGGGTGGGGCGGGATTCGGCGGGCGGCTCGGGAGCGGCGGACCGGTCGGCGTCGGCGACCACGGCGATATCAGACATCGGAGCTCTCCCGGTCGGCCGTCGACACAGGGTTGGTCGGTGCGGCGCGCACGACCACGCGCGGGTCGATCAGCGGGTAGATCAGGTCGACCACCAGGTTGACCAGGACGAAGACCAGCGCGCTGAACAGCACCACCGCCAACACGACCGGGATGTCCTGGTTGAGCACCGCGGTCTGGGTCAGCCGGCCGAGCCCGTTGCGGGCGAAGACCGTCTCGACGACCACGGCGCCGGCGAGGATGTCGCCGACCAGCACGCCGGCGATCGTCAGCGCCGGGATCGACGACAGCCGCAGCAGGTGGTGGACGTGCACCCGCAGGTCGCTCGCCCCCTTGGCCCGGGCGGTGTCGACGAACGGTTGGCGCGCGGTACCGATCAGGCTGGTCGCCAGCACCTGCGCGATCATCGCGCCGGTCGGGATCGCCAGCGCGATCGCCGGCAGCACCAGGGAGGTGAACCCGGTGTCGCCGAACGCCGGGAAGATCGGCAACCGGAAGGAGAACAGGTCCAGCAGGATCAGACCGCTCCAGAACGTCGGCACCGCGACGCCGAGCGGCGGCAACGCCAGCAGCGCGGTGCGCAGCCAGGACGTGCGCAGATAAGTCGCCAGGATCGCCAACCCGCCGCCGAAGACCACCGCGAGCACCAGCGCCGCGAGAGCCAGTTGGATCGTGCTGGGCAGAGCCGCGGCGATCGCCTCGGTGACCGGTTGGCCGGTGCCGATCGACCGGCCGAAGTCGCCGGTGACCGCATTGCCCAGGCCGACGACGTATTGCTCGCCGACCGACTTGTCCAGTCCGTAGCGCTGCTGCATCTCGGCGATCGCCGCCGCGTCGACCGGGGTCCCCGAACCGGCCGCGCCGGCGGCGATGCTCACCGGATCGGACGGCAGGACGTAGAGCACCCCGAAGGCGACGGTGAACGCCGCCCAGATGACGGCGACCGCCCAGGCCAGCCGGTACGCCACGTAGCGGATCATCGGCCGGCGACGTCGGTATCGAAGAACAGCAGCCGGGCCGAGGCGTCGAAGCGGACGTTCTCCACGGTCGGGGCCGCGCCGATCACCTGGGACAGCTCGACGGTCGGGATCCACAGTCCGTTGTCGATGACCAACTGCTGGGCGCGGGCGATCAGCTCGGCGCGCTGGGTCGGGTCGATGGTCGTCAGCTGCTCGGCGAGCACCTCGTCGAGGTCGGGGATCGGGCCACGGTGGTTGAGGTTGCGCTGGTCGAGGGCGAAGGCGGTGCGCAGGATGTCGCCGTCGGCGCGGCTGGAGTTGTAGTAGATCGCGTCGTAGTCGCCGTCGTTGGAACGGGTGGTGTACTCGGCGTTCGAGATCAGGTCGATCTGCAGGTCGATGCCGACCGCGCGCAGCTGCTGCTGCACCAGCTCCAGGATCGCCTGGTTGCCGGCGAAGACCGAGGTGACCAGGACGGTGAACGACAGCGGCTGCCCGTCCTTGGTGCGGATGCCGTCGGCGCCCTCCTGCCAGCCGGCGTCGTCGAGGATCGTGCGGGCGCGAGCCTGATCGAAGGTGACCGTGTCGACCGGGACGTGACCGGGGGTCGCCGATGCCAGCGACGAGTCGGCCGGTCGGAACTGCGGGCCGAGCACGGTGTCGACCAGTTCCTGCCGGTCGATCGCGGCGATCAGCGCCTGGCGGACCGCGCCGTCGGCGAGCACCCCGCGGCTGACGTTGGGCTGGATGCCGAACGGGATGCCGGGGTTGCCTGCGGTCTCGATCCGGCCGCCCGAGCCCTCGATCTGCGGGGCGTCCTGCGGGAGCGCGTCGCTGATCAGGTCGAGCTGCCCGGAGGCCAACGATCCGGTGCGCACCCCCGATTCGGGGATGATCGAGAACTCGATGCGCCCGAGGTGCGCCGCACCCTGGTGCAGCGCGGCCTCGGACGCCCAGTCGTAGTCGTCCCGGCGGACGAGCGTCGCCGAGGAATCCTGCCGGTAGTCCTCGTAGGTGAACGGGCCGGAGGCGACGACGGCGTCGCCCGCACAGCGCTCCTCCGGGGACAGCGCCGTCGTCGAGGCGGCGACGATACCGAGCTGCGCGGTCGAGGACGCCTGCAGGAATTGCGAATTCGGGGCGGAGAACCGCACGATCGCGGTGCTCGGGTCGGGCACATCGGTGCCGACATATCCCGACAGATAGCTCGCCCCGAGTTGGGCCTTGGCCGAGGTCAGCGTATTGGCCACCGAGTCGAACGACGACTTCACCGACTCCCCGGTCAGCGCGGTGCCATCGGAGAAGGTGACCCCGTCGCGCAGATGGAAGGTGAATTCCGTTGCGTCCGGGTTGATCTCCCAGGACTGCGCCAGCCAGGGCACGATCTCACCGGTCTCGGGGTCCTGGTCGGTCAGCGAATCGACCACCTGACGGGCGACGTAGATCGTCTGATTGCTGGCCGACTGCGCCGGGTCCGCGCAGGTCGGCGCGCCGGACAGGCCGTAGCGCAGGGTCGCCGGGCCGGCGTCGTCGGCGGTGGTACCCGACCCCGAGGAGCAGGACGTGAGGGTGATCGCCGCAGCGGCTAGGAGGGCGGCGGCCGGAAACACACGGTTGCGGTCGGCACGGGTACGGACGGCGGCGAAGGCAGGCACGGGCTTCTTTCGATGCGGCGGAGATGCGGGCAGATGGGGGTGACGGCGGGCATGCGGACGAGGTGGGCATCGGGAGTACGGCGGGCATGCCGATGGCCGCGTCGACGAACGGACGCGCGGGGTGGTGACGGTCAGCGAACCGCGACGGGCCGGTTCGGTCGATCGGTCGGCTCGGCGGGTTCGGCCGCCGGGCCGCAGCAGCGGGTGATGACCGTCTCGACGGCCGGGCCCTCCGGAAACGTCGTCGCGCCGAACAGAAGATGACGCATATCCGCAGGTGATGGCGGCCACAGTTTCCACATGGGCTCCCCCTCCAGGACGGCACAGAGCCGTCAAGAATGAAGCCACACACCTATTCGAGGCACCATGGTTGTGTTCACAGTGATCGGAAAGCGATCGCCCGCCGAGGCGGTGGCGTTGCACTCGACGCAGACAACTGCTCGACTTCAGGACCGGATATCCGAACACGGGAGGCCACAGGTCGCATGCCGGACAAACAGATCCACCTCGCGGCGCATTTTCCGGGGGTCAACAACACCACGGTGTGGGCGGACCCACGCTCGCGCAGCCAGATCGAGCTCGCCTCTTTCGTCGAGCTCGCTCGCACCGCCGAGCGCGGTGGATTCGACTTCTTCTTCCTCGCCGAGGGACTGCGGCTGCGCGAATACAAGGGCCGCATCCACGACCTCGACGTCGTCGGACGCCCGGACAACCTCACGGTCCTGACCGCGCTGGCCGCGGTCACCACCCATCTGGGTCTCGCCGGCACCGTCAACTCGACGTTCAACGAACCGTTCGACATCGCCGGACGCCTCGCGACGCTCGACCACCTGTCCGGCGGCCGCGCCGCCTGGAACGTGGTGACCAGCTTCGACGAGTTCACCGGGGAGAACTTCCGGCGCGGCGGCTTCCTCGCCGAGGAGGACCGCTACAACCGCGCGATCGAATTCCTCGCCGCGGTGCGCGCCCTCTGGGACAGCCGCCCGGAGCACGATCTGCTCGTCGACCGCGAGGCGGGCATCTTCGCCGCCCCGCACGCCGGCGAGTTCCGCTTCCGCAGCCCCCAGTTCGACATCTCCGGGGTCTTCGACATCCCGCGCCCGCCGCAGGGCCACCCGGTGATCGTCCAGGCCGGCGACTCCCCGCAGGGCCGCGATTTTGCCGCCGCGGATGCCGACGTCATCTTCAGCCGGCACAGCCACATCGACGCCGCACGCACGTTCTACCGGGACGTCAAGGATCGCCTGCCGCGCTTCGGCCGCGGCGAGAACGACCTGAAGATCATGCCCGCGGTGACCTACGTACTCGGCGACACCGACGCCGAAGCCCTGGTCAAGGCCCGCGAGGTGCGCGCCGCGCAGGTCAGCCCGCAGACGGCGATCAGCCGGCTCGAGGCGGTCTGGGGTCGCGATCTGACCGGGCACGACCCGGACGGGCCGCTGCCGGCGTTCGAGCCGGAGGAGGACACGCTGCTGGCCAAGGGGCAGGCGCAGTTCCGCACCGGCCGCGGCGAGATGGCCCGGCAGTGGCGCGAGTTGGCCGAGGCCAAGGGACTGTCCTCGCGGGAGGTGGTCATCGAGGCGACGTCGCGGCAGACCTTCGTCGGCACCGCGCGGACGGTCGCCGATCAGATGAACGAATTTGTGCAGACCGACGGCGCGGACGGGTTCGTCTTCGTCCCGCACCTGACGCCGGGCGGCCTGGACGACCTGGTCGATCAGGTGATTCCGCTGCTGCGCGAACGCGGGGTCGTGCGCACCGAGTACACCGGCACCACCCTGCGCGAGCACCTGGGTCTCGGCCCGGCCCGCACCCCGTCCGCCTCGTCCACCACCGCAGAGATCAGGGACGCATCGTGAGCTATCTGCATCTGGCCGTCGCCCTCGACGGTGCCGGCTGGCATCCCGCCGCCTGGCGCGACCCGTCGAGCCGCGCCGAGGAGTTGTTCACCGGCCGCTACTGGGCCGACCTGGTCACCGAGGCCGAGCGCGGGCTGCTCGACTTCGTCACCTTCGAGGACGCTCTGGCTCCCGCCACCGGCGAGAGCCTCACCGGGGACCGGCGCGCCGGTATCGCGCGCGGTCGGCTCGACGCGATCCTGCTGGCCACCCGGGTCGCGCCGATCACCTCGCATATCGGGCTGGTCGCCGCGACCGATGTGACGCACAGCGAGCCGTTCCACATCTCGACCGGCATCGCCTCCCTCGACTTCGCCTCGCTCGGTCGGGCGGGGTGGCGGCCGCGGGTCTCGCCGCGCCCGGATCACGCGGCCCGCTTCGGCCGGCGCACCCTGCCCGGGCTGACCCGGGAGGACTTCCGGGACCTGGCGGCCTCCCCCGCCGCGGTGGAGCTGTTCGCCGAGGCGAGCGACGCGATCGAGGTGGTCCGCCGGCTGTGGGACAGCTGGGAGGACGACGCGGAGATCCGCGATGTCGCCACCAGCCGCTTCCTGGACCGGGACAAGCTGCACTACATCGACTTCGACGGTCCGCAGTTCTCGGTGCGCGGCCCGTCGATCACCCCGCGGCCGCCGCAGGGGCAACCCTTGGTGACCGTGCTCGCCCACGCGCACCTGCCGTACGAGCTGGCGGTGCGCGGCGCCGACATCGTCTACGTGACGCCCCGGTCGCGCTCGCACCTCGACGCTATCCTCACCGAGATCGCGACGATTCGGGAGGCCAACGGGCGCAACGGCCTCGAACCGATCCGGGTCTTCTCCGATCTGGTGGTCTTCCTCGACGACGAGCCGGGCGCGGCGGCGCAGCGCAAGACGCGGTTGGACGAGATCGACGGGACGCCGCTGTCCTCCGATGCCGCGGTCTTCGCGGGCACCCCGAGCGAACTGGCGGATCTGCTGGTCAACTGGCGGCTCGCCGGCCTCGACGGTTTCCGTCTGCGCCCCGGTCTGCTGCCCTACGATCTGACGACGATCACCACCGCGCTGGTCCCCGAACTGCAACGGCGCGGGGCGTTCCGGGAGAGCTACGAGGCCGACACGCTGCGCGGTCTGCTGCGGCTGCCACGGCCGGAGAACCGGTACGCGACAAACTGAACCATGCTCCCCGGTTCGACCCGTGCGACGGGCCGAACCGTGCGTCCCGGCTGAACCGTACGTCCGGGGCCGACCCGTGCGACGGGCCGAACCGTGCTCCCGGGGCCTACCGGTCGACGATCGGTTCCGGGAGCACCGGGTCGGCGTGGCCGGGGAAGCTGACGCCGATCCCCAACTTCCGCAGCAGATCCCGCGCCTCGGCCAGCGCGAGGACCAGCGCGTCGATCCCGTCGACGCCGTGCGCCGACCCGTCGATCGAGTCGGAACCCGCCGCGCCGATCCGGAAGTGGCAGCGGTAGCCGCCGTCGTCGGCGATCACCGGTCGGTACAGGTCCAGGGTCACCTCGCCCTGCGAACTGATCAGCGCGCGGTGGGCGATGACGTCGGCGGCCGGGCTCGGCGCGAGCGTGTTCGGCGCCGCCGCGACGGTGGCGGTCGGCGCGGAGACCGGTGCGCCGGCGGTCGGGGCGGTGGCTACCGAAGCGGGGCTCGTCGCGGCGGCTGGGGTCGGTGCGACGGCGGGGGTTGGGGCGGCGGCTGGGGTCGGTGCGACGGCGGGGGTTGGGGCGGCGGCGGTTTGTGCGGCGGGGGTCGGGGCGGGGTGCTCGTCGGTGGACGGTGCTCCGAGCAGGTGGATCCAGCGTCGATCCTGTTCGCGGGGCCGCAATTCCAATTCGCGCACCAGCGGCTGTTCCCCCTCGGCGAGGGCGCGCAGCACCGCGCTCACCTGCTCCCGGTCGGCGAAGCTGTGCAACCGATCGGTACGGGTCCGCAGCTCGCCGGGAGCCTGGGCGCCGCGCAGCAGCAGCACGGTCAGCAGGGCGCGTTCGGCGGCGTCCAGATCGAGGACCCGGTCGATCGCCTCCGCATATTTGACGGTGCGCGAGCCGCTCGGCCAGATCAGCCGGACCAATTCGCGCCGTTCCAACTCGCGCAGGCAGCGCTCGAGGTCGGCCTGGTCGTAGTCGACGACCGGGTCGCGGCTCGACGCCTGGTTGCAGGCGGTCCGCAGCGCCGTGATCGTCATCGGATAACTCGCGGGAACGGTCACCTGCTTCTCGAGCAGGGAGCCGAGGATCCGCTGTTCCATCGCGTCGAGCACCGGCAACGCCATGGGCCCAAACCTACCCGCGGGCACACCCACCCGAAAATGGAGTCCTACCCGCGGTGAGCACGGGTGGAATTCCCCGATCGGGGCGCGCTAGCGTGGGTGGATGCCGCAGTCCGAGGGTCCCGGCCATGGGTCCGATGCATTGCCCGGCCCGGGGTCGGAGGTATCGACGCTGGTCGAGGGGGTCACCCCGCTGAAGCGGCGCCGGGACGCGCGCACGCTGCTGGAGCTGTTCGGTCGCATCACCGGCCTGGAACCGACGCTGTGGGCGTCGATCATCGGCTACGGCAGCTACCACTACCGCTACGAGTCCGGCCGCGAAGGTGATGCTCCCGCAGCCGGATTCGCACCGCGCAAGGCGGCCACCGTGATCTACCTCGGCGACGGGATCGGCGCCCACGCCGATGACCTGGCCGTGCTCGGCCCGCATACCACCGGGGTGGGGTGCCTCTACCTGAAGGATCTCGCGGCGGTCGATCTCGACATGCTCGAGCGGATCGTTCGCACGTCCTACTCGGCGCTGTCCTCCGGGACATGGACGGCGCGGGCCCGGGAGGCGGGATCGTCCGAATGACCGACCCACGCAGCGCGATCCCCGAGGACCAGGGCTGGGCCTCGGCCTTCACCTTCGACCTGCGCGACGGCCGCGACGTTCTCGCCGTGCCGGACACGTATGCGCGCAACGCGACGATCGTCTACCGCGGGGTCGCCAATCTGAACTGGTCGCTCGACACCGCGCTCTACCGGCGGGTCTCCCGGTCGCGGCGGCAACCGGCCGGGGAGGCCGAGGTCGCCAGCGAGGAACGCGAACTGCTCGACGGCGCCCGGCGACTGCGCCTCGACCGGCGCGACGGCTTCGAGATGACCGACCTGGAATTGCTTGCGGTTCTGCAACATCAGGGCGCGGCGACCCGGCTGCTCGACGTGTCGTTCAACGCGATGATCTCGCTGTGGTTCGCCACCGAGGACCGCACCCAGGACGACTACGACGCGGGCCTGTTCGCCTTCGACGTCACCGGCCGCGAACTGCCCCCGGAGCGCGAGGACGACCCGATCGCGGATCTGATCGCCGAGCCGTCGTTCCACCTCTGGCGGCCGCCGCCGGTCGAGGTGCGCATCCGGGCGCAGCAGGGCGCCTTCATCTTCGGGCGGGTACCCGACCCGGTCCCGGCACAGACCTGCCTCGACCTCGGGATCGACCGGTGGCTCGACCCGGAGCCCGCCCCCTCCCCGAGCGCGACGAACCGCCCGCCCTTCGGGGTCTTCCGCATCCCGGCCGAGGCCAAGCCGCGGCTGCGGGAGTTCCTCGATCGGCTGCTCGGGTACAACGCCGAGACCCTCTACCCCGACCTCGCCGGGTACGCGCAGGCCCGCCGCGCCTGACCCCGCCGGGGGCCCGCAAACTCCGCGGCTCCGCTGCTCCGCGGGTCGACAGCTCAGCGTGTCCGCAGTACCGGGAGCAGCGACTATCCCTCGAGGAGGTCGGTGACCACCGCTTCGGCCTCCGAGACCGCGGCCGCCGATTCGGGGCGCATGGTCCCGGTCTCCATGAACCGCTCGTGCCAGGAGAACGCCTCGCCGAGCAGCTGCGGGGTATGCCGACCCCAGGCTCCGGCGGTCGCCCGCTCGAGATAGTCGTCGAGCATCGGGCGGAAGTCCGGGTGCGCACAGTTGTCGATGATGCGGCGGGCCCGCTTGCGCGGGGAGAGGCCGCGCAGGTCGGCGACGCCGTACTCGGTGATCAGCACGTCGGTGTCGTGTTCGGTGTGGTCGACGTGGGTGACCATCGGCACGATGCACGACAGGGCGCCGCCCTTGGCGGTCGACGGGGTGACGAAGGTGGCGAGGTAGCCGTTGCGGGCGAAGTCGCCGGAGCCGCCGATCCCGTTCTGGATCCGCGAGCCCATGACGTGGGTGCTGTTGACGTTGCCGTAGATATCGGCCTCGATCAGGCTGTTGTTCGCGATCACCCCGAGGCGGCGGATCACCTCGGGATGGTTCGAGATCTCCTGGGTGCGCAGGATGATCTTGTGCCGCAGATCGTCGATCTCGTCCAGCAGCGTCTTGGCGCCGTCCGGGCTCAACGAGAACGCGGTGGCGGAGGCGACGGTGATCGTGCCCGAGCGGATCAGGTCGAGCATGCCGTCCTGGATCACCTCGGTATAGGCGGTCAGGCCGTGCAGATCGCTCTCGCCGAGGGCGGCCATCACCGCGTTGGCGACGTTGCCGACGCCCGACTGCAGCGGCAGCAGGTTCTCGGGCAGGCGCCCGCGGCGCACCTCGTGCTGCAGGAAGTCGACGAAGTGGCCGGCGATCCCGCGCGAGACGTCGTCGAGCGGGCTGAACGCGGTATTGCGGTCCAGGTCGGAGGTGCGGACCACCGCGACCACCTTCTCCGGGTCGCAGCGGAACGTCGTCTGGCCGATCCGGTCGCCGGGGGCGTTGATCAGCACCGGTCGACGGTCCGGCGGCAGCGCCGTGCCGTAGTAGATGTCGTGCATGCCGAGCAGGCCCAGCGGCTGCGATTCGTTGACCTCGAGGATCACCCGGTCGGCGAGATCGAGCCAGGTCTTGTTGTTGCCGACCGACGTCGACGGGATCAGTTCGCCGTCGGCGGTGATCCCGACAACCTCGATCACCGCGACGTCGAGGCGCCCGAAGAAGCCCTGCCAGACCGACTGCGCGACGTGGCTGAGATGGATGTCGAGGTACTCCATCCGGCCGTCGTTGATCCGCCCGCGGGTGATCGGGTCCGACTGGTACGGGATGCGCAGTTCGATGCCGTCGGCCTCGGCCAGCGCACCGTCGAGTTCGGGGGCGGTCGACGCGCCGGTCCACACGCCGACGCGGAACTCGCGGCCGGTCTCCCGGGCCGCGGAAATCCGGCGGGCCAGCGCCGGCGGAACCGTCTTGGGGTGACCGGATCCGGTGAAGCCGCTCATGCCGACGTTGTCACCGGCATGGATGAAGCGCACGGCTTCATCCGCGGACATCACCTTCGACAGCAACTGAGGATGCGCAATGCGTTCGCTCACGTGTCATCGCCTCCTCAGGAGTTCGTTCGCCTGACCGACCACATATCAGCCTATGCTGCGGCGCGGTCTCCGGCCGTCCGGAAGAGCCGGTTCCCTCCAATGGGAGAGGTACCGGCGCGCGCACATCCAATCGGTCCCGGTCGCGCGCGGGCTGTGCGGCGACCGGTTCTCGGATGGTACAGACAAAACGGAAACCGAACGGTCTCGGGTAACGGCCGAGGGACCGGGTGGGTCAGTACAGCAGCTTGCGGTAGTTCGCTTCCGCGTAGCGCTCCTCGAGCATCGCCTGGTCGAGTTCGGGGAGCAGCCGTTTGGTGATCTGCGCCGTGGTGGGCAATACGTCGGGATTCCAGGTTTCCGGTTTCCATAATTCCGAACGCAGGAATGCCTTGGCGCAGTGGAAGAAGACCTCGTGAATGTCGATCTCCAAGGCCAGGATCGGCCGACGCCCCTTGACGGCGAGGTGGTCGAAGTAGTCCCCGTCGTCGACGATCCGAGCGGTGCCGTTTATCCGCAGGGTGTCGCCTCGGCCGGGGACGACCGAAATGGTGCCGACGGCCGGAATGTCGAGCACGTTGAGAAAGCCGTCGACGCGCCTGTTGCCCGGCCGCTCCGGGATCGCGATCGTCCGGGCATCTATGACGTGCACCACTTTTCCGGGCGGATCCCCCTTCGGGGAGACGTCCATGG
Source organism: Millisia brevis NBRC 105863 (assembly GCF_001552615.1). Classification (GTDB taxonomy): domain Bacteria; phylum Actinomycetota; class Actinomycetes; order Mycobacteriales; family Mycobacteriaceae; genus Millisia; species Millisia brevis. Next base: position 127,020 of record NZ_BCRN01000009.1, read on the forward strand.
ACCCGTTCGCGTCGGTGGTGGCGACGAAGACCATCGGAGTCGCGGCCAGCCATTCCGCATGGACCGGCTCGAGAGCCGGCTTCACCTTCCTGGCCGCGATCTCCATGGGTTCCCCGACGATGCCGCGCAACTGCTCGACCGTGGTGATCCGCATGTCGCCCATGGTGTCACGCGGGTCAACCGGCCCGTGGTTTACGCGGTGCGCTCGACGACCGATGCGGGCGCCGGCTGTGGGAGGCCGAGCCGTTCGCGCAGGGTGTCGCCCTGGTATTCGGTCTGGAAGAGGCCGCGTTCCTGCAACAGCGGGACCAGTCCGTCGGTCAGGTAGTCGAAGCCCTCCGGGTAGAACGACGGCAACAGGATGAAACCGTCGGCGCCGCGCTGCTCGAACCGCTCGGTCAGCAGGTCGGCGATCTGCTCGATCGACCCGACCGGGACCCAGTGCCCGGCCGACGAGACCTCGGTCTCGATCAGCTGCCGGATGGTGAACTTCTCCTCGATCGCGAGTTGCTTGAACACCCCGTAGCGGGACTGCCTGCCCTGCACCGCGGCGATATCCGGCAGCCGCTCCGGCGGGATCGTCCCGTCGACGTCGAGGTCGGTCAGGTCGATATGCCCCAGCTGGCGGGACAGCCGGATCAGCCCGGTCTCGATGTCGATCAGGTTGACCAACTCGCGGTGCAGCTCGCGGGCCTGTTTCTCGGTGCGGCCGAGGATCGGCGAGACCCCGGGCAGGATCTTGACGTCCTCCGGATCGCGGCCGGCCGCGGCGACCCGCCCCTTGAGCGAGCGGTAGAACTCCTGCGATTCGCCGAGCGTCTGCTGCGCGGTGAAGACGATCTCCGCGTGCCGGGCAGCGAAGTTCTGCCCGTCGTCGGATGATCCGGCCTGCGCGATCACCGGCCGCCCCTGCGGCGAGCGGGCGACATTGAGCGGACCGGCGATCGAATACCGCTCGCCGACGAAGTCGATCGGGTGAATCTTGCTCGGATCGGCGTAGATCCCGCGCTCGCGGTCGAGGACGACCGCGTCGGTCTCCCAGCTGTCCCACAGCGCGAAGATCGCCTGCACGTACTCCTCGGCGATCCGGTAGCGCTCCGCGTGCGAGGGCAGCGGCTGCCCACCGAAGTTCACCTCACCCCAGGCGGAGGTGACGATATTCCACGCCGCCCGCCCCTTGGAGATGTGGTCGAGCGAGGCGAGCTGACGCGCGACGTTGTACGGCTCGGAGAAGGTGGTCGAGACGCTGGCGACGAAGCCGATCTTCTCGGTGATCGCCGCGAGCGCGGAGAACAGTGTGATCGGCTCGAGGTGGGCAAAGGGCTTGGTGCGGGCCTGATCCCGGTCCAGGGTCAGCCCGTCGGCGATGAACAGGGTGTGGATGCGGGCCCGCTCGGCGGCGCGGGCGATGTCGCCGAGCAGCGACAGGTCGTAGGTCTCCTCGGCCCGCGAGCCCGGTCGCCGCCACGCCCCCTGGTGGTTGCCCACCCCGCCGATCAGCATGCCCAGCACGAGTTGGCGTTTCTGGTCAGTCATGATGTGTCGCCTCCGCTGCGGAGTTGTCGAATGGTGCACTACCGGAGCCGGTTCGGGTCATCGCCGGGAGAAATCCTGCGCGATGAGCCAGTGCTCGGGCCGCGGCGTCCACTCCAGGTCCTTGTCGACGACGTAGGTCAACGGCTGGGGCCAGAGGAACAGCACGTGCGGGTTGTCCCGGAACAGCTCGGTGGCCTCGTTGAACAGTCGGACCCGCTCCTCGTCGTTCGGGGCGACGGTCAGCTCGTCGATCAGCCGGTCGTACTCCGGGTCCTCGAAGTGGCTCTGCGCGTAGTTCGAGGTGAAGATCCGCAGCCGTTCGACCGGGGACTTGTAGCCGCTGGTGTAGCCGATGTAGATCAGGTCGGCGACGTCGTCGGTGCGGCTGCGCTCCACCCACGCCGGGAACTGCGCGGTGGTGATCGACACGTCGACGCCGACCGCGGCGAGCTGGCTGGCGACCGCCTCGGCGATCTGGTCGGAGGCGATGTAGGTGCCGGTGCTCAGCTGCAGTTCGAGCGGCAGTCCGTCGGGGTAGCCGGCCTCGGCGAGCAGCTGACGGGCGCGGTCCGGATCGTAGGGGAAGGCTTCGAGCGCCGGGTTGGTCAGGTCATAGGGCTGCGATACCACCTGCCCCGCAAGCGGTTCGATGTCGTCGCCGAGCAGGCTGCTCACGATGGTCTGCTTGTCGACCGCGTAGTTGAGCGCCTGCCGCACCCGCACGTCCTCGAGCGGCGCCTTGGTCTCGTTGAAGCGGAGCGTCATATTCCAGGTGCTCCACTGGTTGCCGATGTCGTAGGTGTCGCTGTCCGCGAACTGCTGCAGGCTCGACGGCTCGAACTGGATCGCCGCGTCGACCTCGCCGGTCTGGACGGCGGCGACGCGGGCGGCCTCGGTGGCGAGCACGACGTACTCGACGCGGTCGAAATCGGGTTCGTCACCGAAGTATTCGGGGTTGCGCTCCAGGACCGCGCGGTTCTCCAGGTCGAGCGAGACCAGCCGGTAGGGGCCGGTGCCGAGCGGTTCGAGCTTCGGGTTGTGCGACTCGACCCAGGCCTGCTGGGTGAGGAAGAAGTTGGCGAGGCGGTCCGGCAGGTCGAGGTAGGGGCCCTGCGTGTTGATGATCAGGGTGGTGTCGTCCGGGGCCTCGACCGAGGCGATCACCGACTGCAGGGACGAGCCCTGGGAGAAGCCGGCCGGATCGCCGAGGACGCGCTCGAAGTTCCACGCCGCGTCGGTGGCGGTGAACGGGTCGCCGTTGGAGAAGCGGACCCCGTCGCGCAGGGTGAACACCCACCGGGTTTCGCCGTCCTGCTCCCAGGACTCGGCCAGATCGCCGACGAGTTCGGAGTCCGGGTCGACGCGGGTCAGGCCGTTGAAGATCGCCGCCTGCACGGTGGCGTCGCCGTCGAGCGAACCGCTCGCGCCCGGGTCCAGACCGGTCAGCTGCCGGGAGATGCCCAGGCTCAGGGTGTCGTCGGCGGAATCGTCGGAGCCGCCACCGCTGCTGTCGCCGATGACCCCGCACGAGGACACCACCGCCGCGATGGTCAGCGCGGCGAACGCGGTGGTGACATGTCGGATGGATCTCATCGGGTGTGCTCCTCGGCGGATGGGTTGGGGGTGTTATCGGTGGACGGGACGGTCGCCGCGCGGGTCGGTATCGCGGCGAGCAGTTCGCGGGTGTATTCGTGGGCCGGCGCGTCGAAGACCTCTTCGGCGTCGCCCTGTTCGACGACAACGCCGTTGCGTAGCACCACGATGCGGGCGCAGAGCGATTTGACGACGGCCAGGTCGTGGGAGATCAGCACCAGGCTCAGGCCGCGGCTGCGCTGCAGGCGGCGCAGCAGATCGATCACCGCGGCCTGCACCGTCAGGTCCAGCGCGGAGACCGGTTCGTCGGCGACCAGCACGCGCGGGTCGAGCGCGAGGGCGCGGGCGATCACCACCCGTTGCCGCTGGCCGCCCGAGAGGGTGCCGGGTCGTCGATCGGCGAGCGCCGGGTCGAGTTCGACCTCCCGCATCAGTGCGGTCACCCGCTCGTCGATCTGCGCCCGTTCGACGGGGGTGCCACTGATCTCGATCGGTTCGGCGATCGCCGCGCGCACGGTCAGGCGTGGGTCGATCGCACCATAGGGGTCCTGGAAGATGTACTGGACGTTGCGGCGCCATTCGCGGCGGCGGCCACCGGACAGTTCGTGGACCGGTGATCCGCCGTAGCGCACCTCACCGGTCGACCCGGTATCCAGTCCGACCAGCGCGCGGGCGAAGGTCGTTTTACCGGAACCGGATTCGCCGACGAGGCCGATGCTGTCGCCGTCGCGGATCGTCAGCGAGACCCCGTCGAGCGCGCGCCGGTAGCGACGGCGCCCGAGGCCGCGCGGCAGCGGGAAGTCGCGGCGCAGCTCACGCGCCTCGAGCACGATCTCGCTGTCGTCCCGGTCGGCGCGCAGCGCGGGCGCACGGACGTCGGGGGCGGCGGCGATCAGGTCGCGGGTGTACGCCTGCACCGGGTGGTCGAGCAGCTGTGCCGCGGGACCCTGCTCGACCGCCCGACCGGAGCGCATCACCAGGATCGCGTCGGCGCGTTCGGCGATCACCCCGATGTCGTGGCTGACCAGCAGCACCCCGATGCCGAGGTCGCGCTTGAGCCCGTCGATCAGGTCGAGGACGCGCGCCTGCACGCTGACGTCGAGGGCGGTGGTCGGCTCGTCGGCGATCAGCAGCACCGGGTTGCGGGCGATCGCGATCGCGATCACCACCCGCTGGTTGAGACCGCCGGACAGTTCGTGCGGATAGGCGTGCAGCCGTTCGGCGGCGGCCGGAATGCCGACCTGGTCCAGCAATTCGACCACCCGGGCCCAGCGTTCGCGCCGCCCGCGCAGCTCGCGCGGCAGCGCCTCGTGGACCTGGGCGCCGATCGTCAGCCGCGGGTTGAGCGCGGCGACCGGGTTCTGGAAGACCACGCCGATATGCCGGCGGATCCAGGCGCGACGCTCCCGGGCGGACAGGTCGGGGACCGACCGGCCGGCGAGTTCGAAGCTGTCGAGCCCGAAGTCGAGCGCGCCCGGCAGCAGATCGGCGATCGCGGAGGCGGTGATCGTCTTGCCGGAACCCGATTCACCGACGATGCCGAGGGTATGGCCGGGCCACACCTCCAGGTCGATCCCGCGGACGAGATCGGTGTGGGCGCCGTCGCGGCGAAAGACGCGAATTCCGCTCGCCCGCACGACCGGGCCGCCCGGGCGGGCGGTGTCGAGATGTACCGCTCCGGCGGTTGCGTCGTCGGGAAGCAGCGCGGTCACGACGCCCCCTCCTCGAGGGAGGTCACCGCGAAACGTACGGTCAGCCAATCGGATACCAGCTGGGTGCCGACCAACAGCGCCACCAGCAGTACACCGGGAGCGATCGACAGCCACCACTGGTCGGCGAGCTGCGCCTGTCCGGCGGCGACCAGCTGCCCCCAGTCCGGGGTCGGCGGGGCGACACCCAGGCCGATGAAGCCCAGCCCGGACAGCAGCAGCACCACCGACGCGAAATTCAGCGACGCCGCGACGACCACGAGCGGCAGAGTATTGGGCAGCACATGCCGCAGGATCACGTCGCGGGTGCCGCCGCCGGCGAGTCGGCAGGCGTCGATATACGGCCGGTGCAGCAGGGCGCGAGCCCGGTTGCGCACGATGCGGAAGGTCAGCACCCAGGAGCTGACCGCCAGGACCAGCAGCAGGGTCAGGGTGCTGGGGCCGAGCAGCGCCAGGACCACGATGCCGATCAGGATCGACGGAATCGCCAGCTGCACATCGGCGATGCGGTCGACGATCACCTCGACCGCCGGGCCGCTGAGCGCGGAGATCAACGCCAGCCCGACGCCGATGATCGTCGAGACGATCACCGCGATCGTCGACAGCCACAGCATCACCCGGCCGCCGTAGGCGAGGCGGGTCAGGTAATCGCGGCCGAGTTGATCGGTGCCCAGGGGATGTTCGCCGAACCAGGTCGGGGCGAGGGAGCGGCGCGCCAGATCCTGGACGTTGTAGCCGTCCGGGAAGAGCAGCGGAGCCGCCAACGACAGCCCGACGATCAGTACCAGCAGGACGCCGCCGATGATCGCGCCCGCCGAGGAGCCCCGCAACCGGCGCCGGCCGGTGGGCGTAGCGGTCACCGGTACAACGGAATCGAGGTCCGTGTGTACCGCGGCGGGCAGAGCGCCGGGCGCCGGGGTGGCGACGGCGGGGGTCGCGGTATCGGACGAGACGGCGGTCATCGGCTGCTCCCCGGGTCGAGCGCGGCACCGATCAGGTCCACGACGAGGTTGACAAGAATGAATCCGACGGCGATGAAGCCGATCGCCGCGATCACCACCGGGTAGTCGCGGTTGCTGATCGCGCTGATCGCGAACTGGCCGACACCCGGCCAGGAGAACAGCGACTCGGTGATGATCGCGCCGCCGAGCACGATGCCCGCCTGCACACCGACGACGTTGACCACCGGCCCGAGCGCGTTGGCGACGGTATGCCGCAACGCCAGTCGCACACCGCCGATCCCCTTCGAGCGGGCGAATCGCACGTGGTCGAGGTCGTGGGTGTCGATCAGGCTCGACCGGAAGACGCGGGCGACCGGGGCGGCGACCACCGGCGCGAGGGTCAGCGCCGGCAGCACCAGGCTGGCCAACGACGCGGAGCCGGACGCCGGCAGGACGCCGAGGACGACGGCGAAGACGTAGATCAGCAGCACGCCGAGGAAGAAGCTCGGGATCGAGTCGAGGGCGGCGAGCACGGTGATCGGCGCCTGCCGCGCCCCACCGCGCCGCGGGCGCGAGGCGAGGTAGCCGGCCGGAAGGCCGAGCAGCAGACCCAGGGTCAGGCCGGTGGCGCCGAGCAGCAAACTCGCGGGCAGCCGCTCGAGGACCAGCCCGAGGGCGGGCTCGCCGTAGCGGATCGAGTCGGGCAGGTCGCCGGTCAGGGCGCTGCCGATGAAGGACAGATACTGCTCGTACCAGGGTCGGTCGAAACCCATGTGGGCGGAGAGCCGTTCGATGTCCGCGGCGGTCGAGTCCGGCCCGACGAGCAGCTGTGCCGGGTTGCCGGTGGCGACCAGGCAGATGTAGACCAGCGAAATCACCGCCAGCACCGCGAGGGCCGCCACCACGAGGCGGCCGAGCAGATAGGTCGGCGACAGCGGCCAGCGGAAGCGCACCACCGAGATCGGCGCGGCAACGGAGGTGGCGGGGTTGGTCGCGGGTGTGGTCGAGGCGGGAGTCGTGGACGCCGCCGCCTCGGGCGGCGCGGTCACAGCTCGATATCCGGGTCCGCGGCGAGTACCCGGATCGCATCGTTCTCGAACTGGGCACGCGCCTTCGCCGGGGTGAGCGCCCACCCGGCGACGCTCTGCGGGTCGAGCTCGGGGGCGCCGCCGGCGGCGGCGAGCAGCAGCGCAGCATGCGCGGCGCGCTCACCGGCGATGAAGTAGAACGCCGCCTCCTCGAGGCTCTGTCCGATGGTCACCAGGCCGTGGGCCCGCTGCACCAGCACCCGCGCGTCGGCGCCGAGCGCCTCGGCGGCCGGCTGGTCGAAGCTTTCCCGCACGGCGACCAGACCGGTCAGCAGCGCGCCGTCGTGGTTGTGGATCGGCAATGTGCGACCGAGCGCCGACCAGGCGAAGGCGTGCGGCGAATGCGCGTGCACGACGGCGACCGCGTCGGGGCGGGCGCTGTGCAGGGCGAACTGGCTGCGGAAGCCGGGGATGGAGGTATCGCGGAAGCCCTCGACCACCTCGCCGTCGGCGTCGAGGCGGACCAGGTCCGAGACGCGGGTCTGCGCCCACGGGACGGCGAGCGGGTTGGCCCAGAAGGTCTCCCGGCTCGGGTCGGGATCGCGCACGGTGACATGGCCGTTGAAGCCGAACTCGTAGCCGTATTCGGCGAACAGCCGCAACACCACGGCGAGACCGCGCTTGCGTCGGGCGCGCTCGGTCGCGATATCGGAATGGTGGGCGTCGATCGGATGCAGCGTCGTAATCGACATCGGATCTCCTTTCGAGAGGGCGCGGGCCGACGGGCGGCGGTGATGGTCCGGGCGAACTCGCCGGTCGTCCGTACGTTCGGCAGGCCGGCCGAACTGCAAGCGGACGATCGCTCCGAAGGGGATATTCCGGAGAATCGGCACCCGACGGTAGGGCCGTCATCGGTCCGAATCCAGGGTTGTTCGCGCCCGAATCGATCGCTATTCGCGATCTACAACGATCACCCGTTTTGGCTCAGCGTGCGCGAAATTCTGCAGGTCACGAGGCTCGAGTCGCGGCTTTCGGCACCGGTTGTATTCGCGACGAATGCAACCCCGGGCAGGGCCGGGAAAACCGGACACAATCGGCGGGCGGCCGCATGCCGTTTCGACGACGGAGGTACCACGATCATGGCCGATCCCCTGGATTTGGTGCATTTGCGCACCCTGGTGGCGATCGCGGATACCGGCGGCTTCCGCCGCGCGGGCGATGCGCTGCACCTGAGCCAGCCGACGGTCAGTCAACACGTCCGGCTGCTGGAAAAGCGGTTGCGGCGCACCCTGATCGTCAAGGATCGGCGGGGTTCGCGGTTCACCGACGCGGGTGACGCGCTGGTCGCGGAGGCGCGCACGCTGCTCGCCGCGCACGAGGAGATGCTCGAACGGCTGCGCGCGAGCCGCCCGTCGCGGATCACCGTCGGATCGACCGAGCACGCCGCCGACCGGCTGCTGCCGGACATGCTGCGGGCGATCCGGGTCGGCTATCACGACGTCGAAATCCAGTTCCGCATCGACCGATCGACCGCGCTGACCGAGGCGGTCGACAAGGGCAGCCTCGACCTGGCGGTGGTGCTCGGCGGCAACCCCGGTCCGACCGGCTCCGAGGTCGGGCGCCTGGGTCTGCGGTGGGTCTGTTCGTCGCCGCGAGAGGTCCACGCCCCCAACGGCGCCACCCGGCTGGTGGCCTTCGAGGAGCCATGCGGGCTGCGCAGCCGGGCGCGGCGCGCCCTGGAGCAGGCCGGCCGCGAGGTGGTGGTGACGGCGGAGTCGACCAGTCTGGACGGGGTGCTGGCCGCCACCCGCGCCGGGCTCGGGGTCGCCCTGCTGCCGTTCTCGGGCGCCGTCCCCGACGGCTTGGTCGAACTGGACATCCTGCCGCCGCCGGGCACGATCGATGTGCGGCTGGTCGCCCGACGCGGCCTGTCCGCGGACGTCGAACGGGTGGCGGTCGACGCGGTATCCGAGCATCTCGCCGAGGTGGCCCGCAGCGTGCGGCCGCTGATCGCCGGCGTGGCCTGACCACACCTTCCCGAATATCGCTTTCCGAGAAAGGATGTCGACGCGCATGGTCGAGTTCATCAGCGCGAGCTATGTCAACGACAGCTCCGAACTGTTCCCCCGCCCGAACGCGGGGATCGATCCGAAGTTCCTGCGCCGCTACAGCAGCGAACTCGAGGCCGCCGGTTTCGACTACACCCTGCTGCCCTACGGCTCCAATGGGTACGACCCGTTCTCGGTCGCCGCCTATATCGCCTCGTTCACCGACCGGATCAAGCCGATCGTCGCGCTGCGCCCCAATACGCTGTATCCGACGGTCGCGGCGAAGGCGTTGGCGACGCTCGATCAGCTCAGCGGCGGCCGGGCGACCGTGCACATCATCTCCGGCGGCAGCACCGCCGACCAGGCGCGCGAGGGCGACCACCTCGACAAGGCGCAGCGCTACGCCCGGTCCGAGGAGTACATCCGCATCCTGCGCCGGGTCTGGGCGTCGGACGAGCCGTTCTCCCACCACGGAACCTATTACCAATTCGAGGATTTCCGCGCCGACTACCGCCCGGCGGCGGGCACGATCCCGCTGTCGGTCGGCGGTTCGTCGGATGCCGCCTACCGCATCGCCGGCGAGCTCGGCGACATCTTCGGCTTGTGGGGCGAACCGCTGCGCGAGACCGCGGAGAACATCGGGCGCATCGAGGAGTACAGCCGGGCCGCCGGTCGGCAACGGCGCCCGAAGATCTGGGTGACCTTCCGGCCGATCATCGCGCCCACCGAGGAACTCGCCTGGGAGCGCGCCCACCGGATCCTCGGCGCCCTGCAGCGCAACGACCGCGGCAACCTGCAGCCCGGCTTCCGCCGCGAACACGGTCTGCAGCCGGAGAACCTCGGGTCGCAGCGACTGTTGGACCTCGCCGAGCGCGGGGAACTGCATGACCGGGCCCTGTGGACGGCGACCGCCACCGCGACCAATGCGCGCGGCGCCAGCACCGCGCTGGTCGGCACCCCGGAGACCGTGGCCGCGGCGATCGTCGACTACGTCGACCTAGGCGCGGAGATCGTCTCGATCCGCGGCTACGACAACCTCAACGACGCGGTCGACTACGGGCGCTACGTGTTGCCGCTGGTCCGTCAGGAATTGGCACACCGGGAACGCAGCGCCGCGCAGGCCTGAGCGCGCCGCATCGGCTTTGCCGATGTATGACCATTTTTCGATCGGATCGATCCCAATACCACCGGCGGAGACCGTTTTTCCCGCCCCACACGTAGCGTCGGGTTCATCCCCAGAGAAGGAGAGCAACGGTGAGCAGATTTGTCATCGTCGGCGCCGGAGCGGTCGGCTCCGCCCTCGCCGCGGCCCTGACCGAGCAGGAGCAGTCGGACCGCCGGCAGACCCTGCTGATCGCCCGCGGGCGCGCCCTGGAGCACCTGCGGGAGAACCCGCTGCTGCTACGCACCGTCACCGGTGATCGCCGAATTCCCTTGCGGGTCGCCTCGATCGAGGATGCGACGCTGCGGGTGGGCGATGTGCTGGTGCTCGCGGTCAAGGCGCAGCACGTGGCGCAGGCGGCAAGCGACCTCGCCTGGCGTCCGGTCTTCGACGGCGACGCCGAGGTCGGCACCGCCGCCGAGGTGCTGCCGATCGTCACCACCCAGAACGGGATCGACGCCGAGGAGACCGTCGCCCGGTGGTTCGCGCACGTCGTCGCGACGACGGTGCTGATCGCGGCGCGCTATACCGAGGTCGGCGAGGTCCGCGTCGGCGGCCGCCCGTACCTGGGCTCCGCGCTGATCGGCGAGCCGTACGCGCCGACCCGCGTCACCCGCAATGCGGTCGACACCGTCGCGGCGGCATGGGTGGCGGCCGGCTTCGCGGTGCGCCGTACCGGCGAGATCGGCGCGGTGAAGGCGACCAAGCTGCTGCACAGCGTCAAGAACGGGCTCGAGGTGCTCGCCGGTGACGACGAGGCGAAGCGCCAGGTCGGCGAGGCGCTGGAGGCGGAGGCCCGCGCGGTGCTCGAGGCGGCCGGCCGGCCGATCGCCGATCGCGGTGTGCTGGTGATCGACCCGGATCAGCGCGGCGGCGACGCCGACCTCGGCGTCGGCCAGGGCACCCAGTCGACCTGGCAGAGCTTCGCGCGCGGCGCGGACTCCCACGAGATCGACCATCTCAACGGGGAGATCGCCCGCCTGGCGCGGCTGCACCGCGTCGAGGCTCCGGTGAACACCACCCTGCAGGCGCTGCTCGGCGCTGCCGGTCAGCGCGGCGGCGGCATCGACCTGCCCGGCCTCGACCGCCTGACCGCCCTGCTGCCCGCCGGCGTCGCGGGCTGATCGATACCCCGGCGCGCCGCTTCGGTGGAGCGGCACGCCGGGGGTGGCCGGCGCCCGGCATTGACGATCCGGGTCGTCGGGGAGCATAGTTATTCGAAAGTTCCGAAAGAACCTTCGATATGTTCTCGACGAGGTGATCATGACCGGCGCAGCCCTGGAATCGCAGACCTTCCTCCCGCGGGACGCGGCGGCCCTTGCCCCCGTCGCGAGCTTTCTGGCCGCACACCAGAAGCGCCGCGGATCCGACATCACACCGCGGTACGCGCTGGTCGGCATCGACGAGCACGACCGCGTCGAACTACCTCCGGCGGTGCATCACATCCTGTTGCAGGTGGTCACGGCGTTGGAAGCCGGCAAAGCGGTGACGGTGGCACCGCAGAATCTCACTCTGACGACGCAGGAGGCCGCCGATCTGCTCGGCGTCAGTCGACCTACGGTGGTGCGATTGATTCGGACCGGCGAGCTGGCCGCGGAGCGCATCGGCAATCGCCACCGCCTTCGACTCGATGACGTCTTGGCATACCGCGAGGTACGCCGACAGCGGCAATACGACTTCCTCTCGGAGACCTCCGTCGACATCACCGCCGACGACGACCCGGAGAGTGTGCGGCGGCACCTGCGGGAGGTCCGGCGAGCGGCGGGGGTTAGACGCCGCGCGGCCGAGTAGGCGGCCACAAACCGTCGGTGGCCGTTGCCAGAATCGGCGCATGTTCGCCGCCGTTCTGGATACGTGTGTGCTTTGGCCCAGCCTGCAACGCGACTTCCTGCTGTCGATGGCCGTCGAGAACCTCTATCGCCCGCTGTGGTCGTCGGCGATCCTCGCCGAATTGGAGGAGCACGAGGCGCGAAAGCTCAGGGAAAGGGGTGTCGAGACCGCTCCGGCCGCGCGGCGGGCCGGAGCCCTCGTCCGCGCGATGAACGCGGCTTTCGACGACGCACTGGTGGCCGGTTGGGAACCGCTGGAGGGCACCTTCGGTCTGCCGGACATCGACGACGAGCATGTGCTCGCCGCCGCGCGAGTCGGCGCGGCCGGCGCCATCGTCACGGACAATGTGCGCGACTTCCCGAACCGCTGCGTGCCGTCCGACATTCGAGTGCTGCCTGCCACGGACTTCGCAGCGGATACCGTTGTGGTCTCCCCCGAGCGCGCCCGACAGGCACTCGAGACCATGATCGGCCGCTACACCGCCCCCGCGGCGACCCTGACCGATGTCCTCCGGGTACTCGAAACCCGTTACGGGATGATCGAAGCCGTCGACATGTTGCGCAACACCTGATGCCTGGTCCGGTCCACCCGTGCACGGGCCGAGAGAGGCTAGCCTGCGCGCGCGGGCCGGCGGCGGGCCTGTCGGGCCTGTTCGCCGGCCAGGCGCGCGCGTTCGAGGTAGGGCACCTCTGACCGCACGATCGTCACCGGGTCGCCGACCGCGATCGTGCCGGAGTCGCGGGGGATCGCGTTGACGCCGAAGACGGCGATCGTGCCGCGGTCGAGGCGTGGGAGTTGTCGGTGGGCGCGCAGCCAGGTCAGCGGCTCGGTCCCGACGACCCCGCTGTCCTGGTCGACGGTGGTCACCGGACAACGGCCGCAGAGGGTGGCGATGTCGATCCGCAGCGACCGGATCATCAGGTGGTCGAATTCGTCCTCGGCCCACGGCTCCTCGAGGCCGCCGAGCACGATATTCGGCCGAAAGCGCTCCATCGCAAAATCGCCGCCGAGCGCGCGATTCAGTTCGGCCAGTGACCGTTCCGAAGTCACCAACAAGGGGTAGCCGTCGGCGAAGGCGGTGGTGCCACCACCGACGTCGGTATCGCGGCGCTGATCGTCGGGAAACCGCACCAGCCGCACCGGTTCTCCGCAAATATCGGTCAGATACCGTGCGGCGGCGTCACCCTGGTCGACCCCTTCACCACGCCACCGGTGCACGCGGACCTTCAGCCGCCGCTGCGCCGGCACCGCCCGTGCGAGGACCTCGGCCGGATCGACCAGGGCGAGCGCGGGAACGGTGCGCTGGCTGACGAAGACCCCGTCCGCGTCGACCACCATGTACTCGCGGTCGGCGACCAAACCGTTGGCGACGACATCGGATACCGCCACCTCGACGCGCCGGCAGGACTTCACCGGGTACCGGAACAGGCGCGTGACCTGCGCCGACAGGGTATCTGCATGCGGCACGCGAACCTCCGATCGTCTCCCGCGGGATGCTGACGACTGTACGCACGGGACACGCGATCGGCTCAGTCGACCGGCGGCGACCCCGCGGGCTCGGGCGCGTCGCCACCGACGGGCGGAGCCGCATTGGCCACCGCGAGAAGCTGTTCGAGTTGTTCGCGGGTCGCCGCACCCCCGCTCATGGCGATCGCCCGTTCCAGCGGAATGCTCGCCATCATCCGAGCCATGTCGACCCCCAGACCGTCGCCACCGTCCTCGGAGGTCGGCGGCGCCGGCAGCACCTGCCGAAGCACCGGCCCGGCGATCGGATGTGCCATCGCCTCACCGATCGTCGACTCGACAGTCAGCGGGACGGTGACGGTATCGCCGACGAGGTCGACCGTCGCCGAGGCCCGCAGGTCGCGGCTCGAAGCGCCGACGGAGATCTCGTAGGTGCCCGGCTCGAGGACGAACCGATCGACCCGAATATCCCAGTACTCGAGATCGCGGCGATCGACGACCACCTCGACGCGGCGTTGTTCGCTCGGCTCGAGTTCGACGGCGGCAAAGCCGACGAGCGCGCGGGGGACGCGCACCTGCGCGGAGCCGGGGACGGCGGCGTAGACCTGCACGATCTCGCGCCCGGCCCGCGACCCGGTATTGGTCACCCGGACCGCCACCCGGATGCTCTCCCCCTCGGCGCGCACCTCGAGGCCGTCGTAGCCGAAGGTGGTGTACGACAAGCCGTGCCCGAAGGGGAAGGTCACGTCGAGGCCGCGTGTGTCGTACCAGCGGTAGCCGACGAAGAGACCCTCGCCGTAGCGCACGTGCTGGTGCTCGCCCGGGAAGTCGAGGAAGGCCGGGGTCTCCTCGAGCCGCAGCGGCACCGTCTCGGTGAGCCGAGCCGACGGGTTGACCGCCCCGAACAGGACCCGGGCGATCGCCGCGCCGCCGCCCTGCCCGAGCAGCGCACCGTCGATCATCGCGGCGGCCACGGGGACCACCGGCGCGAGGCGGACCACTCCCCCGTGCTGCAGGACGACCACCACCCGCGGTTGGACCGCGGCGACGGCGGCGAGCAGGTCGAGCTGTTCGGCGGGAAGATCGATCGATTCGCGGTCGAAGCCCTCCGATTCCTGGCTCGCGTCGAGCCCGAGGAAGACGACGGCGACATCGGAGTCGGCGGCGATCGCGACGGCCTCGTCGACCAGCGCACCGTCGGGGCCCGAGCCGTCGACGGTGAATCCCGGCGCGAAGGTGATATCGGCTTCCGCTGCGGCGGAGCGTATTTCGTCGATCGGAATGTCCACGCGGGTCGCGTTGACGTGCGAGCTGCCGCCGCCCTGGTAGCGCGGGGTGCGGGCGAACTCGCCGATCACCGCGATCGATCCGGCGGGGGTGAGCGGGAGCAGATCACCGTCGTTGCGGATCAGCACGATCGACCGGGAGGCGGCCTCGCGGGCGAGTTCGTGGTGCGCATCGGCATCGACGGTGACATCGGACCGTTGTGCGGCGGTGGCTTTTTCGACCAGTGCGGTGACGCGCGCGGCGGCCCGCTCGACCGCGGCGGCGTCCAGTGCGCCGTTCTCGACGGCCGCGACGACGGCGGCGTCACCGGCGCCTCCGTCGTAGGGCATCTGCAGGTCGAGACCGGCGGCGACCGCCGCCACCCGATCGCGCACCGCACCCCAGTCGGAGACAACGACGCCCGCGAAACCCCATTCGTCGCGCAACACCCGGGTGAGCAGGAACGGGTCCTGCGAGACGTGCACCCCGTTGACACGGTTGTAGGAACACATCACCGTCCAGGGCTGCGCGTCCTGCACCACCCGGCGGAAGCCCCGTAGATAGACCTCGCGCAGCGGCCGCGGGTCGACGTCGGCGCTCACGCGCATCCGGTCGTCCTCCTGGTTGTTCAGCGCGTAGTGCTTCAGCGAGGTCCCGACGCCCTCGCCCTGCACCCCGCGCACCCAGGCGGCGCCGAGCACCCCGGAGATATGCGGGTCCTCGGAGAGGTATTCGAAGTTGCGGCCGCCCAAGGGAGATCGGCGGATGTTGATGCCCGGCCCCAGGAGGACCCGTACGTCCTGCTGTTGGCATTCGCGGCCGAGCGCGGCGCCGACGGCGGCGACGAGGTCGACATCCCAGCTCTGGCCGAGACCGGCGAGCGGCGGGAAGCAGGTGGCGGGAACGCTCGCCGCGAGGCCGAGGTGATCGACGCTGCCCTGCTGCTTGCGGACCCCGTGCGGCCCGTCGGTGAGCATGATCGGCGGCAGCCCGCCGACCGCCTTGGTGGTCCAGAACGAGCCACCGGATCCGAGGGAGGCGTCTGCTGTCAGGTCCGACTCGGGCACAGGAAGTCCTTTCACGGCGCATCCCCGTGGTGCGCCCGTCGCAGCTTCGACGGTACCCAATCGAACAGCGGCGAGACCGCGGACGAACGATCGGTCGCCGTGGACGATCGGTCGGGACACGGCCATCGGATCGGCGCACCGTGGTCGGGTGACCACAACCAACTCCTCGGAGCGCCCGGAGCACTCCACCCGAGCGGTCGGCTCCCCGTCGACCCAACCGTCCACCCGCTGGATGGCCCTCGTCGTGCTGCTGTGCACCAGCTTCGTGCTGGTCACCGCGGAATTCCTGCCCAGTGGTCTGCTGACGCCGATCGCCGACGACCTGGGGATCAGCCCGTCCGAGGCGGCACAGACGATCACCATCACCGCCCTGATCGGATTCCTGACCGCCCCGACGATCGCCTCGCTGGTCCCGCGGATGGACCGCCGCCGGCTGCTGACTCTCCTCGCCGCCGGCGGTTCGGTCTCCAGCCTGGTCGTCGCCCTCGCCCCGACATTCGAGCTGGTGATGCTCGCGCGGGTGCTGCTCGGGATCGCCCTGAGCGGCTTCTGGGCGATGTCGCTGGCGGTGGCCGTCGCGGTCACCCGGCCCGACCAGCTCGGGCGCGGGGTCATGATCGTCACCGCCGGCACCTCGGTGGCCACGGTCGCGGGCGTACCCGCCGCGGTCCTACTGGCCAATATCGCCGGCTGGCGTTCCGCGTTTCTGGTGATCGCGGCGGTCACCGCGCTGGTCGCGGTGCTGCTGGCGGTCCTGCTGCCGCCGATTCCGCCCGCCGCACCGGTACGGCCGATCGACGTGCTGCGCACGTTGCGCCTGCCGCCGGTGCGGCTCGGCCTGGCCGGCCACGTGGTCACCGTGCTGGGACATTTCACCGCGTACGCGTTCATCCGGGTCGCGCTCGAACGGGTCGACGGGATCGACGTGACCACGTTGACGATCCTGTTGGCGCTCTTCGGCATCGGCGGATTTGTCGGCAACGTGGTGACCGGCATGCTGGTCGACCGGCATCTGGTCGCGCTGGCCTACGCCGTGCCCGCGCTGACCGGCGTGGCGATCGTCGTCGTCGCCTTCGGTACGTCGTCGATCATCGTCTCCGCGATCGCGGTGCTGGTGTGGGGCAGCGCCTTCGGTGGTTGGCTGATCGTGGTCAACACCTGGACCAGCCGACAGTTGCCGGATCGTCTCGAGGCGGGCGGCGGGCTGGTGGTCGCCGGCTTCCAGTTGGCGATCATGCTGGGCGCGGCGGGCGGCGGATTGCTGCTCGGCACCACATCGATTCACACCCTGCTGCTCGTCGCGGCGGCGCTGTTGGTGATCGGCGCGATCACCTTCGGGACCGCGTGCCGCCACCTCGGTGCGCCGACGGCCGCCGGAATCGACACGGCGGCGGCCGAGCAGTCGCAGGATCGGCCGGTCAGCCCGCGTCCCGACGCCACGCTGCAGGCGTGCTGCCCACATGCCGGGTGAATGCCCGGCTGAACCCGATATCGGAGGCGTAGCCCAGCAGCCGCGAGGTCTCGGTGACGGACAATCCGTCCCGGCCGAGCATCTGCTGGGCGCGCGTCATCCGCACCCCGTTGAGGTAGGCGGCCGGCGAGACGCCCAACTCGCCGCGGAACCGCTGCGCGAACGCCGAGCGGGACATCGCCGCGGTCCGCGCCAGGTCGGCCACCGTCCAGCGGCGACCGGGATCGAGGTGGATCGCCTCGACCGCGCGGGCGAGGTAGGGGTCGCCGATCGGATCGAGCCATCCCTGCGGGGCGCAGCCGCGTTCCACCCAGGTGCGCAGCACCACCGCGACGATCGCGGTCGCTATCTTGCCGCAGACCGCGCTGACGTCCGCGGGCCCGGTGCAGCCGCCCAAGCCGGCGGCCAACCCCACGATGTCCGGGTCGCTGCGCTCGAGGTCGCCGAGCACGATCCAGTCCGGAAGCTCCGCCGCCGCACCGACTCCGCCGGGCGTCGGGCGCAGCCCCGCGACCGTCAACTCGGCCTCTCCGACCGCGACCAGCCGCACCGAGGGCCGCACGACCAGCAGGGCCCCCGTCTCGGCGCGGCCCGGCCGGCACACGGTGTCGATACCGGTGGGCAGCAGATCCACCGCACCACTTCGCACGTAGACGAGCAGCATTGCCGCACCGTCGGATCCGACAAATGCCCCATCTCCGAGTCGGGGGCGACATGCCGCGGCGACGGTCCACTCGACGTCGGTCAGCAATCGTTCCAGCAGCGCGCGATCGACCTGCATACCCGCTGCCAACGCCGGTATGTGCGAACCCTATTCCCACACCCCCGCGGGCCGCGCCCGGACGATCAGGCGCGCAGGGCGTTGTCCAGGTCGTTCAGCAGGTCCTCGGTATCCTCGAGGCCGATCGACACCCGCACCACACCGTCGGTGATGCCCACGGCGGCACGACCTTCCGGGCCCATCGCCCGGTGGGTGGTCGTCGCCGGATGGGTGACCAGCGTCTTGGCGTCGCCGAGGTTGTTCGAGATGTCGATGATGCGCAGCTTGTCGAGCACCTCGAAGGCCCGCTCCTTGCCGCGCCCCTCGGGGGCGTCGAGCTCGAAGGTGACCACCGTGCCGCCACCGGACATCTGCGCGGTCGCCAGCTCGTACTGCGGATGCGACTTCAGGTACGGGTACTTCACCCAGCGCACCGCCGGGTGCTCCTCGAGGAATTCGGCGATCGTCAGCGCGGAGGCCACCGAATGGCGGACCCGCAGCGGCATCGTCTCGAGGCCCTTGAGCAGGGTCCACGCGTTGAACGGGCTCAGCGCCGGGCCGGTATGGCGCATCAGTGTCTGCACCGGGCCGTCGATGTACTCGCGCGAGCCGAGCACCGCACCGCCGAGCACGCGGCCCTGGCCGTCGATGTGCTTGGTGCCGGAGTAGACGACGACGTCGGCGCCGAGGTCGAAACTGCGCTGCAACAGCGGGGTGGCAAAGACGTTGTCCAACACCACCTGTGCACCCGCGGCGTGCGCCAGCTCGGACACCTTGCGCACGTCGACCAGGGTCTGCATCGGGTTCGACGGGGTCTCGAAGAAGACCGCGGTCGTCGGCACCGACAGCGCTTCCTCCCACTGGGAGAGGTCCTCACCGTCGACGAAGACGGTCTCGACGCCCCAGCGCGGCAGGATCTCGTTACAGACGACGAAACAGGAGCCGAAGAGGCTGCGCGCGGCGACCAGGCGATCACCCGCGCCGAGCAGCGCGCCGAGCGCGACGAAGACCGCCGACATGCCCGACGCGGTGCCGAAGGCCGCTTCCGCGCCGTCGATCTGCCGCAGCCGCTCCTCGAACATCCGCACGGTCGGATTGCCGTAGCGGGAGTAGACGAAGTGGTCGACGTCGCCGGTGAACGCCTTTTCCGCGGCGCCGGCCGACTCGTAGACGAAGCCCGACGTCAGATAGAGCGCCTCGGAGGTCTCCTCGAACCCGGACCGGTTCAGACCCGCGCGGACCGCCCGGGTGCCGGGGCCGATGTCGTCCGGTAGCTGCCGCTCGAAACCGCCGCCGATCGGATCGCCGCTCATCCCTGCCTCCACGGCAGGCCCACGGCCCGCCAGCCGGTGGCGCCGCGGTGGCCGTCCGCGCCCAGTCCACCTTCGAAACCGTCGAGAATGTTGTAGGACGGGCCGATACCCGCCGCCGTCGCGGCCTCCGCCGCACCGATCGAGCGCTGCCCGCTGCGGCAGAGGAACAGCACCGGCCCGTCGCCGGTCACCCCCGCGTCACGCAACTCGTCGACGAACTGGGGATTGCGCCGCCCGCCGGGAAAGGAGTTCCACTCGACGAGCACGAGCTTCTTGCCGAGCTCGGACGGGTCGGGGACGCCGACGAACTGCCACTCCGCGGTGGTGCGCACATCCACCAGGACCGCGGTCGGGTCGTCGCGCAGAACCTCCCAGGCTTGTTCCGGGCTGATATCGCCTGCATAGGTCACCGAACCACGATCCCACAACCCCCACCGCTGTCCAGATATTGGCTCGAGGAATTACCTGACGTACCGATGCCTTGCAGGGTGCCCTTATCCTGGTAGCGACATCGGGGCATCAACGCTGCCCTGCACACGGTCACCACCGACGACGCGGACGATCTGTCGCCGGTCCGCACTGCAAGTCGGCGTGCGCACGTGACCGAATACACACCGGAAAGGCAGTCGAGAGCTCCCATGACCGCAGCGCCCGAAGCTACGAGTACGTCCCGCCCGATCCGCGTCGCCATCGTCGGCGCCGGTCCGGCCGGCATCTACGCGGCGGACGCGCTGATGAAGTCCGAGCACGCCAAGACCCCCGGCGTCAGCATCGACCTCTACGAGCGCATGCCCGCGCCGTTCGGCCTGATCCGTTACGGCGTCGCGCCCGACCACCCGCGCATCAAGGGCATCATCCAGGCGCTGCACAAGGTGCTCGACAAGCCGCAGGTGCGGCTGCTGGGCAACCTCGACTACGGCACCGACTTCACCCTCGAGGATCTGCGCCGCTTCTACGACGCGGTCATCTTCTCCACCGGAGCGAACGCCGACCGCGCGCTGAACATCCCCGGTGTCGAGCTCGAGGGCAGCTACGGCGCCGCCGACTTCGTCTCCTGGTACGACGGCCACCCGGACGTGCCGCGCACCTGGCCGCTCGAGGCGGAGAAGGTCGCCGTCCTCGGCGTCGGCAATGTCGCCCTCGACGTCGCGCGGGTGCTCGCCAAGACCGGCGACGAGCTGCTGCCCACCGAGATCCCGGCCAACGTCTACGAGGGCCTGCTCGCCAACAAGGCCACCGAGGTGCACGTCTTCGGCCGCCGCGGCCCGGCGCAGGCCAAGTTCACCCCGCTGGAGCTGCGCGAGCTCGATCACTCCCCCAACATCGAGGTGATCGTCGCCCCCGAGGACATCGACTACGACGAGGCCTCCGAGGTCGCGCGCCGCGAGTCCAAGCAGGTCGACATGGTCTCCAATACCCTGCAGGACTGGGCGATCCGCGACGTCGGCAACCGCCCGCACAAGCTGTTCCTGCACTTCTTCGAGTCGCCGCACGAGATCCTCGGCGAGGACGGCAAGGTCGTCGGTCTGCGCACCGAGCGCACCGAACTCGACGGCACCGGCAATGTGCGCGGCACCGGCGAGTTCAACGACTGGGAGGTGCAGGCGATCTACCGCGCCGTCGGCTACCTGTCGGAGAACATCGCCCAGCTGCCCTTCGACGAGCAGGCCGGCACCGTGCCGAACGAAGCGGGCCGCGTCCTCGACGACGACGGCACCCACCTGACGTCCACCTACGTCACCGGCTGGATCAAGCGCGGCCCGGTCGGCCTGATCGGCCACACCAAGGGTGACGCCAACGAGACGATCGCCTGCCTGCTCGCCGATTACGACGCCGGCGCCCTGACCGCCGCCGCGGAGGGCACCTCGGACGAGGTGATCGCCTTCCTCGAGGAGCGCGGTCTGCCGTACACCACATGGGAGGGCTGGTACCGGCTCGACGCCCACGAGCGTTCGCTCGGCGAGCCCCAGGGCCGCGAGCGGGTCAAGGTCGTCGAGCGCGACGACATGTTCCGCGCCTCGGAGCCCGACAAGGCCTGACCTCTTTCTCGACCACCGAACGCCGCGATCCTCCGGGGTCGCGGCGTTTGTGTGTGGTGGGGAAGGGCGACGTCCGGGGTGCTGTGCGATCGTCTTCCGCACAAGCCTGCCGCGACAACTATCTCCTCGGCGGCCCGCTGAGGAAGATGAACGCACACCGGACCGGGCGCGGGGGCGGTGCGCGGGACCCGGATCAGGTCAGGATGACCGCGCCCAACCAGATCCCGGCGGCCAGGAGGGCGCCGAGGAGCTCGAGCAGGGTCGACAGGGCGACGGCCTTCACCGCATGCCAGGTGGAGGTCCACGCTTCGGAGGGGCCGCGGCTGCGGCCGAGCTCGACGATGAAGACGCCGAGGACGAAGCCGATGAACAGGCCGAGGACCGGGATCACGAAGAAGCCGACGATGCCGAAGAGCGCGCCGACCACGATCGACATCGTCGGTACTCCGGCCTCGCGCATCTTCTGCCCCGGCCAGGTGTACTTGATGACCGCGGTGATCACCAGGATCGCCGCGGCAGCCGCGAAGACCAACCACGACGTGCTGGTCCCGACCAGCCAGGCCCATACTCCGATCGCGCCGAGGATCAGGATCGTCCCCGGCAGGATCGGCACGATGATGCCGAGAATCCCGATGACGATGCACAGCCCGACCAGCAGTTCCCCTTGTGCGCTCACGGCGCAAGTATGGGGCCGGCGCGCACCGGACGAAAAGGCACGGTTGTGCGTCGCCGCCGCACCGCCGCCGCGTACTGTGCGACGCGTTATGCACAGCCGAGGCAGGTAGGGGCGAGCAGCCAATGGGGAACATCTTCGTCGTCGAGCGGTCGACCGAAATCGCGGCCGCACCGGCGGCCCTGCACGCGCTGATCGTCAGCCTGCCCGAGTGGCAGAAGTGGTCGCCGTGGGAGGACATCGACCCGCACCTGGGTCGCACCTACACCGGCCCGACCTCGGGCGTCGGCTCGAGCTACGCCTGGGTGGGCAACCGCAAAGCCGGCGCGGGGACGATGAAGGTCACCGAGGCGACGGCCGAGCACATCGCCATCGACATCACCTTCACCCGCCCCTTCAAAGCCGCCAACACCGCGACGTTCACCCTGACTCCGCTCGAGAACGGGTCGACGCTGGTGGTGTGGCGGATGGCGGGCAAGCAACCGTTGATCATGCGCATCCTCGCCCCGGTGATCAACCAGGATCGGATGCTCGGCAAGGACTTCGAGAAGGGGCTCAGCCGACTCAAGACGGTCGCCGAGAATCACTGACGGCCCCGCACCAAAGCGGAATCCCCGTGACCACCGCTGTGAGCGGCGGGCACGGGGATCTCGTTCTTCGGGACGCGACCGGACGGAGTCGTCGCCGGCGGATATCGGCCGGGGCCTACGTACGGCAGGCCTACTTGCGGCCCGGGGTCCACTGCAGACCCCAGCCGTAGGTCTGGTCGAGGACGTCCTGGGCTCCGTTGATGTAGCGCACCTCGCGCTGCACGGTCAGGTCGCCGCCGTTGTTCTGCAGCAGGGCGATCGCGCAGATCGGCGCACCGTCGACCGGGTAGTCGAGCTTGACCTCGATCTGCGGGCCGTTCTGCGGGAAGAGGGTGACGACGCCGTCGACGGCCGCCCAGTTGCGGGCACCCTCGTAGATCAGCGCGAAGACCAGGATGCGGCGGATCGACGCGGTCTGGTCGAGGTTGATCAGCATGTTCTCGCCACCGGCGGCGGCGCCGCTGCGGTCATCGGCGTCGAGCTGAACGAACGGCGGCTGGTTGAACGAGCCGAAGGAGTTGCCGAGCGCCTGCACGATGCCCTTGCGGCCGTCGTTGAGCTCCCAGAGGCAGCCCAGGTCGAGGTCGATACCGCCGCCGCCGGCACCGCCGGCGAGGCGGGCGAGGAAGCCCTTCTTCTGCGGCTGCGCGGCGCCCTGCGACCAGTTGAGGTTCACCCGCATCGCGCCGCCCGCGCCGCCGGACTTGGTCAGGCTGATCGCCGGACGATCCTTGGACAGCGAGATCTTCGACGGTCCGGCCGGTGCCGAAGGCTGGCCTCCGGCGGGGGGACGCTTGTTGTAATCGATCGCCACGGAGCACTCCTGGGTCGGTTTCGTGGTGCCGATCGGAGCCCGTCCGAACCGGCGGTGGTCGCAGACCCATCATTGCATCGCGCTGATCCCGAACCCGGAGCGGCCGTACCGAGGTCCGGCACGGCCGCTCGGGCACGGGATCTGCGACGTCGGACGCTTCCCGAGCGTCGCAGCGGTCAGGAATCGGCCGCGCGGCACTCCACTCGGGAGGCGCATTCGACCGCGCGGGCCCGGGCGGTGTCGACGTCGTCCGCGGCGGCGACCGCGACCCCCATCCGACGGGTCACGAACGCCTCCGGCTTGCCGAACAGCCGCAGATCCGACTGCGGAACCGCCAGCGCCTCGGCCACTCCGGTGTAGACGACCTCCTGCGCGTCGACGCCGCCGTAGATCACCGCGGACGCGCCGGGGCTGCGCAGCGAGACGTCGACCGGCAGGCCGAGCACGGCGCGGGCGTGCAGTTCGAACTGCGACAGCCGCTGGGTGGCGAGGGTGACCAGGCCGGTGTCGTGCGGGCGGGGGCTGACCTCGGAAAAGTAGACCCGGTCGCCGGCGACGAAGAGTTCGACGCCGAAGACGCCACGGCCGCCGAGGGCTTCGGTGATCTTCTGCGAGATATCGCGCGCGGATTCGAGCGCGACGGCCGACATCGGTTGCGGCTGCCAGGATTCGACGTAGTCGCCGGCGCGCTGCAGATGGCCGATCGGCTCGCAGAACGAGGTGATCGTCGTGCCGTCGGGGCCGGCGGAGCGGACAGTCAATTGGGTGACCTCGTAGTCGAAGTCGACAAAACCTTCGACGATCACCCGCTTGGCGTTGACCCGGCCGCCGGACAGGGCGTACTCCCAGGCGGCCTCGACCTCACCCTCGCCGTAGACGACCGACTGCCCCTTGCCCGATGACGACATCACCGGCTTGATCACCGCCGGGAAGCCCACGCGGGCACAGGATTCGCGAAGCTCCTCCAGCGAATCCGCGAACTCGTACGGAGAGGTCGGTATGCCCAACTCCTCGGCGGCCAGACGCCGAATACCCTCGCGGTCCATCGTCAGCTTGGTCGCACGCGCCGTCGGCACCACCGTGGTGCCGGTGTTCTCGATGATGCCGAGCGTCTCGGTGGCGATCGCCTCGATCTCCGGAACGATGATGTGCGGGTCCTCGAGCTCGATCACCTCGAGCAATCGCCGCGGATCGGTCATGTCGAAGCTGTGGCTGCGGTGCGCCACCTGCGCTCCCGGGGCGCCGTCGTACCTGTCGACGGCGATCACCTCCACCCCGAGTCGCTGGAAGGCGATGATGACTTCCTTGCCCAGCTCACCGGCACCGAGCAACATCACTCGGGTGGCGGACGGGGTTCCGGGAGTACCGATAACTGCGGTTTCGGCGCCGATAACGTCGGTCATCGATTGAATGTAACTCCGATAGCGTAGCCGGCGCGGGACGAAGAGGTTCCGACGAGGTGACCGAAGGAGAATCGCGAGTGTCGACATCCACATCAGGACCCCTGGCGGGCACATCAGGACCCCTGGCGGGGGTTCGTGTCCTCGAACTGGCCGGACTCGGGCCGGCCCCGCACGCGGCGATCCTGCTGGCGGACCTGGGCGCCGACGTGGTGCGCGTCCAGCGCGCCGGGCAGGTCAACCCGGCCGACCCGATCCTGCGCGGCCGCACGATCGTCGAGGCGAACCTGAAGGATCCGGCCGACAAGGAGCGGGTGCTCGACCTGGTCGATCGCGCCGATGTGCTGATCGAGGGCTTCCGGCCGGGCG
The DNA here is from genome assembly GCF_001552615.1 of Millisia brevis NBRC 105863. Taxonomy (GTDB): domain Bacteria; phylum Actinomycetota; class Actinomycetes; order Mycobacteriales; family Mycobacteriaceae; genus Millisia; species Millisia brevis. Next base: position 152,093 of record NZ_BCRN01000009.1, read on the forward strand.
TCGCCGAGCGGCTCGGATTCGGGCCCGACGATCTGCTGGAACGCAATCCGCGCCTGGTCTACGGCCGGATGACCGGCTGGGGTCAGGACGGCCCGCTGGCCGACCGCGCCGGCCACGACATCAACTACATCGCACTGACCGGCGTCCTGCACGCGATCGGCCGGGCCGGCGAGCGGCCGGTTCCGCCGCTGAACATGGTGGGCGACTTCGGCGGCGGCTCGATGTTCCTGGTCACCGGCATCCTCGCGGCCCTGGTCGAGCGGTCGACCAGCGGCAAGGGCCAGGTGATCGACGCGGCGATGGTCGACGGCGCGATCGCGTTGTCGCACATGATCTGGGCCTTCCGCGGCCAGGGCCTGTGGACCGACGAGCAGGGCACCAACCTGCTCGACACCGGCGCACCGTTCTACGAGGTCTACGAGACCAGGGACGGCAAGTACATCGCGGTCGGCGCGATCGAGCCGCAGTTCTACGCGCAGTTCCTGGAGGGCATCGGGCTGGCGGACGACGACAGCCTGCCCCTGCAGCTCGATCGGCCGCAGTGGCCGACGCTCAAGAAGCGGTTCGCCGAGGTCTTCGCGACGCGCACCCGCGCGGAGTGGGAGGAGGTCTTCGACGGGACCGACGCCTGCGTGGCACCGGTGCTGACGATGACCGAGGCGCCCGAGCACCCGCACATCAAGGCGCGGCGGGCGATCGCCCCGCTCGCCGGGGTACCGCAGCACCGTCCGGCTCCGCGGTTCTCGCGGACGGCCAATCCGGAACCGACCCCGCCCCCGGCAACGGCGACCGACGCCGCCGACGTCTGGCGCTGATCGTCGACACCGGCCCGGGCGGATCGACGAGGGTCGGTTCGCCCGCGCCGCCGACGGCGGCCGTCACGCCCGGGCCGGCGGTGCGCGACCGTTAAGACCCGGCGCGCAACTGCTCCCCGATCCGCCGTCCGATGATGCGCAGCAGGTCGGCGCTGAGCGCCGGATCGCGCGAGGTGTCCCGATCGGTCTCCTCGGTCAGCGCCAGCACCCGGGTGAACCCGGCCGACGGCCACTTCTCCTCGGGAAGCTGATTGCGTCCGGCCACCGCGATCACCGGGGTCGGATGCGCCCGCCCGGCCAGCACGCCGAGCAGCTTGCCCTGTTCGGTCTGCGCGTCGATGCTGCCCTCACCGGTCAGCACCAGCGCCGCGGCGGCGCGGTGGCCGTCGAAGTCGAGCAGGTCGAGGAAGAATTCGGCGCCCGAGGTGATGCGGGCGCCCAGCAGCAGGGCGGCAAAGCCGATACCGCCCGCGGCGCCGGCCCCGGGGAGTTCGGCGAGCTGCGCCGCGGCGGGGAAGCCGGATCGGGCGACCACCTCGACCAGATGCGCCAGTCCGGCGTCCAGGTAGGCGACATCGTCCGGATCGGCGCCCTTCTGCGGGCCGTAGACCGCCGCGGCCCCGTCCGGGCCGGTCAGCGGGTTGGTGACGTCACCGGCGACCACGATCTCGATATCCGTGACGTCGACGGCGTCGCTGCGGTCGATCGTTGCGATCCGCTCGAGGCCGCGACCGCCGGGCGCGACCACCACGCCGTCGGCGTCGCGGAAAACCCAACCGAGCGCGGTCAGCAGCCCGGTGCCGCCGTCGGTGCTGGCGCTGCCCCCGAGGGCGAGGACCAGAGTGGCCGGACGGGCGGCGACCGCCGCCGCGACCGCCTGGCCGAATCCGAGGCTCGACGCGTCGAGCGCGGCGAGTTCGTCGGGCGGCAGCCCGGCCAGCCCGCAACTGTTCGCCACCTCGACGACCGCCGCCGCAGGCCGCTCGGCGCCGTCGTCGGCGTAGCCGAGCGCGATCGTCGTCGGGTGCGGCTGCCCGACCGCGTCGACGACCTCGACGGTCCGCTCGGTGAATCCGGCGGCCACCGCGGCGTCGACGCTGCCGTCACCCCCGTCGGCAAGCGGCAGCACCGTGCTGGTGACACCGACCGCGTGGAGCCCCTCGGCCAAGGCCGCGCCGACCTGCGGCGCGGACAGACTGCCCTTGAATTTGTCCGGTGCGATCAAGACATGTGCGCGAACGCCGTCATCGGACCCTCCGATTGCGTCGTCGGGGATATCGGAGTGTCCGGAAGTCATGCGGGACATGATCCTGCAGCCCTACCACGCCGGGCAACCGGTTCGGCCGGTTACGTGTAACCGCTCTTGGCAGTCGACTTACCGGCGGGTACACTAAAGCTAAGTTACCGGCGAGTAGCTTATGCTCGCCCCCGTACGCATCAGCCGAATCAGTACGCAGCAGCCAGTTCAGCGAACTCGACGCAGAGAGCGAAACGACCATGGGTCACTACAAGAGCAATATCCGCGACCTCGAATTCAATCTCTTCGAGGTCCTCGGACTCGACGCGGTCCTCGAGACCGGCGAATACGGTGATCTCGATGCCGACACCGTTCGCAGCATCCTCGACGAGATCAACCGCCTGGCCGAGGGCCCGATCGCCGAATCCTTCGCCGAGGCCGATCGCAATCCACCGACATTCGACCCGCAGACCCACTCGGTCACGCTTCCGGAGCCCTTCAAGAAGTCCTACCGGGCCTACGAAGCCGCCGGTTGGACCACGATCGGCGTCGGCGAGGAACTCGGCGGCACGCCGGTCCCCCGAACGGTCAACTGGGCCGCCGCCGAACTGATCCTGGGCGCGAACCCCGCCGTGCTGATGTACTCCGCGGGCGGCGTCTTCGCGAACATCCTCTACAACAACGGCACCGACGAGCAGAAGGAATGGGCCAAGCTCGCCGTCGAGCGCCAGTGGGGCTCGACGATGGTGCTGACCGAGCCGGACGCCGGCTCCGACGTCGGCGCCGGACGCACCAAGGCGATCAAGCAGGACGACGGCTCCTGGCACATCGAGGGCGTCAAGCGCTTCATCACCAGCGGCGACTCGGATGACCTCTTCGAGAACATCTTCCACCTCGTCCTCGCCCGCCCCGAGGGTGCCGGACCGGGCACCAAGGGACTGTCGCTCTTCTTCGTCCCCAAGTTCCACTTCGACGCGAAGACCGGCGCGCTCGGCGAGCGCAACGGCGTCTTCGTCACCAACGTCGAGCACAAGATGGGCCTGAAGGTCTCCGCCACCTGCGAGCTGACCTTCGGCGGACACGGCGTCCCCGCGCAGGGCTGGCTGGTCGGCGAGGTGCACAACGGCATCGCGCAGATGTTCGACGTCATCGAGCACGCCCGAATGATGGTGGGCACCAAGGCCATCTCGACGCTGTCGACCGGCTACCTGACCGCTCTGGACTACGCCAAGCAGCGCGTCCAGGGTGCCGACCTGACCCAGATGCTCGACAAGGCCGCGCCCCGCGTCACGATCACCCATCATCCGGATGTGCGTCGCTCGTTGATGACTCAGAAGGCGTACGCGGAAGGCCTTCGCGCGCTGTACCTCTACACCGCTTCCTTCCAGGACACGGTTTCGGCCAAGATGATTCACGACGCCGACCCGAACATCGCGCATCGCGTCAACGACCTGCTGCTGCCGATCGTCAAGGGCGTCGGCTCCGAGGTCGCCTACGAGCAGCTCACCCAGTCGCTGCAGACCCTGGGCGGCTCGGGCTACCTGCAGGACTACCCGATCGAGCAGTACATCCGCGACGCGAAGATCGACTCGCTCTACGAGGGCACCACCGCCATCCAGGCGCAGGACTTCTTCTTCCGCAAGATCGCCCGCGACCGCGGTACCGCGCTGGCGTTCGTCGCCGGCCAGATCCAGTCCTTCCTGGACAACGACGGCGGCAATGGTCGGCTCAAGGCCGAGCGGGCGCTGCTCAAGAGCTCCTTCGAGGACATCCAGGCGATCATCGCGAACCTGACCGGTCTGCTGATGTCCGCGCAGGAGCAGCCGCGCGAGCTGTACCGCATCGGCCTGGCGTCGGTGCCGTTCCTGCTGGCCTTCGGCGATCTGATCATCGGCTGGCTGCTGCTGCAGCAGGCCGCCGTGGCGATCGAGAAGCTCGACGGTGACGTCTCCGCCGCCGATCGCGCGTTCTACGAGGGCAAGATCGCGGCGGCCTCCTTCTTCGCGAAGAACCAGTTGCCGAAGATCGCCTCGGTTCGCCAGGTCCTGTCGGATATCGATCTCGACATCATGGATCTCGACGAAGCGGCGTTCTGACCCCGCAGCACCTGCTTCACACGCCCGAGGGCCGGCATCCGATCGGATGCCGGCCCTCGGCGTTTCGGGTCGATGGTCGGACCAACCGATGCCGGTAGCGGCAACCGTTTGTCGCTGTTACCGGCTGTCCCCGGCTACCGTTTGTCGCTGTTACCGGCTGTGCCCGGTTACCCTTTGTCGCGGTTAACCCGCCGTCGCTGTTACCCCGGGTTCTCGACCGGCGCGATCAGCCCTCGCCGTGGGATCAGCTCTCGCCGTCGTCCTCGGAATCGGCGGGCGCCGCATCGGCGGGCGCGGCGGCCGGCTCGGGTTCCGGCGAGATGCAGCGCACGATCGGCACCGGGTCGTAGGTGACCGTCCGCGTAGTGCGGGAGATCTCGGCACCGGTGTTCATATCGCTGATCACCTTGGTGTCGCTGGTGGTGAAGCCCTGCGCCCCGGAGGACGCCTGGCAGCCCGACCCGGCGGGCAGCGTGATCGTGCGCGGCGAGGTATAGCCGTACCGCTGACCGGTGTACGACTCGACGTCCACATGCTTGGTGCCCCAGAGCCGCACCGTCACCTGCGAGGAGTTCGCCCACGCCTCGACAACCACGGCGGTGTCGTAGGGGTTGCGGAACTTCAGGTCGATCGAGCCTTCGAAGACCGTCGCCTCGCGGGCCTCGGGGTACCGCGAGATGTAGTAGCTGTGCTCGGTGTGCTCGACGTCTTCCATACCGGCGAAGTAGGCCGCGTTGTAGGTGGTGGTCGCCAACTGGCTGACACCGCCACCGATTCCGCGGGCCGGCCGGCCGTTGTTGATGATGCCCGACTCGACGTAGCCCTGCGCGGCCCCGCGCGGCCCGGTCGCCTCGTTGAGCGAGAAGGTGCCGCCCGGTTCGACCAGGGTCTGGTTGATCGCCCGCGCACCGACGCCGATGTTCACCCCGGAGGCGTATTCGAAACCGCCGGTGGTGAATTCGCCGATCACCTCGGTGACGCCCAAGTTCTGGGCGGCCTCGGTGGTCAGTTCGGGCGGCTGGTGCTGATAGACCGCCGTGATCGTGCGCGCGTCCGGAGCGGCGAAGACCTGCGGCAGCCGCTCGAGGGTGACCCGCCAGTCGACGACATTGCCGTCCACCGCGGGCACGATCGTGACGCCGCCGTCGACCACGATCCGCGCGTCGATCGGCTGGACCTCGCTCGCGAGGAGCTGCGGGGCGAGCAGGGCCTGTGCGGCCTCGAGGTTGTAGTGCGCCTGCAGCGATCCGGCGTCGTCGGGAACGAAGGTGATCACCTCGCCGAGCCGGTCGACCGGCAGGGTGCCGACCACGCCGTCGTTGCCGGTGACCTGCACCGGGACCGAAGCGGCGGGAATCGCGATCTCGTTGAGCGCCCGCTGGACGGCGTTGGCGTCGACGGCGGAGGCCACCACGTCGGCGGGCAGGTCGATCGCCTCGCCGCGATACCAGTTGTCCAGGATCGCCTGCCGCGAGGCATCGACCTGGAGGGTCTGCCCGCTGACCGGCTCGATCGCGGTGGGAGTCGCCCCTTCGAAGACGACCGCGCCTTCGACCACCGGCCGATCGAGCGTCCCGGCGATGTCGGTGACCGTGCCGTCCAGGGCGGCGTCGTCGATGGTGACCACCGGTGCGATCTCGCGATCGGAGAAGAGCGAGACGAAGCGGGTGATCGGGTTGAGCGGCTGGGAACCGATGTGGTCGACCGTGGCATCCCAGTCGACGGCGATGCCGGCGTCGGCGGGCACCAGCGACGCGGTCGGCTCGTCGGTGGAGGCTGCGTCGGTGGAAGCCGGGTCGGCGTTGTCCCCGGTGGGCACCGCGCGGACCGCGATCTCCTCGGTCAGCCGCGGCTCGACGACCTCGCGCAGACGGGTGGCGGCGTCCTCGGGGGACAGCCCGGCGAGATCGACGCCGGCGACGTGGGCGCCGCGAGGAACCTGCCCGGAGGAGGCCAGCACGTCGACCAGGTAGACGCCGGAGAGCGCTACCAGGACACCCGCGGCGGCCAGGACGCCTCGGCGACGCCACCAGGGGCGACCGGCGGGACTCGAGTCGGCCTTGCGGGTGATCGGGGGCTCCTCGACGGGCGGCTGCCCGCCGCCGGATGCGGCGGCCGCCGGACGCGGTGCGTCATCGACGGTGGTCTCCGGGGCCTCGCCGGGTCCGAGCTCGCCCGGTTCGAGATCGCCCGGTTCCGGTGTGCCCCGATGGGTGGTGCCCGCAGCGGCGGCACCCGGCTCGGCGCGCACGGTGTCCGGGTGCCGGGTGTCCGGATGCGGGGGTTGCGGACGCGAACGCGGTGCCCGCCCGGCGGCGGCGACCGCGGACAGCGCGACGGTATCGGCGGTCGGGTCGACATCACCCGGCGCCACGACACTCGGGTCAACGGCACTCGGGTCAACGGCACCCGGATCGCTGCCGTCCGGATCGATCGGGGCCCGCGACACCGGCTCGATGCCTTCCACGGTGACCGCGTCGATCCCGTTCGGGTCCACCGCGGCCGTCCGGGGATCCAGCGGCTCGGCGGTCTCGTCCGGCGCCTCCGCGACCTCGGCGTGTTCGGCCTCGGGAGCCTCGAGGGTCGAATCCGGCGCACCGGGCCCGCCGTCGCGGCCGGCCTCGTCACCGACCGGCGCACCGGTGGCGTGAGCGATCGATGCCGCGGATCCGGCGTAGGGCGAATCCCGGTAGGGCGAGCCGGTCGGCACGGCCCGCGGATCGGCGTCGACCTGCGGGATCGCGGCGGTGACTCCGCCGAGCGTCGGCAGGGCTATCGGCACCCGCTGCGTGATCGCCTCCATCGCGGCACGATCCTCCGGCGCCGCGGCGCCGGCGTCGCCAACGGTGGCACGGTGATCGGCCCCGGCGGCGTCCGCGGCATCGAGCGGCACGTCCTGGTACACCGGCGCGTCGTATTCCGGCGCGTCGTACTCGGGAGCGTCGTGTGCGGGGGTGTCGTACTGCGGGGCGTCGTCTTCGGAGGAAGCGGCGGCAGGATCGGAAGATGCCGGATCGGTGGGAGTCGACTCGGCCGTATCGGACCCGGTCACATCGGACGCGGTCACATCGGACGCGGGCGCCTCGGGCGTTGCGGGCGCGGAGACTTCGGCGGCATCAGCATCGGCGTCGACGGGAGACTCACCATCGACCGAATCGGGCGCCTCGCCCTTCGGCACCACCGTTGATTCGCCGGCCCGACCGACGAGTTCTTCGGTGGACAGGACCTCGGTAGTCGGGTCATCGCCGAAAGACTCGTTGTTCTCGGGGCCCGTTCCCCCCCTCACGTAACTGCGACCCTTTCCGACGACATCCGCGTTCAAACGAACCGCGGCCCCCACCGAGATTAGCGGTTGTCCGCCGAATTGCTCGCCTCGAAGCGGTATCCAACCGGCAAACGGTCGGTCACGACCGGGACGAGGACACCTTCCCCGGAAAAGATAGCGGCCCCGTGCCGCTGCCGGGTCGGGGGTCAGGCAGCAGCACGAGGCCAAAAGAAATATTGGTAGACAGGGGCGTCGAACACAAGTCCGGGAGCCGATTATTTCCGAATTTCATCTGTTCGAATGACATTAATGAAACCGGTTGCGGCTATTTCGTTGGGAAACCGACCAGCACGTGAAACCCTGGTCTCGAATTCCCTCGCGGCGCAGTTTAACAGGACAACTCGACATCCATGGGCCGCCACGCCGACAATTCGGACCGATCGACCGCTATCGCGTCGCGATTCGGGGCGACACTTCGGCACAACCACCCCGACCGACGCTCCGATACCTCGGCCGCCGATCGAAGCCGAGCGACCCGGCCGACGCGTGGCGCCGACCGGGTCGAGCGGTGGGATCAGGCCTCGATGATCGCGGTGATGCCCTGACCACCGGCGGCGCAGATCGACACCAGACCGCGCCCCGAACCCTTCTGGTGAAGCATCTTGGCCAACGAGGCGACGATGCGGCCGCCGGTCGCGGCAAACGGATGCCCGGTGGCCAACGACGAACCGTTGACGTTGAGCTTGGAACGGTCGATCGAGCCGAGCGCCCCGTCGAGTCCCAGACGCTCCTTGCAGTAGGCATCGCTCTCGAACGCGGCCAAAGTGGCGAGCACCACCGAAGCGAAAGCCTCGTGGATCTCGTAGTAATCGAAATCCTGCAGCGTCAGACCATTCCGGGCCAACAAACGCGGAATCGCATAGGTCGGCGCCATCAACAGCCCGTCCTTGTACGAGCCATTGCCGTGGATGTAGTCGACCGCCGCGGTCTCGACGTCGACCAGGCGGGCCAGCACGGGCAGATTGTTCTGCGCCGCCCACTCCTCGCTCGACAGCAGCACCGCCGAGGCGCCGTCGGTCAGCGGCGTCGAGTTGCCCGCGGTCATCGTCGCGTCGCCCAGCGAGGTGCCGAAGACCGGCTCGAGCTTCGACAACTTCTCGACCGACGAGTCCGGCCGCAGGTTGTCGTCCCGGAACAGGCCCAGGTACGGGGTGACCAGATCGTCGAAGAAGCCGCGGTCGTAGGCGGCGGCGAGGTTGTGGTGGCTGGTCGCGGCCAGTTCGTCCTGGGCCTCGCGGGTGATCCCGAACTCCTTGGCGGTGATCGCCGCGTGCTCGCCCATCGACAGACCGGTGCGCGGCTCGCCGTTGCGTGGGATCTCGAGCCCCAGCATCGAGGGGCGGACGTTGCCGAGCAGCTTGATGCGGTCGCCGGTGCTGCGCGCCCGGTTGAGCGAGAGCAGGAATTCGCGCAGGTCGTCGTTGACGCCGATCGGCGCGTCCGAGGTGGTGTCGCTGCCGCCGGCGATGCCGACCTCGATGCGCCCGAGCGCGATCTGGTCGCCGACGATCGAGACGGTCTGCAGGCCGGTGGCGCAGGCCTGCTGGACGTCCATCGCCGAGGTGTACGGGCTCAGCGCGCTGCCGAGGACCGATTCGCGGGTGAGGTTGAAGTCGCGGCTGTGCTTGAGGACGGCGCCGGCGGCGACCGATCCCAACTGCCGGCCCTGCAGGCCGAAGCGGGCGACCAGTCCGTCGATCGCGGCGGTGAGCATGTCCTGGTTGCTCGCGCGGGCGTAGGCGCGGTCCGAGCGGGCGAAGGGGGTGCGGTTGCCGCCGAGGATGGCGACCGGCCGGCGCCCGGACGCCGCCGATCCGGCTCCGCCGGCGGACTGCGCGCTCGGCTTGCTTGTCGATGTTGTCTCGGCCACTGTCGGGTTCCTTCCGGAGCATCGCGTGAGGGTCTTGGACTTATTCTTACTCGCGGGTAAGTTGGATGTCGACCAGGGGTGCCGACGGCATCCCATCGACAGGGTGCCGAACGGCCACCCTCGTGGATCGATCCGGACGGAGACAGAGCACAGTGGCCACCCAGACCCAAGGCGCAGCGGACATCTACTCCCAGTTCCTCGCGACCGGCCCCGGAGCGTTCATCGCCAAGCAGGCGGGCCTCCCGACGCCGGAGCACCTGCGCAGATACCAGGCGGGCGAGCCGGCTCTGCCCGGTCCGCTGCTGATCGGCGGCGCCGGCCGACTGGTCGAGCCGCTGCGCACCCTGCTGTCCGACTACCCGGTGGCCGGCCCCGCCGACACCACCTACGGCGGCCTGGTCTTCGACGCGACCGGCATCACCGATATCCCCGGACTCGACGCGCTCTACGAGTTCTTCAACCCGATCATCCGCAACCTCGCTCCCAGCGCCCGCGTCGTCGTCCTCGGCACCACCCCGGACGCGACGGCGAGCCCGGACGAGCAGGTCGCCCAGCGCGCGCTCGAGGGCTTCACCCGCAGCCTCGCCAAGGAGGTCAAGCGCGGCGCCACCGTGCAGTTGGTCTACGTCGCGCCGGACGCCGCGGCGGATCTGTCCGGCGCCGAGTCGACGCTGCGCTTCCTGCTGTCGGCGAAGTCGGCCTTCGTCGACGGCCAGGTCGTGCGCATCGACGACAAGCCCGCCTCGGCCCCGCAGTCCTGGGACAAGCCGCTCGCCGGCAAGGTCGCCTTCGTCTCCGGCGCCGCCCGCGGTATCGGTGCGGTGATCGCCGAGGTCTTCGCCCGCGACGGTGCCACCGTGATCGTGGCGGACGTGCCGGCCGCCGGCGAGGCCCTGGCCGCCACCGCGAACAAGGTCGGCGCGGTCGCGCTGCCCCTGGACGTCACCGCGGACAACGCCGCCGACATCATCGCCGACCACGTCACCCAGCGGCACGGCGGAAAGCTCGACATCGTCGTGCACAACGCCGGCATCACCCGGGACAAGACCCTCGCCAATATGGACGAGGGCAAGTGGAAGTCCGTGCTCGCGGTCAACCTCGCCGCGCCGCACCGGATCAGCGCCGCCCTGGTGGAGAAGGGCATCCTGAGCGAGGGCGGCCGCATCGTGGACGTCTCCTCGATCGCCGGGATCGCCGGCAACCGCGGCCAGACCAACTACGCGACCACCAAGGCCGGCGTCATCGGCCTGGTCTCCGCGTACGCGCCGGTCTACGGCGCCAAGGGCATCACGATCAACGCGGTCGCCCCCGGCTTCATCGAGACCGCGATGACCGCGGCGATCCCGTTCGCCACCCGCGAGGGCGGCCGCCGACTGAGCTCGCTGCTGCAGGGTGGCCAGCCCGTCGACGTCGCCGAGACGATCGCCTGGTTCGCCTCGCCGGCCTCCGCCGCGGTGACCGGCCAGGTCGTGCGGGTCTGCGGCCAGGCCCTGATCGGAGCGTGACGATGACGACCACCCAGGTCACCACCCTCGACGGCTCCCCCAGCCTGCTCGGCGGGTACCTGAAGGCCTTCGTCGGGAGCCTGCCGGTGATCGGCACGCCCAAGGCCGACGTGTCGGCGGCCCTGCCGGCGCGCACGGTCGAGCTGGCCGGGCAACGGGTGGACCCGACCAACCTCGCCGAGTACACCTCGGTATGCGGGCTGCGGCTGAGCGAGTACCTGCCGGTCACCTACCCGTTCATCCTGAGCTTCCCGGTCGTGATGTCGCTGATGACCTCGCGCGACTTCCCGATCGCAGCGGTCGGGCTGGTGCACGCGACCAACGTGATCGAGCAGGTCCGGCCGATCGGCGTCGAGGAGCCGCTCGACATCGCGGTGCACGCGGAGAATCTGCGTGAACATCGCAAGGGGCTGCTGGTCGATCTGGTGACCGACGTCAACGTCGGGCGGCGGACCGTCTGGCGGCAGACCTCGACGTTCCTGCGGCAGCAGCGCACGTCGTTGTCCGATCAGCCGCGGCCCGAGCCGGCCGAAGAGGCGACGCCGGCTGTACCCACCACGACGTTGCGGGTCGACCAGAAGACGATCTCCCGCTACGCGGCGGTCTCCGGGGATCGCAATCCGATCCACATCACCAACCTCGGAGCCAAGGCCCTCGGTTTCCCGCGCACGATCGCGCACGGGATGTACACCTCCGCGGCGGTGCTCTCCGCGGTCGAGGGGAAGATCCCGGATCACGCCACCTACGCGGTGAAGTTCGGCAAGCCGATGTTGCTGCCCGGCAAGGGCATTCTCACGGCGACCCGCGCGGACGATGCGGTCGGGCCGGGTGCCTGGGATATCGAACTGACCCACCCGACCAAGGGCTATCCGTTCCTCACGGCCACGATTCGCTGATCGAACGGCGCTTCGGGGAGTTTCGCATCCACCCGGTGGATGAGGGACTCCCCGACGTCGTTTCGGGATGGGTAGGGCGGCGGATGTGGGGCGGGGCGCGGTTCCGGGCGGGCGGGGCTCGGGTAGTTCGGGGTGAGGGATCAGGCGGTGGGTTCGTGGGCCTCGGCGGGCTTGCGGCCGGCCAGTCCGTACCAGGCCATGTCCATCAGAACGTCGAGCGCATCGGCGACGTCGATCTCGCCGCCGGCGACCCGATCGGCGACCGCCTCGCCCGCTCCGACGAGCGCGACCGCGGTCAGATGCGCCTCACGATCGGTCATCGGCACCCGGGAGCCGGCGGCGAGCAGCGCCGCGGCCAAAGCGATCAACCGCTCGCGGGTGGTGCGCACCTCGGAGGCGAAGGCCTGCTGCCCGATCGCCTGCCGGTAGAGCACCATCCAGGACCGCCGGTGGGTATCGACGAAGGTCAGAAAGCCGACCAGGGCGGCCTGCACCTGCTCGCGCGGGGTCAGACCGGGATCGCCGGCCGGGGCGAGGGCCTCGGCGAACGCGCCCGCGTCCCGACGAATGCACGCGGCGAAGAGCTCTTCCTTCGAGTTGTAGTACAGGTAGAGCATCGGCTTGGAGATCTGCGCACGCGCCGCGATCGCATCCATCGAGGTGCCGTGATAGCCGTTGTCGGAGAAGACCTCGACCGCCGCGTCGAGCATCTGCTGTTCGCGCACGGCGCGCGGCAGCCGTTTCGATCCCGAGGCCATGACCCTTCCCTTCGAACGTTCCCCGATAAAGTTACCGCAAAGTAAGTTTGTCTCGCAGCCCCTTTGGGATCAGCAGGCCCCGACGCCCTTGGCGCGCGCGACCCGCGTCATCGATGCGTCGACCCGCTGCATCGACAGTTCACCCGAGGCGACGGCCTGTTCGAGCCGATCGAGCACCGCGGAGACCTCGGCGGTGGTGATCCACAGCGCGACGTCCGCGCCGGCGACCAGGGCCGCGGTCACCGCGTCGGGAACACTGAGCAGGTCGGTCATCGCCTGCATGCCGGACAGGTCATCGGTGAAGATCAGCCCGTCGAAGGGTGCGGCTCCGTAGCCGATGCCGTCGCGCAGCAGACTCATCGCCGCGGGGCTGATACTCGCCGGCTGACCGGCGCCGGTCAGACCCGGAACGTCGAGATGGCCGATCATCACCGCCTGCGCGGTCGGCACCATCGCCCGGTAGGGCACCAGGTCGACGGTCTGCATCTGGGCGAGCGGCGGGGTCGAGACCCCACCGAGGTGCGAGTCGCCCGAAGCGCTGCCGTGGCCGGGAAAATGCTTGAGGACCGGCATGATGCCGGCGTCGCGCAGACCGTTGGCGTACTGCGTGGCGTACTGGGTCACCACGTTCAGATCGGCGGAGAACGACCGGTCGCCGATCACGGTGTTGTCGGCCTGCGAGCTGACGTCGACGACGGGCGCGAAGTCGATCGTGATGCCGAGCTGCCGCATGGCGGTGCCCCGCTCGAAGGCCTGCTGGTAGACCTCCTCGGGCGTGAACTGCTGCGGCAGGACGCGCGCGGCGGGGGCGGTGCCGATGATGCTCGACAGCCGGCTGACCCGGCCACCCTCCTCGTCGACGGTCACGAAGGGGGCTATCGGCGCCGCTCCGACCACACCGGCGAGGGCGCCGTTGGTCAACATGCTCAGATCGGTCCAGCTGCCGACGAAGATGCCGCCGACCTGTTCACCGGACACCACCGAGCCGGCGTCGCTCGCGTCGGTGACCCCGACGGTCAACAGCTGGGCGAGCTTGCGGCGCAGGGGGAGGTTGCCGACGAATTGTTGGCAGGCGTTGAGCTGCTGGGCGACCGGGGTGACCGATCCGGCGGTGCCGGTCGCCGGCTGCTCGGCGGTCGTTGTCGTCTCCGTAGCGGCCGCCTCGGTGGTCGACGGATCCGAGGTCGATGCCGTCGATCCACAGCCGGCGATCGTCACCACCGCCACCAACCAGAGCGCTATCACGGATATCCGCATGGTGTGCGACGGTACCCGGCGGACCCGTCGATCGAGGTGATCGCGTCCGCCACGACCGCCCGAATGGTCCGATCCGACGCTCGCCCCGGCGAGCCGCTGCCGTATTCTGACCACACCGTATGTCCACCGTTCGAGGGGTGACGTCCATGGCCGACGATACGACTCTCATCGCCTACGACGGTTCCGACAACTCCCGCCGGGCGATCCGCCACGCGGGCCGTCATCTGGCCAATCGGCCCGCCCTGGTGCTCACCGCGTGGATCCCGCTCACCCGCGTCACCTCCCGCGCCACCGTGGTCGCCACCGGCGGCGGTTCGGACGAATGGGCGGTCCCGGAGCCACCGGAGGACCCGGAATCCGATATCGGCCTGCTCGACGCCCGGGTCACCAACGCCGAGGGTGTCGACCTCGCCCGCCAGGCGGGGATCATCGCCGAGGGCCGCTGTGTGCGGACCACCTCCACGATCTGGTCGGCGATCATCGAGGTGGCCGACGAGATCGACGCGGCGCTGATCATCACCGGTACCCGCGGGGCGACCGGGCTGCGATCGCTGCTGCACTCGTCGGTCGCCGAACACGTCCTCAAGCACGGACACCGTCCCGTTTTCATCGTTCCGCCCGGTCGGTAGCGCTCAACCGGGGCGGCGGGCGCGATCGACGCCGGCCGCTGGGTTAGGCTGTCCGCCGACCCGAGTCGTCTCGGCCCGGTGTCGATGATCGACAAGGATCGCCGGCCGTTGTCGCCGCCGGCCGGAGGAGCGCACATGAAGTTCGCGGTACCCGGGGCCATCAGTGCCGTCGTCGGTGCCCTGCTGGGTGTCGGCGTCGTCCTCGGCGGCACCGCGGTGGCCTCGCAGAACCAGCGCCCCGCGATCGACCGCAGCGGTCAGGCGGAGTCGTCGCTGCTCAACCAGGTGGAGTACGGAGCCCGCTGACGCCGGCTGCGCCGACCACCCACCGAACCGACGACTGACACCGCCGCGTCGACACCTCTGCCGGACACGGCCGAGGGTCGCTCCCATCCCGGCGTCGAGCCGGTACCGCGCCGCTGGTTGCTGATCGCCTCCGCGCTGATCACCCTGATCTGCTTCCTGCAGGTCCCCGGCCGCACCGTCGCCGACACCAAGCTCGACCTGACCGAGAACCCGATCGGGTTCCTCGCGCGCGCCGCCCACATGTGGAACGCGCAGATGCCGTTCGGCCAGGTCCAGAACCAGGCCTACGGCTACTTCTTCCCGCACGGCGCGGTCTTCGCGCTCGCCGAGGTGCTCTCGATCCCCGGCTGGGTCACCCAACGACTGTGGTGGTCGGCGCTGCTGATCGCCGGGTTCTGGGGCGTCGTACGGCTGGCGGAGGCCCTCGGGATCGGTTCGCGGCCGTCGCGGGTGATCGCCGCGGTTGCGTACATCACCGCGCCTCGGGTGCTCACGACGTTGACCGCGATCAGCTCCGAGACGCTGCCGGTGATGCTGGCCCCCTGGGTGCTGCTGCCGATCGTCACCTATCTCTCCGGTACCGGTCGGGACGGTCCGCGGCGGGCGGCGGCGCGCAGCGCGTTGGCGGTGGCGGCGATGGGTGCGGTCAACGCGGTCGCCACGATGGCCGCGACGCTGCCGGCGGTGCTGTGGGTACTGCTGCGGCGACCCGAGGCCCGGGTGCGCCGGGTGACCGGCTGGTGGATCGTGCTGACCGCGGCGGCCACCGCCTGGTGGATCGTGCCGCTGCTGCTGCTCGGCCGGGTCAGCCCACCGTTCCTCGACTTCATCGAGTCGTCGTCGACAACCACCCGCTGGACCTCCCTGGTCGAGGTGCTCCGCGGGACGACGAACTGGACGGCCTTCGTCTCACCGGAACGGATCGCCGGGACCGTGCTGGTGACCCAGCCGGAGATGATCGTCCTGTCCGGCGCGGTCGCCGCCGTCGGACTGGCGGGCCTGGCGATGCGCTCGATGCCGTCGCGCGGGAGTCTGCTGACCCTGCTGCTGTTCGGTCTGACGCTGATCGGCGCGGGCTATCTGGGTACGGGGCTGCTCGGTGGCCTGGGATCGCCGATCGCCGAACCGGTGCGGGTCTTCCTCGACGGGGTCGGGGCGCCGCTGCGCAATGTGCACAAATTCGAACCGCTGATCCGGTTGCCGCTGATCCTGGGCATCGCGCACGCGATCGGAAAGGTGTCGCTGCCGGGCGCGGTACCGCGCGAGCGGTGGCGGACGGTCGCCGCGCATCCGGAACGCGAACCGGCGTTCGCGGCGGCGGGGTTGGTGGTGGTGGCGATCCTGTTGGCCGGGTCGTTGGCCTGGACCGGCAAGCTCGCCCCCACCGGCGCCTACCAGTCGATCCCCGCGGCCTGGCAGGAGGCGTCGGATTGGCTGGCCGACAACGCCGGCAATACCCGCGCCCTCGTCGCCCCCGGCGCACCGGTCGCCTCGCAGGTATGGGGGCTGACCCGCGACGAGCCGCTGCAACCGTTGGCGCAGTCGCCGTGGGTGGTGCGCGATGCGGTCCCGCTGGTCACCCCCGGTGCGATCCGCGCCCTCGACTCCGTCCAGCGCCTCTTCGCCGACGGCAGACCATCGGCCGGTTTGGCCGACACGCTGCTCGGTCAGGGCATCGGCTTCGTGATCGTCCGCAACGACCTCGATATCGAGATGTCGCGGTCCACCCGCCCCCTGCTCGTCCATCAGACGCTGGCCGGCTCGCCCGGACTGACGCGGGTGGCGAGCTTCGGTGATCGGGTCGGGCCCGGCTCGGTCGACGGGGTGGTCACCGACGCCGACCTGCGGCCGACCTATCGGATGATCGAGATCTACCGGGTCGATTCGCCGCCGCCGGCCGGGTCGACCGAGGGCCCGGCGCCGCCGCTGGTCGGCCCCACCGATCCGTACGTCGTCGACGCCGATGCGCTGCCGCGCGTCCAGGGCGGCCCGGAGTCGCTGCAGCGGCTCAACGAACACCGCGGGCGCGGCGGCCTCGATCCGGTGCCGAACGGTCCGGTGCTGCTGGCCGCGGATGCGCTGCGTGCGGGGCTGCCGGTCGACGATGTGCTGGTCACCGATACGCCGACCGACCGCGAGACCGATTACGGCCAGGTCGACAACCACAGCTCCGCCCTGCGCGCCCCGGACGATCCGCGCCGGGTGCTCAACGAGGTGTCCGACTATCCGGTGGCCGACACCCCGCTCGTCGAGGGCCGCTGGGAGGGCGCCCGCATCACCGTGTCGAGCGCGGCGGCCGATGCCACCCAGCTCGGCGGTACCGCCCCCGGCTCGTCCGCGGCGGCGACCGTCGACGGCGACGCCGCCACCAGCTGGCTGAGCAATGGTCTCGAGGCGGCGGTCGGGCAGTGGCTGCGCATCGACCTCGACAAGCCGATCAGCAGCGGCCTGCTGCAGCTGCGGACCAGTGGCGCGGCGACCGGGTCACCGGTCAAATGGGTCGAGGTGGCCACCAATGCCGGCACGACCGCGGTGCGGATCGCGGAGCCCGGTGACCTGGAGACCGTCGCGCTGCCCGGCTCCGAGATCGAGTGGATCAGCGTCACCGCCAGACAGACCGAGGACGGCTCGGCCGGCGGCCAGTTCGGGATCAGCGAGCTGTCGGTCGACGACTACTCCGATCCGCGGAACCCGTTCCCGGTGCCGATCCGCTTCCACACCACGCTGCCGGAGACGGTGCCTGGCGCCCGGGTCACCGGATGGGACCTGTCCCAGGAGTTGCCGGGACGGGCCGGCTGCTTCGACGCCCCCGACCGGGTGCGCTGCGCCGCCGGGCTCGCCCTGGCACCGGAACAGCTCGGCCGCTTCGACCGGGAGCTGAGCGTGCCGATGGGCACCGCGGTGACCCCCCAGCTGTGGTTGCGCACCCGCCAGGGTCCGGAGCTCGAGACGCTGCTGACCGAACCGGATCGGCCGATCGGGCGCGGCAGCAGCGACGTCGGCGACCTGCGCGGTACCGCGTTCGCGTTGACCGATTCCGATCCGCGGACCTCGTGGACGGCGACCGAGCAGTCGACGCGGGATCGTTCGGGCGGCAAACCGACGGTGACGATCGAGCTGCCCCGCCCGACGCTGGTGACCGGGCTCGAGGTGCGCAACAGCCTCGGCCCGCTGCCGGCGCACACCACGCGGATCGCGGTCAACCTCGGCGACGGCACCCAGGTGCGCGACCTCGACGACAGGGTCTCGACGATCGACCTCCGGCCGACGGTCACCGACCGGATCGTGATCAGCCTGGTCGCCTGGGAGGAGGTGATCGACCGGACCGGTCTGGGCTTCACCCGCGATCAGCCCCCAGGTCTGGCCGAGGTCACCGTGCTGACGCCGGACGGCCCGCTCGCCCCGAACCCGCCGGATCCCGATCGGGTGATCACCCTCGACTGCGGCTTCGGCCCGACCATCGAGATCGCCGGGCAGCAGGTGCGCACGTCGGTCACCGCGTCGGTCCGCCAGCTGCGCGACAGCGAGCCGGTCGCCGCGACGATCTGCCAGGACAACGCGCCGGTCGACCCGCAGTCCGCCCCGCCGATCCCGCTGCCGGAGGGCCGCCAGGAGGTCTCGGTCTCCCCCAATCCGCTGTTCTTCACCGATCAGCTGCGCCTGATCGCCGCCCCGCGCCCGGCCGTGCCGCCGGTCGGACCGCGGCCGCTGCCGGTCACGACCGTGCAGTGGGAGTCGACGCACCGCGCGGTGGCCGTCGACGCCGCCGACCACGATCGGGTATTCGTCGTGCCGGAGTCGACCAACCCGGGCTGGCAGGCGTCGGTCGACGGCACCGAGCTGACCCCGGTGGTGATCAACGGCTGGCAACAGGGCTGGGTGATCCCGGCGGGGGTCCAGGGTCGGATCGATCTGACCTTCGGGCCGGACCGGTGGTACCGGTTGGGCCTCTTCGGCGGGCTCTTCCTACTCGCGATTCCGCTGCTGGCATCCGGTATGCCGGGTGAGGTGCTCCGCCGGGTGCGCGGACGGTTCGGCACGTCCACCGGCGAGCCGGAACCGCCCACCGGCGACGCCACTACCGAAGAGGCCGGCAACGCCGTGCACGCCATTGCGGGGGCGCCCGTCGATGTCGGCCCGCACCCCGCACCCGACGATCCGCCGGCCCGCGTCTACCGCGGATGGGTGATCGCCGCGCTGGGGTTGGTCGCGGCCGTGGGCATCCTGACCGGCCCGGTCGGCGCGGTCGTCGCGGTGATCGCCCTGATCGTCGCGGGACCGGTGCGCGGTCGGTTCGGCAGCGATCGGATCGCGCGGGGCTTCGTCCTGGTCGCCGGGACGTCGTATCTGTTGGCGGCGATCGCGTTGGCCGCGGCCGGCCCGTGGCGCGGACCGGACGGCTACGCCGGTACCTCGCCGGGGATTCAGTTCCTCGCGGTGGTCGCCGTGGTGGCGGCGGGAGCGTCGGCGATACCGGTGCCGGCCGGCCGGGGTCGGGGTCGGGGTCGGGGTCGGGCGAAGCGGCGCCGGACCGGTTCCTCGATCAGCGCATAGGACGCGGCGGCGACGACGATGCTGATCGCCGCCGTGGCGACCAGCACGATCAGGAACCGTCCGCTGAACGCGGGGATCCCGAAGATCGGGAAGACCGCGCCGAGCACCAGCAGGTGCCACAGGAAGATGCTGTACGACCACCGTCCCAGCGCCAGGGTGGCCGGATGGTCGAGCAGCAGGTGCCGGTCGGTGCGCAGGACCAGCGGGGCGACCAGACCGAAGCCGATCAGCGCGCCGAGGGCGATCTTGGCGCTGAACTGCCACGGCTCGGGCCGGATCAGCCCCTCGGGGCCCGCGAGATCGGTCGACGATGCGACAAATGCGATCGTCGCCAGGGCGGCCATCGACCACCGACGACGGCCGGCGGCCAGCACCCACCGCTCCGGGCCCGAGACCGCTCCCGCACCCCGCGCGGCGATCACCGCGGCCGCGGCGGCCGCCTCGGCGACGAGCATGCCGGCGACGAACCACGACAGGTAGCCGGGCATCCAGGTGTCGGTGTGCACCCCGTCGGGGGTGTCGATCGGCAGATACGCCCAGCACAGCGAGGCCACCGCGGCGATCAGCAGGACCGGCACCCGCCACGAGGTGCGCAGGCGCGCCAGGCCGACCGCGAAGAGCGGCAGGAGCAGATAGAAGACCATCTCGACCGAGAGGCTCCACATCTGGGTGAGCCCGCCGGTCAGCCCGTAGGGGGTGAAGACCTGGGTGAGCGTCAGGTTCGACAGCCACAGCTTCCACCCCGCCCCGGCCTCCGGGAGCAGCACGAGCACCGCGACGACGACGACCCAGTAGACCGGCAGGATGCGGACCACGCGCGAACGCAGGTAGACGCGCAGCTTCGGTTCCCGACCGAGCCCGCGGGCGGCCTCCGCGCGCGGGCGCCACAGCAGCGCACCCGAGAGCGCGAAGAAGACCGCGACCGCCATATCGAGTCGCCCCAGGCCGCGGCCCAGCACCGGCCAGGCGGTCGCCCCGGTCTGGAAGGCCACGTGGGTGACCAGGACGCCCAGGGCCGCGATCGCGCGCAGGCCCTCGAGCGCCGGGATGAACCCGTGCGGCGGCACCGCCGGCGGCTTGCCCGGTTCGTCCACACCCACCCCACTCGGTCGGCGGAACGAAGATCCGCCGGTCTGCTCGATCACAATCCGGCCGGTTCGGATTGTCACCTTCGGGTGCCGTCGCCGACACCACCGGTCCGCCCCGGGACTGGCATTCAGGGTAGATGCCCGCGCCGCGCCCGGAATCCGAGCATCCGACCAGGCCGGCCGCCGGGGCGGCGCCTGCTAGTGTGCCCTGGAATCGATGTGCGCGCCGGAGGCCCATGGCGCCGATGGTCGTTGGATACCGGCAGCCATCGGGTGAGCGGCGCGCCAACCTTCGCGTTGCGACGATCCAGGGAGAACATCCGAAGATGGCCGAACGATCGGGCCGACCCAATCCCGTGGCACTTGCCCTGATCGGGCTGGGCGCATTGCTGCTCGTCGCGGCGCTGCTGATCCCCACATACACGCTCGGACGGTTGGAGAAGATACCGCTCGATCTGGAGACGACCACGGTGTCCACCGGTGAGGGTCGCGTCCTCGACGCGGCCTCGCTGACCACGGGTACCGGGCCGGCGTTCACCGAGAACGTTCCGCTGATCTCGCAGCGCTTCCTGACCGTCGAGGAGCCCTCGAACGGCGACGTGGTGACGCTGCAGGCCGGTTCGACGCTGCGCCGCACCGATCGCCAGGGCGATTCCGGTCTGCTGACCGCGAGCGTCGACCGGGTGACCGTCGATCGCCACACCTCGATGCCGGTGGAGGATCCGGTCGGCACCATCCAGGTTGTCGCCGACCAGCCCGCCGAAGAGGTGCCGCATACCGGTTTGCAGTACAAGTTCCCGTTCAACGTCGAGCAAACGTCGTACCCCTTCTTCGACCTGCTCGCCCGCGAGAGCTTCCCGCTGGACTTCGTCGAGGAGACCGAGATCAACGGTCTGCCGGTGTACCACTTCCGCCAGGAGATCGGCCCGGTCGATCTGGCACAGGCCGTCCCCAGCGTCACCGCGAACAGCCTCGAGCTGCCCGCCGCCGCCTGGGGCCTCGAGGGCGACGCCCCGGTGCGGATGGACCGGTTCTACAGCAACGTTCGCGAGATCTGGGTCGAGCCGCGTTCCGGCACGATCGTGCGCGGCCAGGAACAGCCGTACCAGTACTACGCCCGCGATGCGGCCACCCCCGATGTCGACGTCCTGCGCGCGACGATCGCCTTCGACGAGAACACCGTCGAGCGACACGTACAGATCGCCTCGGACGCGAAGAACCTGATCAGCCTGGTCGGCCGGACCGTTCCGATCATCGCGGCGATCCTGGGTGTGCTGAGTCTGATCGGCGGCATCTTCCTGCTGCTGCGCAGCGGGCGCACGCCGAAGGAGGAGGCGCCGCAGGCGGCCGCCGCGACCGAGGGCTACGGCTTCGGGCGCTCGGGGTACGAGGACGAGACGGTCGCCGGACGCCACGGCTACGGCTCGAACGCCGAGTACGAGTCGGGCGACTTCGACTACACCCGCTCGGACGATCAGCCGTCTACGGCCGATTACTCCGACGATCTGACCGAGGAGATCCCGCGCACCCGCCTGCGCGGCGACCAGCAGGACTGATCGACAACGCCGACTCCGGCCGTCATACCTTCGGGTATGGCGGCCGGAGTCGTATATGCGGTGTCGTCAATACAGTCAATACAGAGGTATCGAGCGCCTGATCGGTAGCCGCCGTTCCGCGTGGGGATTTACCCACTCCGGCAAGTGTGGGAATATTGCCACACAGACGCATGTGGGGAATCACCCACATGCATGCACAGGAACGAGCGGTATGACCTCGCTGACCGTCCGAAAGCCCGCGGACCTCGCGGCCGTTATCCGCGCCGTACGGGAGGACGCCGGCCTGAGCCAGGCGGAACTTGCCGATCGCCTCGCATTCTCGCGGGACTACATGGTCGACCTGGAGTCCGGGAAGGCGAATCTGTACGCGACACGCTTGTTCCGCGTCCTGCACGAGCTGGGCATTACCCTCAGCGTCGATTTCGAGGACGACCGTGCCGACGCTTGATCTGTTCCTTCGGGATGTGCGCGTCGGTGTCGTGGAGCCTGTCGCCCGCGACCGGACCCGGGTGACGCTGACCGTCGCGGGAACGCAGATCGGCGAACTTCCGAGTTCGAAGCAGCTCTGATCACCGAAACGCCTCCGGACCGCCGGCCGCGAAGCCGATCAAGACGACCGAAGCGCGCCCCCACCCCGATCGTCCACTCGCGTTCCCGCGCCGAGGAGGGCGACCGTGGCGGTGATCGCGGCGGTGATGACCGCCGTGCCGGCCGCGATGGTGATCGTGCCGGTGGCGGTCTGCGCGAGCGTGGCGATCAGGGTCAGTTCGATGGCGGCGGCGCACCAGGCGACGGCGGCCAGGCGGGTGCGGCCGCGGGCGATCGCGGACAGCAGGGCGACCTGCAGGACCGCGAGCGCCGCACCCTGCAGGGCGAAGACCCACAGCAGCGGCTCGACCGGCTGATAGGCCGCCCCCACGACCACCGACGCGAGCGGAGCCGCGACCGCCGCGGCGGCGACGACCAACACCCCGATGCCGACCAGCCCGCCGAGCGCCGACCGCAGCGCGGCGCGGGCCTGCCCGGGATCGGCCAGCCGCGGGTAGGCGACCAGCCCGATCGCCTGTGGCAACCAGAACGCCACCTTGGCGGCGACCGCGCCGAGCGCGTAGAGCCCGGCCTGTTCACGGTCGACCACCGCGCGCACCACGACCAGATCGAGCGACGAGAGCGCGACGATCACCAGCTGCACCTGCGATGCCGCGAGAATCGCCCGCAGGGACCCCGTCGACCGCCCGGCCTCGACGTCCCGGTCGTGCCGAGCCCCCAGGTCGACCACCAAACGGGCGGCAGCCGTCGCGACCAACAACCCGGCGGCCGACCCGATCAGCGCCGGACCGGGGCTACCGCCGGCGGCGAGGACCACCACCGCGGGCACCACCTTCGCCAGCCCGGCGCCGGCGATCACCAGGGCCAGTTCCCCGAACCGCGATTGCCCCTGCAGGATGCCCTGCTCGGTGGCGAGCAGCACCAGCACCGGCGCCATCATCACCGAGGCGATCGCCGCCGTCGCGGAGGTGTGCAGCAGCACCGTCAGGATCGGCGCGCTGATCGCGGCGAGCACCGCGACGATCACGACGCATCGCAACCCGAGGGCCCGCTGCTGCGCACGGCTGCTGCCACGCACCATCTGTCGGGCAACCACCGATTGCAGGGCGAGGGCGGGCACGGCGAGGGCGAGTTGGGCGGCGAGCAGGCTCGCGAATTCGCCGTAGGCGGCCGGTCCGAGCCAGCGACCGGCGGGGATGTGCAGCAGGTAGGCGGCGATATTGGCGACCATCGAACCCGCGGTGACCGCGGAGATGCCGGTCAGCCAGCCGTGTGCGGCCGGGCGGCGCGTGGCGGTGGGGGCCGCTGCGGAAGAATCACCCGGATGGGCATCGGTCGGCTGCGGCACCGTCACATGATGGCATCGTCGCCGGCCGCACGGTCGCGGTGACCGCCCGGACGGCGACCGCCATCGCCGCCCTGTGGTCGACGGTCCTGGCGGCGGTGATCCTCGCGCCGCTGCTGCCGGGCGGCTATCTGCTGCTGCGCGACGCGGTGGCCACCCCGCGGTCGTATCTGACCGACTCGGCGTTGGGCGTCGGCGACGCGGCGCCGCGGGCGGTTCCCCAGGACGCGGCGATCGCGGCGGCCTCCCGCTTCGTCGACGGCGGTCTGCTGGTCACCGGCCTGGCCCTTGCCGGGTTGATCGCGGCGGGCCTCGGGGCGGCGCTGCTCGCGCGACGGATCCTGGCCGACGTGATCGCGGGGTCAGGGCTGCCGGCGATGCTGGTCGCCGCGACGGTCGCGGTGTGGAATCCGTACGTCGCCGAACGCCTCCTGCAGGGGCATTGGAGCCTGCTGGTCGGCTACGGGATGTTGCCGTGGACGGTGCTCGCGGTGATGGCGGCCGCGCAGGCCGGGTCGACGCGCGAGCGGGTCGGAGCGATCGCCGGAGTGGCGGCCTGCCTCGGGATCGCGGGGCTGACCCCGACCGGATGGGCGCTGGCGACGGTGATCGCCCTGGTGACCGCGGCGGCGGTGGGCCGCGCCGGGGAACGGCTCCGGTTGGCCGCCGTAATCGTGGTCCCGGCAGCGGTGACCGCAGCGCCGTGGGTGATCGCCGGGTTGGGCGCGCAGTCGTCCGCCGATCCGTCGGGTGCGGCGGCCTTTGCCGCCCGGGCCGAACCGTGGTTGGCGACGGTCGGCAGCCTCGCCGGGCTGGGCGGGATCTGGAATTCGGCGGCGGTACCCGGATCGCGCAGCACCGGGTGGGCGGCGGTCGCGACCGCGCTGCTGGTGCTGATCGTGGCGGCCGGGATGTGGCGGGCGTCGACCCGGCTGACCGGGCCCCACCGCCGCGCGGCGATCGCCCTGTTCGCTCTGGCGGCGACCGTTGTTGTGGTGATCGCGCTCGCCGCGACCGGCCCGGGGATTCGGCTGGTCGCGGCGCTGGGGGACACGGTTCCGGGCGCGGGGCTGTTGCGGGACGGCCAGAAGTGGATCGCGCTGGCGATGCCCGGTTACGCCGTCGCCGCGGCGGCCCTGGTGACGATGGCGCGGCGGACGGTGCTGGTCGGGGCGGCGGTGCTGGTGGCGGTGATCGCGCCGCTGCCGGATCTCGCCTTCGGTGTGGGCGGGCAGGTACGGGCGGTGCACTATCCGGACGACTGGGCGACGGTCGCCGCCGCGATCGACGGGCCGGGCGCGGTGGTGGTGCTGCCCGAGGGGATGTTCCGCCGGTTCCCCTATTCCGGGGAGGCGCCCGTCCTCGACCCGGCGCCGCGCATGCTGCCCAACGACGTCGTGCAGACCGGCGACCTGCCGGTCGGGGGGACCACCGTGCTCGGTGAGGGGGCTCGGGCTCGTGAGGTCTACGACGCGGCGGCAGCCGGGCAGTCCGCCGAGCTGGCCCGGTTGGGTGTCGGGTGGGTATTGATCGAGAACACCGCCGACCCGGGCGCCGCGCCGCTGCCCGCGTTCGACCCGCCGCTGACGACGGTCGTCGATACCCCGGAGTTGACCCTGCTGCGGGTGGACGACCCGGTGATCTTCCCCCGCCCCCGCACCACAGCGACTTTCGCCCATCTGATCTGGGCGGCGCTCACCGTCGGCGGGATCCTGGTCGCGCTCGGTGCCCGGCTGCTCCCGGTCGGCGCCGGCCGCCCCCGGCCGGTCCGACCATCGGAACCCGGGCGGTCCTAGCGTCGCCGGCAGTCCCGGTCGGTCCCGGGGTTGCCGGCAGTCCCGGTCGGGACCCGGCCGCCGGGTCAGGCGGACGCGCGCGGAGCGGCGTCGATCGATTCCGTCGGTTCCCGTTCGGAAGGCGTCCGCTCCGGGGGTACCAGCCCGCTGCGGTAGTCGGCGCCGGCGGCGACCGCAGTCAGCACGGCGGCCACCCCGTCGGCGCACTGCTCCCAGGAGAACTCCTCGGTCCGCGCGCGCGCCTTCTCCCCCAACTCGGCCCGACGACGCCGATCGGTCAGCAGGTCATGGGCGGCGCGGCCCATCCCCTCGACCGCGCCCGGCCGCGCGTCGTCGTCGTGGTAGCCGTCGACCAGCAGGCCGGTCACGCCATCGATGATCGAATCGGTCAGCCCCCGCGAGGTGCGATAGCCGACGGTCGGCACCCCGTGTTGGGCCGCCTCGACCACCGCCAGACCCCACCCCTCCTTGCGGGACGGCATCAGGTGGACCCACCAGCGGCCGATCAGCCGGTGCTTCGTCGGCTCGTCGACGTGGCCATGGAAGGTGACCGCTTCGGCGACGCCCTGCTCGGCGGCGTAATCGCGCAGGTTCTGTTCCCACCAGCCGCCGCCGACGATGTCGAGGCGCAGGTCGGGGATATGCGGGCGCAGCGCGACGAGCACGTCGATCGCGTCCTCGATCTGCTTGTGCGGCACCAGCCGCGACAGCACCCCGATCGTCGGGCCCGGCGCTCGCGTCTCGACGCCGCCGACCGGGATACCGACGGGGATCGGATCGACCCCGTTGCGGACCACCGCGATGCGCTCGGCGTCGACGCCGAGGCCGACCAATTCCTCCGCCGACGGCAACGACACGGTCAGGTACTGGTTGCGCCGGTGGACCAGCGGCGACAGGGTCGACTCGATCCACCACCCGAACCGGCCCATCAGCCGCCCGGCAACGGGCCACTGCTCGCGGTGGCCGTGGTGGACGAGCACGACCACGCGTTGGCCCAACAGCAGCCGCGCGAAGAAGGGGACGCCGTTCTGGGTGTCGATGATCGCGTCCGGCAGCTCGCCCGCGAGCGGTCCGAAGCCGAGACGCCCGGCCGCGATCGCGGTCAACGCCCGCGGGTAGACCGACAGCCGCCCGCCGCCGCGGCTGATCCGGATGCCGTCGCGATCCTCGTCCGCAGCCGCTCCCGGGTAGCCCGCCGTGCGCAGGGTGACATCGACGCCGCGCCGCGCCAGCTGGGTGCCGACCTGCTCGAGGTAGCGCTCGCTGCCGCCGCCCTGCGGGTGACCGGTATCGCGCCAGCACAAGAGCAGCACGCGGCGCAGATGCATGTCACCACCATTCGGACGAGGTCTTTCGAGGGCATATCGCCACCGATCGGCCGCATATTTCACCCGGCCGCGCTCGCCACACTGTATAGCCTGCCCGTTTCGGCACCGAAAACCGCGCTCAGCGCGGGTTGGGCTCCCCGATCGTCAGTGTTCGGGGAGGGCGACGAGGTTGCCGTCCTCGATGTCGAGGCGGACGCGTGAGCCGGGGGCGAGGTCTTCGGCGATGATCAGGCGCGAGAGCCGGCGGTCGACCTCGCGGGAGATGGTGCGCCGCAACGGGCGGGCACCGAGTTCCGGTTGGTGACCGCGCTCCACCAGCCAGTCCAGCGCGGCCGGGGTGACGGTCAGGCCGATCCCGCGGGCGGCGAGGCGCTCGACGGTGTCGCTCAGGAGCAGCGCGGCGATATCGCGCAGCCGCGCCCGGTCGAGGGCGTGGAAGAGCACGGTCTCGTCGATCCGCCCGAGGAATTCCGGCCGGAAGTGTAGCCGTACCAGCCCGAGCAGCCGATCGCGGATCTCCTCGACGTCGCGCCCGGCGGCCGCGGCGGCCAGCAACTCTCCGGCCCCGATATTGCTGGTCATGATGATGACCGTGTTGCTGAAGTCGACGGTGCGACCGTGCGAGTCGGTCAACCGGCCCGCATCGAGGACCTGCAACAACGTCGCGGTGACGTCGGAATGTGCCTTTTCGATCTCGTCGAGCAGCAACACCGCGTAGGGGGTGCGGCGCACCGCCTCGGTCAGCTGCCCGGCATCCTCGTAGCCGACGTGTCCGGGCGGGGCACCGGTCAGCCGCAGGGCGCTGCCCTTGTCGGCGTACTCGCTCATATCGAATCGCAGCAGCATGTCGGGGCTGTCGAAGAGGGTGTCGGCCAGGGCGCGGGCCAGTTCGGTCTTACCGACGCCGGTCGGCCCGAGGAATAGGAACGACCCGATCGGCCGGTTCGGGTGAGTCAGCCCGGCCCGCCCGGCGCGCACCGCGTCGGCGACCGCCTCGACCGCGTCGTCCTGGCCGATGACCCGGCGGTGCAGGTGTACTTCGAGGTCGAGCAGCCGGCTGCGTTCGTCGCGGGTCATCTTGGCGACCGGGATGCCGGTGGCTCGGGCGACGGCATCGGCGATATCGGCGGCGGTGATCCGGCGAGGCCCGACCTCGCGCGTCACCTCCGCGGTGGCCTCCCCCAACTTCACCTCGGTCGCCTCGAGGTCGTCGGTCAGCTCGCGGGCTCGTTCGAATTCCTCGGCGGCGACGGCGGCATCGCGTTCGCGGGTCAGCCGCTCGACCTCGCGCGCGAGGTCCTCGGCGACCCGACCGTCGTTCGCCCGGCCCGCGCCGAGCCGCGCCTTCGCCCCGGCACGGTCGATCAGGTCGACCGCCTTGTCCGGCAGGAAACGGTCGGTCATATACCGCGCGGACAGCTCGACGGCGGCGATGAGCGCCTCGTCGTCGATGCGCACGTTGTGGTGGGTCTCGTAGCGCACCCGCAGGCCGCGCAGGATCTCGATGGCCACCACCGGGGTCGGCTCGGCCACCCGGATCGGTTCGAAGCGCCGCTCGAGGGCGGGGTCGGATTCGATGCGCTTGCGGTACTCGCCGGCGGTGGTGGCGCCCATCATGTGCAGTTCGCCGCGGGCGAGGGCGGGTTTGAGGATGTTTCCCGCGTCCATCGGCGCGCCCTGCGCCGAGCCGGCGCCGACCAGGTTGTGGATCTCGTCGACGAAGAGCACCACCGGCGGCTCGGCGGCGGAGACCTCGCGGATGATCGCGGTCAGACGCTGCTCGAATTCGCCGCGGTATTTGGTGCCGGCGACCATTCCGGGGATGTCGAGGGCGACGACACGGGCGCCGCGCAAGGAATCGGGGACCTCGTCCGCGGCGATGCGTTGCGCGACCCCCTCGGCGATCGCGGTCTTGCCGACGCCGGGGTCCCCGATCAGCACCGGATTGTTCTTGGTGCGCCGGGCGAGGACCTCGAGGACCTGCTCGATCTCGGCGTCGCGGCCGATCACCGGGTCGAGTCCGCCGTGTTCGGCGTCGGCGGTCAGGTCCCGGCCGTACCGGTCGAGGCTCGGGGTGCGCGCGAAGGTCGGGCGTGGCCGGCGCGGGCCCTGTTGCCCGCTCCCGGTACCGCGTGACGGCTGCTGCTGCAGGCCGCCGATCAGGGCGTTGCCCAGTTCGTCGAGCAGATATTGCACGACACCTTCGAGCCCACCGTTCGGGCCGGGGCGGTCGGAACCGGGTTGCTGGCGATCGTCGGGCACGGCCCCTCCTCGGGTACGGGCGAATCTACGTCCGATGATCCCCGGCGCCGACGATTCGCGCTCGTAACGATCCGTCATCGCGCATCCGCACCACCACGCCGGTGCGCCGCAGGTGCAGGCCGACCAGCAGGCAGGCGGCCAGCGCGACGATCTGGCCGCCGAGGCCGGTGACGCCGGCGCTCACCAGCGCCAGGGCCACCCCGGCGAAGACGCCGAGCAACAGCAGCGGCTCGCGGCGTCGGTAGGCGAACAGGATCGCCACCAGCGCCAGGACCAGCCCGACCCGGGCGGGACTGCCGTATCCGGCGACGACGTGCGCATAGGGTCCGACGGTCCAGCCGGGTGTCCACGACATCCCGCTGCACTCGACGGTGCCGTCGGCCATCGACACGCAGAACCCCGGCGTGAACGAGCCCGGCACGTCGATCCCCACCCCGACGGCGCGCGACCACGGCAGCCCGAGGCTGATCAGCAGCAACGCCGCCGCGGCCACCAGCAACCCCGGCCCGATCGCCCGGCCGGTGTCGCGGAACCCGGAGGTCACGTCAGACCCGGCGCGGCGTCAGCCACAACGACGTCGCCGCGGCGCCGACCCCGAGGGTCTGCAGGAATCCGCCGTTGGAGGTGATCTCGGGGAGCACGATCAGCACCCAGTAGACCAACAGCGCGCCGGTGCACAGAGCCGCGACCGTCCAGGCCTGACTCGGTGAGGAGGTCGCGCTCTTGGTGATCGACGACAGCTGGCCGATCGCGGCGACGGCCGCGAAGACCGCCCAGAGCAGGTAGCGACTCCACCCGGTCTCGCCGCCCTCGGGCCAGCTCAACCCGATCAGCACCAGGATCGGGCAGGCGATCTGGGCGGCGCGCCGCAGCCCGTCCGGGGTGTACCGGTCGGCGAGCGATCCGCCGGGCGGCGTCCCGGCAAAGCCGACTCCGGGCGCACCCGGCGGCGGGCCGCCCGGTGGTGGAGCGGCCGGCTGGACCCGACCGTGGCCGGGTACGTAGCCGGGCGCCGGCACGGAACCCGGTTGACCCATTCCCGGTTGGCCCATTCCGGGTTGACCCATCCCCTGCCTGCCCATGCCCGGCTGGTCGGTACCGGGCGAGGCCGTACCGGGCGGGACGGTCGGCTGCGGTGGGAAGCCCGGTCCCGACGGCGGGACGCCGGGACCCTGCTGCGGGAACCCTGGCGCGGGTGGCATATCGAAACCCGACCACGACTCCGGTCCCGGACCACCGGGCCCGTCGGCCCCCGGCTGTGCGCCCGGGCCGGGTTGCCCCGATGCGGGTTCTCGTCGGGCGCCTCCCGACCACGGCGTGCTCATACGCAGGTGTTTAGCAGGTCGACCCACCAACAGGGGTGAAGCGAGCGGAGCCGACCGGCGTGTCCGCTTCTGCTGTGGTGCGGTCGACAACCGGCGACGGGTCGCCTTCGGATCGCTCCCCATCGGCGTCCTGTCGCTCACCGCGCTCGGCATCGACGGCGGCCCGCGGGGTGCGTGCGGCCCACAGCACCCCGACCACGACGATCACCCCGCCGACGAACTCCAACGGCGTCGGCCGCTGTCCGAGCGCCACCCAGGCCGCCCCGATCCCGGTGATCGGCACCAACATCGAGAACGGCGCGACGACGCTCGCCGGGTAGCGGGCCATCAACCACACCCAGATCCCGGACCCGACGATGGTGCCGAGCACGATTGTGTAGGCCAACCCGATCCACGCGGGCAGCGCGCCGATCGACCACGATCCGATCATCGCGTCGCGGATCCGCTCCGGCCCCTCGACCAGCAACGACAGCGCGAACATCGGCAGCGGCGGGACCACCGACATCCACAGGGTCAGCTGCATCGGGTTCGGCGCCTTCGCCTGCCGGCTGGCCAGATTGCCCAGCGCCCATCCGAAACCGCCCAGGATCACCAGCGCGAACGGCCACCAGGCCCCCGCCCCGGCCCGCGCGACGCCGACCACCCCGAGTCCGAAGACCGCCGCGGCGACGCCGACCATCGTGCGACCGGAGAGCCGCTCGCGCAGCAGGACCGCCCCGAGGATCACGGTGAACGGCGCCGACGACTGCAGCACCAACGACGCGAGCCCGGCCGGGAAGCCGGCCGCCATCCCCAGGTAGAGCCCGATGAACTGCAGGGTGCCGAAGCCGAGCCCGTAGCCGATCAGCCATCGGGCGGGCACCTGCGGGCGCGGGACGAGCAGCACGGTCGGGATCGCGATGATCAGGAAGCGCAACCCGACCAGGAACAACGGCGGGAACTGCTCGAGGGAGGCGTGGATCGCCAGGAAGTTGATCCCCCACAGGGTCGCAACCAGGACGGCGAGGCAGGCATGTTGGCGGGTCACGACACCGATCCTTCGCCCCGCTATTCATCAGGTCCAGCGAATCTTTATGAATCCAATATGTAGCCTTCCTACATGGATGTGCGTCATCTGGAGCTCTTGCGCGAGTTGTCGGTGCGCGGCACGCTCGCCGCGGTGGCCGCCGCCACCCACCGCACCCCGTCGGCGTTGTCCCAACAGTTGCGGACCGCGGAGCGCGACTTCGGGGTCGCGCTGATCGAGCCGCACGGCCGCGGGGTCCGCCTCACCGCCGCCGGCCGGCTGCTGGCCGACAGCGCGGACGAGGTCTGCGCGGCGATGGCGACCGTGCGAGCGCGCCTCGACGCGGCGACCGGGGCCCCGCGCGGACTGGTCACCATCGGCACCCTGCCGAGCGCCGGTGAAGCCCTGCTGCCCGAGCTGGTGACCGCGACGATGGGCAGCGGCATCACCCTGGACATCGAGGACTTCGATCTCGCGGAGGCCGACTACGCCACGCGCACCCTCGACGCGGATGTGGTGATCGCGCACAGCCTGACCGGCGACGTCCCGGCCGGCGCGCACGACCTGATCACCCGCGTCCTCGCCCGCGAACCGATCGATGTCGCCCTGCCCGCCGACCATCCGTTGACCGCGAAGGCCCGGCTGCGACCCACCGATCTGGTGACGTCGCGGTGGATCGGGGTACCGACGGGCTATCCCTTCGACGACATCCTGATCGCGGTCGAACGTCTCACCGGCACCCCGCTCGACCGGCGGGTCCGCCTGCGCGACAACCGGCTGGCCGAGTCGCTGGTCGCCACCGGCGCGGGCCTGGCCCTGTTGCCGCGCTTCACCACCCGCGAGCGGCCGGGCATGGTGATCCGTCCATTGGACGGTGTCCGATCGGCGCGCAGCATCGTGGCACTGAGCCGACCCGACCGGTACGCGCGGTTCGCGGTGCGCACCGTCGTCGACATGCTCGAGCGGATCGGCCGACGCCGGTCGGACGATCACCGACCGCCGGGCGGCCACAACCGGCCGGCCACCGACCGGGATCAGGATTTCGGGCCGATTCGATGACCATCAGCCCGTAATACGAGTTACCTACAACATGACTGCCCATATATTTCATGGATCCCGGACAACCGGACCGCACAAGAGAACTCAGCCTTATCACAGTTGAGGCCGAACC
This sequence comes from Millisia brevis NBRC 105863, assembly GCF_001552615.1. Lineage (GTDB taxonomy): Bacteria > Actinomycetota > Actinomycetes > Mycobacteriales > Mycobacteriaceae > Millisia > Millisia brevis. The sequence goes on from NZ_BCRN01000009.1 coordinate 184,767, forward strand.
GATCCGATGAGACAAACTTCGCTAAGGTGAACGCCACACCCCGGGTCGGGTGTATCCGTTTCGGGAGGTCGGGCCCGAGCCCGGACCTGCCGGGGTGCCATGGACATGGCCTCGACCCGGAAGCGATCCATGACGACGACCCGCAGAATGGGAACGACCGCTCTGACGGCGATCCTGGCCGCCGCCACGGTGATCGGGCTGCCGCCGGCCGCCCTGGCGGTGCCGGGAGACCCTCCGCCACCGCTGTTCCTCGACGAGGTCGGGTCGGCGCGCACCCTGTCCTTTCCGGGGGCGACCGGCGAGATGAGCCTGTCCCTGCCGATCCCCGGCGACCTCGTACCCGTCGCGCTGCGAGGCGTCACCGAGTCACCGGCCTTCGTCGGCGGCGGCACCATCGACGTCGTACAGGGTGACCGCATCCTGTCCCGCACCCCGATCGATCCGGCACCGAACGCGCCGATCGAGTTACCCCTGAACGGTATCGAGACCGAAGGCGCCGCCGCCGACCTGCGCATCCTCACCCGCCTGAACGTCGACAACACCTGTGTGATCAATCCGGACAACGCCTTTCGCATCATCGACACCCAAGTGGAGTACGCGGGGCGCGAAGCGATCCCACAGACCGTCGCGGACTTCCTGCCGCCGGTCCTGCGTCAGCTGACCCTCTACATCCCCGACGACGTGCGACAGGAGGAGGGCGCCGCCGCGGTCTCGCTGGCCGCCGCGATCACCGCCCACTACGGCTCGGCCCACCCGCGGATCGTCACCGCGAGCCTGCCGCGCGCCTCGATGACCCCACCGACGGCGCCCGGCCCGCTCGAACGGCAGATCGTCATCAGCACCGATCGTCCGGCCGGGCTCGGTATCGGTCCGGGGCCCGAGGGCAGCACGTTCCTGACGATCGGCGGTGCGGCCGATCAACTCGCGACGCAGAGCACCCTGTTGGTCTCCGACCTCGCCCAGATCGCGGTGGCCTCGGCGGCGGTCGCCGGGCCGCAACCGGCCGTGGCCCAACTGGCGCCGACCGTACGGACCCTCTCGGACATCGGGGTGGGCGATACGACGGTGGTGTCGACCGGGTGGCCGGAGATCACCATCGGTATCGATCAGACGCGGTTGGGCCGCCCGGCGACCGGCGTGCGCGTCGAGTTGGCGGGTTCCTATACCCCGACCGGCTCGGGGGTGATCGCGGTGCGCGCGGGCGAACGGACGATCGCGACGATCCCCACCGACGACTCGGGCAGCTTCGACACCTTCGTCGACATTCCCGACGACGTGCTGCGCCGGTACACCGGTGTGACCGTCACCCTGGAGAACGCCGAGGCGCCCGCCGGCTGTCTCGACGGCCCCCGCAGCTCCCTGTCGCTGAGTTCGGCCGGCGAGATCGTCTCCACCACAGCCGATCCCCCGCCGGCCGGCTTCGTGTCGCTCCCGCAGGCGCTGTTGCCGTGGACCCAACTCGCCTGGACGACGGGCGATGTCGCCGATGTCGCCCGCGCGGTTTCGATCGTCACGGCGCTGCAACAGCTGTCGGCGATGCCGCTCGACATCTCGGTGGTCGACATGGCCACCGCGGCGAGTTCGGCGCTACCGGCGATCCTGATCGCCGCGGACGGTACCGGGCTGCCCGATCCGGCGCTGCCGGTCACCTCCGACGGCAGCACGATCACGGTGCGCGCGAGCGACGGCTCGGACCAGCAACTCTCGCTGACCCCGCAATTGTCGTACGGGGCCCTGCAGGTGATCCGCGACGGGGACCGCACGCTGCTGATCGCCGACTCGACCGGCAGCCCCGGCGATCTCGATCAGCTGCTGGCCCGGATGAGCGCCGATGGGCTGTGGTCGTCCGCCGACGGCGAGGCGGTCCTGCAGGTCGCCGGGCGCGAGCCGGTGGTGGTCGACGTCGATGTCGACGCCGCGGAGATCGCAATGACCGAGGAGTCGTCGACCGGGATCGGGCCGATCGTCGTCGGCGCTCTGGCGGCCGCAGGCCTGCTTCTCGTCGCCGCGCTGCTGTTCCTGCGCCGGCGACGACGCCCCACCGCCGACGCGACCCCCGCCACCGGCACTGGCACCGCCAGCAACACCACGGACACCGACACGACCGGCACCGACGAGACCACCACCGGGCCATGACCGCCGACACCACCGCCGAGCGGATCGACACACCGTCGCAGGCGCTCGGTACCGCTCGCACGATCGCGGTCCGCTGGGCGATTCTGCTGGCGCTGATCGTGCTGGCCTTCTGGCGCACCATCCGGGCGGTCGCCGAAGAGATGTTGGCGCACACGCTGATCAGTTACGTGCCGGTGCTGATCCTGTTGACGATCATCGCCGCGGCGGGAGTCTCCTGGCGGGGGCACCGCGAGCCGCCGATCCACGACCGGCAGACCGACGTCATCGTCGCGACGGTGATCCTGGTGCCGGCGTTGGCGCTGCAGGTGATGGTGACGCCCCGCTACGGCCAGGTATACCTGACCACCCACGTCGATCTGCTCGCCCTGTGGCTGTTCACCCTCGGCGGCGCGGTGGTGATGTTCGGGCTGCGCCCGGTGGTCCGCTATCGCTGGGTCTGGGTGATCTTCCTCGGGATCTTTCCGGTTCCGGTGCGGGTGGCGATCCTGTGGCTCGGCGGCGGGCCGCTGGTCGCCGGCGCGGTGGTGGTGGCGTTGGCGTCCGCGGCCACCGCGGTCGCCGCCGGGCGCACCCGTCGGCGCGCCCTCTTCGGTGCCGCGGTGTCGGCCGCGGTGGGCCTGGTGGGGTTGTTCGCCCTCAACTACGGCTGGATCGTGTTCGGCGGCAGCGTGCCGCCGCTGGCGGCGATGGTGTCGATTCCCCCGCTCGGCTGCGCGCTGGTCGCCTGCACGGTCACCTACATCGACCGCCGCCGCCGGCGGACCGGCTGGGGACCGCTGCTGGGCCGACCGGTCAGCCCGCCGGCGCTGCCGCGGGTGGGCCGGCCGTTCCTGCTGGTGGTCGTGGTCGCGGTGCTGCTCGCGTTCGTCCCGGTGCCCCCGGTGGGCACCTGGCCGAGCACCCGCATCCCCGAACTGCGTACGGACGAACCGCTGCCGGTGCCCGCGGGCTGGACGCAGGAATCGGTCGAGCGGTACGACTGGGTGTCCCGGCTCTACGGGCCCGGTTCGGTGTTGATCCGGCAGGTCCTCGTCCAGAATCGGGGCAGCACGCAGTACGACGACCTCGGACGTCCGCGCCGGGTGGTCGTCGACACCGTCGACAGCATTCGCCCGCTCGCGCTCGAGGTGTATCCGAATATCTTCCGCTACAACCTCGTCGGTAACCGGTTCAGTCCCTCGGTCGAGGTGCCGATGCCACACGGCGTGCGCGCGTGGATGTGGAATGTCGTCGACGACAGCCGCTATCTGACCTACGACGTGGTGTCCTGGTGGTGGAACAACGGCTACCGCACCCAGCAGGTGATGATCTGGGCGGTCGACAATCACGAGCCGGACGCCTACTTCCCGGAGCCGCGCATCACGATCGCGGAGAACCTCAATTCGCTGCTGACCGTCCTGTTCCGGGGGAACGCGGTCATCCAGGACGGCGACCCGCAGTACAAGGACCGCGATCTGGTGGTCCCGTTGGCGCGCGACATCGTCGAGGCGGTAGTGGCCGGCGGGGCCAACGATGACCAGTGAGCCGACCCCGGCCCGATCGACGGGTCGACATCGGGCCGCGCCGGTCGGCGGTACCGATCTCGATGCTCCCCACCATCCGTCGACCCGGCCGACCCGCCCCGTCGCGGATCTGTTGATCGACCCGGACCATCGCGCGATGGCGTTGTCGGCCGCCGTGGACGGCCTGCGGCTGCGCGATCCGGATCGGTCGGCGTCGGTGGCGTTCAACCGAACCCAGAAGGTGCTCGGCTTCGGTCTGCTCGGCGCGATCGTGGCGCTGGTCGTGGTGTGGCCGACGGCCACCCTCGCCACGTTGGTGTCGATCGCCACCATCGCCTACGTGGCGACCCTGGTCGACCGGCTGGTGATCTTCCGGCGCGGGTTGACCTCCGGCGCCCTGCGGGTGACCGACGAGCAGGCCCTGGCGATTCCGGAGGACGAGCTGCCGCCCTATACCGTGCTCGTTCCGGCCTACGGCGAGCCCGAGGTGGTCGGTGATCTGATCGCCGCGATCGAGACGATCGACTATCCGCTCGACCGCCTGCAGGTGCTGCTGTTGCTGGAGGAGGACGACGGTCCGACGATCGCCGCCGCCCGGGCGGTGGAGGCCGCGGGGCGGGTGACCGTCGTGCTGACCCCGCCGGCCCAGCCGCGCACCAAACCGAAGGCCTGCAACTACGGTTTACACTTCGCCACCGGCGATATCGTGACCATCTTCGACGCCGAGGATCAGCCGGATCCGCTGCAATTGCGGCGCGCGGTACACGTCCTGCGGAACTCGGACGAGTCCGTGGTCTGCGTACAGAGCAAACTCGGCTTCCACAACGCGGGTGACAATCTGCTCACCAAGTGGTTCACCGCCGACTACGGCATCTGGTTCGGCTTCCTGCTGCCCGGCCTGATGGCCAGCCGCGCGCCGATCCCCTTGGGCGGCACCTCGAACCACTTCCGCCGCGATGTCCTCGACGACCTCGGCGGTTGGGATCCGTTCAACGTCACCGAGGATGCCGACCTCGGGGTGCGCATCGCGGCGCGCGGCTACCGCACCGCGGTGCTCGACTCGGTCACCCTCGAGGAGGCCAATGTCGACGCGATCAACTGGGTGCGGCAGCGGTCCCGTTGGTACAAGGGCTATCTGCAGACCTGGTTGGTGCACATGCGTCATCCGGTGGCGCTGTGGCGGGTCCTGGGCACCGTCTCCTGGTGCCGGTTCACCCTGCTGATCGCCGGAACCCCGTTGATCGCCTGCGCGAACATGATCTTCTGGCTGATCCTCGCACTCTGGGTCGCGGGCCAGCCGACGATGATCTCGGCGCTCTTCCCCGGCCCGATCTACTATCTGGCGCTCGCCTCGCTGGTCGTGGGCAACGGCGCCGCGCTCTACATGAACCTGGTGGCGATCCGGGAGGACGACCGCAGCGACTTGCTGGTCGCCGCCCTGCTGATCCCGGCCTACTGGATGTTGATGAGCATCGCCGCGATCAAGGGGGTCTGGCAGGTCCTGGTCAACCCGTCCTACTGGGAGAAGACCTTCCACGGCCTGTCCACCAGCTCCGCATCCGCCGGGTCCACCGGGTCCACCGGCTCCGCCGGTTCCACCGGCTCCGCCGGTTCCGCCGGTTCCCAGACGGGCCGCGCCGGGAGCCGGGGATGACGCGGCGGCAGGCGGTCCTGCTCTTCGCCGCGGTCTGGCTGGGCTATCTGCTGATCGGCGTCTACCTGGCGGTCATCGTGGAGTTCCACTTCGGCGACGCCCTCTCGCGGGTGCAGTCGGCGCAGAGCGTGCTGTTCAGTCGCACACCGCATCTGTCGGCGATCGGCTTCGTCTTCAGCCCGTTGACCACGATCGTGCAGCTGCCGCTGACCGCGTTGAGCGTGTGGTGGCCGGCGCTGACCACCTCGGGGCTCTCCGCGGTGATCATGTCCTCCGGGTTCATGGCCGGTTCGGTGGTGCAGATCTCCGGCATTTCGCGCGACCGTGGCCTCGGCCGCGGGGTCACCACGCTGATCACGTTGTGCTACACCATCAATCCGATGATCGTGCTCTACGCCGCCAACGGGATGAGCGAGGCGCCCTATCTGTTCTTCCTGGCCTGGGCGATCCGCCGGTTGATCCGCTGGGTCGACACCGACGACGTCCACGAGCTGATCGTCGCCGGAATCGCGTTGGCCCTGGCCTATCTGACCCGCTACGACGGTGGCGCCGCGACCCTGGCCGCCGCCGCGGTGGTCGGCACGGTGACCTTCCGCCGCTCCGAACGGGAACGGCGCTGGTCGCGCACAGCCCTCGATATGGTGCTGGTCGCGGCGCCGGGCGCGCTGGCCTTCGTCGTCTGGGCGATCGCCGGCTGGCTGATCACCGGAGATGCCTTCGCCCAGTTCACCTCGGAATACGGCAACGCGGCGATCGTCGCGGCGACGGGGGCCGCCACCGCGAGCGGGGCGGCGGCGATGGTCTTTTCGTTCACCGAGCTGCTGATCCTCGCCCCGCTGCTGCCGGTGCTGCTGGTCACCGTGATCGTGATCCGCACCATGCGCCGCCGGCTGCTGCCGCTGTTGCCGCCGCTGCTGCTGATCGGCGCGGTCCTGGCCTTTCAGATCATCGGCTACGCCCGCGGGTCCACGTTCGGCTTCCTGCGCTTCTCGCTGACGGTGGTCGTGCTGTCCGCGACGATCGCCCTGCTCGCGGTACCGGCCCGCCGCAGTCCCCCGGTACGCCGGCCGGGCCCGCGCGCGGCGCTGCCGCCGGTGCGCCCGCATCCGTCGACCCGGCGGCGGTACGCGGTATCGGCGGTGATCGCGGTGGTCGTCCTGGCGGTCGGCCTGCCGGTCACCGCGGTCGGGATGACCTCGAAACGGTTCGCCCCACAGGAATACGCGATCCGGTCGATCGTCGATCCCCAACCCGATTCGGTCGACCCGCGGCGGCTCGACGAGCAGCGGGTCATCCGATCGTTCTCGACCGAACGGGCGATCGCCCAATTCCTCGACCGCCTCGACCTGCCGGACGGCAGCGTGCTGTGCGACACCGTCTTCGGGTTCGCGGTGGTCGTCCAGTCGACCCGGCCGCGTCAATTCGTCATCCCCTCGGACGCCGACTTCACCCGGGTGATCAACGAGCCCGCCGCCCACGGCGTGCAATATCTGCTGACCGTCCCGCCGAGCGGGCGCGGCGAGACCGACGCGCTCAACCGCCGCTATCCCACCGTCTACAACGACGGCGCCCGGATCGGGGTGCTGGCCCTGGAGGCCCCGAACGACGGCGCCGACCTGCCGGATTGGCGGATCTACCGGACGTTGCCGGCGACGACGTCGGCGACCGGGTCACCGTAGCCGACGTCGTAGGTGCAGGCATCGGTGCGCGGGTCGGGGACGAAGGCCCACACCAACATCCCGGCGACCCCGGCGGCGCGCACCTCGTCGTAGGCCTGCCCCAGCAGCTCGGCCCGCCGCTCGCTGGTGCGGCAGGACCCCGCCTCGAGCCCGATCTCGTTGACAACGAGGGGCTTGCGCAGATTGCGGGCCTGCTCGATGCGGCTGGGCAGGTCGGATCCCGCCGGATGCTCCATCCCGTTGTCGGGGTAGTCGTGGAAGTCGAGCACGTCGAGGTGCGCGGAGCCGGCGACCCGTTCGAGGTCGTCGCCGACCAGTCCGCACTGGTCGCCGCCGGTGAAGCCGGAGAAGATCGGTCGGCTGCCGTCGAGTTGGTGCAGGAGCCCACCCGCCTCGTCGAAGAAGGCGCGCAGCACGTCGGCGCCGCCGGCTGGGCAGGCCCGTTGGTACCACTGGCAGCCGGCGGGCCCGCAGGTGCTCGCCTCGGGTTCGCCGACCAGTTCCCAACCGGCGAGGGTAGGTTCACCGCGCCACCGTTCGACCGCGGTGGTCAGCCACCGTTCGTAGGTGAAGCCGCCCGGCGCGGGATCGGTGCGCCAGCCCTCGACGTACCAGTCCCGCTCCTTGAAGTGCTCGTTCTCGCAGTCGCCGGAGCTGCCGGCCAGGACGGGCAGGACCATCTGGTCGTGGCGGCGCGCCGCGGCGAAGACATTGTCGAGCGGGCCGAAGGACACCGCTCCGGTGGTCTTGTCCACCGCCAGTGCGGAATACAGGTTGAAGCGGGTGAGCGCGCGCGGTGGCAGCGATCCGAAGTAGTCGTCGAGATCCACCTGCGCACCGCAGCCGACGTTGATCGACCAGTCGGTGCCGAGCTGATAGGCGTTGTACCCGGCCGGCCACCACGGCGTCCCGTCGAGCCGCAGGCCGGTATCGGTGGTGTCGACCCGTCCGGAGAAGACCCCGTCGGCGGAGCGCTGCGAGGGTGTCGGGGCATCCGAGCAGGCGACGACGCCGAGCGCCGCGACCAGGCTCGCGGCGAGGAACCGAGCGGGCCGCGACACCACCGCAGCGTACGCCGCCACCGGGAGCCGGCGCAGCGGACGACGGCCATTCCGAGACCCCGCTACGACAAACCGTAGTTGCCTCCATATCAGCTTACCCGAAATGTTCTCTATATCCGAAAGATTCCCTTCGGATGCACGCGGGGCGATCCGATCGTAACGAACAAGAAATACCTCGAACGTACCTTCGAAGGCATTTCTTCCGTTCGGAACTACCTCATTCGTAGGGCCTGGAGGGCATGATGACCGCAGAACCCCAGCACCAGAACGCGGGCGCCGAGCCGCATGGCCCGGATCTCCATGGCGGGGATGCCGCCACTCGCGAAACACTCGAGGATTACACCCTGCGCTTCGCGCCGCGACATTACCGACGGTGGTCGACCGGCGTGGTCGCGGTCTCCGCCCTCGGCGGCATCGCCTATCTGGCCGACTTCGCGATCGGCGCGAATATCGGCATGGCCTACGGCACCGCCAACGCCCTGATGGGTATCGGCCTGTTCGCGGTGATCATCTTCATCACCGGTTTCCCGCTCGCCTATTACGCGGCCCGTTACAACCTCGACCTCGACCTGATCACCCGCGGCAGCGGTTTCGGTTATTACGGTTCGGTGGTCACCAACGTGATCTTCGCGTCGTTCACCTTCATCTTCTTCGCCCTCGAAGGCTCGATCATGGCCCAGGGCCTCGAACTCGGCCTGGGCATTCCGGTGTGGATCGGGTACGCCGCCTCGACGCTGATCATCTTCCCGTTGGTGATCTACGGCATGAAGGTCCTCTCGACCCTGCAGGTGTGGACGACGCCGTTGTGGCTGGTGTTGATGGTGATCCCGTTCATCTACCTCGTCGCCTCGCACCCCGATTCGGTCAACCAGTTCCTGACCTATCGCGGCGAGGACGACACCTCCCCGAATCTCGGCTCGACGCTGCTGGCCGCCGGCGTCTGCCTGAGCCTGATCGCGCAGATCGCCGAACAGATCGACTACCTGCGCTTCATGCCGCCGAAGACCCCGGAGAACTCCCGCCGCTGGTGGACCGCGATGGTGCTCGCCGGACCGGGCTGGGTGATCTTCGGCGCGCTCAAGCAGATCATCGGCCTCTTCCTGGCGGTCTACCTGATCGCCAATGTCGCCGACGGTGCGTCGTTCGCCAACGAGCCGGTCCACCAATTCCTGGAGATCTACGAGGGCTTCCTGCCCGGCTGGTTGGCGATGACGCTCGCGGTGGTGCTCGTGGTGATCAGCCAGATCAAGATCAACGTGACGAATGCCTATTCGGGGTCGCTGGCCTGGACCAATGCCTTCACCCGGGTGACCAAGCGCTATCCGGGCCGGTTGGTCTTTCTGGCGTTCAACCTGCTGATCGCGTTGATCCTGATGGAAGCGAATATGTTCGACTTCCTCAATGCGATCCTCGGCTTCTACGCCAACTGCGGTATGGCGTGGATCGTGGTGGTCGCCACCGACATCGTGGTCAACAAGCACATTCTGGGGTTGTCCCCGAAGGCGCCGGAATTCCGTCGCGGCATGTTGTACGCGATCAATCCGGTGGGCTTCGTATCGATGATCGTCGCCGCCGGCGTGTCGATCCTGGTCTTCTTCGGCGGCCTCGGCCAGACGATCCGGCCCTACTCCCCGCTGGTGGCGATCGGCCTGGCGGTGGTGCTGCCGCCGATCCTGGCGATCGTCACCCGCGGCAGGTACTACCTGCGCCGGGACGACGACGGCATCCCGCTGCCGATGTACGACGAGCACGGCAACCCCTCGGCCGAGGTTCTCGACTGCCACGTCTGCGCGCAGTCGTACGAGCGGCCGGACATGACCGCCTGCGTCGCGCACTCCGCCTATGTGTGCTCGCTGTGTCTGAGCACGGACACCACCGGAACGCATGTCCTACCGGAACCGGAGGATCCTGCCAGAATGACCGTGTGAACCTGACCCCCGGCGACGTCGAGAAGTTGCTCCTGGTGGTCGCGGGCAATCTCGCCCGCGATCGCCGGGAGCGCGGTGTGAAGCTCAATTACCCCGAAACCATTGCGCTGCTGACTACCTGGGTCCTCGAACGGGCCCGCGAGGGTGCTCGGGTGGCCGATCTGATGGTGGCCGGTCGTACGGTTCTGGGACCGGACGATGTGATGGACGGCGTCGCCGAGATGATTCACGACGTACAGGTCGAGGCCACCTTCCCGGACGGCCGCAAGCTGGTGACGGTGCACGATCCGATCGGTGCGCACGATCCGGAGGGCCCCGGCGCGGTACGCGTCGTACCGGGCACGGTCACCCTGAACGAGGGTCGCGAAACGCTGTCCCTGGTGGTCGAGAACACCGGTGATCGACCGGTGCAGATCGGTTCGCACCTGCACCTGCCGGACTCGAACGCGGCCTTGGCGTTCGATCGGGCGGCGGCGATCGGCTTCCACCTCGATATCCCCTCGGGGACGTCGATCCGGTTCGAACCGGGCGTGACCCGCGAGGTAACCGCGGTGCGATTGGCCGGCGCCGGACGGGTGCCGGGCCTGCAGATCAGGAACGACGGACAGCAGCTTCCGGAAGGGGCCAACTGATGGTGCGGATCGACCGCGAGAAGTACTCCGCCCTCTACGGCGGCACCACCGGCGACCAGATTCGGTTGGCGGATACCGACCTGTGGATCGAGATCGAGCAGGACCTGACCATCGGCGGCGACGAGGTGGTCTTCGGCGGCGGAAAGTCGGTGCGCGAGTCGATGGCCCAGGGCATCACCACCCGCGACGCCGGGGCGCTCGATACGGTGATCAGCAATGTGATCGTGCTCGACTGGTGGGGCATCGTGAAGGCGGACGTCGGGCTGCGCGACGGGCGCATCGTCGCCCTCGGCCGCGCCGGCAATCCGGACATCGCCGACGGGGTCACCCCGGGCATGGAGATCGGTCCGTCGACCGACGTCATCGCCGGCGAGGGCAAGATCCTCACCGCCGGGGCGATCGACTCGCATGTCCATCTGTTGTCGCCCAGTCAATTACACGAGGCGCTGGCCACCGGCATCACCACCGTCTACGGCGGCGGCACCGGCCCCTCCGAGGGGTCGAAGGCCACCACGGTCACCCCGGGCGCCTGGCATCTCGCGCAGATCCACCGCGCTCTGGACAATGTCCCGGTCAACGTTCTGCTGCTCGGCAAGGGCAATACCGTCTCCGCGGAGGGTCTGGCCGAACAGGCACTCGGCGGCGCCGGCGGCTACAAGGTGCACGAGGACTGGGGGTCGACCCCCGCCGCGATCGACACCGCCCTCACCGCGGCCGGCGAATGGGGCTTGCAGGTTGCGCTGCACTCGGATTCGTTGAACGAGGCCGGCTACGTCGACTCGACTCTGCGCGCGATCGGGGAACGATCGATCCACGCCTTCCACGTCGAGGGCGCCGGCGGCGGCCACGCCCCGGACATCCTGTCGATCGCGTCGAAGCCCTATGTGCTGCCCGGCTCGACCAATCCGACGCTGCCGCACACGATCAACACCGTCGCCGAGCACGTCGACATGCTGATGGTCTGCCACCACCTGTCGCCGAACGTCCCGGAGGACCTCGCCTTCGCCGAGTCCCGCATCCGCGCGACAACCATTGCGGCCGAAGACATCCTGCACGACATCGGCGCCCTGTCGATCACCTCCTCGGACGCCCAGGCGATGGGTCGTATCGGCGAGGTGATCACCCGTACCTGGCAGGTGGCGCACGTGATGAAGGCCCGCCGCGGGTCGTTGGGCGAGTCGCTGCCCGCCGACAACCAGCGCGCCCGCCGCTACGTCGCGAAGTACACGATCAACCCGGCGATCGCGCACGGCATCGACAGCGAGGTCGGCTCGGTCGAGGCCGGCAAGCTCGCGGATCTCGTTCTCTGGGAAGCGAAGTCATTCGGGTGGCGGCCCAGTGTCGTCATCAAGGGCGGCGTGCTCGCCTGGGCCGGACTCGGCGACCCCAATGCGTCGATCCCCACCCCGCAGCCGGTGTTGATGCGCCCATCGTTCGGCGACGCGATCGGCGCGGATCTGTCGGTGTCGTTTGTCGCGCCGGCCGCGATCGACGACGGTCTGGCCGATCGTCTCGACCTGCGCCGCCGGCTCTCCGCGGTCGCCGATACCCGCGGGGTCGGCAAGGCGCAGATGCGCAACAACGACACCCTGGTGCCGATCGAGATCAATCCGGAGACCTTCGATATCGCGATCGACGGCGAGCAGGTGCGGCCGGCCCCGGCGGAGCAACTGCCGCTCGCGCAGTTGCACGCCCTCTTCTGATGCCGGGCCACCGGTGACCGGAGAGACCTCCCCGCCGCGTACCGTCGCGTCACCGGAGTTGGTCGCGCTGATGTTGGCCGACGCGCGCCTGCCCACCGGCGGCCACACCCAGTCCGGCGGGCTCGAGCCGGCGGTGAAAGCCGGGCTCGCCGACGACGGGCGACGGCTGACCGATATCGCCGACTACGTGCGCGACCGGCTGCGCACGGTGGTGCGCACCGATGCGGCCACCGCGGTGGTCGCCCGGCATCTGACGCTGACCGGCGGCGATCCGTTGGCGGTCGAGGTGGAGTGGGCCGCGCGTACTCCCAGCCAGGCGCTGCGCGCCGCGTCCCGCCGCCAAGGTCGCGGCTACCTGCGATTGGCCGAGCGGGTATGGCCGGAGGTGCTCGAGCATCTGCCGCGCGACGGTTCGGTCGCCCGCGCGGTGGTGCTCGGGGTGATCGGCGCGGTCACCGGTATCGACGCCGCGCAGGTCGCTCGGCTGGCCGCCTACGACGACGCGCAGACCGTGGTGTCGGCGTCGCTGAAGCTGCTGCCGGTCGACCCGGCGGCCGCCGCGACCTGGCTCGCCTCGGTGCACCCCGATATCGAGGCGCTCGTCGCCGCGGTGTCCGATCTGACCGACCCCGCAACGATTCCGGCGCCGGGCGCGCCACTGATCGACCTCTTCGCCGAACGGCACGCCGTGGCCCGCATGCGGCTCTTCCACGCCTGACCGCCGGCCCACCCGGCACCTCCGCGCACAATGGACCCATGGGCGTCGACCTCGAGGAATTGCGCCGGCTGCGGCGGGCGCGCGACCGGATGGACCGCGAATACGCCCAACCCCTGGACGTTCCCGCGCTCGCCCGTACCGCGCTGATGTCGACCGCGCATTTCAGCCGACGGTTCCGCGACACCTACGGCGAAACTCCCCACCACTACCTGATGACCCGCCGCATCGAACGCGCCAAGACCCTGCTGCGCCGGGGCGATCTGTCGGTCACCGAGGTCTGCCATGCGGTCGGGTGTACGAGCCTCGGTTCGTTCTCGACCCGGTTCGCCGCCCTGGTCGGCGAGACGCCGTCGGCCTACCGGGCGCGCAGTCACAGCGATCTCGTGGGGTTGGCCTCCTGCCAGGCGATGGCGGCCACCCGACCGCGCCGGCCGACCCGGTCCGCCGCATCGAGCAGTTTCGAAGAAGCGTCCGCCGGCGCGCCTTCCTAAGGTCGTGGCATGACCGTTTCGCTCAGCACCGTCTTTGTTCTCGCCGACGACCCCGACGCCGCCGTCGCCTTCTACTCGGGGGTCCTCGGCCTCGAGGTCACCAATCGGGTGGAGAACGGGGGCTTCACGTGGGTCACCCTGGCGACCGTGTCGCAGCCCGGCCTGTCGATCGTGTTGACCCATCCGCGCGCGGGCCGCTCGGCCGAGGACGGCGAGGCGATCGCCGCGCTGCTGGCCAAGGGCGAACTCGGCGCGATCAACCTGTCCACCGACGATCTCGACAAGGTCTACGAGAAGATCGCATCGGCCGACGGGGTCGAGGTGCTGCAGGAGCCGATGGACCAGTTCTGGGGCGTTCGCGACGCCGCCTTCCGCGATCCGTCGGGCAACACGGTGCGCATCGCCCAGGCATGATGAGGCGATGAGCACCGCGCCCTCCCTCGAAGCAACCCCATCGTCCGCGACCCGCGCCCTCCGCCTGGGGGTCGCGGGCCCGGTGGGCACCGGCAAGTCGTCGTTGATCGCCACGATCTGTCGCACCCTGGCGAACGAGCTGCGCCTCGGCGTGGTCACCAACGACATCTACACCGACGAGGACGCCCGCTTCCTGCGCAGCGAGGGTGTGCTGCCGGACGATCGGATCGTCGGCGTCGAGACCGGCGCCTGCCCGCATACCGCGATCCGCGACGACGTCACCCCGAACCTGATCGCGGTGGAAACCCTCGAGGCCGAGCAGGGCCCGCTCGACATCGTGCTGGTCGAGTCCGGTGGTGACAACCTGACCGCCACCTTCTCCCCCGCGCTGGTCGACGCGCAGATCTTCGTGCTCGACGTCGCCGGTGGCGGGGACGTCGCCCGCAAGGGTGGGCCGGGTATCGCCCGCGCGGATCTGTTGGTGGTCAATAAGACCGACCTCTCCCCGTACGTCGGGGTCGACGTGCCGCAGATGGTGTCGGATGCGCGGGACGCGCGAGACGGCCGCCCGGTGCTGGCCCTGTCGCGTACCGATGCCGGATCGGTCGCGGCCCTGGGCGATTGGGTACGCGGCGTCCTGGCCGCGCACCGCGACGGCAGCCACGTGGCGATCGATCCCGGCCCGATGGCCCCGCATTCGCACGCCGGCGAGGAGCCGCATACCCACGCCGACGGGACCGTGCACACCCACGATCACGACCACGCCCATTCGCACTGATACGCCCGCCCGCACCGACGGCCCGAATCACGGCACTCCCCCGAGTCACGGCGCCGGCCCGAGTCACGGTGCCGCCCCGAGTCACGGTGCCGGCCCGGCGATCTCGGACGCGATGCCGGTGAACGCCACCGGCATCGACGTCCGCGTCGATACCGCCGGTCGGATCGCGGTCGATCTGCGGCACGGTCCGATGCAGGCGCGGCGGGTGCGCGCCTCCGGCGGGGTGGTGCGGGTGGCGCTGATCGCCGGGCAGGCCCTGCTGCTGGCCGGCGACGCGGTGCGGATCGAGGTGTCGGTGGTCGGACCGGTGACGGTCGAGATCATCGAACCGGCCGGCACGGTCGCCTACGACATGCGCGGCACCCCCGACCCGACCGCGCGCTGGGACGTGGCGGTGCGGGCCCGCGACGGTGCCCGGGTCATGTGGTTCAGCGAACCCTTCGTCGTGGCCGACGGCGCGGACGTCGGCCGCACCACCACGGTCGATGTCGACGCCACATCCGTTGTGGCGCTGCGGGAAACCCTGGTACTCGGCCGCACCGGCGAGCGGGGCGGGCGGCTGCGCACGCATACCCGGGCGGTTCGCGACGCGGTGCCCGCGCTGGTGGAGGACCTCGACCTCGATCCGGCGACCCGCGGCGGCTGGGCGGTCCTCGGCCCGAACCGCTGCCTCGACTCCTGGACCGTCATCGGCGAGCGCCTCCCCGACCGGCCGGACACGCTGCAGCTCGATCAACTCGGTTCGGTACAACGCTGGTTGGGCACCCGGGTCCACGCGAGCCCCTTGGACGCTCCCACCGCCGCGCCGGCGACTCACCGCGAGGCGCCGGCACCACACGCTCACCACAGCACCGTCGAGGACGATATGCACTCGCCGACGCTCTCCCGCACGTCTTCTGCACTGCCACCCCGGCCGGCACCTCGAATACCTCCGGCCGCCAGCACGCCTACGGCGTGACGATGTCGAACGACGGGTCCGGCCGATCCAGCACCCCGACCAGCGCGGCGAGCACGCCCGCGTCACCGGAGATCTCCAGCCCCGGCGAGGCGCTGTCCCCGGCCGCCAGCGCGATCAACCGCAGCTTGCTCGCCAGCCGGACGGTGACCTGCGCGGAGTCCTCGGCCGCGACCTTCCGATAGACCAGCACCCCGTTGCGCAGCGTCAGTCGGTAGTTGGTATCGATATCGAGGAAGGTGATGTCGATCGCGAGGTCGAGATCCCAGGCGCGCGGCCCGTTGACACTGATCGCCAGGACGTCGAACAGTTGCTCCGGGCTCAGCTGCGCCGCCAGGGCGCCCGAGGTCACCGTGGGGGTGCCGAAGGTGCCGTCCCGCAGTTCGGTTGCGCCGCTGAGGAAGAAGTTGCGCCAGGTCGCGGCTTCCGATCCGTACGCCAGCTGCTCGAGGGTGTCCGCGTAGAGCTCGCGGGCGCCGGCGTGATTCTCGTCGGTGAAGATCGCGTGGTCGAGAAGCGTGGCGGCCCAGCGCAGATCGCCGTCGTCGAAGGCCTGCCGGGCCAGTTCGACGACGCGGTCGATGCCACCGATCGCCGCGACGTAGCGCGGCCCGATCGCCTCCGGCGGATGCGCCCACAGCCGCGCCGGGTTCCCGTCGAACCAGCCCATATAGCGCTGGTAGATCGCCTTGACGTTGTGGCTGACCGACCCGTAGTAGCCGCGCGCGTGCCAGGCCCGCTCCAGGGCGGGCGGCATCTCGAAGGTCTCGGCGATCTCGATACCGGTCTGCCCCTGATTGAGCTGCCGCAACGTCTGGTCGTGCAGATACGCGTACAGATCCCGTTGCAGGGTAAGGAATTCGACGATGCGATCCCTACCCCAGGTGGGCCAGTGGTGCGAGGCGAAGACGACGTCGGCGCGCTCGCCGAAGGTGTCGATGGCCTCGGTCAGATAGCCGGCCCAGCCGTGCGGATCGCGGACCAGGGCGCCGCGCAGGGTCAGCAGATTGTGCAGGTTGTGGGTGGCGTTCTCGGCCATGCACAGCGCCCGGAAACCCGGGAAGTAGAAGTGCATCTCGGCGGGCGCCTCGGTGCCGGGCGCCATCTGGAACTCGATCTGCACCCCGTCGATGGTGTGGACCTCCCCGGTTTCGCGGACGTCGACGGTCGGCACGATGATCGCCACCTCGCCGGTCGACGGGGTCTGCCCCAGGCCGCAGCCGACCTGGCCCCGCGGTCCCCGTTCGAGCACCGTGCCGTACATGTACGCGGCGCGGCGGGCCATCGCCGTGCCCGCGTAGACGTTTTCCTGCACCGCGTGTTCGAGGAAGCCCTCCGGTGCCAGGACCGACACCCGGCCGGCGTCGACGTCGGCCTGCGTGGTCACGCCGAGCACACCGCCGAAGTGGTCGACATGGCTGTGGGTATAGATGACCGAGACGACCGCCCGATCACCCCGATGCTGCCGGTAGAGCGCCAGCGCGGCCGCGGCCACCTCGGTGGAGACCAGGGGATCGATGACGATGATGCCGGTGTCGCCCTCGACGAAGGTGATGTTGGACAGGTCGAAGCCGCGGACCTGGTAGATCCCTTCGACGACCTCGTAGAGCCCCTGCTTGGCCACCAGGGTCGACTGCCGCCACAGGCTCGGATGCACGCTCGCGGGCGCGTCCCCGGCGAGGAAGGCGTAGACGTCGTTGTCCCACACCACGCGACCATCGGCGGCGGTGATGACACACGGGCTCTGCGCGGCGATGAATCCGCGGGCGGCGTCGGCGAAATCTCGGGTGTCCTCGAACGGAAGCGTGGTCAGATGTGCGCCGTGCGCGGCCTCGACGGCGGGCGTGGGCGGCTTGCTCTGCATATCCGAACAGTAACGCCGGGTATGCGCCGCGCGGGGTGACAACGCGCACATATCCGACCGTCCGGATGGTATTTGTCTCCGCCAACCCCGGTGCCGTGTGCAACCGTCCGCCTCACAGCATCGCCGCGACAATAATCGTCACGGCGGCCCGGTGAGGAAGACCCCTGCACACCACCCCGGCGCGCTAGTGGCAGCAGCCCCCGGCCGGGTCCTCGAAGACCTCCAGCCGGCAGGCGCAGGAGGCGAGGACGGGGATATCGGCGCGCGCCCCGGCCAGTTCCAGTTGCCGGGCCACCAGCGCGGCTTCGGCGTCGCGGCCCAGCCGCTGCAGGCATTCGTGGTAGCCGTGCAGCGCCCACAGGTTGTTCGGGTGTTGGCAGGGTCGGCTCAACGTCGGGTCCAGGCCCAGGTCGGCGGCGTACACCTCGGCCGCTTCCGCGATCCGGCCCTGCTCGATCAGCAGCGCACCGTAGGCGTGCCGGGTGGGCTGCATCCAGCCCCACGGCTCGTCGTAGGGCAGCGCGTCGTCGAGCTCGATCGCCCGGCGCAGCGCCGCGAACGCGTCCTCGTGCCGGCCCTCGCGGTAGAGGATCTCGCCGTCGAGCATCGATGCGGCGACCGCCAGGATGTCGCGGCCGGTGTTGTTGAACAGGTATCGCGACTCGGGGACCGCCGCGTAGGCGGCGGTGAAGGCGTCCCGTTCGACCAGCGCCTCGGCGACCCGCCCGGTCGCGGCCAGCGCGACCCCGCGCCCGTAGTGCAGGGTCGCGACGGTGGTGGCGTAGAGCTCGCGGTCCTCCGGGAACGGCTCGGCGAGCAGATCGTCCCAGCGCCCGAAGCGGATCAGCACGTGCACCCGCAGCGGCACGAACGCCTCGAGCCAGTCGGCCATCGGCGGCGACTCGACGCGCAGCAGTTCCGGCGTCAGCTGCCCGGCCAGCTCCTCGGCGGCGGCCAGGGCGATCGCGGATTGACCGCTGAACATCGCCGAGTAGACGACGAAGTGCAGGTCGTGGGCGCGGTAGAGCGAGTAGAAATTGAATGGTCCGCGCTCGGCCACGAACCGCCGATCTGCTTCGACCGCACGCTGATTGGCGACCACCGAGGCGTGGTAGTCGCCGCAGAGCACGTCGATATGCGCGGGCATATGCCGCAGATGTCCGGCGTCGGGCACCAGGTCGCGCAGCAGATCGGCGGCGGGCAGCGCCTCCTCCGGGTGCGCGGACATCTCCATCAGGTGGATGTAGAAGTGCAGGGCGCCCGGGTGGCCGCGGCCGATATCGGTGGCCAGGACCGCCTCGAGCAGCGGCTTCGCCTCGAGCACCCGCGATCCGGGCGCGGGCTTGCCGGTGCGGGTATCCCACAACGCCCAGGCGCTGACGTTGACCAGCGCGTCGGCGGTCAGGGTGAGGATGTCGGGATCGTCCGGGAAACGCGCGGCCAGGGCGACCATCGCGTCCGCGTAGGCGCCGGTGCCCGCTTCGAGGGCCGCGGCATCGTCGGGGTCGTCGGCCGGGAAGCGGGCGGCGAGCGCCTCGATCAACCCGCGCTCGGCGTCGGAGGCGCGGCCGTCGGCGGCCAGGCGCAGCTCCGATCGGGCCCGGGCGAGGGACTCACCGAGGTCGGCCGGGTCGAACGCCTCCCACGCCTTGTTGTAGTTCGGCCCGATCGCGTAGGCGATGCCCCAGCGGGCGATCGCCAGGTCGGGGTCGTGCTCGAGGGCCCGCTCGAAGCAGCTGATCGCCTCGTCGTGGTTGAACGCGTAGGCCCAGATCAGGCCGCGGTCGAACCACTTCCGGGCGTCGGGCGAATCGGTGTCGACGGGGCGGGAGTAGTCGCCGAGGTCGTAATAGTCGCCGGCCGACGGACGTGACATGGGCTCAGCGTAGGCGCCTCGGGACGGGTCGGCGAGGATCGCGGGCGCGGTGATCGAAACCCGACGGCGGCGCCCGGACGGTCGGGGATAGCCGCTCGCGTAGCGTCGGGTGCTATGAGTCGCCTGTCGCTGGGTCGTTTGCGAGCGCGCACCCGCCGTCTCCTCGATCGTCCGGCCAGCATCGAACTGGCCCCGTACGAGAAGCTGCTGCCCCGCATCGCGGCGGCCGAGGACGAGATTCACGAGCTGTCCGCGGACGAACTGCGCGAGGCGGCGTTGGCTCTGCCCGAGGGCACCTGGAAGGACACCGAAAAGGTGCGCTTCGCCGCGCTGGCCCGCGAGGCCGCCCACCGCGCGCTCGACGAGCGCCCCTTCGACGTCCAGATCGTCGGCATGCTGGCGCTGCTCGACGGAAATGTTGTGCAGATGTCGACCGGCGAGGGCAAGACGCTGGTCGCGGCGATGGCGGCGGCCGGCTATGTGCGACAGGGCCGCCGGGTGCAGGTCGTATCGGTCAACGACTACCTCGCTGCCCGCGACGCCGACTGGATGGGGTCGCTCTACGAGTTGCTCGGTATCGAGGCCGGTTCGATCCGGACGGAGACCCCGGCCGACGATCGCCGCACCGCCTACGAGCGGCCGGTTCTGCACGCCGCGGTCCACGAGATCGGCTTCGACGTGCTGCGCGATCGGCAGGCCCGCACCCCGGCCGAGCAGGTCACCGCCGAGCCGGATGTGTTGATCATCGACGAGGCCGACTCGGTGCTGATCGACGAGGCCCGCATCCCGATGATCCTCGCCGGCTCCGCGGCCGCGCCGCAGACCGAGGATCTCGCCGATCTGATCCGCGAGCTGTCCCCGAGCGCCGACTACACCGTCTACGACGACGGCCGCAATGTCGGTCTGACCGATGCGGGGGTGGAGAAGGTCGAGAAGCGGCTGGGCGGCGTCGACCTCTACGCCCCGCAGAATCTGGCCCTGCACACCTCGGTCAACCTCGCCCTGCAGGCCCAGGTGCTGGTGCGCCGCGATATCGACTATCTGATCGAGGACAACAAGGTGCGCCTGGTCAGCGCCTCCCGCGGCCGGGTCGACCGGCTGCAGCGGTGGCCGGACGGGCTGCAGGCGGCGGTCGAGGCCAAGGAGGGCCTGCCGATCACCGACGCCGGTGAGGTGCTCGACTCGATCACCGTGCGCGCGTTGATCGCCCGCTATGCGACGGTCTGCGGGCTCACCGGTACCGCGGCGGCGGTCGCCGAGGAGCTCAACGAGCTGTACGGACTGCAGGTCGCGGTGGTCCGGACCAACGAGCCGGTGATCCGCGAGGACGAACCGGAACGCATCTACGCCACCCGGGAACAGCGCGACGCGGCGCTGATCGGCCGGATCGCCGAGGAGCACGCCGAAGGCCGGCCGATCCTGGTCGGCACCCTCGACGTCGCCGAGTCGGAGCGGTTGGCCGAGGCACTGGTCGCGCGGGACATCCCGGTGCAGGTGCTCAACGCCCGCAACGAGGACCGCGAGGCGGCGATCGTCGCCGAGGCCGGCGCACCGGGCACGGTGACGGTGTCCACCCAGATGGCCGGCCGCGGTGTCGATATCCGGCTGGGCGGCTCCGACGGGGCCGAACGCGAGAAGGTCGCCGGGCTCGGCGGTCTGCTGGTGTTGGCGGCCGGGCACTATTCGTCGATCCGCCTCGACGAGCAGCTGCGCGGGCGCGCCGGCCGGCAGGGCGACCCGGGAACCAGCGCGCTGTACGCGTCGGCGCAGGACGAGCTGGTCGAGCACTACCTCGACGAGGGCGACGTCGACTTCCCCGCGGACGACGATGGGCTGATCTCCGACCCGGAGGCGATCCACAAGATGGGTCACGCGCAACGGGTGGCCGCCGGCGTGATCCTCGAGATCGTGCGCAATACCTGGCGTTTCGAGAAGCTGACCGAACAGCAGCGCGCGGGTGTGGTCGAGCAGCGCGAGGCGGTCCTGCACGGCGAGGCGGGGGCGACCCTGATCTCCGATCGCAATCCCGACGGCTGGGAACTCGCCTGCGAGAAGCTGGGCGACGACGACGCCGAGGAGTTGGCCCGGCGGATCGTGCTGCACCGGATCGATCAGGAATGGATCGACTACCTGGCCTTTCTTGCCGAACTGCGCGAGGGGATCCACATGCGCGCGCTCGGCAAGCTCGATCCGATCGAGGAGTTCCAGCGCGAGTCGGGCACCGTCTTCGCGGAGTTGTCCGAACGCACGGTGACCGGTGTGGTCGACGCCTTCGACGAGGCGGTCGAGCAGTCGGACGGGTCGCTGCCGCCGGAGGATCGGGTGGCGCCGCGTCCGACCACCACGTGGACCTATGTGGTGCAGGAGAACCCGTACGGCTCGGAGTTCGACCGGGCGCTGAACTCGATCGCCGCGAAACTGCGCCGCCGGATCCGCTGAGGTAACCAACCAAAGGGTACCAAAAACGGACCAATACCCCGATCTACTCCCCGGGTACGAACCTTTTCCCTCTCAGCCGTAGCGTTGGCGACCGTTCGGAATGCACACTGGACGGGACGGGTTGTCGCGGCGGGGGTTCGACCGCGACGGACCGACACACGGCCGGGACCGAAGATGGCCCGGCCGAGCGGGACAATGGGGGTAGTTCATGGCATCACTGATTCCGTACCTGTGCGTGCACGACACCAGGGCGGCGATCCGCTGGTATCACGACGCGTTCGGCGCGACCGTGGTCGGCAATCCGATCGAGATGAGCGACGGGACGATCGGTTCGGCCGAGTTGGCCCTGTTCGGATCGCGTGTGGTGCTGTCCGATCCGTCCCCCGAGGCGTGGGCGGTGGCCGCCGATCCGGCGCGGCCGAGTTCGGTGAAGCTGCATCTGACCGTGCCGGACTGCGATGCCTGCGTCGCGCGCTGCCGTCGAGTCGGGGCGGTGGTCGAACGCGAGCCCACCGATTCCCGGTACGGGCGCGGGGCGGCGATCCTCGATCCGTTCGGTCACCGCTGGATGATCGTCGAGTCGGTCGCCCCGGCGGCCGCTGCGGCCGATGCCGAGCCGGCCGGTGCGCCGGTCCACCGATCCGGGCAGCCGGCGTCGGATCGGCAGTTCGCTCGTGCGCGGGACGGTCTGGGGGATCGTCCGCGGGACGGGCGGGATCGGGAGGGCGTGCCCGAGGGCGCCGGTTGGCGGGCGGCGGCGCCGATGCCGACGCCGTATCCCCTACCCGATTCTCCGGAGCCGCAGGAGGCGTCGGACGATCCGCGGCGCGATGTGGATGCGCAGTCGCAGCGTCCGGTGCGCGCGCCGCGTCCCGCCCACACCTGAGCTATCGGACCTTCCGCACCGATACGAGAGGGCCCGTCGTCGACGGGCCCTCTTCGCATCTTCGGGTTGCGCGTGGCTGAATCCCGCGCGGCCGGGTCAGCCGTCGGAGCGCGCCGATGGTGACGCCGAACCATCACGAAGCGCGATCACCTCGTAGACCGGGGCCGTTCCGGAGGGAGCGCCCCCGTCCTCGATCATCGGCGCCGAGGTGCGGCCGACCACGCGCTCGGAGCCGTTCGGGTCGAGGCGGGTGACCTTGTAAGTCGCGCCGGAGACGGGTTCCCAGGAGATGACGACGCTCGCGGCCCCGGGCCGCACAACCAGCCCTCGGGGTGCGGGCACCCCCGCCGGATCGACGACGTCGGCAACAGCGGCGGGCGGCACGGTGCCGGGCGGGGCGGTGCCGGGCGGGGCGGTGCCGGGCGGAGCGGTGCCGGGCGGGGCGGTGAGAGGCGGCGCGGTGGCGGGCGGGGCGACCGGGGCGGAGCCAGCATCGGAGCCGGCGGCTGGGCCGACAGCGGCGGCGGGGCCGGGCGAAGGCGGAGCGGTGGAACCGGCAACGGCGTCCACCTCCCCGACCGGCGGAGCGGAGGTCGCTTCGGGCGAGGTGCGCCCGGTGTGGTGGGCGGTGACCACGTACACCGGGATCGGATCATTCGGGGCGACCGCGCCGTCGATGATCGACGTGGCGGCGGTACGTCCGACCACGCGCTGCGTCCCGGCTGCGTCGACGCGCGCCACCCGATAGCGCACGTCCGCGGTCGTCGACGGCTCCCAGGTCACCTCGACCCCCGCCGGGATGCGGGCGGTGCGCACCGCACCCGGCGCTCCGACGGCGATAGATGCGAGCTGCGCCATCGCCTCGGGGTGTTCGGCGCATACCGCGACTGCTTCGAGAAGTCTTGCAGCCCTGTCAGATTCGGGCAACGCGATCGACTCGGCCACCAACCTGTCGGCGGTGGCCACCGCGGCGCGGGCGCTGTCGAGCAGGTCGTCGAGGTCGAACCGGCGATCGCCCGGGTAGGGCAGGTCGGAGGCGGCGCGTCGCAGGTGTTCGAGGTGGCCGAGCGCCTCGGCGTGCCGCCCCGCTTCGTGAGCGCTGACCGCCGCCCGCCAGCGCAGTCGCGCCGCCGCGATCACCTCGTCGATCTCGGCGGAGACCGCAGCAAAGGCCGGATCGGTGCGCGCCGCCATGCGGGCGCGGTCGACGGTGGCCTTGGCCTGCGCGCAGCGCCCCGCCCGCAGGGCCGCGCGGGCCGCGCGCATGGCGGTCTCGACCGGACCATGTTGCGCCTCAACGGGGTTCGTCGACGAGTCGGGGGTCCGCTGTCGCGACTCCCGTTGCCTCGACTCCACCGGCGGGG
Source organism: Millisia brevis NBRC 105863 (assembly GCF_001552615.1). Lineage (GTDB taxonomy): Bacteria > Actinomycetota > Actinomycetes > Mycobacteriales > Mycobacteriaceae > Millisia > Millisia brevis. Next base: position 208,847 of record NZ_BCRN01000009.1, read on the forward strand.
AGGCCGGGCTCGATGCGGTCGGCGGTACCGGCTGCACCGCGGGTATCGGTCCGGACGCCCTCGGTCGACCGGCGGCGGTCAACTCGGCGGCAAGCTCCGAGACGACCCGGGCGGCGCGGGCGTGGTCGAGGCCCAGCGCGATCGCCTCGTCGGTCAGATAGTGCCGGTCATCGGGCAGGAGCGCGTCCTCGACGAGGATCGCCGCCCGCATCCGGGGGCGCAGCCCGTCGCGCACCTGCTCCGCCACCGCGTCCAGGTAGCCGCCGCGCGGCGTCGGACCGGCCTCGAGCAGATGCTGGACGTGGACCAACAATTCGTCGATCACCGCGCGCGGTCGCCCGACCGGCATCTCCCGCGACCGCGCCCGCCACATCCGGGCGCGGTCCTCGATCTGCGCGGGTGCGGCGTCCGGTTCGAGATCGAGCAGATCGAACAGGGTGGTCGGCGGGGGGCTGTCGGCCTGGCGGCCGAGTTCGTCGAGCAGATCGCGCACCTGCCGGGCCCGCTCGGCGATCGCGGGATCGACCGCGACGGTCGGGAGCGGCCGATCGACCGTCGCAGGCGCGGCGGTCTCGGACCCGACCGCCGGCACCCGGCGATGCCGCCGCATCCGCTGCAGCGCCTCGTCGCGGCCGATATGGTCGGCGGCGGCCAGATCGCAGAGGCCCTCGACCTTGTCCTCGGGGATGCCGCGGTACCGCTCGACGAGCCGCCGGATCGCCGTATCGAGGGCTTCGAATCGGGTCTGGTCGCGGCTCTCGCGCTGCCGCCGGATCCGGTCGGCGAGGTGCACGCGCTGCGCCTGAACCCGCAGCGGCGCGGAGCGCTCCTCGTGTTCGGCGACCAACTGGGCGACCAGGACGCGGTACTTCGGCTGGTCGCGGTGTCGCTGCCAGAACCCCCACACCTCGTCGATGCGGTCGACGATCACCGGATCGGGCTGGTCGGCGGCTTCGAGCGGCAGCGCGTAGAGCTCGAAGGTGTCGCTGATCTGCGGGTCGCCGCCGCGCTTGACGATCGGCGCGAGCACCTGCTTGCGGTAGTCGTTGGCCACAAATGGCGCCAACCGCACGTCCTGCGACGTCACCGTCACCCTCCCCCGTGTCCCGGCGTGTACCCGCAGGAGCTTAGTGTCCGCCCGTACCGATCACGCCTGCCACAAACAACCCCGCTGGGGCGCCGCCGCGACAACCATCTCCTCGGTCCCCCCGCGGACGGCTACGTTGTGGCAGCGACTAGGCCGCGACCGGACGCAACCGCACCTCGACGTGCAGGGCGACCGCCAGGGCGAAGACCAGCATCCCCACCGCGGCACCGAAGTAGATCCGAAAATCGCGGGCGCGCAGGTGCGCCGCGACGGCGAGGATGAAGTAGGCCACCAGCGCCCATGCGGTCAGCCGGGCGATCCCGAAGTGCCGGGTGCCCACCACGAGGCCGACCGCCGAGGCGGCCTTGATCACCGGGAAGATGCCCCAATACCGTTCCGGGAAGCCCACTCCGGTCAGACAGTCCCGCACGAACGGCGCCGGCCCGATCGACAACCCGGCGTCGACGGCCTGCCCGGCGGCCGGCGCGAGCAGGGGCGAGTTGTCGCGTGTCAGTCCGAATACCGCCATGCGGTCAGGGTAGGTCGCCGCCGGGTCGAGCGGGGCGTCCGCCTCCTCGCCGCGCCCCTACTCGTCTCGTCGCCGGGACCGCTGGATCTGACGGCGTTCCCTGGCCACCTCGGCCTGCGAGAGCGTCGCCCCGGTCTCGGCGGTCAACGACAGCGGCAGGCCCGCACCGACGTGGAAGGCGGTGACGTGCAGGACCCCGTCGAAGCCCATCTCGAAGGTCACCTGCACCTCGGTGCCCGCCTCGTAGCCGGGCGGGATCGGCCCGATATGCCCGGCGACCAACAGCTTCGAGTCCTCCGGCCGCGGCGAGGCGTCCATCCCCTGCTGCTCGACGACGGCGAGGTTGATCTGGTCCTGGTCGGTGCGCATCGTGCCGAAGGACCGGCGCACCTTGATCGGCAGCCGGTCGTTGCGATGCACCAGCCAGCTGTTCTCCAGCGCACCGACCATGTCGTTGACCGCCAGGACCCCGAACCCGCGGGAGACGACGGTGTCCACCCGGATCTCGACCGACCGGCGCACCCGGTCGACGGTCATCCCGGTCGCGTCGGCGACGCGGCGGCAGGAGTCGGTCAGATCGCGGGTGTCGGCATCCTCGAGCGGAGCCCCGTCGCGCAGCCGCCCGCGGGTGATCAGGTCGTCGGTGACCAGCCGTTCGAGCTCGACCTTCGCCCCGTAGAGCGCGGCCCCGCGGGCGACGGCGAGGTCCGGATCGTGCAGGCGCGGAGCCAGGTCGAGCCGCTCGCGCAGGGCGCGGGCGACCATCGGCATCCGCGACGATCCGCCGACGAGCAGTACGTGGTCGACCGTCGAGACCCCGCGGCCGGCGGCGGCGTCCAGGCAGGCGGCGGTCAGCCGCAGGGTGCGTTCGAGCAGTCCGGAGGTCATGTCCTCGAACTGGGCGCGGGTGAGCGGGATCGAGGCGCGCACCCCGTCGTGGGCAACGACCACCGTGGTCGATTCGGCATCGGACAACTCCCGCTTGGCCCGCTCGGCCGCCAGGACCAGCGCCTGTGCGCCGACCGAATCGTCGAGGGGGTCCTCGGCGTCGGGGTTCTGGGCGCAGAATTCGCGGGCGAGGTGCAGCGCGATCCGCTCGTCGAAGTCCGCACCGCCGAGCTGGTGGTCCCCGTCGACGGCGAGCACGGTGATGCGCCGGTCGGCCAGTTCGATCACGGTCGCGTCGAAGGTGCCGCCGCCGAGGTCGTAGACCAGCACGGTCTCGTGGCCGTCGTTCTTGTTGATGTCGATCGCCCCGTCGAGCCGCCCGAAGCCGTAGGAGAGGGCGGCGGCGATCGGTTCGGAGAGCACGGCGCGCACGTCGAGGCCGGCGTAGACCCCGGCGAGGGTGGTCGCGCGGCGCTCCTCGTCGCCGAAGTAGGCGGGCACGGTGATCACCGCGCTGGTCACCGGCTCGCCGGTCGCAAACGCGGCGTCGGCGGTCAGGCCACCGAGGATCAGCGCGGATACCGCCGGCGCCGACCAGCTCTTGCCGTGTGCGAGGAAACGCCACTCGGAGTCGCCCATACGTCGCTTGACCAGGGTGCACACGTGATCGGGGTCGAGCCGGGCCTGGCGTCGCGCGCCCTCGCCGACGACGTGCTCGCCGGCGCCCGCGAACAGGACCACCGAGGGCACGATCTCGTCGCCGGTCATCCCGGCGAGTACCTCCGGTCGACCGTCGGGATCGGTGCGCGCGATGACCGAGTTCGTCGTCCCCAAATCGATGCCATGGACCGTCACGCCGGCAGTCTAGTGACGCCGCCGACCGGATAGTGCGCGCCGGCCGACCCGCGCGCTGCCGCTAGGATGGCGTCGTGCCCGAGTCGGTTGACCAGCCCGCCGCGACCGCGGTCGATGCGCCCGATTCCGGGATCGAATTGCCTTCACTTCCAGAAACTCTCGACGACATGACCCGTACGATCGCCCGCCAGCAGGCGACGATCGAGCGCCTGGTCGACGGGGTGCGGCGCGTCGAGGCGGCCGGCCGCGCCGGTGCGGACATCCCGCTGCTGGTCGAGCTGGCCGCGATCCACGCCGACGCGACCGATTGCGCGAGCACCGCCGAGTCGGATCGCGAGCGCACCGCCTTCGATGCCCTCGCCGGCGCGCTCGACCGGCTGATCGTCGGCCGCGGCGGCGCGGTGGTGACGCCCGCGGTCGACGCCGACTTCTCCGCCGCGACGATGGAGGCCGCCGAGATCATTCGTACGGATGATCCTGCGCTCGACCGCACCGTCGATAGGGTGGTTGTCGAGGGGTTGCGCCTGGCGGAGTCGGGTCGGTCGATTCGGCCGGCGTTGGTGGTTGTCCGCCGGTTCCGTGAGCCGGCGGTCCCGGAGCCGCCGGTCGATGAACCGACATAGCCGGCAACACAGTTCGAGTGTCGACGCGGTCGACGGGAGAGGAAGTGACGTAAGCGATGAGCGTCAGTTTGGCCAAGGGCGGCAACGTCTCGCTGTCGAAGCAGGCGACAACTCCACTGACCAGGGTGTCGGTCGGTCTGGGTTGGGATGTGCGGGCGACCACCGGTCAGGACTTCGATCTGGACGCGTCCGCCCTGATCTGCAATGCGACCGGTCGGGTGATCAGCGACAGCCATTTCGTCTTCTACAACAATCTGCGCAGCCCGGACGGCAGCGTCGAGCACACCGGCGACAACCTCACCGGTGAGGGCGACGGGGACGACGAATCGATCAACATCGACCTGTCCGCCCTCGGACCCGATGTCGACAAGATCGTCTTCCCGGTGTCGATCCACGATGCGGATGCCCGTCGGCAGAGCTTCGGGCAGGTGCTCAACGCGTTCATCCGCATCGTCAACCTCAACGACGATGCCGAGTTGGCCCGCTACGACCTGTCCGAGGACGCCTCGACCGAGACCGCGATGATCTTCGGCGAGGTCTACCGGCGCGACGGCGAGTGGAAGTTCCGCGCGGTCGGCCAGGGCTACGCCTCCGGTCTCGCCGGGATCGCCCGCGACTACGGCGTCAACGTCGGCTGATCCCCGGCCCGTGCCCCGACCGGCGGGTTCGGTCGGGGTACGGCGAGGTCGAGGAATCGGCCCGTGTAGTCGGGGGTTCCCGGACCGGTGAACACCACCTGTCCGAACAGCAGGACCGTCACCCCGGTCGACGGCACGATGTAGCCGGCGGTCCCGGAGCCGCCCATCCAGCCGTATCGGCCCGGCACATTCCACGAATCGATCGCCGCGATGTCCACGCTGCCGCCGTAGCCCCAGCCCTGGCCGTCCAGGAAGATCCCGGCGCTCGTGCGCTGGTCCGCGGTGGTGTGGTCGGTGGTCATCGCACTCACCGAGCGCTGCGACAGGATGGGCCTGCCGTCCGGGGCCACTCCGCCGGCGAGCAGCATGGCGGCAAAGGCCGCCCAGTCGGACACCGTCGAGACCAGGCCGCCGCTGCCGGAGGCGAACCGCGCGGGCTGCGTCCACGTCCCGGCCCCGGATTGCCGTACCCGCACCCCGTCGTCATCGACCTCCACCGATGACGGGACGCGGTGGGCGTCGGCCGGTGGAACGTGAAAGCCGGTGTCCACCATACCCAATGGGTCGAGCAGGCGTTCGGCGAGGGCCTCGCCGAGCGGGCGGTCCAGGACGCGGGAGACCAGCACACCCTGGATATCGGAGCAGGTGTTGTACAGCCACCCGTCGCCCGGTTGATGCAGGAGCGGCAGGGTCGCGAGCGCCTCGATCCAGTGGTCGGCGTCGGTCTCGAGCCGCGGCGCGGGGCCGCCCCCGGACAGTTCCAGCAGCCGCTCCACCCACGGCAAGGAGAAGTCGGTGGGGAAGCCATAGCCGGCGCGGAAGGTCAGCAGGTCCTCGACCAGGATCGGGCGCCGGGCGGCGACCACGTCGTCGAGGGCCGCGGTCGGGGTGCGCAGGACGCTCGGCGTCGCCAGTTCCGGCAGCCACCGCTCGACCGGATCGTCGAGGGCGAGCAGGCCCGCGTCGATCAGGGTCATCACCAGGGCGGCCATCACCGGTTTGGTCAGCGACGCCAGGCGGAAGACGGCGTCCGCCCGCATCGGTTCCGGCCGGCCCGGTTCCATGACGCCGGCGGTGACCACGGCTCGACCTTCCGGGCCGTCGATCAGGCCGACCAGCCCCGGCGCCCGCCCTTGTGCGACGGCGTCGTCGACCACATCCTGCGCGATGCTCTCCATCGGGATGCCCACCCCGACGAGGATACGGCGGCGGTACGACACATCCCGGTGGGCACGCGGCGGCGGGCCGGACGGTGTCAGGGCACGCCGAGCAGCCGCAGCCCCGCGGTGACGGCCCCGGCGGCGAGCACCACCGCCACAAAGGGCGCGCCCCGCCACGCCAGGATCCCGCCGGTCGCCACCCCCGCCACCCGCGACCACCCCGCGAAGGTATCCCCGTCGAGCACGGCGCCGGTCGCCATAAGCGCGGTCAACAGCACCGTCGCGACGACCGCCATCCACCGGCGCATCTCGTCGGTCAGTCGAAGACGTTGGTGGGCAAGCGGTCCGACCAATCGCAGCGCATAGGTGCCCAGGCCGAGCACCAGGATCGGCACCACCAGGCCCGCCCCGCTCATCGGGCCGCCTCCAGGTACTCGTCGCCGGATTCGTCGGAGCCACCGGAGCCACCTGAGCCACCGGTGACCGGCTTGCGCCCCAGCGCGGCCAACGGCACCGCCGCCGCGGCCAGCAGAATCGACAGCCCGGCGGGCACAAAAGGCGTGCACGCGACCGCGAGCGCCCCACCGACCACCGCGGCGAGCGCCACCGATGTGTCGCGCAGGCTCGGCAGTACCAGGGCGAGCACCACTGCGGGGAAGACCGCGTCGAGACCGAGCAGGTTCGGATCGGGGATCACCCCGGCCAACAGGGCCCCGGCGACCGTGCCGATATTCCAGAAGACGAACAGCCCGGCGCCGCAGGCGAGGTAGACCGCCCGCCTCGTGGCCGGATCACGTTGCGCCAGAGCGAAGGCCACCGACTCGTCGGTCATCGGGAAGCTGCCGAGCAGTCGGCTGCGCAGCGAGCCGCCGAGCGTATCGCCCAGCGCGAATCCGAACGGCACGTGGCGCAGGTTGACCAGCAAGCCCGCCGCGACCGCCGTCCAGGGGCCGCCCGCGGCGGCGAGGATGCCGACGAACATGAACTGGCAGCCGCCGGCAAAGACGACCACCGACATCAGCATCGGGATCCACACCGGCAGCCCCGCGCCCACGGCGATCGCCCCGAACGACGCGCCCACCAGACAGACCGCAACGCAGACCAGCAGCACCTCTCGACCGGTCTGCCGATCGATTGTTCGCCATATCGAACGCATGGCGATCATCATGAACCCGCATCGCAACGTTCGTCAAGATGAACGTGCGGTAGTGTTTGTCGAACGGCACGGCCGACGCCGCGACCGCCGCGCGACGACCACGAAGAGACCGATGACCGACCTGCCGACCGATCCGACCACCCCGCTGCATACGATCGCCGCCGCCCTGCAACGCGAGCGCCGGCGGGCGGGTATTTCCGCCGCGGAGCTGGCCCGACGCGCGCGGGTGGCCAAATCGACACTGTCCCAGCTGGAATCGGCGACCGGAAATCCCAGCGTGGAGACGCTGTGGGCGTTGAGCACCGCCCTGGGAGTGCCGTTCTCCCGGTTGGTCGACCCGACACCGGCGCCGGTGCGGTTGATCCGCGCCGGGGAGGGCCCGGCGGTGGTCAGCGAGCACACCGACTACGCCGCGACCCTGCTGACGACCTGCCCGCCGGGAGCGCGGCGCGATATCTACCTCATCCGCGCCGAACCCGGCGAGCCCCGCCTATCCGAACCGCATCAACTGGGCACGATCGAGCACGTCATCGTCACCGCCGGGCGAGCGCTCACCGGCCTGGCCGACGACCCGATCGAACTGCATCCGGGCGACTACCTGTCCTATCCCGGCGACCAGCCGCACATCTTCCGCGCGGAGGAAGCCGGCACCTGCGCCGTGCTGGTCTCGGAACACATCTGAGACTCCCGCCGGGGACCTGCGAGCCGGCGCCGTCAGCGCGCGTGCGCCGCACACCACTTGCGCGCCGAGGAATTCAGCAGCAGGCCGAGGGTCGACTCGAAGTCGGCCTCGATATCGCCGTAGGGGCGCACCAATTCGTGCAGCCCGCGATGGACCGACGCGGCGCGCGCGATGAACGCGGCCCCCGATTCCCCCGCCGACGGCTCCACCCGGGTGTTCAACCGCAGCAGATCGGCATCGCGCACGCGGTAGCGCTGCGCGACCACGCGGAACCCTCCGACGTCCATCGATCTCCAGGTGCGCGTCCGCACCGAGCCGAGGGCGACCAGCCGGTCGACCGCCACCCCGTGGGGGGCGCAGGTGACCATCAGGTGCCGTTGCGCGGCGTTGAGCGCCGCACCCGGATCACCTCCGGCGGCAACGGCTTCCGCGACGACGCCCGACTCGACCTTGCTGGTCGCCGATGCGACCAGGCCGCGCCGCGGACCGCACCACTCACCGGCGACCCGGTACTTGATCGATCGGCCGTCGAACGATTCCGCCCACTGGCCGGTCAGCCGACTACCCGAGCGGGGGCGCAGCATCACCGTTACGTCGGCCCGGGCGCATTCCCCCAGGTAGGCGATCGAGCCGGAGCGGGCCGCGCTGCGCATCCGCAGGACGATGCCGCCCGACAGCAACGACAGCCGGCCGCGTTCGAGTCCGGCGCACGCCTCCGCGTACCAGACATCGCGCACCGTCGACGCGGTGCCCGTGATCCGCAGGCGTCGCAGCGCGTCATCGATGTTGCCGGTGACCATCACACCGATGTCGATGGGAACCACCACCGTGAACCACCCTTCGGATGTCGAACGTGTCCGAACCGGAGCGACCTCCATCGATCGCATCCCCGAATCGGACGGGTCGTCGCTGGTCGGACGACCCGAGTGAACAGCGTCGCTCCGATCGGGTCCCCTCCGCACGCGTAGTGGACTACTCGAACTCCCGGTCGGATCCGCCGCACGGACTCTAACGACCGGGTGGTCCAACCCCCGTTATCGAAAAGACCGGTCCGCTCGATCCGGGCGAAGGCGACGTCCGATTCGAGTAGTCCACTACGCGTGTTGGTGGTCCACCCACCGGCCACACTGATGGCGTGAACCGATTTCCGCTCTCCCCGCCGGCTCTACTGGCGGCGGTGTCCACCGGGATCGATCGCACGATCGGATGGTCGCGGCTTCCGGTACCGCTGGCCCTTCCGGTCCTGGTCGGCCTGCGCGTCGCGCTCAGGGCGGCCAACCTCCACGCACTCGGCGGCGGGACGGTCACCGATCCGGCTGTCACGTCATATCCCGGAGCGCTCGACGCCCGCTGCCGGGTGCGCTCGGTCGACGGTTCCGGCAACGATCCGCAGGACCCGGCCATGGGCGCCGCCGGAGCGGTCTTCGGGCGCAATATCCCGCTCGCGGACGCGTTCCCCGAGGACGACCGGATGCTGCGCACTCCCAACCCGCGGTTGGTGAGTGAACGGCTGCTGGCGCGGCGCGAGTTCGAACCGGCGACCACGCTGAATCTCTTGGCCGGAGCGTGGATTCAGTTCGAGGTGCACGACTGGTTCGCCCACCGCACCACCGCGGCCGACCCGGTCGTATTGCCCGCTCCCAGCGGTTCGGTCCCCACCGGCCACGCCGGCTGCCCGATGGCACATACCGCGATGGCGGTCCGCCGCACCGAGCCGACCGACGACGCCGACCCCACCGATCCACCGGTCTATCCGAACGCGGAAAGCCACTGGTGGGACGGGTCGCAGATCTACGGCAGCACCCGCGACGTCGCGCACGCCCTGCGCAGCGGGATCGGCGGCAAGCTGCGCATCGACGCCGACGGCCTCGCGCCGGCCGATGTCGACGACCACCTCGACGCCGACGGGATCGCCGCCAATTTCTGGGTCGGCCTGGCCCTGTTGCACTCGCTGTTCATGCGCGAACACAACGCGATCTGCGACCGGCTCGCCGCGGCCTATCCGTCGATGGACGATCAGCAGCTCTACGACATCGCCCGACTGGTCAATACGGCGCTGATGGCCAAGATCCACACGGTCGACTGGACGCCGGCGATCATCGCGCACCCGACCACCGTCGCGGCGATGCGCGGCAACTGGTTCGGGATCCTCGGGGAGCGCTTCGGGCGCCTCTTCGGCCGCATCACCAGAGGTGAATTGCTGCAAGGCATTCCGGGTTCATCACCGACCGATCACCACGGGACGCCGTTCTCGCTGACCGAGGAGTTCGTCGCGGTCTACCGGATGCACCCGCTGATCCCCGATCGGGTCACCCTGCGCCGACTGGCCGACGACAGCGCCATCGCCGACGTCGAGTTGCCGGACCTGCTGCTCGACCGGGTGCGCGATCGGCTCGCCGAGGTGTCGATGGACGACCTGTTCTACTCCTTCGGCACCGGCTACGCGGGCGCGTTGACCCTGCACAACTACCCCCAACATCTGCGGCACCTCGGCCGGCGGGACGGCAACGAGATCGACCTCGCCGCGATCGACATCCTGCGGACCCGTGAACTCGGCGTGCCCCGCTACAACGAATTCCGGCGGCACTTCCGGATGAAGCCCGTCCGCTCGTTCGAGGAGCTCACCGGCGGCGATCACGCCCTGGCGGAGGAGATCCGACAGGTCTACGCCGACGACCTCGAGCAGGTCGATCTGATGGTCGGCCTCTTCGCCGAACCCAAGCCGAACGGATTCGGCTTCAGCGACACCGCATTCCGCGTCTTCATCCTGATGGCCTCGCGTCGGCTGTCGAGTGATCGATTCTTCACCACCGACTTCCGCTCCGAGGTATACACCGACGTCGGAATGTCCTGGGTGCGGAACAACTCGATGCGCTCGGTTCTGTTGCGCCACTTCCCGGCTCTCGCACCGGCCCTCGCCGGCGTCGACAACCCCTTCGCTCCGTGGCCCTCGACGGCCGCGGGTTCGACCTCCCCGAGCCGAAAGGACTCCGCGTGAAGGACCAGCCCCCGACCACCCAGCCCTCAACCGCGCAGCCGAGCACGTCGGAAACCATCGAGACGGAGGAGCCGGTGCCCACCGATCCGACCTATGTGCGCTACCACCCGGACATCGAACAGCTCGATCCCAAGGAGGAGGAACTGATCGATCGGATCGTCACAACCCTGAAGAGCAACAACGAGCGGGCCTACCGGACGTACCAGCACGGCCTGCGCGATGCGCACGCCAAGGGTCACGGGATCCTCGAGGGGTCGATCACCGTCTACCCGGATCTGCAGCCGGAGCTGGCGCAGGGCATGTTCGCCCAGCCGGGCAAGTACCCGGTGATCGCGCGCCTGTCGTCGACATCGGGCGCGATTCGACACGACCGCCTGCGCGGGGTGCGCGGTCTGGGGATCAAGGTCCTCGGCGTCGAGGGCGAACGGGCGATGGTCGACGACGAGGCGACCACCCAGGACTTCATCCTGGTCACCCACCGCGAATTCCTCTTCGCCGACGTCCGGGAGTACGCGACCCGCGGCATGGTCGTCGCCTGGCTGTTGGCGCGGGTACCCGATCTCCTGCTCGGCGCCGGCAGCGAACTGGCCGCGACCGTCGACCGCCTGTTGGTCCGATTCGGACGCCCGCTCCCCCCGACGTTGCAGGTCTTCATTCGACCGAATACCCACATTCTGGGCGACACCTTCTTCTCGTCCGCTCCGTTCCGCTGGGGTGACTACGTCGCGAAGTTCCTGATCGCTCCGCTATCGGACAACGTCCGCGCCCTCGAGAACGTACCGCTCGGCCAAAACCCGTCCGAGAACGCGAATCGGGAAATGATTGCCGAGTTCTTCGCGAATAACGGCGCCGATTACGAACTGCGCGTCCAGTTGTGCACCGATCTCGACACGATGCCGATCGAGAACGCGACCCTGCCCTGGTCGGAGGAGGCATCGCCGCATATCCCGGTCGCCAAGATCCACTTCCCCAAGCAGGATCCGGCCAGTCCGACCCGTCGGGCCTTCGGTGACGACGTGTTGTCGTTCAATTCCTGGCGTGGCCTCGAGGCACACCGACCGCTCGGGTCGATCAATCGTATGAAGCTTCGCGTGTACGAGGCGTCGAGCGACTTCCGGCACGAGAAAAACGGAATCGAACGGATGGAACCCGCGGATATCTCCGACCTTCCCGATTGACCGACAACCATTATGATTCCGGCCGGTTTGTTACTTTCGGGAACACGCGGCCCGCCGTTTATCACGAGAAGGAAACGGCGGGACATTGCCGACGGCCGACAACTACACTGTTCCGCCATGGGGGGTTCCTGGCACATACTCGAGCGCCCCGGAGAACAGGACGCCATTCGTTCGGCACTGGGTGACACGACGACGGCGGGTGTCGTTCTGGTCGGGCCCGCCGGGGTCGGCAAGACCACCCTGGCGCGGTGGGCCGCGTCCGAGGCGCCCGGCCCGGTGCACTGGGTGGCCTGCACCGAATCGTCGCGCGGCATTCCACTCGGCGCCTTCGCGCCCTGGGTGACCCCGCAGGCCAGTCGCGACCCGATCGCCCTGCTGACCTCGGTCCGCGAAGCCCTCGAATTGAGCCCCGCCGACGGTGCGACCGCCACGATCGGCGTAGACGACGCCCACCTGATGGACCAGCTGTCCGCGACATTGGTCCATCAGATCGCGCTGGAACGGTCGGCCCGGGTGATCGCGACCGTGCGCGACGGCGAGCCGGTGCCCGACGCGGTGATGTCGCTGTGGAAGGACAACTACCTGCGTCGGCTCGACCTGCATCCGCTCACGAAGAAGCAGTGCGTCACGTTGGTCGAAACGGTGCTCGGCGGCACCCTCGAGGAACTCAGCGCCGACGTGATGTGGGAGACCTCCGGGGGTAACCCGCTGTTCCTGCAGAGCATGGTCGAGGGCGCGCTCGAGTCCGGTGCGCTGAGCATGGTCGACGACGTCTGGCAGCTGCGCGGCCCCACCGCGGTGCCGGCCGGGTTGGCGTCGCTGCTCGACGCCCGCCTCGACCGGGCCGGCGAGGACGCGCTCGCGGCGCTGCGCATCCTGGCGCTCTACGAACCGATCGATCTCGACCAGCTGGTGCAATTGGCGGGCGAAACGGCCGTCGATTCCGCCGAGATGCACCACCTGATCCGACTGGTACACACCGACGCGGGGATCACCGCCCAGTTCAGCCATCCGTTGTTCGGCGAGGTCGTGCGCCGTCGCACCGGGACGGCGTCGGCCCGCAAGCTGCGCCGGCAATTGGCCGAGATGATGCAACCGCGGGATCTCCACTCGGCCACCGGCCGCATCCGTCTGGCGCAACTCGGTATCGACAGCGACGAGCCGGTCGATCTCGAACTGAACATCAAGGCCGCCAAGGACGCGATCTATCTGTCGAATCTGCCGCTCGGTGAACGGCTCGCGCGGGTGGCCTTCGACAACGGTGGTGGTTTGCGCGCCGCCGAACTGCTGTCGACCGCGCTGCTGTGGCAGGGCCATCCGCACGAGGCGGACAGCATCCTCGCGGGGTTCGACCCCGACCAACTCGACCAATTGCAGTTGGTCCACTGGGGCATTCCGCGCATGTCGATCCTGTTCTGGTCGATGGGTGATGTCGCGGGCAGCCACCGGATTCTGAGCCTGCTGCAGGAACGCGTCGATCACCCGATCCTGCGATTGGTCGTCGACGCGGCCGGCTCCGCCATGGCCATTCACGAGAACCGCATCGAGGTGGGGATCGCCGAGGCGTTGCGGATTCTGGCCGATCCGGCCGTGCCGCGGCAGGCTGTCGACTGGGCGGCGTTCGGTGCGGGGTTGGCGATGCCGGTCGCCGGGCGGGGGCTCGAATTCGGGCCGATCGCCGACCGCTGCCGCGCGGAGCAGAAATCGACCGACGGCATGATCCGGGTGATGGTCCGCTACTGCGACGTGCTGGCGCTGGTCTACACCGGCCAACTCGACCTCGCCGAACAGCGCGCCCGCGACTACGCGGACTTCTCCTCGTCCGGCCAATTTGTCGGCTGGGCGCTGGCCAAGATCATGGAGGGCCTGGTCGCGACGCATCGCGGGCGGTTCCGGACCACGATCACCACGATCGAGCAGGCGCTGGCGGCGCTCAACGCCGAGACCTCGCTGCCGTGGCGGCTGCCCGCCCGGCTGCTGTTGGTGCGGGCCTACGCCGCGCTCGGCGACATCGTCTCCGCCGAACGGGTATTGACCGAGGCGGGCGAGCACGCCGGTCCGCATCTGGCCCTGCACGATCCGTTGCTGATGATCGCGCGCGCCTGGTTGGCCGCCGCCTCCGGGGCCGATCACGACGCGATCGCTCTGGCCCATCAGGCTGCCGCGAGCGCGCGGGCGGGCGGGCAGCACGCCGCCGAGGCCGAGGCCCTGCACCACGCCGCTCGGTTCGGTGACCGGCGGGCGGCGGCCCGGTTGCAGCAGGTCGTCGACAAGGTCGCGGGCCCTCTCGGGCCGCTCTACGCCCGCCACGCCGCGGCGGTCGCCGATGCCGATCCGGTCGCGCTCGACGCGGTGAGCCTGGCGTTCGAGGAGGCGGGGCTGCTGTTGTCGGCGGCGGACGCCTCGGCCGCAGCGGTACCGCTGCACGATCGCGCGAGCGGGGCCGCCCGGGGCCGGCGCGCGGCGGCGGCCGCCTCCGATCGGGCATTGCGCCTGGCCGCCCGCTGCGACGGGGCGACCAGCCCGGCGCTGCGGCATGCCGCTCGACCGTTGCCGATCACCCCGCGCGAACGGGAGATCTCGGCCCTGGTGGCGCGCGGACTGTCCAACCGGGATATCGCCCAGCGGCTGACGGTCTCGGTCCGCACGGTCGAGGGACACATCTACCGGGCCTGCATCAAGCTCGACGTCGCCGACCGGGAAGCCCTGGCCCGGCTGGTGTGGAACGACCACGTACCACCGGAGGGCGAGGTCTCCTGACGAGCCGACCGGCTAAGGTACCCGGGTGCTCATCGGCCCCCGCCCGTCCGCTCGGCGGCTGCGTTTCGCCCGCCGCGCGTCCCTGCGCCGGGCGGCGTATCTGTTGGGCGAGTTCCGCTACGAGCAGCCGGACCCGGCCCGCTTCTACGGAGCGATAGCACGCGATACCGCGGATCTGGTGGTCGACGTCTGCGCCGACCTCGACATTCCGACCGACGGGGCGCTGCTGCTCGACGTCGGCGGCGGTCCCGGCTACTTCGCGGAAGCTCTTGCCGAGGTAGGGATTCGGTACATCAGCGTCGAGCCCGATCCGACCGAGATGCACGCGGCCGGGATCGACGCGCGCGGATCGATCCGCGGCAGCGGTACCGCCCTGCCGATCCGGTCGGGAGCGGTCGATATCTGCCTGTCCTCCAACGTCGCCGAGCATGTCGCCGACCCCTGGACGATGGCCGAGGAGATGCTGCGGGTGACCCGCCCCGGCGGGGTGGTCATCCTGTCGTACACGATGTTCTACGGCCCGTTCGGCGGTCACGAGACCGGACCGTGGCACTTCCTCGGCGGCGAGTACGCCGCGCGGCGGTATGCGCGCATCCACGGCCACGAGCCCAAGAACCGGTTCGGCCGTTCCCTCTTCCCGATCACCGCCACCGCGGGTTTGCGCTGGGCGGCCGGCACGGCAGCGGGTGAACCGGTGGCCGCCTTCCCGCGGTATCACCCCCGCTGGGCGTGGTGGATCGTGCGGGTGCCACTGCTGCGCGAGCTGTTGACCAGCAACCTGGTCCTGGTACTGCGCGCCCGCTGATTCCGCCCGTCCCCGACACCTCGGCGCCGGCACGGCACCCACCACAATCGGCGATCCACCGCGCCGGTCGACCGGTCCCGCTAGCGTCGCTGTCCATGACGCAGGCGAAAACCGGCGAACCCGCGGCTTCCACTGGTTTCGTGCGACTGGCTCTCGACATCGGCGGCACGAAACTCGCCGCGGCCGTCATCGAACCGGACGGCCGCCCCGCCGAGCCGATCCGGGTGCCGACTCCGCCGTCGGACGTCTGGGCGGCCTGCCGAGACCTGCTGACCGAGGTCGCCGCCGGGCAACCGGTGGACGCGGTGGGCATCTCCTCCGCCGGACCCGTCGATCTGCCCGCGGGCAGCGTGGCACCGATCAATATCCCGGAGTGGGCCGCCGACGGATTCCCCATCGTCGCCGCGATCGAGAACCACGTCCCCGGCGCACGCGTCCGGCTGGCCGGCGACGGTGTCTGCGCGGTCCTCGCCGAGCACCGTTTCGGCGCCGCCCGCGGGGAACCGAATTGCATCGGCATGGTCGTCTCCACCGGCATCGGTGGCGGCATCATCCTGAACGGTCGCCCGGTCACCGGCCGGACCGGCAACGCCGGGCACCTCGGGCACGTCGTGGTGGTCGACCCCGACGGCGATCCGTGCACCTGCGGCGGCCGCGGATGTGTGGAAACCGTTGCCTCCGGCCCCCATTCGGTGCGGTGGGCGCAAGCGCACGGCTGGACGGGCGCGGACGGCAAACAACTCGCCGAGGACGCCCGCACCGGTCACCCCGTGGCTCTCGCCGCGCTGGAGCGGGCGGGCCGGGCGGTCGGCAGCGTGCTGGCCTCGGTCGCCGCGACCGTCGATGCTCCCCTGGCGGTGGTCGGTGGCGGCTTCAGCCTGTCCGGGGCCCCGCTGTGGGATCCGCTGCTGGCGGCCGTCGCCGAACACGCCGGACTGTCGTTCCTGCACGGCTTCCGGGTCGTCCCGGCGGAGCTGGGCTCCGGATCGTCGTTGATCGGCGCGGCCTGCCTGGTCGACGACCCCACCGACTGACCTGACCCCGCACAACAGCCGCCGGGGCCGAGGATGCGTACGCGTCCTCGGCCCCGGCGGCCGTCAATGGTGGTGTCGAATCAGCTGTCGAAGCGCTGCTTCAGAGCGTCGAGCTCGTCGCGCAGGCCGCTCGGCAGGCGATCGCCGACGAACTCGAACCACTCGTCGATCGACTCGATCTCGGTCTTCCACTCCTCCGGCTTGACCGCGAGGGCGTCGGCGACATCCGCGATGTCGACGTCCAGGCCGGCCAGGTCGAGCTCCTCGGGCGCCGGAACCAGACCGATCGGGGTGTCGACGCCGGTCGCCTTGCCCTCGATCGAGTCGATGATCCACTCCAGCACGCGGGAGTTCTCACCGAATCCGGGCCACAGGAAGCGGCCGTCGTCGCCACGACGGAACCAGTTGACGTAGAAGATCTTCGGCAGCTTGGTCGCGTCGGCGTTCTTGCCGAGATCGATCCAGTGCTGGAAGTAGTCACCGACGTTGTAGCCCAGGAAGGGCAGCATCGCCATCGGGTCGCGGCGGACCGAGCCGACCTTGCCCTCGGCGGCGGCGGTCTGCTCCGAGCCGATGGTCGCGCCCATGAACACGCCGTGCTGCCAGTCGCGGGCACCGGTCACCAGCGGAACGGTGGTCTTGCGGCGGCCGCCGAAGAGGATCGCCGAGATCGGCACACCCTGCGGGTCGTCCCACTCGGGGGCGATCGACGGGCACTGCGCCATCGGGGTGCAATAGCGCGAGTTCGGGTGCGCGGCCGGGGTGCCGGACTCGGGGGTCCAGTCGTTGCCGAGCCAGTCGATCAGGTGCTCCGGCTCGCCCTCGAGACCCTCCCACCACACGTCGCCGTCGTCGGTCAGCGCGACGTTGGTGAAGACGGTGTTGCCGGCGTCGATGGTCTTCATCGCGTTCGGGTTCGACGACCAGTTGGTGCCGGGAGCAACGCCGAAGAAGCCGAACTCCGGGTTGACCGCGTACAGCCGGCCGTCGGCGCCGAAGCGCATCCAGGCGATGTCGTCACCGACGGTCTCGGCGCGCCAGCCGGGGATGGTCGGGCGGATCATCGCGAGGTTGGTCTTGCCACAGGCCGACGGGAACGCCGCGGCGATGTAGTAGGCCTTGTTCTCCGGCGAGATCAGCTTGACGATCAGCATGTGCTCGGCGAGCCAGCCCTCGTCGTGCGCCATCGCCGAGGCGATACGCAGCGAGTAGCACTTCTTGCCGAGCAGCGCGTTGCCGCCGTAGCCGGAGCCGAAGCTGATGATCTCGCGGGCCTCCGGGAAGTGGGTGATGTACTTGGTGTCATTGCACGGCCACGAGACGTCCTCCTGGCCCGGTTCCAGCGGGGCGCCGACCGAGTGCAGCGCCTTGACGAAGAACCCGTCGGTCCCCAGCTTGTCCAGGACGGCGCTTCCCACGCGGGTCATCACGCGCATCGACAGCACCACGTACTCGGAGTCGGTCAACTCCACGCCGAGCTTGGGGTCCTCGGCGTCGAGCGGGCCCATGCAGAACGGGACGATGAACATCGTGCGGCCGCGCATGCTGCCGTCGAAGAGACCGTTGAGGGTGGCCCGCATCTCGGCGGGGTCGGCCCAGTTGTTGGTCGGGCCCGCGTCCTCTTCCTTCTCGGAACAGATGTAGGTCCGGCCCTCGACACGCGCGACGTCCGACGGGTCGGAGTTGGTGGCGTAGGAGTTGGGCTTCTTTTCTTCGTTCAGCTTGATGAAGGTGCCGGCCTCGACGAGCTGGGCCGTCAGGCGATCCCATTCCTCATCGGATCCGTCGGCCACCACGATGCGGTCGGGCTTCGTCAGCTCGGCGACCTCTCGAACCCACTCGAGTAGGCCCTCGTGCTTCAGGAGGGGCTTCCCATCCTTACCGGTCAGTTGCTCGGTGACGGCTGCAGTCATGGAATCTCCTGGTTGATGGACACCCGGGAAAACCCACATCGCGACCGTAGTACGCGAGGGCGAGGGTGGTCCCGACACTGCCCGGTGGCTCGGTGCATCCGGTCGAACCATCGGTTTCACAGAGGAGATCTGGTCCACCCGTCGGTGGCGCGATGGCCGGCGGATTGCCTTTAACCCAGGTTAGCCCGGCGGGAACGTCCGATTAACGGTGCATGCTGTCCGATATCTCACTAAACCGATTCAGCAGGTTCAGTACGCGAACCTTTGCGCGGCTGGAACGGCATTTCCGAGGGGCCAACGCTACTCCTCGAGACGTCCGGATCGTCCGACTTCCCAGCGGTGCCCGGTCTCCTCCGACCGGTGGTGCACCTGCCACTGCCCCGTACCGTCGATCGTGGTCACGCTGTCGGCCCGCCCGTCACCGTCGATGTCGGTCGCGATCGCGATGCCGTCCCCCCAGTCGATACCGGCGGTATCGGCGATCCGGTCGCCGTCGCGGTCCAGATCCGGGGCGAATCCGCCCGGCTCGTCCAGACGCGAGAGCACGTCACTGATCGAGCCCGGTCCGGCGTCGAGAGGATCGGCGAGGAGCCCGGGATCGAGCGGCGGGTGGTCGGGGTCGAGCGGTACGGCTTCCCACATCGATCTCTCCTTGCCGTCGCCCGGCGCAGCTGTCGCCCGGCATGCAGTTTCGGGGCGCCGAGGTTGTCGGGCGCACGGTTCTAGGACGCACGCGCGCCGGTCGCGGTTCCGTCGCGGCCCCCGACCGCCGCCAGATCGCGTTCGAGTGCGGCAGCCTCCGCCCGCCCGCGGCGCAGGTGATCGTCGATGCGTCCGAGCAGGGCGTCGGCGGTGTCGAGGCGACCGCGCCGAAGCCGGTCGGAGTGCCCGAGGGCCCGGGTTTCGAGGGACAGCACCGTCTCGAGCAGTTGCCGCTCCCAGCCGGCGCGCACCTCCGCCACCGCAGCGGCACACCACCGCTCGAACCGAGCGCGTTCGAGAGGCCTCCGCCGCGCGCTCAGCGTGACCACCGCCATGCCCACCGCCCCGAGCACCATTGCGAGGATCGTGACCGGGTGCGCGTGGGCCAGCCCCAGGGTGGCGGCGGCCGCGCGGCCCAGTCCGACACCGACCGCCGCGCCGATCAGGGGCGCCGCCCGGTCGACGGCGATGGGGCCGGGCAGCGCCGGCAGCTGCGGCGCCTCCGGAGCGGAGGGCGGTTCGTCGGCCCCGGACGGACCGGGCAGGCGCGGGGCGACCAGTTCGACCGGAGCGACGCCCGGCTCGACGGCGTCGGGTATCCGCTCGGCCACGATCGCTCCGAATCGGGCCGCCGCGTCGGCGGTGGCCGCGCCGATCCGCTGCTCGACCGCGCGCCAGCATGCGGGGTCGAGTCGGCCGCGCCGGAACCGCGCCAGCTCGCGAACGTCGAGGTCCAGGGCACGGGCGCTGCTGCCGAGGGTGGCCACCAGGTGCACCCGCACGGCCTGCAGATGCCGCCGCGTCTCCTCGGCGCCGGCGGCGACCGCATGTCGGCGCGCGACCACCGCGGAGCGCTCGGCGGCCAATCGCCGCAGCCGCGCGTGTTCACGTTCGAGATCGGCGGCGATGCGTTCGCTCGCGAGGGCGCGCAGCACGTGCTGCCGTCGGGTAACCCTGTCGCCGGCGGCGGCGCGCAGCGCGGACACCACGGGATCGACGGAGTCGGAGGTCGCCAGGTCGATCAGGGTCACCACGCCGGGCGCGCTGCCGAGACCCGTGGAGGTTCGGCGCAGCGCGGCGATCGCCTGCTCGACCGGGGAATGCGGCTGGTCGGCGTCGGGGCCGCCGGTCACGACCACCACCGCCGGACCGGCCCAGTCGGCGACGGTATCGACCAGATACCTCCCCGGCGTGGTCCCGATGACGGCCAGCAGCACGTCGGCCGCATCGTCGGCGACCAGGGTTTCGGTGTGGTCGAGGCGCGCGCGTACCTCGGCGATCACCCGTTGCCCGGTCGGCGTCCCGTCCGAGCAGGTACGAATCCGCGTCGGCCCCTCCGCGACCGGAACTGTTCGTTCGAGTAGTCCCGGGCAGCGCCGCCGCAGGATCGGCTCGAGCTCGACCGTCGACGCCGGATCGCCGGACATGGGGGCCGACTCGGACGGATTCACCGCACCGCCGCCCGGACCACCGCGATGCGCTGCACCATCGCTTCGAGCCGGTCGCGGGCGAAGCGGTGGGTGATCGCCGCCTCGTCCACCTCATCGATCGCGCGGGAGTATCTGCGCTCGAGCGCCGCCGTCCGACCGGCCACCACGGCATCGGCCGACGTTCCGGCGGGGAAGACATGGATCGACAGACCCGGCGGACCGCTGCGCTCCCATCGCTCCCGGGCCGCCTGCACGTCGACCACGGTGGGCCCGATGACCACCACGGTTGTCGCCGGGTCACGCCCGCGGATCGCGGCGAGGTCGACCTCGTGCCACCCCTCCCCGATGACGTGCACCAGGATGTCGCGGTCGAGATCCGGGTCCGGATGGTCCGGAACATCGATCGCCGGCAGGTCGACCACCCGGAAGTCCGCCGGTTCGTCCCGATCACCGTCGTGGCTCGCGCCCACGCGGTCGGGCCCGTCCCGAGTCGGCTCGCCGGCACCCGGGCCGTCGGTCAACAGGGCCGCGACGGCGCTGCGGCCGACGCCGCGCCGTCCGGATACCGCCACCTCGAGCGGCTCGGCGAGCGCATCCGCGAGCCGTCGCAGCGTCCGTCCCGGTTCCCCGTCCGCGGGAAAGGCGCCCGCCACCTCCGCGATCACCCTCGCCACCGGATCGGCCCCCGCAGCGATCCGGCGCCCGGGAAAGCCGCCACCGGCACCCTCATCGGCATCGGCGCCGGCATCGGTCAGCGCATCCATCGACTCCCCCCTCGGTCGTCTCCGGAATTGTGTCACCCGTTGTGGCCTGCCGAGGGGCGGCAGCCGAGGACATCCCCCGGCGGCCCGGGTCGACGGTCCACGTTCGATATCCGAGCACCGAAACAACAAACCGACCAGGCACGTCACATTCCGCCATGGCTGTCTCCGCGGTTCTGTGCCACCATTCGAGGACGATCGAGGGCGGGGCGATCGAATTGTCGATGGCAGCGCCGCGATCGATGTTCACAGCTTTCTCATATGTCTCAATAGCAACACGGAATCGGATATGAGCCACAATGGCGAGGTGACCGACGTACGCGATACCGGTGTCGCCGGCCCACCCCAGGGCTCTCGGCTGCATCCCCGGGTAACCAGTTTTCGCTCCCGCAGCAGTGTCCTGACCCCTACTCAGCAGGGTGCGTGGGATCGACAGTGGGACCGCCTGGGTCGCAACGTCGCGGACGAACCGCTCGACGCCGAAGGCTGGTTCGGCCGATCGGCGCCCCTGATCATCGAAATCGGCAGCGGCACCGGCACGGCGACGGCCGCGATGGCGCAGCGCGAGCCCGACAAGGATCTACTGGCGGTCGAGGTCTACCGGCCCGGCATCGCGCAGTTGCTCGGTAGCCTCGAACGCGAGAACATTCCCAACGTTCGGACTCTTCGCGGCGACGCCGTGGATGTTTTCCAGAATATGATCGGACCGGCCTCGATCCTCGGCATTCGGGTGTTCTTCCCCGATCCGTGGCCCAAGTCGCGTCACCACAAGCGTCGCCTGCTGCAGCCGTCGGCTTTTGCGTTGTTCGCCGATCGACTGATCGACGGCGGAGTGATCCACGTCGCAACCGATCACGCGGAGTACGCCGAGTATGTCGCCGAATCCGGCGATGGCGAACCGCTACTGAGCCGGCTACCGGTCGGTACGCCGAACGAGGTACGCGAGGCAGCGGTGCCGAACTCGCCGATGAGGCACGATAGGCCGAGGACCAAGTTCGAAATGAAGGCCGAGGAACAGGGCAGAGCGGTCACCGAACTGCTCTGGAGGAGGAACAACCGATGAAGGTCGCGAACGACGCGACGGCAGCCGACGTCTTGGCGGCGGCTCCGTCGAACGATGACGCGACCTCGGTCGAGACTCGCAGCGACGCGTCCGCCTCCCGTGCGCGGGACACGGACCCCCACGATCCAGATCGTGCCCGACGCCGGGCGCTTTTGGTGTGGGACGCGCCGAATCTCGACATGGGACTCGGCGCAATTCTCGGTAGCCGTCCCACCGCTGCCTATCGCCCGCGTTTCGATGCGCTCGGTCGATGGCTGCTGCATCTGGCCGCGGACCTGTCGACCGAGCTCGGCGAGCCGATCGAAGCGGAAGCGACGGTCTTCACCAATATCGCCCCCGGCAGCGCCGAGGTGGTGCGCCCGTGGGTCGAGGCTCTGCGCAATGTCGGCTTCGCCGTCTTCGCCAAGCCGAAGATCGACGAGGACAGCGACGTCGACAGCGACATGCTCGAGCACATCCGGCTGCGGTCGGCCACCGACGGTCTGGCGGCCGTGCTGGTCGCCTCCGCGGACGGCCAGGCTTTCCGGCGCCCGCTCGAGACCCTGGCGGGCGAGGGTGTCGAGGCATCGGTCCTCGGTTTCCGGGAGCACGCCGGCTGGGCGCTGACCTCCGACCTGCTCGATTTTGTCGACCTCGAGGACATCCCGGGCGTCTTCCGGGAGCCGCTGCCGCGCGTGAGCCTCGACTCGCTGCCCGACGAGGGCGCCTGGCTGCAGCCGTTCCGTCCGCTGTCCTCGCTGTTGTCGGGGCGGCAGGGGGACCGCTGACGTGTTCGATCGCTGGGGCACTGTCGTCCACCGTTTTCGCTATACGGTCCTCGGGGTCGTGGTGGTCGCGCTGCTCGGAATGGCGGGCTTCGGGCTGTCGCTCAACGACCATCTGAGCCAGAGCGGCTGGGACGATCCGGGCTCGGCGTCGGTGATCGGCGCCCAGCTCGCGGACGACACCTTCGGTCGCGACACCAATTCCGACGTGCTGGTCATGTACACCGCGCCGCCCGGGACCACGATCACGGATCCGACGTTCCGCAGCCAGGTCAAGGCATCGCTCGACTCTCTGCCCGTCAACCATCCGGACCAGATCGAAAAGGTCAACGCCAGCTTCATCACCAGCGCGAGCCTCGCGTCCGCCGACGGGACGGTCGGTGTGGCATCGATCGCGATCCAGGGTGACGACGACACCGCCCGCGCCAACAACTTCCGCGACGTGCGGGACGTCTTCTATATCGACGGCGTCGACGTGCAGCTCGCCGGTCTCCTGCCGATCACCGGCGCGCTGAACGACACGATGGCGCAGGACATCAAGCGGATGGAGATCCTGGCCTTCCCCGCGGTCGGCATCCTGCTGTTCTTCGTCTTCGGTGGTGCGGTCGCCGCCGCCCTGCCCCTGATCGTCGGTGGCCTGACCGTCTTCGGCGCCAACGGCATCGTCCGGCTGATCACGGAATTCACCGAGGTCAACAACTTTGTCGCCTCGGTGGTCTCGCTGATCGGTTTCGGTCTGGCGATCGACTACGGCCTGTTCATGGTCAGCCGGTTCCGCGAGGAACTCGCCGACGGCAGATCCGTGCCCGATGCGGTGCGACGCACGGTCGCCACCGCCGGGCGCACGGTGGTCTTCTCGGCGACGATCATCATCGCCAGTCTCGGCGGCCTGATCCTGTTCCCGCAGGGCTTCCTCAAATCGGTCGCCTACGGGTCGATCGCGACGGTCGGGCTCGCGGCGTTCACCTCGATCACCGTGCTGCCCGCGATCCTGGGCATCCTCGGCCGGCGGGTAGACGCGCTGAGCTTCAAGGCGATCCGCCAGACCAAGACGTCCGAGGAGATCGAGAACGGTTTCTGGGGTCGGTTGACCCGATGGGTGATGAAGCACCCGGTCAAGGTGACCGTCCCGGTGGTCGCCGCCCTGCTGCTGCTGACGCTGCCCGCCGGGAACATCGCCTTCGGCGGCATCAACGAGGACTACCTGCCGCCGAACAACGTCACCCGCGAGGCGCAGGAACACTTCGACGAACTCTTCCCGGGCCTGCGCACCGAGCCGCTGAAGCTGGTGGTGCAGAACGCGCAGGGCCCGCAGATCGGCACCCTGATGGGCGAGGCGAGCAATGCTCCCGGCCTGGTCGAGACGTTCACGATCGAGAACATCGACAACAACGCGGGCGTCGCGGTGCTCAAGGCCGGCCTGGTCGACCGCAACGACTACAACGCGACGATCCAGTACCTGCGCTCGATGCCCGTTCCCGACGGGGTGAACGTCTACGTCGCCGGGACACCGGCGATCGAGCACGACTCGATCGCGGCGCTGCTCGACCGGCTGCCGCTGATGCTCTCGCTGATCGTTGTGGTCACGACGTTGCTGATGTTCCTGACGTTCGGCTCGCTGGTGCTGCCGATCAAGGCGATCCTGGCCACCGGGTTGAGCCTCGGCGCGACGATGGGCATCCTGACCTGGATCTTTGTCGACGGCCACGGCTCCGAGCTGTTGAACTTCACCCCCGGCGGCATCATGGCACCGGTCCTGGTGCTGATCGTGGCGATCATCTTCGGCCTGTCGACCGACTACGAGATATTCCTGGTCTCCCGGATCGTCGAGGCGCGCGCCCACGGGGCGAGTACCGCCGAGGCGGTGCGGATCGGCACCGCGCACACCGGACGCATCATCACCGCCGCGGCGCTGATCCTGATCGTGGTGACCGGCGCCTTCGCGTTCTCCGACCTGGTGATGATGAAGTACATCTCCTACGGCATGATCGCCGCGCTGATCATCGACGCGACCGTGATCCGCATGCTGTTCGTGCCGGCGACGATGAAGCTGCTCGGCGACGACTCCTGGTGGGCGCCGGCGTGGATGAAGCGCCTGCAGGAACGCATCGGGTTGGCCGAGCCGATCTCCGATGCCGACGCGATCCCCGCCAACGTTCCGCAGCTCGAGCCGGTGGGCGTGATCCCGCTGATGGAGGCGGGCGCCGAGGGCGGGGAGCCGATGACCGTGCCGATCCCGCGGATCGAGCCGCGGGGTATGCCGAGCCGACGGGCGCGGCGACGGATCGAGGAGCCGGCACCGACCGCGACCCACCGTCCGGCCGAGTTGGACATGGTCGGCGCCGACGGAGGTGGCCCCGGATCGGGTCCGGGACGGCGCGCGACCCCGCAGCGCGGACCGTTGCGGCCGCCGCCGAGCCAGCCGCCGAGCCAGCCGCGTCCCAACGACGACGAACCCCGCTACGCCCCGGCCCACTTCGCGCAGACCGCCCCCGCCGATCCGCGGGCCGCCGGCCCGGATGGTCCGCCCGAGCCGCGCTTCGACGCCGCGGGCAGCCGCCCCAACGGCGCCCCCGAGGCCAACCCGGCCGCGGGCCGTCCCGGCGCGGTCAACGGTGTCAACGGCGGTGTGAACGGCACGGACGCCGCACACGGCGCGTCCCCCCACGGCGCCGACGACGACGCCTATGCGGGTCCGCCGACGCAGCAGTACCCCGCCGGACTGATCCCGCCGCCCTATCTCGACGATGACGAATACGACGACGAGTACGGCAACGAACCGGCCGTGAACGGCGGCGCTCCCGGACATCCGGGGAGCCCGGCCCGCGACGGCGCTCCGGCGTCCGCGTCGCAGCAACGGCCGATCGAATCCTGGCTCGCCGAGCTGCGGTCCACCTCGACCGAAGCGGCACCCGAGGCCCCCGCACCGACCCACTCCCCGATCAACGGTGGGGCCGGCCGGCCGCCGTCGTCCGCCCCGGACTATCGTGCGGTTCCCGACCGGCGCAAACCGTCCGGTTCCCGGGCGGAGGACGACAACCGTTTCGGAGGCGAGTACGCTTCGTCGGACCCACTTTTCGACGGAGGGGCGGGACGGGGCGGCCGACACGACCGCGAGCATCCCGACGATGCATCCGGCTATTCACAGGTTGCGCCCGGTGCCGCCTACCCCGGGGAGGACGACTACATGACATCCGAGACCGATTCCGCCGGCAGTCGACGTATCGGCTCGCATCGCGCCCCCACCGGCGCGATCCCCGTGGTCCCCGTCCCCACCGATGGAAGCTACGGCGGGCGCCGCCATCGCCGTTCGGCCGAGGAAGCAGCCGCGGGTTCCGACGTCGAGCAGACGACATCCGCTCCGACCTCCCCTGCTCGGCAGGACGGCCGGTACCGCAACGAGGCCCCTGCGGCCCCGCGCAACGGCAACGGTCACCGCTACGGCGACGCCGAGCCCGAGCAGGACTCCGACGACTCCAACGGTCGGCACGCCGCCACTACCGGCGCGATCACGGTCAGCGAGTTGCTCGCCCGCCAGCGTCGGGACTGATCCCGGGGCCGGTTATCCGGGCCGGTCTTCCGGGGCCGAACTGCTCGGGCCGGTTCGACGCGGGCACCGATCACCAGCCGCGGCGGCCCCGCGAGTACCGCACGTTGACCGTGCCCATCCGGGTATGCCCGGACACGATCAGGTGCACGCTTCCCGCCCGGCCGCCCTCCGGAAGGTCACTCTTGACCGTTCCGGCCGATACCCGCAGGTTCCGGACGTCGGCGGTGGAACCGGGCGGCAGGATCAGGTGCACGGTGCTGCCGTAGTCGTCGATATCGACGTGAATGGCCGGCGGCAGCGCCGCGACCCGGGCGTAGTTGAGCTTGATGGTCGAGAACTTCGAGACGATCCGCATCCGCTCCGGCACCGGCCAGTCGCCCTTGCGAGTGACGGTCGACATCGTGTTGTGCAGCACCACCGGCTCGCCGTCGACCGCGTGCCAGTGCTGGTCGACAGCGGGCGCCGCGGCGGGCGGGGCGCTCGGCAACGGGGTTCCCCCGCGCAGTTCGAGACCGGGCAGGTCGATGATCACCGCGTTGAGTTCGCCGCGGGTCCGAGCGGCCAGGGCGGTGTCGACGCGTTCGGTGAATTCGCCGAGGGACAGCATGCCGCGGCCCACGGCCTTCTGGAGCAGACCGGCGACGTGTTCGCGTTCGGCGTCGCTGACACGCAGGTCGCGGGCGTCGACTCCGTACGGCGGCCGAGGTTCGTGGTCCATACCGACCAGCCTAGGTCCGCTCCGGTCACCGTGCGGGGCGCCACACGACCTGCGGACCGCACCTCGGCGGCCGGCTCCGGCGGCGCTCGGCACCCGCGGCGACACTCCGAGGAGACCGTCCAGTACCCGCTGTGACCACGGCGTTGATCCCCGGTCCCGGGGGCCCGTCTGCTCCCGGAAGGTTGCGCGGGTAAATTTTTCCTGTGCCCGTTTCCCGACGCGAGATGCGGTCGAGTCTGCGTTTCCGCTGGGTGATGTACATGGCGTCGATGCTGCTGGCGAACTTTCTCGGCGCGATTCTGGTTTTTGCCTTCATCCGGTACGGCCTGCCGATGCCGCTCGACCAGTTGACCGCCGATCAGCAGCTGCAGACGTCGAGCATCTTCGCCACGTATCTGGTCTTCGCGGCCGTCGTCAGCCTGGCTTTCGCGGCGCGCAACGTGCGGATCATCGAGCGGTGGCGCCGCCGCGGCGGCCCGCCGACCCGGGTGGAGCAGATGGCTGCGTTGCACGCACCGCTGCGGCAGGCGATCGTGCATCTGGGGCTGTGGGCTTTCGGCAGCATCCTGTTCCTGCTGCTGACGATCCGCACGATGCCGTCGCTGGCGCTGGCGATCGTCGCGACCGTATTGATGGCCGCGACCAGCACCTTCGGCTTCACCTACATGCTCGGCGAACGCATCCTGCGCCCGCTGGCGGCCCGCGCGCTGTCCCAGGGCCGATTCGACCGCACCTTGGCACCCGGCGTCGGCGCCCGCATGCTGATGACCTGGGGAATGGGCACCGCGGTGCCGGCGACGGGCATCGTGATGCTCGCCCTGGTCCCGTTGACCACCGATCTGCGCTTCGACACCCGGGCATTCGCCCTGGCCGTGTTGGCGCTGGCACTGCTGGCGATGTTCCAGGCGTTGGTGATGTCGCTGCTGACCACCGGGCATATCGCCGACCCGATCCGTCAGCTCGGCCAGGCGATCTCGATGGCCCAGAAGGGTGCGGACGACGTCAGCGTCGAGATCTTCGACGGCAGTGCGATCGGCCGCCTGCAGGTTGGCTTCAACCGGATGATGGAGGAGCTCGGCACCCGGCGGCAGCTGCGGGAGCTGTTCGGTCGGCACGTCGGCGAGGAGGTCGCCCGGCGGGCGCTGCAGTCCGGGACCGAACTCGGCGGTGAGACCCGCTTCGTCGCGGTGCTCTTCGTCGACATGATCGGCTCGACCGCTGCCGCCGCGGAGCGCCCGCCCAACGAGGTCGTCGACACGCTCAACGAGCTGTTCCGGGTGGTCGTCGACGTCGTCGACCGGCACAACGGATTCGTCAACAAGTTTGTGGGCGATGCCGCGTTGGCGATCTTCGGCGCCCCGCTCAACCAGCCGGACGCACCGACCGAGGCGCTGGCCGCGGCCCGGGAGCTGCGACGGGTGCTGATCGGCGTCAAGGACCTCGATGTCGGCATCGGCGTCTCCGCGGGCCTGGCGGTCGCCGGCAATATCGGGTCGGCGGAGCGGTTCGAGTACACCGTGATCGGCGACCCGGTCAACGAGGCGTCCCGGCTGACCGAACTGGCCAAGCTGCGCCCTGGCCGGGTGCTCGCCTCGTCGTCGGCGCTGTACTTCGCCGATGAGGAGGAGGCGGCGCACTGGACCACCGACGGGGAGAAGGTGCGGCTGCGCGGGCGCCGGCGGCCGACGTCGCTGGTCTGGCCGACCGACGTTCCCGAATCCCCGATCACCATGCCCGTCGAGGGCGGACACCGCGGCTGAGCCGTTGCCCGGGCCGTTCCTCGGCGGCGTTAGGCTGAACCCGTGCGACGAACGACGGCTCTGCTGGTCCTCGATGTGGTTCTCGTGGTCGCTTTTTGCGCGATCGGCCGACGCTCCCACGAGGAGGCGTCCTCGCTGACCGGACTGGCGAACACCGCGTGGCCCTTCCTCAGCGGCCTGGCCGCCGGTTGGCTGGTGGTGGCCGCCCGGCTGCGCGGACAGCTCGGCGGCTCGCCGGGCGCCGATCCGGCCGCGGTCCTCCCCTCCGGGGTGATCATCTGGGCCGCGACGCTGGTGATCGGCATGATCCTGCGCGTGGTGTCCGGTCAGGGGACCGCGGTGAGCTTCGTGATCGTGGCCGGCACCGTGCTGGCGATCTTCCTTTTGGGGCCGCGCGCCCTTCTGGCGGTCCGCCGCCGGCGTCTGACCGTCTGATCCGTCCGTCCGAAAAGCCCGTCCGAAAAGCCGGTCCGACGGCCCGTCCGACCGGGCCGACGCTACTCGCGCGGCGCGGCGACCCCGGTCAGGAATCGATCGAGCATGCGGTCGACGTGTTGGGGGCCCTCGGCGTCGTCGATGTAGACCGCGTACGCCAGGTCCTGGCCGATTCCGAAGATCCACCGATCGGTGCCCCCGGTGCCGCTGAGACCGCGCGGTCCCACGGCGGCGCGCAGTCGCTCGTAGACCGAGGCCGGCAGGTCGGGGATCTCCCCGTAGACGGTGGTCGGACGTTCGAAGACCACCGAGGGGCTCGGCACCGATCCACGGGCGATCGACGCCGCGAACATCGCCAGGCCGAAGGTGGTGACATCCATGTTCCCGCCCTGCGCGACCGCCCGGAACTGGGAGACCTCGAAGTTTCCGGTGTGGAACCGGGCGATGGCGGTGTCGAGACCGTCGATGCCGAATTGGGCGCCGGCGCCGAGCCCTCGGGCGACATCGGCAGGATCCAGATTGTCCGCGGTACCCGCCGCGGCCAGGGCGCCGGCGAGGTCGGCGACCGAGTGCATGTCGACGAATACCGAATCATCCGCGGCGTTGGAGTAGCTGTTCTGGGCGGCGGCGACGATCGCGCCGGTCGAGGGGCGGATCGCGACCAGGGCGGCCGGCGTGGTCGAGTCGACCACAGCCTCCTCTGCGGCGAGCTGGATGTGTGCGTCGAGGGTCGTCCGCAGGTTCGGCGGCGGCGGACCCTGATAGCCGGCCTGTCGCAGCGTGTCCTCGGGCGTCACCAGGTCGACCTCCCACCCGGCGGTAGCGTCGCGGTCGGCCTGCCAGATCCCGCGGTAGATGTCGAGCAGCGGTGAGGTGATCCGACGATCTCCCACGATCAGCGCGGGCTGCCCGACCACCCGCACCCCGGGAATCGCCCGAATGCGGTCCTCGAGCACGGCGAAGTCGTCATTGCGCAGCCGCACCACCTGAGTGGGGGCGCCACCCGAGGCGGCGAGGGCCTGCTGCATGACCTCCGGGGTCACCAGCGGAGCGACGACGTTGATCACGCCGGCCAGCGCGGTGGTCGACGCGACGGGATCGGGCATCGCCGCAGGATCGAGTTCGATCGCGTGCACGGTCTGTTCGTTCATCAGCACCGAACCGTCGGTGGTGAGCACCTGCGCCGGCGCCGCATCGGTTCGGCGATAGGTCAGCGAGCCGTCGGCGGTCAGCGACGACATCAATACCGCCGGGTCCCAGAGCACCCGCCACCCGACCGCCAGCTCGCGCACGGTGCCCTGGGAGGTCAGCTTCCAGGTGCGATCGTCGCGGGGGTCGGGTATCCGCTTGGCGTCGGGGAAGGTCCAGGTCGATTCGAGGGTGAAGAACGCGGAATTGCGGTCCAGGCCGATCAACTGCACCGCGGAACTGGAGAACTGCGCGTCGCCGGTCGGATCGAGATTTCCGAACATCGACGTGATCGCGGCGGATGCGGCGCTCGGATAGGAGGTGATGTCCGCGGCGCCGTCGATATCGCGCTCGTTGAGGGCGGTGACGAAGTCGTCGACCGCGCTGACGGCGGCGGGCGCCGGGGCGGTGCGGATGCGGTAGACCACGAAGCCGACGATCAGCAGGATGACAACCGCCAACGCGAGATACCGGTAGCGCCGCTTGGCGGCGATCCAGGTTCTCAACGGCGTCATACCTCAATAATCACACAAGTCACACCCGTAACGTTAGATCACGAGTGCCACGGCACGTCCTGATGTCGGCCGACCATCAGTGCACACAGCCCGGCAAACCGGACCGCCCTCGATGTACAGACTTACCCGAGTCGGGCAGCGCCTCAGCCGCGCCCGCGCATTACCAGAGTAGCGACAGAATCGGACTCCCGACACGGCCCGGTCGATGCAATCGGACATCACATATGTCCGACCGGACCGGCCGTGATCGGGGCTCAGCGCAGGAAGCTTCCGGCGGCCGCGAGGGCCGGCGCGCTCGAGCCACCCTGGGTCACCAGCACGGCAAAGGCCAGGTCGTCCTTGATGCCGATGAACCAGCCGTGGTCGGCGTTGCCGTCGGACTCCGCCGTCCCGGTCTTGCCGAGCAGATCGGGGATGTCGGCGAGCGAGGTGGCGGTGCCGGCGGTGACGGTCTCGCGCATCATCGTGCGCAGATCGGCGACGATCGCCGGGTCGATCGCGGTTGTGGTCTGATCGGCGGTGGCGGGTTGGCCGTTGATAATCATCGGCATCGGGGTGGTCCCGTGTGCGATCGAGGCGGCGACCACGGCCATCCCGAACGGTGACGCGGTGACCTGCCCCTGACCGATGCCGGCTTCGACGCGTTCGGCCGGGGTATTGGCGATCGGGACGGATCCGGTGACGGTGGTGAGGCCGGGTGTGACGTAGTCGACGCCGAGGCCGTAGGACAGGGCGGTATTGGCGAGGGCATCCGGAGGCAGGTCGACCGCCAACCGGCCCATGGTGGTGTTGCAGGAGCGGGCGAAGGCGGTGTGCAGCGGCACGGTGCCCAGGTCGAAGTTGTCGTCGTTCGGGATGGTCCGGCCTTCGATATTGGCTGTACCGGGGCAGGCGAGCATCGTGTCCGGGGTCAGGCTGCCGTTGCTTGCCGTCAGCGCCGCCGTGGCGGTGACGGTCTTGAACGTGGAGCCGGGCGGGTAGAGCCCCGTCAGGGCGATGGAACCGGCCGCGTCGCCGGCCGGACTTTGAGCGACGGCGACGATGCCACCGGTCGATGGCCGAATCGCCACGATAGCCGCGGGGGTGGACACCGAGGCGAGCGCATTCTCCGCGGCCAGCTGGGAAGTCAGATCGAGGGTGGTGCTGATATCGGCGAAGGTGCCGGGCGCCGCCTGCCAGAGGTTCGAGGTGACCGCACCGTTGGCGTCACGCAGGTCGACCGACCATCCGGAGGCTCGATCCTCCTGCTGGTTCCACTCGTCGGTCAGATCGGCAAGGGCGGGGGACGCCAGGGCCCGGTCCACGGTCAGCAACCGCAGCTGGTCGATCAGGGTCACGCCGGGCAGGGCTGCGAGCTGACTGCGGATGGGCGCGACATCCTCCTGGCGCAGCGACACCACTCCGGCAGAGTTGGGAGAGGCCGCGGCAACCGAGCTCGCGATCGAGTCCGCGGTGATCGTCGGGACCGGCCCGGAGAGCAGCGCGGCGACCGCTGCTGAATCGGCATCTGGCCCGACGTTGACGATCGTCACCAGCTGTCGGGTCATCAGTTCACGCCCGCTGCTGTCGAGAATGCGCCCGGAGGTGGTGGGGGCGACCGAGGAGAGCACGACGGAGGTGTCCGTGGTCAGTCCGGGGACCAGGACCGCGGGATCCCAGGTGATAACCCGGCCGCCGTCGGAGTCCTCGGTCGATCCGGTGGTGGTGTACGTCCAGTTGTCTCCGTTGCCGAGGTCCCACTGGGCCTGGAGGCTGAATCCAGCGTCGTTGTTGGTGTCGGTGATCGTGTACGTGACGGGGTGATCGGTGACGTCCATCCCGTTCCGCACTCCGTCGATGGCCGTGGCCGCCGCGGTGGGGTCGGAGGTGTCCTGTGCTGCGGTCGACGAGTCTCCCGCGTTGAGGGCATCGACGTATCGCTGGACAACCTCGCGAGTGGTATCGCTCACCGAGGTGCAGCCGGCCAGAAGCGCGGACGACAGCGCGAGGACCAGTAGCGGAATGACGACGCGGAAACGGCCGATGTCTCCCATTGGGCTGACTCTAACCCCGTAGGGGCCCAGTGTGGCGGCGGGCCCGCCGTGTATCCCAATAGACCGAGTTGGGCGAGCTACATGTCGCCGGTCGTAAGAGTCCTGACATACGAAAAGACCCCCAACATATCCGCATGGGATACGTTGGGGGTCTTCTC